>CAWEGF010000012.1:0-163497 GCA_963808535.1 uncultured Verrucomicrobiae bacterium | reverse complement strand
GATCAGAACATCATTGCCTCGCATGAAGACCCCAATAATTACATTCCGATCATTGCGCCGTCGGATCAGAAACCAGTCAGAGTTTCTGGGTTTCAAGAGCAGCTTCAGTTTTGGACCAAATCAAAACCCGACCAACAAAAGGCCGCCCTCCTGTTTGCTTCTTTTATAACCACCCCGGAAGTGGCCAAGAAACACATTTCGGAGTTTGGTTCTCCCAGCGCGGTGATCGGAGCCCTTCCCAGTGCAGATCACCCCATCACGACCACCATGGTGAAGTGGTTGCAAGGAGGAGTGCAGCTCTATTTGCCGACTGACCAGGCGTTACCACAGGAATTGGTAAACGCCTTTTTCCAAGCGCAGGATTCACTGGTCTTAGGAACGCTCACGCCCGAGGCGGCTTGTGCGGCGATCCAAAAAGCCGTGGACGAATACAAAGCAGAACATAAGTAGAGAGCGTTCACCGTTCATCGTTTGGCGTTCACCGTTCCGCGAAGTTAGGGCGGAACGTTGAACGTTGAACGCCGAACGTTGAACGGTCAGGGGGTTGGGCGGTAAATAAGGTCGACGATGTTGCGGACGTATTGTTCGTCGGTCATACCCTCAAGAGTTTCTTCAGGGAAAGCGACGAGGGCACGGAGATGTTCGGCGACTTGGCGATAAAGTTCGAGGCGGGAACTTGGATGGAGTTCGGCTCGGCGGGCGACCGCTTCCAGAGCGATGCGAGCTTCCGCGGGCGAAATCGACTTTCTTAATTGGGCGGCGAGATGAGGATGATTTCGCAAGGAGTTATAAGTCCCGCTGAAGAGCAATTCGAGGTCGGGGATTTTCTCAGAGGCGGCGTAGATGACTACGGTGTTGGCGGCAAAATCGCCCAGGCGCTGGTACTTGGGAGAAAGCGCGCAACAGATGCCGCCGACCGCGTAGAAAGCCGGCAAAAGATCAACCACTCGCAAAAGGTTTCTAATTACAATTTGCGAGGGTCGGAGCCGGAATCCTTCGGCATCGACGACCCGAATTTTCAGGACCCGTTTTCCCAGTGTTTGGCCGCGCCAGTGCCACTCGAGAAGAATGGAATAACCGATCGTAACGACAAAATAACAGATGGTTCGAGCTGCCAGGGCGAAGTCAGAATTAACAATCGCGGTCAGGAGCAGAACCTGCGAGACCAAGCCAGAGATAACGGTGATGGCTGCCAAGTCAATGGCAAAGGCGAGGAAACGAGTCACCGGACCGGCCAGCCGTTGAGTAAAGCTAATCCCTTCCGGGGTGCGAATGATTTGCGTATTCGACCGCATAGACGTTAGCACCAAAAGAGAGGGGGAAATTTAACCACAGATTTCACCGATTACACAGATTAAGAAAATGGGGTTTGGCGTTGGGGCGGGTGACGGTTTGCCGGCGTAACACGCTCCTATCGGCAATTCGGTTAGAAATTTCCCCAACGACGCAACATGAGACGAGCCTCTTTTCGCCCATCGTGCCATCCGCCCAATGGCCCAACCCATTTTCCTAATCTGTGAAATCTGTGGTTAAATATTCCGTTCTTAATTTTCCCGCTTATCTCCTCCCTTCTCTCGACGGAAAAGGAAGGCCAGAAGCACTGTCAGTTCGACCAGGCCGAAAGCAATTTTAAATTGATAGGGCAAGATCGGCTCGTGGTACTGCGAGAAAAATGCTTCTACTAGTCCGGCCCAAATCAAGAGGAGCGCGGCGCCCGAGATGAGAGTAACCAGTGATCCGGTGACCGTCCGAAGACGCTGGTGGACGTTCTCGTTGGAATTCCAACCGATCAGCGCCTGACCGAGAAGAAGACCTGCCTGCCCAGCAATCAGGACCGCTGGGATTTCCACCACGCCGTGGGGCAATAGCCATCCCATCAGAAAGACTGATTGGCCGGCGTGAACATAGTCGAAGATGACTGCTCCCAGAACGACTCCGTTATAAAATAACAGGATCAAGGTCCCGATTCCCCAGGTCACTCCGAATGCTAACGCCAGGATCGATACCTGGGTGTTATTGGTAATCAGAGTCGCCGAAAACCGGCTCTTCGACCCGCTTAACGTCGGGTTCATTTTGCTTTCCTCTTCCTTCACCCGTTCGGCCGGATTCTGCAGGAGATGCGGAAATGGAGCGATCGCTGCCTTGGCATCCGGATCGAACGCTACCGCGACGCCACCGAACAGCCCACCAAAGATGGTGAGCAGAAGCGCGGTCAAAAAGTACCGGAAATGCTGGCGAAACGTCTGGGGAAAGGTGCAAAAAAGCCAGCGGGAGAGAGATCGCTTACCCGTTTTGGAACGACCGGTCTGCAACTCGGCATAGGCGCGGGTGAGTAAAGACTCCAGGGAATGTACCAAGTTAGGTTCCGCCGCGAAAGTAGTGATCTTGATCAAACCGGCCCCGGTGCGCTCGTACAAATAGTGGAGGCGTTGAACCTCTTCGAGAGTCAGGTGCAGGAGGGCCTCATTTTCGATTCGTTGGAGAATTTTATCCAACTCTTCCCAAGTCGATCGCTCGCGTTCAATGAACTTCTTCAAATCGACGATCATAACGTTTGTCGCCGTTTCAAATCCATATAGTAGCTAACCAGGCGCAGTCCCAGCTGATGATTCGGTACCACATGAAATTGAACCCCTTTGCGAGCTAGTACTCGCTGGAGATTTTGCAGCTTTGACCAGCTCAAATGTCCGGCGAGGTGGCGGTAAATTTCGTCGGGATCCTCGATGATCCCCTCACTAAATAGTGGTCGGACATTGAGGGGGGCGATCATCACCGCCAGGATCAGATGTTGTCTGGATAAAAGCTCAACGGCACTGACGAAATCTTCCGCGACCACCGGATCATCCAGTGAGGTCAAAAAAACCAAGAGGGAACGCCGCTTGATGCGGTGCTTCAGAGTAGCGGCAATATCGGCGAAGTCGGGTGAGACCGGCTGCGAGGCCAGGGAAATGGCCAGGTCACGACAGACATTAAAGTGAGCCGCACCGGTGCGAGCTCTCAACAGGTGATTGACCTTATCCGAAAAAGAAAGGAGTCCGAACCGGTCGCCTTGCTGCTGAGCGGTGACGCCAAAGAGCAGCGCCGCGGAGATCGCGCGGTCCAGATGGGAGATCATTTGCTGGGAAATTCGCGGGTTAGCCGTCTCTGGAAGCCGACGGGCGCTGAGTCGAGAAGTGTCGAGGGCCAGGTAGATTTCCTTGGCGCGCTCCAATTGGAAAACTTTCGTCACCGGAAACCGTCTTTTGGCCGTGGCCTTCCAGTTGATCTCGTCGAAGCTGTCCCCTCGCTCGTACTCCCGCAATTTCTCAAATTCGCGTCCTCTGCCGATTTGTGCCTGAGCGTGCATCCCGATGGCACCACGGGTCAGAAAGTGCGCGATTTGTTTTCCTTCGATTCTCAGGTTTGGATAGATGCGAACTTCACAATGAACCGACCGATGGTTGCGAAAAATCCAGAAGCCCAGAGGGGAATGCCAATCAAAATAAAGGCTGTGCAGGTGGAAGGATCCACGCGCGCTACCTCGGAAAGGAATGCGTATCACCGCTTCGGATGACGTCCGGAGGACCGGAATAGTTAGGTATTCCTGTTCAGGGTAGAGTCCTTCCGGAAAAGGGAGGGCCAGGCGTAGGGAATCATTATGCCGGACAGAATATTGCGCTCGGACCTCCAGTTCAAGGCGGTCGCCCAAGATCCCGCGGCAAGATTCGGCAATGGAAAACTGTAAGTTTTGGTAGCAACCTAATCCGAGAGTGAGATCGCCGAGGGCCACGATGAGGGCGAAGCTGATCAGCAAGAAGGCCGTCGCTGTCAGGCTGCGATTTAGACCTCCGGCGGTCGCGAGGGGAACCGCCACCAGGAACATCATTAGAACCAGACGGAAGCGGGGCGCGATCATCTGGGAACAGGAATTTTCTCGAGGATTTGGCGCACGATGGTCACGATTTCCGTTCCTTCAATTTCGAACTCCGGGCGCAAAACTACCCGATGTTCCAAAATCGGCTGCACTAACAAACGAACATCATCCGGAGTAACGTAGTCGCGACCGTTCAACGCGGCGTGGGCGCGGCTAGCCAAGAGAAGCGCTTGAGTGGCCCGTGGCCCAGCGCCAACCAGGACGCTGTCGTGTCTCCTGGTTTCTCGGACGACATCCACCAGATAGGCTAACAATTCAGGTTTGACGAGAACCTCCTTCAGAGCGGCCCGGAGCCGGGGCAGATTGGTCTCACTAACCACCGTTTCGACTTGGCCCCGGTTCAAAACGGACTCGGGAGCATTGTCGCCCAGCATGCGCTCCGCCAGATCGAGTTCTTCCTCCCGATTCGGCACATCCATCCGGATCTTCAGCATGAACCGGTCCTTTTGCGCTTCCGGCAATGGATAAGTACCTTCATACTCGATGGGATTTTGCGTCGCGAAAACCGTGAAGTTCTGGGATAGGTCGTAGGTGGTGCGATCGACGCTTACTTGGCGTTCCTGCATGGCCTGGAGGAGCGCAGATTGGGTTTTACTCGGAGCGCGATTGATTTCGTCGGCAATCAGGAAGGTGGTAAAGACTGGCCCGGGGACAAAATTAAATTCGTTCGTTTGCAAGTTGAAGATGCTGGTTCCGATAATGTCGGACGGCATCAGATCAGGAGTGAATTGAATACGATTAAATTGGGTTCCTAAGATGTACGCCAGGGTTTTAACCAATAAAGTTTTCGCCACTCCGGGAACTCCCTCGACCAAAGCGTGTTGATTGGTGAGTATCGCAATCAATGAAAGGTCAATTGGTAGCGTCTGGCCAATCACCACTTTTGCTACCTGGGCGCGGGTCCTAGCTAGTACTTCGTTTAGCTCATCTAACGCTTGATTCATACTTTCTCGTTCAGGAGAGCGGTTAGCCGGTTATATCTTTCCAGAATCGGTTTTACTGCACCGGTGTTCGAGCGAAATCCTTCCAGGATCGCCAGCTGCGCGGGAGTCGGTCGACCCGTCTTGAGCCAGGTGCTGATACAAACCTTGAGCAAATCTCTAGAAGGCACGGCGCGTGGCAAAAGATTAAGAAAAGCTTGATCCGAACTATTGCCTGAAACGATCAAGCTATTTCGATCGAGTTTTGCTCTGGGAACTAGCGTGTACTGACATTTCCAGATAAAAAGTAATAGCACGGCCACAAAGCTAAAGAGGGTTCCTTGCAAGCCAAAGCGGTTGGCCAGGGTCATGATCCCCGGGTGTTCGGTGAGTCCCAGATGTGTTTCATCAAAGAGCACGCCGCGGCGATTATCAATCAACCAAAGAAGAAAACCGGTGTTCCGGTCTGTGGCCAGCGCCTCATTGCTTAACGGATACGAATCGGCAAGCAGGACAATCGACCCCCGCCCGAACGCTCGTTCGACGATCACGTCTTTGCCGCCTTGCACGGCAATGACCTGCCACTCTGGGGTTAAGCGATCAAAGAAATTGCGCCCAAGCCATCGCGGGATAAGTCCGAACAAAGTTGAGGTGGCGGTGGCTGAGCTAATGTCGCTGAGCGGCGCGATTTCGGCGCCCCAGCGCCGGACGAAGATTTGCCACGGGACGGAGGAGAGGTTGCTCTTATCCTCCCGGGTAGTAGGCGAAGATGGCGAAGTTTTGAGGGGTTGACTCGGTTCCGGACTAACAGCGATGAGCAAACGACCACCCGTGGCTAACCAATGATCGAACAGCTGAGAATCCTCGTCTGAAACGATTTGTTGAGTTGCTCGGAGACCGGCCACCACCAGAAGCTGGTTTTCCCCCGACGGAAGAATCTTCGAGGTCTGCAACCGGCGACTGACCTGGATCTGGTCCGTGGCCTGCAGGCTTGCATAGAATGCTTTCAATCCTTTGGGGTCAGCTCGATAAGTGGAATACTCCGGGTAACTGTCACCGGTCTCCAGGCGTATCCTGAACATCTGCAATCCAAAAAAGAACAGGGCCGAGAAGCCGCCGATCAAAACGATCCAGGCGGCCGCCCCGGCGATTTTACGCGGCTGCATCTTTGATCCTTTGGTAGAGGCGATGATAAATTTCCAGCTCTTCGGAGGTCACACTATTCGCGCCGTACCAGCAACGTTCAAATCCGAGGCGGCTTTGTGCGAACAGGGCGGGTAATCCGGAGAGATGTTTGGCTTTTCGTCCGAGCTCTTTTTCGTAGTCGGTATTAGATTTCCAGCGTTCGACGGAAATAAAATGGTGAGCACCGAGATAGGAAAGAATGGCCAGGAACAGAGCGCGTTGCGCCTGGCGGAAATCACCGCCGGCCATCTTCTCGCGCGCCAGCGCATACCATTCATGGTCCGGCATTTGGTTAGCATTGATCCCTTCGTCGGTGAGGTCCGGTGTCTGCGCCGGCAGGATCGATGGGGGGAGTTTCGCAGTTCTCAATTTCACGATCCGAACCAGCAAAAGAATCAAGATTCCGGCCAACGCCATCCAGAGCAGATAACCAATCGCATTCAGCAATCCGGAAAGGTGGGACATAATTGGGGACGTTGATGGCTCCCCGGGAGCTCTAAGATCGAAAGGCTTGAGGATCGCTTTTAAGAGAAGGCTAACCCAGTGTCCCAAGGAGATCAGCGTTTTGCGGATCGATCCCATCCATTGTTCGAAGATCGAATTTTTTTTCGGAGAGGGTGTGGGCACCGAGGGTTCGCGCCAACTATACTCCGGGTTTTGCAAAACCCTTTCGATCTGTCGATCCAGGGCCGGTTGAGTGAGCGGTTGATCGAGGTGTATACTCTGGGCGGCCCGCGTTTCGGTGGGACTGATCCCCACGGCGAAAAGGGTTACGTTGAGTAATGGAAGGCAGAGCAAGCGGAGCATTCCCGGGGCGCTGCTTTTTTCTCGAGGCCAAGCGGAGGGGCTTAGCTTATCGGTTTGCAGGGCGGCCAACCGGCGCAGCAAATCCGCACCCGTGGCCAGGGACTCCCCGTCGCAACAGCGGATGACCTCGATTGCCTTGGCCAGCAGGTCGATCAAAAAATAGGCCACGGCCGCGATGGCGATCAGGAGGACCGGGGAGAAGGCCCAAGTATAGGTACGGGTGAGAAAACTCTCGATACCAAGTAAGAGCTTCAAAGCAAACGGGATCGAAAAAATGATCGCGTACAGATCTAAGAAAACCAGCAGAGCTAATAGTGACAAGAGACCATACACGGCGTGGCTTTGTTTGGGCCAGAGGCGGGCGAGTTCCCAACTTTTTCTAATGTCGTTGGCCTCCGCTCCGCCAAGAACCGTCAAGTTTTGAAAAAAAGCGGAGACGTAAGCGACCGGGAAAATGAGGAGCCAGGCGAGCGGTTTGATAAAAAAGCCGAACGGCTGAAAAGTGATTTGCCGGCTCCAGATCGCCAGCATGGCAGTCGGTTTCCACCAGTGGTTAATGTTGCCCGTATAAACGCGGACCAGTTCCCGGCAGCAGAACGCCTGGAGACCCTTCATCCAGGAGTAAGTCAGGGCCAGAACGATAGCGGAGGAGGCACAGTTTTCGGCAGCATGACGGCCGTAGCTCATTGCGGCGCAGAAATTGAAAAGGGCCAGCATGAAAGGGACGGTGCCAGCGCTGTAAAGCGCGAAAACCACGGCCGGAGAGGCGCGAAGCAGCTGAATGGCTTCCTCGATCAGAGCCAGCGCTGTCCGGTCGGGTTTCATGAGATTTGGCGTTCGGTGTGCCCGCTACCCGAGGTGCTTGAGATAGCTGAGATCATGGAGATTCGACGGGATCAGAATCAGAAGCCGTCCAATGAGGTAAAAGAAGGTCCAGGCGACGGCCAGCCCACCGATCGCCGCGAAGGCGGCCATCAGCCAACCGGCGGTCCGGTGGGTCGAAACGCTCGAGCTGGTCGTCCTCCCAAGGCAGTTGGAACACAAGAATTTGCCTTCATGCTCGGTGATGCATTCCCGGCAAAAGTAGTTGGCGCATTCCGGACAACGAGCGACGGCTTGCCGATCCACATGAACCAAACATCTTTGAAAAGTGAGTTCCATTCTGCGGTTGGAAATTAGGAATTCAAGGCGGGTTGAGGTAAGGCGCGATGGGTAACTGGGATTGCCGGATTAGCGACTCGATAGTTTCCATCCTTTGGCGAAACTCGCGAATTCTTTCCAAGGGCGCAACCCGATGGCTCTGAACGGCCGTTTCAACCCGGACGATGCAAGTCGGGCCCAAGATCATGTTATGAACAAAAGCAAAGCCGAACAGGGAGGTGAAGAAGATACCTGCTCCGATCACGAACGGCTGCTGGATGAAGAACGAGAGAGCAGCCAGGAGAGAGAGAAAGGCCCAGAGCACGCCAAAAACAATCCAGCGCGCGCTTGGGGTTGCGGTAATCACTTCAATGTCACGGAAGTAAAATCGCTTGTAGCGTTCGACCAAGATCAACTGTTCGACCAAAAGAAGGTGATCAGTCCCGATATAAAGCTTCGTCCTGAGGCCCGGTATTACAGTCATTAGCAGCCCGCCGTCGGATATTTTGAGATAGGACATCGCGTAGGTTTTCGCGTTTTCGGCTGGCTATTTTCGAAAGGTCGCAAGGTAGTAGATTGCTAACGCCCAGGCGGCGATCAGCAATAGGGACAACAGGATAGCGATCACGAAGCGGAGACGAGACCGAGGCAGCAGGTTCCATTGTCTCGGCCAGTAGTAAAAGGATAGAAATAACGAAACCGGGGCGGAAAAAATTGTGAAAAACGAGAAGAATACCGTTAGCACCGGAGCGGCCACCAGGAACAGCGCGACGTTGTCAAAAAGTGCAGCGTACTGCACCAGCCCGGTCTCATCCCTGAGTTTTCTCAATTGAGAAAGGCACTCTGCGCAGAGCGGCCGGTGGCCCACCATGATGGCGCAGGCTTGGCAGAGAAACCGGCCGCAATAGTCGCAGGGAGTTGTCGCTCGATAGCGAGCGTGAAAATAACAAACGGCTTCTTGCTCCTGGGCGAGCTGGATCGCCGGAGCAACGGACGTTTCCCGATAGAATTCAGGGAAAATATAGGCCGCTACCTGCGACCGGCAGGCCGGACACTGGCCAGGCTGGCCGGGGCCAAACAGACTGATCGGCAGCGGTTCACCGCAGTGTGGGCAACTCAGATTCGCGGCCATTTAAGCTGAAGACCAAGAAAGGAAATTTTCATCCGGGAACTGGATTTTCAGGCGGTTCGCGCTTGATCACCCTGGTGTCTGCGATGTGGTCATGGAGGGCGCGTCGTTGGGGATCGAAACCGACCATGATGTAACCGATGTACATGGTCAGATCGCTGAGCATCTTGCCAAAAAAACGAATGGCCGCCCGACCGTAGGTCAGGCGGGAAAAGTCAGAACGAACGATCCGCATCTGGAGCAGAAGTTTTCCCGGGGTGCCGCCGAAACGTCCCACGAAAAAAACTTCAAAGACGAACGACAGAATCAATCCGACCAGCATAAAGGCCGCTTGGATGGTTAGGAAGGTCCCTAAGTGTGAGGTGTCTTCAAACTTCTCAATCCCAGCCCTTGGCCCCGTCAATGGGTACGACCGAAAGATGATCACCTGGTTGATCACGGATAAAGGAAATGTAATTACCAATAGGCACAGGCTATCCAACAACCTGGCACAAAATCGGATCCAGAACCCACCGTACTTAGCCGTCTCTTCGGTGGCCAATCCTTCGCGAACTTTCTGGAAGAACGAGGTTCGGCATTTTGGGCAAAGATACAAATCCCGGTAACGGACGGTTGGTTCTTTGTCGACTTGCCGCTGGCACTCGTGACAACGGACGGAGGTGCGTTGGAAGATTTCGCCAAACGGTTTCCATCCGGGCATACCTTCGCGCCAAATTGGGGTGCTCCATTCGAGGATGCCGGAGAGCTCCAGACTTTCCAAGGCCGTTTCTTCGACAGGTCCTTGACGTCGGCCGTCAACCCCATAGTACCAGCTCATAGTTTGCCAGGAAATGCTCGCGGAAAGAGACCGTGGAGTCAATGGGGAGCATGCGGCGGGCGATAACTCTCTCTCCCAGCGAAGTCGTTTTGGATTTCCAGTATTTTGGATTTCTGCGTAACTCCGCGAACTCGGTGCCTCTGTGGTAATAATTCCCCTCTGTGCCCTCTTCCTTCCTCTGTGCCCTCACCCTTCTCGCGCCAATTGGCCTAGAATCTCGATCGCCTGCTCAATCTGGGCGGACCATGGATGACCACAACTGATGCGCATACAGTTACGGAAATTCTTTCCGTTGGCAGAGAAGATGCACCCCGGGGCAATGGCAATTCCGTGTTCATTCAAAGCCCGGGCGGCAAGTTTTGTCGTGTCCAGTTTCGAAGCAAACTCCAGCCATAAAACGAATCCTCCTTGGGGTCGCGAAACTCTGATCTCTGAGGTGAAATAGCGGGAGACCGCATTGCTGAAGAGTTGCAACTGGTTGGCGAAGAACGTCCGGATCTTCCTGAGATGAGCGTCGTAGGAGCCATGTTCCAGGAATTCTGCAATTGCCAATTGAGTGATCGTCGGACAGGCCAACGTTTGATTGGTTTTCAGTTGCTGGATTTGATCTCGAAAACGACCCGGAGCAATCCAACCCACTCTCAAGCCGGGCGCCAGCGTCTTGGAATACGAACCGCAGAGAAGAACGAGACCTTCGGTATCGAACGTCTTGGCGGTCACGGGACGTCGATCGCCCGGTGGACAAAGGTCGCCATAGATATCGTCTTCGATCAGCGGCACTTGATACTTGGCCAAGATGGTCACCAAGCTCTTTTTCTTCTCGAGCGACATGGTGCACCCGAGCGGGTTGGAGTAATTTGTTACCAGCAGGCAAGCGCCAATCCTCGGAACCGACTGGATCGCATGCTCGATGTCCTCTGGAGAAACTCCTGTCCGGGCGTCGGTGGGAAGTTCCACCACGCGCAACCCTAAATTTTCGACCATCTCGAGGATTCCGTAGTAAGTCGGTGACTCGACCAGCACGGCAGAGTTGGGCGGGCAGACGGCTCTCAGAGCCAGGGCAACCGCCTCGGTCGTGCCATTCGTGATGATGAAGTCTTCCGGTTTCATCAGGCATCCCCAATCGCTTGACCGACGTGCCAGCTGGGTACGCAGTTTTTGATGACCGGCTGGTTCCGCATACCGGACGACTTCTTTGGAGTCTGACCGGGCGAGCACGGAGATCATACGGCCAAGTTTGGCGGCTGGAAGTATTTCCGAAGACGGTACGGCGATGCTCAATGGGACTACGCCTTTAGAATTTCCAATGGAGAATGCTTGGTAACGTAGCTTGCTGACTTCCACTGGCGATGCTTCCAAACGAAGCGGTTGCGGCAACGGTTCCGGAAGTCGGTTTCTGAACTTTACATAGAATCCGCTTCTGGGTCTGGCTTCGATCAGGCCCCGGTCCTCGAGGACGCGGAGGGTGTGCAGGACGGTCTCCATGCTCAGCCGGTGATCCCCGCAGAGGGATCGAATGGATGGCAACCGATCTCCGGGGCGGAACACGTTGGCTTGGACTTGGATCTCGAGGGAGTTGGCCAAGGCCAGGTAGGCAGGAGAAGAACGGGTCCGCGAAACGGCCAGTGGATGGATCGGCAGATCAGGTTGCTGCGGGCGCATGGGCGTCACCATCGATGACATTCGCTGGAGATGAATGCAAACTGTTCCGGTTAATTTTTTAGTAAACTGTATCTGTTCTGGTATAAGTTTTTAGGAGACGTTCGGGCGGTGAAAACAATCTCCATTGCTGCGGTTCCACCGGCGTTAGCCGAAGAAAAAGCTCCGGAGTGGCGCAGTTGGTTTTTTACCGCCCTCGGAGTGCTCTGTTTCAGCTTCACTTTCCCAATGACGCGGCTTAGCCTGCGCGCGTTTGATCCGATGATCATCGCCCTGGTTCGCGGCGCGGGAGCCGGAGTTGCGGCGCTCATCTATTTGCTGGCGAGCCGGAGCCGGATTCCTACCCAGAGACAATTGGTGCGCTTAGGTGGCGCGGCGATCGGCATGGTGGTGGTCTTTCCGATCCTGGTCTCGACCGCCCTGAAATACGTTCCCGCGACCCACGCATCAGTGCTGGGCGCGATACTGCCCTTGGCCACTGCGGTGTTTGGGGTTATTCGTGGACCTGAATCGGTCTCTCGCGGTTTTTGGGTTTTGGCAGTTCTCGGAACTGTCCTGATTGGCCTCTTCTCAGCTTATCGATCGGGTTTTCACTCGATTGAACAGGCGGACGTCTTCTTAATCGCCGCCTTTATTGCTTGTTCGTATGGATATGCCGAAGGCGGTTTGCTGGCTCGCGAGATGGGTGGATGGCAGGTCATCTGCTGGGCACTAGTGACGGTGTTGCCCCTCGAGCTAGGGTTGCTGGTTGTTTACGCCTCTCACGTAGATCTGCGGATCGGGACGGCTCCCGCGGAGGCTTGGGCAGGTCTTATCTATCTCACTGCGATCAGCCAATTCATCGGATTTTACTTTTACTACAAGGGTCTGGCGTTGGGAGGGATTGCCAAGATGAGCCAAGTGCAATTGTTGCTCCCATTCCTGGCGATATTTGCTGCACACTGGATTCTGGGCGAACCAATAGATGCCGCAGTGATCATCGGGACAGTGACGATCACCATGATCGTTGTAGCCGGAGCCGCCTTCCGCCGGGCCGGCGAACGCAGCAGGCAAACCGCGTCGATGGGCGTGTCTTGAAGTGTGGTGTAAAGGATTTATGCCCCGAAGGCCGAAGGGACTACAGGTCACGCGAACGAAATCTCACGCCCACTGCGTCAAACTGCACCCGCGCCCCGCTGAACGCGATCGCCGAGGACTGAACGCTGAACGCTGAACGCTGAACGCTGAACGCTAAGTGGGAGGAGCCGTCGAATGGCGGATGACCAGCTCTGGGGCAAAGACCAAAGTTTGGGCGGGTTTGCCGCCCCGGAGTTGGGCCAGGAGAAGATCCATCGTGGATTTGCCCATTTTCTCCATGGGCTGAGAGATCACAGTCAATGGAGGATCCATGTAACGGGCCCAAAAAGAGTCGTCGAAACTGACGATCGATATTTGTTCGGGAATCGTGATGCCTTTCTCCCGGATATAAGCGATCACTCCGGCGGCCATTTCCATGTTGGCGACAAAAACCGCAGTGGGGGGATGACGTAGCGAAAACAACTTTTTCGCGGATTGGTAGCCCGATTCCTGCAGAAAATTTCCGAATTGCAGGTATTCCTTTTTAACACGGATCCGGTGGTCGCGCAGTGCGTCTTCAAAACCGGCCAGGCGCCCCCGCGCGTTTGAGAGGTGTTGCGGCCCCGCGATCGTGGCTATTTGTTGATGGCCAAGCTGGACGAGATGTTGGGTAGCGAGTTCGGCACCGCGCCGATTGTCGACCACGACCGTATCAACATTAGTCAGACCCGACTCTCGATCCAGGTCGACCAGTACGGCGCCGGACTTCTGGAAGGCGCGGAGGAGTTCCAGGTTCGCTCCAGTGGAGCAATTAATGACGGCGGACACTTTCCGGTCGAGAAGAAGCTGGAGTGCAGCTTCCTCTTTCGCTCCATCTTCGTCGGCATTGCAGATCAGGACCGTATAGCCGTTGGCTCTCGCTTCGTCTTCGATCGCTTTAACGACGGCGGCGCAGAAGAAATTCCTGATATCGGAGATAATGATGCCGATGGTTCTGGTCTGCTGGGTACGAAGAGAACGCCTGGTTCCGTTAGGAGTATAACCATGGCGATGGACGGCTGCCAGAACCCGTTGGCGAGTTGGCGGAGCAACATCTTCCGGCCGGCTAAGAGCTCTGGAGATGGTGGCGATACTAAGATTGAGCTCGTTGGCAAGATCGTGGAGAGTCATGGCAAGAGAAGGTACGACCGAGGGAACGGAACCGGGGCTTGACATCTGATATGCCCGAATTATAACTCGATGTAAAGTTTTACATTTTAGCCCCCCAAATCTCAAGCCATGGTGATCGTGGAAGGACTATTCCGTTCGGTGCAACCAGATTGTTTTTGCCGAAAACGTAGTCCTTCTAAGTACGTCCATAGCCCCGGATAGTATGGTCGCCTCACCCGAACAGAACGAAGCACCGAGTCAATTGGCTCTCCAGATGCGGGGAATCTCCAAGAGCTTCGGGCCGACCCTGGTTCTCCGAAACGTCAATTTCGATCTGCGAGCCGGTGAAATCCATGCCCTGATGGGCGAGAACGGAGCGGGTAAATCCACCTTGATGAAGATTGCCGCTGGATTGATCGACCCCTATGACGGGGAAATTTACGTCGCTGGCAAACACCATCGAATGACCTCCCCGCGTGAAGCGACCCGGGCGGGGATCGCGATGATTCAGCAAGAACTCAGCCTGGTACCGGAGCTGGCGGTCGACGAGAACATTTTCCTCGGGCAGGAAAAAGTGCGTTCTCTCTTTATTGTCGACCGAGAACAACAGGTCCAAGCGGCTCGCGAGGTGCTTCGCCCGCTGGATTTTCACGGCCGGATCGACCAACCGATTGCCAAATTGCGGGTCGGTGAGCAACAGTTAGTGGAGATCGCGAAGGCTCTGGTGGCCAAGGCTCGGATCCTGATCATGGATGAGCCGACCTCGGCGTTGTCGATTAACGAGACGGAACGTCTTTTCCAGGTGATCCGCAAGTTGGCGAAGGAAGGTGTCGCGATTGTCTATATCTCGCATCGAATGGAGGAGGTCGTCGCTTTGGCCGACACGGTTACGGTCCTCCGGGACGGACTGTTGATCGGAAGTATGTCTCAAGAGAAAGCTAGTCGCCGGGAGATCATTCGAATGATGGTTGGTCGCGAACTGCAAGAGGTCTTTGCCAGCGGCAAATCTGAGACGGCCACCCGGAAGCCGGTGCTGGAAGTGCACAATCTTCGGTTGGAAAATCCGGCTCCCACGGTGGCCCGATCGATGTTGGTGCAAAATGTCAATTTTTCGGTCGTAGCGGGAGAAGTCTTCGGGATTGCCGGATTGCTGGGGGCTGGCCGGACTGAGACCCTGGAGGTCTTATTTGGTTTGCATCCTGGAACCTCGGGAGGCGAAGTCAGAATCGAAGGCCAAAAGATACGTCTTTTGAATCCGGTAGACGCCAAAGCCGCGGGTATTGCCTTGGTTACTGAAGATCGGAAACGCGACGGTTTGGTGCTGGGAGCAGGGATCGATCGAAACGCCGAGCTGGCGGTTTTGCGGACCATCGCGGCTTTTGGCTTAGTTTCCACCAACGAAGAACAGAACCTTGCGGAGCGAACTATTCGGGATCTTGGGATTCAGGCCAGCGGACCCCGACAACTGGCTGGAACCCTGAGCGGAGGCAACCAGCAAAAACTAGTGATCGGCAAATGGCTGCTGACCAAGCCGAGAGTCTTGCTGTTGGACGAACCGACCCGCGGAATCGATGTCGGGGCCAAGGCGGAAATTTATCGTTTGATTGAGACCCTGGCCAAGCAAAGCTTGGCCATCGTGCTGGTATCTTCTGAGTTGCCGGAATTGACCCTGCTCAGCGACCGAATCCTGGTCTTGTGCGAGGGGCGTCCGACCGCCTTGTTAAGTCGAGAGCAGTTCTCGCACGAAACGATTCTGGAATACGCCTCACCTGGTGGATTGGTGCAGCCGGCCTTCAATGAGATGGAGGTGGCCGGTTGAAAAACGTTCTCTCTGCGGTCGGAAAATTTTTGCTGCAGACAAAATTGTTCTGGGGCCTGGCAGTGCTGTACCTGGTCGGCATCTTTTCCTCGCCGATCAATCACAAGGGAGTGAACATCTTCCTTAGTCCGGGGAATCAGTCAGATGTCCTCCGCCAAGTCTCGAACAACGGAATCATCGCGGTTGGAATGACGCTGGTAATCCTGACCGGCGGGATCGACCTATCGGTCGGCTCAATGATGGCCCTGGGATCGGTGGTCTGTGCGATGTTGCTCACTGAGCAGGGATGGACGAACGCCTCGATGCTGGCGATTCCCGTCCTGGCGTTCATTATCTTTTTTTTATGCGCCTTTCTGGTGCCATTGGTGGCGATTAATGCCGCCAGGAGTTCGTCAAAGCCGGTGGAAAGGGCTAGTCCCGCGATCAGGTGGACCGGAATCATCCTGGGAGGATTGCTGGCGGCCTGGTCGGTTTGGTGGACCGTTGGCCAACTGGGTCCGAAGTTTGGCGTCCTGGGCGTCTTAATCGCCGTTCCAGCGGTCGGCCTGGCTTTTGGAGCCCTCAACGGACTTTTTATTACCAAGGGTAAGATGCAACCGTTCATCGTGACGCTAGCAATGATGGTGGCGATCTTAGGGATCGCCCGCCTGTTAGGCGGAACAAACATGGCGGTCCATGCGGTCTATACCGGTACCAATGCCACGGAAGACTTTGATATCTTGCGGGCATTGCTATTTCAAATTATCCCGGTGCCCGGAATATTTTTCATCTTCGCGGTGTTAGTTTTCGGATTCGTTTTGAAAGTGAGCACTTTTGGCCGCTACATCTACGCGATTGGAGGCAATGAACAAGCCGCCCGGTTGGCCGGGATCCAGGTTGACCAATTGAAGATCGCGGTCTATGCCATCTCTGGAATGCTGGCCTCGACCGCCGGGGTCCTCTACACTGCGCAATACCGCCAAGGTAAGCCGGATGCCGGGGCGGGCGCGGAACTGGATGCCATCGCCGCAGTAGTCATCGGCGGAACTAACCTGATGGGCGGACGAGGATCAATGATCGGGACGTTGGTCGGTGTCTTGATCTTCGGATTTTTGGGAAATATTCTCCAGTTGCGGAATATTGATAGTAACACGCAACTGGTCCTCAAAGGAGGCATCATTCTGGCGGCGGTGCTGTTGCAAGAGGGCCAGTTGGGCGTGCGCTGGAAACAATTTCAAGGCTATTTCAGAGCGATCGGTCCCACCCGGGAGTTGGGTGCGAAGTCCCGTCCAGTCGAGGAGGCGCGGAAATAGTAGAGAACCTCTGGTGCTGGCGAAAGGGGCCTTTACCGATCTATCATTTTTAGAAGAGAGTCGTAGTTAAGTAAACGTTGGTAAAAACAAAAAGTAAGACAAACAAAGGTAACAATTCCCCCTTATGAACAGAAGAAAGTTCATCCAAGCAACGGTTGTCGCCGCCGCGGCATCGACGGTTTTCAAGCCGTTTTATATCCGAGCCCAAGCGAAAAAGTATCGATTCGGTTTTGCTCAAGTCACCACTGTTGAACCATGGCGGGTCCAGTTCAACAAAGACATGTTGAAGGAAGCAGGTAAGCATCCGGAACTTGAATTGATCATTACTGATGGGCAAGACAAGACCGAGAAGCAGGTCGCCGATGTGGAAAATCTCATTCAGCAAGGCGTTGACATCCTGTTAGTGAGTCCTAAGGAATCTGCGGGGTTAACAGGAGTGGTGCTGAAAGCGATTGATGCCAAGATCCCGGTCATTATTCTTGATCGAAACGTCGAGACCGACAAATACACGCAGTTTATCGGGGGCGATAACGTCCTGATCGGCCGCGAAGCGGGCAAATATGCGGTGGAATTGTTGGGTGGCCAAGGTCAGGCCAAAGGCAATCTGGTGGAATTGTGGGGAGGGATGGGAACCCAGCCCGCACATGACCGGCACGATGGCTTCATGGAAAATGTCGGGAAGGAATCGGGCATCAAATCGTTGTTGCAACCGATGGACTGCGACTGGAAACAGCAGAAGGCCTACGAAGTGATGTCCACCGCATTGAAATCTTTTGATCACATCGACCTGGTCTATGGCCACAATGATCCCGAAGCCTACGGTGCCTATCTCGCGGCCAAAGATGCCGGGCGCGAGAAGGAGATAAAGATTCTCGGTATCGATGCCCTGCCTGACGAAGGCGTTACCTGGGTCTCGAAAGGGCAGTTAACTGCAACTTTCCTGTACGCTACGCCAGGGGCGGAAGGTGTTCGGCAGGGATTGAAGATCATGAACGGCGAGAAGGTAGAGAAGAAAATCACTCTGCCAACCATGAGAATCGATAAGGCCAACGCCGGGCAGATTCTGAAAGACAACGGCCTCGCCTAGGGGGAGAAGTTGCAGGAGTTCAGGAGTTTTGGGAGTTGCAGAATGAGAGCGCCGAGGTGTTGCCACTTCGGATTTTGACGAATCCCTGAGATTCGATCTTTATTTCTGTAACTCCTGAACTCCTGCAACTCCTGACTTCTGGTTTCCTTCTTCTTCATCCTTCGGCTCCGTCAAGGAAAGCGGGCGAGCCGTTTCCAGTCGATGCTCGAGTTCGGCGGCCACTTTAGCCGCCAGGTCAGCGTTGCTTCTATCAAACCTGAAGGCGAAACGGCGGTTTTTACCGAGGCTATAGAGGTTCAATTCTTCAAAGAGCAATCGGCGCTCCAGGGAGACCTTGAACTGTTGAATCTCCAGCATCTTCGAGGCGTGGCCTATCATCTTCTTGGAGATGAACCAAACCTTGGAAGCATCCTCTTGGCTCGCCACCAGGTAACCGAACCGATTCGGTTCCAGGAATTTTCCTTTGCCTGAAACGCAGGGCACGGCCCAGGCGAAGGTCGCTGGGGAGCCGGTCATGCGCTTGAACAAGGCCTCGTATCGCGCGGGCAATTTGGCCGGAAGCTGGTCGATTTTCTCAGGGCCGGAAAGTTGATTCAGTTTCCGGGAGATAAACCAAAGATGGATGGAAATCGAGCGCCAGATCTTTGGCAGGAAATAGAACGTTAGGCCGAACACCAGGCAAAGGAATAAGAAAACCGCGACCGGATAGTGCCAGAGGAGGGCCACGGCTCCGAAGACAAATGCATTTTCACCGGTACTGATCGCAATATTTGAGAAAGGTTCGGGCGAGGTGTTGACGACCAATCGAGTACTGGCTTTCAGGCTGTGCGAGGCAAAGCTCATGGCTCCTCCAAGGAGAGCTACGAGTACTTCAAAAGCAGGCGACGTCTGTCCGAGCGCCCTGGTCGCCAAAAATGCACCTCCGATCGGCCGAATCACCGTATGGGCGGCATCCCAAATCGAGTCAACCCAGGGGATCTTGTCGGCGAAAAATTCGAGCGTGAACAGGATCCCGGAAACGATGAGCACAGCCGGGTCACCCAGGACAGAAAGCGACGAAAATTGGGAGGCCAGATGAACCCATCCAAAATGAATGGCCAGCCCGGTCGTAAAGACGGTCAGATATAAACTGTAGCCAGAAAGAGCAGCGAGCCCCAGCGCCACCGACAGAGTCTGGAGGACTTCCATGGTTGAATGAATAGACCTGCGACTAAGGCGAAGCAATCAAAGATCCAAGGGATGCAAAAACTGAGGTGTTCGCTTGTTCGAATCCTCATTCGGTGAAAGGATGTCCAATCAGGTGCTAACGGAGATTCTGCAGAATGGATAAGGACCTTCTCGAAGGATTTGCTCGGTACCTGGAACCGGAGGCCGCACCGGTCCACGAAGATCCACACTGCGCTGGTCCGTCCATTACGATTTCACGACAAATGGGCGCCGGCGGAATTGAGATCGCCAATTTACTGGCAGGTCAGCTATCGGCAAGATGCTGCCGTGTCTGGGCCGTATTCGAAAAAAATCTCGCCCAACTGGTTTGGCAAAATCACCATCTGCCAGCTCCGGTGGGCCGTTTTTTCGATGAGGGCATTCCGCAAGCGATCCATGACACGGTTCAAGAGCTACTGGGGGTTCGCATAACAGGTTGGAACCAGGTCGAGCATACTGTGGCCACTATTTTGCGGTTGGCCGGCCGCGGGGATGCGATCTTTGTCGGGAGAGGAGCCAACATCATCACCGCAAATCAGAAGGCTGTTTTACGGGTGCGATTAATAGCCCCTTTTGCGAAGCGGGTGCGACAGATTGAAGAGCAACACCGACTGGGTACCCAGGAAGCCGTGGAATTGATTTCGGCAACCGACGATATGCGACGGCGTTACATCAAACATTACTTCAGAGCTGAGATCGACGACCCGATCAATTATCACTTTGTCATCAACACCGGTGCAATCGGGTATCAGGAAACGGCACATATCATCGCGGAGGCGACGCTGAATATTCAAACTTTGGCCTGACTGGATCACCCTATCATCGGCGGCTGCGCATTGTTCTGGGCAGCGGTCATTCTTCGGATTTTTTGCTTCTTTGGGACGCTTATCTCCGAGCGAGCGGAATCGGGTCGCAGACCCCGGCTGGTCTTGAACCCAAACAGTTGCTTGCCAGCGGCCATCAAAGCCTTTCTTTCCTCGCGCAGGATTTCCCTTGCTTCCTTGCAACTGACCTGGCCTTTGCCAAGTCGCTCGATCATATCCCAAACTTGGGTGCGGTGCTCGTCAGACCATTTAGGATAATCGTCGGGAGAGCGAGGAAAGGTCAAACTGGGCTTCATGAACTAAAAATGTGCGGATTGGAAATCTGCAAATTATACTCTACATAGAAGATAAATCCATAAATGGTATAAATATCTATTGCCGCCGCTCCCTTTCTTTAACGGCCGACTCGGCGCGTGGTTTAGCGGTCAGCCTTCCTTTATGCGTTTTTCTAGAGACGGGCCCAAAGTCTTGGCTTTTTGTCCCGAAGGGACAGGTTGATCGTAGCCAGGCACGAAGTGCCTGTGGAAGGGTCCCTCTAAAGAACCGTCCCGTAGGGTACGGTATGATCGGACGCAGCTGATCCCATACGTATTTCTCGTCGAATGTGCGCCGTGTTTCTTGAGGAAGGCCAAATACTCTCTCTTGAAAGGTTTGTGTCCGATGATGTTCGAGTTGCTGCTCAAAGTAATGGAGCCTGCCTGCGAGATACCGACGCTGAATACGCCATCGCCGGTTGCCAATTTATTCTGCTTAGCGATACCGCATTCGAAATTTCCTCCCTCGAATCCTCGAATCGGTGCAGCACACCTGCACGAATCATACCGTACCCTACGGGACGGCTCTTTTGGGGAGCGCTTTCCCAGGCACTTCGTGCCTGGCTACGATCAGTCTGTCCCTCCGGGACAAAAGCCATTCGCCATCGAAGGACCTCGCATTAAGTTAGCGGTCGCACATTAGAATGAAGCGTCACCCCAAAGTGATTTTTTCTTTGCCCAGCGCGGCCCGATTTTGGCGCCCCTACAGGGCCCACCGCAAATAAAACCACCAACCCAGGGTAAACCTTGGACTAAGGTTCATGCTCCTTTTGGGGCGCGGATCCTTCCGGTTTATCGTTACCTCGAAAGACGCTAGTTTACGTTTCGACCGGTGCCCCGGAGGGGTTTTATTGTAGGAAAGGCGTCCCGCCTTTCTCCCAACCGGGTCGCCTCCATCGACCATCATGATGGAAACTTCGTCTACGGCGGTGCGGCGACCCCTGCGGGTTTGATCACCGGCGAGTCGCTGGAGGTGTTGGCCGGCGAGTGATCTTTATCAGCGGGAACGATTTTACCGTTTCCCTTTATTCCCTCCTCGAATTTCTGACTGACGTCACTGGGCGTTTGCTCCGTCACGCTGCAAGCTTCGAAGAAAAGGACCAAGGATACTAAACCGATTGTACGAACCCAAAACATCCGGCAAATGCTAAAGAGACCAATAGCCTTCTGCAATCTTGATGTTGCAGTTTTCCATCCCAAATCCAAGGCCGGGTGTTTGTTTTTAGACCGGCCGAAAGTGCCGCGAATATCGCTTGCGAAACGGTTCCCAAAACAGATCTACTGGTTTTAGAGCAGCAATCACATAACCACCAAAGAAAAAATATTTATGGCAAACCCGTTCGTCCACGTTGAGCTAAATACCACCGATGTACCCAAAGCGAAGGCTTTTTACGGCACTCTATTCGGCTGGAAACTAGAGGATATGCCGATGCCGTTTGGTACCTACACGATGATTAATGTAGGGGAGGGGACCGGTGGCGGAATCATGCAGCACCCAATGCCAGGTGCGCCCTCCGCATGGTTGGCCTACGTGCTGGTAGATGATATTGCCGCGGCTACAGAAAAAGCCAAGTCGCTCGGAGCGACGGTAATAAAAGAGGTGACAGAAGTGATGGGGGCCGGCTGGCTAAGTATTATCGTCGATCCGACAGGAGCGGCACTGGGTCTCTGGAAGCCGAGTGGTAGTTAAAAGGATGGGCTGGCGATACCAGTCGATCGGCCTTTGACTTCAAACCCTTTAATATCCCCTCCCAGAAATTCAAGCGAGGGGATAGCGGCTTGAAGCGCGAGAGGCGCGGAATTGCGGACTCCGGTGGGTTCTGGTGTGGAAAACGAGTTCTTTCCGTGGCTACGCCCGAGCGTCCTCCTCTTCCTAGCAACGTGCGACAGCCAGCTCGAAAGTTTCAAAGGGGCCGCCATCGAGTTGCCCCGATTTGCTTTTCTGGTTGGCCCAGACCATGGCGTTGTAACCGTTGTCCTCGTCACCTTCGACGGCGTAGGAACGGTCTCCGTTAATTCCCACGGCGTGCCTTCCCACGGTTCTAAAAATCAACTTCATCCCTCTCTTTACGTTTCCGGTCCCCTTGCCGGTCGCTTTTTTCAAATAAGGTCTGCTCCATCTGCCCAACTGGCAGTGCAGAAAGTATGTTCGACCAGCTGGATGCTGACCGGTTAGTCGCGAAGAGGCACCGTTGAGTTCCGCACCGGGATATACTAACTAAGCGAATCGGATGATACTAACCTGATCTCCTATTCACTTCAGAGGAGATGATCAGACGATGACCAAGATGGTCTGTGCTAACAAAAAAAACATCACGTCTGCGGCGCTGCACCGCTGAACGCTGAACGCCGAACGCTGAACGCTGAACGTTACAATCAAGCTGGCGCCGGCACTGGTTCGTCCTTTGGGAAAGGTCTGAAGGTCAAGGCAATCAGGAAGGCACCCAGGCCGATGGCGCAAGAGCCGACATAGAGCCAACCGTAACTGGCGAAGGTGTCGTAAATCAAACCTCCCGCCAACGGGCCGGTTGCCATTCCTAAGCTGCCGGCCATGGCCGTCCCGCCGATTACCGTGCCCATCATCCGCAGCGGGAAATTTTCACGGGCCAGAACAGAATAGAGCGGCATGACCCCGGAATAGATAAAGCCAAATGAGGCGGCCACGGCGTAGAACCCGATAAGCTCATGCACGAAGAAATAGGCCAAGGCGCCAAGCGCCTGCAACAATAGCCCTGAGACGAGCACGTGCTTTGCGCCAAACCGGTCTCCGAGGATCCCAAATGCCACGCGGCCGCCCAGGCCTGCCAAGCCTTCCACGCTGTAGATCGAAACAGCGGCAATCATCGGGATGCCGCAGCTTATGGCGTAACTCACGGTGTGGAAGATCGGGCCTGAATGAGTGGCACAACAGAAGAAATTCGTCAGCAGCAGTAGGATGAATTGGGGCGATTTCATGGCCTGCCCCAAAGACATGGAAGATGGTGACCCGTTCTCCTGGGCAACGGCGTCATCTTCGCCTTCCAGAGCTGGCGGGCGGCGAACCAACAAAGCGGCCGGGATCATCAGGGCAGCGGCCAGACCAGCGATGATTTGGAGAGAGGTTCTCCAATTGTAGATAGAGACGAGCCACGCCGCTAAGGGAGACATCGTCATCGGCGCCATTCCCATGCCGGCAGAGACCAGCGAGACGGCAAGGCTGCGGTGGGTGTCGAACCAGCCAGTCACACAAGCCATCATTGGCGCAAAAATAGCAGCGGCCGCACCTCCAACTGCCAAGCCGAAGATGAGTTGAAACTCGACCAGCGACGTCGCCCGGCTAGTCAACGCCAAGCTGACCGCCAAGATGATTGACCCAGTCAGCACCACCGGGCGGGGACCAATTCGGTCAGACAGTGTGCCCCAAGCCATACTCGCCAGGGCCAGGGCGAGAAACCCAATCGTCATGGCGCCAGACACGCCGGTGACGGACCAGTGAGTGTCCCGGGAAATGGGCAGAAGGAAAACTGGAAGCGAAAACATCGCGCCGATGGCCACACAACCGAGCAAGCCACCAGCCGCGACAATGACCCAGCGATAGGATGAATTTTTCATTTTGATTTCGGCGTGCTGGCCTGACTATCCCACGTTCTCGTTCTCGTCGTCGTTCTCGATCCCAAACCTAAGCGGCCGCCGTGTCTAATCCTGAAGCTGTCCAGGCTATAGCGCCAGACCTGCCCGCTTAAATACCGGTAGTGGGGGGTACATACCCCCAACTACGCATGCGTTTATTGGTGATGCCAGCCCGTAGTCCTGCGACTACCCTCTGCCGAAATCTTCAGACTCGGGCTTGGCAATCTCCAAGTCATTCCGTCAGGCTGGGATTAGCCGATCGTATTCCTTCTGAAGACTGCTCCATCCGTCCCAGAAAGGATCCGGCTCCGTGCCTGTCACGCGGGCGGTCAGAATGTCGAGGTGCATGTGCCAGCCGGCACCGACCATCAGAATAGTGTCGCGGTCGGGCAAGCGGCGATGGGTGACGGTCAGCAGGACCTGGTCGCCCTTTGGTTCCAGCTCGAAAGAAACGTCACCACTGTCTCGCCAGGTAAAAGTGAGCTTACGGGGTGGATCAAGCTCAATGATTCGGCTCTGCATCCGATGCTCGTCGGGAAAATCGGGGGGTCGCTGGCCAGGCGGGTTAGTCAGTTCGTCATTTCGCCAGACTAACTCGAAGGGCGCACCGACTTTCATCTCCATCGGGCCCGCGGCCAGCCATTGACGGCGCAGTTCGCTTTCCGTGAGATACGCCCAGACGCGCTCGATGGGGCCGGGCAGAAGGCGCTGGATCTTCAAGGTAGCAGGTTCAGTCAGCACGCCATAGGCGTCCCGGTTTGCGATTTTATTCATGGTCATCTTTTCTCTTGTGGGTTGGGGTTAGGCGTTCGTCCTCCTGACGGAGGAGCTGTTCGAGTACCTCCAGACGATCGGTCCAGAAGCGTTCGTAAAAACTCAGCCATTTTTGGGCGCTGGCGAGCGGTCCAGGGTCGAGGCGGCACAGATGGGTACGGCCGTGCACCTCACGGCGAATCAGCCCGGCCTTCTCCAACGCCTTGATATGTTTGGAGGCCGCCGCTAGCGAGATGGCGAACGGTTTCGCGAGTTGGCCGACCGTTCGTTCGCCCTCAGCCAGTTCGCGCAACATCCGCCGACGAGTGGCGTCGCCGAGGGCATGGAAAACGGAATTAAGTCGCGGCGTCTCTAATTCAACCATCTGGTTGAATATTCGCGGACGGTTCTTAGGTCGTCAACCAAATAGTTGAATGATGGCGGTAGAACAGCATCACATTTCCCAGGGAAGCTGCCACGGTGCGGTTATCATCCGTTCGCACGCCGCCTCATTATCGCCGAACCCTAGGCTAGACCCTCGTCGGTGTATAGCGCCCTCCAACCGAGGACGAAGGACGACGACGGAGGATTAGGATTGCCAAACACATACCGTCCCTCCGGGACATTTCGCAACCGGCTTTAGCTAGGATTCGGGACGTCGGATTTCCAATTTCCAGCGTTACAAGGTCGTCCTCCGGCCCTCAACCGTTTCTCTATCCAAAGGACTTTGATGGAATAGGCTTACGTCGGTGTCCACCTGGTCAGAAAGTTTTTCTTGATCTTGAATCCGAAAAAATCAGGCAACCCTTTGTTCGTGCAATGGGCATTTTTAAACAATTCTGCGAATTTTTTCTGCTGCGCTGAGCCCACCTTCGAATCGTCCATTTTTGCCACCGCCTCGAGACTGCCACCATCCTGCAGAAAACTGGTTATTGGCTTGTCATCGTCAGTGATATCCCCGGCCCCCCACAATCCGGATATTTCGAATGCGGGTTGCTCTGATTTCTTCCCGGTGCGCCACAAGTTAGCTAGCGCCATGATCAATCCTTCGAGATGACTGGCCCGGGCGTCTATGCCGGAATTAAGCTGGTCCAGGAATTTTGGACTGCCCATGGGTTGCAGTAACTCCTTTCCTAGCACGCCAGCGAAACCGTCCGGCGACTGTCCGACACTTTGAGGTATATATCGTTGTTGTTGAGCTGATTCGCAGCAGATAAGACGAAATTTCCTATTAGGGCCTCTTACAATGCAAGCTTTGACAAAGACGGCAATCTGCTCGATCGGAAAACCTCCCAAGTTGCGCTTTCCTATACTACGAACAGACTGATTGACTTCCACAAATCTACTATGCCCGCAAAACCAGACTTCATTATGCGTCACGGCGGTAGGATTCGGAAGGTTCTTAAGACCTGTATTGGTCTCTTGAACCTCAATATGTCCATCTTGCAGCTTCTTAAGGATGGCCTTATACATTCCATCCATTTCTCTGTCGTCGTCGTTTCTTCCCAAGTAAACTAAGGATACGCCCATCGTGGCCTCCTCTCAGATTATTCCATTCGTGTCTATCGCTGTGGCAAACCGATTAAGTACTATCAAAGCATCAAATAAGCTTTACCGGAAATTCTATTTCAACGTATCGACGGCGGTTCGCTCGATAGAAAGGCCCTTTTTGTACCGTTCCATGAAAGTGGCAAAGCCTTGGACATCACGCTGATCGGGAGCGATCGTTATACTATTGTCCGCGGCAAAAACCTTGTTAGAGAGATAGGTTTCCAAGGGCTCTTTCTCTTCCTGATGTAGCATATAGGATGCTAGCAAGGCGATCCCCCAGGCCCCGCCTTCGCCGGCGGTTTCCATCACGGAAACGGGAACCTTCACCGCCGCGGCCATCATTTTCTGACCCACTTCCTCTGTTTTGAAGAAGCCGCCGTGACCAAGAACCCGGTCAATCTTTACCTGCTCTTGTTCAAAGAGGATGTCCAATCCGATCTTTAACGTTCCGAGTGCGGAGAACAGATGGGTCCGCATGAAGTTAGAAAGGGAGAAGCGACTGTCTGGCATCCGCACAAACAATGGACGCCCCTCTTCCAGCTGAGTGATGGGTTCGCCGGAAAAATAATTGTAGGCCAAGAGTCCGCCGCCATCCGCATCACTCGTGAGGGCCTTTTTGTACAACATTTCAAATAGCTTGGATTGACTGATCTCTACCCCGAGCGCGTCCACAAATTCTCGGAACAGACCGATCCAAGCGTCCAGGTCGGAGGTGCAGGTGTTACTATGTGCCATGGCCACGGGCTTGCCGCTGGGCGTCGTCACCATGTCGATCTCAGGATGTAGTTTCGAGAGCTTCTTTTCCAAAACGATCATGGCAAAGACGGAAGTTCCCGCGGAAACGTTGCCCGTTCGCTCCGCCACGCTATTCGTCGCTACCATGCCTGTGCCTGCGTCGCCCTCCGGTGGACAGAGTGGAATAGCCACCTGTAGTTGGGCGGTGGGGTCGAGCAGTTTGGCTCCTTTTTCCGTGAGCACCCCGGCAGGATTTCCGGCCGTTAGAACCTTGGGGAAAATATCTTGGACCCTCCACGCGATGTTGGCTGTTTTGAGTTGTTCGTTGAACAGCTCAATCTTGCTGGCATCGTAGTCGTTGGTCTTGCTGTCGATGGGGAACATGCCCGATGCGTCGCCAATACCTAACACTTTCTGCCCCGTCACCTTCCAGTGCACATAGCCTGCCAGAGTCGTCTGATAGCTGATGTGATTGACATGGGATTCCTTGTTCAATATCGCCTGATATAGGTGGGCAATGCTCCAACGATGGGGAACGTTAAATTGGAACAGTCTAGTTAGTTCCTGGGCGGCCTGCGCGGTCGTGGTGTTTCGCCAGGTACGAAACGGGACGAGCAGATTTTCGTCCTTATCGAACGCCAGATAACCGTGCATCATGGCGCTGAAGCCAATGGCACCCATGGTATGCAGCGGGGCGTCGTAATTCTGCAAGACCTCCTGGCTTAGCTTCCGATAACTCTCCTGCAAGCCGGTCCAAACATCTTCGAGACTATACGACCAGAGTCCGTTTTCGTACCGGTTTTCCCAATCATAGCTTCCAGAGGCAATCGGAGCATGATCCTCGCCAATCAGCACCGCCTTGATTCGCGTCGAGCCGAACTCGATGCCAAGAACGGTCTTTCCGTTCTCAATTGCTTTTTGGGTATCGTTTCGGTTCATCATCATCTCCTTGGTTTGAAATCATTGCGGCAACTTATTGCTTTTTTCCAGGTCCACGTTGGCGCAGCGTTTGGGCGGGGGGAGGGCATCGAGTCATGTCGTACGCCCTGGGTGAAGTCGAGCGTTTCAGGCCGATTTTGTCAAGCGCAAGCCAGATCGCAGGGAGGGGAAGGGAGGACGCAGAGGAGAAATTGTTTACCACAAAGACAGAGAGGGCACGGAGTTCCGGAAATAAAATTTTCCCAATCCGAACTCCGTGTCCTCTCTGTCTTTGTGGTAAAACGCGGAATCCGCGGCGGACGAGGGATATCGGGCCTTGCTGGCCAGTGGCGCGCCGCACCACACGGTCATGACGGCGGTCTCCGGCCGGCCAGCGCGCTGCCTGACTAACCTTTTCACCGTTCTAGGCGCAGATGTTTGTGTTCGTGAGATTCCCGCCTATCCGGTGACCTATGACGCAGGGAAGGCCCTTAATGCCGCAGCGAAGGCCAAGGGTGAGCCCGGATATGGTGCCCAAGGGGCGCCGCTGGCGCGGGCACTCCCGGCAGCCGAGCTGATGGCCGCACTGATCGAGGAGCTAAAGGCGGCGGCGTGAAGGCGTCGTCTTCGGCATGCAATGCTTGTGCCGTCAAGCCGCTGAAGTTACGGATGGAAATTTCGAGCCCCACTCAGAAGGGGCGGTCACGCCCAACCAGATCGCTAGAGTGACGGTGGTCGGTATCGGTTGAGGTTGGCGGACTCCCCAAGGGCGGGACGAATTATCGGACTGGGCGCCTCTTTTCGTCTCTGCCTATAGGTTAGTTCCCTTTAGCGGACAGCCCGATCACGGAGCAGAACAGGATGCAAATGACAAAATACGCAGGAAAAACTATCATAATGTTAACCCTTTTGTTCGGAGCGGGTTCTCCGAACGGATTGGTGCGGTGGGCGTTTCTTCAGAGATTTGAGGGCGCGCGAGACAGATTTCGGTAAGTTTTTTCGGTCCAGAGGGGAAGACTCTCTTCCTGCTGGCAATCCGTCCATTCTTTGAGGCAACCATCATACTCTCGTTCAATGTCATATGACCCTAAGCAGCAAGCGTGCCATCGCTGTGGAGGGCGGCTACCGGGGTGCACAACCGGGCCGAGACCGACTCGAACGAATATTTTGCAGCTTTCATGTCAGGATGCGCAGAACCGTACGCCTAAATGCCCGACCGTCTCAAAAACCGCATGATTGCCAGAAAGAGCGAATCAGGGCGGCTAGGAAGACCAATTGCCTTCTCGTGCCTGGCGGCCGGGTCTTGAACCCGCAGAGCTATCATTCCGCGTTCCTTGTATTTCTTCCACCAGGCAGGAGGAGGCATTCACGGAGTCGACATCCTTTATAACACTTATTGCTTTGGCGGCCAAAAAATATTTGACGTCGTGATACCTTTGTCGGGTAGCCGGCATGGTGTGGCGATGCCTGATCACCATTCCTGAGTTCACGCTGGGCGCTCGTTTGCCTCGAACGCGGTGGGCGGTCGGCTCCCAAAAACTGTGCGACTCCTAATCTCAGGGGTTTTGGCTCTCTGCGTCAGTCCCTCTGGAAAGGCCCCGCCCTCTGCGCGATGAAACACCTTTGGTGGCTCCGTGGGCGGAACTTGTTTGCGCACCACCTTGAGAAAAGACCACGTTCGGGTCACTTACTTGTGCGCTCTTATTTGCTGTTCCTTGACATCCCGCAAGAGAGGTCGTTAACCCCAACACCATCCATCCCATTGCTCGTTCAGCATTCCGGCGCAGATGCTCGGGATGATGGTTGATTTGGCCTCCACTCAACGTCGTCTCGGCTATTTTTTGGGGAACTCATGCGTAAGGGTTAAAGACGCCTAGCAACCTACTTGCCGAGATGTTTATCAAAAAACTCGGCGATCTCGCCGAACGCGACGGCAGTCTCGGGCAGGCGATCGTCGAACAGATACTGCGCGTGTGACTGGCCTTCATACACCTCGAGCTCCGCCTCGACTCCGGCGGCGCGAAGGGCGCGATGCGCTCGCACCGTGTTGCTCAGCAACAGGTCGCGGGTGCCGGTGGTCAGGATGGCCGGCGGGAATCCATGCATATCGCCATAGACCGGCGATATCAGCGGGTCCTTCAAGTCGTGGCCATGAGCATACACGGCGGTCGCGGCGTCGCAGAAGCCGTCGCGTGATACCAGAACATTGTCCACCATTTCGTTAGTGTAAAAGCTGTCGCCGGTCTTAGTCGCATCGGACATTGGCGTGCCGGCCGAAATGGCTCCAGGCAATGCCACACCTTGCTCCTTCGCACGTAGAATCATTTCCATCGTCAGCGCCCCGCCGGCTGAAGTCCCGAAGATCGCCATGTTCTTCGGATCAGTTGTCCGCTGCGCGGCCTTATAGACTGTCAGCACGTCGTCGATCGCGGCCGGGAAGTAGGCTTCGGGCGGCATGCGGTAGTCGACCGAGATGACCTTGAAATGCTCCAGGCCAGCCATCGTGATCGCCTCAGTTGCTCCCGCCTCGCCGGGGAAGAGAACGTAACACCCGCCATGGATGTGAATGAGCAGCCGGTTGCGGTTTTCCGGGGGGATTTCGTCGGGAGTCACGATGTAGACTTTCACGCCGTCCATTGTCGAGGGCTCGATCTTGACGTGTAGCCGCTCGGCCATGGCGGGAATCGTTGGCACGATCCCGGCGTCCATCTTATCGGCCGCAGCGCGCCATTCCTCCCCAGTCTTCCATAGGTCATTCCATGTCGGATTGAGCGGTGCCGCGATGAACTTTTGCATACCGGGGCTGACATCTGTCGGCACCGGGAGCGATTTGGCCGGCGCCTCTCGAGGCGCCAGCGTCGCATCGTCGGCCTTGGCGCCGACAGTTGCCAGCGCGACCGCTGCGGCGACCGGAAGGAAAAAGAGTTGGTTGAGGTCGGTCACCAGCATACGCCAAAGAGACACGCCTTGGTCTTGATGTTTTCGTGGCTCATTGAGCCTCTCTAGTTTTGGCTCTTGGGAGTAGCGAAGAATTGCCCATTCGCGATAGACGGCCCTATCCATGATCGATCGGACGTTCATATGGGGGAGGGTTAAAAAAGGTTGGAACCTTAAGCGCGAATGGACCATATCGGACGCCCCGGTTCGGTGCAAGCTTCTTACCGTCTGCACTGGTCTTGAATCGTTATCGTTCTCGTGGTCGTTCTCGATTTCTGACCGCGGTTAGCTCACGAAGCGTGCGACGGGAGAAAATGCCGATCGGAGGACAGCCGCAGCTTGATTCGCTCCGCAGTCCGGAGACGGTCGTCGAAAAGTCTACGGTTTCGCGCCGGGAAAATCCTCGACGTGAAAATCTCCTTGGCGGCCGAAGTAGATGACCTTTCTGACGGTGAGAAAAGCCCAGTAAGCGATGACTCCCGCCGCCGAGCGTTTGATAAACTCTGGATAGCGAATCTTGTCGGTCTGGGCTCCACGAATCGCCGCGATCACGTCGGGCGACGAAAAATCCTCCGCGACGGGCGAAAGTGGAAGGATCATTTTTTCTAAATGGGTCTGGCCACCGGATAGGTAGAAAGTCTCTGCTCCTGTCGCGAGATCACAGAAGTACGATTTCACGCCAACTTCAAGTAGCCTCCGTACCACTTCAGGGAAGATCAATTTGCCGGCCTGCGTGTCCGTCAAACCTTGTGTATTACATTTGTATTCACATTTCGCTCCTTTGCTCAGTTGGATCTTATCCCGGAAATCGTTTTGCTCCACCAGATCATGGTCGAGCCTGGGCCTGAGATGACGCCAGGAACCGGTTAGACGGGAAGATCCTCGGCGGCGGTTCCTAAGACTTTCGTCTGGCTCGCTTGATCAAAATTTGTTAAGTGAACTCGATCTTTGCCGGGGTGAGAAATCCATGAAATTCACCCGTATCTGCAAGTTTGTGATGCTGGTCGCGATGGCGGCAGCCGGGTTACCGCAAGCCGATTCAGCGGAAAACAATGACGGATCGAAAACCGTCAAATTATTTGTTCGTGAAGTGCCCATCAACGTGTTGGGCAGAACGGTGAAGGTGGCAAACCATTGATCAGCCCGACGGAGTCCAGGGGTTCAACCCGGAAGAGGCTTACGGATTTCATGTAGAGTTAGTCAATCAGCTTCCGGTACCGACTTCCATCCATTGGCATGGACTCATTTTGCCTAATCCGATGGACGGGGTGCCTTACCTAACACAGGACCCAATTTCTCCGGGAGATTCCCACCGATACGACTTCCCTTTAAAACAGCGCGGGACTTATTGGATGCACTCCCACTATGGGCTCCAGGAACAGCAGCTCTCTTCGGTGCCGATGATCATTCGTGCGTCTGATCAATCCAAACGAGCCGAGGTCGAATTCACGGTGATGCTCAGTGACTTTTCCTTCATCAGCCCACCGGATATCCTAAAAGGGTTGATCGGAAACATGGGCGGGATGCCTGTGAAGAGCGAGATGAAAGGGATGAGCATGTCGCAGCCGCACGAGACTTTGGTTGTTCAACGATGGGATCCTGTCTCGAACCGCTTGGCTTTTGGCTCACGCTTCTAATAGACCGAATTAAGCGGGCAATAAGAATCGAACTCGCATGGTTGGTGCTAGTCGTCGTGCTATGCAAGACCTAATCTGGGTAAGATTGATGAGGATCGTCGATCAATGCGAAGCGAGCTCAGGTGATGGGTTACAGCGTCCGTCGGCTTTTTCCGGCCCCACTCGGCCAGACCTTGGACGAAGACCTGAAGTTGCTCTTCCGCCGCGAAGACATGAACTGCTCGGAGCCCATCTCGTCGGCGAATAGGCAACCAACGTAATTGGTGGAATTAGATGCGCCAGTCTGAGCGAGAAAAAGCTATGAACCAGTATAGCGATGCCGAGGACTTCAGGGACTCAAATTCTTGCGGGAAGTAAAGTCATCAGTGCCGGTCAACGGGCTTACCGCTTTCGCCGATAGCTCCAATACCATCGAGGCCATCGGATGTCGGCGGTCGAATCAAAACCAGCTACTAGAAATCAAACCAGCCACTTTTCCTATTAGGTAAAGATATAGAAAAGGATTGGCAAGTTAGGTTTAATGAGAGTTAGGACGGAAGCGGAAATATCAAACATCTAGAAGTATTGCCAACAGCTCTTGGTTTGGTAGCTGCACGATTGCCCTCCCGGGTGCTTGAAAGCGAATCCATCACAGGCGAGCTGAGGAAATCGACAATAAGCGGCTCCGGGCTAGAATTGCCCACCTATAAGTACGCATAAAACGACGTAACTATGCTTGATGTGGTTGTTATGGTTAGAAGATAACTAGGACTACGCTTTCGAAATGTTCGGTCGAAGCCTACCTTAGAATATAAAACATATTCATCTCGCCGTTTTCGATTTTCGTTCGCCTGAAAATGAATTGTCAGGGCACAGAACAAAGCGGCAGTCATAAGTCGTTTTCCCTGACTGGCCCCTAGAGGAGCGAAGAATGAAAACACAAGGAAGCAGAATAAAATGAAATACAGAAAGTCCGCCATTTTTATGGTGTTGATATCTCTTAGCTCTTTAAGTATTGATCCCCTCTTCAACCTAACACCAACCGGAACCGAGGTAATTATCTTATGACCGGGCGAACGGTCACGGTTTGCTTTGCTCCCAGACGCAAAGCAAAATCTTCGGGCGTCAACCTCCTCCGACCGACCATTCAAATCACTAAATGTCATTGAGTGAGATTGGTGGAAGTGGGCCTGGCGCGGTGAAGGGGCTCGATTCCAATTTGGAAGATGTACTCGACCAGTGCGTGAGGCGCTTCGCCCGCCGCCTACCATTCGGGAAGCAGATTTTCGTCTCTGCGAGGCCAAGGGGACTCGAGAATATCAAGGCCTGCGACTAGCGCTTTTCGCCACCTTGAGGGCGGACTTCCGTACGGAATCGAGGATCTTGGCTCGCATCTTTTCGTCCTTCACGGTCCTTGCGAGTGAGGCCCCTCCGGCGAAGAGGGCAAGCAGTGTCCACGAACGCTCGGCGGCCCCTTTTCCAGACATGCCGCTCGCGAGAGTTTCCGCCAGATTTTGGAGGTCGGTTTCGTAGGCGACGCGGGTCTCATCGTCCCCTCTCATGGCGTCGGCGGTGAGGCTTGGGAGCACGCAGGCCTCGCACAGATCCACCTCCATCCGGTCTTTGAAATAGAAGTTCACCAGTGCGGTCAGCCAGTTTTTCCCCACCTTTTCCCGGAGGGCGGCGATGCCGCGCTGAAAGAATTCAAAGCCTTCGTGGAGAGCGAAGCGAAAGGCTTCCGTCTTGGAGCCGAAGTGGGTGTAAAATGCACCGGAGGTGAGATCGGCCTCCCTTGCCAGGCCGTCCACGCCGATGCCGCCGAACCCGCCGGTGCGGAAACCGCGCCCGGCGGCTTCGATTAGGCGTTCGCGGGCGTTGGAAGTCGAACCTTTGGGACGTGCCATGGGAGTGGATTCAAAAATTAAATAACCAGCGTGATGTTTTACTTGCCCGGATAACGATCGTGATGTATTCCGAGATCACGTTCGTTATGTTAACGGCGTGACGCCCGAGCGCAAGCGAGATTATCACGCCGACCGCAAAGCCGCCAACCCCCAGTCCACAACACCAAACCTAGATTAATATCATGCTACTCTCATCTGCCGCTGGACCTGACGCTCTTCGCGTGATTCCGGCACCCAAAAAGACCGGGATCGAAATGAAATACCCATTGACCTGCCAACCGCACGGCAAAACCAAATAATGAAACTGAATCCATACCTCAACTTCCCCGGCAACTGTGCCGCAGCCTTTCAATTCTACGAGCAGCATCTCGGCGGGAAAATCACGATGACGATCACTTTCGCCGACTCGCCGCTGGCGGACGAAGTGCCGCCGGAGTGGCGCGGGAAAATCTTGCACACGCGGATGATGGTGGGTGATGTGGCGCTGATGGGTGGCGACGAATTGCCCGAGGACTACATCGCGCCGCAGGGCTTTAACGTGACGCTGAACGTCGAGCAGGTGGCGGGCGCGGAGCGCATCTTCGCAGCGTTGTCGGAAAGCGGAACTGTGACGGTGCCGCTGCAGGAAACGTTCTGGGCCGTGCGCTATGGGATGCTGACGGATCAGTTCAGCATTCCGTGGATGATAAACTGCGAGCGTGCCGCATGAGTTTCAAGGCCTTCAGGAAAAGGGTCGCGTCTATATACAAAACACAAATGCCTGGAAAGAACTGCTAATTTGGTCGCGGCAGTGCACGCCAGACCGGTGTTTTCATCGGCAGAATTCGCGGTTGGCTGGTGCGCGCAGCTCTTGGGCTCCGGAAGCTATCGTTGAACGAATACTTATTTCCTTGTCTCTTATATAGACGCAGCCCCCCTGAAGAAATTGTCTTTTGTATAGGGCCTGTTGCCCGAACATGATGTGCGCTAGTCGATAAGTGCCAGAGGTTGGCGTGTTAGCTCAGTGCGAGGGGCAATGGCTCAGTGGAGAAAAGATAAAGAGCATTTGCAGCGTCGCAGTCGGACCATGAAAGACGATAAGTCGAAGCTTCCAAAGCCTTTCCGGGCAGATTTTGGGTCATGACGACCAGTTTTCTTAGGTTTTGAATGGTCGCAATCAAGAGGTCCTGGATCGATTGTTTGATCAACCCTCGCCAGCGAGCGCGTTTGAAGCCATGTCGGTTGGCAGCGTCGGCAAAACTGCGTTCCACTAGATGCTGCCGGCGTTTGCGATCAAGCTTGGCACTCTTTGTCTTGGCTTGTCGACGCGCTCGATCCAAGAGGGCTTGATCGCGGTGACGTTTAAGGCTGCGGCCCGTTTTGGATCGGGTGCAGAACTCTCGCAAATGGCAACTCAGACAAACTCCTCTCTTGGTCACGTACTCCCAGGTCAGGCGCACCGAATGCAGCCGCCTGGGCCTCATCACTTGACCAGCCGGGCACAAATAGGTGTCACTCTGGGCTCGGTAGAGGAACTGCGATTCCGGATAGATCTCCTCTCGCTTCCCATTCCCAGCGCGGCTAGCCGAGAGATCGGCCATATGGGTGCGGAGCTTGCGGTTCTGACAGGCGAGATAGTTTTCGACCGTCCCATATTTGCAATCGGCAATGATGGTTTTGGCTGCGATCCCAGCGTTAAACTGGTGTTGATCAATCAAGCCCAGGAGCTCATGAGCTTCATTGACTATTGCGGTGGTGGTCTTGAGCGCGGTGACAATGCCCCGAGCGTCATCGATCACTCGGTGGTTCTTGTATCGAGGCCGAGCTCTTAGCCCCTGCTGCCGCGTGAGGGTGGCTTCCGGATCAGTGCTGCTTTGAAACTTTTCGTTCGTGGTCTTTGGAGAGTCTGGTCTGGGGGGATTGGGTTTTTGATCCTCATCGGTTTGGCTCTTGGGGTGCTCGACTTCGTCGAGCTTGTGAGTTTCTTCAAGACAAGCCTCTCGGATCTGAGCCAGGCTGGCGGCATCCAACTCGCGGATCGAGTTGAGCGACGCATCAGCGTCGACCAAGCTACTGTCGAGGTGAATCTTGCTGCCCTCCACCAGTCCGGCGCTCACACACTGTGCCACCACCCGACTGAAGAGGGAAACGAACACCTCTTGACCCCATCGTTTCCTCGCTTTGCTCAAGACGCTGTGATTGGGAATCACATCGTCCAAGCCGTACCCCAGAAACCACATGTAATCGAGCCGTTCTGGGATGATCCGCATTAGTTCGCGCTCGCTGCGCACGTTGTCTAGAAACAACAGCAGCATCATTTTGAGGATCACCGCTGGATCTTCGGAAACATTGCCTTTGGTTCCGTAGCAGTTCGCTACTTCCTCCCGGACGAAATCAAGCTTGAGCAACTCATTGAATTTGCGCAGCGGATGATCGCTCCGCACTCGTTTATCCAGGTTGACGCGGTAACTCCAAAGCTGTTTTTGCCGATCTCGGCTCCCCATCATATTGAAGCGCGATTTTACCAGATAAGTAACTGTTATAGCTACATTTTTTGACATTATTTCGGCAACAGGCCCTATAGACGCGACCCCCTGAAGGACTCGTAATGTGGGTCTCATGTTTGGATGGGTGGTTGCCGCGCACCAAGTCGGCGCTGCTACCATCGCTTATCTGGCCGGGTTCATCCGGAGCATCGATGGAAGTTACGATCTCGCGTTTTTTCTTTCTGGCGCGGCTTGTATTGCCGCTGCTTTCGGGGTGCTGTTTATCGGCCGGGGCGCAAGCGTCAGGAATGTTCAGCCTCTAGCCGAAGCGATACAGTGGCGATCTGTTTTAGTGTGCGTGGTAGGGATTGGCGAATGGCGTTTAGGCTGATCCTAGCCAGGCACGAAGTGCAAGCCGGGACGGCTGGCCTAGTAGGTAAGGCGTCCCGCCTTACGCTCCGGAGCGCGGATCGTCGCTCGCGCGATGTTGAATATTTAGATGTGACCCTGTACGATGAGGGTCACCAGATGAAGCTGGCATCTATGGCTGCGCAAGAGTCAGAGTAGCAACTGGGACGTGCGACCATTGGGCCATCGGACACCTCTTCCGCCTTGTTAGGACGTTCGATCTGGCGTCCCTTCATGGACCCCAGACCGAAAAGACGGCGGACTCCTCGAGTGGAATTGTTTTGGCTCCGTATTGGACGTATTTCTTCACCCAGCTGTACAGGCTCAGAGCGTACTTGTTTCGGAGTTCTGAATTGGCAGGCTTTTTGCCCTATAAATCCGGGAGCCGCTTCTTTGATTTAAACCAGATTCCTTCAAAGCGCGGGCTGAACGTTACGCAAACTTCCGGCTCTGGATGTTCCTTTACCTGCACGCATTTAAGCCAGTGGTGTAACTGGTGACAATCTCAGCGTCCGAGAGCTTCTGAATCACGAGGCGGTAATCGATCGTCAGCCGTAGGGCCGATTTGAGTTGGCCGATGCCGCCAACCGGGATGAGGTCAGTTCGCCAGGGCGATACTTCTGGAGAGCGGTATTCAGAACGGTGCGTGCTGAACGCATGATCATGAAATAGCACTTCTGGACGCTGTAGGGAGATATTGGCCGGAATCTATGGTCACCCGGTACGCGGGGTTACCCGGCGCGGTGATTCGGCTTTTTCCGGATCTGGCCGATAGAGCGTCCAGACTCTGGACAGCAGCCCTCAGCCTTCCTGGGGCGGTACCAATTTTTTCCAAGGGCTCAACCCGGCAACAGTGCAGAACCGGTTTGGAGCGGTCCCAAACTCGCAGTCACAATGCCGGGGCATGGTAAGAGATCCGGGTAGCCTTGCCCAGATCGACTGCGACTCGGAATCCGTTCTCCGAGGATTAAACCGACGCCCAGGCTCAAGTGTTGCTGGACTGATGTCCCGGGTTTGAGGTGGTTGGTGCGAGGTGTTACGCAACGGCCGGACATGTGGTTCCTCGCTATTTAGTTTTTGCTCGGCAGTCGCTCAACAATTCGACCGATCGATTTTAATATGGAGAGATCAGCCGACGTCCAGCCCGAGAGCTTGGTACGAACCTTAACGGCCGTCCCTAGTCTCCAGGTGGCCGGCGCCGACCATCTGGGTGGAAGTGGATGACTCCCGCCCGGTGGCCGGCTGCTTTTACGAAAAACCAAAACTGCAATTATTGAGAGTGAAGTATGAGCTGGAATGACTCCTGCTCAACTGTGAATAACTTTTTTTTCAGCCGTACCCGGAACGTTATTCCTCCTCCAAAGAATCTGGAGACGGATACCCGCCTTCCAAAAGTATCAACCGGACGGTCTGAGCCAATTCTTGTCGGCGGAATCGCTCAACTCAAAGCCACGCTGCGGTTCATGAGTGATGCCTCGGTGTCCAGGTCATTCAGTTTGGCTGGCCGAAGCGATTTGCCTTTCCATCCGATAGTTGGTGAACGTCTCGCCTCGGAGTAAAACGGTTTGCGTGGCGACAACCAGGAACCCTCTGTGTTCGAATGCGGTGCGCGCGGTAATGCTGGCTTCGGTGTAAAGCCGATCAAGGCCGAGACGGATTGCGACGTTCTCGATATGTGCAAGTAAAGCGCGTGCGACACCTTTAGCCTGGTGCTCAGCATGAACATAGAGCATATCGATGTGCCCATCAGGCTCGAGATCTACGAACCCGGCAATCGTTCCGTTGATTTCAGCGATCCACGTAGATTTGTCCGCGCGGCGTCGCCCGAATACTTCCGGATCAATAAAGTCTGGTGCCCAGGCAAGAATCTGGCGTTCGCTGTAGTCTCGCCGCGCTATCGAGCGGACGGAATCGCGAAATAACTGAAGGAGGGCAGTAAGGTCACTAGATTGATACTCGCGAATGATGATTTCCATCCACTCTCCTTGGGGCTGGTGGTCCGCGTGTCTGAAAACTGTGTACTTCTGTGCCTGTATTATGTGTCCTTGGCCCTCCAAAATCTAAAAATACGACACTTCTGCTGTCCGATGATCCGAAGCTTTTGAGAAAACTGTGGAGTTGATTCTAAATGATCCAGACGGAATTTTCTGTTGGAGATCGGCATGGCTATTTACGACGAAACAATGGCATCCGGTTACGCGCGTTGGCGGACCGTCCATCCGCAATTGTTGGATGCCTTGATCGCTTATAGGGGCGTCCAAGCCGATTCCCGCGTTTTGGAGCTGGGATGCGGCACGGGAAATTACATCCGCGCCATTTCTGAAAGAACGGGCTGTGCCGGCTGGGGCCTCGATCCATCGGCTGCTATGTTGGCACAAGCACGAATCGGCGTTTCTCGTCGCCTTCACTGGGTATACGCGGAGGCCGACCGCACCGGTTTAGGCGATGCGCAGTTTGATCTGTCGTTCTGCGTGGATGTCATCCACCACCTCAATAACCGTTGCGGAGTTTTCAAAGAAGCCCATCGCGTGATTAAGCCAGACGGTATGCTGTGCCTGGCAACCGATTCCGAAGATATCATCCGATTCCGTGAGCCTCTCTCGATTTATTGGCCTGAAACGGTTCGAGGCGAATTGGCCCGCTATCCCCCTGTCGAGACGCTGCGGGCCGAACTCCGTGAAGCAGGCTTTGTTCGGCTAAGCGCGCTCGAGGTGGCATCTCGAGGCTCCCTGACAGATTCTGGACCCTACCGGGCAAAAGTCTTTTCCTGTTTGCGCTCTCTGTCTGAAGAAATCTATCAACAGGGCCTGGCGCGCCTTGAAGCCGACCTTGTTCAAAAGCCAGTGTCATTTACCAGCAAGTATATGCTTCTGTGGGCTAACAAGGATAGCGGTAAGGATCTGGTAAAAACACACTAATCGACGAAAGTGTCGCTAGGAACAAAGCTTGAACTCCCTATGGTCTCAGTTCCAGGTTTTAAAACCGAGCGATTGATTCTGAAGCCCCTTTCGCTCGACGATATTCCTTCCTATGAAACGCATTTCATAGACTATGAGGTGATTCGACACCTGTCCGCAGTCGTGCCATGGCCGTATCCAAGGAACGGTGTCAGTGAATTCTTTCAAAACGTGCTCCTTCCTCCGCAGGGGATCAGTCGGTGGAGTTGGGGGTTATTTTTGAATGAGAGACCAACCGAAGTCATCGGCTGTTTAGAGCTTTGGCGACCAGGCACTCCCGAGAACCGAGGATTTTGGCTCGCCCGAAAGTATTGGGGTCGAGGATTGATGACCGAAGCAGTTAAACCGGTAATGGAATTCGCCTTTAAGGGTCTCGGCTTTGAGCAGCTCGTTTTTACAAACGCCGTTGGGAATCAGCGGTCCCGTCGAATCAAGGAGAAAACGGGTGCGCGCCTGATTGACGTTCGGCCTGCGAAATTTGTCGATCCATCCTATTCTGCGCATGAGATTTGGGAGTTAACGAGAAGCGATTGGATTTCGGGCGGCAGTACGCGGTCCGGGTGTTCTTGTTGCGGATCGGCGCCGTGAAAATTCGAAAAAAGCGCTTGGTCGCTTCGGGTCAAACTAACGTTCCATTGGTGCGGAGTCGACCAAGTCTATCAGCGTCGACGCCGAAGCTTACGATCTCTGGGTCTCGCCGTGTCTCCGGCAAAGTCATGGCGGTCCTGGTATCATCAAGGAATCTTGTGTTCTCCCAGATGTCGTGCACCATAATCGTCCAGAAACTCGTATTATGGCAACACCCGGTGCGATCATCATTCGCCAGGCGCTTGTAGGCGACGCGCCGGGATTTCCAAACCTGATGACCGAGCTCGGTTACTCGGCGACAGAACAGTTCGTTAGAGAGCGTCTCGCGCAACTCGCCTCTGGCGCCGAGGACGTCGTGTTCATTGCAGACTGTGCCGGCGAGATCGGAGGCTTTTTGTCTTTTCACGTCATTCCTTTGTTTCACGTTGAGGGCAATCTCGGTCGCATCACTGCATTGGTGGTGAGCTCTCGGTTTAGACGCTGCGGTATCGGCCAGAAATTGGTTACTGCGGCCGAGGAATTTGCATGGGCCCATGGTTGTGTGCGCGTGGAGATTACTAGCGGCGATCATCGCGCAGATGCTCACGCTTTCTACGAGGCAGTCGGCTACCGCCAGGAGACACGCAGATTTCTCAAATCAAAGTGACGGAACGTTGGAGGACGCGTTTCGAACCCGCGAGAACTCAAAGAGTGGAGATTTGTCAGCCTGCTAATTTAACTTTTATGTCTGGGTCCCATATGTGCGCTTCTATACGGATGCGTCCACATACCACGGCGTTTCGGTTCCTCGCGGCCTTCAGGAAAAGGGTCGCGTCTATACAAAACACAAATGCCTGAAAAGAACTGCTATTTGGTCGCGGCGGTGCACGCCAGACCGCTGTTTTCATCGGCAGAATTCGCGGTTGGCTCATCCCCGCAGCTCTTGGGCCCCGGCAGGTATCGTTAGACGAATAACTTATTTCCTTGTCCTTTATATAGACGCAGCCCTCCTGAAGTAATGTCTTTTGTATAGACGCGACCCCCCTGATGAAGGGCCCCAAAGAGCTGGGTCAAGCCCAGTGCAGGGAATTGAGTCGTTTTCGGCAAAAATCGAGTGATTCTTCCAAAGACCGAGATCTTTATTCCTCCGACTGGCGTAATCGGTACGCCGCAATCGAACAGGTCACAAGCACGCCAAAACCTAGAAGGAGCAGGTCCGAAGTCACGCTAACTATGCCACCGGAATAAATGTTAATTTCTCTCGGCAAGCATGACAGAAATAGGTCAGTGGGAAGGCGTATGAAAAGAGCCTGACACCGAAAGGTAGTTGCGACACCGGGCGCAAAAGCTCCAGATAATAGAAAGACCGGAAGCAAAAAGAAAACTGAAAATTGAATGGCTTGGGTTTGCGTTCTGGAAAAGCTGGAAATCAAGGCGCCCAGTCCGGATGTGCTCAGCAGAAAAACCAGGCTTAGGGCGAGCAAAAGGGCTCGGTTGCGGAACTTCGTGTGAAAATGACCCTGTCCCAGGGCGAATAACAGCAACTCGACGACCAAGGCGATGAAAAGGTACGGCAAAATCTTACCAATAATAATCGCGGACTTCCGCATCGGTGTGACTTGTAGTTGAAACAAAGTGCCGCTTTCCCATTCTCGGCTGAGAGAGCTTGAAATTAAGGTTGCGGTAAATAGTTGTAGAATCAGACGCACGATGCCTGCACCGCACCTTGAATTTCGGATGCAGAATTTGTATCGGCCCCGTCAAGCACCAGCTGCAATGGAATGGGACCGCCATTGTGTGGTTTCTGAAGTAGACATCCTGAATCGAACCTCGCTCTCAACTAAGGTTTCTTCTGCTCGCTTGCGTTCGGTAAGGTGCTAATAAGGTGCATATGTTCGCAATCAAAGCCGAGGTTAGCGATCCGCGGGCGGAGACGCTAGCGTTCACCGCGCAGAAGACCATGTATGGCGGTAAGCACATCGCCCCCGGGGTGATACGATCTTCGTCTTCGCGAGTGAAAACGAAGGGGGGTCAGGCCTCGTCGCGAGCGGCGTCGTCACCTCGGCCAAGGCGATGGCAAAGAAACGCGGAATTACCCGGCAAACGCCACGCGTGAGCATCACCATCCGACGCACTACGGTTGCCAGGCGGCGCCTGGGGAGGAGCGAGCTTAAGTTTTTCTCCGACTGGAACGATGGCAAACCCGAGACCGAACTCAATTTCAAATTCTATCGTCAGGCCACGAACAAGATTGTCGGCATTTCGGATGAAGCGGCTGCGTTCCTTCGTAAATTCTTTTAATGAAGTCGTTTCGACACCCTTTCAAGCAGCCAAGGAATTATTTTCGATGTTCTGCTATTTCACCAACCGCAGCAATTCCTCCTCCGACCACCACTCCCACGACCGCTCCAACTGTGGTGCCAAGGGGCCCGGTAATCATCGTCCCAATAGCACCTCCATCTACGGTGCCGACTACTCCACCCAATACGGCTCCTGCGGCGCCGACAGTCAAACCCGCGACCTCATTCCGAACATTATAGGAACCATCAGGTTATATTGAGCTTCTTTATAGGACGGGGTGAAGGCCGCGGACCGGGCTCACTCTCTCCAGGCGCGAGGCGACAGCAAGCACGGTCGATTCCGCCAACCAGGAGGACACGATTTGTACGCCGATCGGAAGACCGGCATGGTTTGTTCCAAACCGCATCGACAAGGCAGGCAGGCCGGTCAAGCTGAAGGGCGCAGTCGCCGCCATCACATGGAAGGCTGATACGGTTTGGCCGTCGACCACCACGTCATCGAGCCCATGCTTCGTCGCGGGGAACGGGGTCACCGGACAGAGCAGCGCATCGTAACGCTGGAAGTAGACGGCGAAGCTGTCACGAAGGTGCTCCACGGCCTGCTCGGCAGCGACGAAGTCGGCGATCGACGTGGCGGGTGTGTCAAAGATCAATTTGACGTGGCGGAATACCTCGGTCTCGTGACCAGCGGTGATTTTCTCGAATTCCGGTTTCGATTCCATTTCCTGAAGCTTCCACAAGATGCCGACGCCATCGGTCTCCTTCAGCACGGGCAAGCTAACTTCTTCAACCTCGCAACCGGCACCGCTCAGCGCTTGGGCCGCCGCCTTGACCGTCGCAACGACCTCGGGGTCGATCGGTCCGAAGAAGCCCGATGAGGCCAGCCAGCCCACGCGAAGAGGACGTTTCGGCGACGCGCCGACGCCCGCATCCACGCCCAGCGGAGCGATGGAAAAGCCGTCGGCGCCATCAGGGCCCGCCAGCAAGGAATAGGCCCGCGCCACATCACGAACAGTGCGCGCCATCGGCCCGATGTGCCAGAAACGGCGAGGTACCCGGGGCCAGTGCCCCGTCATCGGCACCCGGCCGTGAGTGGGTTTAAACCCGACGATACCGGTGTGCCCAGCCGGGCCGCGCACGGAAATGGAGAGATCACTGCCCACGCCTAGCGGCGACATCCCCGCGGCAATGGCGGCGGATTCACCACCGCTTGATCCGCCCGGGGTATAGTCGAGGTTCCAAGGGTTGTTCGTTTGGCCGGTCAAGAGGTTGTCCGTTTCGATGGAATAGGAAAATTCCGGTGGATTCGTTTTGGCGATGAGGATGCCGCCTGCCGCCTTGAGTCTGGCCACAACGGTGGCGTCCGTTTTGGCCACGCGCCCCTTGAAGATCGGGGAACCCCGCTGGGTGAGCACTCCCGCTGCGTCAATACCATCCTTGACCGTAAACGGGACGCCGTGGAGAGGGCCGACTTGCTCACCCGCCATCACCGACGCCTCGGCTTTTCTGGCGGCGTCCATTGCGCCATCAGCCAGCGCGACGATGGCGTTTACCTGGGGATTAGTTTCGGCAATACGATCGAGATGGGCTTGCACCACCTCGACCGGCGAAACCTCCCGTTTCGCAATGAGCTCGGCCAGGTGAGTGGCGTCCATGTGAATGATTTTGCTTTTCATATTTTGGGTTGGTTTTTTTTTTGCTATCTACCTATCAGTTGGTAGTCTAGGCCTAGGTAATCGCCCTTTACTTTCCCTTTGTCAAAGGCTATCTATCAGTCGGTAGGGAAACCAGAGGTACAACAGGTGAGCGGAAATGCGAAAGAAGCGATCCTTGAAGCGGCACGGCGGATGGCCCAGGCCCACGGCTATGCCGGACTGAACTTCCGGGACATCGGGGCTGAGGTCGGAATCAAGGCGGCGAGCATCTACCACCACTTCCCCAGCAAGGCCGCCCTGGGTGCGGCGGTGGCAAAACGCTATTGGGAGGACACGGCGGCGGTTCTTGAAGCGCTATCGGCGTCGACCAAAGACCCGAAAAAGGCCCTCAAGGCCTATCCCGGACTTTTTCGCCGCTCCCTCGAGCAGGAAAATCGGATGTGCATGCACAGCTTCATGGCGGCCGAGTCCGATGATCTGCCGGACACGGTGAAGGCGGAGGTGCTGGCCTTTGCCGACGTCAATATCGCCTGGCTCGCTAGGATGCTGGCACTGTCCACGGGTTCCAAAAGCAAGTGTGAGACCAAGGCTTGTGCGATCTTCGCAGCCGTGGCCGGGGCGCAACTTATGGCCCGGAGCCGTGCGGACTTGAGCCTCTTCGACGCGCTGATCGCCAGCTATCGCGAGTCCGGTCTGATTCCGGCTTGAATTGTGCGGCCAATCCGCTCCCGAATTGGACGGGGTCGAATACTACCTGTGTCGCTACGACGCTTTTATGGTGTCCAAAAGTGTGTCCAATAAATTTAAATGAATAGTTCCGAGTTAGACCGAATTTACTCGAGTTGCAGAGGTAAAATCGCTATTTTAGAAATAGCTTCAGAGCTCGGATTCGGTCGACGCCCACCCTGTCCGCTCGGCTTATGTGTAAAGATGCCCGTCCCTTTTCGGCGCCGTTTTTCGAGGTGTCTTGTCATGTCTTCGACTCATGCTGGACAGTCCCAGATCGCCTCCTGCTGGTCCGAGGCATTACGAAACCCGCGACGATCAGCCAGACGAATCCAGGAAACCTCGTGAGGGGTATAAGTGGTAGTGCCTGAGGGAACATGAGAGTTAGCGCGCTTGACTCGCCCATGACCGCCAAAACCAGACCCACAACAATAAGCCATCCGGGCAACAGGCGCATGAAGGCGGCAGGTATGCAAATGCCCGCCAGAAGCAAACCGAATGGCACCGAAAATCCCGGCCCGCCCAAGGCATAGGCAAGGTAGTACAAGGCGTTTAGTAGCGAGGTGTCTTTGACCACGCCCGGATGAGTCATCGCCCAAAGCACGCAAGATGACGCGGCGATATTAAAGGCCGTCATCCATCCGCCAAACGCCGCAATGTGCGCACCGGCTGCCCTCACGCCCAAGAATTGCAATCTGCTGACGGCGGAGGCCGTGAATATTCCCAACGGAATCGCCGACGAAAATTGCAGGAAGGCACAAATGACCGCCGATTGCGGTCGCGCGGCGAAGAAGGCGGCAATCACGTCGGGAGATTCCCAGGGGCCGGGGAAATGCGGCAAGCCGCCAAACGTGGTTACCGGAAAGAGACCGGCAAGGAATAACCCCAGGTACACTAGGGCCACGATTCCAAGAGGGGGGCTGGCATGCCGGGCAGAATTAGCGTTAGAATCGAGGTCAGGTGAGTTCATCGTCGTCGGTCAATCAGAGTTAGTTATTGTTTATAATCGTTACAAATTGTAATCATTATTCATCCCATGTCAAGACCACGCAATTCCAATCCGAGGCAACCAGGCATCGCCTTTCTGCTGGCGCAGATTGGCGCTCATGCTGGTGAACTGTTTGCCGAAAGGCTCAAACCGCTGAAGCTGGCTCCGGCAGAGGCCGGAATATTGCGTATCCTTGCCATGTCCAGTGGCATAAGTCAGCAAGCACTCGCCAAAATGTTAGGCATGTATCCGAGCCGTTTGGTTGCGGTCATAGACGCCATGGAGCGCTCGAAACTGGTGCAACGCCGGACAGGCACGGGTGACCGGCGAATATTTGAGATTCATCTTACATCCCGTGGAAAAGCGAAGCTCGCAGCGGTGTCACGTGTTGCCCAGGAGCACAAGGAAGTGATCTGTCATTCTCTGAACTGTAAAGAGCAGGAAATATTGCTGGAACTACTCACCAAAATTGCCGAGGACCGGAAGCTCGTTCCTGGCGTACATCCCGGTTATCGCCAAATTCGCCATCAAAAAAGCGATGGTTGACCTCTGCGCCGACAAATTATTTGTCCAGATGTCGAACTGCGTCGTGTTCGAACGTCATCTTCATGAAACAGGGAAACCTTTCCCCGATAAAACAACCACCAAAACAACGTCTAAATCCAACACCATGAAATACGTACTACTCGTTCACGATTCGGAGGAATTCGCTGACAAACACAAAGACCGGGCCCAAAAAGCGGCCGGAATGGCTTACGGTGAGGCCCTGCGGGCTGCAGGTGTAATCGTCGGAGGGGCGGGATTGCAGCCGAGCGCTACCATAGTCTCTGTGCGCGACGGAAAACGACAAGTCCACGATGGCCCCTATGCTGAGTCAAAGGAATTCATAGGTGGCTTTGTCATCATTGATGTGCCAGATCTAGATGCAGCCTTAGAATGGGCGGCGCGTCATCCTGCGGCCAATTATTCCTGCGTCGAGGTCCGTCCGGTGATGGGATATTCTTAATAAATTCACGCAAGAAAATGAGCGAACCAACAGCGCAGGCTGCAATTGAAGCCATCGCGCGGAATTCGTACGGCCAACTCATCGCCTATATCGCGTCCCGCTCGGGCGATCTCTCTGGCGCTGAGGATGCGTTAAGCGAAGCATTCGTCGCCGCGCTGGAGAAATGGCCCGTGGACGGCGTTCCAAAAAAACCGGAAGCATGGTTGCTGCATGTTGCACGCAACCGGATGATTGATGCCGCGCGCCACAAACAAGTCAGGCAGAATTCTGAAAAAATTCTTCAGCAAATTGCCGAGGAGGCAGAGACTATTGCGGTTGCACATGAACATTTCCCTGACGAAAGACTCAAACTTCTTTTCGTCTGCGCGCATCCCTCAATCGAAGCGGCTGCACGTACCCCGCTAATGCTGCAAGCGGTTCTGGGGATTGATGCCGCAAAGATTGCGTCAGCCTTTCTCATTTCGCCTGCCGCTATGAGTCAGCGGCTTGTGCGAGCAAAGGGGAAAATTCGTCACTCGAACATCCCGTTCCGGGTGCCGGAACCACCCGAGTGGAACGAACGAATTCCTTTTGCTTTGGACGCCATCTATTCCGCCTACACAGCGGGCTGGGATAGCTTGAATGAAGTCGGCTCAACCAATCATGCCCTTGCCAGGGAAGCCCTCGCCCTGGGACGGACATTGGTTCAATTGATGCCGACCGAAGCCGAGGCTCATGGGTTGCTCGCGCTCATGCTGCATTGTGAAGCTCGAGGTGCGGCGAGGTACACAGACGCCGGCGAGTTCATACCTCTCGACAAACAGAACCCGGCTCTCTGGTCGCAATCGATGATCGCAGAGGCGGAAACACACCTGTGGGCTGCAGCGAATGTCAAGAGCTTGGGACGTTACCAATTGGAGGCGGCTATTCAGTCTATTCACGCCAGCCGAGCCACCAGCGGATTTATCGATTGGAAAGAGATAGCACTGCTTTACGAAGGCTTGGCACAGATTGCTCCCGGAATCGGTTTACTTGTCGGTCGCTCGGTCGCCCTTGCTCACGCAGGTCAAGCAGACAAGGGACTTGCCTGTCTCGATGAGATACCCGCTGGTCGAGTCATCAACTACCAACCCTATTGGGCTGCACGCGGGCATTTGTTGCACATGCTGGACCGGAAGGACGAAACGCGAAAAGCGTTCATTCGTGCTGCTGGCCTGACGGATGATCCGGCATTACGTGAATACCTTTTCAAGCGCTCTAAGGGCGACATTTGAAATCAATAACCGAGGAGACCATAATGAAAATGATCGGCTATTGGACGACCACCATAATCATCGCATTTATACTTCTGTCAGGAGGCGTGGCTGAGTTGGTGCGCCAGAAAGATACGGTGGAGGGAATGGTGCATCTTGGCTACCCGGTCTACTTCGTGTCGATTCTCGGGGTCTGGAAGGTACTTGGAGCCGTAGCTCTGCTCGCGCCGCGCTTTCCCCGGCTCAAGGAGTGGGCCTACGCAGGCGTCTTTTTTTATCTCACAGGGGCGGCCATCTCCCACGCCGCCTGCGGTGACGCCGCATGGCATGTCATCGTTACCCTCAGCTTCGCCGGCGTTACGCTTGCTTCGTGGGCTCTTCGCCCCCCTGATCGAATACTTAGCGCATAATCCCAAATCTTTGAAAGGTTCGCACGAATTGCCCGGGTGTCCTCGGCATCCGTCCGGCATACCTTCCAACCTTTGGCCTCGAGCTTGTCGATGATTTTGGAAATAACCAAGACTGAGAACCTCAACTATAACGGTGGGATGCTCAGGTGAGGTGGAGCCCCTATGCGGGCTTCACCCTACTTAACTGTTGCTGTCTGCCTTTCCTATTATCTCCCGCAAACCGTCCTGTTGCTGATCGTCTGGACTGGCGCTGGGGCGAGTTGCATCTTTGTGGATTACGTTTGGCTCACCCGATGGAGAAACGAATACGAATCCAGTATAAAAAGGGCGATTTGTCTCTCGGGATCGGAAATAGGCGTACTGACTATTCAAGGACGTGAGTCCATAGCCCGAGTTCGAAGCAGAATCCTCGGCTCTTCCTTTTTGATCGTAAGGCCGCCCTCCAAGGATAATTCGAGCGATTGGTCATTCGAGTGAGTTGCGAGCCGGCGCCTGTCGCGATTCTCTCGTGGCGACTGTCTTCAGAGTGCTTTTCATTCGCGACTTGGCATCGGTACTGAGAGACGGTCCGCTGAGCTGATCCCTGCGCCGCGAGAGGCGACTCGCCTTATGTAAAAAGTCGAGTTGCCTCGCGTAGCGAGCGCACCACTTGCAGAAGCGGCGGTGAAGGCCAACCTGCAGCCGCGCGCCAAGAGGCAGCAGACGATCACGCCCTTCCGAGGACAGCCGCGTGATTTCTCTGCAATCGGGCGTAATGGTCCACACCAGATTCAATAGCTTCCCTGTGATCCAGTTCCACGGATCGCGATTGCCAGAGGAAAAGAGCATTAATATTTAGTCGGCCCGGAGGCCGAAAACTTACGCGACCTCGTAAAAATCGCCCGAATCGCGGAGCGACTAGCTCATTGCGGGCTAGAAAGCTCTTCAATAGACGCTTCGCGTCACTTGAAGAGCCGTTATTGAATACGGAAATCGATGTGGTCATATTCGAGCGCATGTGTGTGCTGTCGAACCCGTAAGCAACGACGACTCGTCGATCCGATTTCAAGCCGATCATCCGCCAACCAAGGCGGTGGCGGCCAACCTCATCGTCGCTGCCGCGAATCCGACAAGGCACGCTCTGTTCATCCGCCTCCTCAGGGACAGCTCTCCCCAGTCGGTTCCTTGGGAGGCGGAAGCTCCGTCGGCACCGCAGCGTCAAGTTCGCCCGCTTGGCGCAAGTCGAGCATTTCGGAGTACCGAAGTTTATCTGCGTGAAGCCGATTCTGCTCCGCGCTCTTGATCGAACCTTGCGCCAGTCGTTTGGCTGCAATATCGCGTTGAAGCGTTTGCACGCGGATGTCCAAGTCTGCCAACTCTTCATCAAGCGCCGCATTTCTACGCTCGAATTCTGCGCTTAATTGGGTCCGCGCTTCGGCTTCGGCTAACTCCTTTTGCCACCGCATGGTGCCCATGAGCACCGTGCCCTCCGCGGTGTAAGGTGACGCGAGGGTAATTCCCGAGGAGGAAAGCACTAACTCGCGAACCTGGTTAGAGTGGTTTGTGCCCCGAGATTTGATGATCGTCAGACCCCGGTTCCGCTCTCCGCCGTCAAAAAAGGTGATATAAATCCAAGTGTCGGAAACACTCGTAATATTCAAGGTGGTTCCCGAGTCCTGAGTCGCTAGGCATGGGCAGACTGGTACAAACTAAGGTGATGCCCTGGCTTTTTACCCATCGAACCAACCGCGCCGCAACCGCTTGAGTGCTACTCAAGTCTCCGGCATCGGAGAAGGCGGTAAAAGGATCCACGACTAGGCACGTTGCTCTTTCGCGCTGAACGAGCGTTTTAATGCGCTGAAAGTGCTCTTCCGCGAACCGGGATCCCACGTACTCATTGTGAAGGTGTAAGAGCCCGTCCTCAACGTGTTTCTCTAGGTGAATATTCACCGATGAAAGGTTTCGAACGATTTCCTCGCCGGACTCATCAAGGCAATGTACGTTACCCGTTCACCCCGTTTCCCAGCGGCCTCCGCAAATGCGCCGGCTAACGTCGTCTTGGCTGTTCCAGGGCTGCCCGTTATCATCGTGGTCGATCCGCGCATAAGCCCCCCAAAAAGCATCTGATCCAACTGTGGGATCCCGGTAGAAACTCTCTCGGTTGAGACGGGAACAGATTTCATTGATGGTTCCACCGTTGCCACCTCGAGACCTTGGCTGCCAATATCGAAGGGAGTTTCATTCTCAGAAAAGCTCGTCCCGCGATACTTAATGACTCGCACCCGCCGCCTCGAAAATTCATTCTCGACGACATGCGTTAGCGCGACGACGCAATCCACTATAAAAGGAAAGAATTGCAGAAGTCCGGCCTCCGACCGCGTGGGAATCTCCAGCTGAGAAAGTTTCGCGGTGACTATCGTAGTCAACTTGTGGGTCAGCAGCCACGAATGCAATCGATTGATTTCGCGTCGTTCTGCCTGCAGATCAGGAAGCAAATTCAAAAGAACATCCAGGGAATCAAAAACAATCCGTCGCACTTTCGTCGCCTCAATTTTTGCGGACAAGACTGCCAGCATTCCTGAAAGATCAAGCTGGCCGATCGCAACTGCATCAACGGCAGGCATAGCATCCAGAAAGAAAAGCTTTTGGTTTGTTAATTTCTCCAAAGACCATCCAAAGCTCTCGGCATTGGCAAGCAGCTGTCGCGAGTTCTCCTCAAACGCAATGAAAAGGCCGCGCTCGTCGCAGAGCCTCGCCCCATTGATTAGCGTCTGCAGGCAAAATACCGTTTTTCCGAACCTGATCCTCCTGTCACGAGAGTAACGCCATTGCGAGGAAGACCCCCTCGGGTGATCTGGTCAAAGCCTTCAATGCCAGTCGGCGCTTTAGAGACTTCGCCTGGCGAGTTTTCGTAAAAAGCGCTCATTTCTCCGCTGCTTCACTCTCCCCATTTGCTGGACCGGTCCAACTGATGGAACGCAGCACCATTGGAATGTCGGTCAGGTTACCCATGATGGTTTGTTTTGGGGACGGTTCAAGCTTTACGAGGGTTGGGGTAACCAGTATTCCGTCAGCTAGTCCGCGCTCCGGATCGCGCAGGAGATCTACTATCTCAACCTCGCAATTGTCCGAGAAGTGATCGGTGCAAAGCGCTTTCAAATTCAAGACCGCTTGAGCGGAGTTTGGCAAATTACCCGCAATGTAAAGAATGAAATTATACATACTCGCCGCAAAATTTTGAAAGTTTTCTTCAGAATTATTGGGCATTGTGCAACGATATATATGTATTAGCAAATACTGTAGTGTATTTGGGCCAGTCAAGCGGAATTTAAATAAGCGCGGTGGTAAAAGCGTTTTAACTATCACTCTTAGAAAATAGAAGTAGCGAAGGAGCCGCCGACCACGATTACAGATGTCAAGCGCTATCCAGGAGACAGCTAGAAAAGGCCGTCGATATCGCTGGTGGGCTGTTTAATGCAGCTAGCCTGTACTTGATTCCGCTCACGAACGTTTTCGCCCCTTAAGCAAAATAACATGACGCGAAATATCAAATGGCCGGCTGCATTCTTGACACTAGCAATCACCGTTACTGGGGACGTTTCGGCGCAGGATCAGCGGCAACAAAGAACCCCAGAGCGCGTTTTTACCGTTAACGAACTGGGCGGCGAATCCGATGAGCACCTTGGCCCAGTCCAGCTGATCGGTGTCGTCGCCGCCGTCATACCAGGCCGAGGCTTCGTGCTCGTGGACAAGTGCGAGTATGCCAATTGCGGCCTCACCTGTTTAACGGAACCAGGCACCAGGAAAATACCGGTGCGGTGGAGCGGCCAAGCTCCGCTGCTTGAACGAACGCTCTGTGTGGCGGGCGTCTTGAGTCGAACCGAGAAGGGTCTGAGTTTTGTTGGACGGGAGATCCGAGGCCAGTGAGTTTGACGAAGTTGATTGCAGTGGTCGTCTTTCTGGCAAGCTTCGTCGCGCACGGCCTTTACGTAGCCGCTTGCGCAGCCTCGGCTTCTTCCGCGTGGATAGACCTAGGCACCAGCGCACCTTTCGGGGGACCGCTCGGCTTGGGCGCCTACTGGCTCGGCCAAGACTATTTCGACGGTTTTTCCTATGCGCTAGCTGCAGCCTTCACGGCCTGGGCGCTCTGTCGCAGCATCCTCTTTCGTCAAGGAAGAACCGTTGCAGCGGGAGCAGCAGTCGGTGGTGTGACACTTTTGGAAGCGCTAATGGCTGGCGGTTGTTTTCTTAGCGGCTGTTGTGGATCACCGATGCTAGCCGTCTATCTGAACCTGTTCGGAGCAAAAGCCTTAGGCTTGGGAAAGGCGGCAATGGCCCTGGCGACTCTAGCTTCCGTTAGCTGTGGATACTGGTGGATTTCGCGCCCGTCTCGCTCAAGGGAGGTGCACGTACACAGACGCGGTCCCTCTCCGTCAGGTCCGTCAAATTAAAAAAACATTAATCTTTTGTAATTATTGATGCTTAAAACGTTAAGTTCGCAAAAAAAAGACGGCGTTCTGATGATTGAGTGAAAAGAACAACTTGAGACCATAGGTCAAACACATTTACGCTTGATATATCGGTTAACGCCGATACACTCAAACGTAAATGTGTGGCTTTACGTCACTTGGAGAAGCTATCATCGAACCGACGCGCGTCCGGATTATCGCCGCTCTGCGGCACGGGGAACTGTGCGTGTGTGAATTGGTAGACGCATTGGAGACCCCCCAATCGACTCTCTCCGGTCATCTTCTGGTTCTTCGGGCGACCGGCTTTGCTAATACCAGGAAGGAAGGCCGCTGGATTTACTATTCGCTTAATGATCAAAGAACGACCTTGATCGATGCTCTGTTCTTCCACCTTGAACCGGATACTGCCCAGCCGCGGATACGTCGTGACGCGAGCCGAATTCTGCGCCGTTTGGCTATTCGTGAGAATGGGATTTGCGTTCTCGGATTCGGGGAGCTGGAAAAACGCCAACCGGCTGTGAAAATAAACGGCGTCCCAAGCGCAAGACGTTACCGGAAGAATGCTGGCTCGAAGCGTGCCAGTTCTCCTCGAGCTTGCTCGTGCACAGAGGTCAATAAATTGCATGAAAGACGTTCTTGATCAGCCAGGGACTCCTAGCAGGGTTGCCCGCGTGAAGAACTAGAAGGAAATCAAATTCGGCAGGCGGTGGTGTGATGTTTTCACAGACGGTCACTTTGAGTCTACCAAAAGAGGCCAAATCTGCCGGACACCGATGAGCGTTTTATGGATAAGCAAGTACACAGGACTAGACGTAGAAAGTGATCGAGCAAAGAACTGTTCATCCGAATCAAATACGGATCTTGGTGCAAAGCCTGGCTAAAACCTTGACTGCTTTGCAGTCATTATTGGCGGACGAGGCGGACACGGTTCTTTTTCCCGGGGGTGAATCGTTTCTTCTCCTGCCCGCTCAGGAAAATTTGCGTCAGGCGGTGCAAATGCAACGAATGACCCTGGATGCGATCCCAGCGCATCTCTCCGTGATCGACCGGAACGGCGAAATAATTTTTATCAACAAAAGTTGGCGCCGATTTCTCGAGCTTCCCGAAGAAGCCTGCGCATCCGTACAAATCGGGCAAAACTACATCGAATATTGCGAACTGGCGGGTCGAGCCTTTGGTGGCATGGGCCCGAGGCTGGCGGCGGGCATTCGCGAAGCATTAAAGGTTGACGGGCAGCCGTACAGTCTGACCCACCCGGTGCACCAGCAAGGCAAATTCAAGTGGTATCGGGTCACAGTGACATCGCTTGGTCGCGCCGACTTGACAGGCGCGGTCGTCATGTACCAAGACGTAACAGAGCAGCATTTGGCAGAGGAGCAGATTCGCGAACAGGCTATGCTGCTTGATCAAGCAGAAGATGCAATTTTCGTCCAAGACCTGCAAGGTCGGATCATGTACTGGAACAATTGCGCAACCAGGCTCCATGGTTGGGAAGCAATAGAAGTGCTAGGCCGCCGAGCGGAAGATTTCCTCTACCCGGACGTCGACCCAATTAAAGAAGCCTGGGCAATACTCATTCGCAACGGGGTCTGGCGAGGTGAACTGAAAAAGCTCACGAAAGATGGCCGAGAATTGACTTTTCAAACTCGCTGGACGCTCGTCCGCGACGCTTCAGACAATCCAAAGTCGGTTTTATCCATTAATACCGATGTGACCGGGCGAAAAAAGTTCGAAGAGCAAGTGCTGCGGGTTCAGCGCTTAGAGAGTATCGGGACTCTGGCGGGGGGCATCGCTCACGATTTGAACAATATGCTAGTGCCGATCCTGATGAGTGCCGATCTCCTATTGGATCGCCTACGGGATCCTAAGGATCGCGAGCTCGCCGAAACGGTTGAAACCAGTGCGAAGCGGGGAGTCGAGATGGTGCGCCGGGTCTTGGCCTTCGCACGAGGTTCGGAATCGAATTGGACTCGGATGAGTCCCTGGGTGGTGGTCAATGAAATCGCCAGAACGATCGGGAAGACATTTCTGAAACAGATGCACTTGGTGACCAATGTGAGTTCAAATGTCTGGTCGGTCTTCGGCGATCCGCTGGAGATTCACCAAGTGCTTTTGAACTTGGCGGTAAATGCTAGAGATGCAATGGCGGAGGGCGGAACATTGGGCATCTCCGCGACAAACGTGCGTCTGGAGGAGCGAGACGTCTCCCACACTGGCAGGGCTGCCGGAGCATACGTCCGGTTTGCCGTGTCGGACTCCGGCTCCGGCATCCCTCCCGATATTCGAGAGAAGATTTTTGATCCTTTCTTCACTACTAAGGAGGTTGGTAATGGAACTGGATTAGGTCTTTCCGCTGCCACCGGTATAGTGGAGAGTTATCGTGGATTCATGAATCTGGTGAGCGAGGTGGGCATTGGCAGTACCTTCGAGTTTTATTTGCCTGCGGACTTCAGCGCCAGCAGCAATCTGGGCAAAATGCCGCAGAAAGAAATGCCGCGGGGTGACAATGAATTGGTGCTGGTTATCGATGACGAGGCGTCCATTCGGCAGGTGATCCGGCAAACCCTGGAAACTTTCGGTTATCGCGTGGTGACCGCCGACGGTGGATCGCAAGCTCTCTCAATATATGAGGAGCGCCAAGATGAGATCGCGGCCGTTATCACCGATATGATGATGCCTGACATGGGCGGAGTTGCCACTACTGAGGCCTTGCTTGACCTCAATATAAAGGTGAAAATAATTGTCGTGACCGGCTTCGGGACTGACGTCCAAAAAGGAGCAGTGATGGCGGCAGGTGCTTGCGAGTTTCTCGCCAAACCATTTACGATCGAAAAGTTGCTTGAGACACTCAAAAATGTCTTGCACTCCCCAGGAACTCCCGTCACAACCTTCGCATCCCTCTAAAACGGCCGCTCCCGCGTTCACTTGGAAAGCGATAGCGGTTGTGAGAGTTCCTGGTTCTTTGCCTCGGCCTCACAAGCCGTATGCGTATCGAGCTAACAACCAATGAAGTATCGGGCGTGCTGTCACTTTCGCTATCACTGAGCGCCACGGATAGCCACAACTCCTTTACATGCACGGTGAGGGGATCGCACCCCTGAGGATAGCGAGTGCGGGGATTGGCGCAGCGAGCGATGACGTTCACCAGATGCGCTCCATTGATCGGTCAGAAAAAAGTGGCTTCACGCCCACGGTTTACCGGAACCCGGCTGGGCAGATGGGCGTTGACACCATTTGATAGGAACACGGTCTATTCAGTGCGTTTCCCTGAGTTCCGTTGCGCATCCTCTCCTACCTAGTAACTCTCCCAAGGCGATTAGGCGATTCGACTTCCCTTTCACCCGGGGGGAGGCAAATTCCGCACTAGTGCGACACTCGGAAATTCTTGAAGCCTGAAGATTCCGTGCAGCTAAAGGCATCTATGGGGGGCGTCACGAGGGGTCGCGTCTATCCAAAAACAAGGTTAGTTCCTTTGGGACAAGCGAGACCTTTTTAAGGTGGGTGCGATCGATAAGACGCCACCCTCTTCTTCCTCCCCCGCACGAGTTCGATCCGGCTGATTGAACCACCGCTCGAGTGTGGACGATGCCCAGCAGAAATAAAATGCTTGCTTTGCCGTCGAGAAAGAGCATTAACTGCCGCGATTCAGTTAGTTACCCCAAAGCATGAAGAAGTTCATCACCGTCATATGCATCAGTGCTACCGTGGTGAGCAATGCGCCCGCGAAGGACAAAAAACACCTTCAGGCAACTCAGGACGCCCACATGTACCAAGGGGTCACATTATGGTTCCCTCGTGGGAACGGATTCATCTTTTCCATAGGGCCGTTCCCCATCATGATACCGCCGTTCATTGTCCAGTCGGAAACTGCAGCCCGCGTGAACCATCCCTGAAGTCCACCCCCGGGCCACTAGGTTAATTTTTTGCTTTCACCGAGCTCTGACGAAGCGATTTCCTATCGCGGTCACTCGCACAAGTACCAATTTGTTTCATGCGGGGCAGGGGACCAGCGTAAGGCTATAACTTTGTTTTAAACAATTCATGCCCAACGTGGAACTCCAGTGTTTCGATATAATATCTCTTTACGGTAGTCTCTAGGTCACCCAAGCATTTAGGGCAAAAGGGTCAGTCAACAAATCTGACAGAATCGCCTAGGCCCTGTTTGGCCACGCAAGTCGTATCAGATGATGACTGTAAAGTCGGCTGAATTCAGTCAAGATTTGTTGACTGACCCCTTTTGTGGGCTCCCTAGGAATCGCTACGACGATCGTAGCGGAATTAACGCTCTTTCGTGGGATCCAATTATGATTAGCGCGCTTCTAAAATAACTCCGAGGTGCAGTTAGAAGGCCTCGACCGTCGTTTGACGCGAGAACCACGCTGTTTGAGGTGAAATTTTCCACAGTATTTGATGTACTTAGTCGTTGAATGCGAGAATTGGTGTCATTCGCCGAGTTTGGCCGAAAGATTCTCTCGATTGTTACCGGTTTCAGCGGCCACAACTGGAGGATGGAAGAGCATTGAGTATCGTCGCTTCCGAGGTAGGGGCGATTACAGCACTCTTCGGGTCGGTCTTTACCGGCGACTTGGTTTGAGAAAGGCGGCGTTACGTCAATCGGTGTTGCAGTCTGGAGAGCGCAAGTCAGAGTGGGAGCTTGTCAAAGCAGCGCAACGGTCCAATTCTCAGTCGAGACGTGCAATGAGGCCAGATCTGTGGGCGCGCGAACCGGAAGCAGCTCGCGCGACGGGAATGGAGCGTTAGGGGGTAGCCAGCTCTTTTCGTGTTTCGCGCAGGGCTCTCTTAGCTCACGCTTGACGTTGGAGTCGCTTCCTGGCCAGGATCACGGTGCGAATGAATGGAGATTAGCAACCTTGCCAAAATAAACGGAGAAGGACATGGAGAACGAAAGTGCAGGCCAGCCGAAGTATGGGCCGATCACCGAGGATGATGTCAACGCCTCCCAGTCGGCCTGGTGCGACGCCCTAATAACGATCGGTCAAGTCTATAGCGAAGGCGGGGAATACAGGGCGGTTGCCGATCGGCTCATCGATGACCTTTACGACTACAAGGATGGCACGGTGTTCTTCAAACCTACGCTTGCATTCGGCGCGAACGCTTTCCGGAGCACGAAGGAAGGCGCACTCTCCTATTTCATCGCCGGTAACCCGAAGTTTCCGGAGGATACGGGCTTCGCGCTGAAGCGCTGGGTGAAGGTGCGCTACGACAACAACGCGGCGGAGAACGGCATCCAGATCCATGGCGACGTCGCCATCACGATGGGCAACTTCTATCTGACTAACAATGAGGGCAAGGAGATCACGGTCGAGAAGACGTTGGTGTTCCGGCGGTGTAGCGACGGCAAGTTGCGGCTCTGCACGCACAAATCCGCGCTGCCGTACGACCCGGCGAAGTGACGCTTGCAACGCCGACGGGCCGGAGATCATGGAGTACGCAAAGCCATGAGCGTGAGCGATGATCCTCGACCCCCCGGGTCGTCCTGGAACGTCGTACGCGGCGATATCTTCGGGGGCGTGGCGGCTGGCGTCGTAGCGCTGCCGCTGGCGCTCGCCTTCGGCGTCTCTTCGGGACTGGGGCCAGTGGCGGGCCTTTACGGCGCTATCGCAATCGGCATCGTCGCAGCGGTATTTGGGGGCACGCCTGTGCAGATCAGCGGGCCGACGGGGCCGATGACGCTGGTCGTGGCCGGCATCGTGGCGACGAACACACTTCCTTCCGGCGCGGTGAACCTTCCTGGCGTTGTGGCGATTGTTGTTCTCGCCGGTCTGTTACAGATCGCTCTCGGCTTGTTCCGGATCGGCGCCTACATCCGCTACGTTCCCTACCCCGTCATCTCCGGGTTCATGACCGGCATTGGGGTGATCATCATCCTTCAGCAGTTGTTCCCGATGCTGGGCGCGGAGCCGCCGTCTTCGGAGCCTTTGTCGATCCTCCGCCAGTTGCATCTGCTGGGCGGCAACATCAAATGGGCCGCCGTCGCCTTATCCGCCTTGACCATTGCGACGGCCTTCATACTGCCGCGATTCACGAAAGCGGTTCCAGCCTCGCTCGTTGCCCTGGTAGCGCTGACGGCGCTGGCGGTGTTGCTGGGGCTTGAAGTTTCGGTGATCGGCAAGATACCGTCAGGGCTGCCGAGCCTGGTGATGCCATCGCTCGACTTTCAGCGACTGCCGTTGCTGATGTCCGCCGCGATTCAGCTCGCGTTCCTTGGGGCAATCGACTCGCTGCTGACGTCGCTCGTCGCCGACAACCTGACGCGTACGCAGCATGACAGCAATCGCGAACTCGTCGGGCAGGGCCTAGGAAATATCGCCGCCGGTCTGATCGGCGGCATTCCCGGCGCCGGCGCCACCATGCGCACCGTCCTCAATGTCGAGGCCGGCGGGCGAAGCCGCTTGTCCGGTGTGATCCATGGCCTCTTTCTCGCCGCCGTGCTGCTCGGCCTGTCGAGCCTCGTCCAGTATGTTCCCCATGCCGTCCTTGCAGGACTGCTCGTTGCCGTCGGGATTGGCATCATCGACTATCGTGGCATCAGGCATCTTCTCAAGGTGCCTCGGTCGGATGCGTTCTTGATGCTCTTTGTGCTCGTGCTGACCGTGTTTACCAATCTGATCATCGCGGTGGCTGCCGGCCTCGTGGTGGCATCGTTCGTCTTCATGAAGAAGGTAGGCGATATTACGGAACGGCAGACGACGCTCAAGCCGGTCACCGATGAACCTTGGGCGGATGAACTGACCATCCCGGACACAATCCGCGACAAGGTCTTGATCAAACACGTCGATGGGCCGCTCTTCTTCGGTTTCGCCAGCCAGTTCCTCGACCTCGCCCGCCAGGCGGCGGCCCGGAGCAAGCTCCTAGTGCTCCGCATGGACCGCATCTCCTACATGGACCAGACAGGCGTCTATGCACTGGAAGATGCGCTGACTAGACTGAATGCGGCCGGGGTGCGCGTGTTGGTGGTGGGCCTTTCCGTGTCCCACCTCGATCTTCTCGAGAAGCTGCAGGTGATCCCAGCAGTCGTTCCCGAATCCGACGTCTTCAGTGACTTCGACGCATTGAAGAAGGCACTTTATAGCCGTATCGGGGAGATGCAGGCGAAATCGGATGCGAGTAGTCGCCCGGCACAAACTCTAGAGTAGAGATAAGGTAAGGGTGAGAGATCGCTATCTCTGACTCTTACGTTCTTTTGCTCCGATCTTTGAACCCTACACCGTGGAACTCAGATGTTATCCGCCGCCCTCTCCGCGGGCAGTCACAGATCGGCTCTGCAGCGAACTGGCCGGAATACACAAGGTGCTCCTGCCGGAACCGGATAACGCGATGAGAATTGCCCTATATTGGATACTATTTCTCGGCCAGACCATAGGCGATACGACGATTCTCTCCCGCCTTATCCCGCTTTTTCGGCAACTCGTCACTTCCGGCTCCATGAAAAAACGCCTCCGAAAACTCTTGTCTCGCAACGCTAGGAGTGATCATAATCCAGGTTTGTTATTGGTTGGTTCACGACGCTTCGGCTGGGCCACAATTCACTTCTTGGTCACGTAATTCTATTTCTATCACGGCTTAATTTTATATTCGCTGTAGCCGTGTTTTCCGCAGTTTACTTGGTGCGTTCAATGAGCTAGAGATCTCGGTTTGGGATTCGTATTACTCTCCGGCGTGCTGTTCTCGATATTCTGCTACACGCTTGAACTCGAGCGGCTTGGCAGAGGGTTAATCGAGCGCAAAGACCGTTCCTGACCTTAGTGATTAGTGCGCAGCGGGCCCGGGTGTTGGGGTTGCAAGATTCGCCGGCTTTTTGCGCCCCCGCTCGGCGAGACCTTGGACGAAGACGTAGCAGACAGGGATAAGAAAGATACCAGCTAGCGTCGCAAAGGTCATCCCAAACACGACAGCAGTACCCATGACACCGCGCGAGGCGGCACCAGAGCCGCTCGCTAGCATCAGAGGGACGCAGCCAAGGATGAAGGAAAATGAAGTCATCAGAATCGGACGCAGACGTAGTTTCGCACCTTCCAGCGCGGCCTCGACAAGCGATTTACCCTCGTCGCGCTTGAGCTTGGCGAACTCAACGATCAGGATCGCGTTTTTCGCCGCCAAGGCTATGAGCATCACAAGACCGACTTGCGCGTAGACGTTATTATCTAAGTTTACGCGAAACTAAACCGATGAAGGTCCCGAGCACGACGAGCGGCGTGCAAAGCAGCACTGCAAACGGCAACGCCCAACTTTCATACTGCGCCGCCAGCAGCAGAAACACGAACACAATCGCCATTCCGAAGATAACGCCGGCTTCCCCTTCAGATTTCTTCTGCTGAAGCGTCAGTCCAGACCATTCGTACCCAAACTCTCGTGGCATGCTCTTCGCCACCTCTTCAATCGCGCTTAGAGCTTGTGCCGAGCTGTAACCCGGTGCGGGCGCACCCATAATTTCCTCGGCCGGATAGAGGTTGAAACGCGAAACGAAGTTCGGCCCGCTCGTTTGCTCGACGTCGACCAATGTGTCGAGGGGCACCATGTTGCCGTCCTGGTTGCGGACGTAGAATTTCCCAATCTGATCGGGCTGATGCGTGAACTCCGGCTCAGCTTGGAGGAAGACTTTGAACACGCGGCCGAAGCGGACGAAATCGTTCACGTAAAGCCCACTGAGGTATGCCTGCAACGTCTGGAAGACGCTGTCCACCCTCACGCCGGACAGCTCGCGCTTAATGAGACTTTCGGGTTTGTCTCTTCGATCCGCATAAGACCAAATTCAAATACAAGCCCCAGTCCTTTATCTCTTGCTGCCAAAACCAGTAAACGTGGACGGAAGAGTGATAACAACCCCAGCTCGACACCGACATCAGCTAAAACCGGATAACTTAGCTACGCTGCGGATATCTAATGATGGCTCTTGCGGTTTGCAAACAAACTTAATAGCATACCGCAGGAATGAAGTTGATGGATGATTGGCTAGGTGACAGACAGGGCATTTCGCCAAAGGCTCGTCTTCCTATTGACCTACTCATTATCGCTTTGGAGCAGGTCGAGAGTATCACGTATCTCTCACAGAATCTTGCGTATCTCTCTCAAAATGAGCAGCTGGAGTCGGTTCCGATCAGGGAGCTCGAGATGCTAATCGACGCGATGAACAAGGCTCGATACCGCCTCCAAGTTTTGGAAGCTGACCTTATATCAGGGCAGTGGGCCCACCCCATACCAGCAACCAACCTAAGCGAACCCAGGTTCGCTTAAAATCACTTCTGTGTCTTGTCTGGCTCACGCCAGATTCATTCCGAGCCCACGGACGTCTCTCGGGGCAAGGGTGCCGGCGGCAGCTTAAACGGCTTCGTCCCAACGCTGCGCGCCGTGCCTCCATTTGAATGCTCGACCGCGTTCCGCGCTCTTGCTCCTGCGGCCTCTTCCGTGGGTCGCTTTGCTTTCGGCAAAAAAATATGGCACACCATATTTTCAGCTCGAAAGCGAACTTCAAAATGTTCCCGATTTGGCTTTCGTGCTCGTGCACAATCATGCCTCGGGAAAATCGTCGCCCAGTGATCCTGATATCGGACTGACTCGCAAGCTGGACGAAGGAGTGTTTGTTCGATAACTAACTTCCAATCCTGCCCGGTGTGTACGCCGTCTTTATCAAATGGTATCGCGAAGCCCACTGCTCTGAGAAACCTAACGAGCTTTGCCGCAGGGACTTGATCCTTTCTTGTGTAGGAAACAAAAATGAATGTGTCCATCAATTGGCTATGAGTCTAGTTATCTCCAAATCACTAAGACAGCCAACAACTGCAAGCCGAAAGTCTACAGGAATGACTTTCACGCTCTCGAATTCGGAGAGATTTCCAGGGAGTCGTATGCCTTCTTTTGGAATCAAAGATTCCAAGAGATCCAAGAGAAAAGTATTAGATCCGGCTCTTCTGCCGCGAGGGGAACATACCGAGTGTCTCCAAGATAGGAAGGGAGGTTGAAGCGCCGCGATTTTATAATTACTGGATCGCAACGCACCAGCTCCATCCTTCGCTACACGTAGAAACAAGGGCTGGCTATCGATTAAAGTATGGGAGAAACCGATTGAAAGAGCCGAGATTCATCATGTCCGAAAGCTTTGAATACGGATTCCCAAAGTCAGACCGAGAAAGTGGAACCATATTACGTTTATTCCTGCAAAGGTCCTTACTGTTGAAAAGCAAGCGGCCAAACATCGCGTCGTTGTGCGGATTTTACTTCGAAAGTATAAGGGTTCATTCAATACTTTGAAGTTCGGCGAGAATATGCCGTCAGTGGGTTCCTGTCACGACGGTCGGTTGGACCTGATCTACTACCGCGATCCCGGACTCAAAGAAGGGCAACCGTTTCCTTTGTGGACTATCCAGTGAGCTGATTAACGACCTTCGCCAGAAACCTCAAATGCCGTTAAAGGGACAGTGTGCAGGTTGGAATCACCTCGGAGTGAGCTTCCGCGGGTTCCAGCAAAAGTCGGGCACCGATCGACTTCGGTCGATGTCAGTGCTGCGATCACTGCGCCAGCTGTCCGGAATTAGAGGGCTATGAGCAAAACCAGAATGCTCAAAATTATATTAACAAGCGGTCTCAATCAGATATTGGGCGGAGGCTAGTTGACGCCTGGCGGGGCTTCAGTGACCGTGCAGCTCAGAAAAACACGAACAAACGCTAGCATACGATCAAAATGATGAGCAACGAAGCGATACCCAAAACGCCTCTTATACCAAGGTCCGCTCAGGCTAATCGTGTCGGAAGCCTCCTTCCTCGCCTCAAAGAATGGCGTTCGGATAGAAACAAGCGATACTCCTCCGCGCCGGCGGGCAATTGCTTCAGGCATTGCTGCTGCGTCATCTGCGTGATCGAATAAATGGCGGCACTCTCGATTTGGTGGATATTTTGAATCGTTCGCTCAATCTCCGAGAGGGCTTCAGCCGCCAAGGTGGGACTCAGGCTGATCAGTTTCGGCGCTGTCTGCCGCAATCTTCCGGCCATGAACCGCAAGAGATTTTCGGTGGTACCAAATCGTCCGGTGATTGCGACTTTGTTACCAAGGGCTTTTCGATTGAAGGCGGAGGAAATGAAGGCAGCTTTCGAGCAACACCGTGCAAGGATATTCGTAAACTGATTTTTAAGCGGCTTTCAGATAATTTCACGCTACACGGGACAACTTAATATTCCACGTCCTACAAAAAATATAATGATTATCAAGTCGCGGCTAATATTCTATCATCAGGTAAATAATTTTGTTACGCTGGCGATTCCAATGACTCCTCCCGCCAGAGCGATCCGGATGGCTATACTCTGCCTAGCAATGAATTTTACGGCACAAGCGCAGATAACTGAACGCGAGGGCGAGGGAACTCAACAAGACGAGATAACGCGCATAGAGGATAAGATGAGGGACATAATCCAGCAGGGCGAGAATCTAAAACTAGGCCAGGCTAATCCGCGTGAGATCTTCGCATATTGTAAAGAAACGCTACCAAAACTTGAAGAATTGTTTCGCGTTCAAATGAGACGCGTTTCTCCAGAGTTACAGCTAGGGTTACAGCGTTATTATATGGAGAACCGTCAAAACCTGCTCAATCTTCTCGTAACGGCGCAATTAGCCCTTGGTCAATCTAAGCATTAACAGAATGTTACTCAACCTAAACGGCTGAGTGAGTGCCGCCACGGTGACGAGGCTGCGGTCCCGCTTGGAGAGTTCGGGGCGTTCCCATATGTCGCCAAACAGTACGTTGTCGGTGATGTCCACGAGTTTGGGTGAGAAGTCGCCGAAGGTTTTCTTGAGTGTGGATGGTTCTTTATTCATGGTATTTGCTTCTTGGGTTTTTGGTGGTGGACGGCCCTTGGCCGTATTGTTGGTCGCTGACTTTCTCCATCCAATTGACGTTCTTGCCGTCGATTTCCTCCTGGTGGCGGTGTACGTCATTGATGAGGTAGCCGCGGCGCCGTGCCAATGCTTCACGCCGGGCGGGATGCGGACAATGTCGCCCTGGTGTATCTCCTGGATCGGGCCTTCCCGGCTCTGCATCCAGCCAGTTCCCGGGGTCACCAGCAGCACCTGGCCAAGCGGGTGGGTGTCCCAAGCCGAGCGCGCACCGGGGGCAAACGTTACCGAGCCAGCGGAGGCGCGCGAGGGGGAGTTTGCCCCAAACAGGGGATCAATCTGGACCGAACCGGTGAAGTGTTCCTCCGATGCGTTTTGGGTAGTCTGAGAGCCAGAGTGCACGATGGCGATATTTTGTGGAGCCGGGGACGGGTCCTGCGCTCGACTGGCGAGTAGGAGCGCGGCGGTGAACAGGTAAAGCGACAGGTGAGCAGTAGAGCATTTCAAGGAAGAGTTCTTTTCTGGAGTCGTTCTAGTGGTGAGGGGTTGGTTTATTTCAAGGCACCGTCAGGCCGCCGTCCAGCCACCGTCCACGGTCAGAGCTTGACCACCGATATAGCTGGCACCCTTACTGCACAGCCACAGCACTACCGACGCGATTTCCTCCGGCTTGCCGACGCGGACGTGTAGCTGGCAGCCGACTCCGGGATTTCGCTTAGTATTCTCTGCGGACGAAGTGTATAGTGCTCAACACAGGTCGGTCGAACGCGGGGATGCGCTGCGCATTCTCGAACAATCTGCCAACGTCCGGTACGTCGAGTTACTTCAGACGCAGAGGCAGAAAGTGCCGGCACTGAAAGCGGCGATCGAAGATCTGAAAGCAGGCCGACTACAGGCAGGTTGGGAGAAGCTGGAGCACTTTGGAGTGATCAAAGAGGTCGTCGATGAGGTAGAGTTGCATCAGAGAGCGGTCGAGCAGCATCTGGAGGCACTCCGGGCGGGGCAAAACGTCGCTGATGATTTCCCCCCGTCATGAGGAAGGGCGCAAGGTCGCTGCGGTGGTACGCCAAAAACTCAAGGCGGAAGGCGCGATAGGCGCGGAGGATCACGCAGTCACCGTTCTGCGCCGCATGGATCTCGGGTCAGAAGCATGCCGGGATCTCTTACATTACGTGCCTGGACGGATAGTAAATTTCCACAGCCGGACCGCCGGAGGGTTTCGGCCTGGCGAGAAGTGGATCGTTAGAGAAACGAATTGCGAGAGCGTGACGCTGGAGAGCAATGGGAAGATCCGCCATTTCAATCCATCTGCTAAGGGTAAGTGGGACGTGCTCGTTTCCTCAATGATGCAGGTCAGCGTAGGAGACCAGATTCGAGTCACGGCAGGATTCAGGGAAGGAAAAAACGTGTTCAAGAACAACGATGTTGCCCAGGTGCGGGAAATCACCAATACGGAGCTCGTCCTGCATGATGGTCGGCGAATGCGCCGTGACGGCGTTCGCATCGATCAAGGTGTCTGCATAACCTCACATGCAAGCCAATGCCGTACGGTCGATCAGGTGGTCGCGTTGGCGGACGGCGCTGACGCGAAAGGCTGGTACGTGAGCTTTGCGCGCTCGCGCCGCGATGCATGTCTACACGCGCAGCAAGACAACGCTGCGTCAATCGGATATGCGGGCTGGGGAGCGCAAGTCAGTGTGGGAGCTTCTCCACGCCGTGCCGAGGTCGAAGGTCCAGTCCAAAGATCGAATGATGCCCGATCTTTGGGCGACCCGCCAAACGCAAATAGTTCGGGCGACGGACATGGAACGTTAGGCCCGGCATTTCTGGCTACTTGAAGACAGCGGTAACTTTGAAGTGGGCGGCAGCTTATTGCCAATCATGAATCGCAGCGGCCGACGAAACTTTTAGGACAAACGGCAGGATGAGATTTCTCTCGATGAGATCGAGCGCATTGCCATCTGAAAGGCGAGGAGATACCTCTAGCTAGCTCTTGGGTCGAAGAATTGATATTGAAACGCACGTAAGCGGTATCTCTGACGCTGGCATAAGTAGCCGGGTATTTTGGTTGGGGAGAGTGTGAATTGGAAATTATCTAGCGCGATTAATTGGTCGATATTTTGCGGGTAGTGCCGAGATTTAAGAGCCACTATAAATACAGAAAAATAAAATGTTACTGATACATGTGGAACATGGTACCTACCAGATACATACGTTTCAAAGAACTAGTTTACTTAGGTCCGCGTGAAGAAAGTCTGTTCCGCGAATTCTCCAAAAATTTACGTCAAAATCCGAGCTCATTTCATTGAGGTCATTCCAGAAATTGCTCCGAGACGCCCTGGTAGAGACGACGTAAATCGTCCCTGCTATTTTGGAGTTGCTCGGTCTGCGCCCCGCGGAGCGCCAGGCAGGGAAAACGAGTCCCTCTTCTAGACCGGTTACCTAGATCGATTGGAGTCGGCGAAGTTCCTCGACGAGGACGTCAGTTCCAGCTCGATCAGTTTTTGAGGAACCGGTCCCGTTCGGGGCAGTAAAGCCGGATAACGCGTTCAACGAACGGCAGCCGCGAACGAATCATCGGCAGTCTGCCCATTGTTGCTCCTCGCGAACAAGCCAGGCCAAGGCCAATCTGCAGAATACCTTCTCAGCACCAATCTCGGGGTCATGAGAATGGAATAGCCCAGCAATGCTGCCAGATCTGAAAGTAAATTTGGGAATCGGACAAGTAGCCCTCATAACCCGTTTGTGATGAAACTAATTCTTGCATCCCTACTAGCGGTTTTTACGGTCTCCGGCGCGCTAGCGCAGCAATTCACCGTTTCTATACCAGGCGGACATGATCGCGAATGGTACGAGGGTCACGGGTATCGTTGGCATGATGGTCAGTGGTACCGCGGCGAAGAACGAGAACGGCACGAATATCATGAACACCACCATCACAATGGTTATTGGAAAGACGGCCACTACTATCGTTACGAGGACGAAGACCGCGGTTGAAATTCTACCAAGCTAAACTTTGATGGCACTCTCGAGATGACGATCGCGGAAATAGGGCAAGCTCAACGACAGCACTTACTCCGCGCGGAATATCGTTAACGGAAAAACCGGCACTTCTCAAGTGGCAACGTGGCCGGTCGGTTGGCCGGATTCCGCAAAAGCGAAAGGGCGTGTATCACGGGCTAGTCAACTTTGGGTTTGACTACGAGGCTGGCCTTTTACCTCCTGACGAGCGGGCCTCGGCGCGATCATCGGGGGGACGGCGGGGAGTCTAGTCTCTTCGGTGGAATCCGCTGCAGGCCAATTGTGGCGGGACCGTGGAGCCAGAGTTATAGATGTCTTAAAGCAGAAACTTCAGAATAGCGGCGCGCACCCTATGGTATCCAGGGCCGGGTGGACCAATTCTTACGTTTAAATGCCAACCCTACGCAACGCCGTCCGAGGGTTTTGCCTTTGCGCGGATTTCTCAAAACATGAGCGTCAAATTTTTCTATCTTCAATTGAAGTTTATTCCAAAAATAGGACACACGTTCACTGACGAACGCGAAGTGGCCGTGGAGGTTCCGAAAGGTCTTGTTAAGCGCAGATCGAAATTGATAAACGAGGGTCAAATGGAGGTCATTGCCCTCGACCTAGCGAAAAGTGCGGCGCTCGGCACATTTCCGACCGAATCAGAACGCGCTCTTGATCTTTATGATGAAAATCCGGCAAATTGGTATCCCGACCGGCCTCGAGTCATGAACGAGCGGGCGTGTGATCACGAAGAGAATGGCACTAGAGCGTGGAGAATCCTCAAGAAATCCGAAGGTAAATAATCTCGTTTTATCCCGTCGTCTAAAGAGCTGCGGAGATTAACAAGTTTACGCCAAACGTTCTGTCGTCTTTATACTCGAAGAGACAGATTTCGAAGCGATCAAATCCGGGTGGCGTGACTATGTAGCTTTGCAACGCGTTTACCCCCCGAGAGTCTTCCAGGCTTGGTTGCTGCTTGATCAAGTTGGAGCCGCGGGGCGGAGAGTCTGAATATCGCAATCGCAGTTAGGTGCGCTTCATTCGTTACTCTAGGTGCGCGCTCTTGCCATCGTCTCGGATTCCAGCACGCGAACATCAAAGCCCTGTGTGGATAGCCAGAATTCGTTTCTTCTGTTTATCATATTTACCACACATACAATATTCTCGCTTGATAACGCAATGCAGTACTTGGCATGATGCTGCATGAATGTTCCGACTTTGACCTTGGCTAAAAGAGGCGCAAGACGGAATAAGGCATTCGGAATCAGTCTACCTCTCCTCTTTGTTTGGAGGTCAGAGATGCCATAGCCTCCTCAAGTGTGTTGTATGTTCCCATCAGGCATCCTTCCTTCCAAGCGAAGAAGAAACGTTTGTTATGGATAACTTCACCCAAAGGTCCTTCAAACGCGTACCATGTCCGGATCTCCGGTTTGCTTGGTGAGATGACGGAAGCGTTCTTTGTTTTCCTCATACGTCCTAATAGATGGTTACTATGAATTTGAGCAGATTCCCGCTGCAACGATTTCGATTTTGGAGCGTGGCTGTTGCTCAGCCGTAACCATACCTGAGTTATCCCCTAAGACTTTAGCGTTTGAGCTTAGTAGAAAGAGGAGAGCCCTATACTTCATTTCGGAAGTGAAAAGTAAAATGTCGCGCCCACGCCTACCGCCCCTTCCGCCCACACCCGTCCGCCATGCCGAAGAATGATTCGTTGCATGTTGGCAAGCCCGAGGCCCGTACCTTCGAACTCATCCTGACTGTGCAAGCGCTGAAACAAACCAAAAAGTTTTGTGGCGTATTTTGGGTCAAAGCCGGCACCGTTATCACGAACGAAGAAAACTGTTTCGTTGGTACTGTCTCTGGTGCAACCGATTTCGATTTTCGGATTAGTGCGGCCACCGGTGAACTTCACCGCGTTCGAAATCAGATTGCCGAAAACCAGTCGTAACAAAGCCGGGTCTGCCTCCGCCACGCCCATCAGCTGGATGTTCCACTCGATGTGTCGGTTTTTTATTTCAGGTGAATAATCTTCCAACGTTTCTCGGATTAATTCGTCAAGATTGACGACCTTCTTTTCTATCGAGGCAGTGCTGACGCGTGAGAAGGCTAGAAGGTCTCCGATCAAGTTTCCCATTCGTTTGGTGGCCTGAGAGCATTTTATAAGAAGTCCGAAATTGTCTTTGTAAAGCGCCTGATCGGTCTGTTCTTGCAGTTCACCTAAGTAACTCGCCAAGTGGCGCAACGGGGCCCGCAAATCGTGAGAGACAGCACCACTGAATGCCTCCAGCTCCGCTGTCCGTTCAAGGACCCGTTTCTCTAGTTCCAAACTGAATTGTTGTTTTTGATCTTCCGCTCGTTTCCGTTCCGTGATGTCGCGGATATTACATTGAATGACCTGGCCCATGCCTTCTTGATATATGTTACAGACAAACTCCACCGCAATGTGAAGACCATCCTTATTTTCCAGCGGCAGATGTTCATAGCGAACGTACCCGTCTCGCTTTAGTCGGTCCAACATCACCTGGTTGGGCTCGATGTCCTTGAACGGGCTAAGCTCGCCCACAGTCTTGCCCACCATTTCACCTTTGGAAAAGCCGAGTATCTCGGTCAGAAACGGGTTGACGTCGGCAATTCGTCCGTTATCTACGTTTAGAATTAAGATGCCGTCTCTCGCTGCCTCAAACAGGCGACGATACCTAATTTCCGAGGACCCCAGCGCTTCGTTGTTTAGGATCTCGGCGGCATCCATACGCGCCTCAGCACGGTCAGACCGAGCAACCGCTTCATCAGATCTAGCCTCCGCTTTATCTGATCTTTCCTTTGCACGATCTGATCGCTCCTCAGCTTTGTCGATCCGCCTCTTCTCGTTGCCTTTAATCTTGGTCGCGGCTAATTCCTCGGGATCTACATTCCTATTTGGAATGTCTTTTCTCTCACTCAGGACTTTTTCAACCATCGAAAGTATTGCGCTGTTACTGATGGGTTTTACCAAGACAGCCATATCGTTAAGCCAAGGAAAACGTTGAAATTCGTGTTCGGGCAACGCTCCAGTCGCCATAATAACCGGCATCCTAATATTGGCGGCGATCACTTTGCTGATCAACTCCACGCCGGTAACTTTGGGCATGGAATTATCAGTGATCATCAAATCAAAATGCTGACTCTGAATTGCATCCCAAGCCAACGCGCCGTCCGCGACAGCAATCACTTCATAGCCCGCGCAAGTCAATACCTCCAAGTGCAGGCCCCGCACAGATTTTTCATCATCCACCACGAGAATACGATGAGATCGCTTCGATCCGCAGGGAGGCAGTGCATCTCGCAAGTCAGACAAAGCTTCCTTTGCGTTCATATTCGCCCCTTAAAAATGGAGGTTATTTCGTTATACAATTATGTCTTTTTCTTAGCTCGGCCTGCACGGTTTGCCCGTATCCCTAACGGTGCTGTCGCGAGCACTGTTTTTTTATGAAATTATCGATATATTGTATAATCGATAAACATAAGAGACTTTACGCTAGGCACCATTAGAGAAAACCTGAATTCGCGGGGATAAAAACCTTAGGCGCTGCCGGCATTTAGCAAAGAGGCTTAGGAGCGCAACTCAGGACTATCTATGATGAGGGCATCTCGAGACGATCCTACTGATAGGCTTGCTCTAGGGAAGAAATTGCCTCGCTATGCGGCTACTCGAGGACCAGTTTCGGTCACGAGTTTGGACCTTTGAGTGGCGGCGAAGTGCGCCAGCTCCTGGTCTTGTGGTGGAACATTCCAGCACTTTGACGCTCGATGCCGAAGAGGCGACAGCGACAATTGAGGTGACAGTGGAAATTCCCGCTTTATGGAGTTTCACCGACCCAGAATTAGCGATAGTATGGAAAGAATTGAAGTTATGGTATGATAAATGCCGTTTCTGAAGGATATGTCGAAAAAAAGAAGATACTCGACCGGCGGAACAACGAACTCCCACGCCTTTCTTTGCCGACGGCTTTCGAATTCTACATGGCGCCCGAACTACAGTTCATTGACTTCAAGAACGCGAAGGGAATCACAAGCAGGAAATTGGGGAGCAACCACTTCCTAGACGGATCCTTGAAATGAGAATGAAAACTCGGACCGCCATGTCCCTGAACAATAAACTCGTCCTGGCGTTTTTGCTGGTGACCATGGTCCCGCTCAGCGCGATCATTGTGGTGTTGCACTACACATTCTTAAACCATGCCGAAGAGCAGGTCGGCACACGGCTTGAGGACAGCGTGATTCAGGTCGGCAAGAGCGTGGACGAGTTCATGTTTGGCTGCATTCGCGAGATGAAAGACCTCGCGGAAGACCTGGAGTTGAGCTCCGGAGATCGCGACGTTACACACAAACAATTATCCCGCTACGTCCACCTCTTTCCCTATTACCGCGAAGTCATGCTCGTGGACGCTCACGGCTTGGTGATCGTCTCCTCATCCCCGCTGGAGGAGGGCGCGTCGTTGTTCACCCGGTTCGACGACACGCGGAAATTTGAGCAGGCGCTCCATCTCTCACCCGGTTTCGTCTATGTTTCCGAGCTGAGCGAGATCCCCGAATCGCTCCGTCGAGTGACAACTCCAGGCCAGACCTTCAGCGTGCCCCTTGGCTTCCAAATCCTCACGGCGGTTCAGGATGCTGCTGGCCGCAACGTGGGCGTGCTCATTGGAGACATCGTCAGCGATCCCCTGCGTGATTTGTTGCTAGACCTCAAACGACAGGCCCCGGGCAACGGTGCCGCTTGTTTATTGGACAAAGAGGGCTTGGTTCTGATGAGCACCGAGCCGCAGGCGGCCTTGCACTTCCCACACCCCGATGTGACCAGGGGCGCCTTGCGCGTGCCGTGGGGCCAAAATGCGAATGGTTACCTGGTATACACGGATGCCCATGGTCGCCAACAGATGGCCGGCTACAGCCGGCTACGGACCTACGGCGCCAACCAAGCTGGCGAGTGGGGCTTGGTCAACCTAGCCTCTTACGACGCTATTGTGTCACCGGTGAGGCAATCGTTCAACTGGACGTTGGGCATCCTGTTCGTGACGCTCGTGGGGGCGGTGGGTTTGGGGTTATGGTTAGCGCGCCGCTTGGCCAATCCAATACTCAAATTGACCGAAAGTGCAAAGACCATCGCCGCCGGTCGCTACGACGCTCTCGTGGCGGTCACCACGCACGACGAAATCGGCGCACTAGCCGAGGCCTTCAACCATATGGCCTGTGCGCTGCAAACGGAGATCACCAAACGCGCCCAAGCTCAAGAGTCGTTGCGCGGTGCCAACGAGAAACTGGAGCAACGCATGGAAGAGCGCACAAGGCAGTTATGGCAGGCGAACGAACAATTGCACGCGCTTTCGCGTAGTCTTTTCCAAGTCCAGGAAGAAGAACGCAGGCACTTGGCGAGGGAACTTCACGACCACATGGGCCAAGCGTTAACGGCGGCCAAAATCAACGTGCAAGCTGCGCAGCAACTGCAGGAGCGCGACGCCATCGTGCGTCGACTAGACGGCAGCGTCGCCATCCTTGAGCAGCTACTGCAGCAGGCGCGCCAACTCGCGCTGGAGCTGCGTCCGCCCCTTTTGGACGATTTGGGACTGGTGTCGGCATCGCGATCGTACCTCTATCAGCAAGCACAGCGCGCCGGCCTTCGCGTCGAGTTTTTCGCGGATCCAGCCTTGGAGCGAGCCGATGCGGGCGTTGAGACGGCCTGCTTCCGGGTGGCTCAAGAGGCGGTGACCAACGTGGTGCGCCATGCGCGCGCCAAAACGGTGATCGTCGAACTGGATCGGACGCCGGAGGTTTTGCACCTGGTGGTCCGTGACGACGGGGTCGGCTTTGACGTGGTGATGGCGCAGCAGCGCGCTCAGCAGGGCACCAGCTTGGGCCTGCTCGGGATGCGCGAGCGGGTGGCTCTGCTGGGCGGGGAATTGGACTTCAATTCCGCGCCCGGCCGAGGCACGGAAGTCCATGCCTTCTTTCCAGTACAGTCCCGGCCGGACGCTCAGGAGCCAAAGCTATGAGGACCGTTCGGGTACTACTGGTCGATGACCACGCCCTAGTGCGTGCCGGCATTCGCTCGCTTTTGGAAAGGATGACCGGAATCGAGGTGGTGGCCGAAGCCTCAGATGGGCGCGAAGCCCTCGAATTGGCCAAAAGACAGCTGCCTGATTTGATGCTCTTGGACATTGCCATGGCCGGACTGAACGGCTTGGAAGCGCTGGCGCGGGCAACCAAGGAGTTTTCTGCGGTAAAGGTGGTCATTCTCTCGATGCATGCTAACGAGGAGTACGTTCTGCAGGCGCTTCGGGCGGGGGCGCGCGGCTACCTTCTTAAGGATGCGGCGGTGGCTGAACTTGAGCTAGCCCTCAGGGCAGTGAATCGCGGCGAAATTTACTTGAGCCCCCGTATTTCGAAGCGCGTCATCGACAGTTACCTGGAGCGACTGGAAAATGAGCGTCCCCTGCGCGAAGAATTAACGCTCCGTCAGCGCGAAATCGTGCAACTGATTGCAGAGGGCAAAAGCACTAAAGAGATCGCATTTTTCTTGAAGGTCAGTATCAAGACGGTCGAAGCGCATCGGGCGCAATTAATGGAACGACTAGGAATTCACGATGTCGCTGGCTTGGTGCGTTACGCGATGCGGGTGGGTCTGGTGCCTCCAGAAAAAGGGCTTCCGGCTTAACGGGGGCGCTTAACGTTTTTTCACTCCCGACTCAGTTATTTTCGCTTCGTTTGAACAATTGATGGCTAAACATGATCGGTTTTCTCGCAAAATACGAATCTGGTTCTCAGGTGTTTTTGCGTGTGACAACTTCAAGGATAGTGAGAGGGCTGTCGAACCCGCTTAGTCAGCTACTTCGGACTTCCGGGGGAGGATGCCATCGGGTGGTGTGAGCAAAGCGGTTCCTGAGAGACCGGAACAGAGACGCCCGTCACTTCGAATTCAATTCTGCCCGACATCGCAGCCGAAAAGTGAACCAATCCGTGTCTTGCGACGAGCGAGCCACATTGGCGTCGGATCGGTTTTGCAGGCCGCCGTCTCGGATACCTGCACCGCCGTCGCGGGTCACGCTAGTGCCAAGTTCAGCGACCGAATTTACCAAAGCCTATCTTACACAAGTCGCTTACAATTAACAACATACACGGTGAGGAATCGAGCCAGCGGCGTCGCAGGCAACGCTCGGCGAAGTTCTAGAAGCTGAAGCTCCCGGTGCAGCTCACAGGCGTGTATGGACAGGAGCGGACAGACCGGAAAAGAGAAGGTAAAAGTGTTAGGAAAATTCCCAATACTACTTTTACACTTGCGTAAGTCGTTGATTTTTAAGCTTGGAGCGGGCAACGAGAATCGAACTCGCATAGCCAGCTTGGAAGGCTGGAGCTTTACCATTAAGCTATGCCCGCGGAAGATTGGACGGGGTAAAATGCTGCCATGGAGCTGGCAGATGGCAAGCCGTTTTTTGAGGAAGGAGTTCAGGAGTTGCAGGAGTTCAGGAGTTGCAGCATGAGGGATATCGGAATTTCGGCGAGATTTCTATCGGGATTGGGAGGTGCGGAACGGATGGGCATCATCGCTTTTTCTGAGAACTGACACTGGCTACTCTCTTCATGTTTATTGATGCTATTTCGGGAAAGGAACTCTAGTCTGGTGGAGATCGACTTTGCGGAGGCTATTGACGGTTTTATCCTTTATCTCGCTACCGAGCGGGGGTTGTCGGAGAATTATCAACTGTTGACCAGGCGATCTCTCGAAAAGTTTGCTAACTGGGCGGGCAGCCAGAAGCAGCTTGTCTTCTCCGCGCCAGATCGAGCTAGGTTTTTTGAGCGAATACCTCGCGACCGAAAAGGAAAGAGGCCTTGCGGCCGGATCGATGAAGTTGGTGGTGGTCGCCCTGAAGATTTTCTTCCGGTTTTTGAAGATGCGTTTAATGGTTGACCAGGATCCAGCCGAGTTGCTCCCATTGCCGCGCCTAAGCCGGTTTTTGCCGGAAACATTGAATCAGGAGCAGGTGACTCATCTGTTGGGGATCAATCTCCAAAATCGGCCGTTCCCCTTGCGCGATTGCGCCATCCTGGAGTTGTTCTACGCGTCGGGACTGCGCATCAGCGAATTGGCTGGAGCACGCCTGGAGAATTTAAATCTTCAGGAACGGATCATTCGGGTGATCGGCAAAGGGGCAAAGACCAGGTTGGTGCCGGTCGGACGGGTGGCCTGTGAAGCGATTGACCAGTATCTGACCAAGGAACGAGTCTCTTTGATTACCCGCAAGACCGGCAACGAAGTTTTCCTGTCCAGGCACGGGAAGAAGCTGACGACCCAGCGGATTTGGCAGATCATAAAAGAGATCGCGGCCAGCGGCGGAATTGAAGTCAATGTTTATCCCCATCTTTTGCGACATTCTTTTGCGACCCATCTTCTGGCGAACGGGGCCGATCTGCGGATCATCCAGGAAATGCTGGGGCACGCCGATATTTCGACGACCCAGATCTACACGCATGTGGAACAGAGCCGTCTGAAATCCATCCATAAACAGTTCCATCCCAGAGGATAGTGTTATCGATGTCCTGACTGCACCCCGCGCCCGCCGAACGCTGAACGTTGAACGTTGAACGCCAAACGCCGAACGCATACTGAATGAGCACCTTTCGCCTGAAGCCTGCGGATATTCCCGATTACATCGTCTACCTGATCTATCGGGGAATCGGGTGGGCCTTGGGATGTCTACCGTTAGCCTGGGTTTTTCGCCTCGGTCAATCTGTGGGCTGGCTCGGATACAAATTGCTCGCTGGTTATCGTCGTTTGGCGGCGGCGAACATCAAAATAGCTTTCCCTGATTGGTCGGACCAAGAAGTGACACGCTGTACGAGACGCCACTTCATGGATCTGATGGCAAACCTGCTTTGTTCCTTCGTCCTGCTGGAAAAGCCTTGGGCAGAGGTCCGGAAGCATCTTGACCTCACAAATTTCGAGAAGGTTGCGGAACGAATCAACGGCGCCAAAAGTGTTCTTTGGACCATCAATCACCTTGGAAATTGGGAATTGTTCATCTTTTGTGCCGCCTTGGTTCGCTCCGGCCGGCACGGGGTTATTTACCGTGCGCTACCAAACCGTTTTATCGATGCGCACATTCGCCGGGCACGCGAGAGTACCGGTCTAGAACTGATCGAGCGCAAGCATGGCCTGGCCCAAAGCACCAGCATCCTGAAAGCAGGCGGAATGTTGGCGATCCTGGTGGATCAACATGCCGGGGATAAGGGCATTTGGACGCCATTTTTCAATCGTTTGGCTTCGACAACCCCCTTGCCGGCGATCCTCGCGACCAAGACCGGAGCAGAACTTTTTCCGGTGGCCATCCTTACAGTGGGTCCTGGGAAGTGGCGTTTGGAGGTCGGCGAATTCGTGCCGAAACGCGGAGCCTCGATTGAAGAATTGACTTACCGAATCAACCGGGCGCTGGAGTTGTTTATCATCCAAAGGCCGAGTGACTGGTTCTGGCTTCATCGGCGGTGGAAAACCCCGAGCCCGAAATTTTTGCTTCGTGACTACAAACGAGGTGTCTATGTCCCAAAGAATAGCGGCCGCCTGGCACCGTTTCGTATCCTGGTCAGATCCAGCAACTGGTTGGGCGACGCGGTGATGAGCGCGCCGGCGATTCAACGCCTCAAGCGAGGCCGACCGGATCTCCGGCTAACGGTCCTCACCCGGGCGAAACTGGCGGATTTCTGGCGCCTGGTACCTGAGGTCGATGAATTGATCACCATCGATCCGGGAGATTCTGTTTTTCGGATCGCGGCGAAAATCCGCGGACGCTTCGAAGTCGCCATCCTGTTTCCGAATTCCGTTCGAAGCGCTCTCGAAATCTGGTTAGCCGGAATTCCGCGTCGGGTGGGGTACGCCCGGCCCTGGCGGAATTTTTTCCTGAATCAATTCATTCCCGAGCCATCCTTTCCTGCTCCGTTGCGACATCAGTCAGGTCACTATCTTCGGATCATGGATCGAATTGGAGCGAATCTCGACGAGGCGCTCCCTGACCTGGATCTCCCGACCGGTGAACCTGGGCTGGTCGGACTCTGTCCGGGTGCCGAGTATGGTCCGGCGAAGCGATGGACCGAGTTTAGTTCGGTCGCCGAGCAGCTCTCGGAACGGTATGGATTGCATTGGTTGATTTTCGGCACCGCCAACGAGAAAAGGTTCGCCGCTGACATTGTGGAGCGGTTGAAGACTAACGCGACCGACCTGTCCGGTCGCACTTCCCTCTTGGAGTTGGCAACGCAGCTTCGGCGCTGCCAGCTTTTGCTGACTAATGACACCGGCACGATGCATTTGGCGTCGTCTTTGGGGGTGCCGACAGTAGCGATTTTCGGCTCAACCGAGCCGCAGCTCACGGGGCCGACGGGGGAGGGTCACGTGGTGATTCGTCATCATGTGGAGTGTAGCCCCTGTTTTCTCCGGGAATGCCCACTTGGATTTTCGATGTATGAAGGCGGTGACGGTGGCAGAGGTAGTGTCGGCGGTTGAACGGGTACTGGGAAGAGTGGATCGCCCACTTGCAACGGGCAACGGTATAAAGTAATTGAGTCTCCACTTTGGGCGGCCAACGAATTTGTCTACTGAATGAAATTTCCCACCAGGTCTGGAGTGTCGCTTTTGGCGGCCAAGATGACAGAGTCTTTAGCCCGGACAATTGCGAATCGCACCAAGACGCTAGTGGTTGTTGCCTTGGCTATCGCGGCGCTTTCGATCTTCATTGTGGTCAAAAGACAGAACTTCGACTCCGAAGTTCTCGACTTGCTGCCGTCGAAGTTTGGTTCGGTGGTCGGGCTGAAGGAATTTAACGGCGAGTTCGCCCAAGCGCGGCAATTGGTCTTTGGCTTTTTGGGAGAGAAAGGCCACGCGGATGACCTGGATGTGTTCAAGACTCATTTCATGGAGGAACTGGGCAAACAGCCCTGGGTCCTTCGAACCTTTGACCGGATCCCTTTGGAGACCCAACAAGGTCTCGACGAAATTCAAGGCATCGTTCCGGCGCTCCTGCTGAATTTACCTCCAGAGGAATTCAGCGATGCGATGGCCCAGCTGGAACCAGGAACCATTGATGAACGGCTAACCCACCTTCGAAATACGATCACCGGCGATTCCATCCGGTCACAAATGGAAGCCACGCTCGATCCGCTGGGTCTTTTTGCCCGGGCCATGAAGCCGTTCGGTTCCAGTTCTTCCATGGATCAAGGAAGTGCTCTGGCCTCTCAGGATGGACTTTTCCAGATCGCGTTGATCATCACGAATCAGCCAGGTCTCGATGCTCGGTCCTGCCAGGCGGTGATGGAGAAGGTAAACCAGTTTACCGACAGGATGTTGAGCGAGTCAACGGGCTACAAACCCAAGGTTTACGTCACTGGCCGAACGGCATTTGTCGCTCAGATTTCTCATAGTATGGAGGGAGACATCTCGCTCAGCGCGATCCTTTCAATCGGAATCGTTAGCGGTTTATTCTACGTAGCGTTTCGCCGGTTTTTGCCCTTGATCGGGATCGTTTTGATCCTTTGTTTGTCGGCCTTGGTAGCGCTCGCGCTCGGGATGTTGATTTTCCATGAGCTGAACGTCGTGGCGATCGGCTTTTTCTCCATTCTGGCCGGAGTCGGCGTTGATTTTAGCCTGCTGCTTTTTGGCCGCTACCAGCAAGCACGCCGGACAGGTCAGACGCATGAAGAAGCGGTTTTTGTTTCCGTCCGGGACATTGGAGCAGCAATTTTCTATGTGGTAGTCACCACGGCCATCGGTTTTCTGGTTTTGAAATTTAGTCAAAGTTCCGGATTCGGGCAGCTAGGAACGCTGGTTGCTCTCGGGGTCGGGTTCGCCGGGATTTTCATGGTCCTGTTCCTTTTCATGTTTTTCAAGCATGCCAAGCCGCCCAAAACCACGGACTTCATCTTAATTGGCACCACTAGATTTGTGGATGCCATGTTTCGCGAACCGCGTCCCGTGTTGCTGGTCTCACTTGGGCTTTTGCTGATCAGCGCATTGGTGGCAGTGGTGCCATTTATCCCGCTCAAATTCGACACTAACCCGGTTTCATTACAGCCGAAAAAGATTCCCGCCTCGATTGCTCTCCAGGTGCTTTCAGAACAAATGCACCAGGAATCCGATCCGGTCACCATTCTGGTGAACGCCAAGAATCAGGAGGAATTTCATGACCGGTGGGAACGGCTTTCGCAGCGATTGGAAGAGGCCCAAAAAGAAGGGCAACTGAAATCGGTCAGTACCCCGGTCGCCTTGGCTCTTTCTCCCGCCCGAGTGGCCGCAAATCGTGAGGCCTTAAAGAAGCTGGATTTCGACAAAATCAAGACGGTAGTCCGCGAGAGTCTCGAACGAAATGGGTTCGAAGCGGATTCGTTCAAGGCTATTTTTGATCTGCTCGACCGTCTCCAGTTGGAACGATCGGCGACCGATTTGCCGGATTGGTCGAAGCTATTTCCACCGAAGTCGAGTTGGTGGTTCCTGATCGACCGCTATTTTGCCACCAATCCGAAAATCGCCGCGGGATATGTGCAGCCAATCCATCCGATCCACTCCCAATCGGAGCAGAAAAAGATCGGAGAACTTATTCATTCGGCTGATCCTGACGCGATGATTACGGGTTGGTCCTACACGTTATGGGATCTGATTCCCTGGGCCAAAGGAGAACTGGTCGAATTTACGACGATTGTGGGGCTCCTGATCTTGGCGTTGCTCTGGGTTGTCTATCGAAAGTTCTCGCTCTGGCTCGTCCATGCCACCGCGTTGACCTTGTCGATGCTGGGTTTGGTCGCTTCACTGAAATTGTTTCATGTCTCGATCAACTTGCTTAATACGCTGGCGTTTCCGCTGGTTCTAGCGATTGGCGTTGACTACGGGATTCAGTTTCTGGTCGTCAGCCGTCGTGAGGGAGATCTGAAAGAGAACCTGGCTAACGTATTGAAGCCGCTTTCTATCTGCGGGCTGACGACATTTTCAGGGTTCGCGGTGCTGATCCCGGCGCAGAATCCGGCTCTGAGTGGCCTTGGGATCGTCTGCGCTATTGGGGTTTTCTGGTGTTTGTTGACGACTTTTTTCTACATGGTGCCCGCTTTTGCCTACCTTCAGCGCAGACGGATTGGGGCGGAGATTGGGGATCGGACCACGGAGTCGATTGCAAAGTGACGGTTGGGAAAGTTTAACCACAGATTTCACAGATTACACAGATTAAGAGGGAAGATAGGAGAGGGTTCGGCTAGCATTGGAAACCCGTGGTAAGGTTTCGGGTCCGCGCTTGAAAATGGTGGAAGGACCGGGGTTTAAGAGACGGTCAGTTGATGTCGGTACATTATTATTCTGGTATGAGCTATACGTATTTCCGATCCTTGGTGGGCAGCGTTGAGCGGGCTATTTTTGGTCCTGTCGTTAGTCGGTTGTGTCACCACATTTGAAACCGGAAGCCAACAGGCTCCCGGTGCTAGCTTTGCGCGGCGCTCAACATTTCGATTCGTGCCGGATAAAAGCCGCGCCGCGGCAGAAGCCGTCGCCAGCGGTCCGGATTGGCGCGGTTTGATTAGTCAGGATATTCTGACCGCTTTGAATGGGAAGGGTTACCGTTTTTTCCCGAATCGGCAAACTGACCTTCTGGTCGCCTTTCACATCGTGTTAACGGAAAACGAGAGTGTCACCACGCTCGATAACTATCTGGGTTATCCATTGACGGCCGGCCAGTCTGCTCAAGCGGATCTTTCGCGATTCCAGGATCCCAATCATCCCGGGACGGCGTCTAAAGGAACCCTGATCATCGATTTCGTCGATCCCAAGAAGAAGCTGCTTTTATGGCGAGGTTGGGCGAAGACCAATGTTGACTTGAAACAGTCGGGGGACAAACTCCAGGCCCTGGCCAAAGAGGCCGTGAACGAGATCCTGGCCAAGTTTCCGAGCCGCAGGTAAGCTGGGCGAGTCGCAGTTGGGCTCGATCCAAGTACGTAAACCGTCTCGGTTTACTTCGGTTCCCAGAAGGCAAAGCGGGACGCATTGCGTACTTTTCTGTGCCTCAGCCGTGCCGGCGGTTGAACGAGGACATCGCGCGGTCGGTTTCTCTTTTGACCGCCTTTTCTTTGAGATCGTGCCGTTTGTCGATGGTTGATTTTCCCTTGCCGACCCCGATCTCCACTTTCACCCGGCTATTTTTCCAGTAGAGCCGGAGCGCGACGAGTGTTTGGCCCTCAATCGCGCTAGCCGAAAACAACTTGGCAATCTCCGACTTGTGGAGCAGGAGTTTGCGTCGGCGTTTCGGTTCGTGCTGAGTATGGCTGGCGCGGAGATACGGCTGAATATCCGCGTCGTAGAGGTAAATCTCGTTATTTTCGACCCGCGCGAAGGCATTGTTAAGGTTGGCAAAGCCGGCCCGGATGGATTTAACCTCCGTTCCCTGGAGTTCAATGCCCGCCTCTATCTTTTCGAGGATCTGGTAATTGTGAAACGCGCGGCGATTGGAAACGATCTCGGCGGACATATGTCGCTACCGCGAGAGGATCTTTTAAACTTTAGCCGCCGCTTCGGGCTGAAACTCATAAGTGAGTTTGCCGTCAATAATCTCTTTCAGTGCGACGTCGGCGTTGGACATACGTGGACCGACTTCGACCAGTGGTCGGTGCCCCATGGTCAGTTGGCGAACACGCTTAGACACGAGATTCACCAGCAGAGCGGTGTTCGGAATGATTTTCGACGCTTCCTCAAGGAGTTGGCTGGACATAGTTACGTTTGCCCGGAGCACGGCAGAAGGCCGATGGCACAGGGAGGAGGAAAGTGGGGATGGAACGTCCGTTTGTCAAGCGGTTTTGAGCCGGAATCAAAAACAGTGAAGGTGTGAGTGCTAGTGGTAGTGGAGACAAATCGCCAAGGTTACCAGTTTTTCGAAGCCACTTCCGTTAAAGGGGGAGGCACTTATGATACGCCTCGCCTACGCGACCCACCCGGTTTTATTTTGCTCACTGCCAGAAGTGGAGGCGAGCCGCACTCCATCACTCCACCCCTCCACCCGTGGAGATAGCGATCAACGATCCACTGTCAAAAACTCCAGTTGTTCTGCCGTCAACGTGGCATCGGCGGCAGAGATGGATTCCTCCAGATCCGCCACTTTTTTAGGACCGACGATCGGAAAGACAGCAAAAGGCTGGCCGATCAGGTAGCCGAGAACGATCTCTGCCACGCTGAAACCGGTTTCTACCTGGAGTCTCTTGATGCGTTTGTACCGGTTTTCGTTCTGCGGATGGTGGAACAATCCTTTCACGAGATCCGAGGCCCTGGTGATGCTGCCGTTATCGAGTCGCCGGAAATACCCGTTTGCTTGAGGAGTATAAGGAAAAGCCGTCAAACCATACTGGGCATGCCATTTGGCAAATGACTCATCGATATAGGCCCAGGTGGGGTCGCCTTTGGCTGCATCGGCCTTTGCCAAGCTCCATTGATTCTGGCTTCCGATGAAGCCGGCCACGCCGAGCTTTGCCGCAGCTACTCTGGCCGCTTCTGCCCGAGCCTGGGTCCAATTGGAAAATCCGGCGTACCCGATCTTTCCAGCCTGTCGAAATTCTTCGAGCATGAGAAGTATTTCTTCCACCGGAGTGGCGGGATCATCCCGGTGAAGCCAGTAGAGATCCACATGGTCGACTCCAAGTCGCTGGAGGCTGGAATTCAGATCAGATTCCACGTCTTTTTTGGACATCCGCGGAGTGTCCATGGAATCGAGCCTGGGATGAGCGCCCTTGGTAGAAAGAATGAGGCCGTTCCTGCTTTTGTGTTCACGCAACCATCGCCCGAGGAATTCTTCGCTGCGATGACTTCCACCGGGAAGCCAGGCAGCGTACACTTCGGCGGTGTCCAGAACGTTGCCTCCCGCCTCGATGTATCGGTTGACGATTGCGGTGGACAAGGAGTCATCGACCGCCGAGCCAAATTCCGCGGTGCCAAGACACAGGACCGACGCTTCCAGATTTGTGTGGGGGATTGAACGAGTTCTCATTGGCTGCTTTTTCGATGAAGTTTTTTAGCGGGGGAAGGGGTGGCCGATTCGGCCGGTTTATTATCGTTCTCCGGTTGTTTCTCGGTCGGATTTGCCGCCCCTGCTTGAGCGTCTTTTTGTTTCAAATCGTAGAAGACTTTGAGGTAGTCGTAGCTCGGATAAAACTCGGTGCGGAACCCACCCCAGACACCATGTTCAAAGGCTAGATTGACTTCACGAAGTTTATCAGGGGGCAGACGCAGAGTGATAATGTGCCCGACGCCCATGACGATGTTATAGGACAGAATCTCCACCCCTTCTGGTGGGAAATTCTTGCGGAACCCGGTTTTCTCAAGATGAGCATTGATTTCGTCGACCGTCTGAGACTGATCATGACGCAAAATCACCGTGAGCATGATTTTGCCATCTGAACCCGGTTCCTGCGCGCGCAGGGAAAGGGCGAAAAGTAGTAAGAAAAGCGAGACTATCCGTTTCATCCGGACAAGAGTAGCACAGAAGTGGATAGCGTATCGAGGGTCGGCTTATTCTGGTGCCGGCGTCCGTTGAGAGGTGAAGAGTTCAGGGTTGATCGACCATCGTGTGCCGGACGTATTGGCCGACAAAGCGCTCACGAAATGAAGCAAATGCTCCCCCTTCAATTGCCTCCCTAATCCGCCGCATGAGGTTCATATAGAAGTGCAGGTTATGCGTCGTGATCAAGCGAAGACCGAGAATTTCTTCCGCCTTGATCAGGTGACGGATGTATCCCCGGGTGAAGGTCCGGCAAGTGAGACAAGTGCACTCCTCCTCAATGGGGCCTTCGTCGAGACGATAGGGGTTATTCTTTAAGTTGAGTGTTCCGACTTCGGTAAACGCAGTGCCATTTCTCGCCAGCCGGGTTGGGAGCACGCAGTCAAACATATCGACTCCCCGGGCCACCATTTCCACGATTTGGGGAGGTGTCCCAAGCCCCATGGCGTACCGCGGACGGTCCGGGGGCAGAAATGGTTCGCTGAACTCGATTGCCCGCATCATTTCACTCTCGGGTTCGCCGACGCTGACGCCGCCGATCGCGTATCCGTCAAATTCCATTCCGGTCAGGACCAGGGCACTCTTCTCCCGAAGAGCGCGGTAAGTCGCTCCTTGGACAATGCCGAAAAGAAGCGGCCGCGATCCGTTGGTCTGTCCGGTGATCCAAGTCCGGCAACGCTGTGCCCAACGCAAGGTGCGTTCCAGGCTGGCCGAGGCGTATTCGAATTCGCACGGATAAGGCGGGCACTCATCGAAAGCCATGGCCACGTCTGATCCTAGGATCGTCTGAATCTCCATGCATATTTCGGGGCTCAGAAAACAAGGGAGTCCGTCAATATGACTGTTAAAGTGGACACCTTCTTCGGTAATTCGGCGAAGTTTTGACAGAGAAAAAACCTGGAATCCGCCACTGTCCGTGAGGATCGGACCGTTCCAGCTCATGAACCGATGGAGACCGCCAAAATGTTTGATTACCTCCAGGCCCGGTCTCAAGAAGAGATGATAGGTGTTGCCGAGGATGATCTGGGCGCCGACGGAAGAAAGTTCATCCGGCGTCATGGCCTTGACGGTACCCTGGGTACCAACCGGCATGAAGATCGGCGTTTCGACGATCCCGTGCCGGGTGGTTAACCGTCCTCTGCGAGCTCTTGAAGACGCATCGGTTTTGAGTAATTCGAAAGACATCGTGAACCCGGCACTCAAACTAGTTTCGGCCGCGGTTCAACTAAGAAAGCAACGACCCTGGGTGAGCATTGACTTTCTGAATGTTGTGCTTGCGAAGCTGCGCAGCGGCTCCGAGTTTGCCGGATGAGCGCGAATTCACCGGAAGAAAGGAGTCAGTCGGACCAGGAGCCAGTCGAGAACGACCCGGCGGAATTCGAAGTCGAGGAGGCAGGCGAAGAATCTTTCCCGGCCAGCGATCCTCCCAGTTGGACCCGAGGACGGGACCCAGAGGAGGATCACGGCGAGCGGAAAAAGGGGTAGAACACCCACCATCGTCCTCGAACCTGGAACGGTATTTGGGTGCGATTAGGTCCGTGTGAAAGTACTGGGCACGAGAACGAAGGACGAGGACCGATAGGCTTGGCCGCCCCGCTGGCAACCGACAGCTGACACTGACAACTTTCCCAACGCATTTTCACCGTGCCAGGCGATCAAACGCTTCTTGATATTTTTGAGCCGTCTTTTCGATGATCTCCGGCGGTAGAGGAGGCGCGGGTGGGTTTTTATCCCAATCGAGCGATTCAACATAGTCGCGGACAAATTGTTTGTCGTAGCTGAGCGGACTGGTCCCGACCTCGTAAGAATCGGCCGGCCAAAAGCGTGACGAGTCCGGAGTCAGACATTCGTCGATCAGAAGAAGATCGTTCTGGTGAAAGCCAAATTCGAACTTGGTATCCGCGATGATCACTCCGCGGCCAGCGGCATGAGAGCTGCCTTCCCGGTAAATAGAAAGACTCCGTTCCCGCACGGTAGCGGCATTGTCGGCTCCGAGTATCTCGCAGCATCTGGCCCACGAAATATTTTCATCGTGTCCGGATTCCGCCTTGGTGGCCGGGGTGAAAATCGGTTCGGCTAATCGCGCAGCTTGTTTGAGGCCCCGGGGTAAAGGGATACCGCAAACGGTTCCTGATTCCTGATATTCCTTCCAACCGGATCCGGCCAAGTACCCTCGAACCACGCATTCGATGGGAAGCGGATTTGACTTGCGGACCAACATCGAACGGCCGCGTAAAAGAGCGGAGTAAGGTTGCAGGCTCTCGGGAAATTCCTGGTCATCGGCAGTCAGGAAGTGATTCGGAAACTGCTGGAATTTTTTAAACCAAAATGCCGAAAGCTGGGTCAAGACCTCGCCTTTCTGTGGGATCGGGTCGGGGAAAATGCAGTCGAAGGCCGAGATTCGATCGGTGGCGACGATGAGAAGGGTCTCCCCGAGATCGAAGACTTCGCGCACTTTGCCGCTGCGCAGCTTACGAATTCCAGGTAAATCGACGGAAATCATGCCGTTCATTTTGAAAGCTTTTCAAGCAGTTGCATGACCTTCAGTTCTATCTCCGGCAAGGCATTGAGCGAGGAGCGGAAAGGGATATCGGGAACGTCCCAATAGTCAATCTGATCGGCCCAGGACGGGAACTGGTTCACCATCATCTGGAAATGCTCCGAGCGATCTAGAGCGATACGATAGTCTGCGATGAGGAAGTCTTCTGCGGAGAGTTGGATTCTTCCGGAGTCCGTATGCCGGAGTTCGATTTGCCTTAACTTGAGCGCTTCGATGGTGAAGGTAGATAAATGGCCTTCCGCAAGGTGCACCGCCAGGCCCCGCGAAAAAGCGATCCACGGGATCTTCCGTTCTTCAGCGTGATGGTTGAAAACGGCTTCAGCGAAGCGGCTGCGGTAATAGTTTCCTGTACAGATAAACAGGACCCGCCGGTAGGAGACCCGTGACTGTCGAGGGTTCGAAATGTGAATCCACAAATTCCCAGTCTACCTGGTTTTGAATGGATTGAAATGCGTGGTGTTTTGCCTTTCCGCTAATTCTGGCAAAACTTCAGAAGCGTTTTTCGTGAGCATCTCCAGATCTTTGGGAAGTCCGAAGGGATTTGCTTATTTCATCGAATGCACCTTAATTCGAGGTCGAAATGAGTTTTCAGGACCTTGGGGTGCAAGAAGCGGTGGTGCATGGCGTGCAATCCCTGGGCTTTAGCGAGCCAACACCAATCCAAGAGAGATGTATCCCATTAATTTTGCAGGGAAAAGATGTCGTCGGATCAGCACAAACCGGGACGGGAAAGACGGCGGCATTTGCCCTTCCGGTTCTGACCCTGCTTAAAAAACGAGGGGCACCCCGATGCTTGGTTTTGGAGCCGACGCGAGAGTTGGCGATTCAGGTTGAGACCGCGTTTCAGTATTACGCAAGATTTACCGAGATTGAGATTGGGGTGTTTTACGGCGGGGTCGGATACGATCGTCAGAAGAGCTCTTTTGAATTTTGGGATCGATGTGATTGTTGCTACGCCAGGGCGGCTTTTGGATCTCCAGCAACAAGGTGTCCTCAAGCTGAATTCGATTGAAATTCTGATTCTTGACGAGGTCGATCGGATGGTAGACATGGGTTTTCTACCCGATGTTCGGCGGATCGTTCAACTCTGCCCGAAGTCGCGGCAAACCCTCTTATTTTCGGCGACCATTCCGCCGGAAATAGAGAGTTTGTGCTCCTGGGTGCTAAAGGATCCCGAGATTGTCGAAATCGGAGAACGTCGAGCTGTTGCTGAGAATGTTACTCATGCTTTTTTCCCGGTCGCTTCGGCGCAAAAGTTTGATCTGCTGGTTTCGTTGCTGGAAGAGACGGAGTACAAAAGCGTCCTGGTCTTCACTCGGACCAAACAGACGGCCGATGAGATTCTAGATCGGCTGAAAAGATTGAATCATTCCGTCACCGTGCTTCATTCGGATCGCACGCAAACAGACCGGATTTCGGCGCTGGAGGGGTTTAAGTCCGGCAAATATGAAGTCCTGGTCGCCACGGATATCGCGGCTCGCGGGCTCGACGTCGCTGGCGTTACCCACGTCATTAACTACGATATTCCTTTGCACCCGGAAGATTACGTCCATCGGATTGGGCGCACCGGACGAGCGGAACAGGTCGGAGACGCTTTCACCTTGGTAATCGCTGAAGAATTGAAAGCGATGTTGGATATCGAAAGATATGTCGGTCAGAAAATTCGCCGACAGAAACTGGACGGCTTCAATTACGTTTACACTGCCCTTTTTGAAGAGGGCAAGGGTAAGGGATCTGTCAAACCGGTAAAAGGATTTCGGACCAGCAAAGGCTATTCTTTCGGGCGCTACGGCCGCTAATCCATCCTTTAAAAAGGAGTGGCTTTTACTGTGTGAGGCTGGGCCGACAGGTCGATTAGTTCAACGGGCTTTAACCCGATCCGCGAGGATTTTCTCTATCGCCGTGGAGATTCGAACTGCCTGAGTCAGTTTGACCCTCCATGCTTTGGGGATCGCCGCGATTCCGAGATGTGCTCCCAGCCACGCGCCGACCATGGAGGCTCGCCCGGCGCTGTCACCTCCCGCGCTAAGCACCGCCAGAATCGCGCTCTCAAAATCATCTGAATGCTTTAGCAAGGCATGGATGGCAGATGGAAAACTATTTGGCAGAGGACATGCTTGACCGAAAGTTAAGGTCGCCTCGATGACGTCATTTAGGGTTTCCTCAAGAGCCAGGCGGGTTTGGCGCCTGATTTCCTGGCCGAATTGTGGTTCAACGAGCTCCGTTTGTTCTTCGGCGCGACGAATTGCCGTGTGAACATCGCGTCTGTTAAAGAGTTCTGAAAGCAGCAGAGCGTTGAACTTCATGTACCCCACCGTGCTGTTCTTATTTTGGCAGACGCGGGTTGCTTGTTCGACGACCTGCATAAGGTTTGGATCATTCCAATATCGAACGATCAAAGCTGCTAACCGAGATGCCGCTGCCAATTGATCATCATCTGCCCCTTGCTGAAAATCGAAACTCTCAGATGGATGAGATTGGGCGAAGACCTGATAGTTTTCAAGTGTACCGCGAGTCGCCTTATCAAGATAACCGGAATAGGCACCGCCCTGGAAAACTTCAACAAAGCGCCGCCCAAAAGCTTTGATGTCGAACCTTCCTTCCTGGGCCAGGGATTCCAGCAAAACCAGGGCGCCATCTCCGTAATGAGTCTGGTCCCCTGATTTTTTTCCAAAGTGATAATGACCCGGAAGGGGAACCTCAAATCCGTGGAGGCCCCCGGGGTAAAGCTGTTGGAGCTCCGCCAGATCGTAGATCCAATGGGTGCCGAGAGCCGCGGCGTCCCCGACAAACTGACCCCAAATGGCACCGCGAAGGCGATCTTCGACAGATATATTCTTGAGCGTATTAGCGTCTCTCATCGGCTCTGAATGGTAGTGGATCTGAACGCGAAACGAAACATTGTAATTGCAACGAAGTGCGAGAGTCGAGTATGGGGCTCAATTCATCAGCAACGGCTTTCGCTTGAGACCATGGTCACACTGGTCGATATAGATCGAGTCAACGGAATGATTGTCGATGCGCAAGGCGAAGCTTTTTAGTGCATTCATTTTCCTGGTCTGTCTCGCAATCAATACTGCCGTCGCAGAAACGTCCGGCGGCTCGAAGCACAAAACTTCGAGCAAGCATTCGAGCAGCCATTCAGCCTCGAAGAAAGGTACTTCGAAGCATCTTTATGCCAGGCATCACCGGGCCAACCGGTCCCAAGGGCCTACGGTCGAGACGGTTCCTCAGGAGATATTTCCTCCTGGGCACAAATTCACGCCAGAAGAGAAAGCTGAAGCGAGTCAGATCGGCGCGATGGTCCAGAACGGGATGTGGAAGGAAGCGTTTAAAGCAGCAACCAATGCCGGAAAACAACACCCGGAAAGATGGTGGTTGCAGGCTGCTCGAGCGGCGGCAGCCTCAAACTTGAATCGGCCGAAGGACACGATCGAGGCTGTCAACGCGGCGATTCAAAACAACGCCGGCGACGCTAACCGGCTTAATCTCGCCCAGCTCTATAGCCTCAGAGCAAATGCCTATAGCAGACTGGGTCGCAAGAGTGACGCTTTGAATGACTTCCAGAGTGCCATCAAACTTTCGAAAACCGATCCGGTGTGCCGAGCTGGCGCAGCTTGGGTGTATGCCACGGCTTCGGATGCCCAAGTTCGAAATGGAGCCAATGCGGTCGCCCTGGCCACCGAAGCCGCCAAGCTAACCCAGTGGAAAGATGACACGGTGCTTGACGTTTTGGCCGCTGGATATGCCGAAGCTGGAGACTTCAGTGCGGCACAAAAATGGGAGGAGAAGGCCATCTTGCTTGGTTCGCAACAAGACATTCCCTATTACCAGCGCCGCCTCCTCAGCTACCAGTCAGGAAAAGCCTGGCGCGAGAACCTTAACTAAGGCCTAAGGCGCCCAAACGCTGAACGTTGAACGTTGAACGCTAAACGTACCTCCTTACCGCCACTCATGTTTGGGGTATTTGCGTTGCAATTCCTGTTTAATCTTTGGATACGCCTCTTTCCAGAAAGTTGACAGGTTCTGGGTAGTTTGAATTGGACGGTGATTGGGGGCCAGGATCTGCAAAAGAATCGGAACGCGTCCTTCGCAGATCGTCAATGATCCGTCTACTCCATACAAATCCTGGATTCGTGCAGCCAGGAGAGGGGGCTGATTTTCCGTGTACTGGAGTTTGGCATGACGACCGGTCGGCAAATCGTATCGGGCTGGGGCAAATTGATCGAGGGCCTGTTGTTGGAGCGGCGAGAGCCACGATTTGACGATGGACCACACCGCGCGATCCTTGATTTCTTTGTAGCTGACTGCGCCGGTGACAAATTTGTTGGACGAGATGGAATCGCGCTTCGGCGTCAATTACTGGTAGGCCCAGCTCGGGATACCATAGAGATAAGCAGTTCAGACGAACAATCCATTGGTCGACGTCATGTGACCAGTGCGCGAGAAGGCATCGCCCGGCGATCACTTCTTTCGCCAGCAGTTCCGAGGCGCGTTCATCGGGAATGGCTTCCAGCTTGTTGCTCTGCAGAACCAGATCCCGAAAGAGGAAATCTCTTTTCTGTTGCACGCGCCGAGTCACCGGATCGAAGAACACCTGCGCCAGTTCGCGAAAATCTTGCGGGAAAAGTTCGCGCAGCCATTCCTCTCGCACTCCCGTCACCTGAGAGAGCAGAACGATCAGTTCGTCATTCCGGCCTTGGATTTCGCGAATCTCGCCGGCCACGAAGAGCGGACTTTTTTGCACTACGCTCTCTCGAGCGAGCACTCCCTGCCGGTGATGGACCAGATCGCAACGAAGCGTCCCGGCATCGATCCGTTTGGCTAGATGATCCGAAAAGCCAACCAGCATGCACTTCCCAAGCGCCTCGGCGTCAAACTCGTCCACTCTTTTCTCGACGTTCAAACCTTGGCTCCGTGCGATCTCGACGAACTGCTGGAACACCGGGGCGATTTGCTGGGAAATGGCATAGCGAATTCCAAGGCGGCGCGCTTTCTCTGGGCCGTGTTGTTGCGCATAAAGCCAGGCACGAATTAAAACGAAAAAATCTGACTCCGCCTCTTTGCCGAGCAACAGCTCCCGGTCATGCTCCATCTGGCTGTTTTCGCTCTTTCGAAGTAAATGTCGTTCCTGGGTAATCGCGGCGACCAGTGCGATCGTCGAAACGCAATTGAGTTCGTGTCCGATCAAGAACATTCGCGAATACCGCGGATGAACCGGAAATGAGAGCATGCGATGGCCGATGGAAGTGATTTCTCCACTTTGTCGATCTAATGCCCCGAGATCTTCCAACAGTTCGATCGCTCGCCGCAATGAATTGGGGTCAGGCATTTCGATCCAGCCAAAACGCTGTAGATCGGTTACTCCGGCGGCTTTCAGGTTGAGGATCACCTCGGCAAGATCGAGACGCTTAACCTCCGGCAGATCCTGCAGACGCCGGCTTAATTGATCCCGTTCAGACCAAAGCCGGACGCAATACCCAGGAGCAGTGCGTCCGGCCCGCCCGGCTCGTTGGTCGGCGGAAGCGCGACTGATCTTTTCGGTAATGAGAGTATTTATGCCGCGATGCGGGTCATATTTGGCGATCTTCGCCAGCCCGCTATCGATCACCAGGGTCACGCCATCGATCGTCAACGAGGTTTCGGCAACATTGGTTGAGACCACGATCTTTCTTTGAGGATAAGTGGCGACCGCGGCATCTTGTAAACCTGGGGAGAGGTCGCCGTGCAACGGCAAGACGACTCCTTTGAAATTAGAGCGCTTGAATTCCTGAATGGTCCGCCCGATCTCGTAAGCGCCCGGCATGAATATTAAGACATCTCCTCCATCGTCCGGCGCTTCGGCAAAAACGTCCGAGGCCACTTCCCATGGCGGCTCATCGATCGTTTCCCGCTTCAGATACTCGATCTCGACCGGGAAGGTACGCCCCGAAGAGGTAAGGACGTTGCAGGGACGCAAATGCGCCTCCAGCAAGTCAGTATCCAGCGTTGCCGACATGACCACGATTTTCAGATCGGGACGAATCGAGGCTTGAATCTCGAGTGCACGTGCCAGCGCGATATCGCCATAAAGATGGCGTTCGTGAAACTCGTCAAAAATCAGCACCGACACTCCGGCCAGACCGGGGTCACCAACCATTTGCCGAAGTAAGACTCCTTCGGTGACGAAGCGGATGCGAGTTTTTGCCGTCGTTACATTGTCGAGCCGGATCTGGTAGCCGACGTCATCCCCCAGACGGACGTTTCTTTCGTGGGCCACCCGCGCGGCTAACATTCGGGTCGGCAACCGGCGGGGTTGCAGAATGATAATCTGGCCGCTCCCCGCCAGCCCTTGATCCAGCAGAATTTGCGGGACTTGGGTCGACTTGCCTGAACCAGTGGGCGCCTGAAGAATGAGGCGCGGCAATGACTGGAGAGATTCGACGATCCCCTGGCGAAGTTCGTAAATAGGAAGTTGGGACTGCACGCTCGGGCTCAGGAGTTCAGGAGTTCAGGGTCTGGGGCAGCGAAAAGTAAAGCAAATGCCGTTTGGATGAACCCGGGCGAAAAGAAATTTTTAGGTGTTGTCCGCACTTCATCTGCAACTCAAGGCTGGAAACCCAGATTGATCAAGCAGCTCGCGGACAAATCGGCGAACTAAGGCAACCTTTAATCCTGGGTTAGGCTCTACAGATGGATCGAGGGCCTGCCCCGCAGGGGCTACAGGACTCAGCCCAGGGTTTCAACCTTGGGAATCCTCATCGGACAAATGGGGACAGGTCGGATGTTTCCGTGCAGCGAATCGAGCGTTTGGATAATTAGAGACAGAGCCGACTTTGGGGATGCGCACACAACGAATGGTCGAAAATCGGCGCTATCGAGACAGGTCAGATAGCGATGTCGCTCAAAATTGGGGGCCGTGAGATTGGACCTGTCCCCGGGTCTGAGCCCAATGGACCGAATATAAGGAGGATTTGGGATGTTTTGCCGAAGGGGCTCTGGAGTTTGGAGATCTAGAAACTGAAACCTGGCCCGAGGCCGGACCGGTTGGAGGACTCAACTAGGCTGGAGCTGGGTTCAGGCTACTAGTCCGAACCTGCAGGGACTGCCTACTTCGACGGACCTGCTATGCAACTCAGAGTTTTCAATGGTTTCAACCTTTAATCCTGGGTTATGCTCTATATATGGATCGAGGGCCTGCCCCGCAGGGGCTTCAGGACTCAGCCCAGGGTTTCAACCCTGGGAATCCTAATAATAGACGGTTCGCCCTGAAGGGGCGAGAGATGCGGGTACCAGATGAAGCTCGCACCTGTTGCCGCGCAAAAGTCAGAGTACGCAATTGGACCATCGGACCCCGCGTCCGCCTTGTTAGGACGTTCGATCTGGCGATCCTTTCAGGGCGCGTCGCTCTTGGTGGACGATTCCCAGGGTTGAAACCCTGGGCTGAATGGCACTAAGTTAAGCAATGTTCCGGAAGGTCCTTCGCCCCGAAGGGGCTTGAGAATTCAGCCCAGGGTTTTAACCCTGGGAACCGCACCCCCCTACGAATAGCCCTGAAAGGGCTTAAGATCGAAGGCGTTAACCGCAGAATCAAACGACTATCGATCTCTCGCCCCTTCAGGGCAAATCGACTGCTTGATGGTTCCCAGGGTTGAAAGCCTGGGCTAAATTCTTCAGCCCCTTCGGGGCAATAAAACATCCCAAATCGCCTTAACTTAGCGCCATTCAACCCTGGGCTGAGTGCTGTAGCCCCTGCGGGGCACAAAAACAATGGTCTCAGCCCAAGGATTGTGGCCCACAGCCCTTTCGGCGCAAAATGACACGGAAACATCGCTACGGTTGAACAGTCCTAATCCTGCCTGCCTCGAGCGACCAACAGACTGCGCCCGTCGAAGGCTGACCGCTGACCGCTGACCGCTGACCGCTGAACGCTGACCGCTGAACACTGAAAGGCCGCTCCTTGAGTTTGTCGTTTCTTCCGCTTTCTTCAATCGATGGTAGCGTTCAGCAGTGAAGAAGAGGGTTGATGCAAACGATTCTGCGAGTTTTTAAGTACATTCGGCGATACCCGTGGCTAGCGACTGGGACAGTCGGGTTCGCGGTCTTGGCGACCTTGATGGTCATCGTGTTTCCGACGGTCACCCAGCGGGTGATCGACGATGCGATCCGAGGGCGGAAGCCAGAATTGATCCCGCCGTTGGCGTTTTTGGCGATCGGGGCGTTTTTCATTCAGAGCCTATCCAACGGGATCCGAATCGTCCTCAACAACACGTTCGAGCAGAAAGTCATTTTCGATTTTCGGAGCGACCTGTACGACCATATCCAGAAATTGCCGCTGCGCTGGTTTGACTATCGAGCCACCGGCGACATCATGACCCGGGTATTGGAAGACGTGAACTCGGTCGAGCGCGTTCTGATCGACGGCATCGAACAGGGAACAGTCGCGATCCTACAGGTTCTCATCGTCGGGGTGTTGCTGTTTGTTCGCCAACCTTGGCTGGCGACGCTGACGATGGTCCCGGTCCCTTTTTTAATGGCGGGCGCATTGATCTATACGCTGACGGCCAGATCGCGTTACCGGTTCCAACGGCAAGCCGCTTCGACGATGAATTCGCTGCTCCACGATAATCTGTCTGGGGTTCGCCAAATTAAGGCTTACGTGCGCGAAGGTCAGGAGCACGGCCGGTTTAACAAAGCCAGCCAACAGTTGAAAGACGCTACCCTGGTCGTGATGCGAGCTTGGGCGATTTATGATCCATCGATGGATTTCGTGACCTCCTGCGGTCTGGTGATTGTGACCGGTTTCGGTGGGGCCGCCGTGCTGCAAGGCCGGATGGAGATTGGGGAGTTGGTGGCCTTCCTTATTCTGGTGCGTTTTCTTTATGAGCCGATCGGTAAGCTGCACCAGTTGAACCAAATGCTGCAGGGCGCGCGGGCGGCTGCCGAACGGGTCTTTGAAATTCTCGATGAACCTGCCGAGAGCGATCTTCAGGAAGGTAAATCATTCGAACCGGTCGGTCGCATCGAATATCGCAACGTCTCGTTTTACTATAGCGACGATCAACCGGTACTGAGGGATGTCTCTTTCGTGGCTGAGCCGGGCCAAACGATTGCGCTAGTCGGCGAAACCGGGGCGGGGAAATCAACTTTAGTTAATCTCCTGCTTCGCTTCTATGAGCTGAGTCCGACGGGAGGGGACATTCTAATTGATGGACGGTCGATTCGAAGCCTTTCCAAGCATGCCATCCGGAACGCGACTGGCTTTGTTAGCCAGGAGAGCTTTTTGTTTAACGGAACGATCCGCGAAAATCTGTTATTCGGAAAACCCGATGCCAGTGAGGCGGAGATTTGGGAAGCATTGCGAGCGGCGAACGCAGAGCAGTTTGTTCTGCGGCAACCGGCCGGCTTGGACGCCGGGGTGGGTGAGCGCGGGATTCGCCAGAGTGTCGGCGAGAAGCAGCGAATATCGATCGCGCGGGCGATCTTAAAGGATCCGCCTTTGCTTATTCTGGATGAAGCAACCGCGAGCGTAGACACCGAGACGGAACGTCAGATCCAGGAGGCTCTCAACCGGCTATTGCTGGGCCGGACCAGCTTCGTGATCGCGCACCGGTTGTCGACGGTGCGGCATGCCGACCAGATCCTCGTCCTGGAGCGAGGTCATGTCATCGAGCGGGGCGATCACGAGCAGTTATTGGCCATGGATGGCAAGTACGCGAAACTCTGTCAGAGCGGGTTGTTTTTTGCCGATGAAGAAGGAGAACTGGAACAAGTCGACGCAAGATAGTAATCGGCCGAACACGGAGGAGAATGGTTTTTTCTTGCCACCCGGGGGACGAAGAATGATTAATACGCGTTGCTTTACAGGATCGGTTACTTCACGGGACGCACTCTTCAGCATATCGGGAGCATCTTCTGGCTCTTTTTAAACACGCTGGAAGAGATCGCGGATAACATCCGCCGCGGAAGATTGCCTTTTCGATGGTCGATGCTCTTCGCCCAAACCGATCGAACTGGCGTGGGATCGATCCCCCTCGTTTTGATGGTTTCCTTCTTCCTGGGGTTGACGATGGCCTTGCTGACTGGTTACCAACTGCAGAAGTTTGGAACCGAACGGCTAGTCCCGACCCTGATCTCGATTGCTTTCACTCGTGAATTAGGGCCTTTGCTGACCGGTATCGTTTTGGCGGCCAGGATCGGCGCGGCTTACACGGCCGAACTCGGGACGATGCAAGTCTCGGAGGAAGTGGAAGCAATTGAGGCGATGGGGATCGGTCCATTGCGCTTTCTGGTGGCTCCGCGCCTGGTAGCAATCGCCTTTCTGATGCCGTGCCTGTCGGTGCTCTCGGTTGTGGCGGCGTTGATTGGTTCAGCGCTGATTTCCTGGGCCGCCTTGAATCTGGTCCCTGACGCCTATTTCGACGCGGTGGTCACCAGCTTGATTGTCAGCGACATCGTCATTGGATTGTTTAAAGCCATGTTTTTCGGACTGTTGATCGGCCTGATTGCCTGTTACCAGGGCCTCACAGTGAGCGGGGGTGCCGAAGGTGTCGGGAAGGCGACTACGGACAGCGTAGTAATCTCGATCACGACAGTGATCGGATTCGATACGCTGTTCAATGTCATGGTCACGAGGATCACCGGATGAGTGAAACGCCCCTCGTTCACCTGGAAAATATTGTACTCCAATTTGGTGAGAAAACCGTCCTGGATGGGATAGATCTAAAAGTCTACAGCGGGGATCGATTGGTGATTCTCGGCCAGAGCGGCGGCGGGAAAAGTACGATGCTCCGGCTGATCCTGGGTATTTTGAGACCGACGAAAGGGGTGGTGAGGTACCGGCATCTCCAGGTCCATAAATTGAGCCGGAGCAAATTGAACTTGCTCCGGAGTCGGGTGGGAATGGTTTACCAGTATTCGGCACTGATCAGTTCGATGACGGTCCGCCAGAATCTGGCGCTGCCGGTCGAAGAACTGCGTCGCAAGCCGAGATCCGTGATCGATGGGTTGATTAAGGAGAACCTTGAGATTGTGGGGATGACCGGGACAGAGGACAAATTACCTTCAGAGCTCAGTGGCGGGATGCGCAAGCGGGTGAGCCTGGCCCGCGCCCTGATGATGCAACCGGAATTAATCTTGTTCGATGAGCCGACCGCAGGGCTCGATCCAGTGATTAGTTCAGTGATTGACGAACTGATCGTCAGTTTGACCGAGAAGACGAATACCACCTCGGTGGTCGTTACTCACGAAATGGAAAGCGCTTTCAGAGTCGCCACCCGGATGGCGATGCTTTACCAGGGAAAGATAATCGAAGACGCCACGCCGGATCGGTTTCGCGTCTCGGCGAATCCCGTCGTTCACCAATTTATCACCGGAACGACGGAAGGGCCGATCACGGAGACACCATTGAATGCAGATTCTTCGAAATGAAGTTCGCACGGGACTAATGGTCCTGCTGACGCTTGGCCTGGTGGTCGGCGTGGTTTTGTATATTTCGTCCCCCGGGCTATTCAAACCGCTCAAGAGTTTCCAGATCTATTTCGATAATGCGGCCGGGATCAAGCCTGGAGCCGCAGTCATGCTGGCCGGACGCAAGATTGGAACGGTGGCTGATATCCAATCTCCTGTTCCGCTCAACGACCGCCCGGAGCATAAGCTTAACTATGAGGCCATGGTGCGAGTTCAGGTGGCTCAGGAGTCGCAGATTTATAAAGAGACCACCGTAGCGATGCGTAGTTTCGGGTTGTTGGCAGAATTGGTCATTGATTTCACGAACGGAAATGCGGACTCGGGACTAGCGGAACCGAATGCCAAATTCGTCGGAACACGCTCGCCCGACCTGGCGGAGGTTGGACCCATTATTATCCAGAAGCTGGACCCCGTTTTGAAACAATCCGAAGCCACTTTGGCCGAACTGCAAAAAACTTCCCGCAATTTGACGGTGCTCACTGCTCAGGAGTCGGTTCTAACAGGAACGCTAAAGACTTTTGGCGAGGTCGGAACCAATCTGAAGACGATCACGGCGAAGGGTGGTGGGATCGACTCGGCGCTGGTGAGCGTCCATGATGTGCTGGCGAATGTTAAGAATGTCACCGTCCAACTGCAGAAGGACAACAATATCGAGAAAACGCTGGTGAACTTCAAAGCCTCCTCTGCTCAGCTGAAGGTAGTTCTCGATTCTCTGGACAGGACAATGGCGACGGCTTTGCCGAAGCTCAACGTGATCGTGGATGATCTCAGCCAACTTACCGGAAAATTAAAAGAGCAACCTTGGCGAGTCCTTTGGCCAAGCACGATCAAATATCCGGAGGGAGAACCGGCAACCCCTCCGCGCAAGAAGCGGCAAAAGAATTAAGGTCTGCAGAGGGGGGAGAGGTCGCGGAAGGGGATGATTTACCACAGAGACGCAGAGGACACGGAGTTTCGGAAATGATTTGGGGAATCGCATTCAGCCCCACGTTAATCATTATGGTTCCTCCTTATCCGGTAGGCGCCCGGCATCGGGATGAATTCGGATCCGCCATCCGAACATTTAATTTTTTCCGAAACTCCCTGTTCTCTGCGTCTCTGTGGTAAATCATCCCCCTCCGTGACCTTCTCCCCCCTCTGCGACCTCTCCTCTCACCAGAGCTCGCCCTGGCGCTTGGCAGGGATCGGGACGCCGATCTTTTCGTAGGCTTTCGGCATGGCCACTCGACCCTGGGCGGTTCGTTTGATGAATCCTTCCTGGATCAGATACGGCTCATTAACTTCTTCGACGGTGCCGGAATCTTCCCCCACCGAGACTGCCAGGGAACTAAGTCCGACCGGGCCGCCCTGGAAACGAACGACCAGCACTTCGAGCAGCCGTTTGTCCATTTCGTCCAAGCCATCGCGATCGATATCGAGCATTTCAAGAGCTTTATCGGCGATCGCTTTGGTGATAAATCCATCTGATTTCACCTGGGCGTAATCGCGAACCCAGCGCAAAAGATTGTTCGCCACCCGGGGCGTGCCTCGGGCTCGGGCGGCGATTTCATCGCAACCGCTTTGATCGATGCCCACGCCGATTAGCCCGCTGCTTCGTTCGATGATGTAGCTGAGATCCTTGAGTCCGTAATAGTCCAGCCGGCTGTGCATCCCAAAACGGGAACGGAGCGGTGCGCTGATCAAGCCTGATCGGGTGGTCGCCCCGATCATGGTGAATTTTGGCAAATTGATGCGAACGCTTCGAGCATTCGGGCCTTGGTCGATGATAATATCCAGACGATAATCTTCCATCGCCGGGTAAAGATACTCTTCGATAGTCACTTGGAGCCGATGGATCTCATCGATAAAGAGAATGTCTCCGCGTTCTAGAGTCGTCAGGATTCCGGCCAGATCGCCGGCTCTTTCGATCATCGGGCCACTGGTCGTCTTGATATTGACTTCCATGGAGTTGGCCAGGATGTAGGCGATCGTCGTTTTTCCCAATCCGGGCGGGCCACTGAGCAAGATGTGTTCAAGCACGTCGCCTCGTTTTTTGGCGGCCTGCACCATTAGTTCGAGACGTTCCCGGATCCGCGCTTGTCCTTGAAACTCGCTAAACAGCGGAGGACGTAAAGATAGATCGAAGGCCGTTTTCGGAGCTTCTACGGTTGTCTGGTAAAAATTTTCCGCCACAAAGGAGTTACCTTCAATTCAGGTGTCTGGTATTCAAATTAACCAGATGTGGGCGGGTTTAGACAATTTATTCTGTCGCCACGAAGCCACGCCTTTCATTGAGGAGAACACGAAAATAGGTAATGTAGGCTTCGCTGATGAACTCAACGATGTCGGATAGCAGAGTGATCGAAAGGGTACTGGATGGCGAGCGGATTACGGCTGAAGAGGCCATGGAGCTCTATCGATTGCCATTAGGTGAACTAGGGCAATTGGCCGACTATCGGCGCCAAAGGGCTAAAGCCGGAGCGTTTGATGGGAGAGGAAACGAGATCGTTACCTATATCGTTGATCGCAACATCAACTACACGAACGTCTGTAACGTTTACTGCAAGTTCTGCGCGTTTTACCGCACTGAGAAGGACTCCGATCACTACGTGCTCAGCCATGACGAGATCGACCAGAAAATCGATGAACTCCTCTCCATTGGTGGGATTCAGATCCTGATGCAGGGTGGTCATCACCCCAAACTGGGTATTGATTTTTATTTAAACTTGCTCAACCACCTCCGGGAAAAGTATCCGCAAGTTAATGTCCACGCCTTCAGCCCGCCGGAATTCAATCATTTTTCCGAAGTCTTCGGTATGCCCCTGCGGGAAGTTATTCAGAAGTTTAAAGAGGCAGGCTTAGGGTCTATTCCCGGCGGAGGCGGAGAGATTCTGGTGGATCGGATACGCAACCGGATTTCGCCGCTCAAGTGCAATACCGAGCAGTGGCTCGAAGTGATGAAGATCGCCCATGAACTTGGCTTAAACAGCAGTGCAACGATGATGTTCGGCCATGTTGAGGCGGTGGAAGACCGGATCGAGCATCTGGAAAGGCTTCGTGAGGTACAGGACCAGACCGGAGGTTTCACCGCTTTCATCTGCTGGACCTTCCAGCCGGAAAATGTCGTATTGAAAGCCACTCCGGTCGGGTCGGCCGAATACCTGAGAATGCAGGCCCTGGCGCGCATTTATTTAGACAACATTGAAAATATCCAGAGCTCCTGGGTAACGCAGGGACCGAAAATCGGTCAGATCGCGTTGCGCTATGGAGCCAACGATTTCGGCTCGGTGATGATGGAAGAAAACGTGGTCAGTAAAGCGGGAACGTCGTTCCGAATTACCAAGGATGAAATCGAAGGTTTGATTACCGAGGCGGGGTTTGAGGCGCGGACACGAAACAATTGGTACGAGCTGACCAGAAATTGAATCGTTTGGTTCGAGCGGAAAACCTTGGGAAGTGGTTTTTCTGTTGACGTTTCTCACGTCATCGTCATGAATTACGCCCATTCGCTCTGATCTGTTGTCGCTTATCCCAATTATGAATTTTTCGAGATCCTCCTGCCGAAACTGGATTTTCATAGCGATCATCTCGGCCGCGCTCAATTTGCTTGGTTCAGCCCAGCAACCGCCTCCAGGACAACCTGCCCAGCCGCCGCCCGGCCAGAACCCGCAGGTGCCGGGCACGGAGGGTCAACCACCGCAACCAGCTCCACGGCAGCAGTCGCCGATCGTCCGACAGATCGAGATTCAATATGCCGGCCCGGCGACCTTGAGCCGGCAGAGAATCTTGTCGAACATGAAGACCACGGTCGGCCAGCCCTATTCTGAGCAGACGGTCGAAGACGATGTGCGTTCTCTGTATGCCACCGGGCTAGTTACCAATGTGCGAATCTACGGTGAGCCGTTACCGGACGGAGTAAAGGTCATCGTAGTGGTGCAAACCAGGGTGACCCTGTCCGAAATCGTCATTCAAGGAAACCAGGCCGTCAAAGCGAAGCGGCTCCGGCGCGAATTGAACATAAAGACCGGCTCACCTTTGGATGAACAGGCTCTGGAACAGGCTCGGCAAAAGTTGGTCGAATTGTACCAGAAACGCGGCTATCCCGACACCGACGTGCAATACAAGGTGGACGTGAACGAGGATCGAGGGACTGCGCGGGTCACTTTTGCCGTTAGCGAAGGCCAAAAATCGGTAGTCAAGAGGATCAGGTTTGTTGGCAACGGAGCACTAACGGCGAAACGGCTTCGCAAGGAGATGAAAACCAAGGAGAACAACATTCTGGGTTTCGTCACCGGAGCGGGCCGATTGAACAATCAGCAACTGGACGGAGACGTCCAGAAATTGAAAGAGCTTTACCAGGATAACGGCTACGCCGATGCGCAGATCACCGACGTTAAAATCGACCGATTAGATAAGAAAAATGTCGTTGTTACGATTTACATCACGGAAGGTCAGCAATATCACGTCGGGACCTTGTCGGTCGAAGGCCTTCATATCGTTAGTGAAGCGAATTTCCGAAAAGTCATCAAGGTGACTGAGGGTAAGGTTTTTTCGCCACAGAAGCTGCAAAAGGATATCAAATCGGTCGAAGACGCCTATGGCGTAGCGGGCTATGCGGACGCCAAGGTCAACGTGCAGACGACACCGGCAGGGCCTTCCATCGTCAACCTCAGCTACAAGGTGGACGAAGGTATCCAGTCGTTCGTCGAGCATATCAATATCAGCGGTAACTCCCGGACCAAAGACAAGGTTCTGCGTCGGGAAATTATTCTGTCGCCTGGGGATGTTTTTGACACCGTCCGCGTCGATATCAGCAAGAAGCGTCTCGAAGGTTTGCAGTATTTCGAGCGGGTGGATACCTACGCGAGTGATACGGCGGTTCCGGGCCGCAAGGATTTGAATGTCGTGGTTCAGGAAAAGCGAACCGGGAATTTGAATTTCGGGTTGGGATTCAGTACCACCGACGGCTTGCTGGGGTTTGCTGAATTAGCCCAAGGAAATTTCGACATCATGAATTGGCGCACCTTTACCGGCGCAGGGCAAAAGTTCAGAGCCAGAGTCCAGCTTGGAACCGAGACGAAAAACGCATCCATTGAGCTGAGTGAACCCTATTTTCTCGACCAGCGGTTGGCGTTCGGGGGGAGATTGTTCTTTGACGAGTACAATTACTTCAGCGACGTGTACGACCAGCGAGATTATGGATTTGATATCTTCATGCGGAAGCCGATCACGAATTTCCTGTCGGTGAAGCTCGATTATACGATCCAGGAAATCGACATTTACAATATCAATTCCTCCCTGATTACTCAGCAGCTCAACGACCTCATTAATGAAGAAGGCCAAAAAAATCTCGAGAGCAGAGTGACCTTGAGTTTTACCTACGATACCCGCGACAGCTCATTTTTGACCCGTAAAGGGACCCGGATCGATCTCTCGGCCTATGTCGCAGGTGGCCCGCTCGGAGGTGATGTTCAGATTTACGGGTTTGATTTTGATGCCGCGCAATACTTCCATTTGCCTTATGATACCATCCTGCTGTTCAACGGAGAGATCGCGTCGGTGGCGAACTGGAACGGGGGAAGCATCGTTCCGATCTTTGATCGCCTTTATCTGGGCGGTGCCAGCACTCTTCGTGGGTTCAAATTCCGTGATGTCGGACCCAAAGACGATGAAGGAAATGCCCTTGGTGGTAACACCTTGGCCCGGTTAACCGTGGAATACACTATTCCGATCATTGAGCGAGTCCGGGCGGCGGTTTTCTATGACGGTGGTTTCGTGGATCCTGGTTCCTGGAACTTCGGTGCCAACAGGGTGCCGAGTACCAAAGGAAGATTTTCCGGCGGATTCAACCAGGATATCGGCGTCGGAGTTCGCCTGGATTTACCCATCGGGCCGTTGCGGCTCGATTATGGTTTCCCGATCGAGGAAGACAGCTTTAGCAGTAAAAGCGGTCAATTCCAGTTCAGTGTCGGGTACCAATTTTGAATGAAAGTTCTCTTGTCTGGTCTCACCTTAAATCGGCTTCCTCCGATTATCAGCAGTTTCTCTATCAGCAGTTTCTCTATCTTATGAAGAAATCCTCATCACTAACGATTATCGGCCTCCTGGTTCTGACTTTGGGGTTCGCCTCTCAAGCGCAAGCTCAAATGAAGGTCGGAACGATCGACATGCAAAAGGTCTTTACCGCCTATTACAAAACCCATGACGCGGAAGATAAGCTCAAGGAGGCGCAGAGAGCGTACAAGGATGAGCTCGATCAACGGATGGATGCTTATAAGAAAAATCTCGACGTTATCAATAAGTTGAATGAAGAGATGAACAAGCCGGAACTGAGCGGCGCGTCCAAGGATCAGAAAGCTCAGGAGCGCGATTCCAAGATCTCAGAGACCAAGGGCTTGGAAAAAGAGATCTCTGATTTTCGCACCACTCGCGAAAAGCAAATTCAAGATCAGCTGAAAAGGATGCGGGACGGGATCGTGGACGAGATCATGAAAGTGGTCAACGATCAGGTAAAAGCGGCCAACTACGACCTCGTTTTTGACCGCTCTGGGTTCAGTGCCAACAATATCGTCCCGGTATTGCTTTATTCCCGGGATACCTATGATTTCAGCGATCCGGTAATCACTAAGCTGAATTCCAATCGTCCAGCAGCCGCCGCAACTCCAGGCGTCCCTCAAAAGCCAGCGGCGTCGACCAACACGCCGGCAACTACCGTCCGGCCAGCTGGAGATTTAGGCAAAAAGCCACGCTAAGGGGATCGGAGTTTCCAGCATTTAGGCGATGCGGCGAGATCACAGCCACGCATCGCCGAGTCTCGGCCAGTTTGATTGTCGAGACACCCCGAAGCTGAAGTTTTGCGCCTTTTTCTGTCTTCTTTATGCCCTAGCGCAGGAAACGGTCGAGATTTTCATCTTCCCAGCGTCGAGCTCGGTAATAGCAATGAAATTTACGTTCCCGACGGTAGAATTCGCGGGTGTGGACCTTTCTGCGCCCGAAAGCATCAATTTCTTCCGGAACCACAGCGTGAAGCATCTCGTGGTAAACGACGTACTCGAGAAACCAAGTAGGAACGAAGGGCGCGTCCAATAGTGGATGGATGCGGATCATCTTGTCTTCTTCCTGGATCGTCCCGAAGACAAAATATTCTTTGGGGGGGTGCTTCCGTCTACGGCCCCAAGTGATGGTATAACCTCTTAGCGCATTACTGAAATATTCGGCGTTCAGCTTGTCGAATAGCGTCTTGAGATCGAAGTACTCACCCTCGGTGGAAATCTGGAGCTGCCGTTGAACGGGAAGCCTTTTAAATGAGAGTTTTCTCTTTCGCTTTCCCATAAGAGAAGTGCACCTAGTCTAGTGGGTAAAAATCGAGTCGCAACCCTAAAGAGATAAGTTAGGAACAAAATTTTCCACGGCCCACGGGACGGGTTTACAGGCGCGTTTTGGGAGGTACTCGAGGGGTGGCTACCGGTCGTGCAAAAGGTCAAATCCCAGCCAATTTCCGACCGGTCGCGAGGGAGAGCTCACGACCGGTGAGAAATGTAGTAAAATCTAGAAAGCTGGAAACTTAGACCTAGCTAAGTGGATTGTTATCAAGGATTTGCTCGATTTTCTGCAAAACTTCTGGGGTAAGCTTTTCGGCCGCATCTGAGGCGGCCAGAGTTTCTTCAAGTTGGTGTTCTTTGGAGGCGCCCAGAATCACTGTGCTGACGTTCTGATTCTTCAGGCACCAGGCCACTGCGAGAACCGCCTGGGAGATGCCGAGGTCTCCGGCGACGCTCGCCAGCTCCTTCACCCTCGCGATTTTAACCTTACTGAAGATATCGTCCTTGAGCCATGCATTGTCCTCGATACCCAGTCGCGTTTCCTTGGGAACTCCGTCGTTGTATTTACCCGTCAGAATGCCGCTCGCTAAAGGGGACCAGATGGTCGTTCCCAGCCCAATTTCGGAGTAAAGACGGGCGTACTCTTTTTCAACGCGTTCCCGTACCAGGAGGCTGTATTGTGGTTGCTCCATGGTGGGTGGAACTAGATCGTATTGCCGGGCAACTGTATACGCTTGCATGATTTCCTGAGCGCTCCACTCGCTAGTGCCCCAGTATAAAACTTTGCCCTGTGCGATGAGATCGCTCATCACCCGGACAGTCTCCTCGATCGGTGTTTCTGGATCCGGTCGATGGCAAAAATAAAGGTCGAGATAATCTACCTGTAGCCGGCGCAAAGCCGCGTGACATGCTTCGAAGACATGTTTTCGGCTCAATCCGTATTGGTTTGGTTTCTGAGGATGTTCCGCGGCACCGAAGAAAACCTTGCTGGAAACGATCCAAGTGTCTCGAGGCCATCCGACCTTCCGCAGGATTTTTCCCATCGTCAATTCTGAGCGCCCCCTGGCGTAACCTTCGGCATTATCGAAAAAATTGACACCATTCTCGTAACATTTTCGCATCAACCCTTCTGCAATTTCGTCCGAGATCTGATTGCCGAAAGTGAGCCACGAACCGAAAGACAGTTCGCTCAATTTCACGCCTGCACTGCCAAGTCTGCGATATTTCATCGCAGTCAAATTCAGCGAACCGCGGCTGGCGTCAAGGAGACAGGAGACTGGGGAAGGGGGCAGGAGACAGGAGACAGGAGACAGGAGCCGGGAGACAGGAGCCGGGAGCCGATCGGAGACAGGTGAGCTATCGAAAGCATCGAAGGCTGGCCGGCAAAGCCTTCTCCTCACGAAATCTGGGGCAGGGTGGGTTGATAATCGGCTAAATATTGGACCTGACCCCAAAATGCGACGGCTTCGGCAGCCACGAGATTGGAATGATCGATTGGGGACTGATCGATTGGGGACAGGTCGATTATCGAAGTATCGAAAGAGTTCCCCAAAGCCCGCCAAACGCGCCAGCAAACGAGTAAACATTGGACCTGTCCCCGGAGCTTTTTCCCTGAGTTCAGTTCAATATATGGACCGAAGGCCTGCCCCGCAGGGGCTACAGAACTCAACCCAGGGTTTCAACCCTGGGAACCCTCAAAATAAACGGTCCGCCCTGAAAGGGCGAGAGATGCGGGCACTTGATGAAGCTCGCACCTGTTGCTGCGCAAAAGTCAGAGTGCGCAATCGGGACGTGCTCCAATTGGACCATCGGACCCCGCTTCCGTCGTCTTAGGACGTTCGATCTGGCGCCCCCTTCAGGGCGCGTCGCTCTTGATGGACGATTCCCAGGGTTGAAACCCTGGGCTGAGTTCTGTAGCCCCTTCGGGGCACAAAACAAAAACCTCAGCCCAAGGATTGTGGCCTACAATCGATTTCACATTGGACCATTGGACCTGTCCCCAAAATGCGCCAAAATGCGAAAGAGCAGGGTAGGGTGTGGAATGTGGGGAAATGCGCGAAGAACCGAAGAACCTCGATGGGTTGGCGTCAGAATTCAGACTTCGATCACGGCGGCAAAAATTGGGGACAGGTCAAATGTTTGCGACTCGTGCCTTTCTCAAGGGTTGACTGAGGCAGGTCCACGATGGGCCCGAGACAAGTTATTCAGACCCTGAGGAATAGTTGAGGCGGAGGCGGGAAGCCGTGAGCTATGAACCGGTTAAGAAAAAGCCGGGGTTCGTTAGCGCGAGTTCAAGAATTTTAAAGGGCGAGTGTTTAGCACCTCACCAAAACTGACGAGTAACCAGATTGCTGCAGACGTCAGAACATGACCGACGAATTGAACCAATCGCTCGACCTCGATGAGAAGCTTCTTCTGACTCCTGTCTTCTGTCTCCTGACTCCTGACCTCATTCCCCGGTCACTTCGCCTTCCTCTTCCTGGGAAACGACCGGGGCGATGTCCTGAAGAGTTTCGTTTTCCCGGAGATCCACCAGCTTCACCCCCATGGTGTTGCGGCCGGTTTCTCGCACTTCGCTGACTCTGATGCGGACCATTTGTCCACCGGTGGTGATCAGCATCAGCTCGTCAGAGTCGCGGACTGTTAAGGCTCCGACTACATCACCCGTGCGCTCGCCTGTTTTCATGGTGATGATTCCTTTGCCTCCCCGGGATTGGACTCGATACTCGTCGAAATCCGTTCGTTTACCAATCCCGTTGGATCCGGCGACCAGCAGTTGCGCATCCGGGCTGACCTTGGCGATTCCGACGACCTTGTCGCCCGTTTCCGGACGGATACCCCAAACGCCGACGGCATTTCGTCCCATATCCCGAACGTCACCTTCATGGAAGCGGATACTGATTCCCTGGCTCGTGATGAGGACCACCTCGTCCATGCCGTTGGTGAGAAGCGCGTCGATCAGTTCGTCGTCGGGCTCGATCTGAATGGCGATAATCCCGCCTTTGCGCACATTGGCAAAATCCGCCAGGTTCGTCTTTTTCACGATGCCGGACCGAGTGGCAAACATGACGTGGAGTTCTGGATTCCAGGTTCCTTGCTCTCCCTTTGGAATTCCGGTCGAATCAACCGCTTCAATCCGGAGGGTCGCCGCGATCTTTTCCTCTGGCCGCAATTCTAGCAAATTGGCGATGGAGCGACCCTTGGAAGTGCGACTTGCTTCAGGAATTTCATAAACCTTTTCGACGTAGCAGCGACCTGTCTGGGTGAAGAACATGAAGGAGTCGTGGGTGCTGGCTGTGAACAGATGCTCAACAAAGTCACCCTGATCCCCAGTTATCTGGGCTTCCCGGGTCCCCATGCCGATAACTCCTCGGCCGCCACGGCGTTGGGCGCGAAATTCGCTTTCGGCTGTCCGCTTGATGTAACCGCCGTGGGTGATCGTAATGATGCATCCCTCGTTGGCGATTAAATCCTCGAAGTTGATTTCTCCCTGCCCCGGGAGAATCGCCGTAAGCCGCTCAGATCCGTATTTGTCCCTGATCCGAATCAACTCATCTTTGATGATGGTCATGACTCGATCGGCGCGATCCAGGATATCGAGCAGATCATTAATCTTCCGGATGATCTCACCGTATTCGTCGATGATTTTTTCGCGTTCCAGCCCGGTCAACTGATAGAGCCGCAGATCAAGAATCTGGTCTGCTTGATGTTCGCTGAAAATGTACCGGCCATCGACCAAGCGGCTTTCGCTTCGGATACGAACCCCGATTTGCTCGACCGTTTCACGACTGAATTCGTAGGCCAGCAGCTTGATCCTGGCTTCATCGCGATTCGCGGACCTCCGAATAATATCGATAAAATCGTCCAGGTTGGCGAGCGCGATGAGGTAGCCTTCGAGTGTTTCAGCCCTCGCTTCAGCCTGCCGCAAAAGAAAACGGGTGCGCCTGAGAACCACATCGCGGCGATGCTCGATATAACAGAGAAGCGCCTCCTTAAGCGACAACAGCTTAGGGCGGCCATGATCGATCGCCAGCATGTTGACCGCGAAGGAGCTTTCCATCGCGGTGTGCATGTAAAGGTTGTTTAGGACCACCTTGGAGTTGGCGTCCCGCTTGAGTTCCAGTTCAATCCGGGTTTTCTCGTCCGAAAGGTCCCGCAGATCGCTAATGTCAGTAATGACCTTTTCCTGAATCAGGCCCGCAATCCTTTTGATCAACTCAGCGCGATTGACGTTGTACGGTATCTCGGTAATGACGATCTGTTCCCGTCCGTTCTTCGTCTCTTCGATCGTAGCGGTGCCGCGTACCTTCAGACTGCCTCTGCCGGTTTCGAAATACTGACGAATCCCCGTGGTGCCAAATATGGTGCAGCCGGTCGGGAAATCCGGCCCCTTGATGTATTCGAGTAATTCGTCGGTGCCGATATCAGGCTGATCGATCAGAGCGCAGATCCCATTGACCACCTCGACCAGGTTGTGAGGAGGCATGTTGGTGGCCATTCCGACCGCGATGCCGGTCCCCCCATTGACCAGAAGATTGGGAAAAGCGGCCGGAAAAACGACTGGCTCTGTCGTGGTTTCGTCGTAATTCGGGACGAAATTGACCGTGTCCTTCTCCATGTCCTCCATGAGGATGGCGCCGAGATGGGTTAGACGGGCTTCGGTGTACCGCATGGACGCTGGAGGATCGCCGTCCATGGAACCGAAGTTTCCTTGACCTTCGATCAGGGTATCCCGCATGGCCCATGGCTGAGCCATGTGCACCAGGGTCGGATAGATCGCCATGTCACCGTGCGGATGGTAGTTACCCATCGTTTCACCGACGATCTTGGCGCATTTGCTATGCTTCCGGTTTGGCTGGAGACCAAGACCGTTCATGGCATAAAGAATCCGGCGTTGAGACGGTTTTAATCCGTCTCTGGCATCCGGAAGCGCACGCGAAATGATGACCGACATCGAATAGTCGAGAAACGACTTCGACATCTCTTCGGCAACGTTTACCGGGTCGATTTTTTCATTCGGAAGAATCGGCATGAGGAGAAGAGCGTTTAAACGTTTACCGTTCATTGTTCACCGTTCGCGTGAGACGATGAATGCGGCTTCTGGTTAATAAGAATCATAACACTTTTCGGTTCTCCAAGCGTGTAACATCGAGCAATTTTGCCGAACGCCGAACGCCGAACGCCGGACGCCGAACGCTGAACGGTGAACGGTGAACGGTGAACGGTGAACGTCATCAAACGTCCAGGTTTCTCACGTTCAGGGCGTTGTCTTCAATGAACGCCCGGCGCGGTTCAACAACGTCGCCCATCAGAATGGTGAACATCTTGTCGGCCTCACTGGCATTGTTTTCGTTTAGATCGACTCGCAGAAGCTTCCGGCGAACCGGGTCCATCGTCGTGGAAAAAAGCTCTTTGGCGTTCATCTCTCCGAGACCTTTGAAGCGTTTAATCTGCACTCCACGCCGGCCAATTTCCTTGATCGCCTCGAGGATCTTCGGAATGGAGAACAGAGGAGTAACGGTCGTCCGTTCACCTTCCCCTTCGATCAGTTCGAACAATGGCTGGTCGCTGGCCGAGTAGTGATCGATCGTCATGCCGCGGTTTTCGAGTTCCTGAAACACCTTGGCCACCGAGTTCGACTCATGGAGTTCTACCCGGCGGGCCCGGCGCCGCATGTAAGAGGCCACTGGCGGCGCTCCGTTGCCATTGATCGGTGGCAACACTCCGTCGCCGTTTTCGCCGACCGGCTCTTCTTCATAGAGATTGAGATCAAGATTCTGGCTCGCAAAATCGCGTAATGGCGCTTCATCGTGGAAATACTTGACGTACTCGTTATTTCCTTCTCGGACTTTGACCAGGTATTCGGGCAGTTTTCCAGAAACCAGTTCCCGGTTTGACAGGTACTCTTCAAAGTCGCCGCCGTGCCGTCGAATTGAGTCGCTCAGCTTCGACAATCTCTCGAGTAAATCCAGGACTTCACCGAGTTGCTCTTTCGTGAACTCCCGGCCGTCTACCAAGTGTTTCAATTGGACTTCCTCGGCTCCAAGAGAGATCAGGATCTTGTTCAATTGCGCGTCGTCATCGACATATTCTTCCCGTTTCTTTCGTTTAATCTGATAAAGAGGCGGTTGCGCGATGTAAATGTGCCCGCGCCGGACCAACTCCGGCATCTGTCGATAGAAGAACGTCAAAAGAAGGGTTCGGATATGCGAACCATCCACGTCGGCATCCGTCATGATGATGATTCGCCCGTAGCGAAGCTTTTCCAGGTTGAACGAACCTTCGCCATCGCCGTCACCGATTCCGGTGCCAATGGCGGTGATCATCGTCTGGATTTCCAGATTCTGCAGCACCTTGTCGAGCCGAGCCTTCTCGACATTAATCAGCTTACCGCGGATGGGCAGGATCGCTTGAAATCTCCGATCCCGACCCTGTTTGGCGGATCCGCCGGCGGAATCGCCCTCGACGATATAGAGCTCAGTCAGGTTGGCGTCGCGTTCCGAGCAATCCGCCAATTTGCCTGGCAGACCACCGCCGGTTAATGCGGTCTTGCGTACCGCTTCCCTGGCTTTTCTCGCCGCTTCACGCGCCCGGGCCGCCATCAAACATTTGTCGATGACCCTTTTGGCCACGGACGGATTCTCTTCAAAATAGCGACTCGCTCCCTCGTAGGTGATCGATTGGACCAGGGGCTTGATTTCGTTGTTTACCAACTTCCCTTTTGTCTGCGAGCTGAACCGGGGATTGGTTAATTTGACGCTTAAAACGCAGACCAGACCCTCCCGCAGGTCGTCTCCGGTAAGATCGGGATCCTTTTCTTTCAGCAGATTATTGGCTTTCGCGTAGTTCTTGATCGCGTTCGTCAGACCTGCCTTGAAACCCTCCAGATGCATCCCGCCGTCGCTATTCGGAATAGAATTGGCGAAGCATTGAATATGCTCCGAGTAAGCGTCGGTGTACTGGAGGACAATGTCGACGTAGCAAAGCTCCGTCTGCTCGTCCACCTGGAATTCGCGCATCCCGCTCACGATGATCGGCTCGGGATGGATCAGTTGCTTAGTCTCGCCTAGTTGCTTGACGTACTCGCGAATCCCTTCCTTATAGATGAAAACTTCTTTCCGATGAGGTTCGGTGCGCTCATCGGTCAGTTGGATTTCCAGACCACTGTTGAGAAAGGCGAGTTCCCGCATCCGATTCGCCAGGATGTCGAACTTGAACTCGGTGGTGAGGGTAAATATTTCGGGGTCCGGTAAAAAGGTGATGAACGTGCCGGAATGCTTTTTGTTCTGGACTTCACCAATGATTTCGAGCTTGCGCGTCGTTTTGCCTTTCGCAAAAGCAATCAAGTAGACTTTGCCTTCACGCGTAACCTCAGCCTTGAACCACTCCGAAAGGGCATTGACGCACTTCGCACCAACGCCGTGCAGGCCGCCGGAAAATTTGTAGGCTCCCTGCCCAAACTTGCCGCCGGCATGCAAATTGGTCAGAACCAGCTCGATAGCCGGCATTTGAAATTTGGGATGCGTTTCGACCGGAATGCCGCGTCCGTTGTCACGAATCGACGCCGAGCCGTCGATATGGATGGTTACCTCGATCCTGGTACAGAATCCGGCCAGATGTTCGTCAATCGAATTGTCCAGGACCTCAAAGACACAGTGATGCAGGCCGCGCTCGTCGGGATCCCCGATATACATCCCAGGCCGTTTCCGGACGGCATCCAAACCTTCAAGTTTATCAATTTGCGCAGCGCCGTAAATCGAGATGTCAGACATATCCGAGAGACAGGTCTGGACTATAAAGATGAGACCTGATGACCAATAAGTTGAGCGCTAACCATAGGCCTGCTAACGACGATTTGCAAGCAAGGAACAGACACAATTTGTAGTGGATGATTGTACTTCTTTACACCAGATTTTGGGGTTTGTCGCCTCTAAACTCGCATATTTATCTGTGATCTTCCTGTCGTCAGAAGCGCTCGTTGCCAGGCGCAATCTGGTTCCTCAACCATCCTCAAAGTGAGAATTGGAAACCGTGAAATCTACGCTAACTTGTCGCCGCAATGCAGACTTTTGACTTTGTGGTGATCGGCGGAGGTAGCGCCGGATATTCGGCGGCTTCCGCAGCGGCGAGATCAGGGTTGAAAACGGTTTGCCTCGAAGGCGGGGAACAAGTGGGAGGACTCTGTATTTTGCGGGGGTGTATGCCGAGCAAGGCCTTCATCGAATCTGCCAATCGCTTTTTGACACTTCGTCGAGCGAATGAATTTGGATTGAGCGCTGGCCACATCGCCTTCGATTCTGCAGCCATTGTTGAGCGGAAGCAGGAATTGATCGGCATATTTCAGAAGCACCGCGGAGAACAATTGACAGAGGGCAACTTCGCCTTCATCCGAGGCCGGGGACAATTCTCGGATCCGCATCACTTGAGGATAAAATTGAGGGGCGGGGGTGAGCAAGAGATTGGGGGGAAGACGTTTTTAATTGCCAGCGGTTCCGTGATAAATCTCATCGATCTGCCCGGTCTGAAGGAAGCCGGGTTTCTAGACAGTGATACCGCACTGAACTGCGAGCGTTTCCCACGATCGCTGATCGTCTTGGGGGGCGGAGCTATAGCGCTGGAATTTGCTCATTTTTACGGCGCGCTCGGGGTGGAGGTCACCATCTTGCAAAGGAGCAATCAAGTGATCAAGGAAGCGGATCCCGATGTTGCCCAAGCGCTGGTCTCCGCATTCGAGAAACGGGGGATCAAAGTTATTTGTGGCACCAAGCTGAAACGCGTTGAGCGAACTGCGGATCGGAAAAGAGTCTGGTACGAACGGGACGGCGTCGAAGAGATGGTGGAGGCAGAAGAAATTTTGTACGCCCTGGGGCGTCGGCCTGCTGTGGACGGACTTGGTCTGAAAGAAGCGGGAGTCAAAACCACCGAGATTTGCGCGGTGGAGGTCAACCAGAGCCTGCAGACGTCGCGACCCCATATCTTCGCGGCGGGAGACGTCACGGGACTCTTCGACGTGGTGCATATCGGAATCCAGCAAGGCGAGATGGCAGCCTTAAACGCCAAGCGTTTACTGGAGGATAAAGATCTGGCGAAGATTGATTATCGTCTGAAGATGTTTGTCATGTTTCCCGAGCCACAAATTGCGATGGTGGGCTTTACGGAGCGGGAAGCCGCAGAGCAAGGATTGGACGTTCGAGTCGCCTGCCACCCTTTCCACGATCACGGGAAATCGATTCTTCGAGGTGAGGTCGAAGGCTTTGTTAAGCTAATTGTGGACGCCAGGAATGGAGAGATTTTGGGAGGCGCGGTGATCGGACCGGAAGCCTCGGACCTCATTCAGGAAATCACGGTTGCGATGTCATTTCACGCTACCGCGGCGACACTGGCGGCGATCCCTCATTACCATCCGACCTTGAACGAAATCTGGACCTATCCCGCCGAAGAACTTGCGCACCTGGACACGAGAAGTCGTTGACACTGCTTTTGCTGCCCTTCATAGTTGCGGGCGTGCTGAAGAAGTTTATCCCCCATAAGCCTGGACAGACGGCACCTGCGGAAGAGGCCGGCTCAGGGGAGAGTCCGTCCACTCCACCGGCCGCCCAACCGTTAAACGTAACACCACCAACACCCGTTATGGCAGATACACCACCCAATAAGAATAATCTCTCGAAGGACGTCGAAATTAAAGGTTCGATTAAGTTTGTAAATGAATTCGTCTTTGACGGAAACCTGGAAGGCGAGATCTCTTCTGTCGATGGTATCCTGACAGTCGGGGAGAACGCAGACGTCCGCGGCGAAGTGAAAAGCAAGACCGTGATCGTAAAAGGCAAAGTGCATGGGAATATTACCGTGCAAGAGCGTTGTGAACTTCACTCCCGTTCCCAGTTAATCGGAGATTTGAAAGCGGCGCGTTTGGTAATCGAAGAAGGCGCTACGTTTGTCGGCAAGTCAGAGGTGACGCCGAACAAAAATATCATCAAGGATCTGGGTACCCAATCACCTCACAAAGAAGAACTGCAAAAGGCCGGCGCTCCACGCTAAGGAGTTCTGAGTGGCTGCTAAAGGACGAATCGAAGTACAATGTCCTCATTGCGGTAACATTCAGTTAGAACCTGAGCTTGCCAAATCTACCTACTGCAAGAAATGCAGCGGTTACATTCAGCTAGGTAAAGGTCGAAAATCGAGTGAACCGCCGGAGGCAGAGAAGCAACCTACGGTCTTCCAGAAATTGGAAGGCCTGTTAGGGGTTCAAAGGACAGTTGTTGCCCATTGCTTCGAATGCACCGGTAAGAGAGAGGTCCCGAAGAGCGCTTCCTCTACGATTTGTCCCCTCTGCGGCGCCTACATCGATCTTCAGGATTATCGGATCATCGGCAACTATAGCCGGTCGATCCGGACCCGGGGTCGCCTGATTATCACTAACAAGGGTGATCTGAACAGTAACCGGGCGATCTGTGACTACGCTGAAATCCAAGGCGGAACCATGCGTGGCAACTTGATTTGTAGTGGCGAGGTCCACATCCGGCTCAAGGGCAAGCTAAGCGGGAGCATCGAAGCCAAGAGTGTTCATATCGATAAGAAATGCGAAGCTACTTTTGTCCGCCCGATTCGGGCCGAATTAGTCGATATCGAGGGGATCATTTCGGCGCGAATCATTTCGACCGGTAAGGTGGTGATCCAAAAAACGGGCCGCCTGACGGGAGCCGTTTTCGGTCGGGGATTTTCGGTGGAAAAGGGAGGCGAATTTTTTGGTGAACTTTCGATCGGGAAAGTGGAGATGACGCAAGGCGAACTGCTGGATGCTCCCACTGGAACCCCGGATCCGAAAGGGAAGTCCGATTCGGGCGCGGACTTCAGTCTCGTGACTGCATGATCCAAAAGATCTATCCGCGCAGCCCTTATCAGCGGCTTGGTGGGTACGTGCATTTGCCCCGTCTGATCGACAAAGCTCGTCTGCACCGGTGTGGCTTGTTGCATGGGTACAAGTACAAGACCTCCGGTTTCGATCGACGATTGCTGGCTTTCCTGGCTGTTGATGGCGATGAATTCGAGAAAATGGCCATCGAGCTCTCTTCGGACGATGCCATTCTAGCGTGGCTCAGGACCAAAGGGGTGAGCCATCTTCCTGCGGAGATTGAAGCCTGGAATTCTGCGATGATCAGTCGTCAGCCTGATAGCCCGGAAAAGGTCGCCCAGTTTCAACGATTCCTGGTGGAAACCGGCCGAGGTGAAGGCTCCGAAAAAGTCCGAACCTACTTCGACCTAATAGAATTCGACGAAGGCCGTTTCTCACCAGCGTAGTCGAAAGGGTCGGCCTTTCTCGAAGCGACTAAGGAAAAACTGAGTATCTTCTTGGCGACTCTACCGACCAATCCGTTCGAACGGCTCTTATGGTTCCGGCGATTTGCCAATGGTCGGTGAGGCCAGGGTTCCCGGTGGTGACGCCGTAGCCTGGGGTGACGCACCCGCTTTTGGCATTTCTTGCGAAAGCTTATCTGCCAGCCGGCCAGCCCGACGCCCAGCCTCACCGGAAAAACTACTCTCCGGATAACGCCGTACGATACTTTCGAACAATTGCTGAGCTTCTTTCAATTGCCCCTTTGCCTCAACCAAGCGTGCTTGTTGGAAAAGTGCCATCGGGGCCAGGTACGAGCTATTGTATTGCGTCGCTACCTCCTTGTATTCGTCAAGGGCCTTATCCGGATGATTCTCCAACTCCGCGTTGGCGGCCAAACCCATAGGCCCATCCACCGCCAACGGATGCTTGGGAAAACGGTGAATGAAAGAGTCGTAGGCGGCGTCAGATTCGGCATATTTGCCATCGTCTCTGAGCTTTGATCCCATCATCAAATAGGAGTTACCAGCCGCGATCGAATCTGGAAACTCGTGGATCACGGACTGCCACCCCTCGATCGAGCTCGCAGCAGCATAAGCAGCCTCGGCTTTCTGGACGTTGACCGCCTGGAGGCCGAAATAGAGGCTCCCTCCCAGGAGGACGACGATCAGCACCACCGCGCCAATCAAGACCTTCTTTTTGTGAAGGGCCCAAAATATCTCGGGATCGAAAGGTGGAGAATGGCTGAGACGGCTGCTGCGCCGCAGGTTGACTACTCATTAGATGTTACCGAGTCATTAACCGCCCACTTCCGCCCTGGCTTCATCGGCAAGCGCGGTGCTGAGATAGCGCTCTCCAGTGGAGCAGGCAACCGTGACGATGAGCTTCCCCTTATTTTCCGGTCTTTTGGCAATTTCGATGGCCGCATGGACGTTTGCTCCGGAGCTGATTCCCGCCAGAATTCCTTCTTCCTTGGCCAGTCGTCGCGCCATCACAAAGGCATCCTCGTTCGAAACCGAGACCACTTCGTCGACAATCTGCAAATGGAGATTGTTCGGCACAAAGCCGGCCCCCGTTCCCTGAATTTTATGCGGCCCTGGTTTCAAGGGTTGACCTCGCATGGTTTGCTGAATCACGGGTGAATCCTTAGGCTCCACGGCGATCGCCCTAAAATCGGGATTGCGTTTTTTGATGACTTCTGCGACGCCGGTGATGGTTCCTCCGGTTCCGACCGCGGCCACTAGAATATCAACTTTGCCATCGGTGTCGGCCCAGATCTCTTCGGCGGTGGTTGCTGCGTGAATAGCAGGATTCGCCGGGTTGTTGAACTGCTGGGGCATCCAGGAGTTTGGGGTCGTTTTCAATAAATCTTCCGCCCGGGCAATGGCGCCCTTCATGCCTTCCGATCCGGGGGTCAGAACCAATTGAGCTCCGAGCATTGCCAACAGGGTGCGGCGTTCGAGGCTCATCGTCTCTGGCATCGTCAAAATGAGCTTATATCCCTTGGCCGCGCAGACGAACGCTAAGGCGATCCCGGTGTTGCCGCTCGTGGGTTCCACGATTACCGTGTTCTCTTTTAGAATTCCCTCCCGTTCGGCGGCTTCGATCATTGCCATTCCAATCCTGTCCTTCACGCTGCCGAGCGGATTGAAGAATTCGCACTTGATCGCGATGGTAGCCTCAAGCCCCTTGGTTACGCGATTGAGTTTGACCAGCGGCGTCCGGCCGACTGTTTCGACTATATTGTTATAGAGTATACCGTTGGTTTGCATTGGCTGGTGGGGGGTTATCATTTAAGGATGGGCGGCGAACCCCTTACATACACAAACCCGGAGAGGGTTCAAGTGGCGAACGCGAGCCTGAGAATAGTCTCTTTCTGTCCGACGACCCGAAAAATAGGCTCGGTAGGGGTCTGAACACCCTTCTAAAAAAGGTCGAGGCCCGTATCGGGAATCCCGCACGGGCCTCGCCATTTGTGGTATAAGCCGAATTCTGTTTCCGCTTTCGCGCAACGGCAATCATTTATCTCACTCGGTTACCCGAGCGCCCGGCACCTTGATGCCGGATGCGACTATTACCCGAGGGATTATCCCCGCTTTCGCGAGAATAACGAGCGGGCAACTCTTCCCTCTGCTTTGTCTTGCACCACATGGGGTTTTTCGTGCGACTTCGCTCACGCGAAGATCCGGTGGGCTCTTACCCCGCCTTTTCACCCTTACCCAGCACTATTAGTTGCCAGATAGTTCTCAGTGTCAGTGATCAGTTGCCAGTAAACATCGCTGTTGCGCTCGCCCTCCTACACTCGGTCCAATCCGCTCTCTCAATTTTGGTTCAACTTTCTGATAACTGGCTACTGACCACTGCCTACTGACAACTAATAGTGCTGGGCGGTATATTTTCTGTGACACTTTCCGTTACCCGGAATTTACATCCCTGGTACCCTCGTTTTCACGAGGCTTGCCGCCCTTTGGTGTTCGGACTTTCCTCTGGCCAGAAAGTTTTCCAACCAGCGATTGCCTGCCACAGCGTGCAAAATACCATTGACCCGCCTTGAGATCCAGCCCGCGACTTCTGGAGGAATCGTCAATTTTCGGATGAAACCAGTAAAATCTGTGTTAGTCTCTCGGTCCGATTTCCACCCGATTTCGGGTGAGGGGTGTTGAGGAAATATCTCTTGCGCGGCGTGGGAAAACTAATATAGTCCACGCTCCCTCGCGTCTGGCGGAAGAGAGGTCCGTACTGCCAGAGCGGCTTTTTTAATCTCCGAACGAATTGGACTAAACCGAATTTTGTCATGCCAACGATCAACCAGCTCGTAAGAAAAGGGCGCAAAAAGATGGCGGTGAAATCGAAATCACCAGCCTTGGTGAATTGTCCGCAACGACGCGGAGTTTGTGTCCAGGTGATGACTCGGACACCAAAAAAGCCGAACTCTGCGTTGCGCAAAGTTGCCAAAGTGCGTCTGACGAACGGGTACGAAGTGATTGCCTATATCCCGGGAGAGGGTCACAACCTTCAGGAACATTCGATTGTCATGGTGCGCGGCGGACGGGTGAAAGATCTCCCTGGTGTCCGTTATCACATCGTTCGTGGAACCCTGGACAGCCTAGGAGTGGACGGCCGCCGCCGCAGTCGATCGAAGTATGGCGCAAAGCGTCCGAAATCCGGAGCAGAAGCAGCCGCCGCCGGTAAAGGTGGCAAGGGCGGCAAAGGCAAGAAGAAGTAAAATTTGGCGGTGATCGGGTAACCACCCGTATCCGCGGCGAAAGAAACTATGTCACGTCGGCACAGAGTCATTCATAAGATTGAGTCATTAGACGGTAGGTACGGCAGCCCAGTAGTGGCGCGGCTGATCAGCACAGTCATGCGGAGCGGCAAAAAATCAGTTGCCGAGCGGATTGTCTACGAGGCGATTGAACGTAGCCGGGAAGGCTCGGATTCGGTCGATCCGCTTGATACGCTGCACAAAGCGCTGGAAAACGCCAAGCCCCGCCTCGAGGTGAAATCACGGCGGGTTGGCGGCGCAACCTACCAGGTGCCAATCGAAGTTCCGCAGGAAAGACAAGTTTCGTTAGCGATGCGCTGGCTGGTCAATTTTGCCAAAAAGCGACGTGGGACCATGACGGCTAATCTGGCTGCGGAAATTAAAGATGCCGCGTCGGGCCAGGGCAACGCGATCAAGAAGCGTGATGATACGCACAAAATGGCGCAAGCCAACCGGGCTTTTGCGCACTTCCGCTGGTAACCACTATGGCTGCACCTGTTCTAGAGAGAGAGAAGTCGAGTGCTATGACGACCAACCCTAATTCTCCAAATCGTGCTTACCCCCTGGAACGTACGCGGAACATAGGGATCAGTGCCCATATTGATGCCGGTAAGACGACTCTCACCGAGCGAATCCTCTTTTACACCGGGATGATTCACCGGATCGGCGACGTGGATGACGGCAACACGGTGACCGACTGGATGGAGCAAGAAAGAGAGCGCGGCATTACGATCACCTCTGCCGCGACGACCTGTTTTTGGAATCAGCGCAAAGAAGAAGGCGTTTTCAAACTGTTCGAAAACCAGCCGCAACGCGTTAACATCATTGACACCCCCGGCCACGTGGATTTTACGGCCGAGGTGGAGCGCTCTTTGCGTGTCTTGGACGGTGCCATCCTGGTCTTTGACAGTGTTGCCGGGGTGCAACCACAGACTGAGACCGTCTGGCGCCAAGCGAATAAGTACAACGTACCCCGGATCTGTTTTGTTAACAAAATGGATAAGGTCGGGGCTAATTTCGACAACGTCATTAAAGAGATCCGGGCCAAGCTGGGCGCCAATGCTTGGCCGGTTTTAATTCCTCTGGGCCGGGAAGATTATCTCACCGGACAGCTCGACGTCATTAATAAGAAGGCGGTCATTTTTTCCGACAGCGATTCCTTCGGGTCGGTCTACGAGGTCACGCCAATCCCGGATGACCATAAGGAAATGGTTGACCGAGCCTATAATGACCTCGTCGAACAAGTAGCCAACCTCGACGAAGAGGTCGGAACTCTCTTCCTCGAAGAAAAACCGGTTACTCCCCAAGATCTGAAAGCGGGTATCCGTCGGCTGACCATTGCCAATTTATTTATTCCGGTCGCCGGCGGTTCTGCATTTAAGAACAAGGGCGTTCAATATCTCGTCGACGCCGTCGTCGATTATCTGCCGAGCCCTCTCGACATCCCTCCGGCCAAGGGAATAGATCCAGACACGAACGCGGAAAAGTTGGCTCCGACCGATGACAATGCGGATTTCTGTTCGTTGGCGTTCAAGCTCTGGAGCGATCCGTTTGTCGGCAAATTAGTTTTTTTCCGAGTTTATTCCGGAAAGCTTTCCAAGGGAGATACGGTCTACAACCCGCGCACTAATAAGCGCGAACGCATCAGCCGATTGATTCAGATCCAGGCCGATAAGCGCGAAGACGTCGATACCTGTTATTCGGGAGACATCGCGGCGATCGTTGGAATCAAGAATATTACTACGGGAGACACTCTTTGCGACGAATCCGCTCCGATTCTTCTGGAGCCTCCGTCCTTCCCGGAACCGGTTATCTCGATGGCCATTGAGCCGAAGACGAAAGTCGATCAGGAAAAAATGGCGACCGCTCTCCAGCGCCTATCCGAAGAAGATCCCACCTTCCGGGTCTTCACCCATGAGGACACCGGGCAAACGATCATCGCTGGAATGGGAGAGCTCCACCTCGAAATCATCCGGGATCGGATGCTTCGCGAGTTCAAGGTCGATGCCAATGCCGGCAAACCTCAGATCGCCTACCGGGAAACGATCACCAAAAACGCTACCGGCGAAGGAAAATTGATCAAGCAGTCCGGCGGCCGCGGTCAATACGGACACGTGGTGGTCAAAGTTGAGCCGCGCGAGCGCGGAAAGGGCGTGACCATTGAGAACAAAATCGTCGGTGGCGCGATTCCGAAGGAGTATATCCCGGCCGTAAAAAAAGGGATCGAGGAATCGGTCACCAATGGTGTTGTCGGAGGGTACCAGGTCATCGACTTCTACGTGGAGATCGTCGACGGTTCATATCACGACGTCGATTCCAACGAGTTGGCATTCAAACTCGCGGCCATTTTTGCCATGAAGGACGCCTTTAAGAAGGCTCACTCGATTCTTTTGGAGCCGATCATGAAAGTGGAGTGTGTCACCCCCGATGAATATCAGGGTGATATCATGGGAGATTTAAATCGGCGCCGTGGCCGGATCATGAACATGGAGGCCAAGAATTTTGCCACCATCATTCATGCAGAAGTACCGCTGGCCGAAATGTTCGGTTATGCGACCGCAATACGATCGCTCTCCAAAGGACGGGCTTCCTATTCGATGGAGCCGTCTCATTTTGAAGCCGTGCCTGCCCAGATCGTAGCGGCAGTGTTGGATCAGAAAGGAACATAAATTATGGCGAACGGTCAACGCATTCGCATTCGCTTAAAAGGTTTTGATTACCGTATGCTGGACCAGTCTGCGGTAGAGATTGTCGAGACGGCTAAGCGTACCGGCGCCAAAGTTGCCGGTCCTATTCCTCTGCCCACCAAGATAGAAAAATTTACCGTGAATCGGTCTCCGCACGTCGACAAAAAGTCGATGGACCAATTCGAGATGCGTACGCACAAGCGTTTGCTCGATATTATCGAGCCAACGGCCAAGACAGTAGATGAACTGCGCAAGCTGAATCTCCCTGCCGGAGTCGATATCACTATCAAGATATAACGGGTTGTCCCATACAAGAATGAAGATAGGACTTTTAGGTCGGAAGATCGGGATGACGCGCGTCTATGACGCCAACGGGAAAGCTACGCCCGTGACCGTGATTGAAGCTGGCGGCAACACGGTCGTCCAGGTCAAGAATCCGGAAACGGATGGTTATAGCGCGGTCCAGGTAGGCTTTGATTCCCAAAAGGAATCGCGCGTTACCAAGCCGCTACTCGGGCATTTCAAGAAGGCCAGCTCCGAACCGAAAAAATTCGTGAGAGAATTTCGATTGCCCGATGGGATGCAAGTGGAGGGAGAACTTAACGTCAGCGTAAACCAGTTTCAGCCCGGCGAATTTGTCGATGTGATTGGTCGCTCGAAAGGTAAGGGATTTCAGGGCGTCGTGAAAAAGCATGGATTTGCGGGCCAAGGTGCTTCTCACGGGTCCAAAACCCATCGTCGAAACGGGGCCATCGGTAACCGATCAACCCCCGGACGGGTCTGGCGAAACATGGGTATGCCCGGGCACATGGGAGATGATCGGGTGACCGTTCAGAATCTGCGAATCGTTCAAGTACGACCGGAAGAAAATGTCATCCTGGTCTCTGGAGCAGTTCCGGGTTCAAACGGCAGTTACGTCGTTTTGCGACCTGCCAAGAAAAAAGAAGATCTCGCTGGGGGGAAAACTGAATGAGCGCCACCGTTCTGACCATAGCTGCGGCCAAAGAAGCAAAGATCGAAGTCATCGAGAACGGACGCGGTACGCAAGCCCTTCATGATACGGTCGTCGCTCTTCGGGCAAACCGGAGAAGCGGTAGCGCCAACAGCAAAACCAAGGCTGAAGTCTCGGGTTCTGGCAAGAAACCATGGCGCCAAAAAGGCACTGGCCGCGCGCGGGCCGGTTACGCTTCGTCGCCTGTCTGGTCGGGTGGTGGTGTTGTTTTCGGTCCCAAGCCCAGAGATTACTCGAAGAAAGTTACCAAGAGCGTCAAGCGACTGGCTTTGCTGAAGGCCCTTAGTTCCAGGATCGTGGCGGGTGACGTCCTGGTTGCCGAAGAGATTAAGGTGGCCGCCCCGAAGACCAAGGATTTCGTCGCTTTTTTGAAATCGCAGACTGAGGCCATCAAGGTGCTGGTGATCTCCACTCAATTTGACGAGATCACTTACAAAGCCGCCCGGAATATCCAACCGGTCTTGTTGAACACGGCAGCAGAAGTAAATGCGGAACAGCTGCTGGGGTTCCAAAAAATTATCGTGACCAGCGAAGCTTTGGCGAAACTAGCGGAGAGATTGGTATGAACGAAGCGACAAGTCTGATTCATAATATCCGACTGACAGAGAAGGCCAGTCTGCTCGGAGAAAAGCATAACCAATACGTTTTCCGCGTCGATCCACGGGCAAACAAGCTCCAGATCAAGCAGGCCATCCAGGAACTCTTCGGGAAGAAGGTTGTTCGTGTCAATACCGCCCAATACGCCGGAAAAAAGAAGCGGGAACGCCGAGCCGATTTCGGTCGGCGGGCGCATTGGAAGAAGGCGATCGTGACGCTCGCCGAAGGGGAGAAAATTGATCTCGTCGTAACAGGAGGGCTAACCCATGGCATTAAAAAATTTCAGACCGCTCACTCCGACCCAGCGCTTCAAGCAGACGCCGGGATTCGACGAGATCACCAAAGATAAACCGGAGAAATCGCTCCTCGAGCCGCGAAAACGGTCCGGTGGACGTAACAACACCGGGCGCTTGACTTCGCGCCACATCGGAGGCGGTCACAAGCAGAAATACCGCATTATCGATTTCAAGCGAAAGCTCCGCAATATCGCGGCGACGGTGGAAGCGATTGAATACGATCCGAATCGTTCGGCGCGGATCGCGCTTCTCCAGTATCCCGATGGCGAGAAGACCTATATCCTGGCCCCGACGGGATTGAAGGTCGGAGCGACGGTGATCGCCGGGGATAACGTACCTCCAGATCTGGGAAATGCGTTGCCACTGAAATCGATTCCCTTGGGGACTGCTATTCACAATGTGGAGATCCTGCCAGGGAGAGGCGGCCAGGTAGCTCGGAGCGCGGGACAGCAGGCAATTTTAAGCAACCGCGAAGCAGGATATGCACTCGTCCGGATGCCCTCGGGCGAAATCCGGCGGATCCACGAGAACGCTTACGCGACGATTGGGCAGGTCGGCAATGTTGAACACATGAACGTTTCCAGCGGCAAAGCGGGTCGGAGTCGCTGGCTGGGACGGCGTTCGCATGTTCGCGGCATGGCGATGAATCCAATCGACCATCCGATGGGCGGCGGCCAGGGCAAGAGCAAAGGTGGCGGCGGTCGACATCATCCAGTGAGCCCCTGGGGACAATTGTCCAAGGGCTTCAAAACGCGTCGCAAACATAAGCCGAGCGACTCGGTGATCGTCGAGCGACGGAAGAGCAGGAAAAAGACGAAGTAATTTATGTCCAGATCGCTAAAAAAAGGTCCATTCGTGGACGCTAAGCTTCTCGAAAAAGTCGAGAAAATGAGCGCTGCTACCGGCGCCAGGAGACCGATTAAGACCTGGTCACGCCGGTCGATGATCACCCCTGATTTTGTGGGTCACACTTTCCTGGTGCATAACGGCAAGATTTTTAACTCGGTGTTCGTAACTGAAAATATGGTTGGGCATAAGTTGGGCGAATTTTCGCCTACCCGAACCTTTAAGAAACATGGTGCGCACACCGCCAAGGTGGCGAAGTAAGGAGCGTCTGGTTCGGACGTAAAAAGTAATGCAGGTAACATCGACATATCGATATGCGCGGATCTCGGCTTTCAAGGCGCGAGAAGTGACGCGAGAAATTCAGGGTCACTCGGCCTCGGAGGCTCTGGACCTCTTGACGTTCAGTCCGAAAAAAGCGGCTTTGCTCGTGAAGAAGACGCTTAAAAGCGCTATTGCCAACGCTGAGAACAATAACGAACTCAGGGTCGATACCTTGTTGGTCAAGGAGGCCGTGGTCGGTGAAGGCCCAACCTTTAAGCGATTCCGGGCCCGAGCTCGAGGCGGTGCCAGCCCTCTCCGGAAGCGAACAAGTCATATTCGGATTGTGTTGAGTGACGAGCTGGTGCCCGAGGCTCCCACGAAACGGGCCAAAAAACGGCCGGCGACCCGTGAACGCGTCGTCACGAAAGCACGGGTGAAACCGGAGCCTGCAAAGGAGCAAGAAGCCGGTGAAGCGGCGCTGATCGAGAATGCTCCTCAGAAAGTCGATGAACCAACCAGCTCTATTGAGCCATCAAGCGAAACTAAGCCAGCAGCAGAGAAAGAGTAAGTATGGGACAGAAAGTTAATCCGATCGGATTTCGACTCGCGCTGAACAAAGATTGGCGCTCGCGCTGGTATGCGTCCACCAAGGAATTTCCAGAGTTTCTGCATGCCGACCTGAGGATCCGCCGTTTTGTGAAGCAGAAGCTTTCCATGGCGGCCGTCTCCAAGATTGTCATCGAGCGCGCTTGGAACAGCATTCGAGTCACTATTTTTACGGCTCGTCCCGGCATCGTGATTGGTCGAAAAGGCGCGGAGATCGAGCGGATGACTGAAGAGATCACCCGGATGTCCGGGGGCAAACAGGTCAAGATTGACATCCAGGAGATCAAAACTCCGGAACTGGACGCCCAGCTGGTGACCGAAAATGTCGCATTGCAGATTGAGCGTCGTATTTCCTTTCGCCGGGCGATGAAGAAAGCGGTCCAAACCACGATGGACTTCGGTGCCTTGGGAATCAAAATCCGTTGTTCAGGGCGGCTCGGTGGTGCGGAGATTTCGCGTGCAGAATGGTATCGCGAAGGAAAAATTCCGCTGCATACCTTGCGCACCCCGATTGATTACGGATTCGCCGAAGCCAACACGGTGTACGGCAAAATTGGTGTGAAATGTTGGATCTGCAAACCTGAACCGGTCGCTGACCAGCAGTCGCCGAAAAGAGAGGGGTCCCATGAACCAACCCCGGCGTCTAGATAATTATTATTCGGGAGATCTCGTATGCCATTAATGCCAAAGAGGGTGAAGTACCGGAAGACGCAACGAGGCAGTCGTACCGGCAACGCCACTCGAAATATCTCGATCGCTTTCGGTGAGTATGCCTTGCAAACCCTCGATCGGGCTTGGATCACCAATACCCAAATTGAGGCCGCCCGAGTTGCTTTAACTCGCAACATGAAGAGGAAGGGAAAACTTTGGATTAAAATTTTCCCTGACAAGTCAGTCACCAAACGGCCACCGGAAACTCGAATGGGGAAGGGCAAAGGCAACCCCGAGTTTTGGGTCGCTACGGTTCGACCTGGCAACATTCTTTTTGAATTGGACGGAGTTACGGAATCGGTCGCCCGGGAGTCGTTGCGATTGGCCGCGACCAAACTTCCAATCAAGACCCGATTTATTAGTCGGCAGCGAGCGATCGTTACCTGAGGCCCCAGACTATTGAGTCATGAAAATTAAGGAATTACGCGAATTAAGTAACGAAGAGCTGGTGGCTCGGCGTTACGAGCTGCGCAAAGACGCTTTTAATCTACGTTTGCAACAGCAGACCGGAGCAACCGAAAAACCGAGTGTCATCCGAATTAGCCGCCGGGAGGTTGCCCGGATTGAAACGATACTGTCTGAGCGCGTTAAAAAGACGGACAGCTAACCCGGAAGGGACAAGCTGGCGTCGCCGCAGGAATTAGAAAGTTAAAATGAGTGAAGAGACTGTTAATGCTGAAGGTACTGCCACGGCGGCTGAAGATGCCGGTTTGACTGACGATCGCGATGCGACGTCCGCAACCCCGGTCGCATCACCGCAGCAGTCTGAATCTCCGAAGCGGCATCTTCGGAAGACCCGTGTCGGTGAGGTCGTTTCCAATAAAATGGAAAAAACGATTGTCGTGGCGGTGGTTCGACGAGTCCCGCACGCCAAGTTCGGGAAGATTGTGAAGCGAACCAAAAAATTGTATGCACACGACGAAAAAAACCAGTGCTCGATTGGGGATCTGGTGCGTGTGGAAGAAACTAGACCTTTGAGTCGCTTGAAACGCTGGCAACTGGTCGAAGTGTTAAAGCACTAATGCGAGGGGAAGGCTTAGACCATGATCCAGATTCGTTCCAGATTAGATGTGGCGGACAATAGCGGTGCCCGGATGGCGACTATGATTGGGGTCATTGGCAAACAGACTGCCTTTGCCTCGATCGGTGACGTTATTACCTGCAACGTGAAAGAAGCGTCGCCTAACGGCACGGTCAAGAAGGGTGAGGTGGTACGGGCGGTAGTGGTCCGCACCAAGCAACCGATGAAGCGTGACGATGGTTCCTATCTCCGCTTCGATAACAATGCCATTGTCATTATCGACAAGGATCTGAACCCAAGAGGGACCCGCATCTTCGGGCCAGTGGCCCGGGAATTACGGGAAAAGAATTTCATGAAGATCATTTCGCTCGCTCCGGAGGTGCTATGAGCAAGTTGCGATTTCATGTGAAAAAAGGGGATGAGGTCAAGGTGATCTCCGGCAACCACCAAGGAGCATCCGGAAAGGTGCTCCAGGTTTTGCCGAAGAAGCAGCAAGTTTTAATCGAGGGAGTGCGGCTCATCAAAAAGACTCAGCGCAAATCGCAGGACAATCCGAATGGAGCGATTATCACTCGTGAAGGACCAGTTCATATCTCGAACGTCAAGCTGGTCGAAACCCATGTCGCGAAACCCGCGAAGAAGAAGCGGGAGAGTAAATAATGCAAGCTGAACTGTACAAAGAGTACCAGGCCAAGGTGGTACCGGCTCTGAGCAAGAACCTCGGTTACAAGAATGTCTTCCAGGTTCCGAAGGTGCATAAGGTCGTGGTGAATACTTGCATTCCGGCCCAAGGCGCCGATCTCAAGCAGGCGCTGGAGGATGCTAAGAAAGAACTGGCGGTGATTACCGGTCAGAAACCGGCCGAGACGAAATCGAAAAAGAGCATCTCCAATTTCAAGCTCCGGAAGGGGCAAGCGATTGGGGCCAAGGTGACTTTGCGCGGAGATCGGATGTATGAATTTCTGGAACGCCTCATCAAGATGGCGCTACCGCGAATTCGAGATTTTCGAGGAATATCGCCCAAAGCTTTCGATGGCCACGGCAACTACACACTAGGTGTTCAGGACCAGTCGATCTTTCCCGAAGTGGACCTCGACAAAATTAAGCGCAATGTCGGGTTTGACATCACGATCGTCACCACCGCGAACACGAATGAGGAAGCCAAGGCACTTCTCACCGAATTGGGCATTCCGTTCAGTGATAAGAAGCAGCCCACCAAGGCTTCGCCCCAGGAGAATAATTGATGAGTAATCTCTCAGATCCGATTGCAGATTTTCTGACGCGGCTCCGCAATGCCGCCCGCGCTCACCGAGGCGACGTATCGGCGCCTTATTCCCGAATCAAAGAGGAGATCGCTCGAATCTTGAAGCGGGAAGGTTACATCACCGAATTTGAAATCGATACCCAAACCAAGCCCCCTCAAATTAAAGTGACGATGAAGTTCGTGAATCGCACTTCAGCACTGACCGGCGTGAAACGGGTCAGCAAGCCGGGGCTTCGGAAATATGTAGGTTCTGCCGATATTCCACGCGTATTGGGCGGAATGGGTGTTGCGATCCTTTCGACTTCTCGGGGGATTGTCACCGGTCGCGAGGCTCGCAAAGAGCGGGTCGGCGGCGAATTGTTGGCGCTCGTTTGGTAAGGAGGACTCCACATGTCTCGTATCGGCAAAAAATCGATCGAAATTCCTGAAAAAGTTAAGTTGGCTATTTCCGATACCGGCTCACTCAAGGTGGAAGGGCCTCGGGGTAAATTGGAATGGCATTTACCGGATTCAATCAAGCTGCGGGTCGAGGGCAAAGAAGCAGTTTTGGATCGGGCTACCGAGGCCAGATCTGTCAAGGCCCTCCATGGCCTTTCCCGAAGTTTGGTTTATAACATGGTCGTGGGCGTCAGTCAGGGTTTTCAGAAAGGTCTCGAAATTCACGGTGTCGGGTTCCGCGCGCAGGTGCAGGGCAAGAAGCTGAACTTGAGTATCGGATTTTCACATCCGGTAGTGTTCTCGATCCCGGACGGCATCAAGATCACGGTGCAGGAAAACACCAAGCTTTTAGTAGAAGGAATCGACAAACAAGTCGTCGGCCAGGTGGCCGCCGACATTCGATCCTACTACCCTCCGGAACCTTACAAAGGGAAGGGAATCCGGTACGCCGGCGAACAGATCGTCCGCAAAGAGGGCAAGACGGTCCAGTAGCAGTGACTTGGTCTGTAGAAAAAAGAACTGAACTCTTTTTAGAGATAAAATGGAAACGATTGATCGCATTAAGATCCGACATAAACGCATTCGACGTCGCGTGACTGGGACCACGGCGCGTCCGCGTCTCGCAGTGCATTTCTCCAGCCAACATATTTATGTCCAGGTGATCGACGATTCTTCCGGCAAGACCGTGGCCGCCGCTTCCACCGTGGAATCGGACGTTAAAGGGAAGCGCCGGACCAATGCTAATGTGGAGTCGGCCGGAAAAGTCGGCGCTCTGGTCGCGGAAAGAAGTCTTCAGAAAAATATTAAAGCTGTGGTATTTGACCGTGGGGGGTTTACTTACCATGGCAAAGTGAAGGCGTTGGCCGATGCGGCTCGCGCCGGTGGTTTGGAGTTTTAGGCGAAAATTTGGTGGGAATGAACCAGGAGCAACTCCCCCACCGCAAAAATATATATGGCAACTGACGGAAGAAATCGTCGTAACGACAATTCGGATCGGGGACAGAAAGGTGATACCACCGAGAAAGTGGTGTTCATTAACCGGTGCGCCAAGGTGGTTAAGGGTGGACGCCGTTTCAGTTTCAGCGCGTTGATCGTCGCCGGTGACCACAAAGGAAAAGTCGGCTACGGTTTTGGCAAAGCGAACGAGGTTTCGGAGGCGATCCGAAAAGCATCCGAGTCCGCCAGAAAATCGATGGTTGCCGTTGCTGTCTTTGAAAACACCATTCCACATGAAGTGATCGGGGAATTTGGCGGAGGACGTGTTCTCTTGCGTCCCGCTTCTCCTGGCACCGGGGTCATAGCCGGAGGCGGAGTGAGGGCCGTGGTGGAAGCAGCCGGAATAAAAGATGTCTTGGCTAAGTCGCTTGGTTCCAGCAACCATGCCAACGTAGTTAAGGCCACCATCGAAGCTCTCAGAGGGTTGCGGCGACGCCAGGATATCCTCAAACTTCGAGGTAAAGAAGTTAGGTAACCACCGTTTCCGGCGAATCCGACGATCAGCAGAAACATATTTGGACTCGTAGAAGCGCGTCCTTACCAAAATTTACTAATATGCGGTTACACGAATTAAAGACCCGCCCAGGATCAAAACATCGGGTTAAACGACTCGGGTGTGGGGAAAGTTCCGGCCACGGAAAAACCAGCGGCAAAGGCCACAAAGGACAAAAAGCTCGTTCTGGTGGAAGCATCAGATTGGGGTTTGAAGGTGGTCAGATGCCGTTGATTCGGCGGTTGCCGAAGCGCGGATTCAATAACGCGGCGTTCAAAACGTCTTACGCGCTCGTGAACCTGGCCGATCTCGAGCAATTCGCCGATGGTCTGCAGGTAACGGAAGCTCTCTTGCGCGAAAAGGGGTTGGTGAATGGAAGATTCGACGGACTGAAGATTCTTGGACGGGGTGAACTGACGAAGAAGTTAACCGTTGAAGCCGACAAATTCAGCGAAGCCGCGAGGCAGGCAATTGAGAAGGCCGGTGGGTCGGCGATTGTTCGTACCTAATCTCCCGCCCTTCGCCCCCCATGATTTCGGCATTCACGAACATCTTTAAAATCCCGGAACTGCGGCAACGCATTCTGTTCACCGTGGCGATGCTGGTCATCGTCCGAGCCGGCGCGGCGATCACGATTCCTGGCGTGAACGCGCATGTCTTGAACGAGTGGTTTCAGACTTCGATGTCGAAGTCGACCGGTGGCGGTGTGGCTGCTCTCTTCAATATTTTTGCTGGTGGCGCGCTAGAGCATTGCGCCATTTTTTCTCTTGGGATCATGCCGTATATCAGTGCATCGATCATGATGCAGCTGCTCACCGCGGTTATCCCGCGTCTGAATAAGCTGGCTCGTGAGGACGGCGGCCGTCAAAAGATCACCCAGTACACTCGGTACGTAACTCTCGCTCTTTGCATTTTCCAGGGGTATCTCCTCGCGGTTTCGATGCAGAACCCCTCTTCCAATCCCTTCTTGCAGGGCATCGAGGCAGTGACGGCCCGGCTCGGACCGTTGGTTGAGAATCCAGGACTCGGTTTCCAAATCGTTGCTACGCTGACTTTAAGCGCCGGAACGATGTTTTTGATGTGGGTGGGCGACCAGATTACCGAACGCGGAATTGGAAATGGAACATCGTTGATCATCACCGTCGGAATTGTGGCCTCGCTCCCGGGTGCCTTGGTGCAGGTGTGGAACACCTTCGTGCCTACCAGTGGAGGGCCCAGCCGGGTTAGTCCAATTGTCCTGGTCGTGATGATTGCTTTTCTGGTCCTGGTAGTGGCCTCGGTCATTGCGCTGACCCAAGGACAACGGAAGGTCAGCATTCAATACGCTAAACGGGTAGTCGGCCGCAAAGTGTATGGCGGCCAGACGCAATTTCTCCCTTTAAAAGTCAACTCCGTCGGAGTGATGCCGCTAATCTTTGCCCAAGCCATCCTGCTCTTCCCCTCCACCATCTTGAGCATGGCTTTCCGAAACCAGGAATGGGCCGTGACGCTTTCCAATGCCTTGGCCGTTGGGTTCTGGCATTACGCTCTGACCGCGGCATTGATATTTTTCTTCAGCTATTTCTGGGTGGCCATTCAGTTCCAGCCCACCCAGATCGCTGACGATCTTAAAAAATACAATGGTTACATTCCAGGTTATCGCCCGGGTAAGCCCACCGCGGAGTTCTTGGAATATACCCTGACTCGACTGACTTTCGCGGGCGCCCTTTTTCTGACGGTTATCGCGGTCATTCCAGAAACCATGATCACCTGGCTGGGAGTACCGCGGATGACGGCGCGATTCTTCGGCGGCACCAGTCTTTTGATTATTGTTGGCGTCCTGCTTGATACTATGCGGCAAGTGGAAACCCACCTAATTCAGCGGCACTATGATGGTTTCTTGCGCAAAGGGCGCATCAGGGGCCGTTTTGAGCGTGCGGTGGGCGGGACAGGCAAAGTGGTCAAGGAAGGGGTTCTATTATGGATGTGGGTGGCTTTCGCGTTGTTGGCGGTGGCCGGGGTCGCTGTCTCCATATTTGTGAACCAGAGATAGTTTGGGAGGGGTGAAGAGGCGAATTGTTCTTTTAGGGCCGCCAGCTTCCGGTAAAGGCACACAGGCAGAGTTAATCCAAAGACGGTTCGGTATCACCGCCACCTCAACCGGAGCAATTCTTCGCGCGGAGGCGAAGGGTGGGACGCCGATGGGGGTTGCTGCTGCCAAAATTATCGCTGTCGGCGGGCTGGCTCCCGATGAAATGGTTCTGCGATTAGTGGCAGCGTGGTTGGATAAGATTGATGGTTCTTTTTTATTCGACGGGTTCCCTCGGACGGTCAGGCAAGCCGAGCAGTTCGAGCTTTTGCTTTGCCAGCGCCGGTCAGCTTTGGAATCAGCGATTTTCTTGGACATTCCCGAGCCGGTGATTCGGGCTCGGATGGTACGAAGGTTGACTTGTTCCAATTGCGGGAAAGTGATCAGTATTGGAAGACATGTTCACGACGCCGGAGATCCTTGCCCAAACTGCGGAGGTAAACTTGAAGGACGAGAGGATGATAACCTCGACGCCTTGAAACTCCGGATGCAGGAGTACAGGGAGAAAACAGTTCCCGTGACAGACTTTTACGACAGACGAGGTATATTGGCGCGCGTTGACGGCGACCGCGCCGGGAACGCGGTTTTTAAGGACGTATGTGAACTGATTGTCGCATGATTCCAATCAAGACATCGCAGGAAATTGAGAAGATGCGAGCCTCTTGCCAGCTGGCGAGCGCCATCCTGGAGCAGCTATCTGCTATGCTCTGTCCGGGTATCACCACCAAGGATGTCGACCAATCCGGAGCCAAATTGATGGCCGAGGCTGGTTGCAAAAGCGCTTTTTTAGGGTATCGGCGTTTCCCGGGTCACATCTGTATTTCCGTAAATGATGAAGTAGTCCACGGGATCGGTGGCTCCCGGCGTATTCAGTACGGCGACGTGGTTAAACTGGATATTGGCGTGGTCTTGAACGGCTTCGTGGGGGATACCGCTGCCACTATTCCGGTCGGGTTGGTCAGCGGAGATGTCCAGCGGCTTCTGACTGTCACCGAGGAAGCTTTGAGTAAAGGGATTGAAAATGTGCGTGATGGGCGTCGCTTGAACGAAGTGTGCGCCGCCATCCAGGACGAGGTGGAGTCGAACGGATTCAGTGTGGTTAAGGAATTTGTCGGCCATGGCGTCGGTCGCCACCTTCATGAAGAACCTCAGATTCCGAATTATCGAAGCCCCGGGGCGACGGCAAAATTAAAGGCCGGAATGACTCTGGCCATCGAGCCAATGGTTAATATGGGCCGCGCGGCGGTGAAAGTTCTGGATGACGATTGGACCGTGGTGACGGCGGACCATTCGCCCTCTGCGCATTTTGAACACACAGTTTTAGTGACGAAAGGTGAACCGGAAATTTTGACATGGCGCGAAAAGACGTCATCGAAGTTGAGGGCAGGGTAGTTGAACTTTTGCCCAATACGATGTTTCGGGTACAACTGCCCAACGGACATCGCATCCTGGCGCATATCTCCGGAAAAATGCGGCTGCATTTCATTCGGATCTTGCCAGGAGACAAAGTTATGCTAGAAATGTCCCCTTACGACTTGACGAAAGGCCGAATAACCTTCCGGCAAAAGTAGGGTTATTGAAAGAGAAACGCTCCTGAGAGGTATCTCCTCGGGATGCGTTTTTTTGTCCCCTAAAGGGCGAAAAATTGGATGAAAGTTCGACCATCTGTAAAGCGGCTCTGTGAGAGTTGCAGGATTATAAAAAGAAAGAATGTAGTTCGTGTGGTTTGTAAAAATCCACGGCACAAACAACGACAGGGTTAAGCTCCATGGAATAACCAGTTGCGACTGATTATCCCATGAGTAAGCCCGAACAATTGGATATGCCTCGATTACTTGGAGTTGATATACCTGGAGATAAACGGATTGAAGCTTCGTTGCCGTACATTTATGGCATCGGGCCCCGAACCGCCAAGAAGATCCTTGAACAAGCAAACATCGATCCCAATGTGCGCGCCAAGAGCCTAACGCCTGAGCAGTTGGGTGAAATTGTGCATGCCATCAACGGAAGCGGGTTATTGATCGAAGGCGATTTGCGACGTGATATTCAAGGAAACCTGAAGCGTTTGCAGGCGATCCGCTGCTATCGAGGCACTCGTCATATTCGGGGACTTCCCGTGCGCGGCCAGAGAACTTCAACCAACGCTCGCACTCGAAAAGGCCCCAGAAAGACCGTGGGCGTGCAGCGCAACAAAGACGCCAAGGCAGGCAAAGTTTAGTCATAGGGAAGCCAAGGAATGCCCAACGAAACTACGACCTCCACCCCGGTGCCCAATAATGAATCAGCGACGGGGGCTCCGCCTCCCGCGGACTCAGTCGATACCCCGGTTTCGGTAACTCCCACCCCAGCGGCCCCCGGCCCGGTTCCTGCCCCAGCGGCTGAGCCTGCCAAGGCGGCGCGTGTTCCAAAAGCCAAGACCAAGAAGGAAGGGGCAGCCGGTGAAGGCGCCAAGGTGAATCTTTCGCTCGATGGCGGCGAGGCCGAAAAACCGAAAATTGTTAAGGCGAAAGGAAGCAAGAACGTCTCTGCGGGTGTCGCTCACATCCTGGCGACTTTCAACAATACGATTGTCTCGATCACCGACCTGACGGGCAACCTGATCGGTTGGTCCAGTGCGGGAAAGGTCGGTTTCAAAGGATCCCGCAAGAGTACCGCTTACGCCGCTCAGTTAGTGGCTCAGGACGCTTGCCGCCAAGCCATGGGGCATGGTCTTAAGGAAGTTGAAGTTTTGGTCAAAGGTCCCGGTGCCGGACGCGAATCCGCGGTTCGGGCCATTCAGGCTATTGGCCTCGATATTTCGGTTATCCGGGACGTTACCCCGGTCCCTCACAACGGTTGCCGCCCGCCGAAACAGCGCCGCGTGTGATTCGACAGGAAAAATTTAATCATGGCTCGTTACACAGGTCCTAAATCGAAAATCAGTCGTCGTTACGGAATTGCTCTGTTTGGTCCAAGCAAAGCGCTGGAGAGGAAGAATTACCCTCCCGGCATGCACGGTCCGAAAGGTTCTCGTCGCAAGCAATCCGATTACGCCACCGCCCTCGCTGAAAAGCAGAAACTGCGGCATATGTATGGTTTAATGGAACGGCAATTTCGTCGGTATTTCGAAACCGCGCTTCGTAAGCGTGGTGTGACCGGTGAGACCTTGCTGCAAATGCTGGAAACCCGGCTTGATAATGTGGTCTACCGCCTGGGTTTTGCGAATTCCCGAAGCGCCGCTCGTCAGTTGGTCTCTCACGGACACGTGACGGTGAACAACCGAAAGGTGAACGTCTCTTCGTTCAATCTGAAAGCTGGAGACGCGGTAGCCATAAAAGAGAGACCCGGTTCGCGGCGATTGGTCACTCGAAATCTTGAATTGACCCAGATCCAGCCGGTACCGGATTGGCTTGTGGTCGATAAAGACCAATTCCACGGCAAAATGATGCGAACGCCTTCCCGCGAAGAAATCGCTCCCGTCGTCAACGAACAGCTCGTCGTCGAGCTTTATTCGCGCTAGTTGCTGCTCTGATCTTTAACCCCCCGATTTAAGGGGGGTTCCCTGAAGTACGCAAAGCGTCACGCTTTGCTTCTCCAAGACTCGCCTAGCTGCGGCGCTATCTCTCCCTACGCGTTCGCCCTCCCACCCCGCTTAATCCCGCCGCTTTGCTTGAGACCGCGTTGCTTAGGGACGACCGCGCTGCTTGGGGGACAGGGCCGATGTCAGAGCCTATTTAGCCGGAAAGTTAGATAGGGAGAAATTCCTGACGGTCAGCCTAGGCACGCTGGCTGCCTGATTGCTACTCGTGCGCCTAGATGCAATTTCGCCCTTCCAACTCTAGGGCACGAGGAAGCATCGATCGCGCGGCTCTAAGAAAATTCAGTGTTGAGGACAGGCGGCAGCGTCTTATGGGACAGCCAGAGAACCGGAAAATTCATCGCCCAGGCCAAGATCAGCAAATAATGGACCTGTCCCCTAACGTTTAAGCCAGGCATCCGAATTATTGCAAGCGTTGGCTCTCCCGCTTCCAAAGTCCCAACTCTAGGGCTCTAGGGCCGAAGAGTGGCTGGGGACAGGCGAAGAGTGGCTGGGGACAGGTCGATAGAGCACCCCCTCAACCACGGGGTCTGTCCCCAACCGCGATCTTCCCCAACCGCGATCTTGACGGTCAGGCTAGGCAGGCTGGCTGACTGGTTGCTACTCGTGAGCCCGGTTGCAGTTTCAGCCTTCCAACTCTAGGCACCAGGGAAGCACCGGGTGCACGGCTTTGAGCGTGGGTGGGCCGGTCCCATCGATCTTTTGGATCTTTAGGGGGGCCGACAGAGAGCCAGAAAATTCATCGAATGGGGCCGAGTATCAGCAAACAAAGGATCTGTCCCCCGGTGCTTAGAGTAGGCATCCTGACGGTCTGCTACGCATTGGCTCGCCTGCAGTTCCAAAGTTCCAACCCTAGGGCCCAGGAGTGGATGGGGACAGGTCGATAGTTAGGAAAATTCGCGGTCGGGCCGAGAATCGGCGGACATTTGACCTGTCCCCTAATGTTGCGGGTCGCAATTCTGCCATCCTGCGACCATAAGCCCGAAATGTGCTTCCAATCTTCCAACTCTAGTGTGGTGTCTCTTAAATGTCTTTCATAATACACGGTCTGGTGTATGATCGAAGGATGGCAGGTCGACCGAAGGCGAATTTGGAGCTCACTGAAATGCAGCGCCAGGAATTAGAAGCAATGGCGAGAGCCGGCACCAGTGAAAAGCGGATGGTCTTTCGAGCGCGCCTCATCCTGAAATGCGCGACCGGAGCGGATAGCGTGCAGGTCGCTAAGACTTTAGGTACGAGCCTACAAACGGTCCCGTTTTGGCGGGGTCGTTTCCTGCGAGAAGGGATGGGTGGCTTGGCAGAGTTGGCCCGCAGCGGGCGTCCAGAGCGCATTAAGCCGTCGCTCAAAGGCAGAATCTTGAGCGAAGCGGTCAGGCCACCTGGCGGAGTGGAACGGTGGAGTACCCGTTCGATGGCCAAGCATGTGGGAGTATCCAAGGCCACGGTGCAGCGGGTCTGGTCTACCAACGATATTAAGCCGCATCGGACGCGGATCTTCAAATTGTCGTGTAACGAGCAATTCGAAGCCAAGTTCTGGGACGTCATTGGAGTTTATCTCGATCCGCCAGACAATGCGGTGGTGCTCTGCTGCGATGAAAAAAGCCAGTGTCAGGCGCTGCAGCGTAGCCAACCCGGGTTGCCCTTAGGCCAAGGCTATTTCCGGACGGTCACTCACGATTACTATCGCCATGGAGCGGTGACCCTTTTTGCGGCACTGGATTACCTCAGTGGCAAAGTGATTAGCCAAGTGGCGCCACGCCATCGGCACAGTGAATGGCTCAAATTCTTGAAGAAACTTGACGCCGAAATCACCGAAGACTTAAGCATTCATCTGATCGTTGATAACTATTCGACGCACAAACACCAAAAGGTGCGCCGCTGGCTGGAGCGCCATCCGCGCTTTCATTTGCATTTCACACCCACCAGCGCTTCATGGATGAACATGGTCGAGCGGTTCTTCCGCGATCTAAGCCAACAAGCCATCTTGCCTGGCAGCTTCGGATCGGTGGCCGAGCTCGTTGACACCATCAATCTTTACCTGGCACAACATAACTTGGAACCAAAACGCTACGTCTGGCACGCCGACGGCAAGAAGTTCTCAACAAAATACACAGAGCATGGGAAGCGGCTACGAATCCTCCAATTATTAAATCTATTTAAGAGACGGTACTCTAGAACTCCAAGGGCGAGGAAGAGTGGATCGCAGAGGTTGACGCGATGGTGCTTAGGAAGACGACTAATGAGTTAATCGTCAGTCATTTACACAGGACAGGATGGTGCCCCGTTTAAACGCGCGCACGAAACCGTATAACGCAGGCGTAGTTGTGCGGCTACAATTGGCACAACCCCGGCACAGCAAAAGTATTGCGATCGGCGCGAGAACCCGATCTGTTAGTGCGTGTCTACTACTCAGCAAACTGCGCTAGGAGCAAAGGCGTTAGGTCCTGTTTTCTTGGAGCAACAGAAAGTGAGCTACCTTAGCCGAATACCCGGACTCGCAGGTTCCGAAAGACCCACAGCGTAGCAGGACCCAAAAGCTTGCAGGCGGTTGGTCCACTTTTACGTTTGTAACCCAGCTTTTGCTTTAGCCGTTGGCAATGATCTTCCACAAAACTGCGGCTGCCGAGGATCACTCCGTCGGTAAAGTAGCGTATTTTACAGCGCAGTTGTTCCTGGACCGAGAGTTCTCCGTCTTCCTGCTCCACCACCTGCTGGGCTTTGGCCATGTCAAAGGCCGGGGCTTTGTTTTTGCTGCCGAAGGCTCCCCTTCTGAACAGCAACTTGCGATACTCCCGGGCCAATTCCTCGGTGCTCGCTTCCGGCGGCAAGCGCAGCACGATCCGGATTCTTTCCATGGCTTCTGGCGTCCCCTTGGCCACGGCTTCGGCATATCCGCAGTACCGATAATCCTTGGGATCCTCACACAGACCCGCTCGCACCGGATTTAAACTGACGTAAGCAACCACTGTCGCCAAGGCTCGTCCTGCCTCCAATAAAACGCTCTTGAAACGCTCGGCCCAGAGGGCGCCGTAACGGTTGTATTTACGGTTGTACCATTGGGCAAATCCGCCTTTGAGCTCCTTGATAAAGATCGAGGGATCGTTCATCCGGCGCCGGTACTTCTCCAGCAGCCGGTCGAATTGTTCCAGGCCACCGGGTTGCTCGATTAAGCGGGCCTGTTGCGCCCGCAGCGCCTGGGCTTCTTCAGGGTGGAGAGCTGCGACCCGCTCCAATACTTCGTCGATGGACAAGGGCCTTGGTTTAGGCACTTCAAAGACCAGATGAAAGTGATTGGGCATCAGCGAGTAATCCAAAATCTGCACTCCACAGAAGGTGGCCAGAGCCCACATTCGGGAGCGAAACTCCTCGGCGTTTGCGCACCGCTTGCCGGAAGTATCAAAGATGACGAGTCCAGGCACGGTTCTAGACATGGCATGGTAAAACCCTTGACCCTCAGCTTTGACGCGGCCTAAACGCATGATGAGGATTCAATAACATAACACAGAATAAAAATGTACTTAAAAATGATAGTGTTTTTATTTTATTTAACCCCCGTAAGTCGTTAGGCTTGGGCTGCGGCCCAAAGCTCGGCCGTGCATCCGTCTCTCGGAAAGCCTTCAATCAAACCAAAGGACTGCATTGTGGTGCGGGTCTATAACGACGATGAGCGTCTGAAGATCCTCCAGGGCATCGTTCATCGAGTTGAAATAGATAGGCCTGAGAACCCACTGCTATTTAGTGAAAAGCCGAAGAGACTGTTCCTCAATTTCTGCTTGGGACATTTCCAAGTAAATGTCGACGGCTTTCAGGATCGACAATTTGCCGGCGCGGAGGGGTTCTCCAAACAGATACTCGAATGGCGTGAGATGCGGACGGGCTGATTCTAATTCACGTCGGATCAGTTGGGAGAGGGGGCCGGCACCCTGATAGAAATTAACTCTTTCAAATTCCTCTAAAACTTTTTCGATGGCGTACTCGACACGCCGGATTTCGACGGTCCAGCGATCCCGGTCCCAGGTGATCAGTCCAAAACTCGCGCGACGATCACCGTCGAATGGAAACCCCACCGCTCCCACATTGACTAGAAGGGTAGAATTAACCTGCCGAACAAATGGAAGGTGAGAATGGCCGACGCAGAGAAGCCCCGGGGGATCGTTTCCGATCATTTCCCTGGCCTTTGCTTCCGTAGTGGTGGGAAAGAAGCCCTCGTTGTTCGACCTTGGGGATCCATGGGCGACGACAATTGAGAGGTTGTCCGGCCCGAGCAAGGTCGTCGCGATCGGCAACCGTTTGATTGATTCAACAAAATCGCTGGTCAGATCCGCGGTCCACCGCGCAGGCAACCAATTGTATGGATCCGTAACATTCAGCTCGCCGGATTTCTGGCTTTGGCGGATCACGTAATCTTCATGATTCCCCCGCAAAAGCGTCCACCCGGATTCGGCAACAAACTGAGTTACCTCGCGCGGATTCGGCCCGCGGTTTTGAAAATCTCCGGCCACGAAAATCAGATCAGGGTTGAGTCGTTCAAGGTCAGCTGCAACCGCCTCCAAAGCCGGCAGATTTCCGTGGATGTCGGCGAGGACGGCGATTTGCATCGGAAGAAAACTCTAGCGGAGATAACGGTCTTGGACAAATTCCAGGGCTTTGCTCAAGCTCATCCGGCTAAGATAGTGAGCGAGCATTGGATCGGCATCTGTCGGCAATTTCTCCCGGAGGTCGGTCGATTTGGTCAGAAGCTTGTTTCAACCTCGATAAGTGAGCGTCTGGATTCTGGTCCCTTAGCTGATGGTCGGCGATCGCGGCCAGCCGCTCCCGCAATGCTTCCGCAAGGACAACGTAATACTGGTCCATGATTGCCAAGTTTCGCTCGGCCGTCAGTGCATTCAAGGAGTTTCCAAAGCGGTGGAACGCGTCCCGGCGAGCAATTCCCCAGGTTGAGGAAGGACCAAACCAAAATGCTCCGAGGTAAGTTCGTGGAGCAGTTGTTCCAAGGCACTGAGACAAACCATGGGCTGGTGCCCTTCGTGGAACAAGATGATGGTGCCTGAGACAATCGATCGTTTGATCCGCCGGACAATTCTTCGAGAGTCATCGATCTGGGTATCAAATGCCCGGGCGCTCCAGCCGACCAATTGGAGTCCGCGCGCGGCTAAAATCGGATGCAGGAAAGGATTCTTAAACCCCGCTGGCGCACGAAACCAGATGGGTGCGGCCACGCCAATCGACGAGATGGTCGCTTCGAATTCGTCAATTTCCCGGACAAGAGCTCGGGGGCCGAACCGCCAGAAACTGAATCTTGGATGGGTTTGAGTGTGATTTCCAATCGTATGACCGGCGTCGAGGATCATACGGGTCAATTCCGGATATTTGGCAGCCTTGGCACCAATCAAAAAAAACGTCGCTCTCGCGTCGTATTTTTTCAGGAGGACAAGAACGTGCGGTGTGGTACCCGGGTCGGGGCCGTCGTCGATGGTTAACCAAGCTGTTTTAGCAGTGGTGCAATATTTTGTCAGGACCGGTCCAAATCCCTGAAGGGACGGAATAAGAGTCACGGCAACCAGAAAAACGTGAGAGGCAAACAGAATATACAGACCCCAGAGCCATCCGCCTGCGAGCACACCGAAAGTTAAGAAGGGTGCCAGAACGATAAACCAGACTATCGCAGTGGGGCGAAATCGCACTGGGCTTAAGAAACAGCGGCCATAAAAACTAGCAAGAGGGAACAGGGGGGAACCTTTTCACTTTAAATGGATTCCATATCGTCAAGGTAGTACGGCGATGGCAGGAACCCAGTGCAGGCGCCTGTTCCAACTGCAGGCGTTTTGTTCCTGATCTGGCGTCTAACACGGAAGAAACGCCGGCATTGCTAATTGCGTCCCAAAATCGAGAACGAAGAACGACGACGAAGGAGGAGAACGATCAAATCGGCGCGGGTCTCGCTGATTTTCGTCGGGGGACAGGTCCAATGTATGCCCTATCGATCTAAATCTTGTGCTCAAGGTCTTGACGGACCCGCTGACATTTTGAACTGCTCCCAATCTTAGCGCCCTTCGCCCGGCCGTTTCTGATATTGGACCTGTCCCCAACGGATTTGACCCCAACGGATTTGACAAAGTGTTCGCGATGAACGGTGGCAAGAGGAGAGCGCTTGGTACGGATAAGCTCGGGATTCCTTCATTTTACCGTAGGAGTGTCTGACGACTGGCGACAACTTGCGGACCTCACCTGACCAACTTCCTTCGTCCGAATGTATCGGACCTGTCCCCAGTTTCTCGGTTTCAGCTCTGATACAGGTCCAGAGGCAAGCGAATCCGTCTGATATCGGACCTGTCCCCATTTTCCGTGGGTTCTTCCAATGTTTGATCGGAGATAGGCCGACGGCCGGACTCCCGCGAATTTTGGGGACAGATCGGATATCACGACGACTCGACAGGGAAGGGTTGAGAATCGGCTAATATTTGACCGATGACTTCGTTGATATTGGACCTGTCCCCAATGCCCGAGGCCCCAATGCCCGAGGTTGGGCCTGTCCCCATGCGTAACCCCATGCGTGAGGGGGACGGCTTGGGAGACGGGGGCGGGTAGATTCAATGAGCGAAATCTTCTGGCTTCACAGAATGTCCTAAAAAGCCCGCAGCACGATCTGAGTCGTCTCCGGGGGAACATATTGGTCAGGGGTGATTGCAGAGCTGAACTCTTTCGAAAGAAGCGAAGCGGAAGACTTGAATAGGTGGACGCCAAGAACGCGAATGAAGGCCGGCTGTGTTGGGGACAGGTCGAAAGTTTGCTGAGGCCAGGATTGCTTTCCACGTCCCGAAATCGAGAACCAAGAACGACGGCGAATGCGGAGAACGATGAAAACGGGGCTCCGGAACTGCTCCACGAAGTGCGGGGCCTGCTTTGCTCCTTGGCGGATTCGCGCTACGGTAATCGAATGAATCGACGGCCCGAATTACTGAGTCCAGCAGGCAACTGGGAATGCTTGCGGGCGGCCGTCGCGAACGGGGCGAATGCCATCTACTTCGGGCTAGAGCGGTTCAACGCCCGGATGCGGGCTGATAATTTTCGGACGGAAGAGTTGCCGGAAATCATGGAACACCTTCGGCGATACAATGTCCGAGGTTTTGTGACGTTTAATACCTTGGTCTTCACTGATGAACTCCGAGATGCCGAACAAATTTTGATCCGGCTGGCCGATGCGGGTGTGGACGCGATTATCGTGCAGGATCCCGGGTTGGCGCGGCTCGCTCGCGAGGTGGCGCCTAAACTGGAGTTGCACGCCTCGACTCAGATGACCATTACGTCTCCCGAGGGCCTGGAGCTGGCCAGGGAATTGGGCATTACCCGCGCGGTGCTGGCCCGGGAAATCTCCCTGCGGGAATTGCAACGGTTTCCGACGGCGGAGTTTCCGGTTGAAGTTTTCGTGCATGGAGCTCTTTGCGTCGCATACTCCGGACAATGTTTGACGAGTGAATCACTGGGCCAACGAAGTGCCAATCGCGGAGAGTGCGCTCAAGCCTGTCGCCTGCCGTATCAACTGCTCGTCGATGGCCAACTCAAGGAGCTGGGGGACAAAAGATATCTCCTTTCTCCTCAAGATCTCGCCGGGATTGAGGAGATTCCGGAATTGCTGCGCCTGGGAGTGGCGAGTTTCAAAATCGAGGGACGCCTGAAATCTCCAGAGTACGTGGCGGCGGTCACCCGGGTTTATCGCGACGCGATAGATCGCGCGATGATCACGTTGGAATCCGAAAATCCGGCAGCCGAAACGCCAGAGCGGGATTTGTACAGTCTGGAAATGACTTTTTCCCGGGGGTTGTTTTCCGGGTGGCTAAATGGAGTCAACCATCAACAACTGGTCAACGGGCGATGCGGCAAGAAGCGGGGGGCCTTGATCGGATTGGTCCAGAAAATCGGCCAGGATTTTGTGGAGCTCGATGCAGAAGTGGAGGTAAAACCCGGCGACGGCGTCGTTTTTGACGCCGGGGAAGATACCGAACAGGAACAAGGCGGCCGGATTTACGAAGTCCGCCATCGGCGAGCTCTATTTTCGAAATGGGCAAATCGATTTTCGGCGAGTGAAAATTGGCAATCGGCTATGGAAGACGGACGACCCGGCGCTCAACCGACAACTGCGACAAACATTCGCACGTGATCCTGAACCAGTTCGAACACCGGTTGACATGGAGGTGTCAGGAGCGAACGGGCGGCCGCTCCAATTGCGAGTGGCCTCGGGCGGCCTCGTGGTGGAATCATCTTCGGAACTGCTTCTGAGCTCGGCCAGAACTTCGGCGTTGAGCAAGGCAGTGTTATACGAGCAATTAAGCCGCCTCGGCGGGACCCGGTACGTAATGCGCGATCTCGAAATCAACCTTGAGAATGACGTTTTCATTCCGCTGGGATCCATCAATCAGCTTCGTCGGGAAGCGATTGCCAGGTTGGGCGCCGCAATGGACGCTCATCGATCGACCAAAGGTCTGCGCCCCAGCAACCCACCTTCCTCCGGTATTTCGGATCTAGAAGAGGCGCCGGCATTAAATCGAACTCCTCGTCGCAGGTCGAAGTCGGCTTTGTCTCACTTTCTCGTCGAAGCGCCAATCCGTTCTCAAGAGTGGCCAGAGTTGATTGTTCTTTGCCGGACCTTCGATCAGATTGAAATCGCGCTGGAGGAAGGAATCGAAACGATCTACGTCGATTTCGAGGATATCCGCCTTTATCAGCAGGCGGTGGAGCGGATCGGCGATCGTGCCCGGGCGTTTCTGGCGACTTCGCGAATTCAGAAAGCGGGCGAACAAGGATTTTTCCGGTTGATCGAAAACACCAGACCCTACGGCATCCTGATTCGTAATCTGGGCTCGATTTCATTCTTCCGTCAAAAGGGGTTTCGGCTGCACGGAGATTTTTCACTGAATGTGGCCAATCCGTTAACGGCAGATTTTTTTGCGCAGCGAGGGCTCGAGCAACTGACGATTTCGTATGATTTGAACATCAAGGAAGTGCTGTCGTTACTGCGCTATGAGCCAGCTAATCGATTTGAGCTGACGATCCACCACCATATGCCGATGTTTCATATGGAGCATTGCGTCTTTGCCGCCTTTCTTTCGGATGGCACAGATTACACGAATTGCGGCAGACCTTGCGATCGGCACGAGGTTAAGCTACGGGACCGAGTGGGCTCCGAGCATCTGGTCAAAGCGGACGTCGGGTGCAGGAACACGGTGTTCAATGCGCGAGCACAATCGGGTGCGCAATGCGCTCAAACATTGCTAAAAGCAGGATTAAGACGATTCAGGATCGAATTCCTGGGCGAGAGCGGCGCCGAAGCGCGTCACTTGATTCGGTTGTACCGCCAACTGCTAAAAGGGCAAGCCTTGGGGGAAGAAGTTTGGCGTGATTTAAAGATCCACCTTCAACTGGGAGTTACGAAGGGAACTCTGGAATGAAGCATCAGAGAGGTGTGATCGCGCTCTGCCAGCCGGCGGCAGCAAAATTTTCCAAAGCATGAAGAAGTCACCATTAGTCAGTATACTAGCAATCGTTTTCATTGATCTGATCGGGTTCGGGATGATCATTCCGATCCTGCCATTGTACGCTCAGCGGTTCCAAGCGACCGAATGGCAAATTGGGCTTCTGCTGGCTTCTTATTCTTTCATGCAGTTTTTGGCCTCCCCGATTCTGGGTTGGTTTTCTGACCGTTACGGACGTAAGCCGGTGTTGCTCTGCAGTCTGATAGGATCAGCGACCGGGTATATCTTGATGGCTGACGCCACTTCGCTGACGATGTTATTTTTGGCGCGCATTTTAGCCGGCGTGGCGGGGGCCAGCGTAGGCACCGCCTCTGCTTACATTGCGGACATCACGCCTCCGGAGAATCGTTCGAAGCGAATCGGGCTGATCGGCGCGGCATTTGGGATCGGGTTCGTTCTCGGTCCGGCGATCGGCGGGCTGCTGAGCCAATGGTCCGTCGTTGCGCCCTTCTGGTTCGCTGCTGTCTTGTCGATTTTGAATGCGGTGCTGATGTGGATCGTGCTTCCGGAACCTGACCGGCACGCTGCGCGGCAACGAGGCCCAGCTAATTTAAAGCAGACGTTTGAGCAGGCGGGCAGTTGGCGCCTCGGAATCATTACTCTCACCTACTTTATCGGAATTGCCGGTTTCGCGATCGTGACGGTGATCTATCCTCAAGTGAGTCATCGGCGATTTGAATTAAATCAGAGCCAGATCAGTTTTATCTTCGTCATGGTCGGTCTGATCGGTGCGGCGATCCAAGGTGGGGGCATCGGCCGACTGGTTAAGCGTTTTGGAGATGTGAACCTGGCGATCGCTGGGTTTGTAATCATGGCGATCAGCATGATGATGATGCCGCTGGCCGGTTCGGTTCCGCTCTTTCTTTTGTTCACCGCAGGCCTGGCGGTTGGCAATAGCTTGTCGCAGCCGACGGTGAATGCCATTGCCTCCAAGGGTGCCTCCGCCGCCCTGCAGGGGCGGGTGTTGGGCGTAGTCCAATCGTCCGGCAGTTTAGGACGTGTCTTTGGCCCGGTGTTGGCCGGATTTTTGCTAGCCGGCGATCATATGCGGCCGACTACTCAATATGGAAATACGCCCTTTCTGGCGGGCGGCGTTATCATGCTGATCGCCTTTGGCCTGGCGACAACCTTGCGCCGACCGGAACCGGCGAAGGTGATAGCAGCTTCACCGGTAGAAGCTGATAAGCAATAGGCCGGCGGGTCTGTTAGAGAGCATAGAAGCAGGATTACCCTGCTCCGGGCAGGCACGGAACTTTTCCACTATCCACCCGGCCAAACGGCGAACCTTGCCCCGCACGACGTAACCGGCGACGCTGCGCCGAAGAGGTAAGGCGGGACGCCTTACCTACCATCAGCGGATTAGTTAGTCTTAGCAGGAGAGGGTGAAGCGGCGGCGCCGGCACCCTTTTTAGCGGCTCGAGCGGCCTTCATCTTTTCGGCGGTAGCGCTCTTCTCGGCGGCCAGCTTTTGCTTTTGGTCCGGAGTTAGAATGGCATCGATATCGCTGTCGAACTTGGTTTTAAGAGCTACCAACTTCGCGTGATCGCCGTTCGCCGCTTGCCGGTCATCGACATACTGGTTGATGATCGGTTTAGCTTTGGCTTCCTGATCCGCGGTCAAACTGACTTGATTTTTTAAGCGGGTCAACCGGGCGGCTTTGACCGCATCTGGCGAAGCCGTGTGCTTGGTCTTAGCGCCGGCAGCGGGAGTTGCATCGGGAGTGGCGGCGTTGGCGATCAGCGCGGTGGACAACGTGGTACAGAGCAGCATCGCTGAAACCGCTCGAAGAAGGGATTTGAGGTTCATACAACTTATCAAACACATGTTATAAGCAGGAGTTGCGGAGATAGAAGAAGGGCTTGATGGCGGCGAGGCTGATACGGAGGGAGCGCGGTGAGGGCGGCGCTTGGTAAACTTCATCGATGGTTCGATTTTTGAAGAGGCAAAGCGGGACGCATTGCGTACTCTAATCGTCCGAAACGGCTTGAAACCGTTTCGGACGCCAGGTCAATCCGAGTTCTGATCCTTAAATCGCCAGAAAATGACTCGGTGGTCGCCTCCTAATTTCCGTTTCTGATGAATGGTGAGAGCGCGCGTCCGTGGGTATCTACCACGGCGGCGTCACCGCATGCGGCTTAGTATGAGTCGGGAGTGACGATTGGATGAAGACGTTGGCCTGCAGGTTAGGCGTGTCGGTATTTCGCTGGATGATGTCAGTCAGCGTGGTGCTCGAGATCATAGCGGCCGTATTCCGATCAAACCCTTGATTCAGCCAAAAAAACCGATCTCCCGCCCGAAGCGCGGAAAACTGGCGGGCGATGATTGCTTGGAAAGTAGGGCCGACCTCCGCCCCTGGAGCATGAGTCTCGGCCAAGCCGCCCATGAACAGGTCAATATTATTGATGGCACCGGGTCCGTAAACATTCTGGAAGTTTTTCTGCAGCACCGGGTCAGGTGTTAACTGCGCGATGGAAGTGTATCTGCTCAAACCCAATGACGGCCCGCGTCTGATTGAGCGTGGCGAGCCCTACGTCTCGCTCCCGCTGAATGTCGATGGCCATCAGGTCGATGAGATCCGTCCCGCCACCGACCAGACCGGCATTGAGCAAGTCACGAAGCGCGGCGACCGCATACACATCGGTGGCTTGAGTGAAGTCGGTCCCTAGGGAGCGGATCAAAGGGTCAATGCCATTCGCTTCATCAATTTCCGGCGTGTTGTAAAAAGATTGTGCCAAAGACTCGGTGAAGACCACGTTTTCGTTGTTATCAATCCCCTCCTGAGTGTCCGAGACCTGCGAATGGCCCACCCGGAAAGCGGCCGTCGAAAACTCCTGCGTAACTTGGGCGTTGACGGTGGGATCATAACCACGATAAGGCCCCAGGACCGGGCCGATCAGGACAGGTAAAAACTCGGTGTAGACGATGTTTTGATACTCCGCCGTCGTAATGGCTTTTGCCATGTTGTAAAGCTGATCACCGGTCCAGTGTGGGTTCTGAGCCTTGAGAGTTTTAACCCAAAAATTATGCTCGCGCATAAAGAGGATGGTCAGGACGGTTAACTCCGGGTTCTCCATCACCCGTGGGTCTCCGGTGACGAAGGTGTCGTTGACCACCGGAAGCGCTAGGCCGTTGTCGGAACTTTTCAAAGTCCCATCGGGATTGCGCAAGCTGGCGGCGATGGGCATGGTCGAACCATAGAGTTGGGATAAGTCGAGATACCCGGCAACAGTATTGATAATGGTGTTGGTCACCGGACTTCTGGTGTCGCGAGTCATCGCGATGCTGGTTACTTTAGGGTACAACGGATCACCCGGCAGCACCCTGATATTGATGGGGGCCGAAGTTAGAGGCGTTTCTTCAAGGTCGATATCGTGATCCAGGAACTGCCCGAAGACATAGAGCCAAGCCGAAACAACTGTGTCGGTAGTCTGACCGTTCTGGCCCTTGGCCCCAGTCCCTCCCGAAATGACGTTGCTGATGATTCTGGCATTGGGCCCATTCACTAGTCCGTCCCTGGTGCCGCGTGCAAAATTCAAGGGGGCCAAAGCCAGTTCGGGAGTGCCAGGAAGGGGATTCGGTCCGTGGAGATTGTTCCCGGTACCGCCGATCGGACGAAACTCTTTCAGGAGGCTGACCGGCGGGCTACCTCGCCCTCGGAGATCGGCAGCGGTCGCTGAGAGCACAGCGACGGATAATAAACAGCTGACGGTGCCGAAGAGAATTCTGGTTGTTGACAATGGCTTCTCGAGTTTGGTCGGAGAAGCGGGCCGCGAATTTTTGTAAGACTTTCCGGGTATTTGAAGTAATCGCAAGATACACATGTTTTTGCGCATGGGGTCTTGCTTTAGGTAAAATCAGGACATCGAATCAAGCAATATCGTAAATAAAATACATATATTGGTCAAAAATAATAAATGCGACTCGGTTGCGATAAGATAGAATGATCAATTGTGATCGGTCTAGCGGACGATGATTAAGGATCGAGTGATATGCCCAATTCCGCGCTTGTCCGTGGCCCGCCTCGTCACTGGAGGGCCCGGCTAACGAGCGCCCTGACCTCAGACTGCTGCAACCTACCACTGATCCGCGCCTGATTCCCCGAACCAGCTGGAACTTTTACGCTATTTTTCGCTGACCCCTAGCTCGTAAGCAAAGAAAGAGAAAATATCAGTGATATCCGCGACTTGTTGGTCTAGCGAACTGCCAAACCCATGACCAAACGAGTTTACAGTTAATAAAATTGGATTACCTGGAGCGGCCTCGGCTTGGAGCAGGGCCGCAAACTTAAATGAATTATAAGGTGCTACCCGGCCATCGTTAAGACCGGCAGTTATCAGAATCGCCGGATATTTTGTATCCTTCTCTACGTGTTGATAAGGTGAATAGGCATAGAGAGCCTTGAATTGATCCGGATCTTTCACGGTGCCGAATTCCGTCGTATTAAATAAGCCGTTCGGCGACAGTTCAACTCGCAATGAATCGTAAATCCCTGCCTCAGTGACTACTGCCTTCATGAGGTCCGGGTGCTGGGTAATCATCGCCCCCATCAAGAGTCCCCCGTTGCTGCCACCTAACATCCCGAGCTTAGGAATCGAAGTATATTTGTGCTCAACGAGGTATTGAGCGCAGGCCGCGAAATCATCGAAGACATTCTGCTTCTTCGTAAGACTGCCAGCTTTGTGCCAATCTTCGCCGTACTCGCCACCGCCGCGGAGGTTAGTATCCACGAAAATTCCTCCGAGATCGTACCAGGCTCGGAAAGGAAGTCTGACCCTCGGAGCTTCACTTAGTCCGTAGCCGCCGTAACCGTAAAGAATGGTTGGATGAGTGCCGTCGAGAGCAATCCCTTTCCGATGGATAATATTAAGCGGGATCTTGGTACCATCTTTCGAAACGGCAAAATCCCGAGTTACTTCCAGATCGGCGAAAGTAACCGGCGGTTCCGAGTTGAGGGCCGTGGTGGTTAATTGATTGCTGCTAGCAACGTATTTAAACCATTTAGGAAGTTCGGTATAACTTCCGATATGGACCAGCACCAGGTCTTGGCCGGTGGCCAATTCTGAGACACTGGAAATCGGCGGTATCGGCAAAGCGTGCAGGTTAGAGCCGTCCAAGGCGGAGGCATATAGTCCGGATGGTCCGCCTTCCAAGGTATGGATCAATATTTTATCGCCGGTCAGCGCGATCGCTTCCACTACCCCGGCGGTTTTCGAGATGACCGACTCCGGTTTTATTTCAGGTGCCGCGAGGGAGAATTTCACAATCTTGCCCTCTGGAGCACCCTCGAGAGAAATGGCATAGAAATCCGGACCGAAGGCCAAAGCGCCTTTTTTTACTTTGTCCTCGAACTTGGTGATCTGTTTCCAACTCTTGTCGGGGCCACAAACGAAATGCTCGAAGTCGCCCCCGTCTCCGTTGGCCACGGTGGCCACGACGTAGTCCGATTGGATGTTCGATTGAAGATCCACTTCTGCGATCTTGGGAAACTCTTTTCCGATGGCATAGACATCTTCAGATTCCGGAGCTCCGATTTGGTGAAAATAGACTTGCTGGAAGAAGTGAGCATCAGCAGGGGGGCGCTCTCCTTCGCGCGGATAGCGGGTATAGAAAATGCCCTTCCCATCTTTGGTCCAGGCCGCGCTCCCGCCGCCGGTGGGATATTGGACATGTTTGATTAAATCCGGCAACTGTTTGCCGGTGGCCGCGTCGAAGAAAGCGAGGTCACCATCTTCACTTCCATTTTTGGAAAGAGAAACGGCTACCAGCGCTCCATCCGGTGATGGGACAAACCAATCGATGGCCGTGGTGCCGGAAGGATCGATCGAATTCGGGTCGCAGACCGATTTTTCGCCCTTGGTGCTATCCGGAGAATCCAGCAGAACCAGGAATCTCTGCTGTTTCGCGGGGTCGAACTTCAAAGCAAAAAGGTCTCCATTCACGATATGGAGGTCGCCAAAAGAAGGAGGGGTCGAAGAGACCAGCTTTTTAATTTGGGCCGTGAGTTCGGCTCGCAAGGGTAAAGCAGCGAGAAAACTTTGCGCGCGAGCGTTTTGAGCCATCGCCCAAGCTTTGACTTTCGAATCGTCCAGTTGTTCCAACCATCGGTAGTCATCCTGCACGGTCACCCCGAAATAAGTGTCGGTGGCTGTCTCTTTGGCGGTCGTCGGCGCCGGCGTGAGCTCCGGGACGTTCCCCAAGACTAATGGTGGTGGAAATAAAATAGACGAGCCGAAGGCCAGCAAAAGCAGAAATCTTCGCATGAAGCCAAGCAAGCATCTCAGCCGGCAGAGTGCGAAAGAAAATTATCCAACCATCGAAAGTGACCAAGAAGGGCGGTTAAGGTAGTCTATTCGGCGGTCACCCCGAGCGAAGTAAAACCACTCCCGATTTAACGAAGCATTCTTCCGGACCGCGAGGACCGTGCCATGAGCGAACAACCGTTACTTCAGTCAGAGAGCAGCGCCTTCGGAGCACCAGGAATTGCGCCGCGTTGGGCATCCAGTGCCAAGGAAGGGCTTGGAACCTCCTCTTCTGGCAGTTGCCGGCTCTGGTTCACCCTCAGTCATGGGATCGTCAACGAGATCTACTATCCGACGGTTGACCAGCCGAATACGCGCGATTTTGAATTCCTGATCAGTGACGATGAGACCTTTTGCCACGAGGAGAAGCGGGATCTCGATCATCGCATTGATTATCCGGAACAGAACTCTCTCCTCTATCGCCTAACAAACTCTGAGCGGAATGGCCGTTACCAGGTGATCAAAGAAGTGCTTACTGATCCGGAGCGGCCAGTGCTTCTGATCCACACGACCCTCCAGGTGTTGGACGAATCCCTCCGAGGCAAGTTGCACCTGTATGCACTCTTGGCCCCGCACATCAAAAGATACGGGGCCGGAAATTCCGGATGGTCGTTCAGAGATCGGCGACCACCAACTGTTGCGAGCCGAGCGCGAAGGTTTTCACCTGGTGATGGGTTGTGACCTCGGTTTCTTTCGTCGTTCCGTTGGCTATGTGGGGTTCAGCGATGGCTGGCAGGATTTGATGAACAACTTCAAAATGGATTGGGAGTTCACCGCTGCCGAAAATGGAAATATCGCGCTAATGGGAGAAGTCGATCTTCGGCGCGGAACCGAATTCACCGTCGCCGTCGCCTTGGGAGAGAGCTACCAGAGTGCGGCGGCCAACTTATTGCAATCTTTGACCACCCCGTTCGAGCTGCAACGAGACTCCTACGTTCGCCAATGGCAGGGCACGGTGGCTGATCCGCAATATGATTTTAGCAGTGACACCTCTGATCAGGGCGGGACCTACCGGTTGAGTCGCTCGGTGTTGTTGGCCCACGAGGACAAATTGTTTCAAGGGGCGCTGGTCGCCTCGATGAGTATTCCATGGGGTGAAACCAAGGGCGACGACGATATCGGCGGCTATCACCTGGTGTGGACGCGCGATCTGGTGCAGAGCGCCACGGCGCTATTAGCCAGCGGCGCGTTGGATACACCGCTACGGGCCCTGGTTTGGCTCGGAGTCATCCAGCGCCCGGACGGCAGCTTTCCCCAAAATAGCTGGGTTGACGGTACGGCCTTTTGGCCCGGGTTGCAGCTCGATGAAGTTGCCGCCCCGATCCTGCTGGCTTGGCGGCTGCGCCGGGCGGGAATCAATTCTTTTGATCCATGGGCCATGATTTCTCGAGCGGCAACTTACCTGATGCTTCAGGGACCGACGACCGCGCAGGATCGCTGGGAGGAAAATGCCGGCTATTCGCCTTATACCTTGGCCATGGTTATCGCCGGTTTGGTGGCCACCGCAGAGATCGCTCAAGACCGTGGCGCAATGGATACCGCCGACTTTTTGTTGGAGTATGCCGACTGGTTGGTGGCTCACTTGGAAGAGTGGATGGTCACTACCCAGGGAGAGCTGGTAGAAGGTTTCCCTCGGCATTATCTTCGAATCACCCCGACGGATTCGGAGGCTCCAGATCCGCATCCGGACCCCAATTCGGTGATGATCTCCGTAGCGAATGGCGGAGGCCTTTATCCGGCTCGTAATGTGGTCGGCGGAGATTTCCTTTACCTGGTTCGGCTAGGTATTCTCGATCCAAACGACCCTGTGGTACGGGATTCGATCCAAGTGATTGATCGAGTGATCAAGTACGATTTTCCATCAGGACCTTGCTGGCGCCGTTATAACCACGATGGTTATGGCCAAAAAGACGATGGAAGCGCCTTTGACGGAACCGGGGTGGGACGGTCCTGGCCGATCTTGACGGGGGAACGCGGCCATTATGAGCTCGCGGCAGGCGGGGACCCAATGCCTTTTATCAAGGCCCTGGAAGAGTTTTCCAATTCTGGTGGCATGATTACGGAACAGCTTTGGGATGCTGCGGATTTGCCGGCCCAGGATTTACTGAGGGGCAAACCGACGGGCGCCGCGATGCCACTTTGCTGGTCTCATGCCGAATATATCGCGCTGGTGCGTAGTCGACATGACGGGGTTTGCTTTGACCGGCTGGAGACGGCGTTCCAGCGTTACGTCGTCAACCCGGTGCAAAGCCGCTGCGATATCTGGAGTTTTCGTCATCAGCGCCGCCACCTGCGTCTAGGGACAATTTTGCGGATTATCGTGGCGGCCAAGGCGACCGTTGTCTGGTCGGCAGATCATTGGGCCAGCACCAATAAGTCTGACACCACGACCTGCGATGGACTGGATTTGTGGTTCGCTGATTTGCCGACCAAGGACCTGCCAAGCGGTGCGCTGGTCGAATTCACATTTTTCTGGATTGATGGTCAGCGTTGGGAGGGCCGGAACTGGCAAATCGATATCGAATAGTGTCGAACGCCCCGACAAAAGACCCGCGAGAAGGATGTGGTGAAACTGGTCTTCGCGCGGTGGTCACCGAATCGAGAGCCCCAACGATTTTCGAATGATGCCAAGAAAATCTTCCGGAAGGGCAGCGGAACGTCCGACAAATAATCCGTTTATTCCGGAATTGTCCATCAGGTCAGCGCAATTCTGGAGGTTCACGCTCCCTCCGTAAAGGATTGGCACCGACGCCGCGGAAGGAAACCAGCTCAGACCGTCACGGATTGATTGGATACTGCGGGCGACCCGGTCAGGCGAAGCGGCTGCCCCAGATCTCGCCCCGATCGCCCAAATCGGTTCGTAAGCCAGAATGAGACGCTCAAAAAGTTCCGCATCCAAGCCGGTCAGGGCCTCCGATAACTGCCGCTGGAGGAAATCTTTCACGGCGGAGTCGTCCGCTTGTTTCTCAGCGTCTCCCACGCAGAGAACGACCATGAACCCTTCAATCAGAGCCCGCTTGGTTTTTTGCCTGATCATTTCGTCAGTTTCGCCAAAAAGCAGACGGCGCTCGGGATGACCGATAAGGACGATTCGCGCCCCTTCTTGGCGCAGAAGTTCGGTCGATAGTTCGCCAGTGAATTCGCCTTCTTCCGCCCAATGAAAAGTCTGAGCCCCGAAAACGAGCTTAGGGTTCACAGCGACTTCGGCCATATCCCGAATCAGGGTGGCGGGCGGCATAACGAACAGCATTTGGAGCTGTTGCAGTTCGGGCGCGGTGTCAAGAATGCTGGCATAGGAGCGAGCGAAATAGCGAGCGACATTGCGCATTTTCCAGTTGGTCCCGAAAATTGGCATTATGGCCGCCATAACTTGGAAGCAACGGATTTCGGATTGAGGCGCGTCAGGGTGGACATGGAGGATGAGGTGTGGAAAAACGCCACCCAGTGTAGAGGGAGAAAATAACGATTCGAGGTTTTCTTGATCAATTTTTCCTATTCGCCAGGGCGGAATTAATGGGGATCCGGGCTTGACATGGCCGAGGGGGTTGGAGTTCTATGCGGCTTTAAGGTTCCTCCGACTGCTGAGCTTCCGCCCGAAAATCTTCGGAGCTCCACGAACCAAAACACCATGGCTGCCTTCTTTCCCTATGAGATACTTTTTCAACGATTCTGATTCCGCGGTCGAGGCAGCGCTAAAAGGTCTTCTGGCACTGACCGAGGTTCCGCTGGAACGAGTAGGTGATCATCTTGGAGTCGTCTATCGAGGCAACGACAAACGACGGGTTAAAATCGTGGTTGGCGGCGGCAGCGGGCACGAACCTTTGTTTCTCGGCGTGACCGGCCCGGGGATGGCCGACGGCGCAATTAACGGATTGGTATTTGCGGCACCTAATCCCGACTCGATCCTGGCCGTGATCGAAGAGACCAAGGCGCCCGACGGCACGGTATTAGTTTATGGCAACTACTCCGGAGACGTCTTGAATTTCGGCGTGGCCAGCGAGGAAGCAAAGGCGAAAGGAATCAAGGTAGCAGAAATTCGCGTCCACGATGACATTGCTTCTGCGGCGCCAGCCGATCTGGAAGATCGCCGCGGGATTGCGGGCGACATTTTTGTCTTCAAGACGGCGTCGGCAGCGGCGGATCAGGGATTTCCATTGGATGAAGTCGTGCGGATTGGCGAAAAAGCGAATCACCGCACCCGGTCTTTAGGGGTGGCTTCGAAAGCGGCGACCGCCATTGAGACTGGAGAGCCGATGTTTTCGCTCCCAGAGGGCGAGATTGAGGTGGGGATGGGTTTGCATGGCGAGATGGGTGTCCGTCGCTCAGGTTACGAAACAGCCGAGATGTTGGTTCCTCGAATGATGGGAATGTTGTTTGACGACTACGCGGTCTCAAAGCTTACGCTGAGCAAGGTTGGAGTAATGATCAACGGACTTGGGAGTACCACTGTTCTCGAGCTCCTGGTCATCGCTCATCATGTGCAAGAAGCGCTCGCTAAACAATCGATTGAAGCCCCCTATTTTGCTGCGGGCCAGTTTGCTTCTTCGCTCGACATGGCTGGGTTTTCGATTTCCTTGATCGCCTTGGACGAAGAATTGGAGCCTTTACTAGCTAAACCCGCGGCTTCCTTTGGTTTTATAAAATTGTAGCGGAATGGCGTGGTTGGCTGCTTCTGGAATACGAACCTGAAGACGGAGATCAAGTTGGTGACCCTAACCAGAGAACAAACCCGAGATTTATTGGTCAAAGCGCTGCGCTTCCTCGAGGAGAAAGCTAGTTATTTGAACGAGTTGGATCGAGCGCTGGGAGATGGCGATCACGGAACGACGATCGCGCGCGGCGTGAAATCAGCTGTTCATGATTTGGAATCAGCCGTGCCCTCGAATGCCAACGAGGTTTTCGTCATCGCCGGCAAAGCCATGATGAAGAGCATGGGGGGCGCCTCTGGTGTCCTGTACGGAGTTTTTTTTCGCGGAGCGCAGGAAGTACCCGGGACCATGGGTCTGGATGCTCGAACGTTGCAGGAATTTCTCAACTCAGGGTTAAAAAACCTGCAACAAAAAACCAAAGCGCAGGCCGGTGACAAGACGATGTTGGATGCGTTGCTTCCGGCTTTGCAGGCCATTCAGGAGGCGGAGACGGAATCATTGGCGAAAAATCTCCAGAGCGCGGCCGCTGCGGCTGAACTGGGAGCCCAGGCCACGGCCGGGATGGTGCCAAAATTTGGACGGGCCAAAACCCTGGGAGAACGGGCCATGGCCGGGCGCGATCCAGGAGCGACCTCCATGGCCTTCCTTTTTCAGGGATTGGCGGAAGCCGCCGCCGAACTCAGCAACGACCGGTCGTCCTGAGGCAGGTGGGAAGCGACGATTTATTGGATGGTGTAACCACCGTCGATGACCAGATTGGATCCCGTTATCATGTTGGTGGCATCGCTGGCTAGAAATAGAGCACAGGCAGCGATTTCATCGGGGTCAGCGAACCGGCCGGCCGGCAGTTTTCGTTTGAACTCTTCTCCTACTTCTCCGGCCCACGCCTTCTTTCCTAGTTCGGTCAGGGTCACCGTGGGGGAAATGGCATTGACCTGGACGTTGTGTTTGGCCCATTCGATGGCCAGCACTTTCGTGATACCGATAATCGCTGATTTGCTGGCCATGTAGGCGACGTGGCGCTCCAGAGCAATCATACCTGCTTGAGAAGCAATGTTGACGATCTTGCCGCCGCCGGTGCGAATCATTTCCTTGGCGACCAACTGAGACATGAAAAAAGGTACTCTCAGATTCAAGTCCAAGGTCTTGTCCCAATTTGATTCCGACACTTCCAAGGCCGGTTCAAGAAGAGCAACCCCGGCATTGTTGACCAGAATATCGATTTTCCCGAATTTGCGGATGCCAGTCTGCACGACTCTTTCGCGGTCCTTGGCCAGGGTGAGGTCCGCCACGACAGACTCGAGACGGGCGGGATCGCTGATAATTGCTTTTGCGGCCTCAGGAAGGTTCGCGCTAAGGTCGGCCAGGATTAAATTCGCGCCCTTCAGAGCGTATAACGTGGCGATCGCTTTGCCGATTCCAGCCGCGCCGCCGGTGATAAGTGCGACTTTGCCCGTCAGGTTAAAATCTCTGTCGTAACCTTGGTAATCCATAATTTTGAAAGGGGGGATGGGAAGAGCGTGCTCTTGAATGCTCGGATTTGCTCGCCAAAGTTCAGACTGCAAAACCTCCAGCCGCGAAGCAAGATGAAAGTCGACCAAGCCGAGGACGCGGAGGGGGAGGAGGACGCAGAGAAGAGGAAATTCACCACAGAGACACAGAGGGCACGGAGTTTCGGAATCGGATCAAGTTTCGAATTTTTTGAAACTCTGTGTCCTCTGTGTCTCTGTGGTAAATTCCTCTTCTCCGCGTCCTCCTCCCCCTCCGCGGCCTTAAGCTTTGCGGCAGGAAAACAGCTTGGTAAAGAATTGCCTGTTGTAACCGATTCGAATAGCACTATTGGAAAGATGTACGTTTTTCAGATATGAATATTTATTCATCCCGCGTCGTTTTGACGAAGAAGTGACTTCGTCTGGACCCACTGACTGACTGGCATTTGCCCAGGGTGGTCATTTTGGAAGAACGCCGGGTACGGTTTGTCGCGAAGCGGTAACCACAATCTGTAAAAAACGCATTACTCAAAATAAATTAGTCCCCCAAGAAGAACTATGAAGCGTTTATTGGCTTCGATTTGCCTATTGTCATTGCTCGTCCCGGCCTTTGTCCGGGCCGATGATCCTCGATTGGACCTCAAAGGTAAAACCATCAAATTATCGGTTCTCGGTGTCGCCGGATGGCTGCCGAGCAAACTGCCGTATGAAATGGCCCCGGAATTCGCCAAGTTTGCCAAAGAAAAATATGGTTATGACGTCTCGTTTACCTACGCGGATGCGCCGTTTTCCACGCTTTTTCAAAAAGCCGCATCGTCGTTGGCGACCAAGTCGAATGAGTACAGCCTAATTGTCAGCGACAGCCAATGGCTGGGTGCTTTCACCGAACCCGGCTGGATTGTGAAGCTGGATGATATCATTAAGAAGAATCCTGAGCTCGATATCAAATGGTTTGATCCAGTGCTCGAGTCATCCTACCAGGAGTATCCTGACAACTCGGGGCACAAAGTCGGGCTGCCTCAAGAGACAGATGTTCAGGTGCTGTTCGTTCGGAAAGATTTATTTCAGGATCCGAAAGAGATCGAAGCTTACAAAGCCAAGACCGGGCATGACCTGCCTCAGACTTTCGAAGACTGGGAAAAAGTCGATTTCGAAGAGTTCCTGAATATCGCCAAGTTTTTCACGCGCCCGGATAAGAATCTCTACGGCACGGTCCTTCAGCATTCGAAAGAATACGACTTTCAGAGCATGACCCTCTACCCGTTCATGTGGTCGATGGGGGGAGAGTTTTGGGATCCCAAATCCCACAATGTGGAAGGTTATTTGAATACTCCGGTGAACGCTAAAGCGATGGAGTTCCAGAAACAATTTCTCGCGGTGGAACCTCCCGGGGCCATTAATTACGGCATCGCGGAAAACATTGATGCCTTTACCCAGGGTAAGACAGCAACTTCATGGATGTGGGCAGCGGTCGGATTGGCGATGATCACCGATCAGAATCGTGACAAGGTGATGGTCGTTCCGGCGCCGGGGTTCAAGCAACCGGACGGGAGTATCAAGCGGCTGTGGTGTATCGGCGGACAAGCCTGGGTGGTGAATAACTATTGCACCCCGGAACAGAAGCAAGCCATCTTTGATTTCTTGAAGTGGTGGTATCAGCCCGATACCCAACTCGAGTTCGCGAAGAAAGGCGGCAATCCGGCGGACAAAGCAACCCTGGAGAATCCACAGTTTGATTCGATCAATCCATGGAACCGGGCGATGAAATATATGATCCCCTTCAATCGGGATTTTTATCATTCACCTAAATACGCGGAATTGCTGGCCATCCAGCAGGAAGCCTTCACCTCTTACGTGACCGGCGCGATGACTGATCCTGCCAAGGCTCTGGAGTGGGCCGCGGCGCGCCAGCAAAAGGTCCTTTTTGATTTAGGCGATACCGACAAACAGCCAACCGCAGAGTTTCTCAAACTGCAACTTAAGTAATCAGCTTAGCATCTGGATCGATGCACTTTGGCGCCGCGCTCCGTCGCGGCCGGTGCAGGAACTCTGGGTCATCCAGTTCGGAGAATTAGATGAACGCTGACTAAACGGCATAACGGCAAAGGTCGACTATGAAAGCCGGTGGCGCGGTAACGGAGGATCGCCCGCCGGTCAGTCGAGCTGGCAAAACCCCCTCAATGTGATTCGCATGGCAAGATTGTTAAATCGAACCGTGGTGCCTCCTGCAAAACGATGCGTACGATAGAAAACTCCAAAATCTATCCCTGGCTGCTGTTGACGCCGGTGCTAGTGCTCTTTGCGATCTGGAACCTGGTCCCTTTGTTCTGGATGGTTGGCATGAGTTTTTATAATTATTCGTTGACCCTCGGGAGACCGCCGCGGTTTGTCGGGTTCCGGAATTATTTAGACTATCTCGAAAATACTGATCTCTGGATTGCGCTGAGTCACACGCTGGTTTTTGTTTTCTTTAGTGTCGTCCTAACTACCTTGTTAGGAGCCGTTCTCGGAGGGCTTTTCTGGCGCAGTTCCAAAATGCCAGGTCGGCGCTTGGCCCTGACTTTACTTTTCTCGCCGATGATTCTGACCCCTGCGGCGATTGGCACTTTTTTCCGTCTGAACTATGATCCCACCTTCGGTATCTTCGGTTATTTGACCAAATTAATTGCCGGTACCAACATCGAGTATCTCGGGAGCGAAGGGTGGGCCTTTGGCGCGTTGGTCGCGGTCGACGTCTGGATGTGGACGCCATTTATGGTGCTGATCATGCTCGCGGCGCTTGGTTCGGTACCCAAGGCGGAACTGGAAGCGGCGCAGATCGATCGTTTGAGTCCTTGGCGACAATTCCGCTACGTGATCTTTCCGCACGCCCGATTCATCATCATTCTGGGGGTGATTTTAAGAACGATCGATGCGTTCAAAGTGACTGACTTGGTCTACCAATTGACTCGCGGAGGCCCAGGCGGTACGACCGAAGTCATCGGAGTCATGATGTTCCGCAAGGCTTTCGAAGCGTTCAGTATCGGATGGACCTCCGGGGTGGCGGTCATCACGCTGTTTACCGCCATCTCTTTCACGGCCATCTTTCTCTACCTGCTCAACGCGCATAAAAGGAAAAAAATCGGATGAGCACTTCGTGGAAATCGAAACTTTATCACTTGGTGTTATGGATCGTCGCCCTGGTTTATTTCTTTCCGGTGCTGTGGATTATACTATCCGCCTTTAAGACCAAGAACGAATTGTTAGCGACTCCGCCCAAATGGATATTTTCACCGACCCTGGCCAACTTCGCTAATCTTTTTGCTCGGGAAACTTTTTGGCCAACGTTAGTGAACAGTTTGTTAATCTCTTTTTTGTCCGTTTCCATCGCGATCGTCTTTTCATTTCTGGCCGCTTACTCCCTTTCGCGTTTCAAGCCGGTGGGGACCGACTTTATCATGTTTTTGATTTTGTCGATTCGCATGGTGCCGGCGGCGGCAGTCGTGGTGCCTGTTTATCTGATGTACGCCGCCTTGGGTTGGAAAGATTCATTTTGGCCCATGACGTTGTTTTACGCGATGTTCAGCATCCCTTTTTCTCTTTGGATTTTGAAGGGATTCATGGACGGGGTCTCGATGCGCTTTGATGAAACCGGCTTGGCCAATAATGCATCCAGGTTTCATATCATTTTCCGAGTTATCCTGCCCCAGGTGAAGCCGGGATTGATCGCGGCCTTTGTTTTCAACCTGATCTTCGTCTGGAATGAGTTTCTGTTTAATTTCATCCTCGGCGGCCGGAGTACGACGACCATCCCTACATTGTTGGTTTCTAACGCATACCAAGAAGGCGGGGTCGACTGGACCTTTGTCGCATCGCTGGGAGC
>CAWEGF010000011.1:0-72310 GCA_963808535.1 uncultured Verrucomicrobiae bacterium | reverse complement strand
GGCTGCCTGAACGAAAGCATGAAGTTGAGAACCCGGGGGCTGAGAAGATCAGAAGAGGTCAATCGTCAAGCGTGTTCACGTAGTCCAAATCCTCCTGGTCGTCCTTGGTCCTCGGTTGGCGAGCTAAAGTCTGTTGCGAAACGTCCCGGAGCAACTGTGTTGTTTTTGGGAAATTTTGATAAGGATTTGAGGGTTAAAGGTTAGGAGCAATACGCTTGAGCGTTGTGCGGGAAAGTGGCGATGTGCTTTGGCTTGAGAACACGATTGAGGTAGATAATGAGCTTTCGCATCACCGCCACTAAGGCGACTTTCTTCGGTTTGCCGGCTTGCACCAAGCGGTCGTAAAAGGCTTTTAAAATCTCGTTGTGCCGCGCCGCGCTCAGCGAGGCCATGTACATCACCCGGCGGGCAAAGCGGCGCCCCCCGTAGGTCCGGCGCTTGCCGTGCCACTGGCCACTGTCGCAATTAAGCGGGGCGACCCCGAGTAAGGTAGCGACTTGATTGGACTCCAGAGTCCCTAGTTCTGGCATCGTCGCCAACAGAGTGGTGGCAGTGACCGAGCCGACTCCTTGAACCGCGCACAGGAGCTGGTGCTTGGTTTTAAGCTCAGGGGCAGACTCAACGAGCGAAGCAATGGCTGGCGTCCAAAGCCTTGATGTCTTTACTCAATCGCTTGATCGAGGCTTTGAGTTGCTTGGCGACGAAGCGAAGGAAGTTCTGCTCCAGCCGATTGCTTTCGGCCGTCCGCATCGCCGTGAGTTCTTCGCGCCGGCCCACCAAAGCGGCTAAGGTTCTGACCCAGGGAGCCACCTTGGCCGCGGGTCGTGGCTCCATGCGCCGACCAAACTCGGCCAGCACCGCAGCATCGATTTTATCGGTCTTCGCCAGCCGGTTGCCAGCACGGGCAAAATCGCGCGCCTGGCGAGGGTTGAGCACACTGACCTTCAGGTCCGCCTTTTGTAACTGATCAACCAGACCGCGTTCCAAACCTCCCGTAGCCTCGCAGATGACCAGCACTTTGGCGCCGTGGCTTTGGAGTAACTTGACCAAGCGATTCCAACCGACGAGGGAGTTGGGCAACTGGGTTTCTAACTTCAGCTCCAAACAAGCAATTTGGAGAGAGAATTTAGCGATATCTATTCCGACAAAGATCGAAGCATTCATAAGATCATTCGTTAATGGATTGATGCGGGTGGTCTGACCTTCTACCTTGTCTACGAGTTCGAACGGCTTCGACTTTTAGCGGGTCTCGACCGTTCCATCTCAAACAACTGTTCGAGTTCAAACCGAATAGCACAATGCACGGGCGGGCTTCGCTCCGGACGAACTCTTCTGGGTTCAGGGACAACTCAGCCTCGCCCGTGCATCGTCCCTTTAACACATTTGCGACAGACAAGGGACAGTGCGATCGTAGCCTGGCACGAAGTGCCTGGAACAAGCCCCCACCAAAAGGCCGTCCCGTAGGGTACGGTGTGATCCGTGCAGGTCTGCGCACCGATTCGATGATCGGAGAAATACCCTCTGGGATAGCTGCCCCGATCATACCGTACCCTACGGGACGGTCCTTTCGAGGGGTGCTTTTCCAGGCACTTCGTGCCAGGCTACGATCGGGTTGTCCCTCCGGGACGGGATGGTTGTTTATTAAAACCCTGTTGAAAACCCTGGGCTGAATAGAAAAAGCTACCCTTCGGTGCTTTCGTTCACGTTTTTTGCTCTCCGAACAGGTAAAGCGCGTCAATCCGTCACCAAATATTTATTGAAAAAATCGAGAGTTCGCTGCCAAGCCAGCTTAGCTGCCGCCTCGTCGTAACGTGGCGTGGTGTCGTTATGAAATCCATGATTAACGCCTTCATAAATGTAGGCGGTATAGGTCACGTGATTGGCTTTCAGCGCTTCCTCGTAAGCTGGCCATCCTCCGGTGATTCGGGTATCCAGCGAGGCGTAGTGAAGTAAAAGAGGCGCCTTGATCTTGGCTGCGTCTAACGCCGACGGTTGCCGTCCATAGAATGGTACCGCCGCCGCCAAATCCGGGAGTCGTACGGCCAACCGATTCGCCATGGTGCCTCCAAAACAAAAACCGACGACGCCAATATTGCCCGTACATTCGGGCTGCGATTTCAGCCAATCGGCTGCAGCAACAAAGTCTTCGAACATTTTGTTCTCATCCACTTTGCCAAACACCGCTGCTCCTTTTTCGTCATCGCCTGGGTATCCCCCAACGGACGTCAGACCATCAGGAGCAAAGGCCAGGAAATTTGCCGTCCCTAAACGACGTGCCACGTCTTCAATGTAAGGATTCAAACCACGGTTCTCATGCAGGACGAGCACGCCTGGCAATTTTTTGGCGGCGTTCGCCGGACGAACAAAATATCCGCGAATGTTGCCGTTACCTTGCGGCGAAGGGACCGTCACATATTCTGTTTTCAACCGCTGGTCGTCCGGGTGGACTTGTTCCGCCAGAGCATAGTTTGGCCTGAGACTTTCCCAAATTGCCATCGCGGTTAAGCCGCCTACGGCATATTTTGTCGCCCCATCGAGAAATTGGCGACGACTGATCTCGCCGTGCACATAATGGTCAAACAGATCCAGCAATCCCTGAGGGAAATCAGCTGCTTTTTTGCGCTCCACTTTGGTATTTCCTTTTTGTTTCCATTGACGCCGTCGGGCCATCACCTCTTCGGACGCCGTGACCCTCGCCGGGGCCCTGTAATTTCAAACTAGCTAATTAGCCTGCGGAGGTCTGAAGACCGAATAATGACGCTTTCATTTAAATTTCTCCCGCATGGCTGCGATCCCCGGTATCCGGTCCATCAAGGGACGATAGGGGCTGTCAAAATTCTGAATCAGTGATCGTTGCGTTTTTCCGACCAGGATCGTGAACGTGTAAGATTCGTGAAAAGGTGAGGTCACCGTGGGATGATAGCCGGCAGAAAAAGCAAAGGTATCCCCATCCCGAGTCAGGTAGGCCGTCGCTTCCCCTTCGGGACTATACCAGAGCTGTGCGCCAAAGCCGATTGGTGGTTTGAACCGCCAATGATAGACTTCCTGGTGGTCGCTTTCTCCTGGCTGATCGACATCATGTTTGTGCGGTGGATACCCGGACCAGCAGCCTTCATCTGCGTACAGTTCGCTGACCAGAAGGTTCCCTGCCCTGCCCGCGCCGTTCTGTCCCAGAATGTGAAAGATTCGGCGCCGGGATTTCGTTTCATTGGAGCCGACATCCACCATCTCGACCTCCTCCGGAGCAATCCGGAAGGGGGCCATCCGCTGATCCCATAACCCGCCGGCGATGGCTATCTCGCAGCCGCTTTGCCCAACCATAACCACCTCGGCCGCCGGTCCAACATAGACGGCCTCGGCTTTGCCATCCCAAACGCTAGACCGACGGCCAACGTTCAGAAAAGAGGTGCCATCCACGGTCAGGTCACAGCTGCCACCCATCGGGACAACCACCGACTCCATTCCCGGTAAACGGTATTGATAGGTTTCGCCAGCCGCCAATTTCACGATGTTGAAATGGATTCGCTCGACAGGTTTGTTCCGGGCCAGGATCGGTTTATTGCGGTTCTCGAAAGCACGAATGAAAGTATGCGACATGGAGGTTTCCCGGATCGCTATTAAACACTTTAGGAACGAAAGCGGAAGTCCATCTTTCGGCAAATCAAAGTGACCCTTCGCCGGCTCTTACCGCTCAAGAACGCGATTGGGGGCTAGCGGATGAACTGGTCCACGTAGGCTGCTCCCAGCCCGTTTTCCGTGTAATGTCGACGGCACATCGCGATCTTGGTAAACACATCCTCATAGCCCGTCTGTTTACCCCAAGGATCGACATAAACCATGACGCCGGTGATATGAAAGAGCGTTATCATTTCTGGCACGCTCTCTGGGACCACCAGGGTATGGGTCTCCCCCGGCGGCTCAAACACATAAGACCCTGCCGTAGCCGTCCAGTTGTGTTCCAGATAGTGCCAGCTCCCACGCAGTACCCAGCCATGGACAGGGGTCGGATGACGATGGCGGGTCAGGATCCCTGAGCGGCGCACTCGCAACAGGTTCACCCAGTAACCTGGGAAGCATTCAGGCAAAGCGGCCGAAACCAAACATTCTCCATTTGCGGCACCCAAACTCTTTCGTCGTCTGGAGTTGCTGGCGAAATGACGATCTCGGTCTGCGCTTCAGCCGGATACGGCAACTGGTAGGGCATTCGGGCATCATCGGCCGGGCTCTTCTTAGCGTTGGCTGTTTCACTCATATGAACTCTTGGCCCATTTATGGCTGTCAGTCGAAGACCAGCTAGCTTCTCTTCCTCCGTTATTTCCGCAGAACTCCGAGCGTGAAGAATCCGCCAGTCTGACCTCTTATGAAAGATCAGGATCGACGAGTTCGTCAGTTGGTGACCGCCCGCACCTTCTCTTCCGGACAATCGGTGCTCAGATTCGAAAGCCCTTCCTGATCCTGGGTGAACGAGATGGATTTAGTCGAGTCGTGAGTCGTGATGCGCACCACGTACAGGCTATCAAAGTCTTTGCCCTTCCAGTGAGGAACTGTTTCAGGATCTCCATGAAAATCACTGACCAGTCGCTTTACAAGGTCTTCCAACTGGTGATGTTCCCACGCGACAAAAATCAAGGCGGCTTGGTACTTTTTCTCCATCAATTCGGAGCGCAGCCCCTTGATATCCGTATAAACGTAATTCGTGTTGACCGGCATACCGAGTTCGATGGCGGTCGGTTCGATGGTCGCCAGCGGCCGAAGATAGTCGTAACCGCCCACCAATTTTGACATTCTGGCCGCCGCGGGAGCAAAAATGTAATCCGGCTTTCCATATTTTGACGTTAGCACCCGAGGCAACGCCAAGGCCCGATTAAGCCCCTGACAGTTTATCTGACCGATCTCTTTTTCCGGCTTTTCACCGTGTCGCAAAAAAACGATCGTCTCCACCGCATTCCCATTGGGCGCCGGTAAATCCGACGGAAGCGGATCCGCACCCACTAATTTTTCATCGGTCAAAAACGCGAGAAACGCCGCCGCGTAAAATAGGGCTTTCATAAAGCAAAATTGCGAAAAGGATTGACCTTTGTTCGAGGAATTTCTGCCAATCAAGAAAAGTGTCGCTTCCAGAAGGCGAATCGTCATTGAATACTGGGACTAGAATGAATAAAATCCGCCCGCTTGCAATATTGCTTGTAGCCATTGTAGCTGCCATGGGGCTCTCTTCCTGTCATGTGGTCCCGCCCGGGTATCGAGGGGTGAAGGTCACTCTCGGTCAGGTCGACCCAAATCCCATGAACGAGGGCGTGGCGTTTTACATTCCGATGATCCAAACGGTCCGGGACCAGAGTGTCCAACAGCATACGGAGGGAGACAAAACAGTTTGTTACTCCTCGGATCTCCAAACCATTTCCGTCAATTACAAGATTCTCTTCAGAACCTCGGCGGACCAAGTGGTCAATCTCTTTCGGAACTACAACGGCGATCCGTATGACACCCTCGTCGTACCTCGTTTCCAGGAAAGCTTGAAGGAGGTCGCTTCCCACTACACTGCCGAAAACTTCGTCAAATCCCGCGAGGAAGTTAAGAAACAAATCCTCGAGGCCTTAAAAACACGGCTCGCCGGCCTCCAGGAGATTGACGATCTGGCGATCACCAACATCGATCTCTCGTCACAATTGGAAAAGGCCATCGAAACGAAAATGACCATGCAGCAAGAGGCGCTGCAGAAGGAATTCGAACTCCAGAAAGCTCAGAAAGACGCCGAAATCACGGTCGTCCGAGCGAACGCCGAAGCTCAAGCCATTCAAACTCAGGGCAACGCGATTAAGGAAAACCCGGAAATTATTTCCCTGGAAATTGCCCGCCGATGGAACGGGCAGAGCCCCCAATCGGTCGTCGTCGGACAAGGCGGAGCCAATGTGCTGCTGCCTTTGAAGTGAACGTCAACGTTCACTTCAGCGTTCGGCATTCGACGTTCATCGTTTGGCGTTCAGCTGGCTAGTATGTAATGCGTCCCGCTTTACCTCTTCAAAAGTCGATCAAAGCCGCAAACCATGGCTTCCCGGGAAAGACTGACTACACCCTTGTTCGCCGCTGAACGCTGAACGCCGAACGCTACGCTCCCCACCAACCCTCCAGAAAGGCTTCCACCAGAAGTGGCAGATCGTTGCTGTAGCCACCCTCTAAAATGGGGGCGGCGGGCAAACCGGTTTCTTTGAGCCAGCGACCAAAGCTGGCAAAATGTTCCTGCTCCAGGGTCATTTCGGTCAAGGGATCCCCGATATAAGCATCAAACCCGGCCGAAACCAGGACGATTCCTGGGTCGAACTCCACAAGCCGATCAAGCGCCTGACGAACCGCCGAGGCATGTCTGCTCGCCTCGCTCCGCGGTGGGATCGGCCAGTTGAAGACGTTCCCTTGCGAAACAGCACCGGTGCCAGGATAGCAGGGAAACTGATGAATGGAGGCAAAGCGTATTCGATCGTTGCCATTAGACGATCTCTTCGGTCCCGTTGCCATGATGCGCGTCAAAATCCCAGATGGCGACCCGTTCGCATCCTGTTTCAAGCGCATGATGCGCAGCAATCGCCAGCGAATTAAGATAACAAAAGCCCATGGCGCGGGTTGAAGTCGCATGATGCCCGGGAGGCCGCATCAACGAAAAACCTTTCTGGCCTCCCAAAGCTAGTTCGACCGACCCGATGGCCGCTCCGGCGGCTCGGCGAGCGTGTTGCTCAATCCCCGGGTAATAAGGCGTGTCAGCGTCAAAATCGAGACTTCGCCGCAACCGTTCCAAATGCTTTGGGTGATGCACTCTCAAAAGCTCTTGCTCGGAAGCTAACCTTGGCTCCGCCCAATCCCAACCAGGATGGTTGTCTCGCAGGTAAGCCTCGGTCGTGACCAGGCGAGCAGGCCGTTCCGGGTGATGATCGGCCCGGAATTCGGTCGCCCGTTTATCGAAAATAATGGTGGGCATAGAAATTATATGGAAATTAATTTGGTTTCCTCGCCGGAAAGACGAATCGCTCTTCTACACGAAATCATGGCGGATGTCGTGACGCCAGTTCGTTCCGACATCCGCCAGCAGGCAATGGAAGAGATGAACCTTTTATGAACATGCTCCTGCTCATATTGTTGCTTGCCCAATTTGAGCCAGCGCCCGTTTTTAGCCTCGCGACCCTCGAGGCACGGCAAAACGCTCGCAATGATCTGGTCCATGCCATCCTCTCAAATAATAGCTCACTCGCGCAGACCTCCTTGGACGAACAGGCGGATCCGGATAAGCCCCTGGTCCTGGCCCCGGATGAAATGGAGACGCTCCGGTCGTTCAGCGCGCAGGTCTACCATTACTATTGCAACGGAACGGACTTTCGCCCCCTTCATCTGGCCGCCGGCCTCGGGGAAACGGAGATCTGCCGGTTCCTGATCGCCAGAGGGGCAAAACCATTCGCGGCCAGCAAGGGTTATGACTGGGTGCCAGCCCAGTTCGCGGCCAAGGCGGGGCATCCCGAACTGGCGAAAATCCTCCTGGGAATAGACCCAAAAGAAGATCACTACCAGATAGAGATTTCCCTCCGTGACCAGCAACTAATCGTTTACCAGGACGAAAGGCCCTTCCTGACAGCGAAAATCTCGACTGGACGCAAAGACAAGCCTACGCCAGCTGGAAGTTACCTGGTGACCGACAAAATCAGGCTCGAACATTCGACTATCTACAAAGTGCCGATGCCTTTTTTCCTCCGGCTCTCCTTCTCGGAATACGGCATTCATTATGGCGTCAACCCGGGACACCCGGCCAGCCACGGCTGTATCCGGGTCGGTTCAGAGGAGATGGCGCAAAAAATATTCGAATCTTGTCCAGTTGGAACATTTGTCCGGATAGAATAGTGGTTGCCATGGCAATGCCTCCCCACTGGCTCTGCTTCTTTCCTTTTGGTTTGCATTTTCACCATGCTGAGTTAGTTGTTGCACCCTTTCATTCAGCGGGAGCATTGCATGAACATCATTCAGAAAATTGAGCAAGAGCAGTTAAAGCCGAATACCTCGTCCTTTAGGGTTGGCGATACGGTCAGAGTTCACACCCGCGTGGTGGAGGGCGACAAAGAGCGAATTCAGATCTTTACGGGCATCGTGATCGGCCGGCGCGGCACCGGGCTCAATTCCACCTTCACAGTTCGCCGCATCTCTTACGGGGAAGGCGTGGAGCGTGTTTTTCCCCTCCACTCCCCGCGGATCGCCAAAGTAGAAGTTGAGCGAGCCGGGAGCGTACGCCGCTCCAAGCTTAATTACCTTCGCGATCGCAAAGGCAAGCAAGCCATGACGGTCAAAGAAAAATCTCAGAATTGAAGATTTCCTCATGCCTTGTGGCCTTAGAGTTGAGAAGCATCTCTGGTCGACGGGCGTGGGACTTATTGCAGGCATCGATGAAGCTGGACGCGGTCCGCTGGCCGGACCGGTGGTGGCAGCGGCGGCGATTCTCCCGGCTGAATTTTCGTTAGCTGGCCTGACCGACTCTAAACAGCTCCCTTCGGCGCTGCGGGAGAACCTCTTTGAAATTCTCATCGCCCCCGGCAAGCTGGTTTGCTACGGCGTCGGGATCGCCGAACCCGCAGAGATTGACCGGTTCAACATTCTCCGCGCTACCTTCCTGGCGATGCAAAGAGCGGTGGCGGCTTTGCCGATCCAGCCGGACCATCTTCTGATTGACGGTCTTCCGGTTCCCGTTTTCCAACAGCCGCAAACCGCGATCGTCGGCGGAGACGGAAAATCAAAGAGCATTGCGGCGGCCAGCGTCATTGCGAAGGTCACCCGAGACCGTATGATGAAAACGTGGCATCACGAGTTCCCGCAGTACAATTTTGAGCAGAACAAAGGCTATGGAACGCCTGCGCATCTTGAAAGTCTCCAGATTCACGGACCTTGTCCGATTCATCGGCGCTCGTTCGAGCCGGTTGCTCAAACGTACTTTTTTTTCGGTTAGAATCTGGCCAAGAGTGGTTGGCCGGCGACTTGCCCCTCCCCATCTGACGCTTGGTCAAAAGGGCGAAAAAATGGCCGCCGACTATCTCCGCCGGAATGGATTCAGAGTGCTCTACCGGAACTTCCGGTCGAAACGAGGCGGCGAAATTGATCTGATTTGTCGCGATCGCCGCGCTGAGACACTGGTCTTTGTCGAAGTGAAAACGCGCACCACCGACGCCTTCGGTCCACCGCACACCGGGGTGACCCGAGAACAGGAGGACCGGATCATTCGTGGCGCCAAGGAGTGGCTCAGAATGTTGAACGACCCTCGCGTTCCCTACCGATTCGATGTCGTGGAGGTGCTGATCAAACCCGCTCCAAAGGTCCAACTGATCCGGGGAGCGTTCCAAATGCCAGACGACATTTACTTTTGAGTGGGGAGTTCATCTCTGGACCTCCGATAGTTGGAAGTTTTTCCTGGCTGATTCCGTTCAACTCTTAAATGCTCCTTATTTCCACCTTCTCTGAAGACACCGGGCGGTTGAGAAAAACAAAGCCCGAGGCGCCATTTCGATTTAAATTCTGTAACTCCTGCAACTCCTGAACTCCTGCAACTTCTCGAAAACCACCACTCTCCCTAACTCCTGAAAAAACTAGACTACCTGATCGTTGGGCAAGGATTGGCTGGTTCCGTACTGGCCTGCCTGTTGCAGATGGGACGGAAGACGTTTTAGTGGTCGACAACGCTCATCGTACGGCAGCCTCACTTTCAGCCGCGGGGATCATGAATCCAATCACCGGAAAACGGCTCAATCGGCCTTTTCTGATCGATCGCCTGCTCGAGGATGCGTTCACCATCTATCCCTCGATCGAGCAATTTCTGGGCACTTCATTTTTCCGCCGGAGAAGTGTATTGCGGCTTTTACAGTCCGCCGACGAACTGGATCAGTGGAAACAACGAGTCGCTTCCGGCGACTACGGGAAATATCTCGGTTCAATCGATAGGCCCCCCTTCGCCTCAGCCGCTCCCTGGTTCGGCAGTCTGGAAATCGCCGCCGCCGGCCAATTGGATGTCGCGGCTCTCGTTCAAAGCACTCGCGACAGGTTTGCTGAGACCGGACATCTGGTCGAGGGCGAGTTTGACTATCGAGAATTAGGATTCTCAGACAACCTCGTAGACTGGCGCGGTTACACCGCGAAAGCAGTGGTCTTCTGCGAGGGCTACAAGCTAAGCGACAATCCTTTCTTCAAATCGATTCAGCTTAACCCGGCCAAAGGAGAAATCCTGACCTTGCGAGCACCGAATTTTTCGGACGACCGCATTGTCCAGCGTGGAAAATGGCTATTCCGCTCCTCGAAGACCGAGATAAAAGCGGGAACCACTTACCATTGGGACCAGGTGGATGAGAAGTCGACACCACGGGCTCGAGAGGAGATCGAACAGTCGATCCGCCAGTTCACCAATTTTGATTACGAAGTGATCAACCAAACTGCCGGTGTTCGCCCGGTGATTCGCGTGGACAATCGGCCGATTGTCGGTCTCCATCCAGAAAACCGCCAGGTAGCCGTTTTAAATGGCTTAGGATCGAAGGGAGTTCTGCAGGTCCCTTTTGCGTCGAGGCAACTGATCGGTAATTTGGAAAGGGGTGAGCTGATTCACCCGGAATTTGACGTATGCCGAAGATCATTGTGGAAGTAACCGAGGAGCGACTGACCGCGGCAGCCGCTTCCTGGATCGAAGTTGCCCTGTTTGACGGAGCCCTGGCCGTGGATGCCACCGTTGGCAACGGTTACGACACCCTCTTCCTCGCCCATCGCGTCGGCCCGAAGGGCAAGGTCTTGGGATTCGAGGTGCAAAAGGCCGCGCTGGCGGGGGCGCGAGAGATTTTGAAATTTACCGGCTCGATCGATCGGGTTTCCCTGATCCACGATTCTCACGCCCGATTGGCCGATTATCTGCCGCCCGGGACAGCGATTGCCAGCGCCATCTTTAATTTGGGTTATTTGCCCCGCGGCAATCGCCTGATCATCACCCAGCCTGAAACCACCATAGCCGCCTTGCGTGCCGTGCTTGAGCATTTGGCCGAACGTGGGCGCGTAACGCTTCTAGTCTATCGCGAGCACGAAGGAGGCCTTCCAGAGTATCAGCAGATTCGAGCTTTCCTGGAACAATTACCAGAGGGGGAATGGATGGTGGAAGAGCTTGTTAGCACCAAAGATTCTCCGATTGCTCCAAGACTATTTCGAGTCCGCCGGGGGTAAGAATCTGCGGGGATCGATCGCTTGCAAAGAGAGACGACATCAGTTGCCTGATGCGCGCAATGAGTCTTATAATGGCCTCCAATTTCGTCCAACTATGCCCCCTTTTCGCTTACTCCTCTGGCTCACCATCATCTCTGCGAGCACCGTGTGTGCGGAACAAATCCTTGAAGGATACAGTGTAGTGCGAGGCAAGGATTACGCATTTGAAATCAAGGCACCTCGAAGCTGGGTTCTCGATAACGGGGCCGCGAAAGATCAGGGATTAAACCTGGTTTTTTATCCTACCGGCACCAATTGGGATAACAGCAAAGCTGTCATTTACGTTCGGGTTCGTACCAATGGAGCAGCACTCCGGAATATCTCTGACCAAGTCAATGACACGGTACGCAACCTTCGGGAAGCGGGCAGCCCGAATGCGACGGTAAAACACGTCAAAACGCTCACCACTCAGGACGCCAGTAAGGCGGAAATTTACTATTATACCGGCGACAAATTCGGGAACTTTGAGGCCACCGCTTACATCCAGGCCAGGGGGTCGATCCATTTCATTACCTTGTCCGCCCGTGACCAGGACTCGTTCCGGCAAGCGACCCCTGCTTTCGACGCCGTGGTGACATCTTATGAGGATTTAACCAAGTCACCAGCCACCGAATCGCGTCCAGGGAAGGAGGGTTGAGCAACTTTGGCTGACTGGAATTCGGAGCTCTATCTGCGCTATGAACGGGAAAGGACCCAACCATCTCTCGATCTGACCTCGCGGATTCCCCTCGAAGAACCCAAAGAGGTAATCGATCTCGGATGCGGCCCCGGAAACAGCACTCGAGTACTCCGGCTGCGATGGCCAAACGCTCATATTGTCGGACTGGACTCCTCGCCGGCGATGATCGAACAGGCTCGTCAAAGTTCAACCGACGTGGAGTGGCGCGTCGGAGACCTTCGAACTTGGTCCGAGACCGGCCGTTTCGACGTGATCTTCGCCAATGCATCTCTCCATTGGATCGAGGATCACGAAGCCCTCCTGCCGCGACTGATCGAAGCGCCCAAACCAGAAGGAGCTCTGGCCTTTCAGATGCCCGCACTCTATAACCAACCTGCTTCGCAAGCGGCCAATGAATTGGCCAAGTCTCCAAGTTGGCAACCCTATCGCTTGAGGGAAAGGTACACGCTGCGCGTCCATCAGCCCAGCGCGTACTATGAATGGCTATCTCCGCGATCGAGTTCTCTGCAGATCTGGGAAACAGTTTATTTTCATGAACTGGAGAATCACCGTAAAATCGTTGAATTTTACTCCAGCACCGGGCTGAAACCTTATCTGGAAGGCTTGCCTTCCGAGGAGCTTCGAGACCGCTTCAAAGCGGATCTGGAGAACTCATTTCGGACGCTCTTTCCCGCCCAAAACAACGGCCGGATCCTTCTCCCCTTCCGCAGGCTGTTTGTGATCGCTACTCGATGAATCCATGAGGACGCGGAGGGGGAGGAGAGCACAGAGGGAGGAAGGAGGAGGACACGGAGGGGAAATTATTTACCACAGAGACACAGAGAACGCGGAGTTACGGAGAAATCCAAAATTCCGGAAATCCAAAACCATCTCCCATTCCGTGTCTGAACTCCGTGTTCTCTGTGTCTCTGTGGTAATAATTTCCCCTCCGTGCCCTCCTTCTCCCTCCGTGCCCTCGCCTTACTTCAGAACCGCATCATGGAAGCATTTCCAGTCATCGATCCGGTTCAACGTTACCGCATCGCGAATCCCGACGTCAGAGGGTAACCCATTTTCTCCGAGCACGGATTGAACCGTCCCTTCGTCGTGATTGTAACCTCGGATGGCTCCGTTGAGTTTGGCAATTGAATCGGCGTCCAGTCGAGTCCCTGGTTGCTGCTTTATCCAGGCCTCAAATTCCGGGTAGGTTGGTTTGTTCTTCGTGATGTAATCGACGACGGCGGTCTTCTGCAGGCCCAAGCCGTCGATCACCATTTGATCGAATCCTTGTCCAACGGCCGGGTATCCGTCAGCTAGCAATCCTTTCCCATCGAGCGAGACCTTGAGCCAAAGACGTGGGAGGTGAAGCACGCCAAGGGGTCCGACTTCGGCTGAGCCGATCAGGGGAACAATTTTATTCATAGATATAGGGGGGTGGTTTGAATCCCAGGACACTAGTTCAAAAGAGCGGCTTTGTCCCTTCAACCTCATCCAGAATTTAAAGGGCACAGAGGGGGAGAGAAGGAGGGCACAGAGGCAGAATTTATTTACCACAGAGACACAGAGTGCACGGAGTTACGGAGAAATCCAAAATACAGAAACTCAGAACCATTTCCCATTCCGTGTCTCAACTCCGTGTTCTCTGTGTCTCTGTGGTAAATAATTTCTTCTCTGTGTTCTGGCTCCTGTCTCTCGTCTCTGTGTTCCCTCTCTTTTTCCCTCTGTGCACCGCCTTAACTTCGGTGATGACTCTGACAATCGCGCGTGATCTAGTACCTCGTCTCATCAGTGGGAACGTCCTGATGCTCCGCAAAGGTTATCTCAAAGAATGGTTATACCTGGCGGAATCCTGTTCTTCACTTGGCAGCCGCTCCAAGCCGCGAATCCAGCTGCGGAAGGCTGGGCCAAAAAAGGCTCCAGCGCATTTGCGGCCGGAGACTATCTTACCGCCAGTGATTGCTTTCAAAAGGCCATTGATTCAGACCCGAGCGAGGTTACTTACCTGATCGACCTGGCGAATGCTTCGATTCAAACCGGTCAATTCGCGGTCGGTCAACAGGCGCTGGAAATCGGGATCCCGAAGTTTTCTGATCCGGCGAAGCAGGCGCAGCTCTGGGCGGCACTGGCAGATCTTCACATGGCCTGGGCGAAAAATTTCAAGCGTTCATACGCTTTTCCCGAAGCCATTCGGCAATATTCGGCGGCCTATGATATCGACAAAGTGCACCGCCCACAATCCGTCGGGGTAGAACTCAACTACCTGGGATTGATCTACAAACAGGCAGGATCCTTTGCGCAAGCTAACCAATTTTTTCACACAGGCGCTGGATAGTTTTCGCCGCACCAAGAACCGCTTAGCCGAGGGCCAGACGCTGGATAACCTTGGCCAAAGTTATCTCAGTTTGAGTCAGTTCGACCAAGCTCTGGCTCGTTTTAATGAAGCCCTTCCGATCCGCCGGGAGGTCAAGGACCGGCGAGGAGAAGGCGTTACGCTCAATAATATCGGGAACCTCTATATGGGCAAAGGAGCCTACTTGAAGGCGATCGAATTCTTCGAGAAAGCGCTTCCGGTCCTGCAGCAAGCTGGCGTGCCGGACGAAGAGGTCAACACCCTGGATGGCCTTGGCGGAGCCTATTCAATGCTGAGCCGTTACGACAAGGCCAAGGAAATTTTGGAACAAGCTCTTCCTTTGGCTCGGCAAACTAAAAACCGACAGGCCGAAGCCGCCATTCTGAACAACTTAGGACAGACGCTGGAAAGCCTCGGCAAGTACGACCAGGCGATGAATACCCTCAACCAGGCGCTGGCGATCAAGCAGGAAATCAAGGACCGACCGGGTGAAAGCGCATGCCTGAACAATCTTGGCGCGGTTTATATGGACCTCGGCCAATTCAGTGAAGCAGAAAAGGCCTACCAGGTAGCTTTGGCGATCTCGCGCGAAATCAAGGATCGCTCAGGAGAAGCCAGCGGACTTGGAGACCTCGGAATCGCCGCCGTTTCTCAGGGCGATTATTCGAAAGCGATCGGCTATCTGGAACAAGCCTTGACTATTTTTCACGAACTAGGCAACGCCGGAGCGGAGTCCTCCGTGCTAAACAATTTGAGCGGAGTGTACGACAAGTTAGGTCAGTCAGGTAAACAATTCGCGGTTCTTGAAAACGCCGTATCTCTCGCTCATCAAGCGGGAAATCTTTCAGGTGAGAGCGTGGCTCTCGATAATCTCGGATCCGCTTACTTGGGAAAACGCAAATATGCGCAAGCAATCTCCCGGCATCAACAAGCGCTCGCTATCGCCCGATCAATCAAAGATCCGCGAGCCGAGGCTGGGGCATTGGCCAGTCTGATGACAGATTTCCGGCTCTCTGGAAAACCGAGTCAGGCGATCCTATTTGGCAAACTTTCTGTCTCATCCTGGGAAAAAATTCGCACCGGAGCGCGCGCTCTCGGAGCAGAGTCGGGAAAGAGTTTTATTCGCGAGCAAGCAGACATTTACCGCGAACTGGCGGATCTGCTGATTTCGCAGGGGCGAGTCTCGGAAGGAAGTCGGATTCTCGATCTTCTGAAAGAACAAGAATATACGCAGTTCATTCAGCGTGGAGGAACGGAACCGGCACAACCCGCTCCTCCCGTTCTGACCTCGGAGGAATCCGATTGGGAGTTTCGTTATCAGGAGGGTGCTGATCGAGTGGCAGCAGCGGCAGCCCGACGCGGCCAACTGCGCGCGCAACCCTCGTTAACGCCGGAGCAAACCCGGGAGCTCAAGCAACTGGATTCTGAATCCGAACAGGCGATGGCCCTTTTCCAAAAGACGCTTACCGAACTAGAGCACGAAGCCCAGCAAGCTCCTTCAGCGGCCGCCAAAATCGACGAACTGCGGGAGTCGGAAGGCCTGATGCAAGACGTGCACGATCTGGGTCCGGGGGTAGTAGCGATTTGTACTCTCGCCGGAGAGTCGAAGTTGCATATTGTTCTGATCACTCCGGATATTGTGATTGCCCGCGAATATCCGATCGGACGGACCGCCCTGGCGAAGAAAGTTTCCACCTTCCGCAGAAGCTTGCAGGCACCAGGGACCGATCCGCGACCACTGGCCCGCGATCTCTACGACATTCTGATTGGGCCCATCGCGAAAGACCTGAACGATGCACACGCCCAGATCCTGATGTGGTCGCTCGATGGCACGTTGCGCTATCTGCCAATTTCCGCGCTCTACGACGGGCAAAAATACCTGGTCCAAAAATTCTGCAATGTGGAGTTTACCTTAGCTAGTCGCACGCGACTGGCGGTCGCACCGGTCCCCGGCTGGAAAGCGCTCGGCGTGGGCGTGTCGAAAGCGGCGCCTGGATTTACGGCCTTGCCATCGGTCACCGAAGAATTGAACGACATCGTTCATGGTGAAAACGGAAAATCGAACCTCGGAGTGCTTCCCGGCAAACTCCTCCTCAACGAAGAGTTCACGGAAGATCATCTGAAGGACTCGCTGAGGGTTAGCTATCCAGTCGTGCACATTGCTAGTCACTTCGAGCTTCAACCCGATAGCGAGGATAGTTCATTCCTATTATTAGGTGACGGCACGCACTTGACGCTGACGCAGCTGAGCCTGATCCCCAACTTGTTCGCCAACGTCGATCTCCTGACTTTGTCGGCCTGTAATACGGCCGTCGGACTGACCAATGCTTCCGGGGGCGAATGGGAAAGTCTGGGTATGATCGCTCAGCGGAAAGGCGCCAAAGCGATCATTGCCACCCTCTGGCCCGTAGCCGATGACAGCACCACCCTTCTCATGCAGCAGTTCTACCGCTTACACGAAAGCGAGCACGGCATCTCCAAGGCGGAAGCCTTGCGAAGGGCTCAGCTGACCCTGCTCGAGGGAAACGGTGATCCGACCCGAGGCCGCTTCGCTCATCCCTTTTTCTGGGCCCCTTTCGTTCTGATCGGCAACTGGAAATGAAAAGTACGCAATGCGTCCCGCTTTGCCCTTCCGGGCAACCGGAGTAAACCGGGACGGTTTACCAACTAGAGATCAAGAGCGCTTCTTGGGCATCCGACGATGTACGCAATGCGTCCCGCTTTGCCCTTCCGGGCAACCGGAGTAAACCGGGACGGTTTACCTACTCGAGATCCAAGAGCGCTTCTTGGGCATCCGGCGATGTACGCAATGCGTCCCGCTTTGCCTTCCGGGTAACCGGAGTAAACCGGGACGGTTTACCTACCTTTTACCTCCCTACAATCAAGAGCCTCGTTTCCTAAGGAACCGGATGATTTCGCGGCCTTCCCGTCCGGGGTAAGCAGTGCGAGGCTTCAGCTCTTCGACCAGCTCAAAATGTGGCCCAAACAGGCTGTCGAGCTCTTCCCGGGTCACCCCAAATGGCGGCCCACCCTCCTCCGGCGCTTCGCCAGGGTCCCAAGGATTCAGGAAAAATATGGCCAGCAAACAACCTGCCGACCGCAATGCTCGGCAGACACCTTCCACATAATCCGGACGGTGCCGCGGGTTGATCGCACAAAAGCAGGTGTGTTCAAAAACCCAATCGAAGCGATTAGTCAGCCCATCGGGAAGATCTAAAAGATTTGCCAACTGATAAGTCTCTTGCCCGGCCAGGGCGAATTTGCGCGCTTGATCCAGACCACTGGGCGCGATGTCCAGACCAACCACCCTGGCATCGGGTGAGGCAGCGGCAATCGCCCGGACGTCGTGTCCGCAGCCGCACCCGGGCACCAGTACGTCGCCAACCATGGCGCCTCCATTGGCCAACCATTCCAAGAGCGGCGGTGCGGCTACCCCTTTTTCCCAAGGCGTGTCACCGGTTTGGTATCTTTCTTCCCAATCCATTGTGCGGACTCCAAGGCTAAACCAATCCACGAGGCAAGAGCGTTAGTGACCGCCCGCCGTAAAAAAAGATTGGATCAGGAAACCGACGCCCGCCAAGCCAACCACCAAGCTGGCCAGCCAAAATCCTCGACGCCGGATCAGCACCGCGATCGCCCCGACCGCGATGGCGATCTGAAACATGGTCACACTGCTCGCCAATACCTCGTGGGTGCGGAGGTGGGTTTGCGCCTCTTTCTCCAGATCTTCGGCCTTTTTTGCGATCTGCTCCTTCTCGCGCTGATACGCCGCCACCTTCTCCTTATCGGCACCAGAGACCGGTTTCCCAAGAGCGTCGAGAATTTCCGACTTGCTAGTCAGCGCAGTTTCTTTGATGCCCTTGGACTGAAAGTAACTCCATTGGTCGGACGATTCGATTTGCGCCATCATCGCCTCGTTGGCGTGATGTCCCGCCATCAACGAAGAAACTGCCGCCAACCCCGCCAGCAGAGCCGAACTTAGAGCAACGCCCAGCACCCATAGTTCGCGAGAATGCTCAGCGTGATGATGGATCGCTTCGTGAAGATGTTCAGTTGGAACCTCGGGTTCTTCCATATCTTCCCTACCCAATAACTCAGCGAAACCCAGCCCACAATCGTTCTCGTCATTTTAGAATTAGGCGTGAAGATTTTTTCGTTCCGGTTTAGAGTGGACTAAACACCGTGGATCTACCCCCTCCCGTCGAACTAGAAGCGCTCACTTTTGGGCAGGATCTTTTCAGTTTCCTGCTCGAGAACACCCCAGACCAAGTCTATTTCAAAGATCTCCAGGGTCATTTTCTCCGCGCCAGCCGGGCAGTCGCCCAGTACATGGATATTGAGAATCCCGAAGATCTCATTGGAAAAAGTGATTTCGATTTTTGGTCAGAACAAACGGCCAAGGAGGCGTTTGACGATGAACAACGAATCATCAAAACCGGGCAACCGATGATTGGTAAAGTTGAAAAACTGGTCCACGCAGATGGGAGAGTTACCTGGGATTACACCACTAAGTTGCCGCTGAAGGATTCCAAGGGTCAGATCATTGGGATTTGCGGTATCAATAAAGACTTCACCACCATTAAGAAAATGGAAGACGCTCTCGCCGAGGAGCGTAACCGGTTACGTATCACGACCGATGAATTAGAGGCTAAGAACGCCCAGCTCGAAGCTGATCTTCGCATGGCGCGGGAGATTCAGCTGGCTCTTCTGCCCAGAGACTACCCGACGCTCTCCCACTTCGGCAGCTCCGGTTATAGCGCGCTGAGTTTCGCGCACTGCTATCGTCCGGCAGAAGCGGTAGGTGGCGATTTTTTTGATATCTTTCCGCTCTCGCCAACTCGGGCCGGGATCTTCATTTGCGACGTGATGGGGCACGGGTTACGTGCAGCTCTGGTCACCGCCATCATCCGGACCTTGCTGGAAGAACTCAGACCGTTGATGCAAAATCCGGGCCGTTTCCTGAGCGCGCTCAACTTGCAACTTCGCGCTATTCTGGAGCGTGTGGATGAACCATTCATTGCCACCGCCTTCTACTTAACCGTCGACACCGCCACCAAGGAGACTCAATTTGCCAACGCCGGCCATCCCTCGCCCATGCGGGTCAGGCGCAACGAGCGAACGGTCGAGCGGATTCTTTCGGAAGACGGGAAACCCGGACCCGGTCTGGGACTGTTCGATGATTTAAATTATTCCACCTCCCGTTCCACCTTTGAGCAGAACGACTGCATTTTATTATTCACGGATGGGCTCTTTGAAGTCGAATCCCCGGAGGGAGAACAGTTTGGGTTGGAAGCAGTGATTTCCAGCCTGCAAGCGCACGCGAATTTACCAGCCGAGAAGTTGTTCAATGCCCTGTTGGCAGATGCCTGCGACTTCTCCAAGAAGCAGGACTTCGACGATGATGTCTGCATCGTCGCCGTCGAGCAGTCCTAAGGCCTCAACAATCGTTCTCGTCCTTCGTTGTCGTCGTCCTCGATCTCGCAGCTTTTTTTCACGGACCATTGCCCACCCCATCCTCAGAAGATTCGAGAACGAGGGACGACGACGAAGGACGAGAACGATTGTTGGGCGGCCCGAGGATTGCCCACGTTGAATAGCCGTTCATCCGCGCCGTCTAATGATGTTGCCGAATATTAATGTTGTTATGAGAAAGACCTTCCTAGTTCTCGCGGTTGTTCTTGTCGGGGGATTTCTGGCGGTGGGTGAAGCACAAGCAGACCATGTTTCCGTCGTCATTTCCGGCCCCTCCTATTACGGCCCTAGATACCGTCCTGGCTACTACTACGGTCCAGGATATTATGCTCCCGGATACTATTGGGGGCCCAACGGGTATAGCTATTACCGACGACCCTATTGGCGGCATCGATACTGGAGACATCACCGCTGGTATTGGAATTAACAAAAGCTCACGTTCGTCGACTAACTATATCGAAGTTTCAACGCTTGGATCTTCATTCAAGCGTTGAATCTCCATTCCGCCTCTTCACTACCACTACCACTCACACCATCACTCTCTTAGCCAGATCGACAAAGTCAGTTGGCGATAATATCCCAAGCTTGTTCGGGTTTCAGGTCGGTGGTCTGTCCGGGTCCGTGTTCTGTTGGCCGCGCGATAAACGCCGTCCTCAAGCCGAGCTCTCTAGCGGCTGCCAAATCGTAATTGTGAGCAGCGGCTAACATCACCTGTTCAGGGCGCAGTCCCAGGTAACTACAGACCCCAAGATAGGTTTCCCGGTCTGGTTTGTAGTGGCGGAACATGTCAGCCCCGAAAATGACGTCCCACGGTAGTTTCGCAAATTTTGCGAGATTAACTAGCAGAGAAAGATTTCCATTGGAAAGAGGGCCGATGATATATTTGCTCTTCAAATGGTGGAGACCCGCCACCGCGTCGGGCCATGGTGAGAGGCGGTGCCAGCCAGCCGTCAAAAAACGGAGATCTGCTTCCGGAAGGTTAGGAATGCCGAATTCGGGCAAGAGTTCAACCAGTGCGGCATAGTGGAGTTCGTCGAGAATCGTCCATCCCAATTCACCACGGCGCACGCGATCCAGGTTAGGCTGGTAAGCCGCCCGCCACCGATCAGCGACCTGCGACCAAGGCGCTTCCAATCCCCGCTCTCTTCCGAAGTCTTCAAAAAAACGGATCAGACTGCCGCGCCAATCGACCACTGTGCCAAAGGTGTCGAAAACAATGGCGCGCACCTCGCCATGGGAAGTGCTGCCCGAGTATCTGGTCGTCAAGATTGACATAGTCTTCCAGTACGCTTCCAAGCCTGGTTGGTCTAGAGCGCTGGCCAGGAATTCTCCGCACGAACGTTGACGCAAAGGAGATTTTCCGCGTACTCTACGGCGCTGACTTAAAACCCCCAGGATCGATCTATGGCTGTCACCAGCAATTTTTCTGAATCGGACCGGATTGACAAGAGAATGCTCCTTCGTGCGGTGATTGCCAGTACGGTCGGCACATCCATCGAGTGGTACGACTTCTTCCTTTACAGCACCGTCACTGGGCTGGTGTTCGCCAAAATGTTCTTTCCGAACTCGGATCCGTTGGTCGGCACTCTGCAAGCCTTCCTGATTTACGCGGTCGGTTTCATCGCCCGGCCGGTGGGCGCCGCCATCTTTGGCCATTACGGGGATCGGATCGGCCGCAAAGCCGCCCTGGTTGCCACCTTGCTTCTGATGGGCGTCGCGACCGTACTAGTCGGCTTTGTGCCCGGATATGCAGAGATCGGCATTTGGGGCGCCGTTATTTTGACCGTCCTGCGATTTATTCAGGGCGTCGGGGTGGGAGGCGAATGGGGAGGATCGGTCCTGCTGGCGATGGAATGGTCAAAGAAAAGCGGCAATCGGGGGTTTATCACGGCGTGGCCGCAATTTGGTGTCCCGGCCGGGCTCTTCCTGGCCAACCTGGCGGTGATTGTCTTCAATAACATTTCGGGAGACAAATTCCTCGTCTGGGGCTGGCGAGTGCCTTTTATCCTCAGCGCCGTACTGATCATCATTGGCCTCTGGATCCGTCTCGGGATTCTCGAAACACCAGTTTTCTCCAAGCTGGTCGCTGAAAACAAAATTGAGAAGGCGCCGGCTCTGGAAGCTATCAAGCGACAACCGAAATCAATCCTCCTCTCGGCCCTGATTCGCCTGGCGGAACAGACGCCATTTTATATTTTTACGGCATTCGTCTTTTCCTACGGCACGGCTTTCCTGAAGGTAGACCGTAGCCTCTTGCTAAACGCCGTCCTCCTGTTTGCCGTACTCGAGCTTTTTACCATCCCGTTGTCTGGATATCTCTCTGATCGCATCGGCCGAAAACGCACTTACCTGCTGGGCTCAGGGCTAATGTTGATTAGCGGTTTTATCTTCTTCGGGTTGCTCGATACCCGAAACCCCACTTTGATCGTTCTCGGGATCGTCTTTGGAGCCATTCCCCATTCAATTGTTTACGGAACCCAGGCTTCTTTGATTGCCGAACAATTCACTCCGCGCATGCGGTACAGTGGAGCCTCGATTGGTTACCAACTTGCTTCCATCATTGCTGGCGGCCCTGCTCCCATTGTCGCCGCCTGGCTTTTTTCCATCTATAAAACCGGAACCTCCATCGCCATTTATATCTGCATCTGTGCGCTCATCGGGTTCATCGCGACTCTGTTCATGACAGAATACTCGCACCAAGACATCTCCGAGGAATACGAGCACGTCGGCAAATCAGGGGAGAGCGCAGAGGGGAAGAAGGAGAACACAAAGGGCAATAATTTTACCACAGAGACACAGAGGACACAGAGTTTAGGATTCTGATTTTTAAAATTTCCGAAACTTCGTGTCCTCTGTGTCTTTGTGGTAAAATTATTCCTCCGTGCCCTCCTCCCCGCTCTGCGAACTCTCCTCCGCACGGAGCGTCGGGAAGATATTGAGGATCTCGACGAGCGTCGGGCGACGCGCTTGGACAATCAGAATCGTTTGCTGGTTGCCGTTGATTTGCGCGGTAAAATGCTCGCTTGCTCGATGATTGATCAAGGCGGCGCCCAAAGGAGAGTTATAGGGGATTGGCAAGATTTCTCCTTCAGTGGGAAAGTGATGGTCTCTCGCTCCTGCGATCAACACCGTTTGCTTTTCACCGCTGAGCTCGAGTTCGACAATGGTTCCGAGTTCAATTACCGCGACCGGCTTTTCAATTACCCATGACAACGGATCGACCACCGTGTGCCCTTGAGCAATCAGCGCATTCATTTCCCCGGTCAACCGCCGTTGAATCCGGCCCATGGTGCGGAACTTTTCTTTGGCCGCTTGATAGGGAGCGTTTTCGCTCAAATCGCCATCCTGCTTGGCGATCTGAGCTTCCCGGAGTGCTTCATTCTTCTGAGCCTTGGTGGTTTCAAATTTATCTCCCAATTCCCAGGCACTGACCGTAGAGAGAATGATTTTCTCCTGCATGATATCTCACCCGTTCGTCCGAGTAACCGGAATAATCAAGCATCCGAGCGGTATTTTGTCGGGTGAGAAGATTTTCATTTCTCTAACGTGGGGCGTCCGATTGAATTCGGGGATGCATTGGTAAAATTAAGAAGGACGACGCCTGCCATGAGTGTAACGAAACGGACCATCTTTCATCTGCTCGCTGAAGTACTGATCTATGCCGCGTTGGTGTCGGTTTATCTGACGCTGGTACTGCATTTCCTAGTGGGATGGCTTAAAGAATTGTCCAGCCATCAGCCGGCAGTTTATGCGTTGGTGGCGATTCTTTTGATGATCGCCCAAGCCGTCGGACTGGAACGCGTCGCGTCCAGCTTGGTTCAGGTCACCCGGCGACGGAAGGGGTAACCACCGCCATGTATTTCCCGATCTCCGGTGTTCATCTGGATCCGATTTACCTGGTTCTGATCGGATTTGTGATCGGGATTCTGGGTGGATTTTTCGGCGTGGGAGGCAGTTTCCTGACCGCTCCAGCGCTATTTGCGGCGGGGTTACCAATGAACTATGTGGTCGGGACTGACCTTGCCCACATCGTCGGGAAGTCGATTGTCGCCGCACGGACCCATCGCGTCCTTGGCAATATCGACTTGAAGCTGGCCGGCATCATGGTGATCGGGACAATCACCGGTTCCGAGACGGGTGTGCAGGCGATTGAAATTTTGAAAAAGGGAGGCCACGTTGAGATAGTCGTCGGAACGGTTTCGATCGCCGTGTTTACTGGAATTGCTTTCTTCTGCGCCTGGGAGGGTTGGACGGCGTTGCGACTGAATCGACGCCGGGATCAACCGGGTGACCTGGCGAAAGACCGGAAACACGACATCACGGCGATCGAGGGCTTTGCCAAGTCGATTCAGAGAATCAAACTTGCTCCCCAGATTCGCCTTCCGCACTCGGGGATTGAGTCCATTTCGTTCTGGGCCATCCTTTTCGTCTCCTTCATCGGAGGGATCTTCAGCGGGTTCCTCGGGGGAGGGGCTGGTTACATTCGCATGCCCTCGATGGTCTATCTGCTCGGCATTCCGACTCATATCGCCGTCGGCACCGATCTATTCGAGATCATCATTTCAGCAAGTTATGGCACCGTTCGGCACGCTATGAACGGCAACGTTGATATCGTCATCGCTCTGGTCATGCAAACCGGGGCCGCCCTCGGAGCCCGCATCGGGGCCAACCTGACCCAATATTTTTCCGGCCCCCGTATCCGTCTCGCTTTTGCCCCCCTCCCGCTTCTAGGTGCTATCGTTATTGCCCAGAGACTTCTCACCAACCATCATCCGTGACCAAATTTTATGAAGATTCTTGTCTGCAGCGACGGGTCGGAGCGGGCACGCAGGGCGCTCGCTTCCGCAGCAATCATCGCCAACGCCGCGAAGGCGGAGATTACGATTTTTGGAATCACCGAAGTGGAGCAAGACGAACCCAAATTGCTGGAAGCTTTACGCGAGGAAGCAAAAGTTTTTCGGGAGCAGGAACTTCAACTCGAGATCGTTACCAAAATCGGTGACCCAGTGGCAGAAATCATCCGGCGCACCCAGGAAACTCCCTATGATCTTGCTGTCATCGGGGCGGAGCGCCGCGGCGCGCAGGAATTTTTCCTTCCTTCGACCAAAGCGTATGCGATTGCCGAGGCGATTTCGCCGCCCGTCTTGATCGTTCCAGTTTCGCGGCCAGCCATCAAACGAATCCTGATTTGCAGCGGCGGAGGCGCCTATATCGACAATGCGGTAAGATTCACCAGCAAGATGGCTAAAGTTTTGTCCGCCGAGATTACCCTATTCACCGTCACACCCCAGCCTCCCGCCATGCATGGCACGATCTTCCGACGCCAGGAAGATGTTGCCGCTCTCCTGAAATCCAACTCGGCACTAGCCAGGAATCTTCGAACTGAGAAAGAGATTATCGAAGGGGACGGGGTACCGGCGACTGTTGAACTGCGGCACGGAATCGTGATCCAACAGATCCTCGCCGAAATCCAGCGGGGCGACTATGACCTCGTCGTCTCCGGCTCTTGGCCGGTGCGTGATGCCTGGCGCAATTACGCGATCGGGAATGTCACCCGGGAAATAGTGAATCGGACCGAACGACCCGTGCTCGTCATCCGGAGCGACATCCAGCCAGCTTCTCTCGCCCAGCGTTTCCGAGAGATAATCAAAAGATTGGCCGGGAAACAAGATTACATGCCGCGCATCTCCGCTGCTGCGATAAATAGTTCGCCGATCGTGGATTTGTCCTCGAAATAGCATGCCTGCCAGGGAAGACCGTATTCCGCGAAGACCTGCGCTGGCCGCAGCGCTGCTTTCCGCGCTCGCCGCACTATCGACTCTGGCCTTCATTCTGATCAACGGAGTCAATGTTCCCTTTGCCGACGAATGGTGGTACTCCGGCCTGGTTAAATCGGTGGCCTCCGGCCAGGCGACTTTCGGCAGTTTCTGGTCCCCAAACAATGAGCATCGGATGCTCATTCCGAGGCTTGAGTTTTCCACCCTCGCCGTGCTTACCCGATGGAATTCGAAGGCCATGATGATCACCGGCTGGCTGATGGCGGTGGTCGCTATGTTATTCCTCTTTTCGCAATTCAAGAGGCTTTATTCTCGAAGCCACCCCATCTTATGGACCTTCGCCGTCGGGGTGGCTGCCGCATCGTTATTTTCTCTGGTGCAGATGGAGAATTGGTTGTGGTCGTTCCAGTTCGCCTTCTTTTTCATTCAGTTCACCGTCGTTGCCAGCCTGATCATCCTCTGCCGAACGGAGCTCGCCCTCTGGCTGCGGATCCTCGCTGTCGCGCCGCTCGGTGCCGCGGCCAGCTTTTCTTCGGCGCAAGGTCTTCTCCTTTGGCCCGCGCTGATTTTCTCGCTCTGTCTCACGGATGACCCTTTCCGGAAAAAGGCCATCGGGGTCTTTTGTCTGTTGGTCTCTGCCGCGGTTACTTTTGCCCTTTATTTCTCCGGTTTGCCTCGGACAACAGAATTGCATCTGCGCCCAGAACAAATCATGGAAAAAGTACAGCTGCCGTTTTTTGGTTTTTTGGGACTGGTCGGCAACCCCTTGGCTCATTGGATTTCTTACGAACGCTTGCCTCATCGAGCCTGGTTTATTGGGCTATTCATAACCATCATTTTCCTTTTCCTGACCGCGACGGCGATCAAGCGTCGTCGACTTCCGGACGCCGCGCCATGGTTGGGGTTAGGCGCCTACGCTTATTCTTTCTGCCTGGTCACTACTTACGGAAGACTTGGCATGGGCTACACCGGAGGTTTTCTGGCCAGCCGCTATACTACGCACGTCAGTCTCCTTCTCATCGCCATCCAAGCATTAATTCTGATCGCCATTGGCTCCGAAGAACCGAGCCCGCAACCTCATCCGCCGGCGAATCAGCCGCGGCCAGGTTTGGGCGGCTTCTGCGGCGATCTTTGCTATCGGCGCGTTATTAATCATCGGCGACCTCCAATCGTTTAAGGCCGGCTCCGTGGAATGTCGTGATCGACAGCTCGCGAAAAGCTTAATTCCTTTTTCTTCTTACTTTGATCCCGAGGTGGATGGAATGACGACCGGCCCATTTTATCCTCTTTGTCCCCTCAGATGCCGGCCGATTTTGAATATCGGCATCAGACCTCTTTCCGACGCCGGTTATTATCAACAGCTGGACGATGTTAGCTTTACTAGCACCGAACCGGAGGTTAACGGCCGCTACACCGTCGGCGGGAAAGTCGTCCAAGCCAGATATCTGGGGATCGTGGAACGGGGTTGGAAGCTGTCCGGCTCGATTTCACTGGGCCCAAAGATTAACCCTGATCTAGTTTTTCTCAGGCCGGTGGGAAGTAACGCTTTTATTGCTGCGGCCGCGTTGCGGCCAGCGGATGATCACCGAGAGGCCGGAAATCGTTATCAATGGCAATTGTTTCTCTCCCCATTTATTCTGCCTGATCCAAAAACCCCGTTGGAGATGTGGGTCTATAATCCGAAAGAGAATGAATTCCTGAAGATTCATCAAGATGCCGATCGATGGGAAAAAACCGACCACCCAAAAACATCCGGCATCTGACTCGCGTCCTCTTGATTGGTCTGGCCTTTGGTTACTTCCACTTGAGCGCCCAAGCTGCCGGACAGCTGATCGTTCACGATTTCATCCCGAACCTCAGTGCTTTTTTGCGAAGCGCTCCGCCAGAGAGGGAAAGCCGCGCCAAGCTATTTGCCCAGCTAGTGATCAGACCACATCCGGAGGTCTACAATCGGCCGCAGATCTTCAAGACAGATCTTGAGACCCTCGAACGGTATTTGGACGGACTTCCGGCATACCTTCCGGCCATAAAACATCTTCAGAAAAGCTTCGAAGAACAGCACGCCTCTGCTCAGGCCCGATTTCAGAACGCCTTCCCCGATTTCGACAGTTCCAAGGCCCGGGTCTACTTGATCCTTTCCCTCTTTCGCTTTGACGGCAAAATTCCTCACGACAATCCTCACATGCTGCTGCTCGGCTTAGATGGGATAGCTAAATTCCACGGAGCTGATGCGCGCTTATCGGTGATTCTTTCCCACGAATTATTTCACGTCTATCATTTCCAGGTCAATCCGTTGCCCCGCGATGCCGACGAGGTCCAACTCTATCGTCTGGTCTGGCAGGAAGGTCTCGCGACCTATGTCAGCAAAGTATTAAATCCTGATGCATCCTTAGCCGATATTCTTTTAGATCCCCGGTTGGCGGTCGAAGGTCCAAAATACGTTCCTCTTTTTGCCAAAAATTTATTGACCCAACTTGAATCGAAGGACGACGCCACCGCCGCCCGCTATCTCTCTTACCGGCGCGGTGGCCAAACTCCAGCCCGCCTCGGCTATCTCATTGGGTATGAAATTGCTAAAAGAGCGGCCGCCAACCACCCCTTAGCCGAGCTTGCTCGGTTGCGAGGACGTCCGCTCCTGAACTTAATGCGTTCGGAGGTCAAGTCCTTGGCCTCTGAGGGAGATAAACCACAGATTACCCAGCTTAAGGAAACCAAGCCCGCGGGCCAAACCGTTACCCGCTCAAAGGCCAACCCATTCTTCAATCTGTGTAATCGGTGAAATCTGTGGTTTACTAGTTCTGTATGACGGATGGCGAGTTCTTTCTTGAACATCAGACGTTGCAAAAATTTATCGTCGAAGCGCTCGAAATTGTTCGGGGAAGCGCTGAGGTAGCAACCAAATTGCAACAGCTGCGTGCTCCGTACGAATCCCTGCTAAGCGATCAGGATTGGTTACCAGAGGAATTCAAACAAGCCTCCGGGAATACGACCATGGGCCAGGGAATTGCCTCCTTGCTTCTGTATCGATCAGAACTTCAGGATCTTTCGTTATCTACGCTAGTGGTTGCACCCGGATTAGCCACTCCGATTCACAACCATCTGGCCTGGGGTTTAGTCGGGCTTTACCAAGGAGAACAGGAGGAAGAAGAATACCAGGGGCATGTCCATGAAGTGGGAGCGGCCGCCCATCCTCTTATCTTGAGAAAACGCCGGGTTCTCAAGAAAGGCGATTTTTACGATCTGGTCCCGCCGTGGAACGATATCCATCGGGTCCGAACGATTTCTCCCGAACCGTCAGTAAGCCTGCATCTATTGGCTAATGACATTGGTTGCGTGGTTCGACAAAAGTTCGATGCCGCCAGCGGTCGATCGGAACCATTTCGCTCCGGCTGGAATAACGCCCCCTGCGAGGAGAAATAGCGTTTCCGGCGGCGAAGAAAGCAGCAGTTGGGGCTCTGCTCCGCCACGGTTTGCGCTCAGCGGCATCCGAATGCTCAGTCCCGGAGGGACGGCGCGAAGTCATTGTCAGTCCCAAAGGATGGATTAGGCGCATATGCGTGCTGAAGGGCCTGCCCCGAAGGGGGCTAGACAACTCAGCCCCCAAGGTTTCAACCCTGGGAACCCTCAAAATAAACGGGTCGCCCTGAAGGAGCGAGAGATGGGGCTACCAGATGGATCTCGCCATTGCCGCGCGAAAGTTAGCAATCGAGACGAATCTGCAATTGGACCTTAGGCCCGCTTCCGTCGTGTTAGGAAGTTCGATCTGGCGCACCCTTCAGGGCGCGTCGCTCTTGGTGGACGATTCCCAGGGTTGAAACCCTGGGCTGAGTGCTCTAGCCCCAGCGGGGCAAAAAACAAAGGCCTACAGCCCGGGACAGTAATGTGCTCAGCGGCATCCGACGTCACGTCCCGGAGGGACGGCGCGATCGTAGCCTGGCACGAAGTGCCTGGAACAGCGCACCCCAAAAAGCACCGTCCCGTAGGGCACGGTGTGATTCGTATGCGCACCGATTCGATGTTTGGAGCGACCAAATTCTGGGATTAGCTGCACACGATCATACCGTACCCTACGGGACGGTTCTTTTGAGACACACATCCCCAGGCACTTCGTGCCAGGCTACGATCGGGCTGTCCCTTCGGGACAGAAATGTGCTCAACTCGGGCGCTTTCGCCATCCATCGTAAATCTCTTGGAATATTTCTTTTAAGTTTTTGGTGATTCTCCAATCCGGATAGTGAGCTTTGATTTTCGAGAGGTTGGAAATGTAACAGAGATGGTCACCTTTCCGGTTCTCTTCCAACAATTCAAAAGCCATTTTTTTTCCCGAAATCCCCTCAATCATGCTGAATGCTTCCAAAATGGAGATCGAGTTATCTCGGCCGCCACCAAGATTGTAAACTTCACCGGCTCTCGGAGATTGAATGAAGTGATCAATGAATTTCGCGACATCGTAAGAATGAACATTGTCGCGCACCTGTTTTCCCTGGTAGCCATAGATACGGTAGGATTTGTCCAGGAGGTTGCAACGGATCAGATAACTAAGAAAGCCATGCAACTCGACTCCGGAGTGATTAGGTCCGGTCAGACAACCAGCGCGCAGGCAGCAGCTCGGTATATTAAAGTAGCGTCCATACTCCTGCACCATCACGTCTGCGGCCACTTTTGACGCGCCAAAGATTGAGTGCATTGACTGATCGATCGAGAATGTCTCTTCGATTCCGTCAAAGTATTCCGGATCGGCGTAGTCCCAGCGGGTTTCCTTCTCGACCAGATCCAATCGATTGGGAGCGTCACCATAGACTTTGTTGGTCGACATATAAACGAATGGAACATCCGGGCATACCTGGCGTGCCGCCTCGAGCAAATTCAGGGTGCCACCCGCATTCACGTCAAAATCATCGAAGGGTCTCGAAGCAGCCAAATCATGGCTGGGTTGGGCGGCCGCGTGGACAATCGCGTCCGGTTTGATTTCACGGACGATCTCCAGGACTCTGGTTCGGTCTCGGATGTCAACTTCGTGATGACGAAAACCAGTCAGCTGTTCCAGGCGTTTTCGATTCCAGGAGGTGTCTCCCAGGCGGCCCAAAGAATTCCCTTCGCATGTTATTATCAAGGCCGTTGACTTGCCACGCCTGGCCACAAAAAAAAGCCACTACTTCGCTGCCAATCAGACCACTGGAACCGGTGACCAGTAATTTCTTTGCCATCTGAGTCTTTCAAAAACAGAATGTTCACCGTCCGTCAAGAATTCGTCCGGATCTAAAAATGAAGTTGACTGAGGTTTTGGACCCTCCTCCTCTAAACTATGATTTCTGTGAAATCTGCGGTTTGTTTTTCGGCATTCAGCTTTTAACTCCATGAAGCTCCTCGTCACTGGCATTTGTGGTTTTGTCGGTTCAGCGCTCACCAGATCTCTCCTCGAGATGTTTGCGGGACTCGAGATCGTCGGCATTGATAATCTGATTCGGCCAGGGTCTGAGTTGAATCGGCGAGCTCTCGAAAAAATCGGCTGTCGGGTTTTCCATGGAGACGTGCGATTGCGTAGCGATCTGGAGCAACTGCCAATCGTCGATTGGGTAATCGACGCCGCGGCGAATCCAAGTGTTTCCGCCGGAGTCGAAGGCTCGACTTCCAGTCGACAGGTGGTTGAGCACAATCTGCTTGGGACCATTAACATCCTGGAATACTGCCGCCACTCTGCTGCCGGTCTCGTCTTGCTTAGCACCAGCCGCGTGTACTCGATTCCCGCCCTCGGCTCACTACCTTTGATCCGGACCGAAAATCGGTTTACCCTGCAGGCCACGGACACTTTGCCAGTTGGAATCTCAAGACGAGGCATTTCGGAGGGTTTTTCGACCACGGCACCTATTTCCCTATATGGGGCGACCAAGCTGAGCTCGGAAGTGCTCGCGTTGGAATACGGTCGCACCTTCAACTTCCCCGTTTGGATCGATCGGTGCGGAGTTCTCGCCGGTCCCGGCCAGTTCGGGATCGCCGAACAAGGTATTTTTTCGTTCTGGGTTCATGCCTGGCAATCGAACCTGCCACTTAGCTATATCGGGTTCGATGGCCATGGACTGCAAGTCAGAGATGCTCTTCACCCCAGCGATTTGGCCGCCCTGGTCGCTGCCCAACTCGGCGATTCCGACCCTCAAGAAATGGATCGGATTTGGAATGTCGGAGGCGGTTTGCCTAATGCTATGTCACTCGCTGAATTGAGCATCTGGTGTACCAACCGGTTTGTCCCTCGTGTCGTAAACCAGAATTTGGAACCTCGGCCATTCGATTTACCTTGGATCGTGATGGATGGAGCGCTGGCCCAATCTCGCTGGGGATGGCAACCTGCGATGCGGCTTGAACAAATCTTAAGTGAGATTGCTGATCATGCCGAACAAAACCCGGAATGGCTGCAGCTTTGTGGCGTCAGGAGATCGCTCTGATTGATGTCAGCCGGGCGGTGTAAGCGATCCCGGATAAAAGGCGATTTTCCAGACCAAAGTGAAACGATGGAGAAAACAGTGACCACTCCGGGAAAGAAACCGGACCCGCTTCGCCTGTTGAGCATCGTTATTCCGGCTCGTGATGAGGAGGGCTGCATCCTTTCTACGGTTGAGCAGCTGCATCAGGAATTGCGGCAGCATCAAATTCCGCACGAAATCGTGGTGGTCGACGACGGCAGCAGCGATCGCACCTGGGCTATCTTGCAGGAAGGACAAAAGCGAATCGGGGAGCTTTGCCCGATCCAGAATCAGGGATTACACGGTTTCGGTCGAGCGATCATCTGCGGCTTCAGCCAAATGCGCGGTGATGCTGTCGTTATCATGATGGCAGATGAATCGGATGACTGCCGGGATGTGGTTCGTTACTGGAACTTACTGAATGAAGGATGGGATTGTGTCTTTGGCAGCCGCTTCATCAAGGGGAGTCGTGTCTTCGACTACCCATGGTTCAAACTTGCTTTAAATAGATGGGCAAATACGTTTTTGCGCGTTCTCTTTAACATTTCGCTGAATGATACGACCAACGCCTTTAAGGCCTATCGCCGGACCGTCATCGACGGCTGTCAGCCCTTGATCTCTCCCCATTTCAACCTCACGGTGGAAATTCCACTTAAGGCGATCGTCCGCGGTTTTTCCTGGACTGTTATCCCCATTACCTGGCGCAATCGAAGAACCGGTGAAGCAAAGTTGAAAATTAACGAAATGGGAAGCCGCTACCTCTTTATCTGTTTGTATGTCTGGCTGGAGAAATATTTCAGTCGTGGAGACTACCTGAAAAAGTGAGAGCACAGAGGGAGAGGGAGAGCACGGAGAGGAAATATTACCACAAAGACACAGAGAACACGGAGTACGGAGAAATTCCAGATACGGATGGTATCGGATTTCCTGTATTTAATTTCCGTTTCCGTAACTCCGTGTCCTCTGTGTCTTTGTGGTAATACAATTCCCCTCCGCGTTCTCCTCTCCCTCCGTGCTCTCCCTCTGCGCTCTCTCTCCCCCTCTGCGCTCTCTCTGGTTTCAAATCGACACGGCTTCATCGTTCCGTCAGAGTCTGGAACTCTATGTGGTCCCAGGTCTACAATCCCCTCCATAGCATAGTGCTTTCGGCGCTTCTCGCCGCCGTACCGGTAATTGTCCTGCTCGGAGCTCTTGGTTTTTTTCATCTCAAGGCTCATGTCGCTGCATTACTGGGTCTTTTCGCTTCACTCCTGATCTCGATTTTCGAATTCGGCATGCCTGTCCAGATGTCAGTCATGTCCGCGGTCTACGGGGCCGCCTACGGCCTGATGCCGATCGGTTGGATTATCCTCAACGTCATCTTTCTTTACCAACTGACCTTGCAGAAAGGGCACTTTCAAGTTCTGCAAAACAGCATCGCCAACGTGACGGAAGATCGCCGCTTGCAGCTCCTACTGATTGCCTTTGCTTTCGGCGCATTTTTCGAAGGCGCCGCCGGCTTCGGAACACCAGTGGCGGTGACCGGCGCGATTCTGATCGGAATTGGTTTTTCACCACTTGCCGCCTCCGGTCTTTGCCTGATCGCTAACACCGCTCCGGTCGCTTTTGGCGCCATCGGCACGCCGGTTATTGCCCTTTCGGCCGTCACGGGTCTCGATTTACTTCAGCTTTCAAAACAAATCGGCCATCAGCTTCCTTTTTTCTCCGTCATCATTCCGTTTTGGCTCATCTGGGCCTTTGCCGGCTTTCGTGGGATGATCCAAATTTGGCCGGCCATCCTGGTGACCGGAGTCTGTTTTGCCGTCCCCCAATTTCTCGTTTCGACGCTCCACGGCCCTTGGCTGGTGGACATCATTGCCTCCATTACTTCGATGGTCGCATTAACCCTCTTTTTGCGCGTCTGGCAACCGCGCACCATGTGGTTAGCAATGACCCGCCCTGACCCAAATCTGAGCCCAGATCAGGCGACTGCCAAAGGCGAACCGATCGCTACGATCTTCCGCTTTCAACCGGAAAACGGAACCCGGATCACTCAGGCCGATACGTTGAAAGCCTGGCTCCCCTGGATCATCCTTAGCGTTGCGGTTTTCCTCTGGGGCATACCCCAGTTCAAAGCCGTACTGGATGGACTTTTTAATCCGAAAATTTCGGTCCCTGGACTGGACAAGCTCATCCTGCGGGTTCCGCCCTTAGTTCCTCAACCTAAACCCGAAGCCGCCGTCTACGCGCTAAGTTTGTTATCGGCCACCGGGACAGGAATTCTCGTGGCCGCACTTATTGGTGGTTTTCTGATGGGCTATACGCCGCTCGGATTGGCGCGGGTCTATTGGCAGACGCTCAAACTGGTGCGTTGGTCTTTGCTGACCATTGCCTGCATGCTCGCGCTTGGCTACGTGACCCGCTACTCTGGGACAGACGCCACGCTAGGTCTGGCTTTTGCTCAAACCGGATTTCTCTATCCAATGTTCGGTACGCTCCTCGGGTGGCTGGGCGTGGCGCTCACCGGCTCGGACACTTCTTCCAACGTCTTGTTCGGTGGTTTGCAAAAAATCACCGCTGAACAATTAGGACTCAACCCAGTCTTGATGGCCGCCGCCAACAGCAGCGGCGGCGTCATGGGTAAAATGATCGACGCCCAGAGTATCGTGGTCGCTTCTACCGCGACTCGATGGTACGGGCACGAAGGTGAAATCCTCCGCTTCGTGTTTTTTCATAGCATTTCGCTGGCCGTGCTCGTCGGTGTCCTCGTGACCATCCAGGCGCACCTATGACTAGTCTCCTGAACCCGGCCTCCGCTTCCAGGTCGTGACCGCCAATGACGAAAACAAGTCCGCCCGGAAAGCGGCCCGCCGGCGAATGGCTCTGGAAGCCTTCGTTCTTTTCGTCTTCGCCTGGATAGCCTCCATCGTCGCTTCCGCAATCAGACCCAGCCCAGCCGGGGCGAACTCCGGTGTGGGCCAATTCCTCGAATCGACCTTTGTCACCGGCTTAGAATGTTTTGTTTTTGGCTACGTCCTATCCCGTTTCTTTAAGCAGTTCAAAACCGGCTGCGCCTTCGTGATCATCCTCTTCCTCGCCTACCTCATCTGGGTCGGGAGAAACCCTAGATAGTCCCCCAATCCGTCCTTCGTCCTCGATCTTTCGGCTGCGACGACGGTCCGCGCCGCAGCTAAACAAGACATTCCACACAGAGATCGCAAAGATCACAAAGAATTTATGACCTGGAGACATGGGGGACATAAAATGGAAGCATAAAATTGGGGACAGGTCCGATCTGACCTGTCCGGTGGTCTCCAGCTAACCGGGATTTCCTGGCGCTAATTCTTTGTGATCTTTGCGATCTCTGTGTGGAATTCTTATGAAATTGGGGACAGGTCTTATGAAATTGGGGACAGGTCCAATGTCAGGGTCGAACGTCGAACGGTCGAACCGGTCGAAAGGTCATGAATTGGGGATAGGTCGGAATGGCGCTAAGTTAAGGGCCGTTCCGTCCGACTAACCGCAGGGGCAGTTGATGAGTTGATGATTCCGGTTGGGGACAGACCCCGTGATTTCGGTTGGAGACAGACCCCGGGCTGACCACTTGTTTCTTTGGGATGTTTTATTGCCCCGAAGAAGGGGCTGAAGAATTTAGCCCAGGGTTTCAACCCTGGGAACCATCAAGCAAGTCGTTTACCCTGAAGGCGCGAGAGATCGATAGTCATTGATTCTGCTGTAAACGCCTTCGATCTGAAGCCCTTTCAGGGCTATTCGCAGCGGAGGTGCGGTTCCCAGGGTTAAAACCCTGGGCTGAATTCTCAAGCCCCTCCGGGGCGAAGGACCTTCCGGAACATTGCTTAACTTAGCGCCATTCGGGACAGACATAAAATTGGGGACAGGTCCAATGTCAGGGTCGCACGGTTGGCCCGGTCGAAATGCGGCTTTTCATCCGGAACTCCCCAGATCTGACCTGTCCCCATTTGATCGGTGGTCGCCACCGACCGGCATTTCCGGGCGTTAAATTCTTTGTGATCTTTGCGATCTCTGTGTGGGATCTCTTCTAGCCGTGGCGACGCCCTACGGCCAAATGGGACGGTTTACATCTTTGTAATAAAGATACCTGGCGGGCGTCTTACCCATCGCGGTAAACCACTGCGGGCAGTATGAAGCCATCCAGATACAGTCTCCGGCTGCAACGGGATACCAACTCTCATCTAGTCGATAAACTCCCTTTCCCTCCAGCATGAGAAGGCCATGCTCCATGATGTGGGTCTCGACAAACGGCAGGCAAGCTCCCGGGTTGTAGTTAAAAATATTTACCGCCATGTCGAAAGAAGGATCATCAGGCAGGAGGATCTGAAGCTTTGCTTCTTCATCTCCGAGATAGGCTTGACCGGTTACTTTACTCGCTTGACCCACGTAGGTCTCGGGAGGAACCGTGCCATCCAGGGGCACATATTTTTTGAAAAAGAGGTTTACTTGGGTTCCCGCGCTGGCTCCGCTCAGCTGCCAAGGCTGGCCGGCAGGCACAAACAGATAGCTGCCGGTCTCTAACAAATAACGCCTTCCGGCAACTTCCGCTTCCACTGAACCTTGCCAAACGTAGGAGAAGGCCTCGCTGCCGGTGGCCGGAAATGTCGCGCTGCCATCCGACTGAAAGGTCAACAGAAGTTGAGTGAAGCGGGCTCCCATTTCCGGGGAGATGAGCACTACCGTCGTTGCCTTGCCAATGCCGGGCCACGAACTGGGAACCTGGCCGTCCGGTGCGATCAAGGCGTGTCGTAAACCGAGGTGCGTACGGGAATCGCCAAAAACGGAGGGAGTTGTGGTCATGAGGCGTTCGACTTTCTGAGTTCGGTGGACACTGGGGTCGTCGTTGTTTCTGAACTCGAGTTTTTTTATCTCCCGAACAAAAAGTGCAGGATGAATAAAAATGCCAAAATGTAAGTGATCAGCCCCACTTCCTTTGCCTTTCCGGTCCCGATCCTGAGCCCGACGTAAGTTAGCAAGCCGAAGGCCACCCCTTCGCTAATACTGAAGGCCAGCGGCATCGCCAGGATAGTGACGAACGCCGGCGCTGTCTTTTCAAAATCTCTTAGATCTAGTTCCGCCAGGCCTTGCATCATAAAAGCCCCCACGATCACCAGGGCTGGCGCCGTCGCTATGCCTGGAATAATCAAAATCAGCGGCGCTAAAAAAAGGGCCAACAGGAAACAAACAGCGGTCACCATGACGGTTAACCCGGTCCGTCCTCCGGCTTCGACCCCGGCCGCACTCTCGATATAACTCGTGACAGTCGAGGTCCCCAAGGTTGAACCAAACATTGCCGCCCCGGCATCGGCCATGAACGCTCGCCCTATCTTTGGTAAATTTCCTTCCTTGTCGAGCAACCCCGCCCGCTTGGAAACTCCAATCAGAGTGCCCATATTGTCGAAGAGATCGACAAATAAAATGGCGAGCACGATCGGCAACGCTCCGATGAAGTTTTGCCAGAAATAGCTCAGGTCGAGCTTCAGGAAGGTCGGCGCCAAGGAAGCTGGCAAATTGATGATCCCGGTCGGGATCGGTGTGATCATTCCTTTCCCGTCAGGCGCCGGAAATATTAGTCCAACTACGGTTAGCGCCAAGATTACCAGAATAATAGCGCCGGGTATTTTCCGGGCGACCAGAATCGCCGTAGCAATGGTTCCCGCAATCACCAGTAGCGGCCCCGGCTTTGAGAGATCACCCAATCCGACAAAAGTAGCCGGGTTCGCCACCACGACACCGCCGTTCTTGAGCCCGATAAATGCGATAAAAAAACCGATCCCGGCAGTGATCGCTAATTTCAGTTCGAGCGGGATTGCTTCGACGATCTTTTTTCGTAAGCCGGTGACCGAAAGGGCGAGAAAAATCAAGCCGCTATAGAAGACCATGCCGAGCGCAGCCGGCCAGGGAATTCCTTTTGCCCCGCAAAGAGTGAAAGCAAAAAAGGCGTTCAAGCCCATCCCTGGTGCGAGGGCAATCGGATAGTTGGTCGCCAGCGCCATGACGGCGGTCATCACCCCTGAGGCGATGGCCGTGGCGGTGATCAAAGCGCCTTTATCCATGCCGGTGGTGGAAAGGATGGCTGGGTTCACCGCGAGGATGTAGGCCATCGCCGCAAATGTCGTCAGGCCCGCGACCACCTCTTGTGAAACAGAGGTTTGGTGAGCTTTAAGAGAAAAGAGGCGTTCGAACATGCCAGCAACTCAGGGAATTCGCGACAGGTTGAGGAATTCGCGAGGCCAGAGGCAAGAAAAAACGCCTAACTAGCGAGTTTTCGGCGGACGCTCTGGGCAGGCGTTAGTAACCTGCCTGACGCCTGGTCCGGGAATTTTCCGTTTCGATAAACGGCGTGTCCGCGCACCCAGGTACCATCGACAATGGCGCGCAATTCCAAACCGACATACGGACTGATCGCATGGCGGTATGCTAACTGTTCCGGGGTGATCATCGTGGTCCTCCGCATGTCGACCAATGTTATATCGGCATCGAATCCTTCCGCGAGCCGCCCTTTCTGGCGGCCGATTCCGAAGCGTTCCGCGACATTGGTCGCGCTCACTGCCGAGAATGGCGGCAACCCCTCTAAGCCAGAGCGAGCGTACCATTCGGCCAAAGCTAAAGGGAACGCATGCTGGCAACCGGCGATTCCGCCCCAGATGTCGAAAAAATTTTCCGCCATTTTCATCTCCGGCGGAGATGGAGAATGATCCGATCCTAACGTATCGATCAAACCCGTCTGGATCCTCTTCCACATTTCTTCGCGTCGAGCCGCGTCCCGCAATGGAGGTGCACATTTGGCCGTCGCACCAATCAGGTCGAGCGACTGATCGGTGAACAACAAATAGTGCGGGCAAGTTTCAGCCGTCACCCGAACCCCGTGATCTCTGGCCGCTCGGATCAAGTCAATTCCTTCGGGGCAACTCACATGAACGATGTGCAAGTCACAGCCGACCTCGCCAGCCAATTCCAAGGCCACCCTGATGGCGCGCAGTTCGGCCTCGATCGGGCGCGAATCGAGATAATCCTGCCAACCAGTCTTCCCCTGACTTCTGAGTTCTTCCGCCAAGGTATAGGTCAGGAGATCGTCTTCGGCATGCACCGCCACCGGCAGATTGCGCGCGGTCGCGATCTTCATTCCACGTTTGAGCACCGGCGCGTCCACATTCGGAAAATCACTGGTACCGCAGCGGCTCATGAAAGCCTTAAACCCGATCGCCCCGGCATCGGCCATTTCTTCCATCGTATCGAGGTTAATCGGCGTCAAACCGCCCCAAAGCGCGAAGTCTAATACTGATTTCGCTTCGGCACGGGCGCGCTTTCTGGCAAACCCTTCTCCGTCCAGCGTGGGAGGGGCAGCGTTTAAGGGCATCTCGAAGAAGGATGTCCCTCCACCCGCAGCCAGAGAACGTGACCCCGAGGATAGTCCTTCCCAATGTTCGCGGCCGGGTTCGTTGAAATGAACATGCGCATCGATGAACCCTGGGAAAAGATGCAGCCCCGACGCGTCCACAACTTCCACGGCCGAACCCTCCAAATCCGGTCCGGTGGCGACCACTCGTTCATCGACTACGGCGACGTCGGCCGAAACCAATCCCTCGGGCGTTACCAAAGTCCCGCCGCGAAACAAAAGATCGTAAGAACTCATTTCACCTCCCACGAGCGAAGAAACTCTACCGTAACCTGAAGCGCCACCCCAATATCTTCCAAAGACACAAACTCATCCGGATGATGACTCAGGCCTTCCCGACAGCGAACGAACAGCATCGCCACCGGAAAGAAGGGGGCCAGAATCGCGGCATCGTGGCCGGCGCCGCTCGGAAGAAGGCGGGATGAACCGGTCACCTTTTCGACCGTCTCCAGTAATCTTCTCGACAACGCCACATCACAAACCTTCGCCGGCGTATCTTGCAGTACCTCCCAAGTAAAATCCAAACGGCGCCTGTCGGCGATCTTAACTGCGCGTTGTTCTAACCATCCAGATGCCTCGTTCAGAACCGCGTCAGATTGGTGCCGAAGATCCAGGGTGTGCGTCACGAAGGCTGGGACGACATTACTGACGTTCGGCTGGATCGCGAGCCGTCCAACCGTCGCCATCAGTCCCGGGAACCTGGCTGAACCCTTTTCGACTTCCCCGATAAATTCTGCCGCACCGGCCAGCGCATCGCGCCGCAATGGTGCAGGAGTGGTTCCGGCGTGCGAAGCTTTCCCAGTCCAGTTTAAGCGACAACGTAATTGACCCGCCACGGCTGTCACTACACCGAGTGCCAGCCCTTCATTTTCGAGCACCGGTCCTTGTTCGATATGGACTTCCAGATAGCCGGTGAGATCGCCAGAAGCGAAAGTCGGACCTGGCGACACGAATTCAACTCCAGTCCGGCGCTCGATGACTTCCCGAAGAGTTAGGCCATCTCGATCCCGCATCTCCAGTTCTGGCAACGTTAGCAAGCCACAGAAAGCCTTGCTCCCGATGTAAGCATTTTGAAAGCGAACCCCTTCTTCGTCGCTGAAGCCAGCAACCCCGAGGGAAAAGGGAAGCTCTACACTGGCCGACCGTAAAACCTCCACCGCTTCAATCGCCAACAACACGCCAAGCGGACCATCGAACCGTCCGGCGTTGCGCACACTGTCCAGGTGGGATCCCAGAAGAAAGATCGTGCCGCCAGAAGCCGCCGGAGATCGTCCTAGCAAATTACCCACCTGATCTTCGGTGGTCGCCATCCCGGCTTCCCTCATCCATCCACCCACCACCTGGTTCGCCCGAACCGTCGCCTCTGATAAAAATGTGCGTGTAATCACCCCCTTCTCGTCGGTGATCGCTGCCAGCGCATCTATCCGGTCCTGGATCCGCGAAGCATGGCTATCCCAGGGTATTTCAGGCACGACTATCTCCCGCGATAGGTGTGGTAAGCTCAGCGAGAGACCAGTAGCGGCACATGATGGTCTTCTGGCGGCTGCCCAGTCCCGATCCAAAGGCCTCCCGATCCATCGCATTCAGGGCGGACAAACGAAGTGATTCAGTACTCATACAAAATTTTGGAGCCAAGGTATCGAGTCGTATCTTTCTGAAATTCGACCAGTCGATGCGCCAAAATATTCCGTTCATCATTCTCGCTCATTTCCGGTTTACGATTCTTCATAGAACTTCAGAATCATCGCTACGGTAAAGCGAATTCCTGGTACCAGGGGTCACCTCTAAATATTCAACATTGGTTTTGGCGCCGGTGGGCTACGCCCGCTGAAGTCAGCGCCAATGATTCTTTGTCCCGAAGGGATAAGTGGATTCAGCCTAGGGTTTCAACCGGGCGTTTTCCCTTCTCCGGTTCAACCCTGGTTTCAATCCCGGTTTCAACCTTGGGTTGGAATTTGGACATTTGCAGAGGATCCACTTCGGAATTTTCACCCCGAAGGGGTCGTGAGTCCTCTAGCCCAGGGTTTCAACCCAGGGAACCAACCACCGAAAACGACGCGCCCTGAAGCTGAAGGGGCGCCAGATCGAATGTCCTAACAGGGTGGAGAAGAATTACGCTGACCAATTGTGACCTCGCACTTGCACACCCTGAATTTTGCGCGGCAACCGGTGCGAGATTCACCTGGTAGCCGCATCTCCGCCCGATTTAGGGCGAACCGTTGAGGGTTCCCAGGGTTGAACCCTGAGCCTTAGATGTCACCTCAATCTCTATTTCTTGGGTTTCGCCGAGCTTTCGCGCCCGATCAACGTGGGCCTGATAATTCGCAGACGACCCGCCTGATTCTGGTTTAATTGGCTCATCAGACATTCGACGCTCGAGCTAGCGAGCGTCGCGAAATCCTGTTTGATAGTCGAGAGCGGTGGGCGAAAAAAAGCCGCTTCGGGAATGTTATCAAACCCGATTACGGAGATGGTTCGCGGGATGTGAATCCCGCTTTCTTCGAAAGCCCGGATCGCTCCGAGGGCCATCTGGTCATTGGCCACCACCAAGGCAGAATACTCACCCCAGTTCTCTGCCACTAGTTTCTGCGCGGCTTCGTAGCCCGACTCGGCCGTCCAATTGCCGGTGATCACCGGCCCCGGTTTGAGCCCGGCCGCTTTCAATTCTTTGAGCCAACCTTTGAATCGCTGTTCGGCCGCCCGCCAAAAGAGAGGGCCCTGCAAGTAGGCAATTTTCTTATGGCCGAGTTTGATTAGATGTTGCGTGGCAATGCGGGAGCCCAGTTCTTGATTAATGTAGATGGCCGGACATCGATATCCCAAATTGGAGTCGACAGCCACAATCGGCACATTGCGGCAGACGTCTTGCAGATCCCGCAGATCGATCTGCAAAGGGAGATAAAGCAGAATACCGCAAACCTGGTGAGCGCACAATTCGTTCACGGCGCGTCGGATTTCCGGCGTGTTTTGCTCGACGATTCCACGGAACATGAAACTTAAACCCATCTCTTTGCTGGCTTGTTCACAGTTGGCCAGGATCTGGGCCGGTCCGTAGAAACTGGTGGCGAAGGTGACCAGTCCAACGGTCGTCGAGCGTTGGCCGGCTAGTTGCCGGGCCGTCATATTCGGCTGGAAGCCGACCTCCTCCATCATGGCCTGCACTCTTTGCCGCGTCGCCGGGGAAACGTGCGGCATTCCATTCAGAACCCGTGAAACGGTCTGATAAGAAACCCCCGTCCGGACGGCAATATCATAGATCGTCAGGTTCTTATTCCTCTTTCTGGGGGTGGAGCTCATGGCGTTAGGGTGAATAGCCTTTCCGGAGGATTGTTAAGCGGGTGAAAACTTCCTTGTTATTTGAGACAGTCATTAATGCTGCCATTGAGGGGGCGCTCTCCGCTCCGGCAAACCGTTACCCGAGCCAAGATCGTCCATTTTTCCGTGAGCGCTCACGGAAATTAGAATTAACCCGCATTCCGGCCCCCACCCGGCTAATCGTTTGTCGGATCCCAGAAAACTCTGCTCCCCCCAGCAGTTTATGCCGGTTTTTTGCACGGTTGACCGCTCCGCACCACTAGGTTTTCCGTTCGCCGAAACCTCCTAACCGGTAACCGGATCGGAATGCGCGTTGGAAATAACTTTTCCTTGCAGAGAAGGTGCAACCTGCGATCATCCCGTGAGCGGTCACGGGTTCGCCCCACGCACTGCTTACGACCCCCAATAAAAATGAAATCATTCAAGTTTGTTCTAATGACTGTGGCCCTTGGCCTGATGTCGCTCTCCCCGCAGGCTTTCGCGGACGACAAAGGTACGATTGGCATCTCCATGCCCACCAAATCCTCTGCTCGCTGGATCGCTGACGGTGACAACATCGTCAAAACCCTGAAAGCCAAAGGGTACAAAACCGATCTGCAATACGCGGAAGATGATATTCCTAATCAATTGGCCCAGATCGAGAATATGATCACTAAAGGGGTCAAGGTTCTCGTCATCGCGGCCATTGATGGAACCACTCTTTCCGACGCCTTGCAAAAGGCGGCTAATGCCGGCATTAAGGTCATCGCCTACGATCGTTTGATCCGTGGCTCACCCAACGTCGACTACTACGCCACCTTCGACAATTTCAAGGTTGGGGTCTTGCAAGCTCAATCGATCGAAAAAGAACTTGGCCTCAAAAACGGCAAAGGTCCTTTTAACATCGAACTCTTCGGCGGTTCGCCCGACGACAACAATGCGTTTTTCTTCTATGACGGCGCCATGTCGATTTTGCAGCCTTACATTGATAGCAAGAAATTGGTCGTGCAAAGCGGTCAGACGGGCATGAAAACGGTTGGGACCCTCCGCTGGGATGGCGCCGTCGCTCAGGCTCGCATGGATAACCTCCTTTCGGCTCACTATACCGATAAGCGTGTCGACGCGGTGCTCTCTCCTTATGATGGCTTAAGCATCGGCATTCTCTCGTCCCTCAAAGGTGTCGGTTACGGAACCGCAGATCTGCCGATGCCGGTGGTCACTGGACAAGACTGCGAAGTCCAGTCTATCAAATCAATCATTGCTCACGAACAGCGTTCCTCCATCTACAAGGACACCCGCGAATTGGCTAAAGTCGCGGCTAGCATGGTCGACGCTCTGGTTGCTGGCGGTAAGCCGGAAATCAATGATACCAAGACCTACAATAATGGAGTGAAGGTAGTTCCTTCCTTCCTGTTGGTCCCGGTGCCGGTTGATATTTCGAACTACAAAGCAATCTTGATCGATGGTGGTTACTACACCGCAGACCAGTTGAAGTAATTCGAGTTAGGTACGTCAGCCAGTCCGCACCGCGTGCTAATCCCCCAGCAACTCGAAGTTTTTAACTTCGGTGCGCCCTGGCTGACGAATTCGAGATCCCGCCTTTAATCGATGGAGCGCCATGAATAACATCCTGGAAATGCGCGGTATCACGAAGACGTTTCCAGGGGTAAAAGCGCTGGACAACGTCAACCTTTCGGTTCGCCAAGGCGATATTCACGCCTTGGTCGGGGAAAATGGCGCCGGCAAGTCTACCTTGATGAAGGTGTTGAGCGGCGTTTATCCGGCCGGCACCTACACCGGAGAAATTCATTATCAAGGCGAAGTGCGCCATCTCCGAGGAATCGCGGATAGTGAAAAGCTAGGCATCATTATTATCCACCAGGAACTGGCGTTAGTTCCTCTCCTTTCGATCACCGAGAATATCTTCCTCGGCAACGAACAAGCTAAACACGGGATTATCGACTGGAATGCCGCCGAACACCGGACCCAGGAGCTTCTCAACAAGGTCGGTCTCAAGGAAAATCCGGAAACCTTGATCACCAATCTCGGCGTCGGGAAGCAACAATTGATCGAAATTGCCAAGGCCCTGTCCAAAGAAGTAAAGCTCCTCATTCTCGACGAACCGACGGCCAGTCTGAATGAAAACGACAGCGACGCGCTGCTCGCGCTTTTGCTGGAATTTAAGCAGCATGGAATCACCTCGATCCTGATTTCCCATAAGCTGAACGAGGTCAAGAAAGTCGCGGACCAGATCACTATCTTGCGAGACGGAGCGACCATCGAAACGCTGGATACCGAGGAAATCAGCGAGGCCCGGATTATTACCAGCATGGTCGGACGCGAGTTAGTCGACCGCTTTCCCAAGCGCACTCCCAATATCGGGGAGCCAATTTTTGAAGTGAAAGATTGGGTGGTCCATCATCCAATTCATGCCGATCGGCAGATGATCAAAGGCATTAATCTCAATGTGCGAAAAGGCGAGATCGTCGGGATCGCCGGATTGATGGGCGCCGGACGGACCGAATTCGCCATGAGCGTTTTTGGTAGATCGTACGGACGCCGAATCAGTGGAGAAGTATTCCTTCATGGAAAGAAGATCGACGTCAGCACGATCGGCAAGGCGGTGGATCACGGGATTGCTTATGTCACCGAAGACCGGAAAACGTACGGTCTGAACCTGATCGACCACATCAAGCACAACATCACGATCGTCAATTTGAAGGGTGTCTCCAAAGCGGGCGTCATCGATGATTTGCACGAACTCGGCGTGGCCAACGAGTATCGGAAAAAAACTAATATCCGGTCCTCGAACGTCTACCAGCTGACCGGCAACCTCAGCGGTGGGAACCAGCAAAAGGTGGTTCTTAGCAAGTGGCTGTTTGCCAATCCTGAAATACTGATCCTGGACGAACCGACCCGGGGCATCGATGTCGGCGCCAAATACGAGATCTACACCATCATCGGAAAATTGGCCAACGAGGGAAAAGGGATCATCGTTATCTCTTCGGAAATGCCGGAACTCCTTGGGATCTCCGATCGAATTTATGTTATGAATGACGGGAAGCTCGTCAGCGAAATGCTGGCAAAAGATGCTTCTCAAGAGAAGATTATGCGCGCTATTCTTCGCGCTGACATCAAAGCCGAATGAGCACCCCAGCCGCAGTCTTAACGAAACCGGTTAAACCCGTCAAAACCGTCAGCCACGGCAACTTCCGGGAATATGGGCTGATGATAGCGCTGGTCGCGATCATGGTCTTTTTCCAGATCATGACTTCCGGCACCTTGTTCAAGCCGCTCAACCTGACCAATCTCGTTCTCCAGAACAGCTATGTGATTATCATGGCGCTGGGGATGTTGCTGGTCATCGTGGCTGGCTATATTGATCTTTCAGTCGGTTCGGTGGCCGGATTTATCGGTGCTCTCGCATCCGTGATGATGGTCCGATTTGGAATCGATTTTCGACTCGCCATGTTTTTGTGCCTCATCGTTGGCGGCGCAATTGGGGCTGCCCAAGGCTACTGGATCGCCTACCACAAAATCCCCTCTTTCATCGTCACTTTAGCGGGAATGTTGGTTTTTCGGGGACTTACCCTGGCTTTGCTCGGCGGGAATTCCATTGGGCCATTTGTTGTGCCATTTCAACAATTAAGCTCGGGTTTTATCCCTGATCTGCCGGGCCAAACAGGTTTCCGCATCACCTCCATGGCGATCGGGACGCTCGTCGCGGTGGTGATGTTTTACAACAGTCTCCGCCGCAGGCTTAATCGTGAGAAGCACGGTTTCCAGGGCGGCTCTTTTTTCCTCTTTGTTCTCGAAAACTTAATTATTTCGGGCCTGGTCCTTTATTTGAGTTATCAACTTTCTTCCTACAAAGGCTTACCCAACGTTCTGATCATCATGGGCGTCTTGATCGCCCTCTTTGCTTTCATTACCACCCGCACCACCGTTGGCCGACGTATCTATGCCTTGGGCGGCAACGAAAAAGCGGCCAAACTTTCGGGTATCAAAACTGAAAGGCTGGCCTTCGGTACCTTCATAACGATGGGCGTTTTAGCCGCGCTCGCCGGCTTGGTTTTCACGGCCCGTCTCAATACGGCCACTCCGAAAGCCGGGGTCGGTTTCGAACTAGACGTCATTGCCGCCGTCTTTATTGGCGGCGCGTCCGCTTCCGGCGGCGTCGGGAAAGTGATGGGGGCCGTGATCGGAGCCTTTATCATGGGGGTCATGAACAACGGGATGTCGATTATGGGCGTAGGAATCGACTGGCAACAGGTCGTCAAGGGATTGGTGTTATTGGCCGCCGTGATTTTCGACGTTTACAACAAGAACAAAGCGTAGGCTGAAAAGTTTCTGCGCCTCGCTTGTCCAACCCGACTTGACCTTGCCCGATCATCCTTGCCCACCCCCCAAGATGTCCAGCCGGACTTTCTGACCGCCGCTTGTGCCGCCGCGCGTTGGATCGTCAGCCGCCAATCCGGAAGCCATTGGCCAAGTCGGCCCGATCAGTCCATCGAGGATCAGGTCGACTTCTACTATGGGAACGCCGGCACCATCCTCTTTTTTCGGGAGCTAGCCGAATCGACTGCCGACCCTACCTACCAGGAAATCGCCTTCCACGGTGCCCATTATATAGCGGCCCAAATAGAAAAGGTGATGAATTGCGGTTTTTTCCACGGCTTGGCAGGAATGGCTTTTGCCCTCGATCAGTTGATGCGAACGACCGAGGACCATTCTCTTTCTTTCGGCCCGCTGAATCGCGCCATCGAGTAGCTGCAGATTCACGTCGAACAAGGCCAATCTGCCCTCTGGCCTGACGAACCGAATGACCTCGGTTCCGGGCTCGCCGGCATCGGATTGGTCCTGCTTCATCTTGCCAGAAAATCCGGCAGAAGTGGGTTGCTCGAATCAGCGAAGATTGCCGGCGACCGCCTCATTGCGCTCGCCCAAAGTTCACCCAACGGCATTTACTGGACGATCTCGGCAACGTCTAAATTGGAGTATCCCAATTTCTCCCACGGCACCGCGGGAATCGGCTATTTCCTGGCCGCGCTGTTTGAAGCCACCAAGGACGAACGCTATTTAGGTCATGCCCTCGCCGCTGGAGCCTACCTTCGGTCGATAGTGTCGAAAGCGCCCTCTTCCAACTGTCTTGTCCCCCACGACCAAACAACTGGCCGCAACCTTTTTTATCTGGGGTGGTGCCACGGTCCGGCCGGAACCGGACGGTTTTTCTTTCGATTGTCTCAACTGACCGGCGAACCGGCTTGGCTTGATTTGATCGCCCAACAGGCCGTCACGCTGCAAAATTCGGGAATTCCCGAGCAACAAACTTCGGGGTACTGGAACAACGTTAGTCGATGTTGTGGAGGTGCTGGAGTCGGCGAATTTTTTCTCGGCTTGTACACCGCGACCAAGGAGAAAGCGTACCTAACATTCGCCCAGCGGATCGCAGTCTATCTCATCTCCCGCGGCGAAAGACTCGGGGACGGCATGAAATGGACGCAATCCGAGAACCGTCTGCACCTGACCATCTGCTCGCCCAAACCGGATTGATGCAAGGCGCCGCAGGCATCGGCCTATTCCTCGTTCACGTCGCCCAAATCTCTCAGCACCAAAAACCCTTGATTCGATTTCCCGATGAGCCGCAATGGGACACCCCTCCATGAAGGGGCTTAATGTACGTAAAGCGTCCCCGTTTTACCTCTTCGGGGCGAGTAAACCAGTAAACCGAGACGGATTGCGTACATTGGGGACAGGACTCTTCTCTCTCGAGCGCTTTTCGCCGGCAACGTCCAAAGCTCGATAATGAGAACGAGCACGATTAGAGGACTTCCGTTTTGGGGTCAGGTCCGGGCGGCATGAACGGGAACTTCCGAGGCCTGAAAGACCACGAAAGATGGCCCAGGCTTCAGCCCATAAGCGCTAACTTAATGCGAGGCTGCCCTTCGATGGGCGAATGGCTTTCGTCCCGGAGGGACGGTGCGATCGTAGCCTGGCACGAAGTGCCTGGGACAACGCCACCCAAAAGAGCCGTCCCGTAGGGACGGTATGATTCGCGCAGGCCTGCGCCCCGATTCGATGATTGGAGCGATGAAATTTTGGTATTTTGCATACGCAGCACACTTCTTCGAAGAGAAATACCTCTGGGTTTAGCTGCGCCCGATCATACCGTACCCTACGGGACGGTTCTCTCGGCGGACGCTTTCCCAGGCACTTCGTGCCAGGCTACGATCATGCCGTCCCTCTGGGACGAAATACATTCTCCGCGCCGAGGCTTTAATTAAGTTAGCGCTTATGGGCTTCAGCCTGGGTTTTTTTATTAGCGAACCGCCCTGAAGCTCATAAGGCGTTACCTCGTAGCGCCGTGTTGGAAGAACACCCGGTCCGCCGGGTTAGAGGTGCTGAGAGGGCGGCAGAAATCCTGTCGTAGTTAAGGCGTCCTCGCCTTACTTCTGCGACGGCAAAGAATGTTGCCTATGCCTTTTTATCCAGAGAGACGCCAAATGGTAGGCGTGTTAGTAAGACGCCTACAAGTAAAGCGTCCCCGCTTTACCCTTCCGGAACAAGGGCGCCGGGACGGTTTACCTATTGGATTGTAGCAGTTCTCAACTCCTGCCGCCGCGATTCGCGCCTTACTTTTTCAGGAATTGGTCGACGTTGCTTTGGTCAACAACGTCGGTACCGGTGTCAACAACCGCTGGCACCTGTTTGCCAGCCGCCAGGTCATTCATCGTGTTTATCACTTCTATCCCAATTTTGTAGGGACGTTGCCCGATCAGTACGCTGGCATATCCTTTCTTCAAGAGGCTCAGCTGCTCCGGAAGAGTGTCGAACGAAACGATTACTAACTTTTTGGACTTAATGTCAGCAGCACGGTTCCCCAATGCCTTTACATAAGCTTCCGGTGCGAACATCGGCCAGCCGCCCGCAAAATAGAAACCATCGAGATCAGGAAATTTCGTTAAAACGTCCTGAACAATTTGCACTGCGGTTTTAAGATCGTCGTTGCATGGAAATGGGGAACCCGCCACTTCAGTGTAGTCGCCGCCCTTGATGCTTTCGGCGAATCCTTGGAGTCTCTGTTGCATATCAACAGCCGCAATGTTGCCCGTCAGAACCGCGTATTTTCCTTTTGGAAGCAATGATTTGAACACCTCACCGGCTTTTCGGCTGGCCGCCACTTGCTCGGTCCCCACATATGACTGGCGCTCTGAATTCGGTGAATCTCCATTCATCATGACGACCGAGATCCCTCTTTTGCGCGCTTCGCCGATGGCCCCTACTAAGGCTCCGCCATTGACCGGGGCGATCGCGATACCGTTCACTCCCCGCGTCATGACATCGCGAAAAACCTGTACTTGCCCGGCCTGATCGGCAGTTGCCGAGGCCGTATAGATCAATCCGACACCCAATTTCGTCGACTGCTCCTTGGCTCCCCGTTCAATTTCCGCAAAGAACGGATTTGCCAGTTGCACCGGAATTACCGCAAAGGTCTTTTTCTCCTGGGCGAAGGTGATGCTCGTCGTGCCGGCGCACAGTAGCATCGAAGAAAAGAAGTAAGCTGCAAATCTCGCCAGATCCCTTTTCCGCGGGGAAGCCCCTAAAGGAACTCCAGAAGGAGTCCATCTCCGCCAAATCGACAAGGGTTCGACGCTGTTTATCGTAGCGGTTGTGCAAAGATCTCGAGGTGTTTTCATCTTATTCTTTTTTTTGGTCTATTGGAATTTCCTTAACGAGTACTGAAAGTCGGAAAGCGCTCGGATCATATGAACGCTCAATGCATCGCAATTTCACAGCTACCGAGCCCGCCTAAAAAATAATTGAAGCGGACATTCGGATGGTCTGCCAGGAGCGACATCGGCACAGCCGTGTCTACCACTCGCTCCGAAATCATCAGAGCGGTCAGGCGCTGGCCAAAAGGATTGTCATGATTACCGGCGTGCCAGATGGAGACCTTTTCTGCTTTCCAGGTTTCTACCGGACCCACTGTGATCGCTTGAGTCGGAACCAGGGAAACATTCCCTCCACCACTTGTTCGGGCGTTTTGAGCAATCGTTAAAGGATGAAGGTCGACCACCCTGGTGGGAAGTTGCCGAAAGTGACCAGGCGAAGGAGGAGCATCAATATATTCCTTGGTCCGCCGGGGCGGGTCGTTAAACGCCCAGTGCTTCACATCTCCTTGGCCGCCTTGCATCACCAGGCAACGAACTCCGCTGTCCCAACTCGCGCGGTATGCGGCCGTATCCGCTTTCGGGAAGTGCAGATTCGTTTCTGGCATCCGAAGTTCTTCCCCAATGCGGTTGAAGCAGAGCTTGCGATCGGCGTGTTCGAACGAAAGAGGATGCGTACCGGCGATTTCTTTGCCGTCGACCAGCCATTCGTCCATGCCCCAAAAATGGGCCGAGTGAATTTTCAACCCCAGTTCATTGACGATCCGGGCCACCAGCGGAAGGTGCTCCGTTGGGCCGATAGGTCCACAAACACCCGTCGGATTATCATCCGTACTTTGCCTCCAGGCGGCTACGTATTCAAGTGCCTCGGCGAGGTAGAATTCTTCCAGAGAATCATAAAACATCACCTCAAAGCCCGGTCTCGAGAGCGCCAGTATTCCTGCCGGAGTTAACTTGAGCCGCGGCTTCGATAAGGTCCGAATCCAAGGTCGTATAATCCCACCAATCGGGAGCTACGGAAGAGTACTTTCGCGCCATTTGGACTAGTGATCCTTCCGAGTGATTACCAAAGTACCGAGAGCTGTCCGGATTGGATCAGCGTCTTCCCGACAAAAGCCAAGGTGAGAATGTCGCCACCAGCCTTCGGCGTGCCTGAAATGCCCTGAGAGTTCGCCCACCTTCGACGAAAAAGCGTCCAGCATCGCGATCAATGAACTAGCGCCTTGCGACGTGCCTAGCCAGGCGGCCTGGCTCTCATGAGCAGCCAGGGCCTGGCGTTTTTGCTGGTGCACCCCCTCGGTGTTGACAAAAAGCTCCGGGACCATCAGCCGGCCGAAAGGATCCGTCAGCCCATGAGGTGTGGCATGGTAGAGGGTGACTTCGCCTGAGCAGGGTTCCCGCGCAGGTACGGTGACAAAGTTCGGCATTTCTCGCGCAAAAGCAGCAGTCACCACCAATCGGCAAGTGGAGGTATGATCCTCCATGTAATCGACGGGCGGATGGGTAAGAATGATGCTCGGTTTCACTTCCCGAATGATCGCCGCCAACTGGCGTAAAAGGCTTACCTCGTAAACGATCTCGAGATCGTTGCAAAAGCTGGGATGAAAGGTTGCACCGAGAATTTTCGCCGACTGTTTAGCTTCTGCCGCTCTCGTCCAGGCGACGGTAGCGGCATCGTGTTTCGTTCCGCCGCACCCCCCGTTCGCGATGGTTAGGTAATGCAACTCATAGTCTGCTGCTGAGAGCAGCAACATCGTTCCCGCCATGCAGAATTCGATGTCGTCAGGATGGGCCGAGATTGCCATTGCGACCTTGTCGCTCATAGATTTCCTAAATTTTAATCGAGCGTGCCATTACCTGGTCATTTGAAAGGGGGGTAACCAGGACGGGCATCTTCAATTTTTGCCCGTAGCGAATCAAGAAGATTGTCAGGAAGAAGAAAACGGCTTCCGCGAAGAACACTGTTCGAGCGTTCGAGCCCCTTTTAAGGAGGATCGAAGAACATTCCGAACATTCCGTCGCCGGCGAGCCCTACCCATTCCGAAGCATGCTTCCGTTCCGTCCGTTGGGGTTCCGTCTGTTGGGGACTGGTCAAATGGTCAAATGTCAGCCCTAAGCTCTGAAATCCATCCACCCCAGCTCTCGACAGGTTTCCATACTTTCCATTGAAAATATTCTATTGGGGACAGATCAAATGTGAGCGCAGATGAGTGAGACTTAGATACAAATCGGGAGCGGCTCAGCAAGTCGCCGGAGGCTTGGGCAGGGAAAGAGATATCAATCGACTCATCGATCAGTATTTTATTGGGGACAGATCAAATGTGAGCGCAGGTGAGTGAGACTTAGATACAAATCGGGAGCGGCTCAGCAAGTCGCCGGAGGCTTGGGCAGGGAAAGAGATATCAATAGTCATCGATCAGACATCGACCTGCCTTTTGTTTCGCGACCAGGCCGACAACCGCACGATCGAGCAATTGGGTCGACGGGTCGACGAGCCAGCGAAGTGTGACAAGCACGCCCGTCCGTCCATACGACCGTTTGGAGAGTTGGAGACTACGTTGGGGACGGGTCCGATATTGTTTATTTGGGGGACAGGTCCGACGTGCGCCGCGGGGAATCCCTTTACTTTCCGTGACTGACATTTGACCTGTCCCCATTAAAACGCTCCTTCAAGGAGATCAAAAAAACATTTCGTCGCCGTCAAGCCCTAACCGGTCCCTAGCATGCTTCCGTTCCGTCTGTTGGGGATAGGTCAAATGTCAGCCCTAAGGTCTGAAATTCACCAATTCACCCACCCCAGCTCTGGACAAGTTTCCATATTTTCCATCGGGGATTTCCATCGGGGATAGATCAAATGTGAGCGGTAAACGAGCAAAACTGAGATACCAATCGGGGGCGACTCGGAAAGCGAGGAGGCTTAGCCATGGAAAGGGCTAAAAATGGGCCAGACATTTAACCTGTCCCTTTAGTTTCGCTAACGGCCGGCAGCCATACGGTTGAGCGGCCCCTAGCCGACGAGCCAGCGAACGTGACAAGCAAGCCTGCCCGCCCCTCTCCCGTTCCGTCCTTCCGACCGATGGGGACAGGTCCAATGTCAGGCTCAGTCTGGATTCGCACGCCCAGCTCCGGGTTCTTCCCTCAAGGCCTCAAGGATTCCACAATTCCATGGGGGACAGGTCCAATGTGAGCGTCGGGTTTCGCCGGGAACTACGCGTCAAGTTGGGTCGGCTTGGCCACGTGGCCTACGCCAGAGAAAGCTAGAAATCGGCCAGGCCTTTGACCTCCCTTCACTTTCCGTGACTAACATTTGACCTGTCCCCATTTAAAAAACGGTGCTCCGAGCGCTCGAGCTCCTTTTGCCTGGCGCGCCCACCGCAAACACCGGTCTGTCCATCGTGCCGTTGCCCGAAACCCTTTGCGGTGGACCTCGCCCCAGAAGGCTTCTGTTGGGGACAGGTCAAATGTTAGCGTGGGTTGGGTGATTGAGTAAGACTGATGCGCTATCCGGGGCGGCTCGGAAAGCGGAGGCATACATGCGAGAAGGGTAAAATTTTTTTAACATTTGACCTGTCCCCTTAACTCGCGACTAGGCGACAGCCATGATCGATCCGTCGATCCGTCGACCAGCGGTGAAGGGTCGTCGGCGAGCCGGCAAGCAAACGGTCGGGTTTGCCGATTCAGAAAGGCAAAGGAGGCAAAGCGGAAATGCTTAGCCTAAGAAAGGGATGATGCTGGCCTTGGCGCTGAACGTTGCAAGGCGACGAGAGAGGAATCCGCTTAGTTTTGGCGACGCACGGAGACATTGGTGGCTTTGATCAGGGCCGTGACGTGATCGCCCACCTTGAGTTCCATACCTCGCACCGAACGTGTGGTAATGACTGCAGCGATCTCTCCCACGGCGGTCTCCAAAATGACTTCACTAAGTACTTGATCGGAAGTTATTTCCTTCACGATGCCGGCTATTTCGTTGCGAATCGACTGTTCCATCCATGCATCGTCCGCTTTGGTTATCAATTGCGCAACTGTCCATCACCTTTTGAAGTCCAAGGGGGGACCGACTAGAACTGGTGTATAAACGTGACGATCCCATGGCGACTTTTTGTCTCGCGCACCCTCCTTTTCACCGTGACGATATTACTTTGTCTACCTTCAATCGACCGTGCGCAGGCGCAGGATAAGACCACCGATGAAGCTGGCACCAGTACTCAGGTGGCAGATTTTCTCGACCTAAAAGGTGATTTGCCTAACCCCCGACGGATCGATGGATCTGAGCTGCGCCAATTACCTAGGTCAGAGACACGCACGATCAATCCGCATGATCCAAGTAAGGAGATTGTCTATTCGGGCAGCTCACTGGCAGAGGTGCTCAAGGCGGCCGGCCTCCGCCTTGACTCCGGCATGGCGGGCGTTCGGGAGGCGGTGACGATGTCTGTCATCGTTAAGGGAATCGACGGATACCGGGCGGTATTCGCGCTAGCAGAGCTTGATCCGGAATTGACCGATCGCGTCATTCTCTTGGCCGACACTAAAGACGGTCAGCCTCTGCCTCCGCGTGAGGGTCCCTTCCGGATCATCGTTCCGGGCGAGAAAAGCCCAGGTCGCTGGGTGCGCCAGGTTCAGACGATAACAGTTCGCAAAAACTAAAAAGAGCGCCGCTGATAACTGCTTTTGACCGGCGAAAGCCACAGGAACAGGGACAGGCTCTCTGAGAGGGGCAGGTCGAATGTTAAGCCGGATAGCTCAAGCCCAAGCTAACCGAACACCCGAACCCGCAGGTTCCGAAAGACCCACAGCGTAGCGGGACCCAAAAGCTTGCAGGCGGTTGGACCACTTTTACGTTTGTAACCGAGCTTTTGCTTTAACCGTTGGCAATGATCTTCCACAAAACTGCGGCTGCCCAGGATCACTCCGTCGGTAAAGTAGCGTATTTTACAGCGCAGTTGTTCCTGGACCGAGAGTTCTCCGTCTTCTTGCTCCACCACCTGCTGGGCTTTGGCCATGTCAAAGGCCGGGGCTTTGTTTTTGCTGCCGAAGGCTCCCCTTCTGAACAGCAACTTGCGATACTCCCGGGCCAATTCCTCGGTGCTCGCTTCCGGCGGCAAGCGCAGCACGATCCGGATTCTTTCCATGGCTTCTGGCGTCCCCTTGGCCACGGCTTCGGCATATCCGCAGTACCGATAATCCTTGGGATCCTCACACAGACCCGCTCGCACCGGATTTAAACTGACGTAAGCAACCACTGTCGCCAAGGCTCGTCCTGCCTCCAATAAAACGCTCTTGAAACGCTCGGCCCAGAGGGCGCCGTAACGGTTGTATTTACGGTTGTACCATTGGGCAAATCCGCCTTTGAGTTCCTTAACAAAGATCGAGGGATCGTTCATCCGGCGCCGGTACTTATCCAGCAGCCGGTCGAATTGTTCCAGGCCACCGGGTTGCTCGGCTAAGCGGGCCTGTTGCGCCCGCAGCGCCTGGGCTTCTTCAGGGTGGAGAGCTGCGACCCGCTCCAATACTTCGTCGATGGACAAGGGCCTTGGTTTAGGCACTTCAAAGACCAGATGAAAGTGATTGGGCATCAGCGAGTAATCCAAAATCTGCACTCCACAGAAGGTGGCCAAAGCCCACATTCGGGAGCGAAACTCCTCGGCGTTTGCGCACCGCTTGCCGGAAGTATCAAAGATGACGAGTCCAGGCACGGTTCTGGACATGGCATGGTAAAACCCCTGACCCTCAGCTTTGACGCGGCCTAAACGCATGATGAGAATTTAATAACACAACATTAAATAAATGTGTATATTAAAATCGTGCTTTGTTTAAATATTTGTCTTTCCCCAAGGTAATGATGTTTGATCTGCCTCCAAAAGCGTGCCCAAGGCTATAATTCTTCGACTGCTTGTGCTCCAGGGATTGGCGGCGAGATCCAATCGGAAGGGCATCGGAAACTCCCAAACTGGAGACTAACGAAAGAAGAGACGAATCAGTTGGCTGGAACTTTCTCGGGAAGATAGAAAAACAAGATGGCCAGAATTAGGTAGACCGATAAAAGCTGCACGCCCTCCAGCCAATTTGTTTCGCCGTCGCCGCTGATCTGGAAGATCAGTTGAACGGCGACGATCACCGCTACCACCTCGGGCAAGGTAAATTCCAAGTCCATCGGAGTACCAAAAAAATACGAGAAAAACACTAGGACGGGCGCGACGAAAAGCGCTATTTGCATGCTGGATCCGACAGCGATACCGAGGCTGAGGCCCATCTTATTTTTCATTGCCATCATCACGGCTGTCGAATGCTCGGCGGCATTGCCGATCACGGCGATGACAATCACGCCGATGAATACTTCGGTGAGTCCAAGCGCCGATCGAGCGGCTTCCACCGCACCGACCAGGAATTCGGACATCAGAGCGACCAGACAGGTGGCGAAAATCAGGACCAGGAGAGACTTGGAAACAGACCATCCCTCTTTCTCCGGCTGAGCTGGTCCAGACTCGAGTGAGTCACTGGTGTAAAGCTGCTTATGGGTGATTAACTCGAAGCCGAGCACACACGCGTAAGTCAGGAAAAGCACGATCGCGATGGCGAGCGACAATTTGTGCTCGGTGGCCTGACTCCATTTGTCTATACCTCCGGCGGCGGTCACGTGGAACACCGTGGGAATCGTCAACGCCACGGCTGCGAGTGTCAGCGTGGTCGCTGAAGCACGCGCAGCAGTCCTGTTGAAGCGCTGTTCCGGAAATCTAATGCCGCCCCCGAGAATCGAAACGCCCATGACTAGCAAGACATTGCCGATGATTGACCCGGTAATGGAGGCTTTGACCACCCCGGTCAGCCCTTTTGAGAGCGCCATCAGGGCAATGATCAACTCCGCAGCGTTACCAAAAGTCGCATTTAACAATCCGCCAATTCCGTGACCGAGATGTTCCGCAAGTTCCTCAGTCGCACGGCCCATCCAGCCAGCCAAAGGAATGATGGCCAAGCAGGAGCAAATGAACAAGGCGGTCTCACCACCAAACTCCGGTCGGATACGGAGCACAAAGGCGACCGGGACAAAGATCAACAGCCAGTTGAGCGAAGGTTTTAACAAAGACTTTATGGTTGGCATATAGAAGACTGACCCTAGGGAACCTGACAAAAATATAAGGCCATGGCCGACAACCGGATCCTCCGGCCAGGTGAACTGTAGCGGGAGATCGCAGGCAGTACGTTCATTGCACCTTTATGGTGCAGAAATGTTAAGCCAGGTCAATGATAACGCCTCCCTGTGAACAGTAGGTAAGAACTGTTTGGCGTTTCGGGAATACCCTGCTGACCATGTGTCCCTTGATTCCTTGTCCGCTATTGGACTGAAGCACGTAATAAAGCCAGGGAGTGATTAACTTAGCCGCGCGTTATTTATCGAACGCAATTACGGCAAGATCTTGCGAAATCGGATCCGATCACTCCATGCGAGCCGCCTCAACAAACATGCACCAAAACGCCCATGGTAAAATATCCGCACAATGCTAACCATACACCTAACACCACGGAGTTCCATTCAGCTGACCGAGGCGAATTCTGGTGGGACCAGGTACTAGCTCCCTAACTCGATCACCGGTACCTTGAGTTGACTGGACTCGTATCCGAGAATGGTGAGCGACACCGTCGCGAGATGGAAATGCTGCCCTTCAATTATCGGCAATCCGATCCAGCGGGTGGCCAAGACGCACCCAAAATGGCCGTGGGAAAAGAGAGCCACATTTCCCTCGAAGGCACGGAGATGAGTGATCACCCGATCGGCGCGGTCCGAAACTTCGGCCGGCATTTCACCACCAGGACATCCGTCACGGAACAGGTTCCAATCCGGTCGCGCTCCGCGAATCTCCACAGAACGCTTGCCTTCATATTCACCGTAGTCCCACTCGGCCAGGTCCGGCTCTATTTCAGCCGCGTGAACCAACGCAACCAAGGCGCAAGTTTGCCGTGCACGCTGCCGCGGGCTGGAGAACACCCGGGCGAAGGTTATAGCGCGGAGACGTTCTCCCAGCTCGCGGGCGTCCTGTTCGCCTCGTTCGGTCAATGGAAGGTCAGTGCGGCTGGTATGCCGACCTGATCGCGACCATTCGGTTTCGCCGTGTCGAATAAAATATAGGCGCACCGGCATAATCGGGAGCACTGATTACGCAGTAGCACCCCACTTCCAATTCCGAATCTCCGGCAGGTCCTGACCGTTTTTGTTGATATATTGCTTGTGCTCGATCAACTTGTCCATCAGCTGTTGCTTCAAATAAGCGCCCCTTTCGCCGACCTGCGGCACCCGGTCAATGACATCCATCACCAAATGGAACCGGTCCAAATCGTTTAGCACCGTCATGTCAAAGGGCGTGGTGATCGTCCCCTCCTCCTTGTAGCCGCGGACGTGGATGTTATGATGGTTAGTCCGGCGATAGGTCAACTGGTGGATCAACGTTGGGTAAGCATGGAAGGCGAAAATAACCGGTTTGTCCTTGGTAAAGAGAGCATCAAAATCGACGTCGCTCAAACCGTGCGGGTGCTCGGATTGCGGCTGCAGTTTCATGAGGTCGACGACGTTGACCACCCGGATTTTCAAGTCGGGGAGGTGTTGGCGCAAGATAGAAACGGCAGCCAAAGTTTCCAGGGTGGGCACATCACCAGAGCAGGCCATGACCACGTCGGGAGCAACCTGGTGGTCGTTGCTGGCCCACTGCCAGATACCGATGCCTTCGGTGCAGTGCTTGACGGCGGCGTCCATGGTCAGCCAATTCGGTGCCGGATGTTTGCCCGCCACCACGACATTGACGTAATGACGGCTGCGCAAGCAGTGATCAACGACCGACAAGAGACAGTTGGCGTCGGGCGGTAGATAAACGCGCACGATCTCTGCCTTCTTGTTCACCACATGGTCAATGAATCCGGGATCCTGGTGGGTGAAGCCGTTATGATCCTGGCGCCAGACATGTGAAGCCAGTAGATAGTTCAGGGAAGCGATCTTTCGCCGCCACGAAAGTTTTGAGGTAACCTTCAGCCACTTGGCATGTTGGTTGAACATTGAATCGACGATGTGGATGAACGCCTCATAACAGTTGAAGAGCCCGTGTCGACCGGTAAGCAGGTACCCCTCAAGCCACCCCTCGCATTGATGCTCGCTCAAAACTTCCATCACGCGTCCCGCCGGGGCGAGAAATTCGTCGTTCAGCACCGTCCCGGCTTCCCATTGGCGCTGGGTCACTTCAAAAAGGGCTTCTAAACCGTTGGAAAGCGTCTCGTCAGGACCAAAGACCCGGAAATTCCGTTGCTCGTGATTCAGCTTCACCACATCTCGCAGGAAACGACCGAGCACCCGGGTGTCGCCAATCCCGGGCACGCCGGGCGTTGGAACGTCAACCGCGTAGTCGCGATAATCCGGCATCCGCAGATCGCGGAGCAGCATGCCGCCGTTGGCATGAGGATTTGCCCCCATCCGCCGGATGCCCTTCGGCGCGAGCTCGGCCAGCTCTGGCTTCAACCGACCCTCCTCATCAAAAAGTTCCTCCGGGCGGTAACTCCGGAGCCAATCTTCTAAGAGCTGGAGGTGCTCGGGATGAGTGGCCGGATCCGAGAGGGGCACTTGGTGCGAACGAAATGTTCCTTCAATCTGCCGGCCATCGATGGTCTTTGGCCCTGTCCAACCTTTGGGTGAATTCAGGATGATCATTGGCCAGCGCGGACGCGCAAAGTTGCCTTGGGCACGAGCATCTTGCTGGATCTTTTTGATCTCCTCCACCGCGACATCAAGGGTGGTGGCCATGGCTTCGTGCATGAGCTCAGGATCGTGGCCCTCAACGAAATAGGGCGTCCACCCGTAACCTCGGAACAACTGTTCCAATTCTCCGCGGCTAATACGGGCAAGCAAAGTCGGATTGGCAATTTTGAAACCGTTGAGATGCAAAATCGGGAGTACCGCACCGTCGGAGATGGGATTGAGAAATTTGTTGGAATGCCAAGCCGTGGCGAGTGGCCCGGTTTCAGCCTCACCATCGCCGACGACACAGGCAACAATAAGATTAGAGTTGTCAAATACCGCCCCGAACGAATGGCTAAGTGAGTAGCCAAGCTCGCCTCCCTCGTGGATCGAGCCGGGGCATTCTGGTGAGGCATGACTGGGAATCCCTCCGGGAAAGGAAAACTGAATAAAGAGTTTCCGAAGTCCCGCCTCATCTTGGCTAATATCCGGATAGATCTCGCTATAAGTGCCCTCGAGATAAGTGTTGCTCACGACAGCGGGCCCCCCATGTCCCGGTCCGGAGACATAAATCATATCCAGATCGTATTTCTTGATGATCCGGTTCAGATGGACATAGATGAAATTCTGTCCGGGAGTCGTACCCCAGTGCCCCAGTAGCATGTGCTTCACATCGGCGAGGGTGAGCGGTCGTTTTAGCAACGGATTGTCGTATAAATAGATCTGGCCGACCGACAGATAATTGGCGGCTCGCCAATAGGAATCCATGTGATGGAGCAAGTCCGGGGATAGAGTTTCTGTCTTCATCGTTGAACTTTCTTTAGGTGCGCTGCAGGCCCTAAGCGTGACGCCCCAACGCGGATGGATGCCTCATTTTTCTTTTCCAAAGTTACATACTCCTCTGGATCCCTGTTCCCTTCCAATACACCTCTCGTATCGTTACCGTAGTTTTTAAGTATGGCAGATCGTGCTACTCGCAGAACCAGGACAGCCAGGAACGAAGTGGAGACGAGGCATATTCGGGTATTCGGGTTAACAGATCGCAAAGATCATGAAGGCGATCAACGCAGGGCGCTCTTGGATTTGTAAAGATCTCGTTTCTCAATTTCTTAGCGACCTTTGCGGCCTTCTGTTCGTTCTGATTCTCTTGATTTTTTATTGTTTTAGTGTGGACCCTGGGGACGGGTCATAAGGTCGGAACTTTGCGGTTTACAAATTTACAAACGAGCTCTGAAAAAACGCGATATGGCCTGTCCCCACACGGGTCCGTGCTGCTCAACCGGCTCGTTGATAAATCGATAAATCCCAACATCTGACCCGTCCCAAGAACCCTCAGTACTCAGTATGTCCCCAGAACGCTCAGGGATAAGTAGATCAGTAGATCGCCTGTAGATTTGTAAGATTTCTCTTAGAGGGGACAGGTCAGATATCCGCAGGTTCGATCCGGATCAGTGGGATCTGCCAAACATTCGATCTGTCCCCAATTGTTGGAAAGGCGGCAAGCCGAGCGTCTGACCCCAGAGGAGCAAAGGAGCGTCCCTTGATACCTTGATATTTGACCTGTCCCCAAAACCCTCAACATCTGACCTGTCCCCAGAACCCTCCTTTAAATAGTTGACCAATTGACCAATATTCCACAGGACTCCGTCGGGATCTGTCCCCATTCGAAGAGTCCACAACAGGGGTCTGTCCCCAATCGCGGTGTCTCGCGCAGATCGGTCGCCGAAGTGCCAAACCCCAACTATGAGGTCTGTCCCCAGTCGGGATCTGCGCGACCGGCAGACTTTGACACTTTGACATGTCCAACAGGGGGTCTGTCCTCAATCGTGGTGTCGTGACGCAGATCCGCAGATCGGTCGTCAAATCCTCACTCTCTCAACCCCCTCAACCAGGGGGTCTGTCCCCATCCTCGCACTCCAAGCGCGGTGTCTGGCGCAGATCAATCGCCGAACCGCCGAACGCCAACTATGAGGTCTGTCCCAGTCGGGATCTCCGCGACCGGCAGACTTTGACACTTTGACATGTCCAATAGGGGGTCTGTCCCCAATCGCGGTTTCGTGACGCAGATCGGTCGCCAAATCCTCACTCCCTCAACCCCTCAACCACGGGGTCTGTCCCCATTCTCGGAGTCCAAGGTCTGTCCTCAACTGTGTTGTTTGGCGTCATCCGAATCCTCCTCGTCCCCTTGTCCTATAATCGTCCTTGGTTCTCGTTTGAGGATTGATAGTGGTTTGCCAGGATGCAAGAGGGTTGAATCATGAAGGCAACCAGCGAGAGCTTCGCTTGCACCCACTATTGAAAAACGGTCGAGGACGAAGGGACGAAGGACGATGGGACGACGAGGAGGATTGGGATGAGGCTAAACGGCTAAACATATACAAATCGCCGACCTACTTCCCCTAAGGGACGACTAGAACGCACCGGCGCCACCAGCGGGAACTGATCGACTCATCGCGTGATGCAAAAGGCCACGTTTCGCAATTCTTAGCGACTTTGCGATCTTCTGTTCGGTCTGCTCTTGATCTATTCTGGTCTCAGGACCTCGTTTATCGCTAAACGGTTTTTTCCCATACCCAAAGTAGTAGGTAACGCTTCGAAAAGTGTATGGGAGATTTTTTTAACGCCGTCCGATACTTGGTTTGCCAGATGAATGAGTCTGCTTCGAATTAAGCTAAGGGCATGGATGGTCAGTGCGTACTTCGATCGCTAAATCTTTTTCAGATAGATGGGAACGATTCAAGCGTCGCCCGTCCAAGCATGCTTTCTGCGAAAAAAAGCTTGGTCGGCTAAATGTGTTCCGCGATCCGCCCTTGAGATGAGTAGCGAAACCCTCTCCAATATCGGCACCATACGATCGGTACGCGGAAGCGTCGTCGACGTGCAGTTCAAGGATCATCTCCCGGCGATCAATTCGTTGCTCCATGCCGGGGCAGAGGGTCAGATTGTCATTGAAGTATGGGCGCAATTGAGCGCGCATACGGTGAGAGGAATTTCGTTAACCCCGACCCAAGGTCTGGCGCGAGGGATGGCGGTTACGGATACGGGTGGTCCTTTGAAAGCGCCCGTAGGGAAAGGGATTCTCTCAAGGATGTTTGACGTGTTTGGCAACGTCATTGACCGCGGTGAAGCGCTCTCCGACGTGGAGTTTCGTTCTGTGCATCGAAACCCTCCATCTTTGGCGGAGCGTTCGACGAAATCGGAGATCTTCGAAACAGGCATCAAGGCGATTGATGTGCTGGTCCCGCTGGAACGAGGCGGGAAAGCTGGACTTTTTGGCGGAGCGGGCGTGGGCAAAACCGTCCTACTGACCGAGATGATCCACAACGTGGTGGGGCATCATGACGGCGTCAGCATTTTTTGCGGGATTGGCGAGCGTTGCCGAGAAGGTCAGGAACTTTACCAGGATATGAAGGGAGCTGGGGTGCTGCCCAACATGGTGATGATCTTCGGCCAAATGAATGAACCGCCAGGAAGTCGGTTCCGGGTGGGAAGTGCAGCACTAACCATGGCCGAATATTTTCGAGATGACGAGCATCGCGATGTCCTTCTGCTGATCGACAATATTTTCCGATTTATTCAAGCGGGCTCGGAAGTCTCTGGCCTGATGGGACAGATGCCCTCGCGTCTCGGCTATCAACCGACCATGGGGACCGAACTTTCTGGGCTAGAGGAACGCATCGCTAACACCGCGACGGGGGCCATCACTTCGATTCAGGCCGTTTATGTCCCGGCGGACGACTTCACCGATCCGGCGGCGGTGCATACCTTTTCGCATCTTTCCGCTTCCATTGTGCTTTCCCGCGATCGGGCCAGTGAAGGGCTGTTCCCCGCCATCGACGCACTCCAATCGAGTTCCAAAATGGCCACTCCCGGAATTGCCGGGGAACGGCATTACAACTTAGCGCAGGAGATTCGCCGGACCCTGGCCCAATACGAGGAGCTCAAGGATATCATCGCCATGTTGGGGCTTGAACAACTTTCCTCGGAAGACCGAAAGGTAGTAGCTAGGGCCCGCCGCCTGGAACGGTTTCTCACCCAGCCCTTTTTCACTACCGAACAGTTCAGTGGGGTCCAAGGAAAGACGGTGGCTCTGAAGGATTCACTCGACGGCTGCGAACGAATTTTGCAAGACGAGTTCCAGGATTATTCGGAAACCAGCCTCTACATGATTGGGGCGATCGACGAGGCGAAAAAGCCGACAGCCTCCAAAAGAAAGGCGCCTCAAACCACCATTGCGCATGCAACTTAAAATCCTCCTGCCTTCTCGGATCTTCGCCGAAATAAGTGCGGTGACCCGGATCGTCGCGGAAACCCGAAACGGTTCCATCGGTATCCTGCCGCACCGTCTGGACTTTGTCGCGGCGGTTGCTCCAGGCATTCTGGTCTATGCCACCGAAACAACGGGCGATACTTATGTTGCGGTCGACGAGGGCGTGCTGACGAAGACAGGTGCCACGGTGTTGATTTCGGTGCGTCATGCGATTGGGGGAGCCGATCTTGGCCAATTGCACGAAGCGGTGGAGCGCGAGTTTCTGACGCTGGATGATCGGGAGAAAAGTGTGCGAACAGCGATGGCACAATTGGAGAGTGGAATAATCCGTCGCTTTGCGGAATTTCACCATGCCTGAAAATTCCGAACCAACATCCGAGAACCGCCGGGCTGCTTTTAGTCGAAAGATTGCCGCAATGGAAGCCCGAAAGCTCAAGGCCAAGCGCCAGGGCGTGCAGGGCATATGGCTGGGTCTCGGGATGTTTGGGTTGATCGGCTGGGCAGTGACCATTCCAACTCTACTGGGCGCCATGCTCGGTATTTATATCGACGGGCACTACCCGGGAACTCATTCCTGGACTTTATCTTTGCTCATCATCGGCTTGTTCATGGGTTGCCTGAACGCCTGGCATTGGGTGGCCAAAGAAGAAAAAGCCATTCGAGAAGGAGAGAAAAAAAAAGATGAATGACGCAGTGTCCCTGTCCGGAGTTTTGTTGGAGGGCTTCTTGCTCGGAGTGGGTTTTTTTGGAGGTCTCTGGTGGACAGTGCAAAAGGGGCTGACCGCAAAAAATCCGGCCCTCTGGTTTTTCGGTAGTACGTTGCTGCGGGTTAGTTTGGTATTAGGGGGATTCTACTTAATCGCGCGCGATGACTGGCGAGCGTTGCTAGTCGGCCTACTGGGATTTGTGATCGCTCGAATGGCGTTGACCCGGTTCACCAGGCCGACCAAAAAAGGAATTCATGCACCTTAGTAGCGATCAATTAATCTTTTGGCACCACGGTTTCTTTAAGCTCAACGCCACGATGGTGTACACTTGGGGTCTGATGCTGATCCTGGCCTTGGGGGCGAAGTTGATCACGCGGGGACTCAGCACGGGGGTCTCGATATCGCGTTGGCAAGGCGCCTTGGAAATCATCGTCCTCGGCATGAAGAAGCAAATCGAGGAGGTCGGATTAAGGGCTCCAGAAAAATATCTCGGTTTTGTCGGCACGCTTTTTTTGTTCATCGCCGTCGCCAACCTTTTCACCATCCTACCCGGATACGAGCCGCCGACCGGTTCGCTTTCGACGACGGCGGCCCTGGCTCTCTCCGTATTCGTGGCCGTACCGTTTTACGGGATCAAGGAACGTGGCTGGCGGGGCTATCTCAAATCCTACCTGGAGCCGACGTTGATCATGTTACCTTTTAACATCATTAGCGAATTCTCCCGGACCCTGGCGTTAGCCGTCCGATTATTTGGTAACATGATGAGCGGAACAATGATTCTGGGTATCCTGCTGATTGTCACCCCCTTCCTCTTCCCAGTGGTGATGAGTGCATTGGGCCTCCTGACTGGAATGGTTCAAGCCTACATCTTTAGCATTTTGGCGTTAGTTTATATCGCCGCTGCGACCGGCACCAAAGGCGCGGAACCTGATACTAGAACATCCTAACAAAGGACAAATATGGACAACATAACGATCATCGCGGCGGCCTCCATCATCTCTGCCGGATTGACGATGGGCATTGGGGCGGTCGGACCGGGACTGGGCCAGGGCCGGGCAGTGGCCGCGGCCTTGAGCGCACTGGCCCAGCAACCTGACGCTTCGGCAACCATCACGCGCACTTTGTTTGTGGGGCTGGCCATGATCGAATCGATGGCGATCTACTGTTTCGTTATTTCGATGATTCTAATCTTTGCCAATCCGTTTTGGAATCACGTCATCACCCAGGCGACCGGGAAATAGAACATGCTGATCGATTGGTTTACAGTGGCCGCGCAAGCGGTCAACTTCCTGATCCTGGTCTGGCTCTTGAAACGTTTCCTCTACCAGCCGGTGCTAGCAGCGATTGACGAGCGAGAAAAACGGATCGCCACCCAGTTGCAAGAAGCGGAAAAGAAAAAAGCCCAGGCCCTGCAGGAAGAAACCGATTTCTTGCGTAAAAATGAGGAGTTCGAGCAGCAACGCTCAGCACTTCTCCTCGAGGCCACCACGACGGCAAAAACCGAGCGGGAGAAACTTCTAGAGACGGCCCGGAGAGACTCGGAAGAATTGCGTTCCAAGTTGAAGAAAAGCTTAGCTGACGAACTCGACAACTTGAACCAGAAAATCGAAACGCTCGCTGTGCAGGAGGTTTTTTCGGTGGTGCGAAAGACTTTGGCAGACTTGGCGGATGTCAGCCTCGAGGAGCGCATGACCGACACCTTTATCCGGCGTCTTCAGGAACAGGACGATCGGCAAATAGAGGAGCTGAAAGCGTCTCTTCAGTCCACTCCCAGAAGGGTTCTGGTTCGCAGCGCCTCAGCGCTTCCCCCGCCGCAGAAGACGGCCATTGAAGGCACGGTCAAAGAAGTTTTCGGTCAAGGAACGGGCATTGATTTCGAGACCAAGGCTGATTTGATCAGCGGGATCGAATTAACCGCCAACGGGCAAAAGATCGCCTGGAGCATCGGAGATTACCTGAAGTCGTTAATCAGTTCGGTGGACAGATTGCTGCAGCCGAAAGTTGATTCTACTCCGGACTCGCAAAAGGCCACGCCTCATGCCGCCTAACTCCTTGCTAACCGCGGTAGATCACGTTTTCGCTGGAATGAAACAAGCCAGAGAGGCGTTTGTGCCTTCCTTTTCCGCATGCGAAACGGGAACGATCACGACGGTCTCCGCCGGCATTGCGACGATCACCGGGTTGCCCGGGGTTGGGTATGAAGAGTTAGTTCAATTTCCCGGCGATCTCTATGGCATCGCATTTAACGTGGATGAAGAAGAGGTTGGCGTCGTCTTGCTTGGTGACTATTCGCACCTGCACACTGGCGATGACGTGGAACGGACCGGTCGGGTGATGGATGTGGGAGTTGGCGACGAATTGCTAGGCCGGGTGATAGACCCGCTTGGAAGGCCACTGGATAAAAAAGGCTTCTTGAGCCCGCGGCAACGTCTTCCAATCGAACGGAATGCCAAAGCAATCATGGATCGTGCGCCGGTTACGGTTCCCCTGCAGACTGGCATCAAGGTCATCGACGCTCTAGTTCCGGTGGGTCGGGGTCAACGCGAGCTCATTTTGGGGGACCGACAGACGGGAAAGACGGCCATTGCCATCGACGCCATTCTGAACCAACGCGGCCAGAACGTCCTCTGCATTTACTGCGCAATCGGCCAACGCGCTTCTGCGGTGGCAAAGGTGATCGCCGAACTGCAGGCTGGCGGAGCGATGGACTTCACCGTCGTGATGGTCAGCGAAGGCAACGACCCGCCTGGATTGGCCTACATCGCACCTTATGCAGCCACCAGTATCGGGGAACACTTCATGGAGGCGGGATTCGACGTGCTTATCGTTTATGATGATCTGACGCAGCACGCCCGGGCATATCGGGAGCTCTCCCTACTGCTTCGCCGCCCCCCTGGCCGCGAAGCTTTTCCGGGTGATATCTTTTATATTCATTCACGGCTTCTGGAACGCGCTACGCATTTGGGCAAGGAGCTCGGGGGCGGCTCGCTCACGGCCTTGCCGATCATTGAAACCGAGGCACAAGATATCGCCGCTTACATCCCCACGAATCTGATCTCGATAACTGACGGCCAGCTTTACCTTTCCCCTACCCTTTTCGAGTTAGGAACGCTGCCCGCGGTGGATGTCGCGAAATCCGTTTCCCGCGTTGGGGGTAAGGCTCAACTGGCAGCCTATCACGTCATCGCCGGCAATCTTAAGCTGGCCTATTCTCAATTCGAGGAGCTTGAAACCTTTTCTCGCTTTGGTTCCAGCCTCGACGAGAACACTCGCAAGATCATCAACCATGGCCAGCGAATTCGCGCCTGTCTTAAGCAAACGGAATTCGAACCGGTCTCGGTGGTGGCGCAAATCAGTGTCCTGCTGGCGCTGACGGAAGGATTGTTTGACCGGGTCCCCCTCCCTCGAATGCGAGAAGCGGAAAGGGCTCTTTGCACATCCTCCACGCAGATTGCCGCTGAAGTTAGAGAGCGCTTTGTTTCGAGCGACAAGCTCAGCGACTCGGACCGGGAAACGATCCTGAAAGTCGGTCGTCAAGCACTGGCACCCTTTCAAAAAGAGTCATGAGCGATACCCAAGCTAGCCTGCGACGGAAAATCGACGGAGCGGCGAAGCTCGGATCGGTCGTTCGTACGATGAAGGCGGTAGCTGCTTCCAGCATCGCTCAGTACGAAGCGGCCGTGGGTGCGCTAGCCGACTACGAACGTTCCGTTGAATTCGGCTTAGCAGTTAGTTTCCGCCAAGGATGGCGGGTCGCGACAGCGCCGCGTCAGAAAGGCGGCGTGGGAAAGATTGGCGCAATCGTTTTTGGCTCAGACCAGGGATTGGTAGGACAATTTAACGAAGCGATGGCGGAGTTCGCGATGGCAACGCTAGCTAGCTTGCCGGGAGAAAAGAAAATCTGGGCGGTCGGTGAACGCATTGGTGCACGTTTAACGGAGGCTAATTTTCCGTTAGCCGGTCGGTTGGCCGTTCCGGGGTCGGTGGCAGCAATTACGCCTCTGGTCGGACAGCTGCAATTGGCCAGTGAAGCGCAAGGAGACGACGGGTGCGCCGAAGTTTATGTCTTCCACACCAGACCGAAGTCCGGCGCGCAATGCGAGCCGGTCTTCCAACGGTTACTGCCGCTGGATCGGCAGTGGGAAAAAGATCTCGGGAAAATCAAATGGCCGACCAGGAACCGGCCAGAATTATTTGGCCAGGATGAAGGGACGTTTCATGCTTTCATCCGCGAATATCTTTTCATCTCGCTTTTCAAAGCATGCGCTGAATCTTTGGCCAGCGAAAATGCCAGTCGCCTGGCCGCCATGCAGCGCGCCGAAAAGAACATCGATTCCTTATCGACCGATCTAAACCGGACCTTCTACCGGCTGCGCCAAAGTTCGATCGACGAAGAACTTTTCGACGTGATTGCCGGTTTCAATGCTCTTAAGAGATTGGGAGTGGAAAAGAAAACCTAGAAGAATTTTTAACCACAGATTTCACCGATTACACAGATTTCGAGAATTGGGACGGCTATTTTGAATTGAGGCAGAAAGTTGAATCATAATTAAAATACTTTCTTGTTTTTAGTTATATGTCTCAGGAAAAGCAAGCGGCGATTAGGGGGTTGGATGGATACAGTTTACTGGTGGAACTGGCCTTGGATCTACGCTGGTCGTGGAATCATGGAACCGATAACCTTTGGAACCAGCTCGATCCAGTTCTCTGGGATCTGACCCGAAATCCGTGGACCATCCTGCAGACCATCTCACCCGAAAAACTCAAATTCTGGCTGTCCAATGCCGAGTTTCGCCGGGAGATGGACAATCATATTGATGCGAAAAAACGCGCCCTCGAATCGAACGCCTGGTTTCAAAAGAATTATCCTCAATCGCCCCTGACTTCCATCGCCTACTTCAGCATGGAGTTTATGCTGAGCGAAGCTCTTCCGATCTATTCTGGCGGGCTTGGCAATGTGGCCGGTGATCAGCTCAAAGCGGCCGATGATCTAGGGGTTCCGGTAGTCGGCGTGGGGCTGCTTTTTCAGCAGGGTTATTTTCGCCAGATGATCGATCAGAATGGGGAGCAACAGGCGCTGTATCCTTACAATGATCCGGGACAATTACCGATCACCCCATTGCGTCGAACCGACGGCGCATGGCTACGCCTGGAAATCGCCTTACCCGGATACTCGGTCTGGTTGCGGGCGTGGGAAGTCCAAGTGGGCAGAGTTCGCCTTTATCTACTGGACAGCAACGATCCGAGCAACTTTCCCGTTCATCGGGGAATTACGAGTGAATTGTATGGCGGAAATTCCGAATTGCGTTTGAAACAAGAACTGATTCTAGGAATTGGCGGGTGGCGATTGCTGGAGGCTCTCGACTGCCAACCGCAGGTCTGTCATCTGAATGAAGGGCACGCCGCCTTCGCCGTGTTGGAACGCGCCCGGTCCTTCATGCAACGGAGTGGCCGACCTTTTGACGCCGGACTAGCAGTGACCAGGGTCGGCAATCTCTTCACCACTCATACGGCAGTCGAAGCCGGATTTGACCGGTTCGCACCCGATCTCATGGAACACTATCTTGCCGGCTATGCGCGGGAAAAGCTCGGCATTTCGTTTCGCGACTTGATGGCACTTGGGCGACAAAATCCTGAGAACGATGTTGAACCCTTTAACATGGCTTATCTGGCCATGCGAGGCAGTGGAGCAGTCAATGGGGTGAGCCGTCTACACGGGCAAGTCAGTCGCCGCCTCTTTACACCATTATTCCCACGTTGGCCCGAAGACGAAGTTCCGATTGGATTTGTCACCAACGGAGTTCATATGCCGACTTGGGACTCGGTAGCAGCGGATGATCTCTGGACATCGGCTTGTGGCAAGGATCGTTGGCAGGGAATGACGTCAACCTTGGAGGAAGACATTGGAAACGTTCCTGACGAATCGCTCTGGCAAATGCGCTCCGCCAATCGTCAATCCCTCATTGATTACCTGCGGCTTCATCTGCCGCGGCAACTTTCCGCGTCGGGCGCTTCCCTGGAGGTCGTGGAAAGTGCAAAGCACTTATTTGATCCTAACGTGCTAACTCTCGGCTTCGCCCGCAGATTCGCCACCTACAAAAGGCCGAATTTGCTGTTGCATGATCCGGAACGCCTACTTCAACTTTTGATGAATCCGGAGCGCCGCGTCCAGCTCATCATGGCAGGCAAGGCGCACCCGGCAGACCGACCGGGGCAGGCCCTCATACGGGAGTGGATGCAATTCATTGAACGACCGGAAGTTCGCCCTCATGTTATCTTCCTTAGCGACTATGACATGCTTCTGGCCCAGCGTTTAGTGCAGGGGGTGGATGTCTGGATCAATACGCCGCAGCGGCCTTGGGAAGCTTCCGGAACCAGCGGGATGAAGGTACTGGTCAATGGTGGCATCAATCTCTCGGAACTGGACGGCTGGTGGGCTGAAGCGTACCTCCCCGACCTCGGTTGGGCATTGGGGGATGGAAATGAACACGGATCCGACCCAAGCTGGGATACCACAGAGGCGAACGCGCTTTACGACTTGCTCGAGCGGGAAGTCATTCCCGAATTTTACGACCGCAACGACCAGCAGATCCCAAAGGCGTGGGTGGTGCGAATGCGGCGGAGCATGGCACGATTAACACCTAATTTTTCGGCAAGCCGCACGGTGCGGAATTACACCGAGCAATATTACGTTCCGGCAGCGGCCAACTACCAGCGGCGCGTCGCTCAGAACGGCGCCTTCGGCGTTCATTTCACGAAATGGAAGCAAGATCTCGAAAAGAAGTGGCCTTCTTTGCGATTTGGAAAAATAGCAATTGAGACCCTCGGGAACGAGCACCGGTTTGCTATCCAGGTTTTTCTCCAGGGACTTCATCCGGATGCGGTGAGAGTCGAGCTATACGCCGATCGAAAAGACGGCGAAGCAGCTATCCGGCAAGAGATGAAGAAGGATGGTTCACCAGGCGGAGAAGTAATCGGCGACAGATACTCCGGTTCCGTTCCCGCCACCCGACCGGCTGCCGACTTTACCCCGCGGATTGTTCCCGCAGGGAATGACATCGCGGTGCCATTGGAAGAAGAACGAATTCTTTGGGGCATTGACCACTCCGCTTTGACAGGCCTAGCCTTTCATTTGATAATTGAAAGTTCGATCAAGGATCGAAATCTTTCTGCAAACCGCTCTTGAGAATTCAGAGCGAAAAGAGCCTTGATCCGGTAACCGACTGGATGACAAAAGCCGTGGAAGACAAAGCCGAGTTCAACCGATGGTCGCCG
>CAWEGF010000010.1:0-150688 GCA_963808535.1 uncultured Verrucomicrobiae bacterium | reverse complement strand
TCGAAGCAGCGCGCGCTTTTGGGATGTCCGGGTGGACGCTCTACCGCTGCATCATTCTGCCTTCGGCTTTGCGGCGGGCCTTACCAGCTTATAGCAACGAGGTCATCCTGATGCTGCACGCGACAACCTTGGCCGCGACTGCCACGGTGCCTGATCTCCTGAAGATCGCTCGCAACGCGTCGTCCGAATATTATCTGCCCTTTGTGGCGTATGGAATGGCTGCCCTATTGTACCTTTGCGTTTCTTTTGCGCTCATCTGGCTTTTTCGGAAAGCCGAACGCAAATGGCTGGCTTATTTGCACTAGTGCCCGGTCGAGGAATAACGCTAGGCTTAGCGGGGACTTGGGCTGTTTCCCCGTTGCGAGTGGTGGTTATCTTGGCGCCACTCAAAATGGGCGTTTACTTTCATGGACAAATTAATCGTTGAAGATCTGCACAAAAAATATGGCACCAACGAGGTCCTGAAAGGCGTCTCCTTGCGGGCGAAAGAGGGAGACGTGATCTGCATTATCGGCTCCAGCGGTTCCGGGAAAAGTACTCTTCTTCGCTGCATCAACTTTCTGGAGCGGCCAAACGCCGGCCGATATTTTTTGGATGGTGAACCGATCCGACTGCAGCCAAACAGGGCAGGGGAACTAATCGTCGCGGATCCGGGCCAATTGCGCCAAATGCGGATCAAGCTCGCCATGGTCTTCCAACATTTCAATCTTTGGCTGCATCTCACCGCTCTCGAAAATGTCATCGAGGCGCCCGTCCATGTGCTTGGTCTGTCCAAAGCCAAGGCCATTGAGCGCGCTCGGCGCGACTTGGCCAAGGTGGGATTGAGTCCGGAGATTGAAAAAATGTATCCGGCTCATCTCTCTGGCGGTCAACAACAGCGGGTGGCTATTGCCCGAGCTCTGGCCATGGATCCGGAAGTGATGCTCTTTGACGAACCAACTTCTGCGCTCGATCCGGAACTGGTCGGCGAAGTCCTCCGAGTCATCCAAAAACTCGTCTCAGAGGGCAGAACCATGGTTTTGGTAACTCACGAGATGAGTTTTGCCCGCAACGTCTCCAACCACGTCATTTTCCTTCATCAGGGCCGAATCGAAGAAGAAGGATCGCCAGCTCAGGTCTTTGATCAGCCAAAGAGCGAACGGCTCAAACAATTCCTGGCCGGCGGATGAGGGGGAAAGTGATGGTGTCGGGGGAAGTGATGGTGTTAGTGAAGAGCCTGAAATCTGGGGCAAAGTCATGGAGCGGAGAGGTGATGGAGTGATGGAGTGAATGGAGTGTTGGAGTGTGAAGCTATTCCCCTTTTTTGCTCTCCTCGTCCTTCGTCTCGAATTTTGCCTGGGGATGTCGAGGAACCGTGAGATCTGACCGCCACACTCCAACACTCCAACACTCCAACACTCCAACACTCCATCACTCCATCACTCCAAGACTCCATCACTCCATCACTCCATCACTCCGGCGCTCGTTTGAGGCAAAGCGGGAAGCATTGCGTACTCCACGAAGTAGGAAGAATCGCCAGCGGTTGGGTGGTAGAGTGCGGGATGGTGGTAGTGAAAACGCCTGACCTTCTTGAGATGGGAGACCTGGTTCTCGGCACATCGCTTTTTCACTACCACCACCACGATCAATACCACTAGTTATGACCTCGCTCTCACTGAACGATTCGGAGCTTTTTCGCCAGCAGGCTTACATTGATGGGCACTGGTGCAAAGCCGATAACGGAAAGAGTTTCCCGGTGAACAACCCCGCGACCGGAGAAGTCCTGGCCGACGTTCCTGAAATGGGAACCGCCGAAACGCGTCGCGCCATTGCCGCGGCAAAAGCGGCTTGGCCGGGATGGCGTCGGAAAACGGCGAAGGAACGCGCCGTTCTCCTTCGAAAATGGTACGATTTGATGATGGCGAACCTGGAAGACCTCGCCAAAATCATGACCCTTGAACAAGGAAAACCGTTGTCCGAATCCCGCGGGGAAATCAGCTATGCCGCTTCGTTCATCGAGTGGTTCGCCGAGGAAGGAAAACGAGTTTACGGTGACACTATCCCTTCGCCGTGGAATGACCGGCGCTTGGTGGTCGTCAAAGAACCAATCGGCGTTTGTTGCGCCATCACGCCATGGAATTTTCCGGCCGCCATGATTACCCGCAAAGCTGGTCCCGGCTTAGCGGCGGGTTGCACCATGGTGGTAAAACCTGCCGAATCGACTCCCTTGTCGGCCTTTGCCTTGGCCGTGCTCGCCGAACGCGCGGGAATACCTCCAGGTGTCTTCAATGTCTTGACGGGAGAACCGCGGGCGATCGGTGGTGAAATGACCTCCAATGCCGATGTGCGAAAGATCACCTTTACCGGGTCAACAGAGGTAGGACGGCTTTTGATGCGTCAAAGTGCCGATACCATCAAGAAGCTTTCGTTGGAATTGGGCGGAAACGCGCCCCTGATCGTCTTCGACGACGCCGATCTCGACGCCGCCGTGGAGGGTACCATCATTTCGAAATTCCGGAACACCGGTCAAACCTGTGTCTGCGCAAATCGGATCTATGTCCAAGACGGGGTCTATGACGCCTTCGCCGAAAAACTGGTGGCCGCGGTCAAAAAACTGAAAGTAGGGAACGGTTTAGAGCCTGACGTGGTTCAAGGTCCTCTCATTGATGAAGCCGCCGTCGAGAAGGCCGAGGATCATATCTCGGACGCCATCTCCAAGGGTGCGCGGATCTTGCTCGGAGGTGAACGGCACAGTCTAGGGCAAACGTTTTTTGAGCCGACGGTGCTCGCGGATGTGACTGCCCAGATGAAAGTAGCCCGGGAAGAAACGTTCGGTCCGGTGGCTCCACTTTTCCGGTTTCACCAGGATGAAGAAGCGATTCAAATGTCGAACGACACCGAGTTCGGTCTCGCCAGCTATTTTTTTGGCCGCGACGTGGGTCGGATCTGGCGAGTGGCCGAGGCGCTCGAATATGGAATGGTGGGCATTAACACCGGCTTGATCTCCAACGAGGTCGCTCCCTTTGGCGGGATGAAACAGTCCGGACTTGGTCGTGAAGGATCTCGTTATGGCATCGACGAATTTCTCGAGGTAAAATACCTCTGCTTCGGCGGTCTGGATCAATAAGAACTGAGCGGTTAAGCAAAGAGTTGGGTGTGAGAGGAAAAGGGAGGCGACTAGCGTTTTGCTCCGCCCGCCGCCATCGATTAAAGCGCAGTTTATCGTCGGTCTCCGTTTCCAGCCTTCAACCAGTGCGGTATTATTCGGACGCCGATGAACCCTCCAGATCCGCAGTTAGCCACGGAAAGTGACCACTCGCACGGCGGTTCGGGTCATACCCATCATCTGCCAACTTCTTTCGGGCGGGCCTTTGCGATCGGTATCACGCTGAATATCGTCTACGTTTTCGCCCAAGTGCTATTTGGCCTTGCGGCCCACTCGCTGGCTTTATTGGCGGACGCCGGGCACAATTTGGGTGACGTCATGGGTCTCATCATGGCCTGGGGAGCAAGCGTGCTCGCTCGACGTCAACCCACCGCGCGGTATACCTATGGATTGCGGCGCAGCACCATTTTGGCTTCGCTCGCTAATGCGATCCTATTGCTGGTGGCCGTTGGCGGGATCACTTGGGAGGCGATCCGTCGTTTTGGGACGCACGAACAAATCAACGGAATAACCGTCATCTGCGTTGCCGCCGTTGGTGTCGCGATCAACGGGATCACCGCCATGTTATTCGCTTCCGGGCAAAAAAATGACCTGAACATCAAAGGCGCCTTCATGCACATGGCTGCCGATGCCGCGGTATCCGCCGGGGTAGTGGTCGCGGGTCTGGCGATCCTCGTTTCGGGCTGGTCATGGCTCGATCCGTTGGTCAGCCTCGTAATTAACGCCATCATCGTTTGGGGAACCTGGGGTTTGTTACGCGACTCGCTGGATATGACGATGGATGCTGTCCCGCCAGGAATCGATGTTCCAAGGGTGCAAAACTATTTTCGCAGCTTACCAGGGGTTACCGATTTTCATCATTTGCATATCTGGGCCCTAAGCACGACCGAAACCGCGCTGACCGTCCACTTGGTCAAACCCCAATCGGAAGGCGATGATCACCTTTTGATGACGGTCTGCCACGAATTGAGTAAGAGTCACGGCATTGGCCACGCTACGGTCCAGTTCGAGCGGACCCGTTCGGTGTGCTCACCGCCGGAAGGTGACTGAATCTATGAAAACAATGCGTCTTGATGATTCCCAGGAGCTGCCCGCCTTGGTTGAGGCAAAGGTGGATCTTCCGGAGCCAGGCTCAGGCGAGTTGCTGGTCCAAGTTTACGGAGCTGGTGTGATTCCGACAGAACTTCTTTGGTATCCGACCACTCATACCCAAAGCGGATCTAAACGGCTTGGCGCCGTTCTCGGGCACGAATTTTCCGGAGTGGTTGCTGCGCTTGGCGAAGGTGTCACCGGGATAGCAGTCGGTCAGGAAGTGTATGGAATGAATGACTGGTTCGCCGATGGAGCGACAGCTGAATATTGTCTGACCCGACCGGACTGGGTAGCGCCAAAACCAAGGGGGATGACGCATTTGGAAGCTGCCTCGTTACCCATCAGCACCTTGACAGCGTGGCAGGGGTTATTTGACCGCGGGCATCTCCAGCACGGGGAGCGGGTGTTGATCCATGGCGGAGCCGGAGCGGTCGGAATTTTTGCCGTTCAATTGGCTCGTAATATCGGCGCCCAAATAATCACCACCGCCGCGGCGGAGCATTTTGAATTTGTCCGGCAGCTCGGAGCCGATAAGGTGATCGACTACCGGACCCAGCATTTTCAAGAAATCGTCAAAGATGTGGATCTGGTCTTCGACACGGTCGGCGGCTCGACCTTGCGGGACTCTTGGGACGTGGTCAAAGCCGGGGGCAGAGTGGTCACCATCGCGGCCCAAAGTGAAGGAACGAAAGACCAACGAATCGAGAAAGCTTTTTTTATTGTCGAACCGAATCGAGAACAGCTGATCACTATCGCCAACCTGGTGACCGCAGGGCGCATCAAGCCCTTCGTGGCCGCCGTGGTTCCCTTTGAGGAAGCTTCGGCCGCCTATCAGGGAAAACTCCGTTCGAAGATTGCTCGGGGGAAGCTGGTCCTCGCGATAAAAAGTGAAGGATAGCTCCGAGAGAGCCGCGTCCTTGCTTTGCCTCCGGAACTCGGAACGTCTTTGAGGCAGGCTCCGCTTTACCCCTGCAATGATGCCAGAGCCCCTTTGAGTGTTTGGCCACATACTGCGGGCTGAAGGGCCATGAAAGCATACCCAGGCTTTAGCCCATAAGCGCTAATTTAATGCGAGGCCCTTCGATGGGCTAATGGCTTTTGTCCAGGAGGGACAGGCTGATTGTAGCCAGGCACGAAGTGCCTGGGAAAGCGTCCCCCAAAGGAACCGTCCCGTAGGGTACGGTATGCGCGGCTGATCCCAATACGTATTTCTCGGCGAAATGTGCGTCGTGTTTCTCTAGGAAGGCTAATACTTAGCGATACCGCATTCGAAATTTCCTCCCTGCAATTTTCCGAATCGGGTGCCGCAAACCTGCACACCTGCACGAATCATACCGTACCCTACGGGACGGCTCCTTTAGGGTGGCGCTGTCCCAGGCACTTCGTGCCAGGCTACGATCTTGCTGTCCCTCCGGGACGAAATACATTCCGCGCCGAGGCTTTGATTAAGTTAGCGCCTATGGGCTTTAGCCTGGGCTTATATTTCTAACGAAACCGCCCTGGAGGTGCGGCAGAAATCGTGTACGCATTACACGACGTTACGGGGTTCCGATAGAGCTCGAAAACGACGGACGACGACGTGAGAAGGACGATTAAGGAAGGGAACACCACCGAACGAAGTGGTGACGCTTTCTCGAATACCACCAACATTGCCCCTCAAAGCTGCTGTTTTTCGCAAAGGTAATAAATCCCCCTCAACTAAAACCACCATAGGTCGAAGGAGTGATTATTGCTCCAGAATCGCAGTCACTCGCTGAACTGGATCTGGAAAAGATGGCCCTTTAAAAGTGAACCTAACTAAAAAACTTTCAGTTTCGACTCCGGCTGTCTTTCTAGTAGCTTGGAAAGCATTCCCGGACTGGTTCGACACCGAATATTTTAGCGTTTTGCTGGCGGCCCTTGGAACGCTGATCCTCTGGGCGGCAATGGTTATTCTCGCCTCCTGGATCTTCCGGGTTTGTGGCTCCTTTACTCGCTTGATGCGAAAAAACCGCCTCGAAGCATCATCCCTCCATTGGCCAAGGGCGATCAGTTAGAAAGAGGGAGGTGTGCGGGGCGTGCCCACGATGGACGTCGGTCGCGGACGCCGTAGCCTGGTGAAAACATTGTTCTCGCCGTAAATCACCCATGGACCGGCTGGCACGCGAAGAAATTCGACGAACTTCCAGTCACAGAAATCGAGATTGCCGAGCCCCAGATATTGGCGGACAGCCGGCGAGACGTCCAGACCGGCATCCCGATTTCGGTTCGGTCTCGGGCGTTCGTTCCCGAACACATATTGCCAGTGATCCGTCTGGTAAGGACCAACATCTTCCCATTGGGCGTAACAAACTTTCAAGCCATGCCGGATCGCCACCCACCGGCCCTTGCAAACCGATTGTCCATCTCGGACGAAAGAATTCTTAAACCATGGAACAACCTGGGCGGCTTCTGGCTTGGTATGATGATCGTCGACGTCATTGTAAGGAAGCGCCACATAGAAGGGATTCTGTCGCGGCACAAAACTCAGCGGGACAAAATTTTGCCGATCTTCGGCATTCGGACTATCCGTTCCGCCGTAGCTTGCAATCCAACCACTATCCCAAGCGCTTTTGTCGTTGGCCACCGGGTTGTTCTCAGTCGCTTGTTCGCCGACCCAGAAAACGGTCGTGGAAATGGCCACCTTCCAGGCGTAGTCGCCCGATCCCGCTACCATGCTGTTCCTTTGACTGACCGCGGACCCGGTTCCGTCATTCATTCCCAGACTTTGATACCTGCCGCTGACCGAATTCTTGACTATATTCGGATCGATCTTGAGCATCGATTTTTCAGGTAACTTGATCGCGTACTTCGCGATATCTGTCGCCCCGTCGGATCGTGATTGGGCGAGGACATGCGCTCCGGAGATGGCCAGCAGGATCACGCAGCACCAGGGTTGGAGCTTGGATCCAATCTTGGGCAGGATACGCACCGGCCAAGTCTGGACCAAAGCTGGCGCTTGATCAAGTAGGGAAGAGCAGAGACTCGTGCCAGAAGATAGCTTAAAAGAGGAGAGGGTTAACCACAAATTTCACAGATTACACAGATTAAGAAAATGGGTTTGGCGTTTTGGCGGATAAACACTATGGGCGAAAGGAAAGGCTCATCTCAGGCTTCTTTTCCGAAAGATTTCCTGGCGGCAGTTGCTGATCGTTGCGTCCTATCTCCCCAAACCGTCACCCGCTCAAACGCTAAACCGATTTCCCAATCTGTGTAATCTGTGAAATCTGTGGTTAAACCTCTTTCCTCTTAATGCTTCCAACTCTGTGATTGCTATGCGAATCGTGCTTCTCCTTCTCTTCACAGTTTGCTTCCTGAGTACGGCTAGCAGTCAGCAACCTTCTCCGTCGCCCTCGGCATCGACTCCTGGGCCTACTCCCATCCCTCTGGCCAAAGCGCCTACAGAAGCGGAGTCGACCATGGCGGCGCTCCAGGAGATCAACGCCAGCGCATCGAAGGATCAATCCAACACCGACCCGGTCGCCAGTAACCTCGCGAACCTGACTAATGAGATCGAGGCCAGGACCTCAGACGATACGCGACTCTCGATGGTCGGCCAATCCCTCGACATGCTTTACCGGATAACGGTGACCTGGGATAATTTTCGCAAGAGTCTGGAGGCTTCAAGTCGCGAACTGACGGTTTACGCCACGGACCTAGAGGGACAAATCGCCAAGCTGGATCAATTGGACAAGATCTGGCAGGCGACTCTGACCGCCGCCCAACAGCCTAATACACCCCCGGCCGTTTTACAACGCGTTCAAAGCACCACGGATTCCATCGGGTCAACTCGCAAGATGGTGGAATCCATTCGGGCCAATGTTTTGACTCTCCAGACGCGATTATCCGAAGAACAAACTCGGGTCCAAACGGCCCTAACGTCGGTGGAGAAACTGCAAACCAACGCGCTAAAATCTCTTCTCGTAAGGGACAGTCCGCCCCTCTGGAGCTTGGGAACTGTTATGGGCAAGGATTGGTCAGACCAGGTCGGACGTTCCTCTTCCACGCTGATGAAGGCGTCGATGGCCTTCACTGAAAGACTCCCCTTTACCTTCCTTTCTCACGCGCTGACGATTCTCGTCATTTCCGTCGCTCTTCAGTGGATGCGCCGCCGAATCCGAAAGGCGCCGGATAAAATTCAAGACTTGCCGCGGGCGATGCCGATCTTTGATCTCCCGATCTCCTCCGCTTTCGCGCTCTCGATCCTGTTCCTTCCCTCAATCTATCCTCAAGCACCCCGTCTGATTCAGGCGTTCATGGGCGGCGTCGTTTTGATCCCGACCATCCTGATTCTTCGGCGCCTGCTGCACCGAAAACTTTATCCGATCCTCAATGCGCTGGTGATCATTTATGTCGTCAGTCAGGTGCGAATCCTGGCCGCCTCAATGGCCGATTTTTCAAGATTCGTCTATGTAGGAGAATTGGTCGGAACCACTATCTTTCTCTGGTGGCTGCTCCGAAGTCCGGATCTCAAAACCGCCGGGGCCGAAATCGGTGATCGCATTTTGCCGAGGATTCGCTGGATAGCGAAAATCGGGTGCGTCGTTTTGCCGGCCGCGTTCTTCGCCAATCTATTTGGCTACGTCAATCTCAGTAACGTTCTGGGAGTCATTTTCCTCAAAAGCATATTCGCGGCCGCTGCGCTTTATGGTGCCATCCGTATCCTGGAAGGCTTGATTGTCGTCGGACTTCAGGTGCGACCGCTAAACTCCTTCCGGGTGGTGCGGCTCTACCGGGTGATGTTGCAGCGAAGAATTTGCCTGGGCCTGGAAGCGCTGGCCATTTTGTTCTGGCTGAATCTGACCTTGAACTTTTTCGGATTGCGAAAACCGCTGATTTCGGCCGGTGAAGCGGCCCTCAACGCTAATTTCGATCTTGGTTCCCTGAATGTTTCTCCAGGCCGGATTATCGCCTTCCTCATCACCGTTTGGGGCGCCGTCCTGGTTTCGAAGTTTTTGCGGTTTTTGTTGGAAGAAGACGTGTACCAACACTTCCGTCTGGCCCGCGGCATTCCGTACGCCATTTCCACCATGCTTCACTACGTGATCCTGGTCATTGGCTTTTTCATGGCCTTGGGAGCACTCGGCATCGATCTGACCAAAATCACCATCGTTGCCGGAGCGTTCAGTGTCGGGGTCGGATTCGGCTTGCAGAACATCTTTAACAATTTTGTCTCCGGAATTATTCTTCTATTTGAACGCCCGATAAAAATCGGTGACGCCATCGAAGTGGGTGGTAATGTGGGCGAAGTTCAGCACATCGGTATCCGGGCCAGTGTGATTCGCACGGCAGATGGTTCCGAGATCATTGTCCCCAACGGGCTGCTGATTTCGAGCCAGGTAACCAATTGGACCTTTTCCGACCGAAAGAGAGCGGTTGAGATTTCTGTCAGCGTGACAGCCGGTGCTGATATTGAACACGTCACCGAATTATTAAAACTTACGGCTGTCAATCAGGTAGGCGTAGCGAAAGAACCGTCGCCGGAAGTGTACGTGCTCAGCTTTACGGGAGGTGCGGTCGCCTTGCAACTCCGCGCCTGGACGGACCGGTATCAGGATTGGGCCCAGCTCCGCAGCGATCTTTCAAAAGCCGTCAGCAGCGTTCTGGCCCGCGAGAAAATCGTCCTCACTTAAAGCTCTATACATTTTACTACGACCGGAGAATCCTAAGCCAGCATTTGTCTTGATAACTCTAGCCATTTGTCTATATTGCTGACATGACTACCAGTTTCGATCGGAAAATCCAAGAGGCGGTTGACGATCCGATCGCCATGCAGGCGGCGGTCAGAGAAGGTCTCGAGATCGGATGGTTTGATCATTTGGCCAAGCTGTTCGGCGTTTCCGGTTCCGTCTTCGCCAGCGTCGTCGGGATCGATCCGAGGACCCTCACGCGTCGCCGTCGGGAAGGCAAGCTCACTTCGAGGGAATCAAGTGCTCTCTACCATTTGGCGGTTCTCTACGAACATGCTCTGGATGTCTTGGGCGATGCTGAAACCGTGCGTAACTGGTTCAACACCCCGGAGCCAGATTTTTCCGACATGAGTCCATTGGCCTTGCTCGACACTGCTCCCGGGATGAAGGAAGTCGACCATCTTCTGGGGCGAATCGAGCATGGAGTGTTTTGATCATTCTGGCGCGTGGAAAAAGACTTGATCCGCGCCTGGCGCATCACTCGAAGCAAATATGGGGAACGTACAGTAGCCTTTAGCGGCAAAGGAGCGGCCGAGAACCCCGGACGTTGGAACAAAGCCGGTATACCGGTCGTTTACACTTGTTCCTCGATCGCCTTGTGCGCTTTAGAAACGTTGGTCCACACCCGCAGCCGAAAGGCGCTCAACGGACGCTTCGTCTTGTTTGCGGTTAAGATTCCACCGGATCTGATCACCGCTCCCGAACCTTCTGGTAATCTCCGTCAGCGGCAGCAGACGCAAGAACTTGGAGATCAATGGATCAAAAGGGACAAGTATGCGGTTCTCCGCGTGCCCAGCATCATCACGGGTGAACCGAATTATCTCCTTAACCCGAATCACGTTGACTTTCCGGAAGTCGAAATCGGCGAACCCCAGATCTTCGCCTTCGATATGAGATTGGGGGCATGATGGAGGGGAGAAGAGGTTTAACCACAGATTTCACAGATTACACAGATTAGGATTTGGGTTGGCTTTTGGGAGGGTGACGATTTGGCCGGGTAACGCGCGTATCCTTACGATTTGTCCTCAAGAAGGATTGATCAAAAGGTCCTCTCAGAGACAGCGTCAGTTGAGACCACAGCATCCCTCGCTCGCAACGTCATTCGCCCCAACGCCAACCCAAATCCTAATCTGTGTAATCTGTGAAATCTGTGGTTAAACCTCTTCTTTTTTTTTCACGCTACTCTCTGGCTGGAATCTCTCGACCCGATACGGCGGAGTTCGACACCTAGCAGGCACATATCGTCGGTGAATTTTCCGGAAATGCAGGATCCTTGAATTTCGGCGACTACCTCGCCAAACAGTTGACGGGCGGCCAAGTGCATTCGCTTGCGCACGGCAGCTAGCAATCGGTCGGCGCCGTAATAATCGTCTTCCGCGGTTTCAACCTCGAATAACCCATCTGTAAACAGGACCACTAGATCATTCGCTAAAGCGTTTCCGTAGCTGTTTTGATAAGTGGCCGCCGGGAAAATTCCCAAGACGGGTCCTTGAGGTCCTTGAAATCGCAAAGGCTCAGCGATGCCACTCTGACGATGGATGTGAAAGGGTTGGGGGTGTCCCGCATTGGAGTAACACATCTTCCCGTCGATCGTGTTGACGACCAGGTAGAAAGCGGACACCAGCATGGGCGTCTCCGTTTGCCGGAAGATGGCGATCAAACTGGCGTTAATTTCGGAGAGCAGACGGCCGGGATCCGTGGCGATCGGGGTCAATTCTTCGAGTAGCCCACGAACGATGGCCGTCACCAGGGCAGCCCGCAGTCCGTGGCCCAGGACATCGCAAATAAAGACCCCAGCTTCTGTGTCTGACAGCGGCAAGACACAAAAGAAATCTCCGCCCACTTGCTCGGCCGGTTGGTACCAATGACAAAAGCCCAGCCAGCTTTCCTGCGGGGGCAAGCTTTGCGGAAAACTCGGAAAATTCTGAGTCAGAAATACCTGCTGAATGTCGCGCGCCATTTCCAGGTCAGCTTTGAATTGTGAATTTTTGACTCGCAACTCCTCAGCGTAACGAACCAGGTTTTCTTCAGCGCGCTTGCGCGCCTCTTCCGCGGCCTTCCGACGGGAGATATCCTGAACCATCCCCTCATAATACAAGAGCTCACCGGTCACCTCGTCGTGCACCGCATGCGCATTTTCCGAAATCCAGATTACACTCCGGTCCCGCCGATAGACCTGAGATTCAAAATCCTCGATCCGCCCATCTCTGCGCATGGCTGATGTGAAGATAGCGCGACGATCTGATTCCACATAAAGCTGACCACTGATATCGGTCAGATCGGCAAGTAATTCCTCCGGCGAATCATACCCATACATCCGCGCCAGCGCCGGGTTCGCGCTCAGGTATTTACCTTCAGAGGTTGTTTGAAAAATGCCTTCGGTGGCGTTCTCGAAAATGCTCCGGTATTTCTGCTCAGCGCGGCGAAGAGCTTCGATCGTTTCTTCATGACCGGGCACTTGGTCGATATTCGCTTGCCTCATGGATTCAAGGCTTTTGGATCTTAACTACCGTAGCCTCTGGAACTGGGAGAGCATTTGGCGTGCCGAACTGACCTGATAAACTTATCGATGTAAAGACTCGCAAGGCACGCGAATCTCCAGTTACGTCGTGGTCTCCTGCTTTGACAACAATGTGCCGTCTGATCCCAGCCAACTATCGTCTTCGCTTCAGCGAGGATCTCTGGGTCGGTGTTCGCAACGGATAGAGTCCTGGACAGCATCCGTAGGTGTCATGAAAAGCCTGGCTGAAATGGCTCAGGCTCGAATAACCCACTTCCAAGGCTGCTTCGGTGACATTGAATCGGCCGGATCGGAGTAACTCGGCGGCGCGTTCCATTCGCAGTTGGCGCACGTATTGGGGGATCGTCCTTCCCGTCGTCGCTGAAAAGGTGCGGCTCAGATAAAACGGACTGCACCCTGCCGCTTGTCCTATTTCTTCAAGACTTGGCGGGCTCGCTAACCTGGCCCGAAGCAGCACCGTTACTTTTTCGACTCGTTCAGCAGAGAGTCGCTGCTGGCGGTGACAAAATAATTCCTGATCATCTTGCGCGATAAAAAACAGTTCGGCCGCCAGTTCCAAAGCCTTGGCTTGGTACCATACCGATTGGGCCATCGTCAGCACTGGCGCTTGTTGAAGGCTCGCCAACAACTGCAATTGCCGGGTAGTCAGTCGCGTCGTCGGCGCAACGGCGGATTTCTCGGATTGACCCGACACGACACCGCGCACCAGGGGATGGAGAGAGGTGACAAATTCTCCCAAATGGCGTCGCAAAAAATCAAAAGACATTTCAACCGTCAAAAACTGGTGCTCTTCGTTCGCCTGGCGCGTCGCGGGCAAAATTTCGTCGCCCCGCCTATAAAAACCAATGGTCAAAGGCGTGAATGCCGCTTCTCGCTTATTGAACGCGACCCGGCCGTTCCCTTCGCGATTCAGACAGACTTCGATACTGCCGGGATGAAAACTGTTACCCCAATTGAATTCCTGGCGAACCCTGAACTTGTGCCATTCGAAACTTAATCCCGCCCCATTCACGCTGCCGTGCAGATGGCGCCATCCATCCCCAATGGCACGCCAAGCCGGGCGCTCCGTAAACACTGGAGCCCGATTTGCTTCGGTCCGCTGGTTTCCCTCGATTTGCCGCTCCACAGTTTTAGGCACGGCGACAATGTGCCAATTTGAGAGTTCAGGAGCAACTCCTTCTTGCAGTTGATTCTCAATAACAGGAAAACCTTGCGCGGCCCGTCACTTGCGACCCTGCAAAAACAGGCGTCCGGTCCTTTGATCTCGAGCCGTTTTTACCGCCACCAACTCTCACACTATTATTGCTGCCTTCCACCACCCCGCGGCAGCGCAAAAGATCGCTAATAATTCGCAATTGACCGCAAGCTGATTCGTTGCACTTCCGATAAGGTCGGCCCCCATGAAAGAAAAGACGCTCCAGAGGATTCATTCTCCAGGCTCGGACCCAAATTGTAAGCTCGGCTTCCATCAGGTGTCCGGAATGCTCGGCGTCTTGCTCTGGATTACTTTTGGCGCCACCGCCACGGTTCGCGCTGGCTCCCTATCACTCGCCCAGACGGCTTCCTCCTCGACCACAGAATCAAGCACCCGGTACGGTTTGTTTGGTTGGCTGGATCATCGGAGCAGCTATGGTCAGGGGGTATTTCCTGAACCTTTCTTAATCGATGATTCCGACTTCGAGACCAACGAAGCCCGGCTCGATTGGTTGCACACCTCCCGCAACGACACCCACAGCGAACAGGTCACCGCAGAAGTGGAAAAAGGATTCGGGTTGCTAACCTTGGAAGTGGAGGTTCCCTACGAGCGTGATGTCGACGCCGGCAGTGTTACGGAAGGGTTCACCAACATCGACATCGGCGCTCGCTATCCGATCTATCAATATGTTTCCTCCAATGGCTTGATCGACTCGACCTTCGGGCTCGCGGTCGAGGTAGGGATTCCGACCAATTCCTCGGTCAGCATGAATACGGAGGTCGTCCCGAAAATCTTTAACGATCTGAGGATTGGTGACCATTTCACCCTGCAATCCATCTTCGGCTATTCCACTCTGATTGGCCCAGGAGAGGATGGCGGTTTGGCAACCTTCGAATACGGATTCGTATTTGGTTATACCATTCCCCACGACGAATTGCCGATACCCGGTTTGCAGCAATTGATTCCCATGGTTGAATTGTCGGGGGAAGCGGCGCTGAATCACGACGATCGCGGTGAGAGCAGCCTGACTGCCGATGTGGGCTTCCGAGCAAACTTGAAAACCATTGGCCGGGTGCAGCCACGACTCGGAGTCGCTTTCGTACTCCCCCTTAACACCACCGCCCGTAACGACGCGCATTGGGGTGTAGTCACCAGCCTGGTGTTTGAGTATTAGAGTGGGAACATGAAGAGCGATGATCGAGAGAATCAAACCGAGTGGATGAACCGGCGCCAATTCCTCCTGTTGGCTGCCGCTGCTGCCGCGACCGTCAATCCGGGCAGCGTTTCCACCAGTGAGGCGGCCGAGGGCAAGTTGATCGACGCCGGGCCGCTCACCAATTATTCCGCCGAAGGGGTGTACGACCATTTCCGCGACCTAGGATTCTTCGTCATCCGTAAGGGCGATAAACTGACCGCCCTCTCCTCAACTTGTACCCACCGGAAATGCACTCTGAAAGCGGAGCGCGATCATTCTTTCTATTGCAAATGCCACGGGTCGACCTTCGACCCGGTGGGCAAGGTCACCGAAGGCCCGGCGAATCGAGATCTGCCGACCTTTTCCACCACCAACGAAAAAGGCCATCTGCTGGTCAAGGTACCGGCAGGGTAGGGCATTGGGCTGGAAGCTGTAGTAGGTAATGCGTCCCGCTTTACTTTTTCATCGAACAGCCGCCATGGTGCTAAATTAAGCAATATTCCGAAAGGTTCTTCGCCCCGCAGGGGCTTGAGAATTCAGCCCAGGGTTTTAGCCGGGTTTTAACCCTGGGAGCCGCACCTCCCCTGCGAATAGCCCTGGAAGGGCTTCAGATCGAAGGCGTTAACAGCACCCAGAGCGACGAAAGCGCTTAGGGTCGTCAAAATCGAGATATGGCCTGTCCCCAATTCTCCGGGCATGTCCTAATTCTCCGGACACAGGCACTTCCTGCCAGGCTACGATCGCATCGGCCCTTGAAATTTGAGCGGGATTTTGCGGCGAAGCCGGGCAAAATAAGTCGCCTACATCCTTCTTAACTCAGCGCCATTCTGACGTGTCCCCATTGCTTCTGTCCCCATCTTGCTGCGGCCTCCCCCGAGCAAGCCGGGACGGCTGGCCAACAGATCGGGTCGGGTCACGACGATTGCGCGCCGTGACCCTCCCACACCACCGGACATGCGGTTTTCCGCATCCGGCGGTTGAACCCGGCAGTGGGGGTTAACCCACTGCGTCCTGCCAGGGTGAAGCCGCTAGCACTTCTTCCATGGTCACTTCATTCAGCACCTCTGCACTGTATCTCGCCTGGTGCGGGCTCGCTTCCCATCGCTCGGTTCCTTCAAGCAGGTCCACTGCTTTACTCTCCCCGTGCTGACCGGTCTCGGAAGTGTGCTCTTGGCTCGCTCCTGGACTGTTTCGGGAAGCTTCTCGCTCCGCTTTGCCAGAGTTCTTTCAGTTGGTCTGTCTCTTGGTTCTTCGGCCCTTCGCTCCGTCCGGCTTTCACCGGCTTTCTTCACTACTACGGCCTCTGCTGACTTCTGCCGAGCTCTCGCCCGGCAGATCTCCCCGAGTAAGGTGTCCAATGTTTCGACCCGTGTCGTCGGGCTCTACCTCTTGCGTCTTTCGGTGACGGTTGGATTTCGTATTCCCTAGCATACTCTTCGCCCGCAAGCGGCCTCACTGCCCGTTCGTGTTCCTACGATCGTGTCTTTGCTATGGCTTCTTTCAGCTCAGTGCCTCGCGGCCTGTGCCTTGCCTTTTCGCTACGGTTGTTATCACTGCTTCCGGTCAATTCCTTTCATTTGACTACATTGGGCCCATGTCGGGCACACTAGGATAGGCTTCCAGCCTTATCTCTTCAGCCGCTAGAGCGGGGAGCAGGGTAAATCCTGCGCCAGGCACTCTAACCGCTGGTCGCTGATCCGGACAGTTGCCGATAAAAAACACTCACGGGCTCAGTGCGCCGAGCGAGCCGGTGACCGCTTGGCGACAGTTTCGAACACCCTAAATATCCAAACAAACTCGTATGAATATTTAGGGAATGGGGATTTTCTCATAAAATCCATTTGACGTGTCTACGAAAAAGGTTAACCTCCGCAGCCTCTAATATTTTATACGTACATGAATAATTATTCTATCGACGGTCTGAGCCCATTTCCGCCCGTGGTCAATCCAATTAATTTGTCCAGGTTCTTGCCTCAAGGTCGCGTGGTCCCTGACGCAGAAGCGAATTTGGCAGCGCGCGAGCGTTGTCCCGCCCGATTGATGGCTGAGGTGGCTCAGCTCTATCACGAGGAAGGTTGGACCCAAAACGAGATCGCTGGCAAACTTCGGTTGTCCCAAGGAACGGTCTGTCGCCTGCTTCAGAAAGCTCAGGACCAAGGAATAGTCCGGATTAATGTGATCCCTCCAGAAGGAACCTTTGTTGATTTGGAAGAACTTCTGGAGCAAAAATTCGGACTAACTCAAGTGATCATTGGCCGGGCCGACACCGATTCTGAAGAAGGTGTGCAAAAAACCTTGGCCGCCAGCGCGGCCCATTTTTTGCAGACGACCTTAAAGCCGCGAGAGGTGATCGGCGTCTCCTCTGGAAGCGCTACCCTGTTGTCCATGGTGGAGCAGATGAACCCGATCTGGAAAATTGCCGATTGTCACGTGCTCCAGATGGTGGGCGAGCCACCTGATCCGTCGGGTAAGAAATACGCTTACCAGGTGGTGAGGCAGTTGGCCGGCCTTGTTCAGGGGGAAGCGCATTTTTTGCTGGCGCCAGAAATCGTTGATTCAAAGGCGGCGGCTGACGTGCTGGCGCAAGACCCGTGCGTTCGGCAAACGATGACTCTATTCAACAGGATCAATGTCGCGTTAGTGGAGATCGGTCCAGTAGAACCCTCGTCCTGGCTGGGCAACGGCAGTCATCGTTTTCCGACTAACGAGCTTCGGGCGTTGGAAGCAAAAGGAGTTGTGGGTCACGTTTGCTGGCGTTTTTACAATGCTGTCGGAGAAGAGATCAACCCGCTGCGCGCCACGGTGTTCGGCGTCGAGTGGGCACACCTAAAAAGCATTCCAAAAGTGGTGGGTATCGCTGGCGGCAAAAGAAAGCATCAAGCTATCCTCGGAGCCTTACGAGGAGAGTGGGTCGACGTCTTGATTACCGACCAATTCAGCGCGGAAGCAATCCTTCGCGCCTGAGGTGGTGATCGACTCCGAACCACCGAAAAGGGCCTGGCAAAAAACCCGAATCGGCAAGAGCGGTTAGCCTTGACAACTGAGCACCGATCGCATTTAAGTCCTGCACCGATTGTAACGAGTCGTGCATATTTATTCCCCAAATGTTTATTCACTTCTGTTTACATACCCAAGGCGGCATTTTCACAGAGAGAAAAAATGGTCGGGCTTTAGTCGTCCGTCGGAGTTTGGAATAGGAGCCTGAAAGTTATGAAAGCCATTCTTGCTCTGGATGCCGGAACGACCAACGTGAAGGCGATCCTAGTGGATCGCCAAACTAACTTGCTGGCCCGAAATTCGGTGCCCTTGGCGATCGATTTCCCCAGAAGCGGCTGGGTTGAACAGTCTGGCGAGGAAATATGGGAGGCCGCACGAAAAGCCCTGGAGGGTTGTTTAGCCCAAGGCAAGGAGCATGAGGTGGTGGCACTGGGAATCTCTAACCAAAGGGAAACCCTCGTCGCCTGGAGCCGAAACTCCGGTAAGACGGTGGCGCCCTGTATCGTTTGGCAATGCCGCCGCAGCGCCGATATTTGCGAGACGCTTCGCAGGAAAGGCCTCGAAGACACCATTCGGACTAAAACAGGGTTGCAAGTGGATCCCCTATTTCCCTCCAGCAAGATCCAGTGGCTTTTAGAGAATCGTCCAGAGATTCGAAAATTGGCGGAGGCGGGAGATATTTGCCTTGGTACTGTTGACGCATGGCTGATCTGGAAACTGACCGGCGGCCAGCGATTCGCGACTGATTTCAGCAACGCCTCCCGAACGCAGCTATTTAACATCACCGAGGGTATTTGGGATCCGGAGTTGCTCAGACTGTTTGGCGTGCCAGACTCAGCTTTGCCGGAGGTGGTGGCCTCCAACGAATCGCTGGGTGAGGCGGTCCTTTCGACGGGAAAAGCGATCCCGATTTGCGGGATTTTGGCGGATTCCCACGCCGCGTTGCTGGGCCACGGAGTGCTCGAACGCGGAAAGGTGAAAGCTACCTACGGAACCGGTTCATCGCTCATGACCCTGTGCGAAGGCCCACAAGATGCCGAAAAAGGCATCTCAAGCACCATTGCTTGGAAGTTTGATCGAATCCAATATGCCTACGAAGGAAATATCACTGTCACCGGCTCCGGTCTCTCCTGGGCCTTGGCACTCCTCGGAGGAGAAAGCTTGGAACCGGCGGTCAAGGCGGCGAGTGAATTGGAGAGTAACGAGGGAGTTTATTTTGTGCCCGCCTTGGCTGGATTGGGTGCTCCCCACTGGGACGAAAAGGCGCGGGGGGCGATTGTTGGACTATCGTTTGGCACACGCAAGGAACACTTGGTGCGGGCGGCCTTGGAGGCGATTGCTTTTCAGATCAAGGATGTATTTGACGCGATGCAGCGAGCAGCTGGCTCTCGGCTGGAGACCCTTTTGGCCGACGGCGGGGCGACCAAAAGCGACTGGCTGATGCAGTTTCAAGCCGACGTGCTTAACCGAGTCGTCCTGCGCAGCCATACGGCCGAGCTCTCAGGTCTGGGGGCCGCCTTTGCCGCCGGCCTCGGGTGCGGATTCTGGGCTTCCACCGACGAGATCGCCAAGGTGGTAGCCTCGCACGATTCATTTTTTCCGGCTCTCGAAGAAGGGCAGCGCGAGCGGCTGATACGCCTTTGGGATGGGGCAGTGGCTTCGGTCAAGGCGTACGGGCAAATCAAATGAGCCAGTGTAAGTCCTTGGAGACGATTTATTCCGCCCGGGCGTTCAGACCGCTCCGGCGGCTAATCCCAGCGATGCCAAGGCGTCGGGTTAATGTACGATCATGATTCACCACGGCTCAGATCTTAGGCTCATGACTCGGGTGGCCCGACTCTACCACGAAGAGGGGCTAACCCAAACCGAGGTCGCTCGGCGGCTTGGACTCACGCAGGTTGCGGTGTCCCGGATGCTAAAGAAAGCCCAAGAATCTGGAATAGTTCGAACCACGGTAGTGACGCCACCGGGCGCGTTCACGGATTTGGAAGATCTACTCGAACAGAAATTTTCTTTACACCAGGCGATCGTCGGCGACGCGGTACGCGATTCTGAGGAGTCCGTCCTCAGCGCCATCGGCTCCGCAGCAGCGCAATTCCTGGAGTCGACGTTAAAAGCGGGAGAAGTGATCGGGATCTCGTCATGGAGCACCACGCTCCTGTCGATGGTCGATCACATGCATCCCATCTCCAAGGCCGAAAATTGCTTGGTGGTGCAAATGCTGGGAGGCGTCGGGAACCCTTCTGCCGAGCAACACGCCAACCGGCTGGCTATTCGCTTAGCCCGTTTGGTGCACGGGGAGGCACGGTTTCTGTCGGCCCCAGGCCTGGTGGGTTCCGCCCGCGCCGCCAAGGTGCTGTTGGAAGACCGCTCGGTGAGCGAGACGGTGGCCCTTTTTTCCAATGTCAGCTTGGCCCTGGTTGGGGTCGGTGCTCTCGAGCCCTCGGCGTTAGTGGCGAGCAGCGGAAACACCTTTTCCAGGGCGGAGCTGGAGGATCTGCAAAAGAGCGGTGCGGTGGGCGACATCTGTCTATGCTTCTATGATGCCGCGGGCCGCCAGGTGAGGGGCGCTCTGGATGGCCGGGTCATCGGTATCGACCTGGAAAGTTTACGGCGGGTGCAACGTTCGGTTGCTCTTTGCGGGGGTAAGAAGAAATTCCCGGCCATCCTGGGGGCACTACGGGGTCAATGGGTCAATACCCTGATCACGGACCAATATACCGCGCAGAGGTTGGTCAATGCCCAACCCACCGAAAACATGGCGATCGAATCGTCAGCCGTGAATCCGCCCTGAAAAAAATTTCAGTGAATTCTTGACAATAAAACAGCAATCACCCTATTTTGTGTTAAATAACGTAGATTGAATTTTTATTCAGGTGTTCAATTGAGATTCCTGCCGCGATTCGTTTACCTCCCTACAAGATTATGCTGTCCGAACGCGACCTTCAGCAAAAGTCCGTCCAATACCGCCTAGCTCTGCTCCGGCTGATTAAATCGTGCGGAACTGGCCATACTGGTGGCGACCTCTCTTGTCTGGACATTCTCAATGTGCTCTACAACCGGGTCCTGCGGGTAAGTCCAGAAACCGCTCATAATCCAGACCGGGATTACTACATTCAGAGCAAAGGCCACTGTGCGGAAGCACTTTTCGTCGTCTTAGCTGACCGGGGGTTTTTTCCCGCCAAAGATCTGGAAACATTAAACCGTTACGGCTCGCCCTACATCGGTCACCCGACCCGAGAGGTCAACGGGGTCGAGCAGAACACTGGGGCGCTTGGGCACGGACTGGCCGTCGCCGTAGGCATCGCTTTGGCCGGCAAAATGGACCGGAAAGATTACCGGGTCTTCACCCTTTTGGGCGATGGAGAGTTGGCAGAAGGTTCGAATTGGGAAGCGGCCATGACAGCGGCCCATTACCGATTGGATAACCTGGTCGCCATCGTCGATCGAAACGGGCTGCAGATTACCGGTTCGACGGAAGATGTCTGCCAATTGGCGCCTCTCGATGAAAAATTTGAAGCCTTCGGTTTCGCGGTGCAGCGCTGTGATGGGAACGATGTCGGGGATTTGATCCGCACGCTGGAGTCGGTCCCCTTCCGTCCGGGCAAACCGAGCTTGGTATTAGCCAGAACCCGCAAAGGCAAGGGAGTCAGTTTCATGGAGAACGTTGCTAAATGGCATCACGGGGTGCCCAACGACGACGAATTCAAGCGGGCGATTGAAGAACTGGAGGCAGCGCAAGCCGCGGTGGCATAATGGAACAAGCTTTAGTAAATCTAGAAGTTTTCGCCGCTACTCTCTTGGAGTTGGCACGTCAGGATTCTGATCTTTTGGTGGTCACCAGCGATTCGCGTGGCTCGGCAAAGCTAGCTCCGTTTGCTAAAGCGGCGCCCGGCCAAATCGTGGAGGTCGGAATTGCAGAACAAAACCTGGTAGGGGTGGCATCGGGCTTGGCCGCGGCCGGAAAAAAGGTTTTTGCGGTCTCGCCCGCCTGCTTCCTCACTGCGCGTTCACTGGAACAGATCAAAAATGATATTTGTTACTCCAACCGACCGGTCAATGCGGTTGGCATCAGCGCCGGCGTCAGTTACGGCGCCCTCGGAACCACCCATCACTCGCTACACGATTATGCCGTGCTGAGGGCGATTCATAATATTACGATCGTAGCGCCGGCCGACAACTTTGAAACCCGGGAAGCAGTGCGGGCGGCCTACGAATTGCCCAAGCCTGTTTACCTCCGTTTTGGCAAAAAAAGAATGCCGCATTTGCCGCGATTAGAACCGGGGTTTGAACTGGGCAAAGCCTCGCTGATCCGCGAAGGTACGGACTTGAGCTTTCTGGCGTGCGGCGAAGCCGTTGCGCCTGCTTTCGAAGCCGCAGAATTGCTGGCTAAGGATGGTCTTCAGTGCCGAGTGCTCAGCGTCCACACCGTGAAGCCGCTCGATCAAGTTGCGGTGCGGAAAGCCGCCAGCGAAACAGGCGGGGTGATCACCGTGGAGGAACACAGTGTCAACGGCGGGTTAGGGGAGGCCTGCGCTGGGATGCTGCTTCAGGAAGGCATCTTCACTCCTTTCAAAATCGTGGGCTTCCCGGACGACCACACCGTAACCGGGAGCCAAGAGGAAATTTTTCGCCATTATGGCATCGACGGTCCCGGTCTGGCGACCACCGCTCGCGACCTCTTAGCAAAACATTAACGCCGAGAAATTCATTATGCCTTCCTCCCAGTCAAAAGAAGGCGCTTCCGCAGCGCCGACGATCTCTCCCCCGGTGTCGCGCGGCGCCGCCTTAGCTAGTAAACTCATTGGGGTGCAAGGTCCCTTGATCGGGCTGGTCGTGCTAGGGGTGGTATTCTCTTTTGCCACCAGCGCCTTTCTCTCGTTTCGGAACCTGCTCAACGTTTTAGACCAGGTCACCGTTTTGGGTATTCTGGCGATCGGGATGACGGCGGTGATCGTCATCGGCGGCATCGACCTTTCCGTCGGATCCATCCTGGCCTTTTCCATGATGATCCTGGGATGGCTCAGTCACGACTGTAATCTTCCGCTCTTCCTGGCGGTTGTGGTGGCCCTCTTGGTAGGCGGTTTGTGCGGTTGGGTCAACGGCTTGCTGGTGACCAGGGCGAAGCTCCCGGCTTTCATTGCCACCCTCAGCATGATGACGATCGCCCGAGGCTTGGCGAACATCATCACCGATGGGCGGCAAATCGTCGGTTATCCGGACTGGTTCGACAGCTTTGCCACGGTTCGATATTTTGGCTTTCTCTCTCTGACGGTTACGCTAGCCATCTTACTGGTAATCGTAAGTTGGGTTTTCTTGCGCTACCGAGCAGCGGGCCGCGGGCTTTACGCCATCGGCGGTAGCGCCGAAGTCGCGCGTCTGGCCGGTCTCCGTGTCCGACAGATGACCACCTGGGTCTATATCGCTTCGGGACTTCTTTCGGGACTTGCCGGCATCGTCCTGGCCAGTCGACTGGATTCCTCCCAACCGAGTGCTGGCCTTGGTTACGAGCTCGATGCCATTGCCGCCGTCGTGATCGGTGGCGCCAGTTTGAGCGGCGGCGTCGGCGGCATCGGCGGCACGGTGGTGGGCGTCCTGATTATCGGTGTATTACACAACGGACTGAATCTCACGGGCGTTTCACCCTTTATCCAGCAGGTGGTGATCGGCGTAGTGATTGCGCTAGCCGTCAGTTCCGATACGCTCCGCCGTCGAGGTGCTTAGACTCGCAAAAGAACGGAACTCCGTCGCCTTCGACCATCTCTCTAGATTTCACCCTAAAGAAACAAAAACCAATCAAACCTCAACGCTCCCAATTATATCCCTATGTTCCTCCGAAAATGCTTTTACACCGCATCCATTACCGCTTTAAGCATCCTGCTCGTTCCTACTCCAGGTTCAGCCCAGGACAAAAAAGTAGTCGGCTTGGCGGTTGCCAACCTGCAGGCTGATTTTTTTAACCAGATCAAGCAGTCCGTCGATGCCGAAGCCAAGGCCAAAGGCGTTGAGCTCATCGTTGCTGACGCGAAAGGCGACGCGGCAACCCAAGTTGACCAAATCCAAGACCTGATCACCCGCGGCGTGAAGGCGATCATTTACATCCCGGCAGGAGCGACCGCTGCCGGAGTTCCGGTCAAGGCGGCCAAAGCGGCCCATATTCCCGTGATCAACGTCGACCGGAACGCTCCGGACGTCCCGGGCGACACTTTCATCGCGACGGACAGCGTTTCAGCAGCCAAGGCACTCGGAGACTATGTTTGCAAAGTCACCGGTGGAAAGGCCAACATTGCCGTCATTCAAGGACAGATCGGCACTACTCCTGAGATGGACCGTGATAAGGGTTTTACCGAAGCGGTTGGCAATTGTCCGGGGCTCAAGGTGGTGGCTAAGCAGCCTAGCAAGGCCTGGATGCAGGATGAAGGCTTCGCCATCGCCCAGGATCTGTTACAGCGCTTTCCTAACATCAATGCGTTTTTCGGCCGAGCGGATGCGCTGGCCCTGGGTGCAGCTCACGCCGTAAAAGTAGCCAACGTCGGTAGCAAGGTTTGGATTTTCGGATTCGACGGAGATGTCGCTGGTCTCAAAGCGGTTCGTGACGGAACTCTGGACGCCACCATGACTCAACGGACTCAATTCATGGGTAAGCTGGCATTGGATTCGGCGCTGGACCTCATCGACGGCAAGCAACTGCCAAAAGAGCAACTACAAGAAGCGGTCCTGACGACGAAAGAAAACGTGGGCCCTTTCATCAGTCAGCACCCTTAAAGCAACCGAACCAACGCCGTGAGCTCACCAAACTCCAACGCCACTCCCGACGGGCCACCTGATGGTTCCCTAGGCGAGGCGGTGCCAAGGCTATCGTTGCGCGGGATAGCCAAAAGCTTCGATACCAACTTAGTCCTGTCCGGTATCGACCTGGACGTTTACGAAGGTGAGCTCGTCGCCCTGCTGGGAGAAAACGGGGCTGGCAAATCTACCATGTCATCGATTATCGCCGGGCTTTACCCGCCCTCGAGCGGCACGATGACATGGGAGGGTCAGCCTTATGCTCCGACTCGGCCCGGAGAAGCCAGCGAAACCGGCGTGGGGTTGATCCATCAGGAGATGCGACTTTTGCCTGACCTATCGATCGCCGAGAACGTCTTCGTCGGCCGCCTCTTGATGAAGGGAGGCCGCATCGACCGAGAAACGATGAACCAACGTGCGGCCGAGCAGCTCCGGCGGCTCGGCTTGGACGTCCCTCCGACTACGCTGGTCCGCACCCTTCGAGTAGCGGCCCAGCAACAGGTAGAAATTGCCAAAGCGCTCACGCTCAAAGCCAGGCTTTTGATTCTGGACGAACCGACCGCGGCCTTGGGCGGTGAGGAAACTGAACGGCTTTTTGCCCAGATCGACCAATTGCGTAAGCAAGGGGTCAGCTTTATTTACATCAGCCACCGCTTGGAGGAGATTGCGCGAATCGCTGATCGGATCGTCGTCTTACGCGACGGCCGATTGGTGGCCACTCACTCTTCGGCCCAGGTACCGGTCAACGTGTTGCTCGAGAACATGGTGGGACGAAACGTAGACCGGATTTTCCCAAAGCTTGACGAGCCAACCGAGAAGGAAGTTTTGCGGGTAGAGGGGTTGACGGGCGCTAGAAGCGCATTTCGGAACGTCAGCTTTTCCGTGCGAGCCGGCGAGATATTCGGGATCGCGGGCATCGTCGGCGCGGGACGGACGGAGCTGGTTCGCGCAATCGCCGGAGCTGACCCGCTGGTTTCCGGCTCCATTTCTATCGAGGGGCAACCGGTCCATTTTAAATCTCCCGAAGATGCGATCAAAGCCGGGGTAGTCCTGGTCCCGGAGGATCGAAAGGCTCAAGGAGTGGTCCTCGACCATACCGTAGCCACCAACCTGGCCCTTGGAAATTTTGACCGTCTGGCTCCGAATGGGTGGTTGATGCCCAAAAAAGTAACGTCCTTTGCCACGGGTGCGATTAAGCGTCTCGCCGTCAAGGGCCAAGCCAATCAGGTCATGCGTTTTCTTTCCGGCGGCAATCAGCAGAAGGCGATTATCGCCCGATGGATTTCCCGTTCACCCAAGGTTTTCATGCTCGACGAACCTACCCGCGGGATTGATATGGGGGCCCGGGCCGCCATCTATGAGACTATTGCCGGGTTGGCTCGTGAAGGCATGGCCGTAATCGTCGTCAGCTCGGATCTGGAAGAAGTTCTCGGGTTGTCACACCGGGTGTTAGTACTGGCTCGAGGAAAAAATCAGGGAATTTTGCCCCGGGGCGAGGCCAGTAATGTTGCCATCATGGAGTTGGCCACCGCCTAGCAGGCCCTGGTGCCATCCAAAACTTTTAATTTCTCAATCGTTTTTTTCTGAACATCATGAATCTCTTCAGTCTGGAAGGAAAAATTGCTTTTGTCACCGGCGCCGGGAGCGGCATCGGCCAACGGATCGCCATGGGTCTAGCGGAAGCCGGCGCTTCGGTCGGTTGCTTCGACCTGGAATCCAGCAAAGGACTGGAAGCCACGGTTGAACAAATCCAAGCTCTTGGCCGTTTGGCTCTTGCCGTGAGGGGCGATGTCACGCGTGCCGCCGATCTTCATGAAGCCGTGGGAGCCGTAGATAAGCAATTGGGACCGCTTTCAGTGGCTGTGAATTGTGCGGGCATTGCAAACGCCGCGCCCGCCGAAGAAATGCCCCAGGTGCAGTGGCAGCGGATGCTCGACGTTAATCTCACCGGTATTTTCATTTCGTGCCAGGCCGAGGCCCATGTGATGCTTCCTCGCAAACAGGGGTCGATCGTCAATATCGCGTCGATGTCAGGTATTATCGTCAATCGCGGACTTCTGCAGGCACATTACAACACCTCCAAAGCCGGTGTCATCCACTTGTCGAAAAGCTTGGCCATGGAATGGAGTGATCGGGGTGTGCGCGTAAACTCTATCAGTCCCGGTTACACCGCGACGCCGATGAACGTGCGTCCGGAGGTAGCAGAGCAGGTCAAACAGTTCGAGGCTGACACTCCTTTGGGCCGCATGGCCACCGTCGACGAGTTGGTCGGACCGGCCATCTTTTTATCCAGCCAGGCGGCCTCTTTCTGCACGGGCGTCGACCTCGTGGTGGATGGTGGATTCGTCTGTTGGTAACTTCCCCCCCTTTGTCATGGTCGCTAGATGTCACCTCTGTGCCGGTCACCGCGGATTCAAGCCTCTTTCTGATCCGGTTTTTCTTGCGCGCGGGCAGGCCCGGGCGACCGGGATGTAATAAAGCTCCTGGTTGCTGGCCACTGACCGCAACAGGAGGGAGCCCCTGCTCAAATCGCCCCGGCTCGTGAAATCGGCTGGGAAAACCAGACGTTCCCCAAGGATCGGAAGAAGTATATCCGTATATTTCCCGGTGGCCACGCTTCCCAGGAAGATGACTTCGGACGATCCGAATGAGGACATCCCTTGGATCGATTGTTTCAAAGGCACGGTGAAACGTGGCTCATTGGAGTCGACCGGAACCGTGGCAAATTCGGAAAGTTCCCGGGTCCCGATCAACGTTTCCGCAGCCACCAATCCCCGGGTTGGCGTGATGATTTGCACTCCGGGAACGCCTGTCGGGGGTTCGGCGAAATGACGGGCATAAGCTAGCTTGCCCCTGAAGTAGAGACCGCTGCAGAAGGCAAACACGTCGCCGAGCCGCGCTGCCCCGATTTGTACCTGCTGGGCCAGTTCGAAGGTGGCTCCTGGTCGGGTCAACAAGGCAGCGCGCTTTCCGGCGGCATGAGCAGGAGAAAGAAAAAATATTCGGTTCATCGGGCGTGCGTTCTGAACTCTGGCTTTCTAGCAACGTCTGCCAATTGGGAGATCATCTGCCTAACTTATTTCAGCAGCCGTAGCAGATCGGATTGCTTTTGAGCGAGCTGATCCATTGTACACTGTTCGGGCGCCTTGTCCGGCCGCCAGCGGAGCAGTTTTGTTCCGTGACGGAACCGGCCGGAGGTTACATGATCAAAACATACTTCGACCACCAGCTTCGGCTTCAGCGGTTGCCAGGCGTTTTCTTTCCCCCGATTCCAACGACTCGGTCCGCCAGGAGCGTTTCCACTGAATCCAGGCTCTTCGATCAGCGGTTCCAGCGTTCGAGTCAATCCGGGCCGGTCAGCGGCAGCAATTCCGGAGGTAAAACCCACGTGATGAAGCAAGCCTTCCCGATCATAGAGACCAAGCAAAAGTGAACCGACAACCTTGGCGCCGGTGGCGTAGCGAAAGCCGCCCACTACGCAATCCGCGCTGCGGAAATTCTTGATCTTCTGCATCCCGTCGCGTTCACCGAGCCGGTATTCCATGTCGCGACGTTTCGCGATAATTCCGTCCAATGTCGCCCCAGTTTTCGCCAGCCATTTCCTGGCTTGGGCAAGCTCGGCAGTCGCCGGCGACAACCGAATGCGGTCCAGATCGAAGTATCTTTTCGCGAATTCCTCCAAAAGGCTTCGCCGCTCACTCAACGGCTGCTTCAATAAGGAGCGTCCGTCCTCTGCCGCCAGCAAGTCAAAGACCACGTAAATGGCCGGTGTTTCTACAGCCAGTCGCTGCACCCGGGAAGCCGCCGGATGGATACGTTGCAGCAAGGCGTCAAAAGAAAAACCCTGCGCCGCTGGAATCGCGATTTCTCCGTCGAGGACGAACATTTTCGATCGAAGGTCTCCCAGTGCGTCCACCAACTCGGGAAAATAACGGGCCAGCGGTTGCTCGGACTTGGATTGAAGTTCAATCTTTGAACCTTCGCGAAACGCCAGACAGCGGAACCCGTCCCACTTCGGTTCATATTGCCATTCATCACCAATTGGAACGTGGTCGACAGATCGCGCCTCCATCGGCGGAAGCGGTGATTGAATTTCCAAGTGCCCTCGGCCCTTCTGAGTATCTGGATCGGACTTTTGTTTCCGCTTCATGGTTGAGTGGTCGTTCGTCTGTCGTCAAGGGGAGGGACTCAATGAAAGCAAAAGTGGTGGTCCCGGAACTAAGAGCAGGTTACTCCGGGAGTCGCATCTTAATCTTTCAAATTTCAGATTAGATGCCAGTGAGCCATTTCGAGGGCCGCACGTTTGAAATCCTGCTTCAAAAATCCCATTCGCCGAAACCAGTCCGAATTGGGGACAGGTCGGATATCCAGGCGAAACCCGAGAAAACTCACGATAAAAGATTCCCATCGGCAGCCCTCTTTGGGCATTATTACACGACGTCTGACCTGTCCCGATTGGTGAAGATAAGGCTAGGATGATTTGTTCCGAATTGTGTCGGCCAGAATCCTTGGGCTGGGGCCTTTGTTTTGTGCCCCGAAGGGGCTACAGAACTCAGCCCAGGGTTTCAACCCTGGGAATCGGCCACCAAAAGCGACGCGCCCTGAAAGGGGCGCCAGATCGAACGTCCTAACAAGACGGAAGCAGGGGCCGATGGTCCAACTGTCGCACGCCCCAATTCCGCACTATGACTTTGCGCGGCAATACCCGCGAGCTTGATCTGGTACCCGCATCTCTCGCCCCTTCAGCTTCAGGACGAACCGTTTATTTTGCGGGTTCCCAGGGTTGAAACCCTGTGGGCTGGGTTCTTACCCCCTGCGGGGTAGGCCCTCGATCCACATATATCGAGTCTAACGCAGCCTGGACAAGCGGGGTTTGAGCTCTTGGCAGGGCGAGCGAATCTGTGGTTCATTGAGGGGCTATGCGTGAAATTTTGGAAACTGAGGAACATGTTCCAATTCCCCCGATCATGTATTCCGATCCTTTCTACCGGATCACTTATCTGATTAAAGAAGAGATCCGGAAGTACAAGTGGGTTGAAGGTGAAAAGGGCCGGCAGCTGACCTGGGAACAGGCCCGGCAAGAATGGACGAAGAACTATCAAGAAAAGTACGAAAAATTCCTGATCGATACTTTGTATTTCCCAGGCGCAACGACAGAGAAGTGATCAACGAAGTTCCCCGTGGGCCCGTGACATCCCACCCGATCTAAGTCAATCCCGTCGGAGAACAGGTGCGCTCGCCATTGACTAGCGCCTGATCTCGTCGACGGCATCTTGCATCGGCTTGCTGGAGATTCGGATCAGTCCCTGGAAAGGCGCATTCAAGTCCAGAGTCATCTCGATGGCGCCGGCGGCGGCACAGGCGCAGAGGAAAAGCGCGATGACAACGGTGGCGTTTCGGGGCGCGAAGAGGCCGAAGCTTAAAAAGAGGAGGGTCAGCCAAAACACCACTGTCACCAGCAACGGAACCGCGATGCCAATGGTGATTTGTTCGACCAAAAGCCATCGCGTTCCCGCGATGGTGCTGACCAGTTGAAGGGCGGTGGTTTGCAGCCAGCGTTGGTTTGCGTTGCCTGGCACCAGGGCAACCAGTTTGTCCTGCATTTCTTCCAACAGGGTCACGGTTTGCCGATCGTTTAAGTTAGCCTTCTGGTTGTTTCCCGGGAAAAGGTCGTGGAGTCTCGTCACCGCATGTTGGCGGAGCAGTTGGCGCAAACCATCTGCTTCCGGGCCGTAACGGCGCAGCAGGTGGTCGATTTGGATGATGTCGGCGGCGATCTGAATCACCTCTTGATTTTTCGTGGTAAACGAATTGCTAGCCGCGGCGATCAGGAGACCGAGCACCAAAGCGGTCAGCGAGCCGACCACTCCTGTCGAAAGAATGACCACGGCTCTCGTCTGATCGCTCAAGTGACTTTGCGGTAAGATTCGACTGATCAGCATGCCTAGCAAGGCGCTGCAGAAGATAATCACCAGGACGAGGATGGCGATTTGAGGCTGAATCACGCGTATCTTCCGAGGTACGACGCGGCACCTACCACGCGACTTCCTTGAAGCGGCGCCCCACTTCCCGGGCATTATCGCGCGAGTTAAAGGCGGAGACCCGAAAAAAGCCTTCGCCTTGGCTTCCGAAACCAACTCCAGGCGTGATTACCACTTGGATATCTCGCAACATCTTATCGAATATCTGCCAACTGGTGTAACCGGGCGGCACCTCCACCCAAATATAGGGAGCGTTTAATCCCCCAAAAACGGACAAACCCGTTGAACGAAGCGATTCCGCAAGGATGGCCGCATTACCCAAATAGTGGCCGATCAAGCCGCTCACTTGCTCCTGCCCTTTTGATGAATAGACCGCTTCCGCGCCCTTCTGGACGGGATAACTAACACCATTAAATTTAGTGCTGAACCTCCGATTCCAGAGAGGATGCAGCGCTTTCTTCTCGCCGTTGGCAGTCACTGCCAGCAGGGACTTCGGAAGAACGGTGAAGGCACATCGAACGCCGGTAAAACCGCCATTTTTTGAAAAACTTCGAAATTCGATCGCGCACTCCAGAGCCCCAGAGATTTCGTAGATGGAGTGGGGGATCTCGGGGTCGGTGATATAAGCTTCATAGGCAGCGTCGTACAGAATGATTGCACCCGTGCGGAGCGCATACTGAACCCAGCTTTCGAGTTGTGAGCGGGTGGCCACCGACCCAGTCGGATTATTGGGAAAGCAAAGATAAATCAGGTCGACATTTTCCTTTGGGATTTCCGGCACAAACCCGTTGTTCCTGGTGCAAGGGAGATAAACAAGTCCCTGATAGGCGCCCGACGAGTCCGCTGAACCGGTATGACCGGCCATCACATTAGTGTCGACGTAGACAGGGTAAACGGGATCGACCACGGCAATACGATTTTGCTGGCCGAATATATCGAGGATATTGCCGCAGTCGCACTTAGAACCGTCAGAGACAAAAATCTCGTCGTCCTCGATCTTGATCCCCCGCTTTCGGTAATTGTTTTCGGCGATGGCGCGGCGGAGAAATTCGTAACCTTGTTCTGGTCCATAACCGCGAAAGGTATCGCGATGGCCGAGGTCGTCTAAAGCCCCACGCATGGCCTCGATGACGGCAGCGGGCAAGGGTTCCGTGACATCCCCGATCCCACAGCGGATCAAGGATTTGGCGAGCTCCGGATTTTCTTCGCTGAACTGACGTACTCGGCGAGCAATCTCGGGAAAAAGGTATCCGGCTTTGAGCTTGAAATAGTTCTCGTTAATATAGGCCATTGAAGGCAGGAGTCAGGAGTTACAGGAGTTCAGGAGTTGCAGAATGGCGATACAGCGATATTTCGGTCTACGGGTGGGAAATCATCAAATGGAGAACTCGTCGGCGGCACCGATTCTTCCATTCCACGCCTTAAACGGCTGAAACGATGCAGGTCGTTGGCTTCGCCGAACCACCAAGCCCGGTAAGTTCACCGCCGCCCAAAGAGTGGCGGTGGGCATCCCGGGCCTGGCAAGGCGAAAGCGCCGGTCTCGAAGTAATACCGGCGTGTTGCTCGAAATTGGCGAGGTCCTTAAACCGCGGCGTCGTAGTTCTTGCCAACCGCTTCCCAGTTGATGGCGGCCCAAACGGCTTTCAGATAATCGGGGCGCCGATTCTGATACTTTAGATAGTAGGCATGTTCCCAGACGTCGACACCGAGCACCGGCTTCAAGCCATCCATGATTGGACTGTCTTGATTGGGGGTGGAGACGATTTCCAGTTTGCCCGCCTTGTTGACGATTAGCCAAGCCCAACCGCTACCGAATCGACCAGCGCCAGCAGCTTGAAATTTTTCTTTAAACTGTTCGAAGCCACCGAAAGTAGAATCGATTTCCGCGGCTAGCTTACCGGTCGGTGCGCCCCCGGCATTCGGACCAAGGATTTTCCAAAAGAAGGAATGATTCGCGTGTCCTCCAGCGTTGTTTCGAACGGCCCCTCGGATCGCTTCCGGCACGGCACTTAAATCGGCAATCAACTCTTCCACCGGCTTGGCCGCGAGGTCAGGATGATCCTTTAAGGCATTGTTGGCATTGGTGATATAGGCCTGATGATGCTTGTCGTGATGGATCTCCATCGTCTTGGCGTCAATGTTCGGCTCTAACGCGTCGAAAGGATATGTCAAAGGAGGTAGTACGTAAGCCATAGGATTAATGGGATTAAACGTTTGATGCGGATCAACTACGACATGCAGTGATCGCACCAGTGAACCTAGAGCAGGTATTCAGCAGACGTCAAACCCGGCCGGAGGATCGGTTGATAATTGAGCAAGGGCCAAGGACCGGTTTTCCTTTTTTTCCCACCAAGGGGGAGGGGCGGGGTTTTAGAGGTGGGTCTGAGCTTTTCGGGTCTTAAAGAGCTCCATTTGGTCAGCAGATACGTCGTCTGGGTCAGGAGTTTTTTCGGCTGGTGAAGGGTCGGGATTTTCAGGATCGGTACCATTATACGGCTGCAAGTTCTCGAGCACACCGGAGGGTTGCTGCTCATTTTGTTGCTCGGTGTCGAGTTCCTGCGGATGACCGAGGCCTCGCTCGATCAACTCGGCGGCACAAGCATGTAACGGCTTGCCGGCCAAATCGCTGTAACGACGCAAAGCCAGGAGCATCTCCTGACTTAAGATGATCTGGAGAAAACTTTTAGATTCATCCTTCAATCTGGCGCGCCGCCTGCGCTGCGCCTCACGAAGTTGAACCCTGCGTTTTTTGCGCTTCTGGGGGGAGAGTTGCGCCATTGGGTTTTCTTCATCATATCTTCCGTAAAAGCTAAGTCTAGTGCATTCCATTGACAATCCATCGGGTAAGTTCTAAGGAGGATGTCTCGTGCTGCCGCTGGTATTCTCATCTTCTCTAAATGCAGATCGGCGTGACGAATTAGAGTCGCTGATGTTTTTCCATCCCGAGCAGGGTCAACATAGCTCGAGCATCAACGCTTCGATTCTCAGCTACGGATTTCCAAAGGTTATCGAGGAGGGCGGCGCCTTGCGAATTGGCATCGAAAGTCTCGAAGTCCAGACGCTCTACGCCTTCGTCGATCGAGGAGTGACCAAGGATCTGGCGGGAGTCCTGGTGTACACGAGAATGCATGGCGATACCCTGGTACTTCTGCACATGGCAGTTCGTCCGGAATTCTGTTACTCGACGGGTTACAAGAATGAACTTGTGCTGGTGCGGATCCTGGCCCAACTCCGAGCGATCGCCCGGCGGATCCGGGGAATAAAAAAGCTTTCAATTTTATACGCTGAGAAAGAAATTCCCCGAGCCTTGATCTGAGCCTGCGATGCTTCAATCCATTGGCAGTTTTCTGGATGAATTCCTGAAAATTGAGGAGGTGGAAGATTTCCCCAATGCCCTCAATGGACTCCAACTGGAGAACGACGGACGGGTGACCCGGATCGGGGCCGCGGTCGACGCCAGTGAAGCGGTGATCGAATTGGCGGTCAGCAACCAAGTGGACCTGCTGTTGGTGCACCATGGCTTGTTCTGGGGTGGGTTGACCAGGCTGGCGGGCGCCCATTACCGCAAGATCCAGCGTGCCATTTTTGGAAATCTGGCCGTTTACAGTGCCCATCTACCCTTGGACATGCATTCGGAGGTGGGAAACAACATGCTGCTGGCTCGCGCCCTTAGTCTTGGTGAACCAGAACCTTTTTTTCTGGATCGAGGACACCACCTGGGAGTAGCGATCTCGACCGAGATCGATCGAGCCGAACTCGTTGAACGATTAAAAAAAGTTCTGGGCCGGGAAGTGTGGTTTTGTCCGGGCGGCCCAGCGCAGATACGCCGAGTGGGAATTCTCACTGGAGGCGGGGGCGGCGAACTGGAGAAAGCTGGGGCGGAAGGAATCGACACTTTCGTCACTGGGGAAGGACCTCACCATACATTTTCTTTGGCCGAGGAACTCAGATTGAATCTGATTTACGGCGGTCATTATGCGACAGAGACCTTTGGGGTGCGGGCACTGGCGGAGCGAGTGGCATCGCAATTCGGTTTGGCCTGGATGTTTCTGGATCATCCGTCAGGGCTGTGACCCGAACGTTCAGCGTTTGGCGTTCAACGTTCAGCGTTCAGCTGCGGAGGCGTTGGAGTGCTGGTGGAGTGGAGGAGTGGTGCTATTTTTCGGGGGTTGAAGAGGGTAAAGCGGGACGCATTACATACCTTTAGGTGAAAATCGACAGGGCATTTTTTGAGACGGATCCGTTGAGTTGCGCCGAATCGTTGATCGGATGCGAACTAGTCTGGGGAGAGACGTCCGGGCGGATTGTCGAAACAGAGGCTTATGCAGAACACGGAGACGAGGCCAGCCACTCATTTCTTCGACGGGGAACTCGAGACTTCATCAAAAAAAACCAGGCAGGCACTCTCTATGTCTATCTGAACTATGGCGTCCATTGGCTGTTGAATTTTCTGGTGAAAGGGGGGGAATGGAATGGATTTGTGTTAATTCGCGCCCTCGAGCCAACGGGCGGAAACAATCTTATGAGGCTACGCCGTGGGGTCAGCGAAGATCGCAGCTTATGTTCCGGGCCGGGCAAATTAACGCAAGCCCTCGCCATCGATAGCGGATTTCACGGCCGGGACTTTTTCAAAATGAAGGAAGCCTGCCTACATCAGCGTGATCAACCAGTTGCCGTGGAGATTGATCGACGAATCGGGATTACCAAATCGGCGGACTTGGATTGGCGCTTTCTCCAGGCTGGGTCACGGTTCGTCAGTCTGCCGAAGAAAAAAAACCCGCCTCAGAGCCATCTGAGGCGGGTGTAAATCCTCCTAAGGTGGAGACCTTATTTGGAGTAACCGGTGGTTGGTGCCGGCGCGGGCGGCGGAGGAGTCTCCTTTTTAGCACAGGCAGAAATGCCAAGCGCCGCAGCGGCCAGAGCCACTAAAGTAAAATATCTTACAATGTTCATCAGTCTCGCCTCCTTTCTTAGCTAGCAGCACAACCGTATTAGGCTGAACCTAACGTCGACACAAATGGATTTTCATAATTTGTTCGAACGGTTGTTTTGCTTTTGTATGTAAACTGAATAACACTCGATCCGCAAAGAGGTTTCAACATTTATCCGATTATCTCGACAACTACCCCGACTTCGACCTGGTCAAACAAGCGAATAACGTCGGCGTTACGCATCCGAACGCAGCCGCTGCTGGCAGCTTGCCCGATCGATTGTTCTTGGTTTGTTCCATGAATGTAAATGTATCGCTCCTTGGTCTGGGCATTCTCTTCGTCCAAGCCATCGAGCCATAGGATTCTGGACGTAATAAGGTCAGGTTCCGTTAACCAGTCGACAGCTCTGGTCACCGGTTTCCGCCCCTTGAAGACCGTTCCAATCGGCATTTCGCCTCCGATCTTTTGGTGGACTTGAAATTTGCCGGTAGGAGTTTTTCGGCTGCCGTTTTCGAATCCGAGCCCAAACCGGGACGTTGAAACGGGCGCCGTAAAAAGCATTTCAGTGCCTCGCCATAGGGTGAGCACCTGGGACCTGCTATCAATGACAATCTTGTGCACGATGGCTATTCCACCTAGAGTAGAGCGATCTCATGAGTACTGGATTTCACGTGGCAATTGTTGGAGCAACCGGCGCAGTAGGCGCGGAATTGATACAACTTCTGGAGCAACGAGAGTTCCCTTTGCGAGGACTCAAACTGCTGGCTTCCCCCAAGTCTGCGGGGAAAAAGCTGAAATTCAAGGGCGAAGAGATCGCGGTCGAACCACTTTCCAAGGATTCGTTCAAGTCGGTCGATATTGCGTTATTCAGTGCCGGAGCCGGTACGTCGAGGGAATACGCGGCACCCGCCGTTAACGCTGGGTCCGTCGTAATCGACAATTCTTCGGCCTTCCGGATGGAGTCTGAGGTTCCCCTGGTCGTGCCGGAAATAAATCCGGCGGATATCCAAAAGCATCGAGGGATCATCGCGAATCCTAATTGCACAACCATCATCGCGCTGATGGCACTTTTTCCGCTTCACAAGGCATTTCGGGTCAAGCGGGTGATCGCTTCGAGTTATCAAGCGGTTTCTGGCGCGGGAGCGAAGGCCATTCACGAGCTCGAGACTCAATCCAAATCATTTTTTTCGGGCGAACCTGTGACCCCATCAGTCTTCCCACATCCGATTGCCTTCAACGTGTTGCCCCAAGTCGATGTCTTTCTCGAAAACGGTTACACCAAAGAGGAAATCAAGTTCGTCAATGAAAGCCGGAAAATCATGCATCATCCGACGCTCCGGGCTTCGATCACCTGCGTGCGGGTGCCGGTCTTCCGCGCCCACTCGATTGCCATTCACGCAGAGTTCGAACTGCCAGTGTCGTTAGAACGTGCTCGTGACGTTTTGGCAAAGTTTCAGGGGTTGGAGCTGGTGGACGACCCAAGTACGAAAAAGTACCCCATGCCGCTGCTGGTGGCGGGAAGAAACGATTGCCAGGTAGGCCGGGTTCGCACCGATTCTGCCCTGGACAACGGCTTGGCCTTCTGGGTTTGCGGCGATCAACTGTTAAAAGGGGCGGCTTTGAACGCCATCCAGATCGCTGAGATGCTCGGTAAATGAGCTTTTGCCCGGACCAAGCCGATCAGGAAAGAGCATTCACACGGAGATCGCAAAGATCACTAAGGAACGGACCGACCACGGATCGAAGGGTTATCCTTTTCCAGATCGGGCTTAGTGGCCTTTGCACTGCTGCGATCTCTGTGTGTAAAATTCCGGTCGGAAAAGATTTTTCACACGGAGATCGCAAAGATCACAAAGGAATGGACCGACCACGGATCGAAGGGTCACCCATTTCCATGACCTTTGCGATCTCCGTGTGTAAAGATCCGATCAGAAAAGATTCTTCACACGGAGATCGCAAAGATCACTAAGGAACGGACCGACCACGGATCGAAGGGTTATCCATTTCCAAAATTGGTCTTAGCGACCTTTGCGATCTCCGTGTGTAAAGATCCGATCAGAAAAGATTCTTCACACGGAGATCGCAAAGATCACAAAGGAATGGACCGACCACGAATCGAAGGGTCACCCATTTCCAAAATCGGTCTTAGCGACCTTTGCGATGTCTGTGTGTAAAGATCCGATCGGAAAAGATCTTTCACACGGAGATCGCAAAGATCACAAAGGAATGGGCCGACCACGAATCGAAGGGTCACCCATTTCCAAAATCGGTCTTAGCGACCTTTGCGATCTCCGTGTGTAAAGATCCGATCAGAAAAGATCTTTCACACGGAGATCGCAAAGATCACAAAGGAATGGGCCGACCACGAATCGAAGCGTCACCCATTTCCAAAACCGGTCTTAGCGACCTTTGCGATCTCCATGTGTAAAATTCCGATCAGAAAAGATTTTTCACACAGAGATCGCAAAGATCACAAAGGAATGGGCCGACCACGGATCGAAGCGTCACCCATTTCCAAAATCGGTCTTAGCGACCTTTGCGATCTCCGTGTGTAAAGATCCGATCAGAAAAGATTTTTCACACAGAGATTGCAAAGATCACAAAGGAATGGGCCGACCACGAATCGAAGCGTCACCCATTTCCAAAATCGGTCTTAGCGACCTCTGCGATCTCCGTGTGTAAAGATCCGATCAGAAAAGATTTTTTACACGGAGATCGCAAAGATCACAAAGGAATGGGCCGACCACGAATCGAAGCGTCACTCATTCCAGATCCGTTTTAGCGACCTTTGCGATCTCTGTGTGTAAAAATCCGATCAGAAAAGGCGATCCACACGGAGATCGCAAAGATCGCTAAGGAACAGACTACCACGGCGGCAAACTCACCCAATTCCAAATCCGTCTTTGCGACCTTTGCGATCTCTGTGTGTAAATCCGATCCACACGAAGATCGCGCGGTCAGGATTCGCGATCTTTGCGGCCTTTCTGTCCAGAAGGGGTCGCTACTAGGAATTGGTGGCGGTTTGGAGATGTTGAGTCAAAAACTTCTCCATCGCTTCATAGAAAGAAAACCGATTTTCCTCGTTATGAAAACCGTGACCTTCATCCTCTTTGATCATGTATTCCACGGCCACTCCGTGCTTTTTCAGCGCTTCGACGATCTGATTTGATTCATTAATATTGACCCGAGGATCTTTCGCTCCCTGGGCCACGAAGAGGGGAGCTTTGATCCGGTCGGCGTTGAGGGCGGGAGAGTTTGCCTCAAACAGAGCTTTATCCTTCTCCGGATTGCCAACCATTTCATACATCATTTCCAGGAAAGGCTTCCAATACGGAGGTACCGTTTTCATGAAAGTGAAAAGATTGGACACCCCAACGTAATCGACTCCAGCCGCGTAGAGATCAGGAGTCTTGGTCAAACCTTCAAGCACGGCGTAGCCGCCATAACTTCCCCCGTAAATAGCCACTTTTTTTGGATCTGCAATCCCTTGGTCGACCAACCATTTCACCCCATCGGCGATATCATCCTGCATACTAAGTCCCCATTGACGGAAGCTGGATTCCCAGAATTTGCGACCGTAGCCGGTGGAACCCCGATAGTTCATTTGCAGGACGCCAAAGCCGCGGTTGGCAAGAAATTGGACCTCTGGATTGAAGCCCCAATTATCCCGAACCCACGGTCCACCATGCGGGTTAACGACAATCGGCAGATTCTTCGCTACTCTTCCTTTTGGCAACGTGAGATAGCCGTGGATCGTGAGTCCATCACGCGAGGTGTACTCGATCGGCTTCATCTCGGAAAGTTGGTCTTCTTGTAGCCATGGATTGCGATCCGCGAGTTTGCTGAGATCGCCGGATTTGGCATCGTACAGGTAAAAAGCGCCCAGAGAACGGTCCGTGATGGTGCGAACGATGAAAATGTCCTCCTCCTTGTTGGAAGAGACAATATAAACATCGTAGCCAGGTAACTTCTCGTTGAGAGTCTTGTAGAGCGCCTCAGATTCGGGGTCAAAAAAGGTCCGTTGTTCTTTCCAGGTCGTATAACTGGCCGAGGTGATTACTTTTCGCTTCCTGGAATAGTTCAAGCCGGAAACATCCACTTCTGGCTGTTCAAAAACGACCTTGGTCTCTTTTCCGGTCTCCGGATCGAATTCAACGATGGCGCTTTTATCTCGGCCAATGTTCGAAACGCCGTAAAGAGCTTTGTTGTCGAAGGTGAAGAACTGAGGGCTAAAGCTTTCTTTGAAGTTAGTCGTGATGACGGTCTTCCAGGGGTCGTTTTCATTCTGTCGGTAGAGCAAACTTTGATTGACGCCGTCGGTGGTGGTAGCGACCCGGATATTTCCGTCGTGATCCGTCGTCCAAGACGCGATATTTCCTGGGTTCTCGGCCACCAGCTTTAAATCTCCGGTCTCCACGTTGAGCCGATAAGCGTCAAAAACTTCTTTGTTCCGTTTATTCAGGCCAACGATCAAGTCAGTTGGGTGATCCTCCAGATCATCAATCAGGTCGGCTCTGACCCCGTCGAAGGGAGTCAGATCCCGGGTGCCTGTACCGTCGCTCCGGGTCACATAAAGATGAAAATTTTCGTCGCCGCCGTTGTCTTTGGCGTACAAAAGATATTTATCGCCTTTCCAGGAAAAGGATCGGATATCGCGGTCCTTGACCGCGGTGATCTGTTTCGCTTCTCCGCCAGATTTTGGCTGGACGAAGATATTTAGTCGGCTGTCGACAGGCTTAAGAAACCCGATCAACTCGCCGCTAGGAGAGAGTTCATACCCGGTGGTTTGAGGGTTGCGAAAAAAATCCCGCAGCGGAATGGCGGGCGGGACACTGTCTTCGGCTTGAGAGGTGGAAAGGATGAGCATAAAAAAAAGCAGGCGAACAAAAATTTTCTTCATACAAACTGCCACCACCTTTAGCACCGCGAGAGCGGAAGACAACTGGGAGAGGAGGGATGGAGCGGCGAAGGCATCGCAGTTTATTGCAAATCACTTGCAAAAACCTTGGGTCCGAGTTTTAATTCTGCCATGCGAATTCGTTTTCCGCTAGCCGTACTCTTAGGGTGGCTGGTTCCAGTTTTCGTTTGTCAGGCCAAAATTGCCATCTTGACTACTTTTGCCCCTGTCGAGTGCTTCGCTTCCAATATTGCCGGGGACGTCGCGGACGTGGCGGTGTTGGTACCGCCGAATGCCGGGCCGCATGATTATTCCTTTTCTCCCGCCGACATTCAGAAAATCGCGAAAGCGGATGTATTGGTCATGAATGGAGCTGGGCTCGAGAACTGGCTGCAAAGAGGGGTCAGAAGTGCCGGACGGAAAGATCTCGTGGTGGTCGATACCAGCAAAGGCATCCCCCTGATCACCGGCCTGGATGTTCGGCCACTTCCGGGCGTCCGTTCAGAACCTGATCCTGACGCGGGAGGGGTTAATCCGCATATCTGGTTATCACCGCTTAATGCGATCAAGCAGGTGGAAACTATCCGGGATGCCCTGGCTTCGAGGGATGGCGCCAATGCGGCCACTTACCGCGCCAACGCAGACGCCTATATCAGGCGCTTGAACAATCTGGACGCGCAAATTCGCGTCGCGACCGGGTCGCTGCGGAACAAGAATCTGATCACTTTTCACGATACGTTTCCTTATTTTGCGCGCGACTACGGCTTTAACGTAGTGGCCACGTTTGAGGAGTTTCCCGGTGCGGATCCTTCGCCGAGAACCATCGGCCAATTGAGAAAAGTGATCGCGGCAGGAAATGTGGGCGCGCTCTTTTCGGAGCCGCAATACTCGCCGAAAGCCATGGAGGTGCTCGGCAAAGAATTCAAAGTGCCGGTGGTTCAGCTCGATCCGATGGAAACCGGAGAGGGAACGAAGGATTTCTATGAACGCGTGACACGAAAGAACTTGGATGCGTTAGTAGCAGCGTTTCGTGGAGGCCAATAGAAAACCCTGCCTTAAAGTCGAGAACCTGAACGTGAATTTTAAACAGAATCACGTTCTGGAGGATATCTCATTTCAGATAGAGTGCGGCCAGTTTGTCTGCGTGATCGGTCCAAACGGCGGCGGCAAATCGACGTTGTTAAAGGCCTTGATCGGGCTCTTGCCGATCCGTTCCGGAACCATCCGCAAAGAAGCCCAAAACATCGGCTATGTTCCTCAACAGCTACGAATTGATCCGGCGGTTCCGTTGCGGGTGGACGAATTCTTATCATTGAAGGCCTCAAAACGGAGAGTTTGGTTTGGGCCGGGTCAAACCCGGACCGTGGCCAGAAAAAAACTGGAAGAGATCGGTGCCGCTCACTTGATTGACCGACAGTTGAGCGAATTGTCTGGCGGAGAATTCCAGCGGATTCTGATCGCCTATGCTCTTCTGGACAATCCTGACCTGCTTCTTCTGGACGAACCGATGACCGGGCTTGACGCGCGAGGAGGAATGTCCTTCGACGGTCTGCTTCACCATCTCAACGATCACGTCGGGATGACAATTCTAATGGTGTCGCATGATCTTCACCTGGTTGAACACGTCAGCGACCAAGTGTTATGCATCAATCGAACGGTCCATTGCCATGGGTCTCCGGATGAAGTGCTGCAACCAGGAAACCTTTCAAAAGCCTATGGTCACCTACCCGGTTTAGTTTCCGGGCACGGCACTGAAGCGTTTATTCCGATCGACAAGCTGAAATAAACAGAACCACTGAGCGCCAGCGCGAGCTCAACGTCGCCTCGATGATCCAGCGCAGCTGCGAAAATTGGAACTACTAACCGAATATTTTCTGTTGTTCTGCCTACCCTTCTATTGTCGTTTGCTCGAGTAATGTGGGAAATTCTCCAAACGCCGGAGTTAGAGAGGGCGCTTCTCATCGCGATCATCGCCGGGCCGATTATGGGGCTGCTTGGAACGTTCATCACCTTGCGCGGAATGGCGTTTTTTAGTGATGCAATTTCTCATGCCGCCCTCACTGGCGTGGGTCTAGGTATCGCGTTGCACCTGGCAAAAGATGTCTATGGACCGGCCATGCAGATCGTCCTCATCGTGTTCTGCTGCCTGGTTGGATTGATGATGGCCTGGCTCTTTGAACGGACCTCCTTGCGGGCCGATACGGTAATCGCTTTTTCTTACTCAGGAGCGGTGGCTCTTGGCGTGATCCTGATCAGTCAGTTAAAGGGATATCAAAGCCTGGAAGGTGTGTTGTTCGGTGAGATTCTTTTCGCCTCCACTCCGGACGTCTGGATGATCCTCGGGCTGAGCATTGTCGTTCTGGCCTTTCTGTTATTGAACATGAAAGCCTTGCTGCTCTGCGTCGTCCACGAAGACCTTGCCCGGATCGCCGGGATTAATATTCGAAGGCTGAACTATCTATTTATCTTATTGATCGCCCTGGTGATCGGTTTCCTCCTTCAGCAACTTGGCGCGCTCCTGGTCAGCGGACTCATCGTGATCCCAGCGGCAGCTTCGCGCATGGTGGCAACTAGCTTTCGTCAGATGCTTCTCTTGAGCGCCGCGTTTGGGTTGCTGGCGGGCGCGCTGGGAATCGTATCCTCTGCCCAATGGAATTTGCCGACCGGCCCGATGATCGTGCTCGCGAACGTCGCGTTCCTGATCTTTGCCATGGTGCTAGGCGCGATCCTCGGCCGCGGAAAATTGATCCGGCCTTCTCCCAGTCAGTTGGATCGGGTCTAAGCATCCCGCGATGAGCTGGTTTACTTTCACCTGGCAAAATTTTTGGTTTTCTTTTTTGGCACTGGCATTTGAAGGATTGCCGTTTGTCCTTCTTGGCTCTTTGATCTCGGGCGCGATTGCCGCTTTTGTCCCATCCAAAATCATTACCGGGATCCTGCCGAAAAATGGTTTTCTGGCTACCTTAGCCAGCGGCTTGCTGGGTTTATGTTTTCCGGTCTGTGAATGCGGCATTGTCCCGATCGTCCGCCGCTTGATAAACAAAGGATTGCCAGTGTCGTGCGGTGTCACGTTTATGCTGGCATCTCCGATCGTGAACCCGATCGTAGCTTTCAGCACCTATGCGGCTTTCAGGGGGCAACACCCGGGGCTTAATATGGCGGTCAGGCTGGGGCTTGGTTATGTGATCGCCGTCTTGGCAGGTTTGGTCGTGCGGCGGCTTGATCCGGGATCCATCCTGCGGGCCGGAGCAGTGAAGATTCCGACTCGAAAGCGTTTGGCGTTCAGTGTCAGCCCCTTGCCCGATGCGGAGAACATCGGGGTTGAATCGGCGTTTCAAACGAAGCTGATGGCGGCGGTCCGAATGGCATGTGACGACTTTATCGATACCGCGATTTATTTTATGATCGGCGCGGCGATCGCCGCCACCTTTAACACCGCAGTAGACCAACGTATTATTTTGCCGTTGTCGCTTCAGCCGACGCTCTCCACCTTCTCCATGATGGCCATTGCGGCGGTGTTGACCCTTTGCAGCACCTCCGACGCTTTTATCGCGGCCACCTTCGTCAGTTTTCCGATTTTTGCACGGATGGCGTTCATGGTGTTTGGACCGATGTTTGACCTGAAACTTTTTTTCCTCTACAGCGTCTTGTTTAAGAAGCGGTTTGTGATCGGCTTGGGGATTGGACTTTTCTTGCTGATCGGAATAATCTGCAGCCGCCTTTTGATATACCTGTATGCGGGCCAAGTTTTGTAATCTTCTGAATGGGATCACTCTGATCGGGCTGGGCGTAGTCCTCCTCGATTTTTTTGTGACCGGCCGGCTGGATCAGTATCTGCATCCGCAATTTCGGCCTTGGACGCTAGCCGGGGGGATTATCTTCTGTGTGGCCGGGATAATTTACGCCTCTGTCAGGACGGCGACTCGATGCTGTATCGAGGGGGAATGCGTTCATCAAAATGCTAATAGTTTAACCCGAAGCCTAATCGCTTTTGCGGTTTTGTTCTTGCCATTGGCCGCGGGGGTAGCCCTCTCGAAGGATAGTTACGATCAACACGCGGTCCTGAATCGTGGATTTGTCGATGACGTCACCCGGTTGCCGGGTCGCGGCGCTCCCACGCCTTCGAAAACCTCAAATGATCTGGTTCTTCCTCCGCAAGCGCTGGGTGCGGACGAAGACGAGAGGGTTTCTGAACCTCTGCCTCAGAATACCCCGGACTCGCTGACGAATCAGGATTCGGCTCCTCACGGGAATACCGATCAAGCAAATCCGGCTGTTCCATCAGCCGACGAAGGAAGCTCACAATATTTACCTAAGGCCGCAGACGGGAATGTGGCGCTTGAAGTTACTGATCTCCTCTATGCTGAGTCGGAGGACAGCCTGCGCAAAATGTTCTCAGACAAGACAGTCGAAGTAATTGGACAATATCTGCCGGGCTCAGACCCCAAGCAATTCAAGCTTGTTCGGATGTTCATCGTTTGCTGCGCGGCTGATGCGAGGCCGTTGGCGGTTCCGGTCGAAGTCTCGACCCCAACTACCGCTACGGAGATGGGGTGGGTAAAAGTAGTCGGTAAAGCCACCTACGCGAAAAAGGGCGACCGGGTGCATGTACTTTTCAGGGCCGACACCGTGGAGACCACGGACCCTCCAGCTGAAGCCATGCTTTATTGACGTTCGGCGTTCGGCGTTCAGCGTTCAGCGTTCAGCGTTCGGCGGTGCAGGGGACGGTTTGAGTGTTGGCGAATGATTTGAGCTTACCGGTTTGCCGGCCGGAGTTTGAAGAGGTAAAGCGGGACGCATTACGTACTAGTGGGCTTCGCCGCCGAACGTTGAACGCCAAACGCCACTCACATGGACATCCCGCCGTCCACGGTGAGGACTTGGCCGGTAATGTATTTGGCCTCAGGGCTGGCGATAAAGGCCACGGCGGCGGCGATATCTTCGCATTCGCCGAACTTGGCCAGTGGGATGAGGGAAAGAACGTGAGTTTTCACGGCCTCCGGCAATTGTCCGGTCATGTCGGTAGTGATGAACCCCGGTGCCACGGCGTTTACGGTAACGTTTCTCCCAGCTAGTTCGCGAGCCAGAGCCTTCGTCAATCCGATCAGGCCTGCTTTGCTGGCGGAATAGTTCGCTTGGCCGGCCTGACCGATCAGGCCGCTAACGGAGCTGATGTTCACAATTCGCCCGTAAGACTGTTTCATCATGGGACGCTCCAGACCCTGGATGAAATGGAAAGCCCCTTTCAGATTCGTGTCCACCACGGCATCCCAGTCGTCCTCCGACATCCGCATGCTAAGCCGATCGCGGGTGATGCCGGCATTGTTGACCAGGACATGAATTTTTCCGAATTCTTTGACGATTTTTGAGCAGAGGTCCGCAACGGCCTCACTCTGGGTGACGTCCACGGCGTAGGGGCGGGCGCTGTCCGCCCTTAGCGAATTGATCTCCTCGGCGGTCGATTGAGAATTCGCATCCGTGCGGCTCACGACTGCGATCCTGGCTCCTTCACTGGCCAGTCGTAAAGCGATCGCCTTGCCAATGCCTCTTCCAGCCCCAGTGATCACGGCTACCTGGTCCACAAATCGATTCATCAGGATGGAATGAAAGAGAGGCGTCAAGCTGGGTCAAGAACAGAGTGGGGGGAAAGAGTTGTCAGTGTCAGTTATCAGTTGTCAGACGGGAAGGGAATGGCGCGTGAGCTTCTCCTGAAGAGGTAGTCGGCAGAACGATCTTTTTTAACCACCAGTTCTGATCCGAACACTGACTACTGGCAACTGACACTGACCACTTCTCCTACACCGCCTGTTCTTCGCCCAGTTTCAGCTCGTTTAGCTTGTTGCGTAATGTTCGAATACTAATGCCGAGCATTTGAGCGGTGTGGGTTCGGTTCCCATTGGCTTTGCGGAGGGCGTGTAAGATGTATGCCCTCTCGAGCTCTTCCAAGGGAACGATGTTTTCCGGGAAGACAGTCCCGGAATTTCCGGTATCCACTGCTTTACGCGCTTCTTCTTTCCAGGAGGAGTGTTCCAAAAGTTCCAGCGGGAACATTGGTTCGAGAAAATGAGGAGTAATTTCCTGGCCTGGCTCGGTCAGGATCACTGCTCGCTCCATGACGTTCTGGAGCTCACGGACATTTCCAGGCCATTCATAAGTCCGGAGAACATCGAGCGAACCGGGGCTCAGTATTGGTGGCAGCGCACCGCTTCGCCTCGCGATCCGAGACAAAAAGCCCTGCGCTAACTCCTCGAGATCGTCCTTTCGCTTCCTGAGCGGCGGCACGACGATCGGGAAAACGTTGAGCCGGTAATAAAGATCCTGGCGAAATTCCTGATTCTCCACGGATTTCTGAAGATCGCGATTGGTAGTCGCAAGAACCCGGACATTAACTTTAATGGTGCGATTCCCACCCACGCGCTCGAACTCGCGCTCTTGAAGGACCCGCAAAAGCTTGGCCTGCAGCTTGAGCGAGATTTCGCTGATCTCGTCCAACAAAATTGTCCCGTTATTCGCGAGCTCAAACCGGCCTTCACGTTTCTCCGTGGCACCGGTAAAGGCGCCGCGTTCGTGCCCAAAAAATTCGCTTTCAATCAAGGTTTCTGAGATTGCGGCGCAATTCACTTTAATAAAAGGAGCCTGGGAACGTGCGCTGGCCCGGAATATTTCCGTAGCGACCAATTCCTTGCCGGTTCCATTTTCGCCACAAATCAAAACCGTCGCTTCAGTTGGAGCGACCTTCTGGATCATTTGACGAAGTTGCTGAATGGCTCTGCTTTCCCCGATCAAGGGTGCGGCATCGAGGGATTCCTGGGCCAGAATCTGACTGATTCGGACCGCTTGATTAAAATTATCTGCTTTTCGTAAAATTACATCTATCTGGCTGGCAGAGAACGGTTTAATGATGTAATCGAAGGCGCCGGATCGGATGCAATTGACCGCTGATTCGATCGTTCCATACCCGGTCATGACGACGATTAGCGGCTTTTCCGGCCGGGGCGCCAAACGATTCAAAAGATCGGTCCCATCTCCGTCCGGAAGCCGGACATCAACGAACATCAAGTCGAACGAGTCTCTCGCGATGTATTTCTCAGCCTCCGCGATCGTCGAACAGAGCGCCACCGAGAGGCGCTTGCCCCGTAGCTGCAACTCTAGCGATCGGCGAATGATTGGTTCATCGTCAATGACGATTACCTTTTCTATAGCCATGCGATATTTAAAACTTTACTAATAAGAACACGCCGAGTCTACTGCCCGGGTTGAGCAAATCATTCCGCCGACAATAGGTTCTAAGCTCGTTGGCCGCAACGCTTTTTAGGGTCGGCCCCCCGCGACGACTTGGGTTGGCGCCGTCGGTTGGGCTGATTTGCAGATCCCTTTGCTCTTTTCCGAGTCTCTACTAAATTTTCTAAAATTACGGTCGATACTTAGAGAAGATTGGTCTTGGACCCGAAGAGTGAACCAGAAAGAAGAGAGCGGAGAGAGGAACCAGAGGTCTTGTCTCAAAATCCGAATTCAAGCCAACCTGATGGTCCAACGGATAAATCCATGGAAATTTCAGTAGAACGCAAACTGGATCTGGTTTCGGATCCGAATTATCCCAGTTACGAGATCCTCCTTGATGTGGCAGCCAAGCTACTGGAGTCATTTGAAAAACACTGACATGTCCTGAGTCGAAGGGCTCGGAATGTCGTGGATCTGTGGAAGTCAGCCCGCCAGCGCCCGAAAGTCGCTTGGGCCCGTTTTACCGGGTCTACCTGGAATTTATTCTTCAACGGGTAGTTCATGATCTCGGCAATTCTGTATCTGGGATCAACTCCCTAAGTGACTATCACCTGCGAACCGGCACCAACGATCCCAGTCTCCAGGAAAGTCTCACTCTAATTCGGGAAAGTGCAGAGCTTTCCCGGGAACTACTGGTGGGAGTGGGCGATCTCTTGCAGCCGGCCGATACTGGGGAAGAGGTTGTTCAAGTACAGGCGCTGCTCGAAGAAACGCGAAAACTCGTTTCCATGCTCCTGCCGCGTTCCATCAAATTGCAAACGACCGGAACGGAGCAGGAAGAGGCGGTAATCTCAATATTGCGCGGTGATTTTGTGCGTAAAATTTTGGCCTTGGTGGCGATGGACGTGAACGAGATCCGGATTCCAACCGGTACCATCGAATTGGGCTACGTCCGCGACGAGAAAACCGTCCGGATTCATTATCGTTCTACACTGCGACCTGGCGCCGCACTGCGCGAACAAGCTCCGGGCCTTTTGGCAAATCTTAGTCGTTCCACGGAGGTCAACGCGTGCGTGGACGACGAAGCCCTGGTCCTGACCATGACCTTCCCCCTCGTCGATCTCACGGAAGAATAGAGGGGAATAATTCCTATCCAAGCATGGAATCGTTTCCCGCTGTACTCATAGTGGACGATGACAGGGTGGGATGGCACGCCACACAAAACCAACTCTCCCGAGAAAACTTCCGTGTCGCGCTCTTTTCGAGCGTCTCTGAGGCTCTAGACAGGCTGCGGATTGAGCGATTCGAAATTGTCTTGGCGCATCAATTCATCTCCGACTCTTCAGGATTCGATTTTTTGCGGATCTGCCGGCAAATCCAGCCACTGAGCTCCCGAATACTCATGACCGCAATGGATTCTGTTCCGGGGATCGACGAGGTGATCGCCAAGGGCGATGTTTTTCGGGTTTTGCGGAAGCCCTGGACCCAGTTTGATCTGACCTTGGCCCTCGCGGAAGCGGCTGGACGATACCGTTTGATGGAGCAACTCGAGACGGCGACACGGGAAACGCGACGCCAACGGAACGATCTCGCCGCGCTCGGACGTCAGCTTGAAAGGTACCGCCAGCAACTCCTTTCCCTGCCGGCCCGACCTCAGCAAGATTTGTCGGCCGATCTGCAAGGGGAAAAGGAAGAACTTCACCAAAGGTCGCCAAGAACGCAACGCGGGGAAGGAACAGACGAGATGCGGGTGCGTGAACGGACTGAAGAACTCGCTTGGGCGAATCTCGCCCTGGAGTCGGAAATCTCGGAAATGCGAAGAGCCGAAATTCAGTTACGAGAAACGAACCACCGGCTCCAGAAAACTCTGGAAGAAATGCATGCCAGTCAACGAGAGGTGGTTCAGGAGGAAAGGTTGGGCGCTTTAGGAAAGATGGCCCAGGTGGTGGCTCACGACATCAATAACGCCCTAATACCGGTGCTTGGATACGCTGAGCTTTTGATCGAACGTCCAGAGCTCCTAGAAGACCGGTCGGTGGCCTTGAAATATCTCCGGCTGATGCACACAGCGGCAAAGGATGCGACGGTCAGGGTCGGCCGTTTGGGGGAGTTTTATCGCCAACGGGATGAAACCGAAATTCCCGAACCGGTCGACTTGTTGGAGGCTCTAACCCAAGCAATCTCGACAACTCAACCGAAGTGGCATGACGAAGCATTGGCGCAAGGTCGGCGCATCACAGTGGAATCGGAGTTCCGACCAGTGGCGATGATCGCCGGCAACGGCGGAGAAATTCTTGAGGCGGCCACGAACCTGATCTTTAATGCGGTCGAGGCGTTACCACAGGGTGGTCGAATTGTTGTCAGGGTCTACGCGCAGGAGCCGAACGCTGTCTTGGAGATCCAGGATGACGGAATCGGAATGACAGAGGAGCTCCGCTCCCGTTGTTTAGAGCCTTACGTGACCACCAAAGGGGAACAGGGGACCGGGCTTGGCTTGGCAATGGTCTACGGCACTGTGCAGCGTCACCATGGCCACATTGAAATCGAGAGTAAGCTCAGCGAAGGATCACTGTTTCGAATCCGTTTGCCGTTTTATCAAGGCGTCCAACCACCTCCGCCGGCAGCAGTACCTCAGTGACCCGAAGATTTAGTAACGATGGAAGAACTCCGGGGCTGCGGTCCGCAATTTTCAGGACTCAAAGGTGCCTGAGCTCCGGGATTGAATAGGTCTTCTGCAGGTGGGCGCTAGCCTCTTCGACCTGTTTGGCATCCAGATAAATTTCGTGCGGATCTTCGTCGAACTCGATTTTATGGTAACCTGCCACCGGATTTTTCGCCGCCTCGGCAAAATCATCGAGACTCAAAATGTCCCGGCCATTAAGCTTGGACACTACCAAATTGCTCAGTTGTTCGTAACCTACCGTATCTTCCGTCGGTAAAATCTGGGTCAGAAAAACAATCTTCCGCTTTCCAGGGAAAAGATCGGCTTGAAAGCGGTCGTAGTAGACCAACCGTTGCGGCGCGTCCTTTAACCAGTTTGTTCCCCATTCCCGCAGATATTGCCTGGTCAATTCCTGGAACACCAAACCACCCAGAATGTAGTAGCGCGGATGTTTACCGATGGTATAAGGCTCGATGGCATAATCCTCCACCGGCCTGCGAAACAACTCGATGGGCAATTTCAAGCGTTCGCCGTTCCGAACTACCGTGATGGCCACCGATTGTCCCACATATGCTTCCGTGGTCGTTAGATGGGTGATGGAAAGTTTTCCGTAGACCGGATGAAGATAGTTTCCGTCTTGATCGACCTGCTTATCATCAATGGCAACCAGGACGTCGCCCTCTTTAACTCCAGCTTTCGCGGCCGGGCCGCTTTGATCTACCTGGTTGACGTAAACTCCGCCATCGGTTTCACCAAGCTTTAGAAAGCGGCGAAACTGAGGGTCGCGGGTGGGAGAGAAGCCGAGGCCGGCTCGGGGGAAACCTTTGTAAGGGTTATGCACCGACTCAACCAGAAAATGCTCAATCACCGGGCTGGAGATCGCGTCGATGGTTTGAGACCGGCTGTCGTAACGCATCAAAAATGCGGCCAACTTGTTCTCCTTAACGATCGGAAGGGTAAAACTGTTTTCCCTGAATTGCAGTGGGCAACTCAGGCGGAACATCAGGTAGCCCGAATCTTCCAGGGCGTATTTACCAACCTCGACGGTGGTAACCAGAGCTTTAGTAGAGACCGGGGTGCCGTTGGACTCCAATTGCAACACCGATAATTCGTCGCCTGTCTTGACGTCAGTGGTGGTTTGCAGCGGTTGCATGCCTTCGAGAAAATTCGGATTCGCCGATCGAAGGGTCGCGAGGTTAGCCTCATAGTCGATCACCTCGACGGTGGCAGTGGCTTTCTCTCCGCCGTCCGAACGTTCCAACTCGATATAGTCGCTGTTGGCGACGAGTTCCGCGGTCACGAGGATCTTACCCCCTTGGATCAGGACCCCAAGTCCACGGCGACTGAACGGGGCGGCTTTACTCCAGGGACGAAAAAAATCGTAAGCTTGATTGGTCGAGTTGACCCGAACCACCGAACTCTTTTGTTCAGGGGTAGCAGGCGCCTCCTTGGGTGTCGGTTCGGCCGCACCAACACCGATCTGCAATACCCCTAGGGAGATCAGGATCGCCAGAAAAGCTTTCATCTTAACAGGCCGCCTTCGACATATTGCTCTTTCTGCACATTGTAGTTCCCGATGATCCGGTCTCTCGCCTGTTCAACCGCGGAACGTTCCAGCACGGCGGGACGAGCACTGCCGACAAAATGGATGACGTAATAGTCAGATTTCTGGGCGAACGCGGCTGCCATATCTTCAAGGGTCCGAATCTTTTTGTCGTTGATATCGTCGACGATCTGAAATCGCAGGTCTGAGAGATAAGCGTTCACGGGATCCGGCAAGATATTCGAAAGCACGATCACCTCGGGATGGGTTTTGTAGATTTCGTCCGTCACGAAGAAATTGTAGAAGTAACGCAAGCGCATGTCCTCGACTTGATAAGCGTCCATGAAATTCTTGGACAAAGGCTGGAACACCAATCCCCCAAAGAGAACAAATCGAGGTGGCGAATCGTACCGGTTGGCTTGGATCAAATAAGGTCCATTCCCCGCCAATGGAATTTCGACGGTTTGCCTGGTTTTATCGCGCAAAATGTCGAGTTTTACGTTATCGCCTTTGAACTTTCGTTCGACGATTTCTGGCATCTCAACGCGTTCACCGTCGAGTTGGACAAATCCATCACTGGCGATGGGGAGATCGTCGATGGCGAGCAGCACGTCACCCTCGTGCAAAATCCCGAAGCTAGATCCCCCGTAGGAGATGGAGCTCACCAGGACGCCCTGTTCATTATCGGGTAGACCAAGAGCATGCCGTTCGGCAGGGTTGACCAGTTTGAAATAGGTAAGCGATAAGTCCACATATCCATCGTAATGGCCGTTTGAGATATCTTTGAGGAAGCGTCGAATTACGGGCGTGGGAATCATGTAGCCGACGTTTTGGGCCACGTCGCCGCTATACCCTTGGAACGCGACCCCCACCACTTTGCCATCCTGCATTACCGGGCCACCCGAGTTCCCGGGATTGATCGCCGCGTCAATCTGGACTGCCAAATGAGAATCAATCCCCGAATGGGTATAGGTTTGAAAGTCGATCCGTGAAATGATCCCGCGGGTGACGGACAACCGTTCTCCCCCGATCGGATAACCATAGACACTGACCGGCGACTCGATGGCGGGGATCCCACCGGGGCTAAGCGGACGAGTGTTTTCAAAAAAACTCTTATCTAATACGCGCAAAACGGCCAGGTCACAGTCGTGGCCGATAAATTGCACCGTGGCCGGATAATGTTGCGGATCGTCCTCTTTTTCGACCACGATGAAACGGGCATTGCTGACCACGTGCGCGTTGGTCATGATTCTGTCGCCGTCGATAACGAACCCGGCGCCTACTCCCACGGACATTGTCCCGGGGTTCCACGGCACCTTATAGTCGGGTTCTTGAGAGGTCGCGGTAATCCGGACCAGGCTCTTCCGGATCTCGACTCCCTTGGGAACTTGCGCGAAGGCGTGAGCGACAAAAAAAAGGAAGGTGACAAGAACTACCCTGCGAGTCATCGGTTTGAGCCGGGAAAGTGGTGCATAAGCGCGGATTCGTCAACGAACGTCGCTCGGCGATATTTAAACATTGAATCTGAATTCCATAACGTCACCGTCTTTTACCACGTACTCTTTTCCTTCAATCCGAAGTTTCCCAGCCTCCCGGCTTTTGGCGAATGACCCCAACTGAACGAGGTCGTCGAAGTGGGTTGTTTCCGCCGCAATAAAGCCGCGCTCAAAATCAGAGTGGATGACCCCGGCGGCGGCTGGAGCTTTGTCGCCGGCATGAATGGTCCAGGCCCGCGTCTCTTTCTCTCCGGTCGTAAAATAAGTACGGAGTCCGAGCAAATGATAGACCGCGCGGATCAAGATGCCGACGCCGCTTTCGGTCACCCCAAGGCCGGAAAGGTATTCAGCCGCTTCGGTCGCAGAGAGGTCGACCAGTTCGCTTTCAATTTGCGCGCTGATCACAACGGCTTCGGTGGCCAGATGAGTTTGAACATAACTAGAGACGGCAGCGACGTGCTTGGCCGCCGGTGTCGCTGTCTCCCCAGCCGAAAGCGCGCCGAGATCGGATTCCGAAACATTGCAGGCGAAAATCGTCGGTTTCGCCGTCAGCAAAAAGAAAGATCGCATCAACAGTTTTTCTTCCGGGCCCATCTCCAGGGTGATCGCCGGCTTCCCGCTGTTTAGATGTGGGAGCAGGATCTCGATCAGAGCAGCCTCCGCCTTGGCCTGCTTGTCACCCATCCGAACCTGCTTTTGCATCCGGTCGAATCGTTTCTGAAGCGACGCCAGGTCGGCCAGGATCAATTCCGTATTGATTATCTCGATGTCCCGAATCGCATCGACCGATCCGCTCACATGATGGATATCTCCATTCTCGAAACAGCGAACGACCTGAACGATGGCATCCACCTCGCGGATGTGGCTGAGAAACTGGTTGCCTAAACCTTCACCCTGACTAGCACCGGCGACCAGTCCGGCGATGTCGACGAACTCGACCGTCGCCGGCACGGTGCGGATCGATTTTGACATCTTCGTCAGGGTGTCCAACCGGGAGTCCGGGACGACCACGACGCCCTGGTTAGGTTCGATGGTGCAAAAAGGGTAATTGGCAGCCTGAGCCTTCCGGGTGCGGGTGACGGCATTGAACAGCGTTGACTTTCCGACGTTCGGCAATCCCACAATTCCTGCGCTCAACATAAGGCGCGGAAGTTAGCTCCTGGGTTGGCCCTAAGCACGCGAAATCTTGACTTTCACTTGCCGGCTTCTAGGATCGCACCGACCTTTACCGTCACTTATATGCCCTACGCGATCCCACCTTCTCCGACCGGCAGCGATACTGGGCTGCCCTCCAACGTCGCTGCTGGGCTTTGCGCAATTTTTCATCTCTTCGGGGGCATCGTCTTTTATCTAATCGAAAAGAAGGATCTCTTCGTTCGTCACTGGGCCATCCAATCCATTTATTTTGGTGGCACCTGGATTGCCGCTTTTCTCGCCATCTCAGATTTTATCCGGAATTTTGGTTCACATCCCGGGCGTTGGCCTCCTCTTTGTGCTCTTGTTTGGCTTGCTATGGTTTGTCGTTTGGCTCGGTGGCGTCATCCTTTGGATCATCGGAATCATCAAAGCTTTTCAAGGTCAGAGATGGGAATACCCGTACATCTCGGATCTCTGCAAAAAATATTTCCCGAATCTCTCGTAGCGAAGAGAGTGGCCAGTGTCAGTTGTCAGTGGCCAGTCGGGAGGAATCGCCGCCACGCGACAGGACGCCCATCGTACTCGTGATCGTGCTCGTTATCGATTCCCAGATGTCGGAAAAGCTGCGCTTCGCAGCTTCGTTCGCGTCTGTTTTCCCGCAGCTAGGCGCTTTCACCAGCAACGGCAAAAGCTCGATTACGAGCACGAGAACGATTGGGGGCCGAGGATCACCCGGCGCGGCGACCTGATTTTACGGCGCGCACCAGTGGTTCGACGAATTCCTGGATCCGGTGCGACAGCTGCCGGTCTTGCCCGAATTCGCCAATCCGCCGCACGATGGCGCTGCCGACGACGACCGCGTCTGCCAATAAAGCCACCTGGCTCGCTTGTTCGGCATTCGAGATCCCGAAGCCGACGGCGATGGGCAGCTCAGTGTGGCGGCGAATCATGGCCACATGCTCACCAATGGTTTGTGATAGTGCTTTTCGCTCGCCGGTAACTCCCTCTTGAGAGACGTAGTAAATGAATCCCTCCGCCCTGGAGACGATCTGTTTAATCCGCGTTTCCGAGGTCGTCGGCGCGACCAGACGAATCCGATGGAGAGATTTTTTCGGATTGTCAGGGAGCAAAGTTTCGTCGGGTGGCAAATCAAGGAGCAGCAGACCGTCAACTCCCGCGGCGGCCGCGTCATGTTCGAAGCGTTCGAACCCGTACTGAAACAGCGGATTCAGATAACTGTAGAGGATGATGGGAAAATCAACGCTTTTTCGGATCTCGACAATCGTCTGCAAGAGTTTCGGGACGGTCGTGCCGGCTCCCAGAGCGCGCTGGGCGCCAAGTTGATTAGCAACTCCGTCTGCCAGCGGATCGGAAAACGGAATACCGATTTCCAGAAAGTCGACTCCGGCCTTGGATAGAGCCAGGGCGATGTCGACCGTCTTTTCAGGCGTAGGATCACCTCCAGTGATATAGGCCATGAATCCGCTGGTTCCTTCTCTTCGAAGTTGCAAGAACCTTTGATCGATCCGGTTGTTCATGCGGTTGTCAGTTGGCAGTCGTCAGTTTTCAGTTTCAGTTGCATGGCAGAGTAAACGCGGCAAGCAAACTTCTTCAGGGTACGGGCAACGCCTCGTCGAGGGGAGCTTTAGCACAAAGACGCAATTGATTCCATCGATCCCACTGACAACCGGCAACCTCCTATGCATCCACCTTTCACCGCCGCTTTGTTAGCGGGCGGCAAATCGACCCGGATGGGTCGGGACAAGGCCTATCTGCCAGTTGAGTGGGAAGGCACCTCAGTGCCTCTCTGGAAAAGGCAACTGGGAGTTCTGCAAGCTCTCGCTCCTGACAGGCTCGTCATTTCCGGTCCGCGCAAACCAGGGTATCCGGAATCGGTCACGACATTGGCCGACGAATACGACGGGGTGGGGCCACTGGGAGGAATCGCCACCTGTCTGAGTAAGACTCGGACCACACTGCTTTTGGTCCTGGCCATCGACCTGCCGCAAATCCAGCCGGCATTTTTGCTGAAACTATTGGCCCGGTCCAAGCCTGGGTGCGGCGTAGTGCCTGTTTACCAAAACCGTTTTGAACCGCTAATGGCCCTTTACCCGGCAGCGGCCCTGGAGGTTGCTACCGACCAGCTCAGTAAACAGGATTTCGTCCTCCAACATTTTGTCGAAATATTGTTGAAAAACCGCCTGGTGACTCGTTACGACGTCGAACTAAGCGAAGAGCCCCAACTGAAAAACTGGAACACCCCTGAGGGAGGAGAGCGCGGAGGGGGGAGGGAGGGCACGGAGGAGAAATGATTTCACCACAGAGACACAGAGAACACGGAGTTTACGGATCGGATTGGATTGAAATCGGATTCAATTAGGTAAGGGGGTCCCGCCACCTCGATTCCTGGCTATTGACCAGCCCACCCAAGGTATCGCCTTCCGAAGCTGGCTGGCTCGTTAGAAAAACCGTTTAAATTTTTGTTTTCTTCTTAAACTCCGTGTTCTCTGTGTCTCTGTGGTAAAATTATTCCTCCTCCGCGCCCTTTTTCTCACCTCTGCGGACTTTCCTCCTCATCGTCGTCTTTTTCGGGTTGGAGATGGTCGACCCGAATCAACTTACCGTTGCCAGCAATCTGGAGTTCAAGAGTCGGAACTCCATCCACGTCGATCTCCACCTTGAAAATGGTGGCCTCACCCCAGCCGTAACTCTCTGCGCTTTTCACCACCCCATCTCCTTTTTCCATATCGACGGTTTCCCGGACCGCCTGCGGCAGCGAATCTACGGGCGTATCGTCGGCTAGTGAAATAAAGGGCATCGCAACAACGAACAGTAAAATAATCGATCGCATTAGGACCTTTTCGAGAGGGCGACTTCTGCCAGCGGCGGGTTGACGACTTCAGCAGCTTCGTGGCGCAACGTGCGGCTGACTAATTCCACGTCCGGCGAGGGTGAAACCGTGACGATCACTGACTTGGAGGTCGGAGTATTACTTGTTTCCGCGACACTCCCAACCGGAATCAGAACATTGGCTTCAGGGAAATAAGCTGCCACACAACCCCGCGGAATCGGGTAAGGGGCGACCAGAAAACGGTTCGCCTGACGCTCATAACCTTCAAAATGACTGGTGATATCCACCGGCTGTCCCTGAGTCAAACCTGACGCTTTGATGTCTTCGGTATTCATAAAGATGACTCGCCGCCCGTTGTAGATTCCCCGGTACCGATCGTCCAGACCGTAGATCGTCGTGTTGAATTGATCGTGCGAGCGAATGGTCATCAAAACATACTGGCCAGATTCGACAGGAAGCGGCTCAATTTGGTTAATGGTAAAATTGGCTTTGCCCGCTGGAGTAGGAAATTTCCTTTCGTCCCTCGGCGGATTCGGCAAGTAGAAAATACCGCGAGCGATCCGGGAGTTGTACTGTTCAAAACCTGGAATGACCTGTTCGATCTCGTCTCGGATCAGATTGTAATCGTTCCCCCAGAGACTCCAGGGCAGTTTTGATTTTTTGCCAAGTACCGTTTCTGCCAACCGCGCCACGATGGCAGGCTCACTGAGCAGGTGCTCCGAGGCAGGCTTTAACCGGCCTCGGGAGGGATTGATAATCCCCATGCTATCTTCGACGGTCACAAATTGGTCGCCGGAAGGGTGCTGATCGATTTCGGAGCGGCCGAGACAAGGGAGGATCAAGGCCTGGCGCCCGGTCACCAGATGGGCGCGGTTCAGTTTTGTCGAGACATGGGCGGTTAGACGACAGCGAGTCAACGCCTCGGCGGTTAATTCCGTATCCGGCGTGGCCGACAAAAAGTTTCCGCCCAGGGCCAAGAAGATCTTGATCTGTCCGCGATGCATCGCCTGGATGCATTTCACCGTGTCGCAGCCATGGTCCCTGGGAGGGTCGAAGCCGTACCGGTTTGCCAATTTATCGAGGAACAACGGCGCCGGTTTCTCCCAAATCCCCATCGTCCGGTCGCCTTGAACATTACTATGTCCCCGGACCGGACAGACACCCGCTCCGGGTCTGCCGATGTTGCCGCCCAAAAGCAGGAAATTTACCACCTCACGAATGGTGGCCACGGAGTTTTTGTGCTGCGTCAGGCCCATCGCCCAGCAACAAATGATGTTCTTAGATTGCAAAACGAGCTCAGCCGCTTGACGAATCTGGGCCCGCGTGAGACCGCTGCTCTCCAGAATCTGCTCGGCCATGGCGCGATCTCGAGAGCGCTCAAAAAATCTTCGTACCCGGCGCTGTATCGGGCGATGAATTCATGATCGAATATTTTTCCGGGAGATTTTTGTTCCTCTTCCAAGAGCTCTTTCATCAGGCCCTTAAACAGAGCAAGATCACCATTGATCTTTATTTGCAGCCAGAGATCCGACAGCTTAACCCCTTCGCCCAGGAATTTTGCGGCCGCCTGCAAGGGATTCTTGAAGTTCTGCGGATTGGGATTTTTGAAGCGGAAATTACCAACTTCGGGAAGCGGGTTGACACTGATTATTCTGGCTCCCTTTTCCTTGGCCAACTCGAGAGAGGTTAGCATCCGAGGGTGATTGGTCCCCGGATTTTGGCCGACGACGAAAATAAGGTCGGCTTGCAGAAAATCGTCCAAAGTGACCGTCCCTTTGCCGATCCCGATTGTCTCTTTCAAGGCGGCACCGCTCGATTCGTGGCACATATTCGAGCAATCAGGGAGATTGTTCGTCCCGAACATTCTGACAAAAAGTTGGTAAAGGTAGGCGGCTTCGTTGCTGGCGCGTCCAGAAGTATAAAACGCCGCTTCGTGCGGAGAACCGAGGGCATTCAATTCGCTAGCCAGCAGGGCGAAAGCATCTTCCCAGCTGATCGGTTCGTAATGATTGCTTCCCTCCTTCAAGATCATCGGATGCGTTAGCCTGCCTTGCTCGTTCAACCAATAGTCCGAACGGCCGAGCAAGTCCTGCACGCTATGTTCCTTGAAAAATTCCGGGTCGACCCGTTTCCGGGTTCCTTCGTCGGAAACCGCTTTGGCTCCATTCTCGCAGAACTCAGCGACATGCCGTCGATCATCTGGGCTCGGCCAGGCACAGCTCTGACAGTCAAATCCGTCGAGTTGATTGACCTGCAGCAAGGCCTGAGTTCCTCGTACCACGCCCATCCGACCCCAGACATAACGCATGGTCTGGACGACGGCTTCGACCCCAGCCGCGCTGCGATGGCCGTGCCGCTGTTCGGTTTGAGTGTTGTCGACCGGTGGTTGGGCGCCTGGAACCGTCCCTTCAGCATGGCAAGAGGCGTCCCCGGCTGGGGATGATTCGGACGGCGGTCCGCTGAATTCCCTTCCTTCAAAATGATCCGATGACGATTCGTTGCCTCCACCCGAAGCCATAAAATAATTATCTCTCCTTACGTGCCCGGATTTTGCCGTTCGTTTGAAGGCAAGAACCCTTTGCCGGTCTCTAGCAACCGCTCCGGTCCAGAATATAGGTTGAAACGATTCCCGCGCAAAAACCCGACCAGGGTGGAACCATACTGTCGGGCGAGTTCCACGGAAAGGCTCGATGGAGCCCCGACTGCCGCCATGAAAGGGATTCCGGTCATGATCGACTTTTGCATCAGCTCGAAGCCCGCTCGACCGCTGACAAAGAGCATTAAATCAGAAAAATCAGTGCGCCCGGCTAATAATTCGGCCCCCACCAATTTATCCACCGCATTGTGTCGCCCGATATCCTCGCAAACCCGGATGAGATTCCGTTCTTGATCGAAGAGAGCGGCGGCGTGAAGTCCCCCGGTGCGTTCGAAGATAGATTGTTTTTCACGGACAATCTGAGGGGTTTGGACCAGAAATTCGACGGCATGCCTTGGACGAGTGGGGTCGAGGTAAATCTCCCGATTGATCCGCAAGGACTCGAGCGAAGTTTTTCCGCATACGCCACAGCTCGATGAAGTATAAAAATGACGCTCCAACCGCCGCAAATCGAGCGGGCCGGTCACCGTCACCGTGATGGAGGAATCGGCGCCCCGCGCTATTTCTTGAATGGCGGTTCGGTCATGAAGGATGCCTTCGGTGAAAAGGAACCCGACCGCAAGTTCCTGATCCAATCCCGGGGTGCGCATGGTAATCGAAATCGGTTTGCGTACCAAGGCCTCTCGTCTGCGAAACCGGAGGACAATTTCGAGCGGTTCCTCGACGGCGAGGTGGTCAATGTCGGTGGTGGACTGATCCTTCGCCACATACCGGCGAACGCCAAAATCTCGGATGCTGGGGGATTTCATGGTTTAGATTTTCTCGCCCTCCGATGACCGCTCGCAGGGAGCTTAGGCTTCTTATCTGTTCATCGCAAACGGGGGCACCTCCCGTCATTGGTTGGTCCTTACTTGGTTCGGCTTTACGGGAAAACCGGCTCAGCCTATGGTCCTTCTCGTGGGGTGTGTTGATATTCAGATCCGTCATTTGTTCGTTTCCCCTGGTCACAACTACTTTGGTCATCATCAAAAACCGCCCGGAGAACACGCGATTATCGAAGTGAAAGAGATCCAATGCGTGGCCGGAAAGGGCATCGCCGGCGACAGGTTCTTCGGCTACAAAAAGGATTACAAAGGTCAAATCACCTTCTTCGAAGAAGAAACCTATGAGGATCTTTGCGGACAATTTGGGGTTTGGGATCGTGGACCGGAAGTTCTTCGACGGAACGTCATCACCCGCGGAGCTCGTTTGCCTGAATTGATCGGCGTTGAATTCGAACTCCAGGGCGTCCGCTTTTTTGGGAACGAAGAATGCCGCCCCTGTTACTGGATGGACTTGGCCTTCGCAGTCCGGGGCCGAAAACGCCATGAAGGGGCGAGGGGGCTTGCGAGCCGAGATTCGCACCGACGGATTTCTCCGCCGATCGCGGTAAACCGCCGCCTGCCTCGTTCTCGGAAGGTCATCCCGGACCCGTTGATTCTTTACCAAATGCATGCAATGTCCAATCCGCATTCGTGGAAAACAAAACGCTCACTCTGACCGTTAACGAGATCTATCGCTCAATCCAGGGCGAGAGCACCTGGGCCGGACTGCCTTGTATTTTTGTGCGACTGACCTTTTGCGATTTGCGCTGCACCTATTGCGATACGGCGTATGCGTTTTACGCCGGAACCAAAATAGCTCTACCGGAAATCGTGGCCCGAGTGCTCGATTTTGACTGCCCGCTGGTTGAGATCACCGGGGGAGAACCTCTCTTGCAACGGAACGTCCTGCCTCTCATGGCGGAACTCTGTGACCACGGGCGGACTGTTCTGATCGAGACGAGCGGAGCCCACGATATCTCCGGCATTGACCCGCGCGTCCATCGAATCATGGATCTCAAGACCCCTGGAAGCGGCGAATCGGCACGAAACCGATACGAGAACATCCCTTATCTCACGGCCCGCGATGAGGTGAAGTTTGTCATCGGATCACGTGAAGATTACCTCTGGTCCAAGCAAAAAATCGCCGAGTACGATTTGATCGATCGCTGCGGCACGGTGTTGTTTTCCCCGATCTTTGGCCGAGTCGACCCGCGCGAAATCGTCGAATGGCTGCTGGAAGACAATCTGAGAGTCCGGTTCCAGTTACAAATGCACAAATTTATATGGGCTCCTGAGACTAAGGGCGTATGAAAGCCAGGCTAACCAAAGATTTCTTTTTCGAATCAGCTCAGACTTTGCCAAAGGTGCCTCCCGGCCACAAATGCGGAAAAATGCACGGGCATAGCTTCAAGGTCGAAGTTTCGGTGGAAGGAGAAGTCAATGAGGCAACGGGTTGGATTTACGATCACGCGAAAATTGGGGAGGCCATGAAACCCTTGGTGGCCCAATTGGATCACGCCTATCTGAATGACATCCCGGGACTGGAGAACCCAACCATTGAATTGATGGCAGCGTGGTTCTGGCAGAAGCTGAGTTCTCAATGCCCCGGGCTTTGTGAGATCGTCATTCACGAGACACCTTGGGCTCGTTGCAGCTACCGAGGGGAATAGAGCGAGTTGTCAGTGTCGGAGCAGTTGTCAGTGTCAGTTGCCAGTTCTGCAGTAAGTCAACTCTCAGCAGGATTAACGGAATGCAGGTCTGATTCTTACTGACAACTGACAACTGACACTGGCAACTCATAAGCTCTACGCCGGGCCACCGAAACTGGCGAAATCATCGATATCCAGGAGATCAAACCAGGTCGTCACGTCGTCACGATCCGGGGCTATTTTCTGCAGCGTTTCGTTGAAATACTGTCGGCTTTCGTTGTCGGCCGGGCCGCGCCGGATGAAAAATTCAGACCAGGTGGAGATTTCCCACTCGCTCTTTTTGGCGTGTTCCCGAACCCAAGCGAGAATTTCGCTGTCGGATTTTCCATCTCGCAAAAGCTTCAAGATGTCTTCCGCAGTTAACTCGGTGAACGACAGGAAATGCTGATCCAGCGGACAGGCGAAGTGGTATTCGCCTGCTTTGCCGGCCAGTTCGGCCCGCCCCTTATCCAACATTCTCGGTAAAATGACGTAACCTCCCAGCCGCAAGCGGGGACTTCTGGGCGGACGCTGGGTAAGATCGGTAGTGTTCATAGCGGTCAATAGTTGTCAGTGCCAGTGGTCAGTTGCCAATAAGAATAATACGGACTAGTTGCCAGTGTCAGTGATCAGTTGTCAGTACAGAACAGGACAGGAAACTGGCAAAAGAGCAAATTCTTACTGGCAACTGACACTGACCACTGACCACTGCTTTGACAACTACTCCGTATTTTCTTGCCTCAAATACGGCAGAGGTTTAGAAGATGCGGCGCATGAACCGCAGTCATATTGCGATTGCTGCGGGAATTCTGTCTCTGGGCGTAGTTGATTATGGTCGGGCGGATTCATTCACGTTCGACCTTAAAGCGACGGGTCGCCTGGAATTCCCGGCTTGGATTCCGGATCGGCCACTGGCCCATCCCGAATCGCAGGCCGAACTATCTTTTCCCGTGGTCCCGGGCGCGGACGATGACGACCTGGCGGTCACCGTAGTGTTTCAAGAGGAAATCGGCGGATTTCTCAGTGTTTATTGGGAAAGCTCGTTTGGAAAACGGCAACTGCTGGCCCCGAATTTGTTCGAAAACATCGGTTTACTCAACCAGCGAACTCTGCTGATAAATCGCCCAACGATGGGTGGTCCAGGAAAGGTCGTGCTGAAATCAAGCCAGGCGGTGCTCAACATTTTACGCGTTCGGCTCGATTGGGCGCGTCCAGGAGTTGTCCGCTTGGTCGACAATGTTCCAAACGGGGCTCTGGTTACCACCGGTGGAAAGATGTTCGCGCCCGAAGAAGTTGATGGCACTCCGCTCACCCCCATCGCTGACTCGTGGGAAGGCCGGATTCTGACCACCTCGGTGACCGATCAGGCGGAACGGATCGAGAAAGGGATCGATTATTCGGTATCGATTCCCGATAAAGTTTCCCGGGTGCGGCTTGAGGTGTTGGTCAACGGGCTGCCACTCGATCAGACGCTCACTCTTTGGCTCAATGGTGCAGTCGCGGGCCAACTAGCACTGGAAGTGCCTGACTTGACCGATCCAGGGTACGAGAAGGGGGACGATGGCACCATGCACTTTACGGGCTGGCGCAAAGGGGTTTTGATTCTTCGCGGCAGCCAACTTCCGGTCGGCGAGAATCACTTTCAGTTTCAAACTCCGCCCGGGGCACAGGTGGCGATCCGCGATTTTCTGTTGCAGCTCGAATACGGGGCCAATTGACTTAACGGGCCCTTGCTCTAGGTTGGGCCATTAAGTTTTTTCGTGTTATGAAGAAGCCCGTAGCAATTCGTTCGAAGACGGGCGGTTACACTTTGATGGAGATCATGCTGGTCGTCGCCATCATTGCCGTGATCGCCGGCGGCGTGATAGTCAAAATGACCGGAGCTCTGGACGTCGCAAAAATTCAACGCACTGAACAGGATATCAACAATTTGTACAGCGCTCTGAAATTGTACGAAGCGCGCAATTATCAAATGCCAGATCAGAACCAGGGTTTAGAGGCTCTGATCAGCATGCCAACCACCGGGACGAAACCGGCGAACTGGACCAAGCTGATGGATAGCATGCCAGTCGATCCCTGGAACCAGCCTTATCAATATCGTAATCCAGGCAAGAAAGACCCTTCCGGGGTAGATGTTTTTTCATTCGGACCTGACCGCAAAGAAGGACCTAACAACATCTACCGGCGGGTAAACTGATTTTCCTGGCCTATGAGAAGCTCGAGCCAGCGGCCTCTCAGCAGGCCCGGCCTGCTACGGTGCGTCCGGGACCGGGTAGTCGGTTTTACTATTCTCGAGGTTTGCGTCGTCCTTTTTATCATCGCGGTGATGTTCGCCGTCGCGGTACCGACGGCTTCCCACTTACTGGAAGAGGAAAAGCTGCAGGGACCCATTCGCGAATTGCAGACTTTTGCCAGGACGGCCCGGCGTGACGCCATGATGGAAAATCGTCCCTATGTAGTCCTATTGCTGAATGATTCCTATTCGCTCCATCCGTTGGAAGAGACGAAGGATTCCGCCACGAAACCGATGAATTACGTACTTCCTCCTGGGGTAAAATTTGCCATTAAGCATTTGGGCGATCGGGAGTTTCTTAAGAAGACCGACGCCAGTTGGATATTTTCACAGAACGGTCTTTGTGAACCGATGAAGTTCCTCTTTCAACGCAAGAGTAACTGGGTTCGCTTGGGAGTAGATCCATTGACCGCAACCATTGAGAAAGAAGAATCATTCTCTCAGTAAGTGAGTCTCATAATTAAGAATCGCGACTAAACCCAGTTCCTGAAGGCAGGAAGGTGGCATTATCACGACCACTACCACTTTAACTACTAACAATATGGCAAGGCGTTCCCGCGGTTTTGTTCTTTGGGAGATCATGTTGGCGCTGACCATCTTTTGTGTCGTGGCCGTCGCGTTGACCACCGCGGTCCAGCAAACCGTCGAGGCCTCCATCCTCCTGCGCGATGAATCTCAAGTGAGATTAGAGCTCCAAAATCTGCTGACGGAAACCGGGGTCGCAGAAACTGAAGCCGGGTAAATCGGAAGTACGGGTGGGCGACGGACGAGTGCGGTATGAAAGGGAAATCCGCGCGGTCCAAGCCAAGACGGCGGCGGGAGTGGTTCTCTCTGATCTCTACCAAATTATTCTCCGAGCTTCTTGGCGGGCCTCCGGCCAAGATCGGTCGGATCATGCGGAGGTCATTGTTTACCGGCCATGAGGGCGAGCCTTTGCTTAGTCCAGACTAGTCCATCGTCTCATCAGTGGGAGAAATCCACCGCTGGCGATTTGGCCGAATCCCAAGCTGCCGAACCAAGAGCGGGCAGAGATGGAGGCAGCCGCCAACCAAGGCCATTCGTAACGGCGGTTACCTGCTTCTCGAAGTGTTATTGGCCTTGGCGGTCCTGAGCATCTCGGTCGTGATGATCTTTAAGATCATTCAGACGACCTTGAAAGTGACCGCCGACATTAACTTCATGCAGGCTCAACAACGGAAAGTGGATGGGATCGCTGAATTGCTCAGACGCAATTTTGAGTCCATGCCGCGGACCTGCCAGTTCCAGACCCGCAGCATCAATGGTTCGCTCGAATTGATCTTTCGCAACGCGCCTTTCAACTTTTCCTGGGTCACCGCCGGACTGAATTACGGAACCGTCGTGATCGCCAACCGGCCACAACCGGATGGCCGATTGGCCCTGAGTTTTTTACAGGAGAGCGGGAATGCCTTGGATAGTTATGTCGATGGCGGCAACGGAAAAAAGGCGGCCTGGTTTCCCTTAATGCGTGATGTCGAGCAGCTCCGCTGGCGCTTCTACGACGAATCGACCGGGAAGTGGTCATCGGATTGGCCCGATATCTCGATCAAACCCGCTTTGGTGGAACTGAGCTTTAAACTTGCCGGGCGCAATCACTTGGAGCGCTGCGTTTTTCGATGGCCGACCGCGCAAACAGGGACCTAGTGGAAAAATCAGTGAATTCCACGGAGCCAGTAAAATGGAATGGGCCAGGGACTCGGGCGCGATACCGTGGCTCCGCCCTGTTGTTGGTTCTCTTTGCTATCATCCTGCTGACTGGTTTAGTCACGGCTACCGTTGGGTTCGTCAAAAATGATGTCGATGAATATGGTGCCCTGAACAAAGCGTTTCGGGCTCGGCAGTTGGCCGAGTCTGGTTTGGCTTTTGGAATTGATCCGCAGGTCCAGAATCAGGACCGGGCGTTGCTGGATCAGAAGATGCCCGACGGAGGACAATTCCACGTTTTGATCTCCAGTGAATCGACCAAACTAAATATTAATTTTCTGATGCAGAATGGTCGCGACGACCTGCTAACCAACCTCTTCATTCGCTGGGGTGTCGCTCCCAAGGTGGCCGATGTCGCGGTGGAAGGGTTACGCAATTATCTTTCCAAGCCGATCAACAACCAACCGGTCGCGGTCAGCGTCGCGCCAGTGGCCGGGAGTACTCCATCGGCCACCGGCAGCAGCCAGGTTCTGGAGTTGGCAACGCAATTTAGCTCCGTTGCAGAAATGAGCGTGGTACCGGAATTCGCCCCGGTGATGAAAAAGCAGCCCGGCTGGATGAACTTCTTTACGGTTTGGGGAGATGGCAAAATCGACGTTAATCTGGCTGACGCCGATACCATAGCCCTGGTCACCGGCGTCTCGCCGGCGACCGCGGATCAAGTGGTAAAATACCGCTGGGGTTTCGACGGCAAGCCTTTTACGATGGACGATCGTCTCTATACCAATATGGAGGAAGTTCGGGGCGGACTCGGAATGGGTCCTGAGCAATTTCAACTGGTTCAGGATTTACTCTCGCTGACCAGTGCCGTTGACCGGATCGAGAGCACTGGCATAATCGCTGGCTACGAGAAACAAATCGTCGTAGTAACCACCCGGAACACCGTTCCGATCATCTATTTGTCATGGCAGGAAAAATAGACAAATCGCACACTCATTTCTTGCGAGCTGTCAATGGCGAGGATTGGGAGCTATGGACTTTCGCGGAGAACAAGCGCGCGCATTTTGTCCGGCGCCTTTCTACTCCCTCGGAAGTCTCTGGGGAAATGGTAGTTTCTCTGCCAGCGGAATACACCTTCACTTTTCCGGCCTGGCTAGCGACTAATGATCGCGCGGTAATTCCGGAAATCTTGCATCTGCAATTGGAGAAACGCGGGTTGCTCAGCAAGAACAGTGGAAATGCGGTGGTCGACTATCGCATCCTTGAAACCCGAGATAGCCAGACCCTGGCCGTGGCCACAATTTTGCAACCGGAGTTTCCGAAGGAATTAGCTTTTGAGCGGGTTAAGCGCTTCGAGCCTTCCGCTTATACGTTTGCTCTGCCGCCAGATCGCTTGGTCATCTGGCGCGAACAGGGCCGGTTGACCGTCGCCGCGACTCGCGGAGCGGACGCGATTACCGTTCAAGTGCTGGGAGACAGCGAACTTTCTGACACCGCCGCGCTGGAACTGAAATGCATCGCGTTCCAGCTGGAGTCTCAGCGTTTGTGCGACACGGTTCCTGGGCATAACTTTGTGGGGTGAATTCAGTGCCGAAGAAGGCGAGCGATTGCAACGCTATCTCGGTCTGAAAGTGACCCGGGAAGCTGTACCGCCTCCTGATCTGCCGAAAATCCGGTCAAAGCTGCTCCCTCCCGAGGTGACCCATCTGCATGAACGGAGGCGGCGCAGACGGCGGATCCGCTCTGGAATTGGGTGGCTGGCCGCGATTTATGTTTTCGGGGTGCTGGGACTGATCGGATATATTTATTGGCAACGCCAAGCGGCGAGCAAGATCCGTCGGCACCTTGAAGCACAGACCCCGACGGTGGCCGCGATTCAGGAGACCGCCGAGCGGTGGCACCAGGTCGAATGGGCGGTTAATCCGAAGCTATACCCGGTCGAGGTGCTCTACCAGGTGGCAGGTCTCTTACCACACGACGGACTACGACTGACCGCCGTCGAAATTCAAAACGAAAAAGTGGTTATCCGGGGCGAGGCCAGCACCTCTCCAGCCGCATTCAAGTTTGGCGAGGACATCAAAGCTAAGCCTGAGCTACAGATGTTTAATTGGGAAATGGCCAGCCCGATTTTAAGGCCGGACGGCCGCGCAGAGTTTACTATCGAAGGAGAACCCAAACTTGCGAAAATTAACTAAAAGCGAGAAGCGACTATCGACGATTCTCCTGGTGGCCCTGTTCGCGACGGCAAACTTCTACGGCCTCAGCTATCTCTTTGACTTAATGTCGAGCTACTCGCGGGATGTTTCCGACCTTCGCAATCAAGAGCATTCCAACGAGATCTGGCTCAGAGAAAAAGATCTCTGGCTCAACCGTCAACATTGGATCTCCGCGACCCAGCCTCGTATCCGGCCGGATCAGGTGCCGCAATCAGAACTCCTTGAGTCCGTCGATCAACATCGCCAAGGCAAATCAATTGGAGATCCAGGAACAAAGCTTCGGAGAAATTCTGTCGACACCGAATTATCAAGCCGTTACGGTGCGCCTCAAGCTAAGCGGCGCATTGCAAAATGTCATCAAATGGCTGGTTCAGATTCAGCAACCGGAGTTGTTCCAAGCGGTCACGAGTTTTTCTTTGAAAAGCGCGAACGACCCTCCTACTGTCTCCCTTGAGCTGGAGATCGCCCGCTGGTATGCTCCGAAAACTTAAATCAGGTTCCCGTCTGTGTTCGTTATTCATCCTGACGGCTCTGTCAGGGCTTGGTAGCTGGGTGGGAAAGGCTTCTGACGACGTTCCGGTTGGATTTAAACCGGACCGTTATCAACAGCTCTGGGAGCGAAATCCGTTCACCATTGTGACTCCGGTGGCCCAGGTCGAACAGCCCAAGGCTTTCGATAAACTTGTCCTGGTAAGCTGGCTCAACGATGGCGCTAAGGACGTAGTCTTTGTCCAGAATATCGAGACTAACGAAGTGCAGAAGATTACTAAGGAGCCCAATGCAAATAACTTTCGTTTGCTCGCGATACATAAAGCTGCGGATCCCAAGGATGCCGAGGTGGTCCTCTCCAATGGCACCGAAGAAGGCCCGGTGAAATTCCGCTCGGATGCCGTGGCCGCTGCCCCCGCCCCACAAGCGGCCGCGCCCGCCCCGATGGCTCCCGGTCAACAGTCGGCGGTGCCAATGGCGGGGATGCCAAACCAGGCTCCAGCTGGTCCGACCACTCCGGCCATGGCGCGCCAGGCCCAAGCCGCTCTTAACGGGCAAGTACCGGGTCGACCGGGGACCAATCAGCCCGGAGCAGGTCAACAATCTGAAGGCGCCCTTCCGCCACGAGCTTCGGAGATTCGCCGCAAACGGATTACGGCTCCCCCTGTAACTCAGCAACCAGTCGGCGCCCCGGCCCCTGTCCAGAACGTTCCCGGCCAACCCCAGACCCAATAATCAAATCTCATGCTTTTCCGCTTTCTTTCGCTTTGCTTTCTCGGTGCGATGATAAATCTCTCGGTAGCGAAGGCGCAACAGATCGTGGAAGGAGCCCCAGTAAAGGCCCCCAACGGAGATGATGCTCTAAGCTCGTTCCAAGCCATCAACGCGAGCATTGACACCGTTTTAATGCAATACGAGCAATTGACCGGCAAAGTGCTGATCAAAGATAGCAATCTGTCGGCCAATGCATTGCCGATCACCATTTCAGTTCCCCAGCCGGTGCCAAAAAGCGAGCTGGTGCGGCTGATCGAAGCTTCGTTGTTGCTAAATAATATTGTGCTGGTTCCCGCCCAGGAACCGAACACGGTCAAGGTGATCAATATTAATACCGGGAAAAATCCCCGCAGCGAAGGTGTTCGTCTGTTCACCGGTGCCGAATCGATCCCCGAAGGAGAGCAGGTGATTAGCTATTACATGCCCTTCAAGTATATCACGGCCAGCGAAGCGCTAACCGTCTTTCAAACTCACATCTTGCCCAGAGCTTATACTTCTTTCGTCCCGATCAATAGTGCGCAGGCCCTGCTGATTACCGAAAGCACGACGGTCATCCGCCAATTGATTGCTCTCCAGCAACTGATTGATCTCCCGCCAGCCAAGACGGTTTCCCAATTTATCCCGCTGTTGCGGGCGGATGCGGAACGGGTGGCCGACACCATCAACAAGTTGATGGATTATCAGAAGAAAGAACAAAGACCGGGAGATCAGGGCGGTGCGGTGCCCGGTCAGCCGGCCACCGTCCAGCAGGGAGCACCCGCCAGCGGGACCGGCTCCGATGCTAACTTATTGAGCGGGCAGGCTCAGGTGATTGCCGACACCCGAACCAACCGAATTCTGGTCGTCGCGCGCCCGGAAACGATTCCTTATTTCGCCACCCTGATTCAACAATTTGATGCCGCCATCGGGGCGGCGGAACCGCTCGAATACCGCCTGCGGTATATTTCGGCTGGCGAAGTCCTTCCGGTGCTGCAGGACCTGCTGGTGGAAGACCAGTCGCAGAATGGTCAGGGACAGGGGACGCAGCAAAATCAAAATCAACAGGCCCCGTCCCAGAATCGAACCTCCAACTATAATAACCGCACTAGTAATACCACGAACAGCACCACTGGCACTGGGAGCGCGGGTTCCGTCGGAGTGGGCGAAGATTTGCTACAGGAACCGGACGAACAGTTAGGGCCGCAGGCCGTGATTGTTGGTCGTTCCCGGATTATATCGGATCCCAAAGATAATAAGGTCCTGGTCATCGGTCCGCCCGAAAGCATTAGCAAAGTGCGGACCATTCTCGATCGACTGGATCGCCGTCCGCAACAGGTTTATCTTTCGACCGTCATTGGTCAGCTCGAACTTAACAATAATTTTGAGTTAGGAGTGGACTGGGTGCAGACCTTTAAAAAGATTTCCGGCAGCAGCGGCATTGCTTCCGGCAACATCAACAGCGGTATTAGCACCGCCGGGGGCTTCGTTAACAATCAACCAAATCATCGGCAACCCTCGCTCGATTCTTTCGACCAACGGCACCTCCGGGGTAGCCTTCCCGGCCTTGTCCGGATTGACCATTTACGGGGCCATTGGGGACGCGGTCTCGGTTTTTATTAAAGCGCTTGATAGCCGGAGCGATTTCAAGGTTTTGGCGCGCCCGGCAGTCTATACCGCCAATAACAAACGCGCGGTTATTTCCAGCGGGCAGCGGGTCCCGGTTCCTGAAAGCACCTTGAGCAATCTAACGACCGGAACCACCGGCGGGATCATCAATAACAGCAACAGTACCGCAATTCAGGCGACCATCAATTATCAGGATGTCGAACTTCACCTGGAGGTCATTCCTTTGATCAACGCGAACAACGAAGTCACCATGAAGATCGCGCAAATCAATGACACCTTAGGCACTAACTGTGCAACATTTCCGGGACCCAGGCTCCGATCATCAATAGCCAGCGGCTAACCACGACGGTCACGGTTCCCAGCGGTGCGACCGTGGTTCTTGGCGGACTGATCCAGGATAAGACGACCAAAGATGTCAGCGGCATCCCGTACCTGATGGACGTTCCCTATTTAGGTACCTTGTTCAAATACCAGACTAGAAATCATACTCGGGACGAGTTGATCGTTTTTATTCAGCCCACCGTGGTCAATGACGATATCCAGACCCTGCGGGCCAGTTTGAAAGAAGAACGCCGCGCCAAGGTGGCGCCCGATACCTATGAATTGGCCCATCCTCCCGAGCCCAACGGGGTAGCGCCTAGCACTCCGGTGAAGAAGAAAAAGGGTCTCTCGAAGGAGTATTAATTTTGGGAGCTACGTTCGCCTCCAGCTCTTTCTGTTGATCGCCATAAACCGGGCGATTAGCTGGTCGAGCGTTCGCTTGGGAATGAGGTGCGGAATAATCCAATTCTTCAGGCCATTCGGAACCACCGTGTAACATAACTTCGGGTTCTTGGCGGTCAGTGCCTGGAAAACAGTGTTCCCAATTACCGATGCTGGAAATCCGGTGGCCCCTTCTTGCAACGCGTACTGTTCGAACCTCGCCAAGGCCTCCACGAAGGGCGTTTCCTGATGGCGTTCAACTAGCCCGGTATCCGATTTTTGCCAGATCGGTGTGACGATGGCCCCGGGACGAATGACGATCACGTCAATTCCAAAAAGGATCAGTTCGCGTCTTAGACTGTCGGAAAATCCTTCTAATCCGAATTTTGATGCCGCATAGGCGCCCGTGAACGGCCCGGCGATTCTAGCGCTGGTAGAACTAATATTGACGATCCTTCCCGGCTGGCCCTTTCTTGCCGGATCCGTGCCGAGTAAAGGCAGAAATGCTTTGGCCACCACAAATGGACCCACCAGATTGACTTCGAGCTGGTATCTGAATTGATCAGTCGCCAGGTAGGCCAGGGGTCCCGCCACCTCGATCCCGGCGTTATTGACCAGCCCGTCCAAGGTATTGCCTTCCAGGAGCTGGCTGACTCGCGCCGCCTCGGATCGAACGGCGGTTTCGTCGGTCACGTCAAAGAAGAGGGGCACAAACAGGTCGCCAAATTCTTCCTCCAAGCGAACGGCATCCTCCCTGTTGCGTACGCTGCCAAACACCTGAAATCCTTGCTTCAGGAGCACCTTGGCAGAGGCATGGCCGATCCCGGTGGAAACCCCGGTGATGACAACTCGTTTCATAGATGGGCGGAAACTGGGCGCTCCGAGTCGGGAGCACGCCTCAATTGCCAGGAAAACCGGGCTGCCGTTCGCCGACCCTTGGGATCCGCCAGTGGACCGAACTTCAGAACCTGAATCCCCTTGGCCCTTTTAACGGGCGCCGGTTGGTTCTTTGGACGAATCTGCGTTGACTTGCGGCGTCGGATCCTTCCGCGGCGGCAAAGCTGGTTCCAAAAAACCCAAAGGATGCGGAGGAGTGATCACCCGAACGCCCTCTTTCTGTTGGGTTTCGGCAATCTCCTCATGGAACCGCTTCATTTTGGTCCAATGCATCTTCGGGCGGAAATGATGTTCGGCGTGGTACCCATTATTGAACCAAATCAGGTTATACCATTTGTCGTAGGAACTGACTCCCCAAGCGATCGGTTTGTCGGGATTGCCACCGTAGTGGAGAAAATAACCGTTCAGGTAGCTGCAGCAGTGTCCCAGATAATAAAAAGGGACAAAATAAACCCAGAATTTCCAGTTTAAGAACAGGCCAAGAGCGATGGTGGCTCCGAGGATGACAATTTCTGCAAGTCCCCACTTGGCGTCGATCGGGATTTTTCCTTTTGATCTCGGCATAGATAGCCTTGGGATCTTCGCGGAGATAGCTGAGGAAGATATAGCTCCAGGGGTTTTCGGCTTCGCCGTCGTGTCCATGGCGATAAATGGAGATCCAATCCTGGGTGTTGCCATGTTCATCCGGCCGGTCGCTATTCCCCATGTGATGCCGATGATGCACATATTTGTAAAACGTTTGGGAGATTCCCAACGTCACCGACAACAGGATGCTGTATAACCGGTTCAAGATCCGGGAGGTAAAGTATGGGTTGTGGATATGATTGTGCGAGATGCCGTTCATGTTCCACGAAATGCTGATTGAGTAGATAAACCCCATGCAAATCAGGAGCCACCAAGGCGCGTACGGGAAAATGAAAAACAAGGTCAGAACATACGCGCAATGAAGCAACCCGGAGGCCACCGGCAAGGCATCCCATTTTGTGTAGGTAAACAGTTTCATCTCAAAAATTTCTCATTTGTGCTGCAGCGGATCTTAATTGATCACTTTTTTAAACGCAAGGAGGAGAGCGCAGAGGGCAGAGGAGAACACGGAGGGAATGGAAAATTACCACAGAGACGCAGAGGACACGAAGTTCAGACTTAATAAAATTGAAGAAAACCGGAAATCCCACGCCGCTCATGAAATTGGGCCGCAGCGCATCAATCGATCCCAATCTGAATTAGAGCCGAATTGGACGATTCAGCGCGAAGACGCGAACAGACCGGCGAATTCGGAACTCCAAAAAATCCCAATCCGAACTTCGTGTCCTCTGCGTCTTTGTGGTAATTTCCATTCCCCTCTGTGTCCTTCTTCCCCCTCTGCGCTCTCCTACTCGATTCGCAGGTCGCAGGTGTACATCCCGGGGGTCGGCGATTCGCAGGGCTTTCCGCGTTGAAATTCGCCCGGAGATTCTTCGGCAAACTCCAAGGAGTCCGGTTTCAGGACGAAAAGTTTGTGCACACGGTCGGTTTCACGTTCGACCAAAACGATGGATAGCGGCATCTGAATCCCGATGTGCGGATGAAGCGAGGGGTAGAGCGCGGACTTCCGGTAGCGCAGACCGGCGATCGATTCTTTGGAAGAAAGCGATCGAAATGGCAACTCGCGGCCGTTGGCAAAAACGGCGTATTGCTGATAGAAACTGCTGGAGGAGGCTAGTTCGATCCGGTCAACGGAGGTATCGACAAATCTGCTGGTGTTCCCTCCAATCATCGGGGTTTCAGCGAGCAGCGGCCAGCCTTCCAGGGCTTTCCGGATGGTTAATCCTTCTTGGTTCAGGAGCGTCGGAAAACGCCATTCCCAAATCTCTCGGAAGACCGCCGGGTCGAATCCGAAACCAAATTGGGCCAGTTCGCTGAGCACATCGGTTAAATCCGCCCAGAGAGGGGTCGGAAGGAAATATTTGTCGTGCAGCTCGATATTGAAATCTTTCAAGCGGTCGCGGAAAGGCTGCTTGAGCAGGTAGGCCAGCAAGGCGCGCCAGAGCAACGCCACCGCTCCAGTCCAAGTGGCCTTCGGAAGACTTTCGATGGCTCTGAATTCGATCAGGCCGTAGAACCCGGTGGGCGGGCACCAGAATTTGTCAAAACTGGCTTCGCTTCGATGGGTGTTACCGGAGACGTCGGTGTGCAGATGTCTAAGTAACTCATTAATTTGGAGGCGAGAATCGCCGGCGGGCAGGGTTTCCAGTTGGCGATACGCCAGCTCCAGGTCGAGAAGAGTGTTCCCACTTTCGTCCGGTCGCGGGGCTTGGGAGGAAACTCCGACGTAACATCCCGTAAACAGATAGGAAAGCGCCGGGTGATGCTGCCAGTATCGCAAAATCGACGCCAGCCAGCCCGGTCTCGTGAAGAACGGATTCTCTTCGATCGAGACTCCTCCAAAGAGCAGATGTGAACCGCCACCAGTGCCAGCCGGAAGAGGTTCAACCCGGAAGGTTCGAAGATCGATGGTCTCGGCGATTTTTTCCATCGTCACCAGCCATCGTTGAAATTCCAACCAGTCTTTACAGGCGGGCAGGTTAACTTCCAGAACACCAGGGTCCGCGGTAAAACCGACTCGGGTCCAGGTCGATGGAAGATCGACCGGAAGATATCCTTTCCAATCGAGCGCGCAATGCTCCCCGACGGCCGCCGTGATGATCCGAACCAGTCGCTCCCATTGTTCGATGAGTAGAGGAGGAAGAAAGACGGTCAGAACTTTTTTGCTCGTTTCCAAAACCAGGGCCCGCCTGATCGCGTCTTCCGGCAGCAGATTGAGAGGGAGACGGAGCCCGGCTGGCCCCTCCGTCTTCAAAAGTTCAACGCGGCGAATGTTCCACCGTTCCGTGATCCATTTCTCGTCCTTGAAATCGAGCGGCAGCACCCAGACCGGCGTTCGTGGCACGTGCGGATCTTTCGCTTGCAGCCAGCGGTCTTCCACTCCCAGTTCGCGGTTCAATTGATCCCGGATCAATTTTAAGGTCTTACTATCAGGCCCAGAATCTTTGCTGGTGTTGGCGACCCCGAACGGTTCCGGCGAATCAGGGTGAAGGACCTGGAGAACCCATCTGGGATTAACTTCTCCCGGATAAAGTTTCCCGGGGCTGTACAGAATCATTGCCCCGGGTAAAACCGTTTCGACGAGTTTCTCGGCAAAAGCGCGGGCATACCCGAGTTTAGTCGGTCCAACGGCGGCAAAATGCCACTCCGGCCCCTCGGGTTTGGTTGGTATAAACGTTGGCTCTCCGCCCATCGTCAGGACCACTCGCTCGCTGGCGAGCGTCTGCTCAACGTGTTGCGCAATCTTTGTCATATCCTTTTCCACTATTAAACTGAGGTCGAGATGGGAATCGAACTCGCCGTGATGTTCACCGAAGTACGAACCTTGAATGGGCGCGATATCTGTCATCTGGGCACCGACCGCCGTCGGGATGAAACGATGATCGCAAAACGTGCCGTTCGTGGGATCGATCCCCACCCATCCGGCGCCGGGAAGGAAAACATCCACCCAGGCGTGCAAGCCGCTCTCCGCGCGTCGATCTTTTACGTCCACGTGGAACTCGCAAAGAAAACCGCTCACTACCCGGACGGCCAAACCGATTTGCCGCAAGATCGTGGCGCAAAGGAGCGCGGTATCACGGCAAGCGCCTGATCGCAATTCGATGGTATGGGATGGTACCCGGGCGTCTCCTTCCATCCGGACTTCATAGGCGATCGTTCGGTGTAACGTATCGGCCAACTCGACTAACGCATCCACGGTGTTCGGTTTTCCGTTCAGCCGCCAGATATCCTGCGTATCTGCCATGTCTTGCGGGTTGATGATCCGGTAAGGCGTCAGGACGGCGTTTTCTTCCGGCGTATATTCGAATGGCAACTGGAGCGCACGGGGCGCGAGCAAGAAATGAAAGGGATTCTTCGGCCAGAGTTCCACTTCCAGTTGGACGCGGATCTCCAAAACTTGACCCGGGGTGGGTAGAAAACAATTTGCCACGATGTTGTCAAAGAGATCCCGGCGATATTGGATATCACTTTCCAGGTTAATCGTGGTGAGAAACTGGTGCGTGGTGATCGCTTGATCCATGCGGGGATAAAGCCGAATGGCATGCGTCGAGAAACTCACCGGTTCCTCATAGGAATAGCGCATCCAGTTATCAATTTTAACATGCATAAGAGTTAGGAAACCAAACAATAAAAATGTTGCGATTTAAGTGCCGCCCCTATGGGCACTCAACTTTTCAATCTGACTACCCTGACCTGAACTTTCATCGTTTGACGTCCGGTTCCCTTGAAGGTTCCACGAATCGGAGAGGCTTCGCTGGCGTCGCGCCCGAAGGAGACCGAAATGTGCTGCTCTCCGCACCAGCGATTATTCGTGGGGTCAAGGGCAACCCACTGTTGTCCGGGAACCAGAACTTCCACCCAGGCATGGGTGGCCACTGAACCGATTAATCTCTTGGATTGGCCGTTAGCTCCTCGGATCGGCGAAGTTTCGATATAACCGCAGACGTAGCGAGAGGGTAATCCCGCCGTTCGCAATACGCTCAGCATGATATGAGCGAAATCCTGGCAAACCCCGATGCGATCGCGCCAGATGGACCCCACGTCAGTCGAAAAATTGGTGGCTCCTTTCCGGTATTGAAAGCTTTCGTGAATCGCTCTGTTGAGAGCCTCGAGCCCGTCTCGCAAAGTGGTTCGCCCGTTCAGGTAACGCTTGGCCCATTGCACCGATTCGCGGCCAATTTTAACCATGTCGGTGGGTTGTAGATAATCGAACACGACCGAGAGAGAGCCGGTCAGAATTTGGCGAGATTCTTGAATAGTCAGGTCCAAGTTCTCTCCAGGCAGGGTACCGGAAAGAGTCTGCACCAGAGCTTCGCTGCGGATTTTTAGCCGGGTGTGCCGGTAGGGGAGGGACAAAAAAGAGACTTCGTTTCCGAAATAATCACGGTAGCCCGAGGTGCGGCTGACCGGATCGATCACCAATCGATGCTCGCGCACGGTCTGCATTTCTCTATTCGGCGGGGTCAACCGAAGCTCCAGATACGCTTCTGCGACCGGTTCCCCATATCGATAGTCGGTGATGTGTGTGACGCGGAAAAGCATTAGCTTCCCTTTCGGCAGCACATTTACTCTCATTAAGGGCCGGAAGGCAAATAGTGTTGGCGGAACCCGTCCCGCCACCCGTCAACAATTAGCAGTTGCAGCCAAACCCCTCCAGCTCGCTGATTCCCTCGCAAAGCCCAACTGCACCCGCCGCCGAACGCCGAACGCTGAACGTTGAACGCTACTTCCGCGTTACCTCGAGTAGTTCCTTGATCGCATCCAATGCCACCGGGTCTTCCAAGGTACTGAGGTCTCCAGTGGCGGTTCCTTCGGCAGCGGCGAGAATGGCGCGCCGGAGAATCTTGCCTGAACGCGTTTTCGGAAGTGCCCGGACCACATAAATCGCCGAAGGTCGGGCAAAAGCGCCCAGTGTCTCCGCCACCGTGGCTTCAATTTCCCGTTTGAGCACCGCCTCTGCTTCCGGAGAAGAGAAGTCTTCCGGTTTTTTGAGCACGACAAAACAATGGACGGATTGTCCCCTCAACTCGTCACTGGCGCCCACGGTGGCGACTTCCGCGACAGCCGGATGAGAACTGACCGTTTCCTCGATTTCGCGCGTTCCGAGTCGGTGCCCGCTCACATTGATCACGTCGTCTGAACGCCCAAGAATGAAAAAATATCCATCCTCGTCCTGGGAAGCGTAATCGAAGGTAGAATAGAGTTGGCGGCCTGGAAATCGGCCGCAATAATGATGCTCAAACATTTCGTCATTCTTCCAGACCGTTGGCATGCAACCCGGGGGCAGCGGCAAACCAATTGCCAAAACTCCCTTTTCGCCACGAGTAAGAGTCTCGCCGGTGGTTGGATTAACAATTTTGGCGTCGAACCCGAATAACGCGATGCCTGGAGATCCTGGCCGGATCAGCGGCGGTTCTACACCTGGCAACAGAGCCAGCACTGGCCAGCCCGTTTCCGTCTGCCAATAATTGTCCATGATCGGGATCTGCAAGGCGTCACCGATCCATTTCCAGGTCGGTTCGTCCAATGGTTCACCGGCCAGGTAGAGCCGTTGCAAGCTCTGAGTATTATATTTACGAAGATAAGCCGGGTCTTGCCGCTTCAGGACCCGGATGGCGGTGGGAGAAGTGAACATCACCGAGACGCCATATTTTTCTACGATTCGCCACCAGATACCGCCGTCCGGACGGGTCGGAAGTCCTTCATAAAGGACCGACTGCATACCGTGAATCAAGGGACCATAAACACCGTACGAATGGCCAACCGCCCAACCAATATCCGCCGCCGTAAACATGGTTTGACCTGGTTCGCCGGCAAACACGTGTCGCATTGAAGCTGCCATGGCAACGGCGTATCCCCCGGTATCCCGTTGAATACCCTTGGGAGTGGCGGTCGTCCCGGAAGTGTAAAGCAGATAACTGGGATCGCCGCTCTCGAGCCAGACCGGTTCGACTTCTACGTTCAGATGTTTTTGCGCGCGCCTGCGCATAGTCAATGTCGCGATCTGGATGGACAGTCATTCCTTCGTCGATATGCCGATGACACACCAAAACGTGCTCTGGCTGAAAGTTTGCCAAGGAAATCGCCTCGTCGACCATTCGTTTCAACGGCACTACTTTTCCGCCGCGCAAGCCGGCATCCGCCGTAATCACCAGCTTGGCTTCGGCGTCCACAATCCGGGTCGCCAGACTGGCCGGAGCGAAGCCGGCGAAAACCACGGAGTGCACGAGTCCTAGCCGGACGCAGGACAACATGGCAAACACGGCTTCGGGAATCATTGGAAGATAAATAACCACCCGGTCGCCGCGCTGCAGTCCCAGCGATTTCAAGACCGCAGAAAACCGACAGACCTCCTGGTAAAGCTCCTGATAGGTGAATGACTGCTCCGCGTCGACCTCCGTCGAGATGTAATGGAGAGCCGGTTGATTCGCCCGCAGCGGGAGATGCCGGTCGACCGCGTTGTGACAAAGATTCGTCTCACCCCCCACAAACCATTTCGCGAACGGCGGCTTGCTGAAATCGCAAACTTGCCGGAAAGGTTTGTGCCAATCAATTGCTTCGGCCTGTTCCGCCCAGAAGGTTTCTCGTTGTTCCAAGGCACGACGACAGAACTCGATAGATCCAGTGGGCGCACTCATTTGGGGGGATTGGGGGGAAGGAGTTCAGGAGTTGCAGAATGGGGGAATCACTGATGGCGTTTGGGTGTGGTCGGAACCGGATATAGACTGTTCAAGCTAGATGATTAGGATTTTTTTATTCTGCAACTCCTGAACTCCTGCAACTCCTGAACTCCTGTCTTAAAAAAGCGTCGGTTCTGGATCCGAAATGATGCTTTGATGACTCAGGAAGTTATCCGTGATTACGTGATGTAGTCCTTGGGTCTCCGAGAGCAACAAATCCAGGAGCGCGAGCAGTTCTTCGCGACGGAGCAACCGGATGTTGATTTCGTCTTCGCTAATGAAAAAATTGTACCAATCCAATCGGCGGATCGTTCGCAACAATTCGTCGAGAAACGATTGAGCTTTTTGCGCGGGAGGTGAACTGCTTGGCAGGGAGGCCTGAAGAATTTCGGCACAACGCCGCAGCGAAAATTGGACTGAGCGCGGCATTTCGGCGTTCTGCCAGAGAAATTCCAAAACCTGGGGAGGCTCGGCCCTCGTCTGGTAGATGCGTCGGTAGGCGTCTCGAGAACCCAGAAGACGTAGAAATGCCGATAACTCGATCTCAATGGAGTGCAGCGATTCTAACCTCTTGACGATGGATTGCGTGATACTCCTCGTCGCGTTGGCCGTCGTGATGGCCCTTTCAACAAATTGACCCAGTTCGCTGAATCGCCATCCGTCGTCGGCCAGCATCGTCAGTTGCGCGGTGGCGAAGAATTGTGGGATAACGGCAACCGCTGATTCCGACAGGCGGCGCGTCATTTTGCGTGCTTCGTCGTCGGTGGCCGCCGGACGAAAGCGGCTGCGCACGAAAAATCCTCGGAGCGAGGCCAGCGCCGACCACGCTTCCGGGCTAATGGCTTCACGCAACGAATCGGCATTACGCATCGCTTTTCGCACAATGGAAACCACGGATCCCATCTCACTGGAGTCGAGCATCAACCGGTATCGCTCGATCGGGCTCGCCATGCTGCGTCGGCCCTTTTTTATGGCGTGTTCCAAGGGCGGCAGGAGCCGGTTCCAGACCGGGCGATACAGTCTCCGCTCGGCCGAGGTCAATTCCTCCATCTCGATCGTTTCGATCACCTGGATCATTTTCGAAACCGTCAAAGAGCGTTCCAAGTATCGACCCAGCCAATAAAAACCTTCTGCCACCCGGCTAGTAACAGGTCTGGCCGGTAAAACCCTTGGGCGGCGAAATGGTTCTGCCGTGGAAATGGTCGTTGAGATTTCCTGGAGCACCCAAGTGTCTTTCCCGCCGCCTCCATGCTGCGACTCAGTGCGTCCATCCGCCGTGGCCGAGACCCGTGTCAAAGCGCCGGGAAACACCTCGAAACGACTCCCGTCCCTGATGCCGTAGACGATGTGATCTTGCAGTCGCGTTGTTTTCTTTCCCTGCGAAAAGCATAGAGTTTCAGCGCAATCCTCGATGGGCTGAGCTACGTACAAATGCGGGGCGCGTCGCACCTCTAACCGAATCTCGTTCCACGATTTATCTTCCCCGCTGAATTTAAGGAAAGATTCTCCGGTCAAAGTCCGCACTTGGAACCGGGTGGGTTGTTCGAAAACCATCTCGCGCTGATCCAAATCTCCCAACCAATAGGTTTGGATGGCCGGCAAAATGGAAGATTCTCCCAGATAGAAACGGATGATCGCGTTGGAAAAATGAAGCAAGCTTCGGTCGTCCGCGAGTTGCGATCCGATGCTGTTGACAATCGATACTTTGCCTTTCCGGATGCAATGAACGAGGCCCGGAATGCCAAGATGGCTTTCTCGCCTGAAGACCAAGGGATCCAGCCAGGCATCAGCCAAGCGCGTGTAAATCATGTCGACACGCTCCAGACCAGAAACCGTTCGCAGAAAGAGAGAATCGTCCAAGACCACTAAATCTCCTCCTTCTACCAACGGAATGCCCATTCTTCTGGCCAGAAATCCGTGTTCCGAATAAACGGCGCTCGCCACCCCTGGTGTCAGCAGGACCACGGAAGGGTCCGGCTGGGACGCCATCGATCGTAGCTTCAAAAGAATTTCCGTCGGAATGTCGGCAATCGATTCCACCGGTTGGCTTTGAAATAATTCAGGCAAAACGCGCGCCAGCAGACGCCGGTTCTGAATCATATAAGATAAACCGGAAGCGTGACTGAGGTAGTGGTTCTTGACGACCAACCGGCCCGAACTGTCCCGACAGATGCAAAGGCCGCTCAGATGTAAAAAAAATCCTCCACTGTGGTGCAGGCCAGCCGCGCTCCTCTGGTAGTTCGGGCTTCCGAGAACCGCCGGAATGGGAATGATACCCTGTCTCAGGATTTCTCGCGGACCATAGACATCTGTCAGGAACATATCGAAGGCCCGAATCCTTTGCTCGAACCCGCGGACAATTTGGTTCCATTCGTCGCTGGTGAAAATCTGGGGCAACAGATCGCAGAACCAGGTGTTGTGGTGTTCACCGGATGGAACTTCAAACGTGACTCCAAGCTCACGCAGCGTCGCGTCCAACCGCTCTTCCAATTCCCGTAAGTTGGCGGTGGTCGCTCCCGCTAGATGGGTGACAAGGTCCGAGTACGGCGTGCGAGGCTCTCCTCCACGCCCATTGAGCACTTCGTGCCACCGCATCGGTGGGCGATTACCGTTCTTTTCTGCCATGCCAGTCTGCTCTCGGTTAGCTGGAAACCGACCAATGCGCAAGGTCGGATATGAGAATAGTAAAATGCCGGCCTTATTTGCGTCGCCGGAGGCGGCCGATCAGGGCGTCCGCTTCCGGAATTCGCAGGTAGCGGGCGCCGATCAGATAGAGCAATCCGTAAAAAGGAAGGATCACCAGTCCGGCGATCACCGGATGCCCAATGTATTAAGAGTTTGAGTGGATAGGCCAGAGCCGCTGAGAAAAGGGCTATGCTCCAAAGCTGGAATAACAGCGTGCCGGGAACTGAAAATGTCCCGACACGGCTCCTTAGAGTATGCCGGAGTAATAAAAACTCAATCCAGCCGGCGACACCTGCCGAGGCAGGTAAACCTGCCAATCCCCAACTCGGATCCAAATGCAAAAGTTTTGGAATCGGGAAGGCCGACAGATAGCCAAGAACAATCGTTAAAACGACTCGGACGATCGCAAAACGGAGCGGGGTTCGGGTATCGCGAAGAGCGTAAAAAGCCGAGGAACACAAACGACCCGAGGTTGATGCGACTAATCCGATTCCCGATCCGATCAGGAGTGCCCAAACGTAAACCGTGTCGACATGGGTAAATCGGCCCGACTGATAGAGCAGCCCTGCCAGAGTGTCTCCAAAGGCAAAAAAGCTCATCGCTGCCGGGATCACGAAAAAGGCCATCCGTCGCATCGCCGCACCCAGACGCTTTGAGATCTCTGCTCGCACCACCTTTTCGTCACCGGCCATTGCGCGAGACATCGCCGGCAGCTCGGCAGCGGAGATTGACATCCCAAACAGACTGATCGGTAGCAGCCCGATGGTTTGGGCACAGTTCAGCAGAGCGACCGAGCCCGAAGGCAAAAGGCTGGCCAGAACATTGTCGATGTACGCACTCAGCTGAACAATGCCACGACTGAAAAAGACCGGGACAAAGTTGACTAGCACACTCCGTACATGGGTCGAAGTGGTATCCAGTGAAAACCGAAGCCGTCGAGTCAGACGAAGGACCGTTGGCACTTGCACCAAAAGCTGAGCTAAACTGCCGATCACTGAACACCAGGCGGTGATTATCACCAGGTTCGAAAGTGATTGGGTGGTACCGAAGGCCAGCAGTCCGGCGATGATAAACAAGTTCCAGAGAACCGGTGCCGAATAGGAAAGAAAAAAATGTCCGTGGCTGTTCAAGATACCTAGACACCAGGCCGACATTACCAATGCGCCGACCCCGGGAAAGAGGATCTGCACCAGCCTGACGGTGAGCTGCCTGGTTTCTCCGGTAAATCCAGGCGCGATCACATCAATCAAGAGTGGCGTGCTCAGGATTCCGAGAATCACCAGGAGCGATGTCAGCAAAGCCAGGAGCGAGCCGACCACGCTCGCGACATGATTAGCATCCTTCTCGTCCGACCCAGCCAGGAGACGAGAGTAAACCGGGATGAACGAGGCTGACAGGACGCCCTCCCCGAAAAGATTCTGGAGAAAATTTGGGATCCGCAGTGCTGCCCGAAACGCATCCGCGGCCGGCAACGTCCCCAGAAAATGCGCCAATGCCCGTTCCCGAACCAGTCCGGCAATTCTGCTGAGCATGATCCCGCTGGCCACCAAAACCGCCGGCCGCCCAGACGGACTATTTCTTCCGGAATGAGCGTTTTTCGGTGGTCTGAGCGGCATCGTGATGGCGCCGGAATCTTTATTCGATCCATGGTCCTCGGCAAGATATTTGACCTTTCCTCCGATCCCCCAATCGTGCTCGTTCTCGTTCTCGATCTTTGGGGGCGCCCCGGACGTCCGAGAGATAACAAGAACGAACGATCAGCGAAAGCGCAATCGGAATATCGGTACCGTCATTGATTAGACCTGTCCGGAATGGCGCTAAGTTAAAGAGGATGTGGGGGGATTTATTTCCCCGGCTTCGCGGCAAAATCTCGCTCAAATTTTCAAGTTCTCTTCTCTCTTCCCTAGCTAAAGCTTGTTGCGAAATGTCCCGGAGCAACTGTGTTGTTTGGAAAAATTTTTAGTGATGGTTTCGGGGTGAAGGGTCACAAGCATCACGGCCACTAAGGCGACTTTCTTGGGCTTGCCCGCTAGAACCAAGCGGTGGGAGAAAGTTTTTAAAATCTCGTTGTGCCGCGTGGCGCTAAGGGAGGCCATGTACATCACCCGCCGAGCAAAGCGGCGACCCCCGTAGATCCGGCGCTTGCCGCGCCACTGGCCGCTCTCACAATTGAGCGGAGCAACTCCCAGCAAATTGGCCACCTGATTGGACTCCAAACTGCCCAGTTCTGGCATGGTGGCCAGCAGAGTGGAGGCTGTGATGGAGCCAACTCCCTGGACCTCGCACAGGAGCTGGTGCTTGGTTTTAAGCTCAGGGCTGGACTCCATGAGACGATCAATTTGGACCTCCAGAGCCTGAATGTCTTTAGTGAACCTCTTGATCGAGGCGTTGAGTTGCTTGGCCACGAAGCTCAGAAGGTTCTGCTCCAGCCGATTGTTTTCAGCGGTCCGCATCGCTGTGAGCTCTTCGCGCCGGCCGACTAAAGCCGCGAGGGTTCTGACCCAAGGCGCCACTTTCGCGGCGGGTCGTGGTTCCATCCGCCGGCCAAACTCGGCCAGCATCGCCGCATCAATTTTATCGCTCTTAGCTAACCGGTTTAAAGCCCGGGCAAAATCGCGCGCCTGGCGAGGGTTGAGCACGCAGACCTTGAGGTCCGCCTTTTGCAACTGATCAACCAGACCGCGTTCCAAGCCTCCCGTGGCCTCGCAGATGAGCAGCACTTTGGCGCGGTGGATTTTGAGTAGCTTGACCAGCCGATTCCAACCCACCAGGGAATTGGGCAACTGGGTTTCTAACTTCAACTCCAAACAAGCGATTTGGAGCGAGAATTTAGCGATGTCAATTCCAACAAAGATCGAAGCATTCATAAGGCCTTTCGTTAATGTGGGTTGATGAGGGCGGTTTGATCTTCTACCTTGTCTACGAGTTCGAACGGCTTCGACTTTTACCGGGTCTCGACCGTTCCATCTCAAACAACTGTTCGAGTTCAAACCGAACAAACAATGCACGGGCGGGCTTCGCTCCGGACGAACTCTTGGGTTCAGGGACGACTCAGCCTCGTCCGTGCATCATCTCTTCTAACACATTTGCGACAGACAAGGGACGATGCGATCGTAGCCTGGCACGAAGTGCCTGGGAGAGCACCACCCCAAAAGAACCGTCCCGCAGGGTACGGTGTGATTCTGGCAGATGTACGCACCGAATAGATCGAGAACGCCTTTGGCGCTTACATGCCCAAAATGCCTTGGCGGCGTCTCAGATCATGTCCATCTCTGTATCTCGCAGCTTCAGGAAACGGTCCATTCCGCGAGCAGCAGCTCGAACAAGATCGGACCTCTCAAGAAGAGTATTTAGCCTTTCTAAAGAAGCACGGTTCACCTCTCGACGAGAAATACCTCTGGGATCAGCTGCGCCTGATCATACCGTACCCTACGGGACGGTTCTTTCTGAGGACGCTTTCCCAGGCACTTCGTGCCAGGCTACGATCGGTGTGTCCCTCCGGGACGCGCTCGCAGAGGCTTCGCAACGGCATCTATCTAGGGAGCTCGCGAGCAACTTCGTAACACCCTGCGAAGGGACAAAACATCCCAAACTGCCTTTAACTTAGCGCCATTCAGACCTGTCCTCTTTTTGAGGTTCCTCAATCGTCCTTCGTTCTCGATTTGAGGTGACGTCATCCGTCGCTTCCCGTTCTTCGCGCCTTATGTGCAATTCCTCTTCTTTGGGTTTTCTAGGATGCGGGACGCCTAGGCTTGTCTTGCGCGGAGGGTAGATGCAGCCCATCGTGCCTGACCGGCGGAGGAAAAGGACGCGTGTCCATCAAATCAACGAAAACTTTCGCGAAACGAGCTGGAACGGTTATCCGGCGGTTATTAGACTCGAAAATTCGGGTTTAATCTCCGAAGTCAAAAAAAGGCTCGCCGGAGTTTTGACCACTCCCAACTATATGGAAACTTCACCAAACTCCGAACCGTGAATGGGGAACGCCGAACTTCAATCTTCGAACGCAACTTTTTTCTATGCAGATTCAAACTCCTGAAGCCCAAACACCCGAACTTGTTAAGCCGCCGACACCGCTCTGGTTTAAGGAATCCATCATCTATCAGCTGCACATCAAAACCTTTTGCGATGCGAACAATGACGGCATCGGAGATTTTCAGGGACTGCTGAGCAAGCTGGATTATCTCAAGAATCTTGGCGTGACGGCCATCTGGCTTTTGCCCTTCTATCCGTCTCCCCTGAAGGATGATGGCTATGATATCGCCGACTATTTCACCGTAAATCCTTCCTACGGCACCTTGGATGATTTCAAAAAATTCCTGGATGCCGCTCATGAGACCGGGTTGCGCGTGATCACCGAACTGGTGCTTAATCACACCAGTGATCAGCATCTCTGGTTCCAGAAATCTCGCCGGGCGGCTCCTGGAGATCCTTGGCGCGATTACTATGTCTGGTCCGACGACCCCACCAAATATGGGGAAGCACGCATCATCTTCAAAGACTATGAGGTGAGCAACTGGTCGTATGATTCGATCGCCAAATCGTATTTCTGGCATCGTTTCTTTTCCCATCAGCCGGACCTGAACTACGACAATCCAGAGGTCAAAGCCGCGGCCTTCAAGGTGCTCGATTTCTGGCTGGATCTGGGGGTGGATGGGTTGCGCCTTGACGCGGTGCCTTACCTGATCGAACGGGAAGGAACCAGCTGCGAAAACCTGCCGGAGACTCACCGGATTTTGCAGGAATTGCGTTCCCGGATCGATGCGAAATATACGGACCGGATGCTCTTGGCGGAAGCGAACCAATGGCCGGATGATGCCGTCGCTTATTTCGGAACGGGGAACGAATGTCACATGTGTTTCCATTTCCCCCTGATGCCGCGGATGTTCATGTCGTTGCACATGGAGGATCGTTATCCGATCGTCGATATCCTCGAACAAACTCCGGCCATTCCGGAGAACTGCCAGTGGGCCATCTTTCTTCGGAACCACGATGAATTGACCCTCGAAATGGTCACCGAAGAAGAGCGCGATTACATGTATCGCGTCTATGCTCGAGATTCCCGGGCCCGGATTAATCTGGGCATTCGCCGGCGATTAGCGCCTTTGCTCGGCAATAACCGGAGAAAACTCGAGTTGATCCATTCATTATTGTTCTCCTTACCCGGAAGTCCAATTCTCTATTACGGAGACGAGATTGGAATGGGAGATAATATTTATCTCGGCGACCGCAACGGCGTCCGCACCCCGATGCAGTGGAGCTCCGACAAGAACGCCGGATTTTCTCGCGCCAATCCGCATTCCCTTTTCTTGCCGGTCAATATTGATCCGGAGTTTCACTACGAGGCGATCAACGTTGAGGTCCAAGAGACGAATTTGTCTTCGTTTCTTTGGTGGATGCGGCGGGTCATTTCCATTCGCAAACGCTTTCCTGCATTCGGCCACGGCGATTTGCAAATGCTGACCCCGACCAATAACAAGGTGCTGGCCTTTACGCGTACCTATGACACTCAGACCATTCTGGTGGTGGTGAATTTATCCAGATTTTCGCAGGCCGTCGATTTGGACCTCCCGAATTTTATCGGCTGGATACCTGAAGACACCTTTGGCCACGGCCGTTTTCCGGTGATCCGGGATAATAAGTATACGATCACTCTCGGGGCTCACACGTCGTTTTGGTTGTTACTGACCCCGCCCGACGTGTCCGGCGTCGCGGATGGCGAACGATTGCTACCGATCACGCAATATAACGGCGAGCCCACCTGGTGGTTGAGCCCGGCCGGCACCCGCTTCACCGATCGGGAACTGGCCACTTATATTAAGAACACCCGCTGGTTCCGGAGCAAGACCCGGGCGGTCCTGAACATTAGCGTGTTAGATGTTATCAATTTTCCCGGGGATGGCCTTGGCCAGCTTCTGATCGTCGCTTTCAATTACGCCGAGGGCCCTCGAGATTTGTACGCCTTGCCGGTTCGCATCGTGACCGGAGAAGAAGCCCACAATATCGAATTGGAGCATCCGGCAACCGTCATCGCTCGAACCTTGCAGGAAGGCGATCTGCTGGTCGACTCCATTAGCTCCCAGGCTTTTCAGCGGGTCCTGCTGGATCTGATTTCCGAGGGGCGCACCTTGGCGGGCAGATCGGGACGGTTGGTCTCGACCAAATCCGCTCATCTCGAAGCAATCTTGAAGGACGGTCCACCGCAGCAAAGCCGGTACTTAAAAGTCGAACAGAGCAATAGCTCGGTCATTTACGATGATAAGATCTATCTGAAGCTGTTCCGGAAATTGGAAGAAGGGATTAATCCGGATCTGGAATTGACCAAGCAGCTGACCGAGAATTGCGGTTTCCCCTACGTGCCAACCTATCTCGGAGATATTCAGTATGTTGCTCCTGGCCAGGAACCCGCCTCCCTCGTCATGGCTCAATCGTTTACCCCGAACGAACAAGACGGATGGTCGCAAACCCTCGGTGCCGTCAGCCGCTACTTTGATCGAGTCCTGGAAGATCCTAAGCTGCCGACAGCCCCATCGGTTGGTTTATGGCAAGAAGTCCCGGAACCGTTTCTGGGCCTGATTGAAGGCGTTCATCTGCAAACCGTTCGCCTGTTGGGAGAACGAACCGCAGAAATGCATCTTGCTCTGGCCCAAGACACCGAAACACCTAGTTTGGCTCCGGAACCTTTCTCCCTGCAGCACCAGCGCTCTGTCTTCCAGTCGATTCGAAGTGAAACCAAGCAGACATTTGCTCTCCTCACCCGGACTCTCGGTGGCCTGGAGGAGCACTCGAAGGAGTTAGCCGAGAAGGTTCTCCAACACGCTAATGTGTTAGGAACCTGTCACGATTATCTGCTGCGCGATCCGATTGATACCAAGAAAATCCGGATTCATGGAGACTATCATCTGGGTCAAATTTTGTTCACCGGGAAAGATTTCGTCATCCTGGATTTCGAGGGTGAACCAGGGAGGCCCATCGGTGAACGCAGATTGAAACGTTCCGCGTTGATTGATGTCGCCGGGATGGTCCGTTCGTTTAGTTACGCGGCGCATCATTCGCTGCTGGAATCCAGGACCGTTCGTCCTTTGGACCAACCGACGCTCGAAACCTACGCGGATCTTTGGGCGCTTCGCGCCAGCCAGGTCTTCTTGCAAGCTTACCTTGAGAAAGCCGGGAAAGCTTCCTTCATTCCAAAAGATCAGGAGGATCTGCGATTGTTGCTTCGGAGTTTCCTGATTCTTAAGGCGCTCTATGAGCTTCGCTACGAACTTAATAACCGTCCCAAATGGGTGGCCATCCCGTTGCGCGGGCTTTTGAGCATCGTCGAAGAAGGAGTTGCGCCCGCGCCAGAAGGAGTCGTGCCCGCGCCACCAGTATGAGTGCTGGTGTCGATCTTCACCGAAAGATAACTAAGCGCCTGGAGGATAGGCTCGCTTAAAACCGACTATGCCAATCAATCAGGTTGATTTTGTGATCATCGGCAGCGGAGTGGCAGGACTAAGCCTATCGCTCAAGCTCGCGGAGCATGGCTCTGTCGCCATCGTGACCAAACGTCGAGCCACCGACTCAAACACTGCCTGGGCGCAGGGCGGAGTGGCCTGCGTGACCAGCGTAGAGGATTCATTCGATCTGCATATTGAGGACACCCTGGTGGCTGGAGCCGGCCTGTGCGACCAGGAAGCCGTGCGGACGATCGTCACCGAGGGACCTGCTGCCGTCCGGGACTTGATGCGGATCGGAGTTCAGTTCGACGAAAGAATCATGGAGGATGGCCAACGCGAGTTGGACCTGGGCCGAGAAGGAGGACATTCCAAGAGACGGGTTCTTCATTATCACGACACGACGGGGCGCGAAATCGAACAACGTCTGCTTGATGCGGTGCTCAAGGAACCCAACATTCAGATTCTGGACAACCACATGGGGGTGGACCTGATCACCACCGGCAAGCTTGGCTACACCACCGAGGACCGGGTGATTGGGGTTTACGTTCTCCATGAAGCGACCGGGAAAGTTGAAACCATCCGCAGCGATCGAGTGATCCTGGCCACGGGCGGATGCGGCAAGGTATACCTCTATACCACCAATCCCGACATTGCGACCGGCGATGGCGTAGCGATGGCCTGGCGCGCCGGAGCCGCCGTCGCCAACATGGAGTTCATTCAGTTTCATCCAACCTGCCTTTTTAATCCCGAGACAAAGTCCTTCTTGATAAGTGAGGCGGTGAGGGGAGAGGGCGGCAAACTGGTTGACGCCAACGGACGTGAATTCATGGGCAAATATCATAAGCTCGGCGCCTTGGCGCCGCGCGATATTGTCGCCCGCGCCATCGACGCCGAGATGAAGCGGACGGGCGCAAAATGCATGTACATCGATATCACCCATCAACCCGCAACGTTTCTGAAAGAGCGTTTTCCTAACATTTACGAGACGTGTATGGGCATTGGGATCGACATGACCAAGCAGCCGATCCCGATCGTTCCCGCCGCGCATTATCAGTGCGGTGGAGTGAAGACCGACCTGGAGGGGGCAACAACCCTGCGCGGGCTGTTCGCCGTAGGCGAGGTGGCCTGCACCGGATTGCACGGGGCCAATCGATTGGCCAGCAACTCGCTGCTGGAAGCTTTGGTGCTGGCCAGGCGCTGTGCGCTGGCACTCTTAAAGCCCAAGTATTCCAAATATCATCAGGCCTTTGATCTTCCGGAATGGCGTCCTGGTCACGCCCAGGACGTCGATGAAGTCGTGGTCATTTATCACAATTGGGATGAGATCCGCCGGCTGATGTGGGATTACGTCGGCATCGTTCGGACCAAAAAAAGATTGCTGCGCGCCAGCACGCGCTTGCGCAATCTTCAGCGCGAGATCCAAGACTTTTATTGGGACTTCAGAGTCACTACCGACCTGCTCGAATTGCGGAGCTTATGCACGGTCGCCAGCTTGATCGTCGATAGCGCGTTGGCTCGCAATGAAAGCCGCGGACTCCATTTTACCCTCGATTATCCCACCACCGATGATCCGCGCTTTCTCAAAGATACGATATTGCGACGCTATTAATTCGTTCACAAATATTCAGCAGAATGCCGTCTAGAGCCACATTTTGTCTGAAATTAGCGTCTTTTGCTCCTAAAAATGCAGAAAGCACTTGCGCTGCGAAGCCGAATGCCCGTAGAAAGGCAGATACTTAACCATGAGGCTGTCACTCATTCTTTCGGTTTGTGTTGTTGCAGTTATCGTCGGCAAGGCTTCGGCACAATCTCAGTACGAGAGTAGTACCGATTTTGCTAAGTACGCGATGAAGCTGCGTGAAAACGCTCTGCTGAAGATCGAACCCAAGGTGATTATGTCACCGACGAAGACGGTGTTCACCGGAGACGGACCACGATATATGACCGGGCCTTCGGTCATGGGGCGCGGAGCAGCGCTGAGTGGAGGTCCGGGCCGCTACGCCTGGAAGCTTGGCATCATCACGACTATCTTTTGGATCGGCGAACGGCCGAGCGGCAACAACCCAGTTCCCAACGATCGCAGTTCCTGGGACAAGAACTGGTACTATAGTTATGGGGGGTATGACAGCCCCGATCCCGGCGCGCGGAGAAATTTCATTCCCGTAAATTTCGTTCCCCGGCAGAATCCTTTTTATGTCGCTTTGCCTTACAACGATGTAGAAGGCGGCCGAACCAAAGCGGAAGCTAGTCAGGTCATCCCCTGGTTTAAGCAGGCGTTCGTCCGCGAAGGACAGACCGTTCTCAAGGGCCGCTGGCTCTCTATTCGCCACGGCAATAAAGTTTGTTATGCTCAGTGGGAAGATTGCGGTCCGTTCCGGACAGATCACTGGCAATATGTGTTTGGAAATGAACGTCCAAGACCAAATTTGAATCAAGGCGCCGGTCTGGATGTTTCTCCCGCAGTTCGTGATTATCTCGGCCTGGGCAGTAAAGACGCCTGTGACTGGAGATTCGCAGAATTCCGCGAAGTGCCTCCAGGTCCTTGGGCCATGTACGGCGATAACAACACCTTCGTTCTGTTACGCCGACAAAGTAACGATCGTTTTGCCCGCCGGGTCGTCTCCAAGACCGAGTCCAACGATTAGGCTTGAGGTTTCGCCTTGTCGCGCCCCGCAGGGGCTAAAGGAACTCATCCCAGGGTTTCAACCCTGGGAATGTTTCTACCAAGAGCGACGCGCGCCTGAAGGGGCGCCGAATCGAACGTCCTAACAAGGCGGAAGCGGAGCGACGATCCAATTGTCACACCTCCCAATTGTGCACTCTGACTTTTGTCCGGCCATTGGTGCGAGCTTCATCTGGTACCCGCTTCTCTCGCCCCTTCAGGGCGAACCGCTTTTTTGAGGGTTCCCAGGGTTGAAACCCTGGGCTGAGTTCTGTAGCCCCTGCGGGGCAGGCCCTCGGCCCATCTATAGAGCCTAACCTAGTACGAAGGTATGGGGTCAGACCAGAATGGCACGAACATAAAACCTAGAATGATTTTGCTCCGAAAGAGCTGTTGACCACCATCCTTGGGCTGGGCCTTTGTTTTGTGCCTCGAAGGGGGCTACAAAACTCAGCCCAGGGTTTCAACCCTGGAGATGTCCACCAAGAGCGACGCGCCCTGAAGCTGAAGGGGCCCAGATCGAGCGTTCTAATCAGGCGGAAACGAGGTCGACGGTCCAATTGTCGCACCTCCCCAATTACGCACCCTGGCTTTTGCGCGGGCAATAGGTGCGATCTCACCTGGTACCCGCTTCTCTCGCCCCTTCAGGGCGAACCGTTCTTTATGAGGGTTCCCAGGGTTGAAACCCTGGGCTGAGTTCTGTAGCCCCTGCGGGGCAGGCCCTCGGTCCATCTATAGAGCCTAACCTAGTACGAAGGTATGGGGTCAGACCAGAATGGCGCGAAGATAAAACTTAGAATGATTTTGCTCCGAAAGAGCTGTTGACCACCATCCTTGGGCTGGGGCCTTTGTTTTGTGCCCCGAAAGGGGGCAACAGAACTCAGCCCAGGGTTTCCACCCTGGAGGTGTCACCAAGAGCGACGCGCCCTAAAGGGGCGCCAGATCGAATGTCCTAACTAAATTGCAGATGCAAAATCTGCATGCATATTGCAAAACATTCGTTCCAGTGCATATAATAAATTGACCGCCTCTTTTTCCCACATGTGAAATATGAATGTAGATGCCACTTCGATGCATTATCTGCATAATCCTTCGAAGGCTCCCTTTGCCTAGAATGACTCTGGAACTGCGGCATTTGGAATTGGTGCGAACGGTCGTGGAGGAGGGGGGATTGACGCGTGCCGGGAAGCGGCTCGGTCTGTCCCAATCCGCTTTGAGTCATCAACTGAGGGGAGTCGAAGAGCAGCTGGGCGTCTCCTTGTTCCATCGGATCGGCCGCCGGCTGGTCTTAGCTCCCGCCGGAGAACGAATTTTGCGCGCCGCTTCTCTAGTCATCCCCGAAATCGAGCGCACTGAATCGGATCTGCGTGAGAACTCTAGTAAGATGCTGGGAACGATCCGTTTATCCGCAGAATGCTACAGCTGTTACCAGTGGCTCCCGGCCATCACCCGGCGGTTCGGCCGAAAACATCCGTCGATTGACCTGAGAATCATCACGGAAGCGACTCGAAAACCAATCCAGGCCTTGTTACAAAATGAGATCGATCTTGCGGTGGTGTCCGGGCCGCTGGGCGACCGGCGCCTTAAGTTAACCCTGTTGTCGGAGGAAGTCCTAGTGGCGGTGACCAGCGCCACTGATCCGCTGGCTGATCGGAAATTCTTGCGCCCGCAGGATTTTGCCGGCCAAACCCTGTTCTCTTACGCGGAGCTTTCGACCACCTGTTTATATCTGAAAATCTTGCAACCAGCGGGAGTTCGGCCCAAAGAGGCGAGTGCGATTCCGCTGACCGAAGCTATTCTGGAGCTCGTCAAGGCTGGCCAAGGCATCACCGTGCTGCCTCGGTGGGCGGTCGAGGCATACCTGGGGAACGGCGAGTACCGCGCGCTCTCAATCACCAGCCATGGTCTGTCGCGGAGATGGTACGCCGCCGTTCGCCGGATGAAAAAGTCGCCCGACTATTTGGCCGCCTTCCTCGAAGCTCTCCGCATCGAATCCGCCGCCACCGTTCACCATCCCGTTCAGACCGCTAGTTACCGATAAATCTCCCCACCGGTTTTCAGAAATTCGTCGGCTTTTTCTCGCATCCCGGCTTCGATCGTTTCCGAACCGTCAAAGCCGTGCTCTTCAGCGTATTTCCGGACATCTTCGGTAATTTTCATCGAGCAGAAATGCGGTCCGCACATGGAACAGAAATGTGCGGTTTTGGCTCCCTCCTGCGGCAACGTTTCATCGTGATACGAGCGAGCAGTTTCGGGATCGAGGCTCAGATTGAATTGATCTTCCCATCGGAACTCGAACCGGGCTTTGCTCAATGCATCATCGCGGGTCTGGGCGCCCGGGTGGCCTTTGGCCAGATCGGCGGCGTGCGCGGCAATCTTGTAGGCGATCACTCCTTCTTTTACGTCTTCCCGATTCGGCAAGCCGAGATGTTCCTTAGGTGTGACATAACAGAGCATCGCGGTGCCGTACCATCCAATCATCGCGGCTCCGATCGCGCTGGTTAGATGATCATACCCAGGAGCGATATCCGTGGTCAGGGGTCCCAGCGTGTAGAAGGGGGCTTCGTGGCACCAGGTTAGTTGTTTCTCCATGTTTTCCTGAATCAGGTGCATCGGGACGTGGCCCGGCCCCTCATTCATAACCTGAACGCCCAATTCCCAAGCTCGTTTGGTCAGGTCACCCTGAGCCTTTAATTCCCCAAATTGCGCCTCATCGTTGGCGTCCGCAATCGATCCCGGCCGGAGACCATCTCCAATCGAAAAACTGACATCGTAGGCCGCCATGATCTCGCAAATCTCGTCCCAATGGGTGTACAAAAAGTTTTCCTGATGATGGGCCAGACACCATTTGGCCAAGATCGATCCACCTCTCGAAACAATCCCGGTTTTCCGTTTCGCGGTCAGCGGAATAAAGCGCAAAAGTACCCCCGCATGCACGGTGAAATAGTCGACACCTTGTTCTGCCTGTTCGACTAAAGTATCGCGATAGATTTCCCAGGTTAACTCTTCGGCGCGTCCTCCGACTTTCTCCAGCGCCTGGTAAATCGGCACCGTGCCGATCGGGACCGGGCTATTGCGAATAATCCATTCGCGGGTGGCATGAATATTCTTACCCGTTGACAAATCCATCACCGTGTCAGCGCCCCATTTGGTCGCCCAGCGCATCTTCTCGACCTCTTCTTCAATGCTCGATGCCACCGCGGAGTTCCCGATGTTCGCATTGATCTTTACCAGGAAATTGCGGCCGATAATCATTGGCTCCAGTTCCGGATGATTGACATTGGCTGGAATGATCGCCCGGCCCCGTGCCACTTCGTCTCGCACGAATTCCGGCGTGATGGTTTTCGGGATCCCATTGCGCCGGGATCCGTGAGCGCCATTTGAACCCGCTCGATCCTCGTTACCCAAGTTTTCCCGGATGGCGATATATTCCATCTCTGGCGTGATAATGCCTTGGCGGGCGTACCAGAGCTGGGAAACTGGATGGCCGGCGGAGGCACGCAGGGTCCGGCGCTTTAAACCCGGAAAAAGCTCCAACTGTCCGCGGCGACCGTTCCGCATCGCACTCTCGACATGGACGGCGCTCAAGTACCCATCGTCGACCGGGAGCGTCTGGCGTCCGGGCACTTCTTCCACATCTGCCCGACCGAGAATCCAAGGGCGTCGCAGACCTGGTAGTCCCTCGCTGACCTGACCGCGAAAATCGGGATCACCCCACGGTCCGCTGGTGTCATAAACCTCGACCTTGGCGTTTTCTTCGGTTCTGCCGTCCGGCAAACGGGTGGGGGACTGGGAAACTTCCCGCAAACTCACGCGCAACTCGGGGTGGATTTTGCCTGGAACGTAAATTCGACGGCTGTTCGGGTAAAATGAATCAGTTGTGGTCATGGCAATCACTCTGCAGGACCACACTCTGGAGGTTGCTCCCTTCGACGGTATTACCCGTTTCAGGTTCAAAGGGTCCTCCGATCCAATCGGAGTTCTCAGCCAGAGGCTCCCCTGCGTACCGTTAGTAAACAACGAACTAGGGCCAACGTCAACGAGCAGGAAATGAACCCAAATTTGGACCTGAAGCGCCGGGACTGCTCGCCTACGGATCGGGTCGGGTCACGACGATTGCGCGCCGTGACCCTCCCACACCACCGGACATGCGGTTTTCCGCATCCGGCGGTTGAACCCGGCAGTGGGGGTTAACCCACTGCGTCCTGCCAGGGTGAAGCCGCTAGCACTTCTTCCATGGTCACTTCATTCAGCACCTCTGCACTGTATCTCGCCTGGTGCGGGCTCGCTTCCCATCGCTCGGTTCCTTCAAGCAGGTCCACTGCTTTACTCTCCCCGTGCTGACCGGTCTCGGAAGTGTGCTCTTGGCTCGCTCCTGGACTGTTTCGGGAAGCTTCTCGCTCCGCTTTGCCAGAGTTCTTTCAGTTGGTCTGTCTCTTGGTTCTTCGGCCCTTCGCTCCGTCCGGCTTTCACCGGCTTTCTTCACTACTACGGCCTCTGCTGACTTCTGCCGAGCTCTCGCACGGCAGATCTCCCCGAGTAAGGTGTCCAATGTTTCGACCCGTGTCGTCGGGCTCTACCTCTTGCGTCTTTCGGTGACGGTTGGATTTCGTATTCCCTAGCATACTCTTCGCCCGCAAGCGGCCTCACTGCCCGTTCGTGTTCCTACGATCGTGTCTTTGCTATGGCTTCTTTCAGCTCAGTGCCTCGCGGCCTGTGCCTTGCCTTTTCGCTACGGTTGTTATCACTGCTTCCGGTCAATTCCTTTCATTTGACTACATTGGGCCCATGTCGGGCACACTAGGTAAGGCGTCCCGCCTTACTCTTTTTAGCTGCGGCGCCCCTCCCGGGGGAGCAAGCCGGGACGGCTGGCCTACATTTGGTTTTGACAATCAATTCCAAATATAGAACATTACATATTATTGTTATATGAATAGGAACTCAATTTCGCGTTTAGCCGGCGCTCTCCTCGATCTAATCGATGAATTCATCTCGGATCTCAGGAGCAGAATGATCGCTACCCACCTGATCCGGAGTGTCGCCGTGACGGTGGCAAAGTACCGGGCCACCCAACACCTTGAACGCGGCATCCGCCCAGTCTCCAAAATGTGTCTCGTCCTGGAAGAAGCCGAAGCCTCCGGTGCCTGGCGGGAACGGATGGAGCGCCGGCGTCTCTCGCGCCGGCTCGAACCGGTTCGGCAAGCTATCCTGGTCGCTGATGAAATGATCGAAAAGACCTTTCCCTCGCGTAGAGCCGTTAGGCATCTTCCGCGCTATATGATGATCCCGGCTGCCGGTTTGCCTCGGGCCTTCGCACGCGGCTCCTTTCCACCTCCCAGGTAGGCCCCGTTTGCGCCAGCGTCATGCCAGACGCTGAACGCCAAAACGTTGAACCCCGTCCCCTCGACATGGTACCATGGGACCATACCAGGGTCGTTCGCCCCTGGCGTCAACGATTGATCCTTTATCGGGAGACAACGGATGAAATATGATGGTGATAGTACCTTGTTCCAAACCGGCGGCAAAATGGCAACCCGGATGGCGGCCAAACTATGGGCCGAGACGCCGCTTGGATCCCCGTCGTTCTGGCCTCAAAGTCTTCGCGCCATTGTTCGGGTGATGCTCACTTCGCGGTATGCCATGTGGATGGCGTGGGGCCCGGACCTGACCTTTTTTTGCAACGACGCCTATCTGCCGACCTTGGGCGTAAAAGAGTCTTGGGCCCTGGGAACGACCGCGCGCAAGGTTTGGGAGGAGATTTGGCTGGATATTGGTCCGAGGATCGATCATGTACTGGCGACTGGGGAAGCGACTTGGGACGAGGCCTTGCTACTGTTTTTGGAACGGAGCGGCTTCCCCGAGGAGACTTATCATACGTTCTCCTACAGTCCCTTGTGGGACGACAACGGCCAGATTTCAGGAATGTTGTGCGTCGTAACCGAGGAAACGGAGCGCGTGATCGGGGAACGACGTTTGGCGACGCTCCGTGACCTTGCCGCCGAGCTATCCAGATCAAGTAGCGAAGAGGAAGTTTTCACCGCTGCCGGACGTTGCCTGGCAAATGCGCAGCACGATTTCCCGTTCACCACTGTTTACCTTTGCTCTGCCGATGGTTCGACCTGCCACTTGATGGCTTGTTCGGGAACAACGGTCGGCTCGGCGCTGGCTCCGCGAACCATCGACCGCGGCTCGGGACAGGAAGCTTGGCCGATCACCAGGTTGTTAGACCACGGAGAACCCATTCAGGTGGAGGAGTTGACAACTCGCTTCGGAGAGGCGCCGAGCGGCCCTTGGCCGAAAGCGCCGGAACGGGCGATCATGCTGCCTTTGGTTCAAGCAGGCCAAGCCAGACCGATGGGCCTTTTTGTCGCCGGCCTCAATCCGTTTCTGAAGTTCGATGAGGCCTATCAGAGTTTTACTAATCTGTTCGTTGGCCAACTGACCGCCGGTTTAAGCAACGCGCGAGCCTATGAAGCCGAGCGAAAGAGGGCCGAGGCCCTGGCCGAGATCGATCGGGCCAAGACGGTTTTTTTCACTAACATCAGTCATGAGTTTCGTACCCCTCTAACCTTGATGTTAGGCCCCTTGCTCGACACCTTAGCCGATCAGAATGGTCCTCTCCCGGAACCCATAGCGAAGGAACTAAGGGTGGTGCATCGTAATGGCTTGCGCTTGCTCAAGCTCGTCAATACCCTGCTGGATTTTGCCCGGATTGAGTCTGGCCGCGTTCAGGCTTCTTTTCTGCTTACTGACCTCTCGACCTTTACCACCGAACTGGGAAGCGTTTTCCGCTCCGCGATCGAAAAGGCCAACCTCAGTTTAGTGATCGATGCTCCCTCCTTGAAGGTGGAGACCTACGTTGACCGCGACATGTGGGAGAAAGTGGTCCTCAATTTGGTCTCCAATGCTTATAAATTCACCATGGAGGGTGGGATCACGCTCCGTTTGAGCGAAGAGGGAGGAGAGGTCAAGCTCGCGGTGCAAGATACCGGCAGCGGTATTTCGCCGGCAGAACTCCCTCGCTTGTTTGAGCGCTTTCATCGGGTGGAGGGTTCCAAAGGCCGGACCCACGAGGGTACTGGTATCGGCCTGGCCCTGGTGCAGGAATTAGTCAAGATCCACGGAGGCACCGTCAACGTAGAAAGCCAGTTGGGTCGGGGGAGTACGTTCATCGTGACCATTCCGGCCGGCCGCAATCACTTGCCGGCCGAATGTGTCGGAAAAGAGAAGAATCCCATTTCTGCCGCGTTAGAACAGAGTGCCTTCGTGGAGGAGGCCTTACGATGGCTCCCGGATCAGGAGGAGGACGCAACAGAAATGTCGGAGCTCGATCCGGAGAACCAGCCGTGGCGGGAATCCAGCGAAAGAATAGTTATCTCTGGAGACAGAGCCGATCGCCAAAACCCGGAAAGTAGCACTGGCCAGCCGCGAGTCCTGATCGCTGACGACAACGCCGACATGCGTGACTATCTTCGACGGCTGCTAGCAGACCGGTACGATGTAATAGCCGTTTCTGATGGACAAGAGGCGTTGCTAGCCGCACGGCAATCCGTTCCGGCCCTGATATTATCAGACGTCATGATGCCAAACCTTGACGGGTTCGGACTGTTAGAAGCAGTGCGGGCGGATGCCTCCCTGGCGTCCGTGCCGGTGGTCCTACTTTCGGCCCGGGCCGGTGAAGAGGCCATCCTGGAGGGCATCCGGGCTGGAGCCGACGAATACCTGATCAAGCCATTCAGCGCCCGGGAACTGGTCGCGCGGGTGGATTCTCAAATCCAACGCAAACAGTTTGAGCGGCAGCTCGCCGCCGCCGAGGAGCGTCTTCAGGCGGCCCTGGCTGCCGCCAGGATGGCTGTCTTGGAATGGGATCCGGCAACAGATATTATAACGGCATTTGGGACCGTTGCCGAGGTCTTTGGGTTTTCCCCAAGCCAAACGCTCAGCAAGAGGTCGTCAATATTGGAGATGGTTTATCCCGCGGATCTGGATCGATACGTCTTTGCTATTCAGGCTGCGGCCCAGCGGAGCGAAAGTTTTCAAACCGATTTTCGCATCGTCCGTCCACGAGAGGGCTCATTGGCTTGGCTGGAAGAACGCAGTTATCCCGTTAAAGATCCTCTCACCGGTAAGACGCGCATGATCAGCTTAGTGATGGATGTTACCGAACGGAAGAAAGCCGAAATTGCGTTGCAACAAAGTGAAGACCGGGCGCGATTTATTCTCTGGCTTGATGACTCCCTCCGGACGATTATCGATGCGGACGAAGTTCCGCGAGCCGCGGCTCGCGTGCTAGCCGAGCAGTTGGGTTGCGAACGCGCTCTTTACTTGGAGATAGAACCCGATCAGGATCAATGCACGGTGGTTGGAGAATATACCCCGGTCCTGCCCAGCGTCGCCGGAACGTACCGGCTGTCCGATTATGGGGTCGCTCATCTCGCCGCAGTTCGCGCCAACTGTCCCTACATTGAGCGGAATACGCTGCGTGATAGTCTGCCGTCTGAAGAACGGGAGCGCTTTGCCGCTCTACAAATCGGAGCTCTGATCGAGGCCCCGTTGTTTAAAGGTGGGAGACTGGTCGCGATGTTTGTCGTTCACTCGGCACAACCGCGAAATTGGCAGGCCCATGAGGTGGAGTCAGTTACGATCGTCGCTAACCGCAGTTGGGAATCCACCGAACGTGCCCGCGTCACGCGCGCGCTGTTGGCCAGCGAAGAACGGCTCGCATTTTCTGTCGAGGCCGCCGAATTAGGTACCTTCTATTGTCCGATGCCTTTGGGAACTATTATTTGGAATAGCAAGTGCAAGGAACATTTCTGGCTAACTCCTGATGAATCCGTAGACATCGATCGCTTTTACTCGATTATTCACGAAGAAGATCGCGAGCGAACCCGGTGGGCGGTGGAGCGGGCGGTCTTCCATCATGAACCGTACGACATCGAATATCGCACGGTCGCTCCCGATGGCCGTATCCGCTGGGTTCGAGCCAAAGGGCGTGCTTATTTCGACGCCACCGGTGCACCCACTCGCTTTGACGGGATTACCTTAGATATTACGGCACTCAAAACGATCGAGCAGCGACGCGAGAACATGCTGGCAACTGAGCGCGCAGCACGCGAGGAAGCAGAGCGCAGCATCCGGATAAAAGACGAGTTTCTCGCCACCCTTAGCCATGAATTGCGCACCCCGCTCAACGCTATTCTCGGTTGGTCACAAATCCTAACCCGGGACCAACTGGAATCGAGCGATGCCAAACTGGGCCTCCAGGCGATCGAGCGCAACACTCGAGCCCAAGCCCAAATGATTGAGGACCTCCTGGATATGAGTCGTATCGGTGCCGGAAAACTCCGACTGGATGTCCGGCGTCTGGTGCTCGGTAACGTGGTGGCGGAGGCCATTCAGTCGGTACGGCCGTCAGCCGAGGTCAAAGGGGTTCGCCTGATTACCGTGATCGACCCCAACGCCGGGCCTATTGCAGGTGATGCCGGCCGGCTTCAACAGGTCATCTGGAATCTACTGACCAATGCCATCAAATTTACTCCGCGTGGCGGACTGGTGAAGGTCCTGTTGGAGCGGGTCAACTCTCACCTCGAACTGAATGTTACAGATACCGGCGAGGGCATCGAACCGGAATTTCTCCCACACGTCTTCGAACGATTCCGACAAGCGGACGCTTCAACCACTCGGCGCCATCGCGGTTTGGGACTTGGACTCAGCATCGTCAAACAGTTGGTCGAACTGCATGGTGGATCAGTCCGCGCCAAAAGCCCTGGTAAAGGCCAGGGCAGCACGTTTACCCTGACGTTACCTCTGGCTCCCACCACGGATCCGGTCGACCTGGTCGGACCCCAAGGAAGACTACACCCTCGAGTCGAACAGGGAGCGCCTGTTCTTGAGGTTCGGCCGAACCTGGATGGCATCAGGGCTCTGGTCGTCGATGATGATCCGGACGCTCGCGAGGTGATAGCCAGAATCCTCCGGGGCGAAAACGCATTGGTTATCACCGCTTCATCCGCTGCAGAAGCGCTGGAAAGATTGCTGGCGTCGAAATTTGCCTTATTGATCAGTGATATCGGGATGCCCGGAGAAGACGGCTACGACTTGATTCGTAAGGTGCGTGCTTTACCCACAGATTTCGGCGGCCGGATTCCAGCGGTGGCTCTGACTGCTTTTGCCCGATCAGAAGATCGTCAGCGAGCACTGTTAGCCGGATATCAACTCCACGTTGCCAAGCCGGTTGAACCATCCGAATTAATAACCGTGTGCGCCAGTTTGGCCGGGCGCATCGGTTGAAAATCGTGACTGGTCTTAAGGTTATCCGGTCGTTCTCAGGCCGCTGGCGATCGCATTGATACACACCAAGAGGTCCACCAGCAGGCGCTCAGTTGATTGTTGGTCATCGGCCGATAAGGCCTCGCGCCAATCCCGCAAGAGGGTGACTTGTTGAGTGTGAAGGGCTAAAAGTGCATCCGCTCGAATCTGATGAGTCATCGTAAACCTCGGCCGTCGCGCCGCAGAATCGCTGCCCAACACCTCTTTTAACATCATTTGTGCCAGGTCGAATTCTTCCATGATGCGCTTAAAAACGCTCGTAACCTGTTCCTTAGAAGGAGATAAGGTTGCATACTGCGCCATGATGGTTCGCTCAGCGCTCGAAAGATTGGTTTCCGCGTTCGTCAGCACAAAGCGCAGGAAAGGGGAAGACTTCCGCAATGTCACTACCTGCTCGAATCCATTCGGGTCAATGCTTTGAAGTTCCTTCAAGGCGCTGCCAATCCCGAACCAACCCGGTAGATAGTACCGGGATTGTGTCCAACTGAAAACCCATGGGATGGCGCGAAGATCTGCCAACGAACGCTGACCGGTACGGCGACTCGGCCGGGATCCAATACTGCTCAGTTCCAAGGCGTCAATCGGAGTGGCTGACCGGAAGAAGTCAATAAAGCCTTCCATCTTGAGCAACCCGCGATAAGTGTCGCGGCTGAATTCAGAGAGTTTACCGACCAACGATTTTGCATCATCGACCGGTTCCCGGATATTTCGTTGGCGCAAAGTGATCCCCGTCACCCCAGCCAACAAGAGTTCCAGATTGTAAGTGGCCGTGCTTCGATTCGCATATTTTTGGGCGATGGTTTCGCCTTGCTCGGTCAACCGAACATCCCCGCGGATTGTCTGGTGAGGAAGCGATTCCAGAAACCGATGTGTCGGTCCGGCGCCGCGACTAATTGTTCCGCCTCGGCCGTGAAAATATCGCACCTGCACACCCAGGCCGTCCCCAACATTGCTGATTGCCTCCTGGGCACAGTGCAAGGACCATTGACTGGTTAGCATCCCCGAGTCTTTGTTGCTGTCGCTGTACCCGAGCATCACTTGTTGAACCAGGCGAGAACCATTGCGGGCCTCCTTTTGCAGGTTCAAGCTCCTGCGCGTGAACTCGTTAGAAAGGTATTTCTGTACCACTCCAGGGGCGATCTCCAGGTCTTCAATGGTTTCAAATAACGGGACGACGTGAAGCTGGCAAGCCGGTCCAGCCGGAGTTTCCATCCAGAGTCCGACCTCACGGGCGAATAGATACATCACCAGCAGATCAGCCACTCCGCGCGTCATACTGATGATCAGCGAGCCGATGCCGCGAATCCCATATTCTTCGCGGTATTCCTTGATAACGCGGAAACAATCCAAGACCGCATCCGCTTCGGGTCCGATCGAGGTCCCGGGCGCCAGAAATGGCCGCCTCGAAAGGAGCTCGGATTCTAAAAAAGGGAGTCTCTGTTCCTGATCCCAATCGGTAAAAGTTTGCCCCTCTGATAGACCAGCCCGATCGAGAAGCTGAACCAAGGCGCGATCATGAAAGGCGCTGTTCTGCCGGATATCAAGCACGGCACCGTGGAAGCCAAATACATCGACCAAACGGATGACAGGTAATATCTCTGATCTCGTAATTCTGACGGCTCCGATCTCGTCCAGGGACCGGGCCAATAACCGGAGATCTTTTCTTAGTTCCGAAGGTACCGTATATCCTTGATTATCAATGGTGTGAGCAACTTTCTTCTGGATTAAAAGTGAGAACTGCCGCCAAGGCTCTTCGGGGCGTGACTGCAAGATGGAACCTGCTGACAACTCAGCCGAAAGCGCGGCAATATTTTCCAGGAGTTCATCCGAGGCTTTCTGTTCATGACGGGTCATCGTGAGCTGCAAGGAAACAGCGCCGACTGCGTTATGGAGGACCTGCAATGTGGCCCGACGCAGCTCCCGAAATGTTTCCCGGGTCACATCAGCGGTCACCAGCGGATGCCCGTCGCGGTCGCCACCGACCCAAGTCCCGAATCGAATTCTGGGCAGGGCCGCCGGCGAAATCAGGGTATCAGCGTGATAACCTGCATCAGTCCAGGCCTGCCGGAGCCGCAAATCGACGTCATTTAGGACGCTCGGGAACACTTCCTGGAGGTAATAGATGACGTTCCGGCGTTCTTCGCCGACGCCCGGTTTAGTCCGATGCACCTCGCCGGTTCGCCAGAGGCGTTCCAAGGTCACTTTAATTTCGTCCCGGATAGCTTCTTGCTCTTGGGGTGTCCACATCTGATTTTCGCGGCGAACCATCGAACTGTACAAGGCGCGATGTTGCTCGAGGACCGCCAGCCGTTTGGCCTCGGTCGGGTGAGCTGTCAGCACCGGCTCGATTCGGATCTTGTTCAGTTGCCCCGCCACGGACGATTCCGAAATCCCGGATTCATGGAGTTGATGCAAATGATCAGCCCAAAGCCCCGGTTCACCGGCTAGACCGGTTTCAGATTCCCGGGACCGCCGGACTTGGGCAGCGACGTTTTCCTCGACCATATTCAAAAGCTGGAAAGCGATCGAATAAGCCTGGCAAAGCCGCGGATTGGGCGGCAGATCGATTCGGACCGGGCTAATCCAAGGAAGATTAGCGGCGAGATGGTTTTCGCCGAGTTCCTCCAGAACTTCGCGAAAACAATTCATCAGAAAGGCCAGGTCATCGTGAATTTTTTGAAAACCGCGCGCGAGATAGTCTTCTTTCATTTGTGTTTCTCCCATTGCTCCAGACACGGTGAAAACAGTTATCGGAAAAGCGAGCGCCTGGCAAAGCAGGGATGACGCAAAAGGGCGGAGACACCATTCACAGGTTATTCACAGTGCCGGAACCCCATCATCCCGAATGGGATAACCATAACATCATACAATAGATGTAATATAAAATAGGAGGCGGCTTTTACCGACAAACTCAGCGGACCTCACAGGTCGGACGTCCGGAATGACACCGAAAGATCGAGGACGACGACGAAAACGAGGAGAACGATTGAGCGGATTGAGCCCTTGTTCTCGATTCTCTATGGAAGTGTGGAAGCGGTCACGCAACCCGGCAGGCAAGACCAGAACCAAGGACGATTCTAGAGGATGCGCCCCAGGTTACTACTCCGACACGCGGCAGCCGAAGAAAATAAGGCGGGACGCCGTAGCAAAACAATCTTGGCGAATCCTCCCTTTAACGAGGCGCGAACCACCGCCAAGCGATGTCCGAATTCCGAAAAGTGCTTACTTCTGCGCCGGAAATGTGCTTACTCGTCCTGACCTTAAAAGCGCCTGCCGCAGTGTCTCCCCGCTCAGGCAGATTCAGAATCTGACTAGCTGGATTCATTCGATCGTGCCATCTCGGGCTCAGATGACGGAAGGCAGATTTCGAACTGGTGGAGCTTCTTAGGAGTCCGGATTCTGATGTTCGCACCATGCGATCCTGGTTGGAAGGTGCTCTCGTAGTCACGCCGTCATCCTTTCACGTGCCAGAAGGGCTCGTTTGCGATCCACGCCCCAACGATATCCGGAGATGTCACCGTTGTTACGAACTACTCGGTGACAAGGAATAGCCACCGCAAGTGCGTTCGCGCCACAAGCCTGGGCAACAGCCCGTGCTGAATTGGGGGAACCTATCCGCTTTGCCACTTCCGAATAGCCAACGGTCTTCCCGGCAGGAATGCGTTGAAGCTCTTTCCAGACACGCTGTTGGAAAGCGGTACCGCGTATATCCAGAGGCAGGTCCAATCCGATTCTCGGAGCCTCGATGAAGCCAACTACCTTTGCCACCAGCTTCTCGTATCGATCGTCTCCACCAATGAGATTGGCCTTGGGAAACTGGTCCTGGAGATCCCGAGCGAGCGCCTCCGGATCATTACCCATGAGGATCGCGCAGACTCCCTTTTCGGAGGACGCCACGAGAATGGAGCCCAGCGAACACTCCGCGATAGCAAAGCGAATGGTGTTTCCAGCGCCCCCTTCGCGATATTCCTTTGGCTTCATGCCGAGCATCTTCGATGAACCTGCGTAGAAACGGCCGTTCGAGTTGAATCCCGAATCGTAGATGGCCTGGGTCACGGTCCCGAGCTTCGGGAGTGCCCTCTTAACGCGGTGAGCACGGTGGGCGTTCGCGTAGTCCTTTGGAGTCAGCCCGGTAGCGGCCTTGAAAAGACGGTGAAAGTATCCGGGACTCATTTTGACCGCTACCGCGAGCTCGTTCAGACTCGGAAATTCATCAGCCTCCTTGATCATCCGACACGCGGTGGCAACCGCTTTGGTGTGCTGGCCTGCGATTCCGGAACCCTTAGGTCCACAACGCTTGCAAGCACGGAAACCTGCCTTTTCGGCGTTTTGCGTCGAATCGTGGAAGGCGACATTCTTGAGTTTTGGCAGGCGTGCAGGGCAGGAAGGACGGCAATAGACACCGGTGGTTTTCACTGAATACCAAAATAGGCCATCGGCACGTTCGTCCTTACGGACGAGAGACTGCCAACGCCAATCGCCAGTGATTAATTTGGGGCTCCTGCCTCCGGTTGCTGGCTTGGAAATCATTGTCATGCTCGGAGCCTATCATTACCCCTGAAGGCGAAAACTCCGGTTCTTGCTTTCAAATTCGATCATCAGGCCACAGTAATCCAATAATGATACCTTCCAGATAGGCCTAGCGGACAGGCATTCCAAGGTTGAGTTAATTCAGCACGAGATCGGTCCTGCAGAGGCGCTCAAAAAATATAGTGATGATTGAGCCAGATAATTCCCGCGCAAATGCAGGCGAGCCCATCGGCGACATAAGAAGGCCATTCCTCCAACAGATCCTTTGCCAAAGCACCTGTGGCGCGAATGGTCGATGTCTTTCGAGGACCCGGAGGGTGATGATGATCGCGAAGGTACCGTCACTGAACGTTTCCAATCGCGACAGCCGGCCAGCCCATCGTCCGAACGAATGACACGGTGGCACGGAATAACCGGGTTAGCGGCACAAGCCTCACCAACTTCTTGAGCCGTAGCTCCTAGCTTGCAAGTGCCTTGTCGACTGCAGTCTTGCCTGGCGGAATCTCTCTTAACGCTTTCCAGACTTTGCTTTCAACTCTGGCGCGTTCCTTGCGCAATTAGTATGGCGAACGCAACCGACATGTCCGGCGTCGAAGACGCCAGTCCTCCTCGAAAGAAATGCGAAGTCAAGAAACGGAGTTTCGAATACCTCCTCTGGAGATAGGGAGCAGACAGGCGCTACACGACGTAGCCGTCAAAACAAACAAATCAGTCTTCATTCGGAGAAAGGAAAAACCATGTCAGAGGAAAATGATAACAAAGCCGTTGTTGGCCGTTGGTTCGAAAAATTTTGGGGCAAGACCTGCGATCTAACTATTGTCGATGAGATTGCCGCGCCCGACATGCTCCTGAAGTATTCGCTGCACGAGCCGCGCCGGGGCCACGCGGACATCAAGGCCTTCATGACCTACTTCCGCAGGGCATTCCCTGATCTTTATTTCTGGGGAACCGCGGATCTTATCGCCGGGGGCGATTACGTCGTCGGACAATGGGAAGGTGGAGGCACCCATACCGGCCCCGCGTTCAGTGACTTCATTCAGGGATCGCTGCCGGCAAACACCGGTCGGAAAATTCGATTTACCGGAATCACGATCCTCAAGGTCGTAAACGGGAAAATCGTCGAAGAGAACGGGCTGGACGACGGCGTCACAGCTCTCACACAACTCGGCATCCTGCGGAAGATCTAGATGAGTCCTAACTGCGTCACCGTCAGCCGCTTTTTGCCCGCAAGGCTTTAACATCAGCCCGCGCGGTGCTTGTCGCGCGGGCGTTTAGCCGCCAACAGAAAATAGGGAATTACGGTGACACTTCTGTAAAATCGCTTTCTCTTTGCTAACTAATTGCGAACTCTCCATCCCCTTCCCCTACTCTATCACTTAACAAAAGGACGTTATGTTTACCAGGGAGAGACCAAAAATCAAAATTGCGACTTCAAGTAAAAAGACTGGTTTTCATTTATGTGCAACGGCAGGGCTCAGCGCAGCAAGCTCAGCCGGCGGCCGCTCAAGGCCACAGCCAGTACAATGATGAAGCCTGAGAAGATTTGCTGCTGCGGTGTGGAGAACCCAAGTAGGATCACACCATTGTTGACGAGCCCAACAAGCAGGGCTCCGGCGATCGCCCCTTCCACGCTTCCGCGGCCTCCGCTAAGAGAAGTGCCGCCTATGACCACGGCAGCGAGAACGCTCAGCAGATCCCCGCTGCCGAGATCATACCGCCCTGAACCGAACTGCCCGGCATAGAGTAGCCCGGCTACCGCTCCGGCCAGACCGCTAAAAACAAGTATGGTGACCTTGATGCGGCGGGTCGATATGCCTGAATAGCGAGCGGCGACCTCGTTGCCCCCTGTCGCTAGCACAGCTTTGCCAAACGGCGTCCGGCGCAGAACGAGCGTGCCCGCAGCTCCAGCTGCTATTACCCAAACAAGCAAGACCGGAACATTGCCTATACTTCCTTGCCCGAAGATCGAAGTGTAGGCGCCATCGAGAATCGGAACCGCTTGCTCGCCCGAAATGAGCCGCGCTGCCCCCTCGAGGACTCCGATCATCCCCAAGGTGACAATGAAAGATGGGATCCGTAGCTGTACCGTAATTGCGCCGTTAATTAGCCCCACGATCAGACCAACCGCCAATGCGGCCCCAACAGCTGGCCAAATATTGTACCCGTTCGCCAGCAAAGTTGCGACGAGCGTTCCCGCTACGGGCGGGACTGATGCCACGGACAGATCGATCTCACCTGCACTGATAACGAATACGGTGGCCGCGGCCATTACGATCACGGGCGTCTTCGCTTTGACGATGTTCATGAAATTGCCGACGCTCATGAACGCCGTGTCGCGCAATAGTACCCAGAAGGCTCCGATCAGGACCAGCATAACCAGGATCAAGAGTAGTGAGCTATCCCCGGAGAAAAACGCGGTGCCGAGCCTTTGCGCGTGCTTTCCCCACCGGCGCTGCGCTGCTTGGGGTTCGCGCCGCGAGTCGCCTGCGAGCGAAGACCGCTCAGGATTTTTATCCATCCGATTCCGGTCCATCATCCTTCCTGGCTGGCCGCGCTTGACCGGCCGGAAGCCGGTTGCATGAGATGCGTGATTTCGAACTCTGTGCGCCGCCGAGGCCAGTTCGGCACCAGATCTCGAACCGTCCTGTCAGCCAGAATCAGGATTCGATCCGCCACCTCCCTTAGTTCTCGCAGGTCGGACGTGACCCACATGACACCTTTGCCCGTATTGGCGAATGCCCTGACGCGAGCCCTGATTTCGGCCCGCGAGCGGACGTCCACCCCGAAAGTGGGCTCATCCAGGAGAAGCAGCTGGCAACGAGTGTTGAATGCCTTTCCGAGCACCACTTTCTGTTGATTCCCGCCCGAAAGGTACTCGACCGGCCGCCGCGGATCGTTCGGCCTGATTCCAAATTTCTCGATGGTCTCCCGCGCCACCCGGGCACTGTGCCGCATATTAATCAGCGGCCCTACACAGAGCCGCCGGAGAATCGACGCGACAAGGTTCGCTTCGATGGAATGCGACAGCACAAGCCCCTCCGTTTTCCGGTCTTCTGGAATGAGATAGATGCCATCCTTTATGGCCTGCCCAGGCGACTTCAGATGGACCTTCTTTCCGAAAACCTGGATGTCGCCGGCTCCACGGGGAACTACTCCGAATAATGCCTTGAGCAGAGTGGACCGGCCGCTGCCGGCTAGGCCCGCGACACCGAGAATTTCGGCGCGGCACACGTTGAAGGAAACATCCTGCAACTTGGTCCCCACTTGCAGCCCGCGCACCTCCAGCACCGGAGGCTTAGCCCGCGCCTGCTCGGAACGGCCAAGGTGTTCCGTTTCGGGCTCCTCACTGTCTTGTACGGCGCCCCCGGCAATCGCTTCCACGATCTGACTAAGGTTGGTATTGGCTACCGCATCCGTCAGGACGACACGGCCGTCGCGTAAGACTGTAACCTCGTCCGCGAGTTCGAAGACTTCTGCCAGGCGGTGCGTCACGTAGACGACACCGACGCCCGAGTTCGCGATCTGTCGAACGATGGTGAAGAGTCGCAGTACCTCCCGTTCCGTAAGTGCAGCCGTGGGCTCGTCGAGAATGAGGACGGCACTCGCGAGACGGAGCGCCTTGGCGATTTCCACCATCTGTTGATCCGCGATCCCTAGATGCCCGACCAGAACATTCGGCGAGATCTGAACTCCGAGTTGCTCGAAGATTTTGCCAGACCCTAGGGCTTCGGCTCGTACGTTGATCAACCCGGTACGGCTGATTTCCCCATTGAGAAAGATGTTGTCGACTGTCGAAAGCTCGGGAACAAGACTTCGTTCTTGGAACACCATGCCAATGCCTGCCCTGCGCGCCTCGAACGGGTTGGCAAAGTGTCTCTCGATGCCGTCCACCAGAATTCGTCCCGTGCTCGCCGTCGCGCCCGCAGCAATCTTAAGCAGAGTTGACTTCCCGGCTCCGTTCGCCCCGAGAAGAGCATGTACGCTTCCCGACCGAACCCTAAGATCGATACCGCGGAGCACTTCTATCGCGCCGTACGACTTCCCGATGCCAAGCAACTCGAGCGCGAAGGGCGATGAGGATAATGACCGGACGCTACTCACATCCGCTTCCCGCCGTCGTCGCCCGCGGTTGACTGTCTAATGGCGAGCCAGCCTGGACAGCACGGAATCACTTTTGCAAACATTTCTGCGCCGGTTCCGGGAGGGGTACGCGGGGTCCGTATGCGAGCTCCCACCCGTCCTTGAGATTGTCTTTGGTCACGGCAAAGACCGGCACTACGACGTAGGGTGGAACCGGGCGACCAAGCGCATGAAGGGCTGCTGCTATCGCACCGGTCCGGCCCCATTCATAGACGAGCTGCGATGACATCACGAAGGTCGGCCCAGTATCGCAGGCAATCTGTGTAGCACCGGTGGATCCGAGGTCGATATGCGCCACTGGAATCTTCTTGCCCGCAGCGTTCAGCGCTGCCAGGACGCCATCGGCGGGAAGATCCCACGGTGCGAAAATCACGTCGATATCTGGATATCTCGCCAACATGGCGGAAGTGATTTCCTGCGTCTTATGCGGGTCGCTCATCGGCATCCGGGCGACAATCTTCACATTGGTTTTGGCGAGTTCGTCCACGAAACCCTTTTCTCGCTCGTTCACTATTTTGTAATTGGCGTCGAAATAGATCATACCAAGCTTCGCGCCATTCGGGAATCGCGCCGCAACGGCCCGCGCTACCGCCGCCCCGTTTCCATAAGTGTCGTATGAAATCAGCGTCACGAAATTATTCGGCTTGCCTGTCGTCCATCCACCCGGAGCATTGGCGAAGGAAACCACGCTCGCTCCGGCGTCCACCGCAGGCTGAAGCGCTGCCCGGTCAGCGGTCGGATCCACGCCGCTGTAGAAGACGATGTCGGGTTTAAGCGCCATTACATTGCGAACGTCGTTAGCGAGCTGCGTTTCATTGAAATTGTAATTCGTTACCGCCACGAGCTTGATTCCCATCGCTTCGAGAGCGTCTTTGGCTCCATCGAGCACGGCTTGGTTGTAAGCGCCGGAGGACCAATTAAAGAAAGCGGCCTTCAGCCCCTTGCTACAGATTTGCTGAACTTCATCGGCGGTGATCTTGACCTCGGTGTACCAAGTCGGCAGCTCTTCGACGTTGCCTCGGGTCTTCAGCGTCTCGGCGTTCGGCATCTCGACCCAAGACGGAAGCGGCTGTCGCTGAACTCGCTCCGGATTACATTGCGCCACGGCGACCGTATCTCTGCCGAGTAACGCCGCGCCCAGCAAAACAAGCACTACGATCCCAGCGACTTTAGATGTTCGTGCCACTCGAATAGCCACGTCGACTTTGACGTTCTTTTGACCGTCTATACCGCCGAAAAATAACCATTTGATCATCTTCTCCTCCTTTTGGTTCGTACATACGCTTGGAACCAGGAAAGCTCACCCGATTAGCATATGCCGCTAGCCTTTCAACTTTAGTAACGAAGCGGCCCGTAGGCCACAATAATATGTAAGCGATTACAAAAAATTTTGACGGATGCTGCTCATGAAAAGTGCCTTAGGATTTTCGAAAATGCTTCCTCTTTGCCAGACAATAATTTACGCGGTCTTTCACCTTAGAGGTCCACGATGCATCTGCTGCAGCGGCGAAAGCCGAGGAAGGTGGGCTCTCGGTGCGGCTCCCCGGAGCCTGACACACCAGGTTGCGAAGGAGACGGTTTGGAGGCGAGACGGACAGACCGCGGTTGCCCTATTTCGATCTCGCGCCCGGCTTAGGACTCGAACCCAACGGGCCCAACCTGGATGCTTGTTGATCATTGTAAGCGGTTACAGATCAATCTTGACGGAGCAATCTTCACCACCAATGGTGTGACATTAAAGATGAGAGATGAATTCGGTCATGCATTTTCATCCAAGGGTACGCGCTCGATTCTTGATAACCCTCTTCACCTTGGAAAGATCCTGATGCCGCCTCTCATTGAAATTAAAGGCAATTGCTAATTGGGGATTCCGATTACCAACAAAGCAAAGGCAGTATGACCAACAACGACGACGGTAATCTAGTAACCCTCGAGTTTAGTGGCGCCCTCGCCCGTCTCCGGATCAACAATCCTCCGCTCAACATCCTCACCATAAAAGCACGCGCTGCCCTCCTGGAGCGTATAGGCGAACTCGAGAAACGTGAAGACGTCAAGGTCGTGATCATCCAAGGGCACGAGAGGGCCTTTTCTGTCGGATCGGATATTCACGAGTTTCCCGACGACGCGATGGGCGGTTTGGCGAAGATTCGATTCGAGCAATACATCCTGGACCGCTTGGCTCAGCTCAGGCAGATATCTATTGCTCAATTGCGGGGCCATGTTCTCGGAGGCGGCGCCGAAGTGATGCTTTCCTGCGATCTGCGACTGGCCGGCAAGCAAGCCCAGATCGGCTTTCCTGAAATCCGTCTGGGAGCTTTGCCAGCCGCGGGCGGTATGAGGCGCTTGGTACGTGACATCGGACCCGTACGAGCGCGAGAGCTTATTTTACGTGGAAATACCATCTCAGCCGAGGAGGCCGTTAGCATTGGGTTGATCAACCAGGCGGTCCCTGAGGACCAGTTGGAAGCCTTGACTGAAGCGCTGGCCAGCGAACTCATGGACCTACCCTCCGATGCACTTCGATTGGGGAAGAAGTGCGTAGAAGCGACTTTCGCAACCACTGGTGCGGACACCACCGAGGCCGAGGCCTTCGTATCGCTTTTCCGCGGACACAATCTTCACGAGGGGATTGCGGCCTTCCGTGAAAAGCGGATTCCCCGCTTTGATGGTATATGAAACGCCGAAAGATCAAAGCCAGTGACGGGGCTACGGCTGACCCAAGTGTCCCTTGCTAATTGGCGGGTCGACCGAGACCATGAGCGACCATAAATCAATTCGACTCAGGGACGTCGCGCTGCGGGCGGGCGTATCGACAGCTTCCGTATCTCGGGTCTTGAATCAACCTGACAGCGTCAGATTGGAAACTCGTAGCCGCATCGAAGCCGCAATGGCCAAGATGAACTATATCCCAAATGCTGCCGCCCGGGCCTTGGCATCACAGAAGTCGCGCTCTGTCGGAGCGATCGTTCCCACTCTTGGCATTGCGATTTTTGCCAGCGGAGTCGAGGCCATGCAAGACCGTCTCCACCAACTCGGTTACACATTGCTTCTAGCAAGCACGCAGTATGACATGAGCAAGGAACTTGAATGCGCGCGAGTTCTGGTGGAGCACAAAGTCGATGGATTGGTGATGGTAGGAGAAGACCACGACAGCGCGATGTATCAGCTGATTGAGACAAACGCCATTCCGATAGTCACAACTTATGTCTCTAACCGGGAAACGAGGTTTCCTTCCGTGGGCATTGACAATGCCGCCGCGTCGCGGCGAGTAGTGCAGCACCTAATCGACTTGGGACACCGCGAATTCGGCGTACTCACCAGCCCGCTCAGCCGCAACGATCGCATCCGCGCCCGACTCGACGGAATGCTCGCATGTTTCGCTGAACATGGGATTGATCTCGGCCCCGATCGGATCCTAGAAACGGATTATTCGATCCAGGATGGTCGTCGGGGCTTTAACCAGCTGCGAACCCGCTCACCAGCCGTCACCGCAGTTGCCTGCACCACTGACGTTCTGGCGATCGGCTCCATACTTGAAGCAAAGCGCATGAGCTTACGGGTTTCTCAAGATGTCTCCATTACAGGCTTCGACGATCTCGAACTCGCGAGCGAGATAGAACCGGGATTGACGACTATCCGCGTTCCTGCGAGGGATCTAGGAGTGCGAGCAGCCGATTTAGTGTTTGCGGCCATCGTGCATAAGCACGTCCCAGACCGAGTAGAATTGACGGCTGAGTTGATCTTGCGGGGCTCCTCTGGCCGGCCGCCCGGCTAGTTCTCGCCGATCATCCGTTCCACATGGTAGTTGGTGATCGGGCCACGTCAGCGAATACTGACCCTGTTTGATCTGGCCGCGGGTCATCTCTTCGAGAGTTATTTCAAATCCTGTGTAAGCGCTTACATGCCCGTTTGACTTTCGGTTTTTTTTGCCACAAGATTGCTGTGCCATTGCAGGCCAACCGGGATGATGGGTTAAAGCTAGTTTCAAGCATCACCCAAGAACCGAATGATACCCCATCGATACCGGTGTGCGACGACGAAGTATCATTTTTGCCGTGGTCCTTCGCTTATTCGCTCTGAGCATCTGGCGGTTGCCTATATCAGCGACAAAATGAGTAACACCCACCTCCTCCAGGACATTCGCGTCGTCAGCTTCAACCACTACCTAATGGGGCCGCTTGGCGTTCAGCTTCTCGCGGACCTTGGCGCAGACGTAATTGCGGTCGAGTCTCTCGCGGGAGCTTGGCACCGACAATGGGGTGGTGCATGCCGAAATGTCGACGGGCAATCCGTCCTTTTTCTGGCCGCCAACCGTAACAAACGCAGTTTAGCACTCAACCTGAAGTCTAGGGCTGGCATCGAGGTGGCACGCCGCATTTTAAAGAATGCCGACGTGCTAGCCGAGAATTTCCGACCCGGTGTCATGACGAAATTAGGGCTCGGCTACGAAGAGCTGCGCGCCGAAAATCCTGGCCTTATTTACGCCTCGGCGTCGGGCTTCGGCCAAAGCGGTCCTTATGTCAATCGACCAGGTCAAGATTTGCTCATCCAAGCGCTCTCGGGACTCGCTGAAATCACCGGCAATAAGAAAGATCGGGCCAGAGCTGTTGGCGTCTCTGCGGCCGACCACCATGGTGCAACAATTTTGGCTATGGGCATCCTGGCGGCCCTTGTTGCACGGAACAAGACCGGGCGGGGCTGTCGAGTTGATGTCGATCTACTCTCCGCAGCCCTAGACCTCCAAACCGAGTCGCTCACCTGCTATTTTAATGGCCCTAGGCCTACGAACGTGAACCAACCGTTGAACATCGCGAGCTGGTATCATCCGGCTCCTTACGGCGTATACGCAACGTTAGATGGGCACATCGTGATATCGCTTTCGTCTCTCGATCACTTGGCCACTGTCTTGGATTTACCGGAGCTAGCAGGTTTCTCGACCGAGGAAGCTTTCACTCAACGAGAACAGATAGCGGCTTTGATCGCCACGGTCCTCAAAAAGCGCACGAATGAAGACTGGCTCAAAGCTCTCGAAGATTCGGAGATCTGGCATGCTCCGGTTAACGATTACGAAGCGGTTAAAGAGGATCCTCAGGTACAGCATAATGAAAGCATCGTAACCATTCCTGGAGCGACAGGTACCCCCATTACACTTGTTCGTCATCCCGTCCGGTACGATGGGGAAATTCCACCGATTCGTCTCCCTCCGCAGCCGCTTGGCGCGCAAACGGATCAAATTTTGCGCGAATACGGTTACCGCTCGGACGAAATATCACGGTTGATCTCAGAGGGCGTCGTAGCTTGTCAGCCTTCGGTTGAAGACGCCAAATCCAATTCGAAGGAGAAATGAGAATGGAAACTCGTACTCACGAATTGGGAGCCGAGAGCGTCCATTCTCGATGGAAGGCCAAGATCGAACCCATTCTCACAATCGAGCCGGGGGACACGGTAAGGATGGTGTGTCGCGATGGGTTCGACGGTCAGGTTAATCCGCCGGTTGGCCCGGAAGATTTAGACACCGGGCTGTATTCAACCGTTGACTTCCGACGTATCGCTCCCGTAACAGGGCCGATAGCGGTCAGAGGATCCCAGCCGGGCGACACGCTAGAAGTGCACGTCCGGAATTTAACTCCTTTTGGCACCGGGACTCTTCTCATTTTTCCATCATGGGTTGGCGCCGATATTCTTCTAGCGAATCATCGCTCGGATTTTCCAAGAGGTTGGATCCGCCACTTCGACATGGACAAGGCCACCCGCGAAGGGGCAATTGAGTTCCATCCTAACGTCCGGATTCCCCTGCGTCCGATGCTTGGTATGGTGGCGACCGCTCCAGCAGAAGGAGATTTTCCGACCGGTCCTCCCCGCAATTTTGGCGGCAACCTGGACGTCAAGGACATCGCCGCGGGTTCGACAGTTTATCTTCCCGTATACCAACCTGGAGCCCTCTTTTCAGCCGGGGACGGCCACGCTGTTCAAGGTGATGGTGAGGTTTGCGCAACAAGCATCGAGACGCCATTGCGAGCGACCCTGGAGTTTCGGTTGCACAAGAACCGCACCATACCTGGACCGCAGGTCGAGACCGAAGGCGAATTCATGACTATCGCATTTTCGAATTCGCTGGAGGAAGCCTCGCAAATCGCAATTAGCTTCATGGTAGAATATCTGGCGCAACGGCGGGGACTTGATCGTTACGAGGCTTACGCTTTTTTGAGTCTGGCAGGTGATTTGCGCGTTAACCAGATTGTCAACTACCCGCATTTCGGAGTGAGAATGGTTGTCTCGAAATCTCTATTCAGCTCGTGGGAATGGTAGTTCCGGGCCGGGCCTGGATTATATTCGGCGTGATGGGCGTATTTGATTTTGGATTGATTGCCGCAATCGGGTTTCACCCATGTCTCAACGCCGACACACCGTACAGGTGCCTGGTGAGTAGGACGGGAGTTTCCAGATAATCAGTCGGACCATTGCGGAGCAAGTTAATGGCATCGGCTAAGATACCGGCAGTAATCTCTCTTTGGCCCAACTCGCCTCAGCGCTCCTATTAGTTTACTTGGTTCGCCGATTTACCCTCTCGGGGCGGCGCACGATTCTCGGATCACCATCCGAGCAAAAAGATTAGTGCTCATCGGCACCGCCTCTCCGGCAATGGACGCCACGATGTGATCGGCCGCCAGGCAACCGATATCAAACGCCGGCATTTTTACGGTCGTCAAGGGCGGATCGGTATGCGCCGAAATTTCAATGTCATCGAAGCCGGTGATCGAAAGATCCGTAGGAACCAGCAAACCCAGCGCCTTGCTCTCTGCGAGAGCTCCAATCGCCAGGGCATCCGACGTGCAGAGGACTGCGGTGACTGCTGGATCGCTCGCCATCAATTTTCGCAGTCCTGCTCGCCCGCTCGCCACCGAGTAAGTCACTTTGACGGTGCGGCTCTCCCCGAGTCGGATTCCGCCCTCCTTCAATGCTTTCAGTGCTCCGTTGCATCGTGCCCAGGTCCGATCATTAGTCTTGGCCTCGTCCGTGATAATTCCAAACTCACGGTGACCGAGCCCACTAAGATATTGGGTCATTCTATACATGACCTCGGCGTTGTCGATTCCGACCGCCGGAATCCGGTGACGCGACTTGCCTACATAGGTCGTTACTAAGGATGCATCGTGCCGCTTGGCCAGAACTTTTACCCCAGAAGAAAAAGCGTCGCCGACCAGCACGATGCCGTCGACACCTCGGTCAAGAAGAACGCTGATTTCCTGAAGCTCTTTTTCGGGTTCGTATTCGGAATTCGCAACCAGGAGGGTGTAGCCATGTTCCCGGAGCCGGCCCTGCAGGGCCCCAATTCCATCGGCAAAAATTGCCACCCCGAGCGTCGGAACCACTGCGCCGATTGTCCTGCTCCTCCGCGATTTCAACGTTCTCGCTGCCGCATCTGGCGTAAAGCCGAGCGAGATAATCGCTCGTTGCACCTTGGCCTGAATCGTTGGCCGCACGATCTTCGGATTGTTAAGCACACGGGACACGGTTGCTGGTGAAACGCCGGCAGAACGCGCGACGTCCTTCAGTTTGGGCCGTCCCCATGATCCTTTATTCGTCGCTTTCGGCATTCCTTCGACTTTGCAGCGCTGATTCTGTTTCCTTTTGCGGATCGACAAATGCGCCTCTTATCGCTTGGCCTTTCAAACTTCCTATATTCTCGCAGGTCGGCTCTGACCCCTACAGTAGCGAGCCTGCTTCCACAAACCTGATAAGGGAATTCTGTTTCGTCTTGAGCTCACGCGATTCCAAGGCGGTTCATCCGCCGATTTTTCACTTTCCTTGCGCCTGTCAGGCAACTGCCATTCGGGCTGGAACATCGCGCAGCTGCCCTGGAAGCACCACCTTGCATATAGCCTCCGCAAAGTAAAAGTCCCCAAAGAGAACGGCGCTGTCGATCCCCTGATGGTGCGGCTTCGAATAGCATCCATGCTTGAGGATGCCGCGATGCTCCTCACCTCGCGCGAGGTAGTCGCGGCAAAGACATTCCAACATGGCGTGCGCACGTTGCAACCAGACCTCTCCGGTTACTGGGTCCGGGTGAAGTGCGGCCAGATCAAGGAGAGCAGATGAGACAATTGCGGCCGCCGAAGAGTCGCGATGACTGCTCGGGATCGCTGGATCATCAAAATCCCACCAAGGGACGAGGTCATTACCGAGACGTTGCAGATATCTGTCTGCCAGTCGTTCAGCGAGTGTTAAATAGTCATGAACTCCGGTCGCGCCAGCGGTTGCGACGTATCCGTAGATTGCCCAGGCTTGACCACGCGACCACGTAGAGTTGTCGCTCCAGCCTTGGAAAGTAAACCCCCGTCGGCGCGTGCCGTCAGGCAGTTCATATTCGACAGCATGAAACGTCGAATAGTCCTCACGAACGAAAGAGCGATGCGTCATTACCGAATGCGCTTCCGCGGCGTTGAGAAAGCTTCCATCCGTTGCCTGTCCGGCCGCCCAGTACAAGAGAGGAAGGTTAGCCATTGTATCAATGGCCGAACTGCTGCGAGCTTGTGGATCATCAAGTGGTCCCCAGGCCGCGATATAGGCGCCACGGTGGGTTGGCACCAGTCGGCGGCGGAGATGGTCCGCCGCCACCAGAGCAAGGTCAGCAAGCCACTTTTCTCCGCAGATCCGGTGTGCCGGCACCGCACTGCTCCAGAAGATAAAACCGATATCATGAGTATTGGGATCGGTGGCCCGGGGAGCGATCAGACGCATTCTCTCGATCGCGAGGTCAAGAAACTTTTGTTCTTTGGTATGCAAGTATCCAACCAGTAACAGGCCGGCCCAGAACCCGCAGAACCAATTGCCATGCGTCCATCCCGAAGATGAATATCCCGCAGAGAGTGACGCGGGCATGGTCAGCCACCGCCCATCCGGATCCGTAATGTAGGGAAAGGAGGTTCCGAGCCTCCAATCATCTTCCGCCGTCTTGATAGAGATTAGGTCTAGGGCTTCGGGCAGCAGTTCGTTTGGCATGATCTAACATTCTTTTTGCGGCCAGAAACCCTTGACTGGCTTCCCTTCGTTTGATTAAAAAACTTAATCTTGAAATCGATTTCAGAAAAGCCCGGAGTGAAGACCTCGCTGTTCTACGGCATCACTGAACTCATTCGCGATAAGGGCGTTTTCGAACCGGAAGCAGTGTCGTGAGCGCCGAGAGAAACAGCTTTTTTGTGCGCGTTGGCGATGAGGTTGAGTTTTCCAAGACCGTTGGTGAAACCGACGTCTACCTGTTTGCCGGAATCACGGGCGACTTTTCACCCAATCACGTGAACGAACACCTGATGAGTCGATCGAAGTACCAACGCCGGGTTGCTCACGGCGCACTCCTGGTCGGGTTTATGTCAACGGGATCGACGCGCCTGATCGAGACCTACGGCGGATCCGCACGTGGCAAGGCCACCGCCGTCTCGCTTGGATATGACCGGGTTCGCTTCATCGCTCCCGTCTTTATGGGCGACACCATTACCGTTCGATATCGGATCACGCGCGTCGAACCCGAGCGCGATCGTTCGTACGGCGCGGTCGTCGTGACCAACCAGCATGATAGTCAGGTCGCAGTGGCCGAAAATATTCTGAAATGGGTGCCTATCGACTTGGTGAAAGGTGCAGAATCGGAGGAGCCGCGGACTCCAGATAGGCCCGGATGAATCCGCAGAAGGAGTACCCGTTCCCAAACATAAAAGGAGAACCATGAAGCCAGTATCTCAGACATCGATTCGGATTCACGCGATCAAGCTGTTTTGTGCCGCAGGCTTAGCGACCATGGCCGCCCAACCACCAGCCGTCGCCCAAAGCCAGAAAACTATCGCCGTCGCCGTTAAAGTGGCGGGCGACCCTTGGTGGGCTCGATTACAGGAGGGCCTTAAGGAATTTAACCAAGCTCACCCGGATCTACACATTTTCATGCAGGGTGTCTCGCAATCCGATGGCGCGCTGCAGGCTCAACTCATTGAGGACCTGATTGCGCAGAAGCCGAACGTCCTCGGAATAGTGCCGATCTCACCGCAGACGCTCGAGCCCGTGATCGCTAAGGCTCGAGCTGCCGGGATTAAGGTCGTGATGCACGAGGGCGAGACCCAGCCGACCAAAGACTTCGACGTCGAAGCCTTCGATAATGCCGCTTACGGCCGGCACCTGATGGATGAACTAGCAAAGCGCATGGGTGAGGAAGGTGAATACGGTGTCTTTGTCGGCAAGTTAACCAACGTGTCCCATAACCAATGGGTCGACTCGGCTGTCGAGTATCAAAAGCAGAAGTACCCAAAGATGAAGATGGTCGGCAGCAAGAATGAAACCAACGAGGATGCCGCCACTGCCTATCGAAAGGCTCAAGAACTGCTGGTCTCCTTCCCCAATATCAAGGGATTTCAGGGATCCTCCTCTAACGATCCCGTCGGCATCGGACAGGCCATCGAGGAAGCTGGCCTTCAGGGCAAGACGGTCGTCGTAGGAACCAGCTTGCCTTCGCTAACTGGCAACCTGCTTAAATCCGGTGCCGTGAAATCGATCAGTTTTTGGGATCCCAAGCTCGCCGGAATGGCGATGTGCGAAATCGCGGTTCGCCTGCTCAACGGTCAAACCGTCAAGGACGGGGACGACCTCGGGATTGAGGGATATCACCACGTCACTGTTAAGGGTGACGTCATCAAAGGAGCCGCCTGGATCGACGTTACCAAGGAGAATATGGACAAATATAATTTGTGATCCCCGCAACACCGCTTGCGCCAGGCGAACTTAAAATGAACCAGGGAGCCCCCGCGTCGCCAGCGGTGGCTAATAATCGCGGCGTTGTCAAGCAACCACGGCAGCATGTTCGCCCAACCGATGACCGAGGGCACTTCTACCAATAATTCTCTCCTGCGTGCGGTCGACATTAGCAAGCACTATGACGGAGTAACGGCCCTCGGTAGCGTTAGCTTCGAGGTCGGCACCGGCGAGATTCTTGCTCTCGCGGGAGAGAACGGTTCAGGAAAATCAACCCTCATCAGGATCATCGCCGGCGTAGAGCGCGCTAATAATGGCCAGCTCTTCATCGAGGGCGCCGATTGGACCGGTAGCTCGCCAATCGAACGGATCGAGGCCGGCATCCAGGTCATCTATCAGGATTTCGCGCTCTTCCCCAACCTGTCTGCGGGAGAGAACATTTGGCTGCCTCACCAATTACATCAACGCCGGCGCCTGGTCGGACGCTCCACGGGCTTAGCGATGGCGGATCGTGTGCTCAAGGAAATTGGCGTTACCGTAGAACTCGATCGTCCTGTTGCCGACCTGCCCGTCTCGCAGAAACAGCTGGTGGCGATCGCGCGAGCGCTGGTCCATGACGCCAGGCTGCTTATCATGGATGAGCCGACGACTGCGCTCACTCACCGCGAGGTTGGACACCTCTTCGAAATCATCCGGCGTCTGGCAGCAGGCGGTAAGAGCTTCATTTTCGTCAGCCACAAGCTTCAGGAGGTCGCGCAGATTTGTCACCGGGTCGTGGTTCTTCGAAATGGATCGAAAACGCTGGATGCCCCGATGAAGGACTTGAGCAAAGCCCAGATTGCCCTTGCCATGACCGGACGAGAAATTAGTCCGGGGCATAATCGACCAACGCTGCCGAACTCGAACACGGCCCCCCTTCTTGCGGTTCGCGCTCTTACCCGCGCCGGCGAATATCACCACATTAACTTCGCGCTCGCTGCGGGTGAGGTGCTCGGGCTCGCCGGCCTCATGGGAGCGGGACGCACCGCGGTCGTTAAGGGGCTTTTCGGGCTGCCTCCAGCGGATCTTGGGACCATCGAGATCGATGGCAGACCCATCGTCATCCGCAATGTCAGTGACGCGGTCAGGGCGGGACTGGCCTATGTACCAGAAGATCGGCTTAGTGAAGGGCTGTTTCTGGATTTCAGCATCGGCGACAATATCGTGGTCCGGGCCATGGACCGCCTAATCAGTAAGACCGGCTGGATTTTGGGTTCGCGCAAGACCAAGGAAGCCGCCAACTGGGTTGACCGGCTATCGATTAAGACGCCTTCAGCTCGTCTTCCGGTCAGTAGTCTTTCCGGAGGTAACCAACAACGGGTGGTTCTTGCCAAATGGATGGCCGCTCACCCGCGTCTCCTTATTTTGAATCGGCCAACCACCGGGATCGACGTCGGCTCAAAACAAGGCATCCACCAGATCATTACAGACCTGGCCGAGAAAAAGATCGGCGTTATTGTGGTGTCAGACGATCTGCCGGAACTCATGCTCATCTGCGATCGAATTATCGTGATGCGGGGCGGGGCCATCGTGGCGGAGAGAAATGTCAGTGAGAGTTCGGAAGAGGAAATCAGGCAGATCGTGACCGACAGCGCCAGCACCCCATGACTCTTCCGAGGAACTTCCCGCGGCATGAGAGCATCGTGCTGGTCACCGTGATCCTGCTGGCGGTTGCCGTCGGAGCAATTAATCCGGGGTTCTTTTCATTCTATAATATCTTCTCCCTTTTGAAGAACAGCACGGTAATCGGTCTTTTCGCGATCGGCTTCTTTCTCGTACTGGTCGTGGGGGGCCTTGATGTTTCATTTACCTCGATCGGAGTCGCCGGCATGTATGGCACGGTGAAGCTGGCGCTGGCCTTCTATCCTAATGCGCCCGTGGTCATCCTATTTGTTATTACCGCGCTGATTGGCGCCACCTTGGGACTGATCAACGGACTGTTAGTTACCCGGCTCAGGGCCCCGTCTTTGATTGTCACCCTAGGCACTATGAGCCTCTACCGCGGTTTTCTTCTTTACTTCATTGGCACCGCTTGGATACGGCAGGTGCCAAGCGCGATGATCGATTTTAATCAATTCAACGTTCTAGTCATGACCGCTCAGAACGGCGGACAGGTGGGACTGCACATTTCCGTCGCTATCTTTCTGGCGGTGATAGCGATCGTCTTTCTGCTCCTTCGCTACACCACCCTCGGCCGCAGCCTCTACGCAGTAGGCGGCAACCCGGTGGCCGCGCGGCGCATGGGGATCAATGTTGAAGCTGTCCAGACACTCGCCTATTGCCTGGCCGGGACGCTGGCCGGGATAGCCGGATTCCTCTCCGCGGTGAAGCTTCGTCTCGCCAACCCCCAGACTCTGACCGGTTCCGAACTCGACGTCATTGCCGCCGCTGTTCTCGGCGGGGCCGCGATCACCGGAGGTAAGGGGAGCGTCATTGGTGTCTTCCTTGGTGTCCTGCTTATCGTGATCACCAACAACAGTTTGATCGTCCTGGGAATTCCGGCCACCTGGCAGAAGGTGGCCATCGGACTCCTCATCCTGATCGCCATTGGCATGCCGTTGCTCGGGCGCCATGGTTTCGTTGCTTCCCGGCTTCGGACCGGGGGTGGACCACTGAAAACCGGAGGTGAATGACGATGAGAGTGCTACAATCCATCGATTCGCGTTTAGCTACCCTCTTGCTAGCTGCGATTTTGATCGCGGGAACACTCGGCATCGCCAGGCCGGACACCTTCCTTAGCCCCGCGAACATAAATTCGATGTTGCTGCAAAGCAGTGTCATCGGCCTGTTATCGTTGGCAGTAGCAATCACCATGCTGACCGGTGGTATCGACCTTTCGATTAATGCGACCGCCAATCTTACTTCAATCACCGTCGCCATACTGTTGTCCAAGATGGTTCCGGAGGCGGGCGGCAATGTTACCCTCGCGACCACTGCCCTTGCTCTCTTTGTGGGACTCCTGGTCGGCTTTGGTTGCGGCCTTTTTAATGGGTTCCTGATCGCCCTTTTAGGCTACTCACCAATATTGGCGACGCTCGGGACCATGACGCTTTTTAGCGGCATCGGAACCGTCCTGACGGGCGGTAACACGCTCTTCGGCATCAGCGCTTTTGCGGCCGTCGGCCGCGGTTCCGTTTTCGACATACCACTGCCGGCTATCGCTTTTTTATTAGCGGCGCTGGTGTTGTCACTGGTCCTCGAAGCCAGACGATTCGGTTTTTATGTCTACCTCTACGGTGCGAATGAAACGGCGGCCAGGTTCTCGGGAATCAATGAGCGCCGCCTTCTTCTCAGCGTTTATGCTGTCAGCGGATTGCTGTCGGCGATTGCCGGGCTGATCAATCTCGGGGTAACCAACTCCGCCAACGTAGATTTTGGTTCCTCCTACGTTCTTCTCGCGGTACTGATCCCGGTCCTGGGCGGCATCTCTGCCTCGGGAGGAGCAGGCCGAATCATTGGCGTGGTCGTCGCTGTTTTGATCCTCCAATTCCTGTCCACCGGTCTCAACTTGGTCTTCCAATCGAGTGGCAGCAATTTCCTCAAAGAATTTGCTTGGGGAGCGACCCTGCTGGTGGTTCTGGCCATCGGCGACCGCCGCTATTCGAAGCTTGGCCGAGGGCCCAGGAGCCGAAGCCAGACCCCCACTGTGAAAGCCGACGACGTTATTGGCCCTTGATGTTGATAAATGGAGATTGAAAACAATGGCAAACTTCGATTCGAACTCAGATCCGTTGCTCGTGACGTGTGATGCCGTTCTCCGGGAAATCGGGGGATATCCAATCACACCTGACCGACTTAACGCTGCATTACCGCTCATCCGAGAGATTCTCTCAGCTATCCGCGCCATGGACGAGGTGGATGTCAGCGCCTCCGAACCGATGACCACCTTCCGGCCAGTACCATGAACGGCGCGGTCTTACTTACTATTCGGGGGGCCAGCGACAGAATCCGTTCCGGCGCCCTGGACGCCGTTGAATTGATGGAGTCCTGTCTGGACGCCACCGACCGGCTCGACAACCAGCTGAATGCGTTTGTTACCCGAGTAGATCGTGAGGTTCTGCTCCAGCGGGCGGCTGACGTCGAGCGGCAGCGCCAGGCGGGCCTTGAACTCGGGCCCCTGGCGGGAATCCCCATTGCTCTGAAGGACATCTACTTCACCAGCGACCTGCCGACTACGGCCAGCTCAAAAGTCCTCGCTGGGCATCGGACCAACGAAGATGCGTTCACAGTGACGAAGCTCAGACAAGCGGGCGCTCTCATTGTCGGCAAGCTACAAACCCACGAGTTTGCTTACGGCCCGACCACGGTAAACGAATTTGCGGGGCCGTCACGCAACCCTTGGAACCCGGATCACGTGCCAGGCGGATCGAGCGGCGGCTCTGCAATTGCCGTCGCCACCGGCATGTGTCTCGGTGCTACGGGAAGCGACACGGGCGGCTCGATCCGGCATCCCAGCGCCTTTTGCGGGGTCACCGGCCTGAAGCCGACCTACGGGCTAATCAGCCGGCGAGGCCTCTTTTCGCTCAGCTGGTCGCTCGATCATGCGGGCCCAATCACGCGCACCGTCGACGACGCGGCGTTCATGCTTCAGGTGATGGCCGGCTTTGATGCACTCGAACCCGGATCCGCCCAAGTGCCGATACCTGACTATGTCGCTGAAATAAGTCAGGCGCCCGTGTCCTTGCGAGTAGGCATTCCGCGAGAACATTTCCTGGATTTAGTCGACGGGGAGGTCCGCGCAGCTTTCGAGGCCTCGCTGCGAACTCTCGAGGGCTTCGGCTACAGCATTGAGGAGGTCTCGATTCCAAACCTGCGTTACGCCCTTGGTGCCGAGCTGGCTATTCTTAGCGCCGAGGCATCCTCCTATCACCGTGAGATGATGCGCATCCGCGCCGACGACGTTTCGAGTGATATTCGCAGGGAGCTTGATTCGGGGATGGTGCTTCTGGCAACCGATTACCTTCTGGGGCAACGAGTCAGGCGGATTATTGCCGAAGAATTCCGCGCAGCGTTCCAGAAGGTTGATGTTCTTGCCACCCCTACCATACCGATCCCGGCACCGCGCATCGACCAGTCGGAAGTGAACCTCGCCGGTCAAACGATGTCCGCCTTAAATGTGATTTGGCGGAACACTTATCCCGCCAACCTCACCGGATCTCCGGCCCTATGTGTTCCGTGCGGATTCAGCGAAGGAGGGCTACCAATTAGCCTACAGCTCATCGGACGTAACTTCGACGAGTTAACCTTGCTTCAGGCCGGCCACCGCTTCCAGTCAGAAACCAATTGGCACACCCGGACCCCACCAATGGTTTAGATTCAAGCCGTCAAGCATCGAACTGCTTTTGGGGGCAACTAGCTCCGAAATAAGCAACGAACCAGGATCGCGACGTCCCCGGCTGGCAATCCTAAACGAAAACGAATGAAAATAACCCCTGACCCTGTGAGAATCGGTGTCCTGGGCTGCGGGATGATCTCCCAGGCCGCCCATTTTGAAAGCTGTCAGAAAGCTCGAAACGCTCACCTCTACGCCATCTGCGATGCTGCGGATGACCTGCGAAATCGGATGACCCAGATCTGGGAACCCGAGGTCGCCTACCGCCAATACGATGAACTCCTCGCCGATCCCAAGGTTGAAGCGGTGATCATCGGCATCGCCGATCAGTTCCATGTCTCTGCCGCGGCTCGAGCGATCGAAGCCGGTAAGCATGTGCTGGTCGAGAAGCCGCTGGGGGTGAGTGTGGAGGAATGTGCCTATCTGCTCAAAGTGAAACAGGCGGCTCCGAATTTAATCTGCCGGGTGGGCTCCATGAAGCGGTTTGATCCCGGTGTAGCGTTTGCCCGTCGCTTCATTGACCAGGAGATGGGAACCCGGCTGGCGCTCAAAGCCTGGTATTGCGATTCGAGTTCCCGATATACCGAGACCGGCAATTTACAGCCGGTGATCGTAAGAAGCGCCCAATCGAAGCGGCCGGAAGGCGACCCAAAAGCTAACCGAGAGTCCTACAATCTCCTGGGCCATGGAAGTCACTTGGTTGATACGGCCCGTTTCTTGGGCGGTGAGATTATCCGAGTGAACGCCAAATTGGTGCAAAAGTATGGTGCCTATTGCTGGTTCGTGGCGACCGATTTTGCGGATGGCAGCGTTGGCCATCTGGACCTCACTCTGGCCGTGCGGATGGGGTGGCACGAAGGCTTTCAGATCTACGGCGAGTTTGGCAGCATCATCGGCAAACTGTTTAATCCATGGTACCTACGCTCGGCCGAGGTGGAGTGCTATTCTCTTAAAGAAGGTCAATTTAAGCGGGTCCTTGGAGAGGACGCCCACTTCTACCGATTGCAGGTGGAGTCGTTCGCTGACGCTGTTCGTGGCGAGGACACTTTCCCGGCAGCGGGGATTGAAGATGGTTTGGCGGCTATTCAAACGCTTCGAGCCATCCAGCTGTCGACCCAAAAGGGAGAACCTGTCACGGTTGCCGACGTCACCGGAGCGATCTGATGAAAATTGGGATTTTCGCCAAGACTTTCAACCGTCCGACGATCGAAGAGTTATTTCTAGCAATCGTTGGTTATGGAATCCGTTCCGTCCAATTTAACATGTCTTGCGCCGGGCTCGAAAGTCTTCCGAGCCACGTGTCATCCGAGCTGGTTCAGCGGATCGCCGACGCCGCAGAACAGGTGTCTGTGGAATTAGCGGCGCTTTCCGGGACGTTCAACATGGCTCACCCCGATCCTACAGTTCGGCGGGACGGGTTGGAAAAATTCAAAATCCTCTGTCAGATCGCGGCCAGACTTGGAATCCCAATGATCACCCTGTGCACAGGAACACGGGACCCAGTTAACATGTGGCAATGGCATCCTGAAAACGACTCCAAAGAGGCATGGAACGACATGGTTCAATCCATCGAGGCCGCTCTGATGACCGCCGAGAAGAATAATTTGGTATTGGCCTTTGAGCCGGAGAGCGAAAACGTCGTCAACTCGGCTAGTCGGGCGCGGAAACTACTCGATGAGCTACGGAATTCTCGCCTACGGATTATCATCGATCCAGCCAACCTTATCTCTCCCAAACGCCATCAGAGAGAAGTCCTGGATGAGGCCTTTACCTTGCTCGGTGATGCGATGGTCATTGCGCATGCCAAAGATCGGAATATTGACTTTAAGGCGTGCCCTGCTGGGAAAGGCATTCTCGATTTTGAATACTACCTTCAAGGCCTGAAGAAGATCGGTTTTACCGGTTCCCTTATTATGCATGGCCTAGAGGAAGAGGATGTTGCGTTCTCGCGAGATTTCCTGGACCGAATCCTAGCGCTATGAACTACTGGCATCTCCTGCCTTGGAGTTAAGCAAGTAGAGAAATGCTAATACTGGAAAACTTTGGATTAAAATAGCGTTAGAACGGACGCCGGACTCATGACTGATATTTCTCCTAAATTCTCGCCGGCGGGGGCACCGGTTCTCAACGTGGATGATGCAGGAGGAAAGGGGCTGCCGGTAATATTCCAGCATGGCCTATGTGGCGACGCGCGACAGACCATCGAAGCCTTCCCTCGAGATTCACGTTTTCGTCGTATTACCATTGAGTCACGTGGCCACGGTGGATCTGAAGCCGGCGACCCCACACTCTTCTCAGTTCGCTCCTTTGCCTCCGATGTTGCGGCTTTCATCGATACCCATCGGCTCGCGCCTCTTGTCGTCGGCGGCATTTCAATGGGGGCGGCTATTGCGTTGCACCTTGCAGTGCACCGGCGCAAACTCGTGCGAGGCCTGATTTTAGCCCGCCCAGCGTGGATTACCGCGTCTGCTCCAGCTAACAATATCCCGAACGCGTTGGTCGGCCGGCTACTCGCAGAGCTCTCACCGGAGGAGGCCAAAAAGGCGTTTGAGGCTAGCGAAATAGCGAGGCTTCTGGCGGAGAAAGCACCTGACAATCTCGCATCTCTCAGGGGTTTCTTTTCTCGAGAGCCACCAGCAACCACCGCCGCGCTGCTTCAGGCGATTGCGGCTGATGGGCCTGGCGTATCAGAAAAAGAGCTTCGTAATCTGGAGATACCTACTCTCATTATCGGCCACCACATCGACTACATCCACCCGCTTTCCCACGCGGCCGCTATCTCGCAACTCATTCCTGGTTCCCAGCTGGTCTCGATTACGCCAAAAGCCCTGAGCAAGGCCACTTATCTTAAAGACTTTCACACCGCGGTGACCAATTTCTTGGAGACTTTTCTCTGATCCCGCACACTTCGGGATGGAAGATACGCCCTCAACGTCAAAAACTTAAACGCATTGAATGGCCCTTCAGATTCGGGGTCGTCCGTTCCTTTGTGATCTCCGTGTGAATTCCTCCTTCTGATCGGATTTTTACACACGGAGATCGCAAAGATCACTGAGATGAATCGGTTTGGGTGACCCTTAGATCCGTGGTCATCCGTTCCTTTGTGTTCTTTGTGATCTCCGTGTGAATTCCTCCTTCCGATCGGATTTTTACACACGGAGATCGCAAAGATCACTAAGATGGATTCGGTTTGGGTGACCCTTAGATCCGTGGTCATCCGTTCCTTTGCGTTCTTTGTGATCTCCGTGTGAATTCCTCCTTCTGATCGGATTTTTACACACGGAGATCGCAAAGATCACTGAGATGAATCGGTTTGGGTGACCCTTAGATCCGTGGTCATCCGTTCCTTTGTGTTCTTTGCGATCTCCGTCTGAATTCCTCCTTCCGATCGGATTTTTACACACGGAGATCGCAAAGATCACTAAGATGGATTCGGTGTGGGTGACCCTTAGATCCGTGGTGCTCGCTTCCTTTGCGTTCTTTTCCCTGGCGAACCCCATTGCGGCATTAGATGTCTGCGTTTAAAAGAGTTTCACGAATCTCTTGAAATGAGCTCTGGTGGTCGTCGTTCCATTCCATTAACGAGCAAGCTTTATCATTCGCAGTCATCTGGGCTAACCCTGAATCAGAATAGCTGAGTGCGGATAAGACGCGATCCATTGCGGCGGCCCAACTTGTCGGGGGATATGTTTTCTGGATTGCGCCAAGCGCACACCATTGAGCGGCGCGAGGATCAAAAGCCTGGAGCTTGTTGCCCTGGCGGTCTCTTGCCGGTGAACTTTGGCACCAAGTTTCAGGGGAGTTAAGCAGTTCGTAAGCTTTCATGGATTAGTAACTACGAGAATCGATCTCGTATATACAATAACGACCACAGATACCATACTTGAGCAATTTCTGCATTAATGCTCCTGATTGGAGCAAAAACTTCTTGGAAACAACAAAACAAAACAGACTGTCCCGCAGGGACAACCCGATCGTAGCCTGGCGCGAAGTGCCTGGGGAAGCGCCTCCCCGAAAAAGCCGTCCCGTAGGGTACGGTGTCATGGTATTTCTGGTTTAAAGAAGCGCAGACGACGAGAACACCTCTGGGATTGGGCTGCCCCGATCATACCGTACCTACGGCACGGTGCTCTCGAGGGCACTTTCCCTGGCACTTCGTGCCAGGCTACGATCGCATCGTCCCTCTGGGACATTTCGTAACAGGCTTTCGCTAGGTTTCGGATGCCGCTTAGGGGAGAAAAACGAAAGAGCCGTGGCGCAAACCAATCGAAAGAAAAACCTGAAAGTCTCCCGACTAAACGATCTCGTCGACGACGAAATGCAGGAAAGAAAGCACCGCGACGGAGAGGAACGGCGATTTAAGTCTAGCGGCGCAGACTCTTGATGCTGCCAAAACGGTTGGCGACAAACCGGGGGGAAGGCCCCGCCAATTTAACGAAAAACCGATGAGAGCTCTTGAGTGAGGTGGCAAATACGATATGACACGAGGAGCTTTCACACGAAATCGCTGGAAAGAGGGTCGACGGTGGAAATCGCCACCACTTAATTTGAGCGGCAATGCCGAACGGCAAAAATCGGAAAAGCGTTGTCCGTGAACTCTGAAATGGACGGCCCGTCGGAGGCAAAAATCCCGACCAAGGAAGAACGCCGCCTGAAGCGAGAGGTCCGACGAAGCAAGCAGCGCCAAGAGAATGTCGGGCGTGCCGCTAGAATGCATCAGGCGCGGCTCGCTTGGGAATACGAAACCAAACGGGTAACCCCACATTTCATCAATCCGTCTTTACCGAAGCTGAATGTCGGTTGCTCAGGCTGGTTCTACTGGCATTGGCGTGGCGATTTCTACCCAGCCAATCTACCGACCGCAGCGTGGTTTACTCATTACGCTACCCACTTTAAAACCGTCGAGCTAAACGCCCCATTTTACTCTTGGCCGACTATCGCCAACGTTCGAACGTGGGTCCGGCAGGTCGGTCGCCGGAATTTTGTTTACACCGTCAAGGCCTCCGAACTTATCACGCACGTCAAACGATTTAACGGAACGAAGACCCTCGTGCGCGACTTTGGTCATATCGGCGACCTCCTGGGCTGTCAAATGGGCTGCTTCCTCTTTCAACTTCCGCCCAGCTTTCACTACACGCCGGCCCGCCTTGATCGAATTCTCACCCAGCTCGATCCCGTCAGGAGGAACGTTGTGGAATTCCGTCACCGCAGTTGGTGGAACGAGCAGGTTTTCGCTGCTTTCCGAGAACGAGGCACCATATTCTGCTCGTGCAGCGGACCAGGTCTTCCCGATGAATTAGTAAAAACGGCGGACGACATTTATATCCGTTTTCATGGGCTTAAGCGGTGGTATCAACATGACTATTCGCCGGCTGAATTGAAGACCTGGGCAAAGAGGATTGCCTCGAGCGGCGCGGTTCGAGTCTGGGCTTATTTCAACAACGACCGCAACGGAAATGCCATCAAGAATGCGCGCCTACTGCTTAGAGAGCTTGGCTGACTTGGTGCACTAATCACTCACTTGGGCGACGCGACCCGATCTGGCAAATCGTCAGATTTCTCAGGAAGCGGTTTTCTGGTCTTGCTCGGACTTGGACTCGATTTTGCTGCCGGGACCGGTCACAATGGGACGCAAGTGAATCCTGTTTACCTGGTTGTCTGCTTGCTCATCGTTCTAGCAGCGCTCGTCAATGTCGCTCGGCGGCTGGACATCTCCTACCCGATAGTTCTGGTCCTCGGAGGCCTCCTGCTGGCACTGTTTCCGCGACTCCCGGAAATCAGGCTAGAACCGGACATAGTTTTTCTCGTCTTTCTTCCGCCCCTGCTCTATTGGGACGCTCTCAACTCCTCCTGGCGTGATTTCCGCGATAATCGCCGCCCGATCGCTCTTTTGGCCATCGGGCTGGTACTTGCTAGCACCGTGGCGGTGATGCTAGTTGCTCATCTTATGCTGCAGTTTCCCTGGCCTGCGGCGTTTGTCCTGGGAGCTGTGCTTGGACCTACCGATACGGTGGCCGCCGCTGCTATCTTGGAGCGCTTTAGTCTGCCGCGCCGCTTGATGTCAGTGCTGCGGGGTGAGAGTTTGCTCAACGACGCTTTAGCTCTGGTGTTGTATGAGACGGCCGTCCACGTCACCCAAACCAAAACGTACGTTTTGGGATCTGTCTCAACCGGGTTTGTGCTGGCCGCCGCAGGTGGAGTCGCCATTGGACTGGTGGTTGGTTGGGCGATGCTTCGGATTCAGCGCCTGACCTCAGACCCGTTGGTGAGAAGCACGATCGGTTTACTGACGGGATTTGCCGCCTATCTTCCGGCCGACGCCTTACACGTATCCGGCGTCTTAGCCGTTGTCTCCGCGGGGCTTTATCTCGGCTGGGAAGATCCCCGAATCATGTCTGCCAAAACGCGGCTGCAATCGATCGCCACTTGGGAGGTTCTGACCTTTCTGCTGAACGGTCTACTATTTATTCTTATTGGACTGCAGTTGCGCACCATCGTGGACTCGCTTTCAGCAGAGTCGTACGGATTAATCATCTATGGCTGCCTGCTGGTTAGTGGGACAGTCATTCTCGTTCGCATCTTATGGGTGTTTATTTCAGCTTACGTCTCGCGCGTTTTGAGCGGTCGGCTTCGCGGTCGCGAGCTGTACCCCGCTTGGCATGACCCAGCCTTGATTTCGTGGATGGGAATTCGAGGCGGTATTTCTCTGGCCGCCGCTCTAGCGATCCCAACCTCACTGGCAAACGGCTTACCCTTTCCCAGGCGAAATGAGATTTTGATTCTAACGTTCGCGGTTATTCTTGTTACGCTCGTACTGCAGGGTCTGAGTTTGCCATACCTGCTTCGATGGTTAAACTTTCCAGCGGACGGCGTGGAACGTGCCGAGGAACAGCGGGCGCGAGAAACGATCGCCACCGTCGCGCTTCAGTTTCTGGCCTCGACCCCAAAGGAAGACGAAACTCGCCGACGTGCGGTTGGGCATCTTCAGGATAGCTATCGGAACAGAGTGGAAGGGCTCGATCGAGCCTACGAAGCACCCCAAGGTATCCCCGAAACAGGGTATCTGAACCAGCTGGATTCGCTCGAGCGCGAATTGATCGGATTGCAAAGGAACGCACTGATCGATTTGCGAGATCGCGGCGCCATTAGCGATGGCGTGCTACGACGTTTACAGGTCTTGCTTGACCTTGAGGAAGCGCGCCTTGAGGAGCAGGAACGGCCCTTTCCCCTCCGAAAGACGTCGGGAGACCCCAACCAGCTGTGGCGACGGCCGAACTCGTGAATCGGAACGAACTATCAGGGATCGATCAAATGGTGCGCATTCATGGCTTAATTGGTGTTCCATCAAGCGCGGGTGCGCACTATCCCGGCCAGGAGAAAACGCCCGCTGCCCTTCGCGCTGCTGGGATAGAAGATCGACTAACCCGGGCGGGAATCTCCATCACAGATTATGGCGATCTGCCTTTGGTGGTTTGCCGAGTTGATCCAAATACCAGCCACGCCGAAAGAGTGGCAGACGTTCGAAGCGTAGCAGGTGGAGTTGCGGATCGTGTCGAGAAAATCGTGGCAGCTCAGCAGGTCCCTTTAGTAATCGGCGGTGATTGCACGATTACCATCGGCGTAGTCGCCGGTTACGTTCGGAGCCAACCTGATCTGGCATTGCTTTATATAGATGGCGGGTTGGACGCGGTAACTCCACCCGCTTACCGGCTCGGTAGATTGGATTCAACCGGCCTGGCCCATTTGGTAGCCGAACCCGGTGGCGAACCAACTTTGAGTGAGATGGGGTCGCGTTACCCGCTCATAGCAGGAAAAAACATCGTACCATTCGGATACGCTCCCGGTGAGCCGCCGGCGGCTGAACAAGAATTCCTGATGCGACACGGCATCCGCGGATATTCGCTTTCGGTGATCAACGGGAACACCGTACCAGCTGCTATGGAGGCTCGATCTCGTTTGGAAAGGCAAGCTGAACGGTTTCTTGTCCATTTCGATGTCGATGTAATCGACTTTGTTGACTTCCCGGCTGCGGATGTCTTACAGCCAAAGCAAGGGCTGAAGTTCACGGACGCCTTTGCGGCCCTTCGTGTCTTTTGTGTCAGCCCAAAATTCGGAGGGCTAATTGTCACAGAATTCAACCCGGATCACGATGACAAGAATGGAACCCTGGCCAAACGATTGACCGATGCCCTCGCACGAACGCTCTCTTCACCAAGGCGTTAGTTAGCAATGGCCCGATTGCGGCCGGACACCTTTCACGAATCGTACTGAGTCCGAGAATCAGCCCAGTAACATCTTACCAAGTGGTCGACGTGTTGTAGAATCTCGGAAACGGATAACAAGTTTCTCGGCTCTTTCTTTTCGAGCACTCCGTCGCCTAGACAATAGGTTTTACGCATCGCCTGAGGCGGTTTTTTGGATGCCGTCCCGGAGGGACAACCCGAGCGTAGCCTGGCACGAAGTGCCTGGGAAAACGCCCCTCGAAAGAACCGTCCGTAGGTACGGTATGATCGGGCGGCAGCTGATCCCCAGAGGTGAATGGCACTAAGTTAAGGCGGTTTTAGGATGTTTTATTGCCCCGAAGGGGCTGAAGAATTTAGCCCAGGGTTTCAACCCTGGGAACCATCAAGCAAGTCGATTTGCCCTGAAGGGGCGAGAGATCGATAGTCGTTTGATTCTGCTCTTAACGCCTTCGATCTGAAGCCCTTTCAGGGCTATTCGCAGGGGAGGTGTGGTTCCCAGGGTTAAAACCCTGGGCTGAATTCTCAAGCCCCTTCGGGGCGAAGGACCTTCCGGAACATTGCTTAACTTAGAAGCGCCATTCATCCCAGAGGTATACAGATAAACTGTACAGTTCATCTTTACAGACCGCCTCTCTTAGGATGTATTGCCTGTTTATGGCATCGCGGAAGAGCAATGAAACCGCCGTGGAAGATCTTAAACTGGCGTTGGGACTCTTAATTCGCCGCATCCGCGCGGCAGCACCTTCGGAAACGCAGGACCTTTCCTGGACGCAGAAGTCGGTCCTCGTTCGTCTGGAAAAAGAGGGACCCAGCACGACCTCAGAACTAGCGCGTGCCGAGGGCGTGAAACCGCAGTCGATGGGAACGGCCATCGCGGCCTTGGAGGGAATGGGCCTGGTGGAACGCCAGGCCGACCCCACCGATGGTCGGCAGACGAACATCAAGCTCACCGAGAAAGGTCGTTCGATGCGAAGAACCACCAGAGACGCCAGTCTAGCGTGGCTGACGCAAGCCATCGCCAAGCTCAACAAGCAGGAGCAGGCAATTCTTTTTGAGGCCGGTCAGATTATAAAACGCCTGGCGGAACTATGAGAAAGCCCAACTGCTCGAGGTACTGAAGAAGGAATGAAAAGGAAGATCGATGAAACTTGAACCAAGCAAGACAGCTTTACTGACCCTCGATTTTCAAAAGGGGATTCTTGGCCTGGTCTCCGGCGCAGAAGCGGCCATCCCAGCTGCGGCCAAAGCGGTTGAATTTGGGCGAAAGAAGCAGTTTCAAATTATTCATGTCGGTCTTGGATTTGCCGAGGGCCATCCCGAGATTCCTGATCATGGGGACTCTCGGTTTGCCAGGGTGAAGCAGGGTAATCTCTTTCTGAAGGGCAGCTCATCCGCCGAGTTCCACAGCTCTATTGCTCGTCCCGAAGAACTAATGGTCTATAAACACCGAGTTAGTGCGTTCTCAGAAAACGAGCTCCACTTGATTCTTCGAGCCCGGGGTATTGAGAACTTGGTATTCTTTGGAATTTCAACCAGCGGTATCACGCTCTCGACGCTCAGACGCGCATCCGATCTCGATTTCCGGTGCATCGTTCTTAAGGACGCCTGTTTCGACGCCGATCCCGAGGTTCACCGCATTCTCACCGAGAAGGTTTTTCCGACCCAGGCAACCGTCTTAACGGTGGACGCCTTTATCGCGGAACAGGTGTGAAATGGATGATCGCACCACGAATCTTCTCTACCCGCTTCGCACGCCCGCGCCTAACAGATTTTGAAAGTGCCTCGTCTGATTTTCTTTGGCGATCAGCTGTCAGACCAGCGTTTCTGAGCAATTGGAGAACGCAGCCACCGCTCTCTTGACAAAGGCATATCACTTTTGTCATTCCAGGAAAGGGCCACCAGGCCCTACAAGCGCGCGAATGTCTCTTCGCCCGTTCCGCCCTTTAATCCGCGAGCCAGGGAATTCCACCCGCATACCGTCGATGGAGAGAGAGCACAATGAAAGTGACATACTACAAGCAGCTCACTGCACTTCTGGTGATTGATCCGTATAACGATTTCATTTCGGAGGGCGGCAAATTATGGCCTCGCCTGAAGGGGGTTGCCGAGGCAAATCGTTGTATCCCGAATATGCTGCAAGTCCTGAATGCTGCGCGGAAAGCCGAGCTTCGCGTTTTCTATGCGTTACATCATCGATACCGTCCAGGTGACTACGAGACCTGGAAGTACATTGCGCCGATTCAGAAGGCAGCCTGGATGCGAAAGACCTTCGAATACGGCACGTGGGGCGGCGAGATCCGCCGCGAGTTCGAACCTCAACCGGGCGAAATCGTTGCCCAGGAGCATTGGGGCTCCAGCGGTTTCGCCAACACGGATTTGGATTTACTGCTCAAGAGGCACGGCATTCATCAACTCGTCGTTCGGACTCATCGCGCACACGTGTGTGGAGGCGACCGTACGCTACGCCGCTGAACTGGGTTACGAGGTCACGGTAGTAAAAGATGCAACCGCGAGTTACTCGGATGAAGAGATGCACGCCGCTCTCGACATCAATCTCCCGAACTACGCCACGGCCATTGTCACCACGACTGAGATCGTCGACGCGATCTCCGCTGCCTAAACCACTCCCCGTTCCTCCGACAAGACTGAAGACTTCCAGCTCACTCGATGCCCCGTTTCGACCGTTTCGACATTTTGACCGGTATCACCGGTCCGATTCCGGGTTCACGCTGAACCGCGAAACCCGGAACCTGGAACTGTCGTTTTAGTCTCCGTGCTTCGCGCCAACTCGGATCCCTTCCTTAACTTGCTCGATCGCTTGGTCGATTAATTGGACAGCATTAGTCCGATGCCCGCCTTTGTCATGCGAGGCTTGATTCAACTCGGAGCGCGCACTCCGCAAAGCGTCGAGTGCCCTTTCCATGTGACCTTGATCAGCGGAAGCGTTCTGGATCAGCGCAACAATCGCGAGCGCTGCGACGAGAATTTAACGGGTGAAATTAGATTTCATAAATGGATCTTAAAAGGGGTTTGAGAATGCGACGGAAATTTGCGATCGGGCAAGAAAAAATCTTCGAAGCTCTCTCACGCCGTACCCTACGGGACGGCACTTTTTGGGGTGGCGGTATCCCAGGCACTTCGTGCCAGGCTACGATCGCACCGTCCCTCCGGGACTTTTCGCAAACCCTCATCTGTCCCGGAGGGACAACCCGAACCTAGCCTGGCACGAAGAGCCTGGGATACCGCCATCCCAAAAAACCGTCCCCTAGGTACGGGATGATCGGGCGCAGCTCGCCTCTCACTCGACGACCACTTGTCGCACCTCGCTTTCGGCTTCGGCGGCTTGGGATGTGGAGGCTGTGAACACCTGGACGTCGTAGCGACCGCGCGCGACGGGCACTTCTATAAGAATATGACCGGTAGCGTCGGTCATCACCGGAAAGACCTTTGGGGCTCCGGCGGCGTCGGTTATTTCAACCATGCCCGGCACCGCCGAACTGGGAGGCTGCAACCATGCCATTACGCGAATGCGGCCGTTGGCGGCAGAGACTTCGAACACGATGCGGGTTCGTTTGTTGGCGCGGACGGGCGCGAGAATGCCGCCGATGGGGAGATAGCGGTGGGTGCCGAAATCGGTCCAGCCTTCCACGCGCGGGAGCGCCTCCGACGGAATGCCGCGCTGGTGTTGCCCTCTCGGGGAGTCCAGATCGGTCCAGATGAGGGCGGTCACCGGCACGGTTCCCTTCGGGCCGGTCCAGACCCATTGCTTGTCGACGATGGCGTGCCAGCCCAAGGGCAGGCCGCGGACGCGCAAATCGACACGGCGCCACACGCTGAAGGGACTGCGCACGACAGCTTCGAGGATGACAGGATCGTGCGAAGAGGATCCGGCGCTGTCGAATTGTGCGACGTTCTCCTGCGCCCGATTGTTTTTCGCCGTGATCTCGCCGACCTCCGGAAAAATGGCGACGGACATACAGGTGTGTTTATCGATGTCCGGTGTCCAGTCGAACTGAACGACCTGTGAAGCGTTTACAGCGATGGCGTCGACCTTCACCGTCTTGAGAGTCTCCCACGTGCCGTTGTCGCCAATGCCGGGCGGCGAGTTGATATAGGCGGTAACGAAGACGTTAGCTACATCCTGAATACCAGAATTGCTTATCCGCGCGAAGATGGTGTTCTTGTGCTTGACCCAAGGTTTGTCGCCGGTGAGAACGGGTTGGGTTTCATCGCCGTCCTGGTGATAGGTGTAGATGAGTTTGCCTCCCTGGTCGTTTCGGGGACTGTTCACCCAGATATCAGGTGTCGTATAGTTGTCCGTGTTCCACGAGGTGATGCGGAGGTCGAATTTTCCCTCGGGATCGTCCGGCGGCTGCTCGTTCCAGTGCACGATTACTCTGAAGACGAGCGGATTTATCTCGAGAACGGCGTTAGCTTCGATGCGCAATAAACGGGCGGCGTCCACCGCAGACTCGCCAACATCGAGCGTGCCGAAGAGCATGGTGGGACGCTCGAAGGTGTTGGAGATCGATTGGGCTTCATCCACGCGCGTTACCAGCACGCGGCCGGTGGCGGCCGGCGGCTCGGGAATATTGGCGTCGAAGATGTATGCTCCAGGCTCAGGCTTCTGGCGGACTTCGACATAATACGAAAGCGAATCGGAGACTTTGAGCTCGAGCAGATGGATGCGGCCAGGGCCGGCCTCAGTCGTGCTGTGGGCCGCAATCTCGAAGGTCTCCGGAACCGGAGCGGCAGAGGGCGACCAGGTACGGCGCTCGATTTTAGATGGATCGAACAAACGGAGGACGTCGGCCTGATGGCCGGAGAACAGCGGTCCTTGATCATGGTTGCCAGCCATGTCCCAGTCTTCCGCGTCGCCGACCTGAACGGTGCCGTCGTCATACGATTCCGTATAGATGTCGGGCATCAACTCCAATCCGCTGACACCCCAACCTCTGAACCAGTGACCGACTTCGTGGGCCTTGCGGCCCCAGGTAGTGCGCTTATCAGGATCGGTATGGCTGGGCAACCAGATGAACCCTTTGGTTTCCGGATGGGACACGGAAACGCCTTCAAAGCTGACGGAGGTCGCGGGAAAGCTTTGGCCTCGACCCGGAAAACCATGGATGATCACGACGAAGCCCTCGAAAGAATTGAGGTTTAGCCCCGAACTCGCTTTCTGCGCTCCTGTCAGGGCGTGCACGAACAGCGCCTCGCCCTTGATTTTGCCTCGGGAATTCGCGGCGTTGTCGAGGTTGGTACGTAAAGCCGTCAGGTCCCAATCGCCTCCCAGCGGCGGCGTGGTAGTGAGGAAATTCTCAAGCCCCATGTTCGGCGTCATCGGATTAGTGACGCCGACATCCGCCAAGCCGTCGCCTCCAAGCGCCATGACGCAAAAATTGTCCGCGATGGGCGGAGTGATGTCATAGCAGGCACTTCCGGTGGGTGAGAGCGCAAGTTTTTTGGGATTGATAACATCGGAAATGTCGACGATCAGGATGCCGTCAGAACCGCAAGCGGCATAGACACGGTTTCCCGAAATACGAACGTTGAAGACATGGAGTGCGTCCTTGAGGTTGCCCTGAGGCTGCGGGGCCAATCCGGCCACGTCGAAGATGCCCAGGCCGCTGCCGTCGGTCGCTACCACACAGGTATTCCCGGAGACATCTAGGCCAAGCACCCAATCACCGGTACTGGCCTGACCAAGCTTCTTCAGAGCAGCGGGATTGCTCAAATCGTAAACCCGAAGCGATTTGCCGGCTCCAACGTAGGCGCGGGTCCCCGCTATCTTCACGCAGGTCGCCCAATCGGGCCCTGCGTCCTGCACATCGCGACGAACGGGGCTGGCAGGATTCGAAATGTGATACATCTCCACCCCGCCGTCCATAGCGGCTGCGACCAGCGTGTCGCCGGAAACGTCGCAGCCGCGCAGATTGCCGCCGAGCGCCGTCTTGCTGAGCTGAGACAAAGGGCCACCAGCCGCGCTGATGGCAATCAAACCGTCCTTGGCGGCGGCGACCCAGGCGGTTCCGGCGTTCACCGATACGTGGTAAGCGATCCACCCGGGCGCGATACGGTCCACTTCGCTGGGGCCGTTCGCCACGGCAACATCGGCGATGCCGAGTCCACCGCCCTGATGCGCGCAATAGGCGCGGTTGCCAACCACCTGCGTCCAACGCTTAGCTTTGGTGTAAAGATCGTTTCGCGCCCAGCCGATATCGGCGTCGTCCCAAACGTAAGCATTGCGTGGGCGCGGCAGGTTGATCCATGGTCCCTGCTGATAGGAAATGCTGGTGCCATGCGGCGGCGCGGTCGAGGCATAGCTGGCCTCGCGCCAGAAGCGCTCGGCATCTTTGAATGTCGCCATTTCCGCGTTGATCTCGGCCGCGATGTCGACGGGCGGGTCGCCCGCGCCCTGCGTGAAGATTACTAGCACGGGTTGATCCTGCTTCCCGACGCCAGGAGTTCCCTCCTGCGGACCGTGAAAGAAGACGGGAGGACCGCTGGAAGCGGAGTCACGCATCTCGGGCCATGGCAGAATGACGAAGGGATCGGGGGCAGTTGCGGTATTAGCGCCCACGGTCACTTGAATGGAGCCTGTGGTGGCGTGCTCTCCCGCGGCCACGACGAGCTGAGTTGCGGATGCGCGAACGACCAGCGCGGCCTCACCACCGACGCCGACAAGATTGCCGTCGAGCGAATCTGAGAATCCTGTGCCGTCAATGGTCAGGATGGTTCCAGGCCACCCCATGGCGGGGCGCACCCGCGCGATCGTGATGGCCGGAACCGCGTGGGGTGCCAGGAATTGCTCGAGCCGGCGGAGAATATTCCTCAGAACGGTTAGGATGAAACGGAGGATAACGGACATTGGGCTTCCCTTTCTTTACCCTTTACCAGAGGTTGCGGTCGAAGGCATCGGCTAAACGGTTGAAGCCGCATTAGTCCCCTTCCCCTGATTTTCCATGTAGCGCATTTTGATCACCACCCCCGGAGGGACGTGCGATCGTAGCCTGGCACGAAGTGCCTGGGACAGCGCCACCCCGAAAAGGCCGTCCCGTAGGGTACAGTGGGACGGTATTTCGTAGGTTCTGGAAACGGTCCATGCCGACGAGAAATACCTCTGGGATGAGCTGCGTCCGATCATACCGTACCCTACGGGACGGTTCTTTCGAGGGGGCTTTCCCAGGCACTTCGTGCCAGGCTACGATCGGGTTGTGCCTCCGGGACAGAATGCGTTGTTTAGCGCCATCCGAATCCTCCTCGTCACGAAGGGTCACCCAATTCCAGATCGATCTTAGCGACCTGTGATCTCTGTGTGTACAATTCCGATCACAAAAGACGATCCACACAGAGAGCGCAAAGAATCCAACGGAACGGACCGACCACGGATTTCTCAGAGTTGAATTCTAGAAAAAAGATAGCCGCCGATACTGAGAAACACGGTCGTAAACGCCGAAAGAATAAACAGATCAGTGGCCACGCCAAAATGGGTCACGCCGATCAGAACGGCCCGTAAACCGTCCACTCCATAGGAGAGCGGATCGACACTGGCAATCATCTGTAAAGTTTTCGGGGCATCGGCCAACGGAAACAATCCGCCCGATAAAAAGAAGGCCGGCATGACCAGCAGGTTCATTACGAGCTGAAAACCCTGAAAGTCATGAAGGAGCGAGGCGATTCCTGTTCCCAGGGCGGTAAAAGTTGTCGCCATCAGCCCCATGAAAAGGATGGCCATGGGCAAAAGAGAAATGCTTTGGATCCGAAAGCCGGCGATAAAGCAAACGCTCATCACAATGAGCCCCTGCGCCAGAGCAGTAGTGGCCCCACCCAACGTTCGTCCGATCATGATTGAGATTCGGGAAACTGGGGCCACCAGTGTTTCCTTGAGAAAGCCAAATTGCCGGTCCCAGATCAAGTCGATTCCGGAAAACATGGAGTTAAAAAGGACGGTCATCCCAATCACGCCGGGGGCGATAAACTGGATGTAGTTTCCATGACCCGCTTTCTCAAAAACCGGGCCAAACCCAAACCCTAAGGCAAATAAAAAAAGCAAAGGTTGCGCCAGCGAGGCCACGATCCGAGTCCGGGACCGGAGATATCGTTTCATTTGGCGCAGCCATAAGATGTAAATAGCATTCATAATCCTTGATTCCGTCAGCGGCGGCCAAGCATCTTCGCGATATTCCGCATTTGGACCGAAGGGCCTGATTCCTCGTCACGCATCGAGGCGCCGGTCAGCACCAAAAACGCTTCTTCCAGCGAGTCGGTTCCGGTTAGGGTCTTCAATTCAGCCAGATGCCCCTGGGCGATAATCCGGCCATGATCAATGATGGCGATCCGATGGGCCACCCGTTCCGCTTCTTCCATGTAATGGGTCGTCAGGAAGACCGTGACCTTTTCCTCTTGGTTCAGCTTTTGCACATGCTTCCAGAGCTGATTCCTGGTTTGCGGATCTAGTCCCAGGGTTGGTTCATCCAGAAAAAGAATCTTCGGCGTGTGCAAGAACCCGCGGGCAATTTCAAGACGTCGCCGCATCCCGCCGGAAAATCGTTTGACCGGATCGTCGCGACGTTCCCAAAGTTCGAACAGCTTCAGCAGCGATTCGATCCGGGTCGACCGGATCTTTTTCGGCACCATGTAAAGAACGCCGTGAAAATCCATGTTCTCGTAGGCCGTCAGTTCATCATCGGTGCTCGAGTCTTGAAAAACGATCCCAAAACGTTTTCGAACTTCATCCTGCTGGGTGGCCGGATCCAGCCCATCGATCTCAACCAGGCCGGAGGTAGGCTTCAGTAGCGTGGTCAGCATTTTGACCGTGGTCGTCTTGCCGGCGCCGTTGGGCCCGAGAAAGGCGAAAATTTCCCCCTCCGCGACCTCAAACGAGATCGCATCGACGGCGGTAGACGCTCCATAAGACTTGGTCAAATCATGAGCTCGGATCATTGGATTAATTAGACGGTTGGCCAAAATTACATCTGTCGGCGCAGGCTGAAATACTGCAAGGGTCGCTGGCGGCGGGTTCTGTCGCCACTATTTCCGCGGCTTCAAAGCGTGGCTAACGCTACCTCGCCATCTTCTTACTGCCAACAACGTGCGATAAAAACGGGAGCCACTGGCAAAGTAACACGCTGACTTCTGATTGCATTTATCAGGACCAAATGAGCGAACACGTGGCGGCCTCGATTTTCCGCTCATCCACGGCAACGCCGAATCGGTCCCCTACCCCGATGCCAGCTTCGACTTGGCAATTTCTGAATATGGAGCATGCCTCTGGGCAGATCCCACCCTCTGGATCGCGGAAGCCGGGCGTCTGTTGCGACCGGCGGTCAATTGGTTTTCTTGACTAATTCATTCCTGCTGACGCTGTGCGTGCCGGATGAGGATAGTGAGGCAGCCACAGAGCGGCTGCTGCGCCCGGCGTTTGGGATGTACCGAGTCGAATGGCCGGGCCATCCCTGCACGGTGGCGATCACCGCATTGGTACTGGTATCGATGACTAAACCGAGTTCGATCCGGCATTGGTGACGTCAGCGTGCGCACCGTCTGAGCTGACGGAAATATGAACCGCCCTGGCCCTCACCTCTCTGGTGGCTTATTCGGGGGAACGGTTAAGAATTTTATCCAACTGGCGACGGCGTGCCCCCGTTCAAAGTGATACCGCAAACGCACCACAGCACCCACTACAACGTTTGCTCGCACACCGTCTGAGAATATGGTCCTGTCGGTTAAATGGACGGTTCCCTCATGTGATATGTATTGAGTACCGCCATACCGTGACCACCAGCTTCCCATCCAATCAATGACCATATCATTTCCATTTACACGCTTAATCGTCGCCGGAACATTAATTTGTCTTATGACCATCGACGAACCGGAGATAAATCCGGAGTCGTAAGCTTGAACCTCCGCCATTGTCAGGCCGGCGACAGCCATAAAGATCAATGCTATTCTTGCGAGCATAAAACCGTCCCTCCTTCTTTAGGTCGGATTCTGGGGGGGCATGACCATATTACTAGAGATTTGAGCTGCCTGAAGCAAGCCAAATTCACAACTGTTCGTGAGGGGCAAATCCATGGAAGACTAGCTCCGCTAGTAGCCATTTTTTGCCACTTTATAACCCCTTTGATGGGTTTAGATTAGTGGGGGGGCAACAATCCTACTGACCCTCCTCGGCGACCAAGCAACTAACTAATGAAGGGCGGGAACCCTATATGAAGGACCGGTGCCCAGTTCGCTTCCAACCCAAGATGCTATAGCCTTGAACACTTCGAAGGAGAGAGCCAGTGCTTCACCCCAAAGCAACTAACTCATTGATGCTATACTATTGAAATAACTATCCTCCGATACATAACTACGTTTTCGAGATCATCCACCTCTTATCAGAGGGATAGTTTAGTCTCGGGCACCTCTGCCCGTTGGCCACAACGTTCTCCCCCAATTTTTGGGCGGCGGAACCGCGGAGGGAGTTCATCCCCCAATCGTTCTGGTCGTCCTGTCCTCGGCTATTGATCGGTACGCCCAACGAAATCGAGAACCAAGGACGACGACGATCGAGCGGATAGTTTCTCGGGCGTCTGCCTAGCGACAGAGACCGCTTAACCCAAGGAGGAATGACTTGCGAAATCAGTTGAGACCGTCACCTCTTCCCAGGCAGTGATTTCGGCGGCTTGCGAATCGATCTTCTCACGCACCAGCTTTAGCGCATCGCTGCCAAGTAGGAGATGGACCGGCGGGTTCCTCGTTGCCAAAAGCTTTATCAGTGCCTCTGCAGCTTTGACCGGGTCGCCAGCCTGGTGACCGCTCTTCTCTTCGCGCGCCTTGCGAATCGGATCAAACACGGCATCATAGTCGGCAATGCTTCGGCTCGAACGAACCATCGAGCGACCGGCCCAATCGGTTCGGAACGAGCCAGGCGCAACGGCAGTAACATAAATACCAAGGCCCCTGACTTCTTTAGCCAAAGTTTCAGATACGCCTTCAAGCGCAAACTTGCTCCCACAATAGTAGGCGATTCCGGGCATGGTTATGTACCCGCCCATTGACGTGATATTGATGATGTGACCAGAACGCCGTTTGCGCATCGTCGGCAGAACGGCTTTCATCAGCGCAACGGCGCCGAACACATTGACCTCGAATTGGTGTCGCATTTCCTCCAGCGAGGCTTCTTCGAGGATACCTTCATGACCATAGCCAGCATTGTTTACCAGTACGTCAACGGGGCCAATCTGGTGTTCGATCTTGGAAACGGATGGCGCGATCGCGGCAAAATCGGTAACCTCCAAAATCAGGGACTTAGCCCGTTCAGGTTCTAACGCTTCAAACGCCTTTCGGGCCTCCTCATTTCGCACGGTTCCGACGACGGTATGGCCTTCCCTCAAGGCTGCTTCCGCGAAAGCGCGCCCCAGGCCTGAACTTACCCCGGTGATTAGAATGATTTTGTTGGTCATAATGATTTTCTTCCTCCTCCACGATAGTATCTCTGTACTACCTGTCCAATATATGGAACTTAAGTATGCGATACTTTTAACAGATAGAGATGGAACTGCGTCACCTCAGATATTTTTTGGCGGTCGCCGAAGAAATGAATTTTACCCGCGCCGCCAGAAAAGTTGGCATCGGCCAACCGCCGCTTAGCCAGCAGATACGATCTCTGGAAGAGGAATTGGGTGCCCCCCTTTTCCGGCGGGTTCCACGTGGGGTCGAGCTGACGGACTCCGGCAAGGCTTTTTTGCCGGAAGCACAAACGATTCTTGCTCAAGCAGAACGCGCCAAGAAAATTGCCCAACGCGGCGCGCGAGGCGAGTTAGGAAGGCTTCGCCTTGGCTTCACCGGTTCAGCCGCCTTCACCCAAATGGTGCGAGACGCTATTCGCGTCTTTCGGAAACATTATCCGAACGTTGAACTCACCCTTGAAGAGGAGGACACCACCACGCTTCTTGAGCGGCTAGCAGAGCAAACTCTTGATGCGGCTTTTATCAGGCCGGGCCGGAACGATCCGGGCGGTGTTTGGGTCCACCGCCTGGTCGAAGAAACGATGATGATCGCTTTGCCTTCAGATCATCCATCGGTTAAGGCGTCCGCTTTACCGCTTTCCGCGTTAGCAAACGACCAGTTTCTGCTCTTTCCCCGCAAGGTTGGCCCAGGTTTCTTTGACGAAATAATCGCGGCATGCCGACGTGCCGGTTTTGAGCCGAGGATGGGATATGAGGCGCCGGAGATAACCTCTGTCGGAAATATGGTCGCCGCTGGTTTAGGCGTATCAATCGTCCCAATTTCCATCGCAAATCAAGTATGTGTGGCAGGCGTCAAATATCTAAAGATAGTCGGCGAGGCGCCCATCGCCTCGATTGCTCTTGCCATCCGTCCAGATGAGCAATCTGTGACCGTAAAAAACTTTGCCGCCTTAGCTCTAACCAAACGGGGCAAAGGATCTTAGTCCGAGGGCGGATGTCAGTTACGCCGATCACGAGCGGCGAATTTGTCAGAGACTCCTGATCTCAAATCTCGGGGATTACCCTGATTGCCAAGAGCTAAAAACTAAGGCAGAGAAACTGATTCTCAATTCTGCGAATTGGAGACCTATCGTGCCGGGCTGGGGGTTGATTCATCGCACTGCCATTATTGATCCGAAAGCTCGGATCGATTCTGACGTTGTCATTGGGCCCTATGCTCTCATTGAGGGCCCGGTGGAGATTTCCTCCGGGACCGAGATTCAGGGCCGGGCTGTCATTGTCGGATCCGTTCAGATTGGGAAAAATAATTGGGTCGGACACGGAACCGTGATCGGCTCGTTCCCCCAGGATCTAACCTTCGATCCGAACGCCAATTCAGGCGTGAAGATCGGTGAAAATAATGTCATCCACGAATTCTGTACCATTCACCGAGGTACCAAAGAGGGATCAAACACCTTCGTCGGATCCAATAATCTTCTGATGGCGGGCGCGCATCTGGGACACAACACCCGTTTGGGGGACAACATAACTCTCGAGAATAACGTTTTACTTGGAGGGTATGCCGATGTTGACGATCGAGCCTTTATCGGCTCCGGCAGTGTCGTTCATCAATTTACCAGAGTAGGTGCTATCTCTCTTTTGCATGGCGTTTCTGCGATCAGTAAGGATATCCCCCCTTTTTCGACGGCTAGCGGTAAAAATTCGGTTTCGACGATCAATGTTTCTGGGCTAGCCCGGGCGGGGTTTGGCTCAACTTTGCGCAACGAAGTGAAAGAAGCGTTTGCGCTGCTTTATCGAAAAGGATTGAATATAGCGCAGGCTCTCGAGGAGGTTAAAAAACGCTCTTGGTCGAAGGAAGTTTCGCTGTTCTGGGACTTCGTCGAAACCTCGAAACGGGGAATTTGTCCCGTAGTTCGGTGGAAGGAAGCCCGAGATTTCGAAGAATAAGTATCGGCGGTTTTTGGGACAACCGGGCTAATGCCCATAAGCGCTACTTAATGCGAAGCCCTTCGATGGGTGGAATGGCTTTTGTCCCGGAGGGACAAGCTAATCGTAGCCAGGCACGAAGTGCCTGGGACTGCGTCACCCCGACGCCAGAGGAGTTCAGGAGTTGCCGGAGTCGGAAAAGCATCCAGCGATATCTCAATGGCATCGTTCATCGGTGCGAACAAAATATACGCTGAAGACGTTGTGCTTTAGGAGTTTCGGTTTCGTGAAAGGTGCACATTTCGACGAGAAATACCTGTGGGATCAGCTGCGCCCGGTCATACCGTACCCTACGGGACGGTTCTTTCGAGGGACGCTTCAGGCACTTCGTGCCTGGCATGTAGTTTGGACATTTGACGACAGTTTGATGTGGATAGTGTCGGGAGTAAACGCCAGGACGGCCTTGGGTCATCGCTCGATGCTCCGGAAAGCACACTAGGATAGGCTTCCAGCCTGTCTCCGGGTCCACAGGACATCCCCTCTCGGGACAAGGTCGTCCTCTTTGATCGATAAATTGTCTGCAATACTTATGGCGAAAGATCGGATTCTAAATGGTTCGTCCCGTGGTTCGGAGAGACAGGCTGGAAGCCTATCCTACAATGCGCCAGGGCGTCTCTTCAGTGGTGGCGCGGACACGTTCCATTGATGCCTCTTTCCAGGCATGGCTTGTCGTTCCGGAAACCCACCCTCAATATCTGTCTCCAAGCA
>CAWEGF010000009.1:0-116254 GCA_963808535.1 uncultured Verrucomicrobiae bacterium | reverse complement strand
ACCCGAGCTGCGCGAGGCGGGGCGCGATTTCGACGTACTCGCCGCGGTGGAAATGGGAACGGTGGCAGAGCACCAAGAAGGCGTGGGCCCTGGGAACGGAGTAGAGGTCGGCGCTCACAGAAAGACCGTCCGCAGCATGGAAGGTAACGCCCTCGGGGCTCATAGCTTTTTTCGCGTAAGGACGGCGTTTGCTCGAACGTCCGTGCATCACGACACGCGCCTACATTGCCGACCGAAGCCCACTCCGTCTACCCGAAGTTCTATAGCGTAAGAAAGTACGACTTTCCTAGGGGATTGGTGCGAGTTGCTCGTGTTTTTCCGTGATCGCGAAGGAAACATCCTCGAGTACATTGGAAGATTATCGGGACGGGAACGATAATGTGGTCAGAACGGAGCTAATTAAGCATTAAGCACCCCCGTCCTACTCGTCTGTGTGAGCACCGAAGAATCGCGCACGGGATCGCCTGCGAAACCAAATTGTGCGGTCTAAGCCAAAGACCTAGGAAAATCTACTTCGGCCGGATCATCTCAAAGCGATCGCTGCGTCCGGCAGTACCAATTCGGACTCGCCATGCGGCCGATGACGTGAAAACGCTCGTCGCGAATGCGCAGCGTCTCGCGATCAATCAATTCCTCGCGCACGTGCACGCGTTTCACGAGCCCGATGATGAGTCGATTCCCGCCGATTTGCAGGGTGCCCCATTCAGTGCACTCCAAACTGGCAGGGGCCTCTGCGATTCGCGGCGGCTTGACGACGGAGGAAGGAGCAGTCGTTAAGCCGGCTGCTTCTAATTCGTTCTGCCCATAGGGCAATGAGGCGGACGTCGCGTTCATCGCCTCGGCCACTGCTTCGTCGACCAAATTGACCACAAATTCATGTGTCGCACGAACATTGCGAGCGGTGTCCTTCGGTTGGCCGTCGTCGCGGTCGCCCGGGCAAAACCCGATGATCGGCGGATTTGCCCCAAGCGCGTTGAAAAAACTAAACGGTGCGGCGTTTAAATGCCCGTCGAGGCTAAGCGAAGTCACCCACGCGATAGGTCTGGGCGTGACGAGCGAAACGAGCAGGGCATAAGAGCGGTCGGCATATTCGTCTCTCTCGCTAGCATCCAGCCTTTTTGAAGCCAACGATATAGTCTCCCACTTAGGAGAGGAGGTACTTGCCTGCCTTGACCAACTTGCTGTCACGGATTAGAGCATTGAGGAAGGGTAAAATATCCAAAAATTAACCCGGACAATTTTATCTGTCTGTAGCTTTGAGTATTGAATTGTCTAAGGATGTGCCTGGAGATGAATGACGCTAGCTCAGGTGGGGATCGCGGTCCCATCGGGGACTCCATCGATCAATTGAAATTATATCGCCTGCTGGTGGAGAACAGTCTTGGACTGATGTGTATCCATGACCTTAAGGGCGTCTTGTATTTTATTAATCCCGCCGCCGCGCAAGCCCTCGGATATAGTCCGAAGGATGGCATCGGCCGGAACCTGAGGGATTTTCTGGCACCCTCGGTGCGCCACCTTTTCGATGAGTACCTGAACCGCATCCGGAACGAGCCGATTAGCAGCGGTCCCATGCGTATCGTGACTAGAGATGGCAGCGAGCGCATCTGGTTTTGTCGCAATATTCGCTTTGACCGAACGGAACGCTCCCCGCTCGTTCTTGGGCACGCCATCGACATCACCGACAGGATTCGAACAGAACGCGCCTTGAAGGACGCCCAAGCCGCCATCAAACAATCGTACGATGAATTGGCCACGCGTGTTGTTGAGCGCACGGCAGAACTCCAGCAAGCCAATGAGCGTTTGGTGGATGAAATAAGGCAGCGCAAGGTGGTAGAAGAGGAATTGCTTCGCGGTCGCAAGCTGGAGTCGCTCGGTGTCCTGGCTGGTGGAATTGCGCACGACTTTAACAACTTTCTGACGATTATTTACGGCAACATCGCTCTGGCTAAGATGAAACTTAGGCCCGGCGATCCGGTAGTCGATATCCTTGAACAGGCCGCGGTGGCTTGTAAACGAGCTACCTCACTAGCTTCCCAGCTCTTAACCTTCGGGAAAGGGGGAGCTCCAGTCCGGCGGCCAACTCCACTGGCCGCCGTCGTCAGGGACGCCGTAGACCTGGGGCGGGCCGGAGCGACGTCAAGCATCGAGCTCCTCATCGGATACGATCTCTGGTCCGCAGATGTCGATGTTGAACAAATTAGTCATGCCCTGCATAATATTTTGCTGAATGCGCGGCAAGCGATGCCAGAGGGTGGAACGATTGAAGTGCGTGCCGAGAACGTCGTCCTCGATGCCAATTCCCTGCCGCTATCCGGTGGGCGGTACGTGATGATTTCCATTGCTGACCATGGATGTGGGATCGGGAGTGAACTTTTACCTACCATCTTTGACCCTTACTTTACCACTAAGCCGAACGGTAGAGGCCTCGGTCTAGCGTCAGTGAATGCTATCGTAGCCAAACACGAGGGTCATATAACGGTCCGGTCGACACTGGGCGTGGGAACCACTTTTTCGGTCTACCTGCCTGCCTGTACACCAGTCAAAGTGACGGAAACTTTAATCGGCGAGTCGCTGCAAACCGGTACTGGCCGCATTCTGGTCATGGACGACGAAGAACCGATCTGCCAATTGTTGGGGCGAATCCTCGAACAGTTGGGTTACGAAGTAGAATGCGCCAGGAATGGATCCGAAGCGATTGAGCATTTTCAAAAAGCCAAAGAATCGGGCCGACGCTTTGATGCGGTATTGGTGGATTTGACTATTCCTGGGGGAATGGGAGGTGAAGAGGTGGCGACCCGTCTGAGGCAAATTGATAAATCGGTGACACTCATCGTATCTAGCGGTTACTCTAATACGCCAATTATGTCCGAATTCCGCCGGCACGGTTTTGACGACGTGCTATCGAAGCCTTGGACGCCGAGCCAAGTAGCCGAGGTGTTAGGGCGATGTCTAAGGCCGCTTGGAAAGGAAATGGAGGAAATTCCACCGGGCGGGGGAACGGCCAGGACTAACTAGGTGCTGAGGGAGATCCTAAGCCGCCCACCTCCTAAAGGTCTCCAAAATTCCAAACTGCAAACTTCGGGCAACCGAAAACCTTATTGCTTCTGCGGCGCCAAAGAAAAGGCGACGCGGTCAATCGTGACGCGAGGATGCTTACTGTTGTATTCAGCCCGATAAGTTGCGAAGAATTCGATCCCGTTATCTTTGCTGGAAGCTTCATTGATTTGCCGCCAACCGATGTCGGGCATATGAATCCAATCTCCTAATCGCAATCGTAAAGACTGCGCAATATTTTTGCCCACGCCGACCCCACTACCGCTCCTTAAACGATTCCCTTTAGGCCCGTAATTAGAAGAATGACCTTCCCACGGATATTGTTCGAAAACTTTATATCCTTCTCCGGAGGAGAGCACCTTGGTCGGTAACCCTTCGATCATCGGATCGGCGATATCGGTAGCCTTCATCGTGTAGAGGCATGTAAAACTAAGAAGTACAATTGGAAACCACTTCATGGCTATAAAGTGCTCGCACACGGTTGCAGCATTGGTACGGCTTCCATGTTGGCCTGGGGGTTGTTTCTAGGTGAGACTAGCTATTTGAATCGATTAACTCCGCGGCCAATTAATAGTGGCAACGATTTCTGTTGGGAACCAAGATGCATCATCTTCTCTAAAGAGCCGGTTGCGGTGGGTCGCCGCCAGGTTTATCGAGGCTCTCCGTTGATGTGCTGAAAAGGGGGACTAGGTGATTCGAAACTATCTTTTTTTTAACCTACGGCACGATCTGCGAAAAGCTTGAGCGCGTAAGCCAAAGTTCATTTGCTGTTGGCTATCAGATTTATGACATCCGAAGAGAGCTCTGAAAATTGATCTTCTAACTCAGCGCCGACAAGATTGACTGGACCAATTGGTGTTCCACGGTTCGTGCGAACTCCGCAAACGAGGAGGATAAGGCGAGCGTGTTTCGGCTTGAGACCGCCACGGCAAACTGAGCCCGCTTAAAGCTTTTTACTGTTTGGCCACCCCGCAAAATCAGGAGGGCATTGAAGCCGATGACAGGTCATCCCAGGGATGATGCGTATCAAGGTTCGACAGCATACCGCTTGCCGACTCGATTTTGTGGATGAGGTCGTCAGTTCGAATAGCGCCGCCAAGGCTGCGGTTATTGAGATGGCCAGGGAACTCGTTGCGACGAGGCCGGCACAGGCGTTTGCCGCTGACGGCTAAGCGTTGAAAAGGAACATTGGACAAAGTCTCCTGACATAGGGTTGTCATGGAGGTGCCTGATGCTGCCAGTGTTTGGAGGCTGGAATCGATCTCGATAACCGCCCAAAGAAACCTCAAATAAATGCTTGGAAATCCCCATCTCACAAAAATGATAATACCCTCGATAGTTGCCGCCTTCGTGAAGGCGCAGAATGACCGCGACAGCAGCGCCGTAGTGTCCTGTTTTGCCGACGAAGCCGTCGTGCATGACGAAGGAGAGGAGAGGCGCGGGTTGGTTGCCATCAAGGAATGGAGCGACAAAAGCTTCCAGAAATTTCAATATTCGATCGAACCCAAGGATCTTACGGAGGAGCATGAAAAGACCGTCCTCAGTGCTACGGTCACCGGTGACTTCCCAGGAAGTCCGGTCTCGTTGGATTTCAAGTTCGTCCTCGATGGAGACAAGATCGTCTCGCTGATAATCGACTAAACGTCTCTCGTCCACCAGTCAAAGACGGTATCTCCGAAGGCGGGGATCGTAAGAGAAGCGCCAAAAGGCTTTGTTTGGGATCAAGAGCCAACCGATACCAGGAGAACCTCTATGGCAGATCGCATAACCGCCGACCCTGGATGGATACCTTGTCGTTGACCTCCGTTCCCCCGGCTACTTCGAAGGCGAACTTATCTTTGCTCTCCTCGCCTTCGAGCTTCGCTGGAAATCCGCGTCTGACAAAACCCTCTGTTTCCGAGGCGTGCGGAGTTTCAGTGACCTGCCAATAGGTCTTTCCGTGCTTTTCGGAGCGTTCGACCTTATAAACGTGGCTCCAGTTAAATCCGTGGATACTGCCATTTTCGGCCATCGCAATCCCTTTAATAACGGTGTCCAGGTAGGTAATCTCAAAGCTGTAGACTCCATCGAGCATCCCTTCTATTACGAGAAAAACCGAAATAGGGCAAGAGTTCCCCGAAGGTACGCGATGGCTTTCGTTTTCATGGTCCTTCGGGCTGCAAAGGGAAAACGCGACGAAGCATCGAAGGGAAAACGAGGGTCCAGATTTCAATAAAACCGTCACCTCCCATAATTTCTATAAAAAAGATCGAATTCCGGGAAGAAATCGTTATTATTCCGTGATTGGCTCACCGGGTGGTGAGGCCGTAGGGAAAACTTAATGACAATTTACCCCTTCGGAAAGGTCGGGTAGCACTCGAGAGCGAAGTGACAAATGCAAATCATTGGTATCCGAATTCAGTTTTGAGACCCAGGTAGCGGATAGTCCAGTCGCGCCTTTGGCCTCAAGAACACGGTAAACATGTTACGGCCGGCATCTTTTTCTGGTGCCTCCTTAAATCAATATGAGCCTGACGCCCACGATTCTGATTCTAATAGCCGGGACCGTGCTTTACCTGGTTTCAGGTCGATTGGTGGGAATAGCCCGTGTGGTGGGGGCCTGCTTATTGATGGTTTTCCTCGCAGCAATAGTTCTAGCTGTCCAAAATCGAGCGATGTTGCTTCACGGATTCGAACCGGGGCCAAGTCTGACCTATGAAAAGAACTCGGAGGAAGATCACCATTTTCTAGACTCGCTTTTGAGAGAATTAGGTCTGGACGGCCACAAGTTAGTTTCACCGGTCCATTTTCCCGGGGGCCAACCCAAAGCTTCGAATGAGAGGCCGAATCTAGTGATAAACACGGTCGAAGTAAAACGAGCGGAACTGGTCACCCGTAACGAAGTCGTCAGGCGCGCTGAACCGGTGCACGCCGAGAAGGGTAAACGCCCGGAGGTTCGATTCAGGCGAGAATAACTTCGTCCCATAAATTCAACGCCATTAGCCGGGAGCGACGTTGCTTGACCTGGCGTTTCAAGAGGCGATTCCACAACCGTTCTGGCAAAACGTCCCACATTTGGGCGAGGACTGGAGAAACTTTCTCCTTCATCTCGCAACCGACAACGACGACATCGTCGGAAATATCAATCACCGTACCATGCCTGCCTACTTCAGCGCCTTCGACTTCCCGCACAAAGACAACTTCTTGTCCTACTTGCATAACCTTCTCCTCTATTTTTGGTCGCAAATAAGTTCGCTTTTGGGCGAGCATCCGGATCCCGCAGCCTTTTCGACGATCGATCAGTCTTGAAGGTGAGCACTGGCTCAAAAAAGGTGAAAACGAACGACGACGGAGGACGCCGGGTGGATCATACGGCAAAGGAGGCACTATGAACTTACCTGACAATGAGTTTGGCGAGAAGGGCTATCACGAGGGCCAAGATCGCTCCCGGCAGAAAGTAAGCGATGGCAAACCATTGCAGGGTTTCCGAAATGGCCTTGACATGGAAGACGGCGCAATAGAGGCCGCTCACCATTGACATGGCAAGAACTGCCGCTCCAAAGGCCGGAAGGGCCAATGAAACCCTGGTCAGGACTATCGCGGCAACGGTTCCTACGGTCGGCGCTGCCCACATTAAACATATCCTTGGCAAGAAAGTCACTTCACCAGGGTAAACAAAAGTTGTGAACGCGTAAGCGCCGAGAGTTACCAGGAGATTGGTGACCAAGAATCTCATGTTCGTACCGTTGGCTTCGGTGATTTGGAAAACGGACAATGGTCTCCAGCAAAATATATGTTATGTGAGGAAAGGAGATCAATCTTCTGATCCGGTATGATGAGGTTCCTGCTCACTGTGGTGGTAACGACCGTACTCCTGGCTGGATTTGCTACCGGGCAGAAAGCGCCACCGGACCCACAGGGGCCCTTTGCTCTACCGAAAACAGAAGAAGTGGCAACGCCCTCGGGGACACCGGAACCACAACTCGCTCCGGATTTACTTCCGGAATCAAATCAGCTTCCCGCCGAACCTCCTGATCTACGATTGCCTTCACCTTCCGTCCTGAAAATTGAGAGCCCGAATGGTACCCCATCTGTTCGGGCAGTGGAGCAGATCTCGCGCGAGGAACAGGAGAAAAACCGAGCTCGTTTGGCAGAACTACGAGTTGTCGCGATGCGGAATCCCCGGGTCATCGATCTCCTGAAGCAGGCGAATGAGGCGTTGAGCGACGAAGCGAAGCGGGAGTTTATGCGAGCCTACAATCACAGATTGTGCAACAGGATGCGAGATCTTGAACCTGCCTTGGCTCCCACTATCAATGCCTTCGAACGGGCCGAGATCCGGAAGTTAGCGGCAGGACCCTCGCATATCGCCATTGCCTCGCGTGACCCGCTTCGCAAAGAGCGTCCCCGTCACGGCCGTCAGTCCGAATAGGAGTGTTGGGGAAGTTGGGGAGAGTTCTCAGTGTCAGTTGTCAGTGGTCAGATTTTGAAGACAAGGGCGCGGAGTTGGGTCGGTACAGAGGGATGTGCGCCACAGAGAACGGAGTTTCGCTGTCAAAGATGGGAAGCGCCTTCCCGATTTTGGGATGAACCGCAGCCGTCGTTCACTGCTGGGCCGTTTTAGAGATATAACCTATTTATTAGGAGCGACTTAGGATATAAGGGAATCTTGCGGCACAAGTTTTGCTTATGGTGGCTGCTCCCCATGAAAGAGATCAAGACAGGATTTCTAATGTTGCTCGTTTGCCGTGCGCTCTACGTTCAAATTGATCCGAGAATTTGGACCGGCTTATGCCAATTGTTGGCCCGCTGCATGGTCGGAGGAAGTTAATACGTGATACATCGTAGCGGACGGCTGAGAATGTCTTCCAATTTTGAGCTGACGATCTGCCAAGAGCCAGCTTGATGTGATGCGCCTAACTCAATCGTCGGATTTTTGCGGCTGCGCCGGCCCATAGACAATGGCATTCAGCAGAAGCCTCACAGTTGAGGTCCAGATCATCCTGAAGCCGGGCTCAAAATTGAAAAGGATCACGTGACCGGCGTCCATCGGTTCGTCGATGAGGGCCGAAGAACCGCGAAGCAACTGCTCGGTATTTCCTTCCCAGAAGAATCCGCTGATTTTTAATTTATCGCCCTCAAAAGTCAGAGCGTTGGCACCTGTCTCACTCGGTTTGAAGAAAACATTTCCTTGAATGAAGAGGGGCAGAAATTCGGAGTCATATCCGATGGTCAAAAAGAGATCACGATTCACCTTGGCCTTGACGATGGATCCTGGGAGTTCAATCGGTTTGTGAGTTACCGAATCCTTTTTCTGAGACGGAGAGTGATCTGATTTTTGCCGCGACTCGGCCGGGGGCTTATCGTTGGAGGTGTCCGCCCGGTCCTCGCTACCGACCAGGCGAGAGGGAGAGAGCTTGGTATCGGGATCCGCCGCGAATTCGCTGGCGCCGCCGAGGCAAATCAGAACTCCACCGTGGCTTACCCAGTCTCGGAGATCTCCGAGCTGGCTTTCCTCGATCGCTTTCTTGTAATGCGCAGCCTGGCCGTCGGGGAGGATCAGTACATTGATCTGGTTAAGGACCTCTGGAGTTAGCTTCTCCAGCGAAACCGGCACGATTTCCAAGCCGCTTTTTTGATCCAGGAGGAATCGCAGCAGACCGTAACTGGTCTGCTCGACTGGGCCATCCGCCAGAATCGCCGCCTTGGGAGGTTTCAGAGAAAAATTTGCCTCCGAGGCAATGCCGCGGCGGCCGGTTGTCCGAGAGCAAGGTATGAATCGATTGAACCGGCACCCCGTATTTCTCGGAAAGGTTGGTCAGGACCTCGGGCAGATCGCTCGGATTTCGTTCCTCCCAGAGTATAAAACTGCCGCGGGGCATGTCTTTTTCCGCGGCACGAAACGGCTCATTAGAAGTCTCCAAGCGATTTCCTTGTCGCAAAAGCTGAATGGCCATTCGCATGGCCTGGATCGAGGAAGGCGGAAACGTATAGGCAATCCCCGGCTCGACGCGGCCCGACATCATCTGGTGTTTCTGAGAATCAACCTCCAAGATTGGCGATGCCGTCGCTATGGTCGTCAGACTGACTCGAACCAGTTCGTCGGAGGTATACGCTTCAACTCCCATGGCTAAGGGGAGCGACCAGGCCGTTACATCGTAAAATTCATAATCCTGTTTGATCTCTTCGGTGCCCTTGGCCTCGTTCTCTTTGCGTAGCTCTTCTTGGCGCTTCAAAAATTCCGAGTCTTCCGGGGTCTCGGTCTCCAGCAGGGCGGTGGCCATGCGGCCATAAGGCTGAGCGCTATCGACGACAAATGAACCTGCGGGAATGGCCTTCTCACCCGGAGCACTGCCAAAATAATCCGAAGCCTTGACCAGTTTGAGTTCGGTATTGGTGCGAGAGACTTCGACTCCCTGCTTGAGCAAAAGTGAGACCAGTTGGCAGGCTTGTTGTGGATCCTTGCCGGGAATGAGATAGAATTTTCGTTTCAGTTCCTTGAGAGAAGATTCGAAGAAATCCCGATAATCCCGAAGCCTCGATTCGCGATTAGCGGCGGCGACCATCACGGTGGCAAGACTGGCGGTGACGTGTTTGGCAATCCCGCTGCGCAGCGTCAGCAAGGTGCCGTCGTCCCGGCGCCAGCGATAACCTAAAGGGCCGCCACCATCGGTTTCATAAGTCATGCCGGTGGCTCCGTGAAGCGAGGACCAACTATCCCAGTAACCCGGATAAAAAAGGTCGAACATCTGACGCACAAAATAGGGCCACCCGTATTTGTCGAATGCGGCGGCGTTTGATTTTCCGAAAGTTTCCAGCCATTTGATCGTCGTTCTTTCTGGCAAGTTCGGGTTGATTGGAGGCGCGGGAGGCGGAAAAAAGTAGTCTCTGGTTTGACCGTGATGATCCGCTAGAACTTGCGGATGCCACTCTAGAAAGGCCTTGGTAGCCGCTTCGGACTCCGGTTGTGACAAGGAAATTAAATCACGATTCAGATCGAAGAAATTATGATTCAGGCGGCCGCTGACAGACCAAGGTTCTTGATGTTCATAGGCATACTGCTCCGGTTGGCCGGAGCCGTGGGCATTGTACCAAGTCGCGAAGCGCTCGTGGCCATCAGGGTTTTGGCAAGGATTGATCAGGATCAGGGTGTGATCCAGAGCTTCGCGGAGACCAGGATCATTGGAAGCAAGCAGTTGATAGAGGACCTGGATACCTGCTTCGAAGGCGGCCGATTCGCTTCCGTGTATACTGTAGGAGAGCCAAACAACAATTGGCAGTTTCTGGATCAACTGATCCAATTCCGGACCGGCCTTTAGCTTTCTGGGGTCAATCAAAATGCTTAGTTGATCCTTGATTTCATCGAGATGAGCGAGGTTAGTTGGCGAACTGATCGCCAGGAGGTACTGAGAACGATGTTCGGGAGTTTTCCCGATGGTGAAAACACGCAGCCGGTCAGAGCGGCTCTGGTACTCGCGGAGCAGGGATTCGTAGAGGGCGAAGGTGGTCAGAAAATCGCCACTTTCATAACCGAAGAAGTCTGAGGGGCGAGGTAGGTCCGGGCGGTAAGGTCCTCGGTCATAAAAATCAAAAGGACGGCTGCTGGCCGGCAAGTCAGGAACATGAATTTGGGCCAGGGGCTGGCAAGGGAAGAGCAAAAGAAAAAGAAGCGAGAGAGATAGTAGGGAACGCCTCACATTGAGGCTGAAGGTAGCTGAGAAATGCGGGCTGCCAAGCCTTTGATCGGTGGTCGGTCCGTTTCTCTTCGATCTTCGTGTGGATCGCCTTTCGAGATCGGAATTTTACACACGGAGATCGCAAACGGTCGCTAAGATTGATTCTGAATTGGATGACCCTTTGATTGGTGATCAGTCCGTTCCTTTGCGATCTTTGCGACCTCCGTGTGAAATCCTCTTTCTGAACGGAATTTTACACACAGAGATCGCAAAGATCACTAAGATCGATCTGGGATTGAGTGACCCTTTGATTGGTGGTCGGTCCGTTCCTTTGCGATCTTTGTGATCTCCGTGTGAAATCCTCTTTCTGAACGGAATTTTACACACAGAGATCGCAAAGATCACTAAGATCGATCTGGGATTGAGTGACCCTTTGATTGGTGGTCGGTCCGTTCCTTTGCGATCTTTGTGATCTCCGTGTGAAATCCTCTTTCTGAACGGATTTTTTACACACAGAGATCGCAAAGACCGATCTGGAATTGGGCGGCCCTTTGATTGGTGACGGTCCGTTCCTTTGCGATCTTTGCGATCTCCGTGTGAATGATCTTATCTGAACAGGGCCTTACAAGGTTTCCGGGGCGGCCAGAAGCTCCATGATCCGCCGGACCAGACGACCGGATTGACCTCCGTCGATGACGCGGTGGTCAAAACTCACGGTCAGTTCCGCTTCGAGACGAGGAACAAAGCGTTCGGCCTTTTCGTCCCAGAACGGTCTCTTCTCGCCATATCCGAGACCAACGATCATCGTCTCGTTTGGCAGCGGGATCGGAGTCGCCCAATGAACCCCGAGCGTTCCGAAATTGGTCACGGACGCGATGGCAGGTCGCTTGGCTTCTTCCGGCAAACGCCTTTCTTTGGCGGCCTGGAGAAACTTTTTGTACTGGGCCGGCAGTTCTGCGAGCGGCTGTTTATCGAGATCGGCGAAGACGGGCACGATTACGCCGTCTTCAACTTCAACGGCCACACCAATATCAATCGATGCGGGCAGGACAATTTTGTCGCCGACCAGCCGTCCAGCTGATTGCGGATATTCAGACAAGGCGGTCGCCAAGGCTTTTGCCAGGTAGAGAGCAGGACCGGGTGAAGGGGAAAGCGTTTTTCGATGAACCAGAATTGGCTCCAGCGAAATCGAAACGCCGAGAGTGGCCAGAGGGCGGGTCCAGCTCCGGCGCATCGAATCGGCCACGGCCAGCCGCATGGAGGAAGCTTTTTTGGACGGGAGCCGACTTAGCTCTTCCATGTAAGTTTCGAAATCATGGATCGTTACCCGACCCGCGATCCCGCTCCCCGGGATGACCCCGGCGTCAGCAGGATGAATTCCGAGTTCTTGGAGTCGGGCTCTCAGCCGAGGGGACTGGAAAGCAGCTCCGTTCTGACCGGCCGGGATTTCCAAACGGTGCGAGGTATCGTCAGCCGAGCTGGATTCATCTGCGGAAAGATCTTCCAGACCGAACGGTTGAGTGACCTCGGGCGGCACGGCGGCGTTCAAACGGGCTGCATCTTCCATGGAGGCTTCGATGTAACCCAGGGTACTTCCGACTGGGTAAGTTTCATTGACCTCGGCCGAAAGGCTTACCAACAGTCCCTCGCAAGGGGTCGTCACGCTCATCACCGCCTTGTTGGTTTCAACCTCGATGACCTCTTGATCGTTCTCGATCTGGTCGCCAACCTGTGCGGTCAGGCGGACGACCGTTGCTTCGGCGATCGATTCACCGAGCTGCGGCATAATGATCGGGACTTTCGGCATAATAGCAGGGAAATTAGTAGTTAGTTATTCAGGACTAAACTGGTGATTGGCATTGAGTACTAACGAATTGGCGGGTGACGATTTATCGGGGGAGGCATCGATGGGAGAACTACCACTCGCACAAACGGCGCGCCGCCGCAGTAATCATCTGCGTGGAAGGTTTGTGAGCGGCCCAAAGGTTTGGATGGAACGGAATTGGGGTGTCTTTGCTATTGATTCGCTCTGGTGGAGCATCGAGGAGATGAAAGCCATGGGTGACCACGGAAGCGATCACTTCAGCGTTCACTCCGCCCCAGGGCCAGGCTTCTGCCACGCAAAGCAGTTTAGCGGTTCTGGCCACCGAGCCGAGCACCGTTTGAATGTCCAACGGTTTAACGCACCGAAGATCGACAACTTCGACATCGATATCTTCTTTCCGCAGTTGTTCGGCGGCCGCGAGTGCGTCGTGAACCATCGCGCTGTAAGAGACGATCGTCAGGTCTCTCCCGGAGCGGGCAATTCTCGCCTGATCGTAGGGCAGGTTGGTTTCCGGAAGAGCGTCTGATTTCAGCCGATTGTAAAGGTACTTGTGTTCGCAAAAGATGACCGGGTCGTCGATCTCGACCGCTTCCAGTAGCATGGTGTAAGCATCTTCGACGGTGGCTGGAGTCATCACGACCAAACCCGGGAAAATGACTGTAAAGCGCCTCCAGGCATTGACTATGAAAAGGGCCGCTTCCGGGGTTGCTCCCCGATGGCAGGCGAATGGTGATTGGACAAGGAACCCGGGTCCGCCAGAAAAGAGTGGCCGCCTGATTCACGATCTGGTTAATGGCCACGGACGAAAAGTCAGCGAACTGCATCTCGATGATCGGACGCATTCCCTCGATGGCGGCCCCGATCGCACTGCCCACCATGGCATCCTCACTAATGGGAGCATCCAGAATCCGCCCTGGAAATTCTTTGGCCAGATTCTTGGTGGCCTTGAAAGCGCCTCCGAAATTTCCGACGTCCTGACCGTAAATGTACACCCGTTCATCGTCCCGGAGAGCCTTTTCCTGCGCTTCCCGAATCGCTTCGAGGTATGTAATAGTCATCGAACCTAAAGACCTTCGGCAAGGTTTGGGGTCGCGTAGGGACACCAAGTTTCGGTGCTGGGGTCCGCCAAGGGTTCACGCTGGGCGTCAGCCACCGCTTCTTCTACCTGTTGTTTCGCGCCTTTTCTCCAGTTCTCGAGCACGGACTCGTCCGCCCAGCGATTTTCCTGCAGATAGTTCTCTGCTACTTTCAGGCAGTCGCGGCCTAGTCGGGTTTGATAAAGACTCTTATCCATGTAGAAAGCGTCATCATGTTCAGCGTGACCAGTTAGCCGGAGACAGTTTCCGACGACCATTTGCGGCCCCTGCCCGGACCGGGCACGCTCTGTCGCGTCCGCGAGCACCTCAAGGCAATCGCCCAGATCGGTGGCGTCGCACGAGTGGCCTTGGACGCCGTAACCGATGGCCCGATCCACCAGATCACGGCAGGCGAATTGCCGACTGTTTGGGGTGGAATACGCATATTGATTATTCACGACCACCACCACCAAAGGCAATTTTTCGACCGCCGCCATGTTAATGGCTTCATGAAAAGCGCCGGTGGAAGTTCCTCCGTCGCCGATGGTCGTGGCTCCGATGGCCGAAGTATCTCCTTTAAAACGTCTGGCCAGCAAGGCTCCCGCTACGACGGAAATGAGTGATCCCAAATGGCTGATCATCGCTTGGTATCCCTTACGCGGGTTGCCTCGATGCACGTTCCCGTCGCGCCCGCGGCTCAATCCGGTCTGAGATCCAAAGTGGACGCGGAAGACATCAATCGGTAATTCGCCGAACGCCAGTCGCCCGGCCTGATCGCGAATTAATGGTCCGAAGATATCGCCGGATCTCAACGTGCTGCCGAGGGCGGCGCTGATCGCTTCTTGTCCTTTGCCCAGATAAACTCCGCCCGAGATCTTCCCGGCGCGCCAGAGACTGGCCAACTTTTCTTCGACGGTGCGTCCGAGCAACATCCATTGATAGGCGCCGACATATCGTTCCCGGGAAACCGGGGAAACAATTTCCCTCTTCGGCCCCTTGAGGGTGTCTAACATAAGCGATCAATATCAGTATTCTCGAAAGTCTTGCAATGCTTTCTTGATCGCGAGGAAATCAAGCTATCCTCGACCGCTCCCCTGCAGAGAGGGATCTGTTTAGCTTCCAGGAAACATTCAAATCGCGTATGTCGCGCTACCTGGCAGCGATCGGCGGATTCCGTTTTCTCTGCCGAGGGCGAGAGAAGTTTGTCGGCGCCTTGGAAGGCGCTAAACACGCACGCAAAGGGCGGTGAGCCAAGGTAGTGTCCGTAACACCGTTTCAGCCGGTTGGTTACCCTGAGCGAGTGACGACGTTTCGAACGGAATATCCTAAGCGAGCGACAGCGCGTCGAACGGAGTCTTGCAGTTTTTAGTTGCCAAAAAGTAGCGCCTCAACGAGGTGACTGAATAGATTTTTTGCAGATAACGTCGAAAGCCCCTAAAGGAAATCGGGTGACGAGGGCAAGTCCAAATTTGCTACGAATTCGGAATCCGTTTATAGTCGCCACGCGGAGTGATTAAGAAGTACAGATGAACGAAGAGAAAGCACCCGAATATGGTGGTTTTAGTTCTGAGCCGTCAACTCCTCTCGAATACCTGGAGAGAATCATTGCGAGTCTTCCTCCAGGCGACCCGACCAGAAGCGAACTGATCGATTTACGGTCGAATTTTGTCGAGCAAGAGGAGATGATTGGCGAAGCTCGGCAGACGATTGAAAAGCTGGACGAAGTCATTAAAAAGGTGACTTCGCCGGCGAACCGGATTGGAACTTACCTCGGAAGTCCGAACAAAGAGACCGCCCAGATTGTGGTAGGCGGGTCCGATTATTATTGCAACGTCGATCCGAGAATCAACCTTTCGAGGCTAAAAAAGGGAACCCGAGTCCTAGTCAACGAAGCCTACGTGATCGTCGGCGACCTGGGATATGATTTATCCGGTCCGGTCACCAAGATCACAGAATTGCTGGGCCCGGATCGTCTCCGGGTTGGCATGGAACACGGCATGCAGGCGGTGGTGCTGCAAAGATGCCAGGATCTGATGAAGGAGACCCTGAAAGTCGGGGACGAAATCCGGGTCGATCCTAATTATCGAGTGGCGATTGAGGTATTGAATTCATCGAAATCTGAAGAGTATTACCTCGAGACCGTGCCCGAGTTGCCGTGGGAGAAGGTCGGCGGGCAAGAGGAAGCCCTCAGCGCCATTAAGGACGCGATTGAGTTGCCTCTTTTGCACGCGGATCTATTCGCCAAGTTTCAACACCAAACGCCAAAAGGCTTCCTCCTTTATGGGCCTCCGGGGTGCGGCAAAACGTTGATCGGGAAAGCTACGGCCTACAATCTGACCCGGCAATTAAAGGAAAAAACCGGCGAAGATATGCAGCAGTTTTTTATGCATATCAAGGGACCGGAAATCCTGAATATGTGGGTGGGAGAATCCGAGCGGATGGTTCGCGAAATCTTCGCGACGGCTCGGGAAAAGCGGAAAGAAGGGTTCTTACCGTTTGTCTTTATCGACGAGGCCGAGAGTATTCTTGGGACTCGCCGTGCCGGCCGATATTCGAACGTTTTATCGACTCTGGTGCCGATGTTCTGCACCGAGATGGACGGGATCGAATCTTTGAACGAGGTGGTGATCATCCTGGCGTCCAACCGGGCTGACTTAATTGATCCGGCCATTTTGCGCCCGGGTCGAATTGATCGGAAGATCAAGGTGGCCCGACCGGATCGCGAAGCGTCTCGAGAGATTTATCGAATCTACCTGAGCGAAGATTTGCCCTACGATCCGGAGCTAGTGAAACGGGCTGGGGGTGTTCCGCAGGCGGTGACCCAATTGATCGACAAGGTTATCGAGGCCCAATTTTCGCGCCGGGACGAGAACCGGTTCCTGGACGTCATTTTGCGAAGCGGTAAACGTGACACGCTTTTTCGAGGCGACCTGGTAAGTGGGGCGATCATAGCGTCCATCATCGAGAGGACAAAGGAACTGGCGATCAAACGGGCGATTAGCTCGTTGCAGGAAGAGGGGATTAGCGAATCGGATCTCCTGCTTTCGCTCAACACGGAGTATTCAGAAAACGACATTTTCCCGCCCACCGACATCGTGGAGGATTGGCTCAAGCTGATCGACTACGATTCAGAGAACGTCGTCAAGGTTTCCCCGGTGCGCAGTACCGGGAGACCGGCGGGAGAGTCTCATGTCATTTAGTCTGGTCCTGAGCCCAGACGAACCTTCGAGTTCCATGAAGCGGGTTTTTGGAATCGAGACGGAATACGGTATTACCGTCAACGGGGTCGACAGTGTGGACGTGGTGACCGAATCGATCGAGTTGGTGCGCTGCTATACCGAACATGGCGCCCTGATGAAATGGGATTACGATCTGGAAGATCCCCACTTGGATGCGCGCGGCTTTCGGGCGCAATCTCTGATGCAGGACACCGACGAGTCGGCTTATTACGAATTAGATAAGAACCGGCCGCTTAGCTTTGAGGAGATCAAAAGCGATCTCGTCCTGAGCAATGGGGCTCGCTTTTATAACGACCACGCTCATCCAGAATATTCTACTCCGGAATGTACCCGGCTCCGAGACATCGTGGCCCAAGACAAGGCCGGAGAACGCATCCTCAGTGAGTGCGTCCGTCGGCGAAATAAAAAAATCGCACCCGAACGGGAAGTCCGGCTCTACAAGAACAACACCGACTTTATCGGTCACAGTTACGGGTGCCACGACAATTATTTGATGAGTCGCTCGGTGCCGTGGGACCGCCTGGTCAGCGATGTCATTCCTTTTTTGGTGACTCGTCAGATTTTTGCTGGCGCTGGAAAAATGGGGATCGAAGGCGAAGGGTCATCTGGGCAACCGGGTGTTTATCAGATTTCGCAACGGGCGGATTTTTTCAGCGTGTTGGTGAGTATCGACACGATGAATCGGCGACCGATCATCAATACGCGGGACGAACCGCATGCGGATCCCGGGAAATACCGCCGCTTTCACGTGATTCTGGGAGACGCGAACATGAGTGAATTCGCGACGGCGATGAAGATTGGGACGATGGCGCTGGTCCTGGAATTGGTGGAACGGCGGGAAGCTCCGCAATTGGAAGTTGCCCAACCGGTCGATGCCACCAAGGCGATTAGTCGCGATCCAAGTTACGATTGGATCATCGAACTGAAAGATGGGCGAAAGATTTCGGCGATTGATATCCAGAGAATGTACCTGGAAAAGGCGCAGAAACATTGCGACCGATCCGACCCGGAAGTGGGTTGGTTGCTGGAAGAGTGGGAAAGAATTCTGAATGACCTGGAAGTGGACTTCATGCGATGTATCGATCGCATCGACTGGGTGGCAAAAAAATACCTTCTCAATACTTTTCAGGAGAGCGAAAAGCTCGATTGGACGGATCCCTGGCTTCAATCGATTGATCTGGAGTACCACAATATTGCCTGGGAGCAGGGCCTTTACTACGAACTGGTCCGGGAAAATCAGATCCGCCGGATCCTGAAAGAAGATGACATCAAGACGGCTATCTTTATGCCGCCCGAGACCACGCGCGCCTATTTTCGTGGCCGTTCCGTCGCCAGGTTCAATTCTCAGATTCACGCCATTCATTGGGACGAAGTGGTTTTCGACCAGAACTCCAGCCAGCGTAGAGTGGCCTTCAATCACGCTTCGGATGATGATCGGATTGAGCAGCTGAACACGGTCATTCGCGAAGCTTCCAACTACGAAGATTTCCTGTTTCGCCTGGAAAAATTTGATCAGTGATCTGACGCATCTTGCGTTTCCGACTCTTTGCGCTTTGCCGGTCTGCCATTAGATTGGCGGCATGCACATTGAACGTCTTACTGCGAAGATGCAGGAGGGACTCCAGGAAAGCCAGGCATTGGCTTCCAGCCTTCAACATCAGGAGATCCTGCCGGAGCATTTGTTGTTGTCTCTACTGCGGCAAACGGATGGATTGGTGCGGCCGCTTTTGGAGAAGCTAGAAGTACGCCCTCGTGCAATGGAGGAGCAACTCGAAGCTGAACTCGCAAAACGTCCGAAGATATCAGGTGCCGCAAATCAATACCTCGGAAGCGAGCTCCGAAACGTGCTCACCTCGGCGGAAGCCGAGATGACCAAATTAAAGGATGAATATGTCAGCGTAGAGCATTTTCTGCTCGCGCTGGTGGATTCACAATCCGCTGGAGGGCGGATGCTTCGGACGGCCGGCATCACCAGGGACAACCTGATGAAAGCACTGGTCGGGGTTCGGGGATCACAGCGGGTCAGCGACCAGAATCCGGAAGGGAAATATCAGACTCTCGAAAAATATGGACGCGACCTGACGGAACAGGCGCGGCGTGGGAAGATCGACCCGGTGATCGGCCGGGACGAGGAAATTCGCAGGGTGATGCAAGTGCTTTCCCGCCGGACGAAGAATAACCCGGTCCTGATCGGTGAACCTGGTGTGGGCAAGACGGCGATTGTCGAGGGTTTGGCCCGACGAATTGTCAGTGGCGATGTACCGGATTCGTTGAAACAAAAGCGGGTCATCGCCATGGATCTCGGTTCAATGATTGCGGGCGCCAAGTTTCGCGGAGAATTCGAAGACCGGCTCAAAGCTTTCCTGAAGGAGGTTACAGACTCGCAAGGCGAGATCATACTATTCATCGACGAGCTTCATACCATCGTCGGCGCAGGTGCCGGAGAGGGTGCGGTAGACGCTTCAAATCTTTTGAAACCGCAGTTAGCGAGAGGCGAGTTGCACACCATCGGCGCGACTACCCTGGACGAATACCGGAAGTACATCGAAAAAGATGCTGCCCTGGAACGGCGGTTCCAGCCGGTGATGGTCGCAGAGCCTTCCGTGGAGGACACCATTGCCATCCTGCGAGGTTTAAAAGAGCGCTACGAAGTTCACCATGGCGTACGGATCCAGGACGCCGCGCTCGTCGCTGCGGCCACCTTGAGTCACCGCTACATTGCCGATCGGTTCCTGCCGGACAAGGCGGTGGACCTGGTGGATGAGGCAGCCTCGCGTCTGAAAATCGAGCTGGATTCGATGCCGACCGAGATTGACCAAATCGAGCGGCAGGTGATGCAGTTGGAGATGGAACGCCAAGCCTTAAAGAAAGAAAAAGATGAGGGCAGCCAGTTCCGGTTGGCACGTCTGGAGAAGGAGTTATCCGATCTGAAGGAAAACAGCGCGCAATTGAAGGCCCAGTGGCAGAGCGAAAAGCGGGTGATCGAACAATCCCGTAAACTCCAGGAGCAAATCGAAAATCTCAAAGTGGAGCTCGAGCAAGCTCAACGCCACGGCGAATTGGGCAAAGCGAGCGAGATACAATACGGCCGATTGCCTGGGTTAATTGATCAATTGGCCAAACACAATAGTCACCTCGCTGATCTCCAGAAATCGCAACAGATTCTGAAGGAGGAAGTCACGGAGGAAGATATTTCGCAAGTGGTCTCCAGTTGGACCGGTATTCCGGTGTCGCGTCTTCGGGAAAGCGAGAAGGAAAAACTTGTCCACATGGAAGAGCGCTTGGGACAACGGGTCATTGGTCAGAGGGAGGCGATTTCGGCGGTGGCGAATGCCGTTCGCCGAGCCCGAGCGGGACTTCAGGACGAGAACAGACCGATTGGTTCATTTTTCTTCCTCGGTCCGACCGGGGTCGGCAAAACGGAACTCAGCCGGGCCTTGGCTGAATTTCTGTTTGATGACGAGAACGCCATGGTTCGAATCGACATGAGCGAGTACATGGAACGGCACGCGGTGGCCCGCTTGATTGGTGCCCCGCCTGGCTACGTGGGGTATGACGAGGGGGGCCAGTTGAGCGAAGCGGTCCGGCGGCGGCCATATAGCGTGATCCTTTTCGACGAGGTGGAAAAGGCGCATCCGGATGTGTTCAATGTTTTACTGCAGGTCTTGGATGACGGCCGGATCACCGACGGGCAAGGTCGCACCGTGGATTTCAAAAACACGGTCATCATCATGACGAGCAATATCGGTAGCCAGTACATTCTGGATGTCGATGACCGGAAAGAGCGAAACCGGCGAGTGATGGAAGCAATGAAGAATCAGTTTCGCCCGGAATTCTTGAATCGAGTCGACGAAACAATTATCTTCGACCGCCTAACTGACAAAGAATTGACTTCGATCATCGATATTCAGCTAACCCGTGTTCAACAACGACTGGCGAAACAGAATATGCGCCTCGTTTTAACGGCAGCGTTGAAAAAAGTTGTTGCTGGTGAAGGGTTCGATCCGGTGTACGGCGCGCGTCCCCTTAAGCGAGCGATTCAGCGCTTGGTCCTTGATCCGCTAAGTCTGGAATTGCTGGAAGGACATTTCAAGGATGGAGAGGTGATTATCGCCGACGCAGTCAAAGACAAGGTAATATTCACCAAGGGAGGTCCAGCCGATTAAAATGCGGAGAGTCCCCGGAAGACTCGACACAGATCCTGGACAGGAAGAATAAAACGGGCTTTTTTCTCTCATGAAATCGGCTTACGACCTAGCAATGGAGCGCCTTGAGAAGCAGTCTCCTTCCTTAAAACTGACAGATGATCAGCGCGCCCAGATCGCGGAAATAGAATCCTTATACAAGTCGAAAATGGCCGAAAAGGAGTTGCTGCTGGCGGATCTTATCCGGCAGGAACGAGCGGCGGGGAAACCAGCCGAAGTGGAAAAGATCCAGCAGCAATTAGCCTCCGAGCTCCGGAGATTGACGGAGGAATGTGAATCCAAAAAGGAAAATGTGCGTAAAGGTGCCGACTGACTTTGCGCCGGGGCGGTTATGCATTCGAAAATCATCCCTTCAACTGCGCGAGCTTAATGCATGAAATGACCGTGACTAACGACGATTGATTGGCCGGTCAGCGCGTTACTTGCGAAGCTGGCGAGGAAAACGGCGGTCTCCGCGACGTCTTCCATGGATGTAAACTCCCCATCCACCGTTTCCCGTAGCATGATGTTTTTGATGACTTCCTCTTCCGTTAACCCAAATTGTTGAGCTTGGGTCGGGATCTGTTGCTCGACCAACGGGGTCCGGACGAAGCCGGGGCAGATGACGCTCGACCTGATTTTGTATTTTGCACCCTCCTTGGCGACCGCTTTGGCCAAGCCGATGATGCCGTGCTTTGCGGCCACATAAGCTGCCTTGTTCGGTGAGGCGAGATGTGAATGGATCGAGCCCATGTAGATAATCGTTCCGCCTCGCTCCTGCGGGATCATCAATCGCATCGCTGCCCGCGAGGTCAGGAAAGCACCATCCAAATGGACGGCGATCACCTTTCGCCAATCAGCAAAAGAGAACTCGATGATCGGGTGAATGATCTGGATCCCAGCATTGCTTACTAGAACATCCACCCCTCCGAATACCGCGGCGGCTTCCGCGACACCGGCATCCACTTGATCTTCGCTCGTGACGTCCATTTGAATGGAGTGGGCGATTCCGCCGGAGGAATTGATCTCTTCAGCAACGGCCTGCGCGGAGCCCATGTTCAGATCTGCGATTGCCACTTGGGCCCCCACCCGGGCAAATGCCTGGGAGATTGCTTTCCCGATCCCGCTTCCTGCTCCGGTGACCAGCGCACATTTATTTTTGAGTTTCATCCCGAAGCTATTTATAACGCAGAAATGAAATCCCGGTAATCGTCCGTGTAAGAGTTTGCTGGTGGAGTCTCGCCATCTCAAATCTTGCCGGGCTCAGGCACGAACCTCGGTCCTTCCTAGTGCGAGTGGAGAGGGCGAAAACCGCTTGCTCAGCCGGAAGACCTGTACTAATTATCGATCCTCAATATTCGGGGGTATAGCTCAGTTGGTAGAGCGTCTCGTTCGCAATGAGAAGGCCAGGGGTTCGAATCCCCTTACCTCCACCACCTTGATCCTGAACGGTTTACAGAGAAGAAGCAATTCAGGCAACCATGCCGGGGTTCAATAAATGTGGCTTGCGCCTAGCGATTCGAAGGTTGGTAATTTTGAAGTTGAAAAATCTTGAGGATTTTGATTCATTCTTTTTTGGCGGCGCTCAACGCTGAATGTCCTCCTCGACGAGATCGGGTCAGGTCCGAGGTGTCTGAGCGCCGCCGCTGGATGACTTTTAGTTCCAGAGGGACAGGCTGAGAGTAGTCAGGCACGACGTGCCTGGGAAGCGATGCGGAAAGCTCCGCTCGGAGGGACGGTCCGTCATTGTCAGTCTCAAGGCAGATCCGTACAATCGTCCATAGGGGGCCAGTTTATTTACCTCGTGACCCCAAGCTTGCTACGATAATGCTGACCCTCTGGGGACGAAATGCATCCTCCGCGCAGGGGCTTTAATTAATTTAGCGCTTGTCGACTTTGGCCTGATTTACCGCCAAAAACGCCTCAGCCCTGTAAGGCAAAGAGAGAACGGAATCCGCCGACCGGCCTCAAGCCTTTGGAAGGGCCAAGAAAAAAGAGCCATCTGAAGTTGAATTCGGAATACAGCGTCTAGTCTAAATACTGGAACTATTGGAGTATCTGGATAAAAATCCCTCGCATCTGGGAGAAGAAGGAATTAAGGCATATCCTAGATGATACGCCGCCGATGTTTGGGTAAAATCTTTTCAATTCTCTGGCTCTTCTGCTGTTCACCTCTGTTGGCGCAGACGCACAACGAGTGGCAATCCGAAGCGCCGCCACTGAAGTCAAGCCTCCCCAAATCTGACTCACAGCAAGTCTACGAAGTCCTGCTTAACATGCTTGATGGATGGAACGCCCATGACATCGAAGCTTACTTGAAGGTCTATTGGAGGTCTGCCGAGTTGTTAGTGGTCGTTGACTCTGAGCAGTTTAACGGGTGGCAACAACTTCACGATTCCTACGCCTTTGGATATCCCGATCCTGCCGCGATGGGATTCATCCAACCCAAACGCATCCAAGTCAAGTTGCTGCGCCCGGATCTGGCTCTAGCCCTCACTTGGTGGTCGATCACATTTCCCAATTCGAAACAAAAAACCGTGGGCAATACGACGATGGACCTGCAAAAGTTTGACGATGGTTGGAAAATCATTGCCGCACATTCCAGCACCGGCGGGATGTAGTTAGTCCCACCGACTCTTCACTAACGCTGTCACTGTCACCACCACCCCTCTATCCCATCCGGGCCGCTGGGTTTTGCTCCGAGGAGAAATTTAACACAGAGACCGTAGAGACGGATCATGAATCATCACCGGAGCGTCGATCCGCCCATCTCGGACAAACGCAAACTGGTTAATTGGAGTAGCCCCTGAGCGATCTTTGCGACCCCTGTGTGAAATTCTTTCCGGTCTGCCGTGCCCAGCGAGTCGACCGTCCCTTTAGCCAAACGCCCCGCTAACTGATGATTGGAGTGCCCTCTTAGCGGTTTTTGCGACCTCTGTGTGAAAATCTTTCTTCGGCCTGCCGTGCCAAGCTGGTCGATCGTCGATCTATGCCAAACACCCGGGCAACTGGTGATTGGAGTGCCCCTCTTAGCGATCTTTGCGACCTCTGTGTGAAATCTTCTTCGGCTTGCCGTGCCATCACCATTCAATAGCTTTACGATCCCGGAAGAACTTTCCACCTAAAGTCTGAGGTGCCTCTAACGATAACCAGACTGCGGTGTCTGCGCCTTCTTCGACCGAACGGGTGGCGTTAGCGCCTCCCATGTCGGTTCGTACCCATCCTGGACACATCACATAGACGGCAATCCCTTCCGAGCGAAGCGCTTGGTCGAGCATGATGGTGACTCCGTTCAAGGTTAATTTCGAAAGACAGTAGCTGGGAACTTTTTGAGACAGACCATCCAGCGCGCCGTAGCCGCTGGAGATGTTGATTATTCGGGGTGCGTTCGATTTTTTCAAAAACGGAAGAAAAGAGCCAACGACTTGGAGCGGGCCGAAAGTATTGGTCTGAAAAGTTTTGACCAACTGCTCACGCGAAACGGTCAGGATATCGATATTTTCGTCCGGATAAATAGCCGCGTTGTTGATGAGGACATCAAGCCCTTCACTTAGTTGTCCGTAACTCGCTGCGGCTTTTTCGATGCTAGCATCATCGGTGACATCCATTTGCAGAAATTGGACATCCCCGGAAAGGCTGTCGGCGGCCTTTTGACCAGCCGCGGAATTTCGAGCCGTTAAAAAAACCCGATGACCTTTCGCGAGCAGCTGACGGACGATTTCGTAACCAATGCCTTTATTGGCACCGGTTACCAAAACAGTTTTTTGATCACTCATGACCTCCACCATACGCCTCTTAAGGGAAAGCGTGTCGCTGAACTCATTGAATTCACCGTTAATGTCCGCCCTGGGATAAATCGCTTCCGGTCCTCGCCCAAGCGTCCTCGACCGTCAAAAGCCGATTGTATTTCGCCAACCGTTCGGATTGGGTGATGGATCCCACTTTGATAAAATCGCCGGACCAACCGATGGCCAAATCCGCGAGCCAGTCATCCTCGGTTTCCCCGCTTCGGGCACTGACTGCCACCTTCCATCCGGCCGACCTGGCGAGAGAGTGAGCGTTTTTGGCCTGGGTAACGGTCCCAATTTGATTAACCTTTAACAACAAGGCATTGGCAGCTCCGAACTGGATCGCTCGCTCAATTCGGTCCGGGTTGGTGCAAGTAAGGTCGTCTGCCAGGGTGAGGGTTTGGTCTCCCAGCCGTTTACACAATCCGGGCCAATGTTCCCAATCATCTTCTCCGAGCCCGTCTTCGATGCTGACGAGCGGAAACCGATCTCTCCATTCTCCTAAGAGGTCGATCATCTCCTCGGGTCCCAGCCTCTGTCCGTCTATCAAATAACTTCCATCTTTTTGCACGAAATGACTAGCGGCTACATCCACGGCCAAACTAACGTCTTGACCGATGGTGTATCCTGCCGAGGTAATAGCTTCCGCAGCTCTCTCCAGCATTTCGATGCTTGATTGAAAAGGAGGGGCTAGTCCTCCTTCGTCCGCGGTCAAGGCTCGTGAATTGTATCGCTTGGCAGCAAGTTCAGCGGCCGTCTGGTAAATCTCATAGATCATGGCCAAGCTGGCCGAAACCGACCATCCCGCTGCGGGAACGAGCAGGACATCCTGAATCGCGACCTGACCAAAAGCGTGTTTTCCACCGCTGAACAGATTGACGGAGAGACGAGGCAGCGCAGGCGCAGCTTCCGGAACTAAACCAGCAAAATATTGATACAGCTCCAGGTTCTGATGAGCCGCGGCGGCCCGGGCAAAAACTAACGAGGTGGCCAGAATAGCGTTGGCACCCAGTCGGGATTTGTCTGGTCTTCCATCGAGTTCGATCAATCTCAGATCGAGATCCTCCTGGCTCGCAAATTCCTGGCCGACGAGAGCTCTAGCGATCGGTCCGCGAATGTTCTCGACCGCCTTCCGGCATCCGAGACCGCGGTATGGTTTCAATTGATCTCGCAACTCCTTGGCTTCCGCTTTGCCGGTCGAAGCTCCCGACGGTATCGAGACGGTGACGCCGCGGTCGTCGGCCACACGCATGGTGGCCGCCACGGTCGGCCGTCCGCGACTGTCCAGGATTTCGAGCGCGTAGAGGTGAGTCGGTCTGATCATCTTCAAGAAACCGTTCCATGGGTCTCGTCGGCCAACTTTTGAGCAAAAGCGCTAATCACCTGATCCACGGTGGCAGAATTCTCTTTAATCAACTCGATCACGATCCGACGTTGGAGGAGGCATTCTTCCCGGCTCAGATATTCCAAAGGAGATCGTCCGCAGACCCGCGCCAGGAGAGACGCGAGAGTGTGCTGGGCAGCGCGAAAGTCAAGCTGCGGCGTCCAGGGCAACCCGTGAACTTCATTGCGGTAAGATTGCCAGTATAACTTTGCGGCTTCTAATAACGCTTCACGCTTGTGCGAAAGGTGAAGCGCCTTGCTGAGAAAATGAGTGAGACTGAACCCGACGTCGAAGGCCGGGTCGCCCAAATGAAGTACCTCGTGATCAAGCAAAATCAACCGTTGGCGATAGATCAGAACATTCTTTGGACTGAAGTCGCCGTGCACCAGGGTGTCTGATCGGCTCAACGTCCAGGTGACAAGCTCTTCGAGAAAGGAGGCCGCTTCCGGGGCGACCGTGGCGCTCTCGCCATAGTAGGGCTCCAGGCGTAGCGTTCTGAAGAATTGTTTGCTTCCGAAATATGGTGCCAGCTCGTGCCGAAGTCGGGAGCCTTCGCGATGAATCGACCCGAGCAGCTGCGCAAACTGTCGGAAAGACTGTTGATCAATATCACCGCATAACAGCTGCAGTTTCCAATTTTGATGAGGATGAGGCACGCTTTCCATGGCCAGGATATTCTCAGCGGCATCCTCAAAGAGCAGCGGAGCGATGCTTCCTTTCGGAGCGACCAGTGGCAGATACCGCAGACCGTTGGCTTCAACCTGGATTCGAGCCGGATCGCTGAACCAGTCCGAAGCCACTCTGAGTTTTGGTAGGGATTGCTTAATGACCCACGATTCGCCGCTGGATCGCGTCAGCGACAGGGTCTTGTTGGATACCCCGCCGCTCAACGTTCGAATCGTTGGCCTTTCGGAGACCCCAATCCGACCGGTCTCGCGCAGATATTTCAGCAGTTGCTCTTTATCCTCGATGTCAATCATGGGCCGGCGGAAGGCGTCCACCTCCGGTGAAATCCGCGAAACATTCGAGGTATTTAAGGCCGGTGCCAGTATTGAAAATGACGACCGTTTCGTCGGATCGAATCCAGCCCGACTTCGCAAGTTTCCCGGCTGCGGCGCAGCAAGCCGCGCTCTCCGGGGCGACAAACAAACCTTCCGCCGCACCAACCTTTTTGACCGCTTCAAGCATTTCTCTATCCGTAATCGCCAGAGAAGTGCCACCAGATTGGTCGACGGCATCCAGAATCAGGAAATCTCCGATCGCTTTCGGCACCCGCAAGCCCGAGGCCATGGTCGAAGCGTTCAGATGTTCGGTGGCGAAACGTTCACCGGCGTTAAAGGCTGCGACGATGGGACAGCAGCCCGCAGCTTGAACCGCAACCATCCTTGGTCGGTTCGCGGAGATCCATCCCAATTGTTCCATTTCGTGGAAGGCTTTCCACATACCAATCAATCCTGTGCCCCCGCCGGTCGGATACAAGATAACGTCTGGAAGCTGCCAGCCCATTTGTTCGGCGATCTCATACCCTAAGGTCTTTTTCCCTTCTAATCGGTAAGGCTCCCGCAGGGTGGACAGATCGAACCATCCTTCTAAGGCAGCCCGTCTGGCCACTTCCCGTGCGCAATCGGTGATCAATCCCTTTATCAGGGTAATCCGGGCACCAGTGGCGGCGCACTCGACGACGTTGGCTCTCGGAGTGTCCTCTGGCATGAATAAATGGGCTGGGAGACCCGTGCGAGCGGCATAAGCCGCCAAAGCGCCGGCTGCATTTCCGGCCGACGGAACTGCCAGCGCCGTGGCACCATAGTGTTTGGCCATGCTGACAGCGACGCTCATTCCACGCGCCTTAAAGCTTCCAGTCGGATTTTGTGATTCGTCTTTGATCCAGACATTTGGCAGCCCGATTTCTGGACCAAAGCGAGGCGCCGGCAAAAGCGGAGTCCAGCCCTCGCCAAAACTGACCGGTTCCTCGTCTGCCGGTACGGGCAAAACCTCGCGGTAACGCCAAAGAGATGGTTCGCGGCCCGCCAGATCCTTTGGGCTCAAAATGGCCGAAACCGCTTTGAGATCATAGGCAGCCAAAAGCGGACGTTGGCAATTTTGGCAAACTGTCTGGAGCAATGATTTCGAGTGCGATTTTCCGCAGAGCCCACAAGAGAGTTCAGTCAAAAACATAAGGGGGGAAGCCTGGATCGACTTGGCAACTTGAAGCCGCGAGTCGAAGTCCCGACTAGAATCCTTTCTCGGCCAGCTGGCTGAGGCATTTCTCAATCGCATCGAGCGCCTTTCCAGCATCGACTCCTTCGGCGGTCACCATAATTTCCGCTCCCTTACGAATGTCCGCGGTCATGATATCCATGATGCTAACGCCGGAACACTTCTTCCCGTTGACCAGGATGGTGATCTCGCTCTTGAAGCGCATCGCACAACGTACAAGTTCGCTCACTGGTCGCGCATGTAACCCGCTTTCGTTGGTAATGAAGAACTTGCGAGTCTCTGCTTTTTTAGTGGGCTTCTCCATAGCTCGATCCATCCGTTCGCTGACTAACTAGAAATCCGAAGTTCCTGCGGCGGGAATTGCTCTGTCCGCAGACCTTCGGATCTCAGGTTTAATGGACATCCTTTCATTTGATTCGTTTAAATTCCTTCCGAAAAACTAATGTTCCGACTGCGGCTCCAGATAAGAAAAACGTCCGCGCTTTTCCTTGTTGCGAAAAGCAAGGCGAGGAAGCTTTGCTCTACCCGGAGAGTGCAGGCCAGACGCCGGAAATCACACTGATATAGCGTTGACGGCGGCGCGGATCTTTCCATTGCGCGCCGCACGACGTCCGGAAATCGGGGAACCTTTTGGCATGTCGGACCGGCCTCGTTGATCTAACTCCAGTAAAACCAGGCTGGCTGCGCCCCGGGCCCAAACTTCGTCTCCCCAGTGATGAATTACGATCTCAAGATTACGCTTGAGTGGCGGAATCACCATCTGCTCGGCGACCGAACGCAAACTGTCTTCAAAAAGATGAGCGCACCGGATGGCGCCTTGGCAGATGACCACTCGTTGCGGGTTTAACAGGTTTACAAGATTCGCGATACCCAAGCCAAGATAGCGACCCATTTGTTCAAAAATCTGCTTCATCGATTGGTCGCCCGCTTCTGCTTTGGCGACGATGGCCTGGATAAGCATCGATCGCTCGTTGTAATCCAAAGGCCTTTTGGGAATGCGAAAACCGGCTTTGGCAGCTTCGTGGATGATCGCAAACGCTGCTGTGTGGGTTTCCATGCAGCCGCGCTCTCCGCACTGACACAGGGGACCGTCAAAGACCAGTTTGGTGTGGCCGAATTCAGCGGCCAAACCCTGGGCACCGCGATAGAGCTTCCCATTGAAGATCAAACCGCTGCCGGTTCCGTGCTCGATGGTAATTACTACGGCGTTTTCCAATCCTTTGGCCATCCCGAACCAATGTTCAGCCAAGGTGACAAGGCTGGCATCGTTTTCGACGAAAACCGGGATATCAAACTTCAGCTGGAGCAATTCGCGAAAATCGACATTCGGATTCGCGAAAACCGGACTCCAGAAGGCGATTCCCCGATGAGAATCGATGAAGCCAGGTAGGCCAACGCCGATGCCGCTGACGTCGTGGATCGTCTTGCCCGCCTTCTTCAGACAGGCGCGGACTCCGCGAACGACGATGGCCACCAATTGTGCTGGCGTAAACTTCAGCGCTTCTACTGGGATATTATCAGAAGCGGCCACATTCCCGACAAAATCGGTCACCGAAAAAACGATCTGATGAGTTGCGATCTTGACGCCTACCACATGGGTGTATTCCGGATTTAGCCGCAACATGACCAAGGGCCGGCCACGTCCTCGGGTTCCGAGGCCACAAGCGTCGTCTTCGATGAGGGCGCCTTCCCCGATCAAATGACCGACGATGCTGGAGATGGTGGCTTGGCTGAGTCCGGTCCGCTCAGATAATTCGGAACGCGAAATCTGGTTATCGTGCAGGCGGATGGTTTGCAGAACATCAAATCGATTGATGTTTCGAATGATGGCTGGACCTCGGGCGGACATTAGAAAAAAAAGTACAACTTCCCCTGTTATCTCAAATTTCGAGGATTCGACAAGCCTGTACTGACACCTTTAGTGGAGCAATTAGCAAGACCCTTAGAAAAACGCGCCAAGAACGACAGATAAAAGCTTGACGGCTTTGGTGGCTCCTCGGAGGATGAAAGGGTTGACTTCTTTCCTCTAAGTTTTTCCCTGTTAACCGGCTGGATCACACCATCCCCCCCGCATATATGAAATTCCGATCTCTATTATCTTTCGCCTTGTTAGGATCTCTCTCTTGGTCGGCCTCTGCCGAAACGGTCGTCAAGATCCTCCACTTGCAAAAATTGCCTTCCGTGTTGGCCATCTGGCAGGATGCTGCCAAAGAGTATGAAAAGGCCCACCCTGGCGTAAAAATCGAATTTGATTATCTGGAGAACGAAGCGTTCAAAGCAAAACTGCCGACCCTATTGCAATCCAAAGACCGGCCGAGTCTCTTTCACAGCTGGGGCGGGGGGGTGATGTACGAACAGGTCAACGCCGGAGTTTGTCAGGATATCACCAGTGCGATCGCGGCTGACGGATTCAAAGATAGTTTTTACCCGGCCGGCGTGCAAAATTTTACCTACCAGGGCAAAACGTACGGATTGCCCAACGATGTGGGTCCGATGGTCTTCTGGTACAATAAAGAGCTCTGCGCGAAAGCTGGGGTGGACCCGACCAAGATCAAGTACTGGGAGGATTTCATTGATGCGGTAAAAAAGTGCCAGGCGGCAGGAGTTACGCCGCTGGCGGCGGGCGGGAAAGATAAATGGCCTCTCCATTTTTATCCCGCGCTCCTCATGATGCGAATTCTTGGCAAGGAAGGGATGCAAGCAGCGTACGAAGGCAAAAATGGAGGATTCGCGAATCCTGACGTGATAAAAGCGTTTCAACTCTACAAAGACCTGGCGGCGTTAAAACCGTTTCAAAACGGCTATCTGGCAAATACCTATCCGGAAGCGGCGGGCACCTTTCACGACGGAAAAGCGGCCTTTCACTTAATGGGCACTTGGGATCTGACGGAAGGTCGTTCGGATGCGGCAGACCAGAAGGGGCTTTCTGACGAAAAACTCGGCTGGATTTTCTTTCCGGAAGTCAAAGGTGGAAAAGGCCATGCGAACGACATCTTTGCCAGTCTGAACGGTTGGCTGGTGGCGAAAGATGCGCCTAAAGACACCATTGGCTTCTTGAAAGTATGGCTCAGCAAAGAGGTCCAAGGCAAGTTGGCCGAAGCAGGATTGGGCATCCCGATGGTCAAGGGAACCGCCGAAATGATCAAAGAACCATTTTTCAAGCAGATCGCGCAAGAAGTCGCTAATTCTCAATGGATCGCGATTGCCATCGATCAGCTTTTGGGCCCTGATACCGGCCGGGTATTTAACGATGCCAGCGCTGATATCGCCGCTGGAAATATCACAGCCGAGAAAGCGGTGGAGACCATCGAAAAATCTTGGGAGCAAAATAAGGAGTAAAGAAATCGGCCGAAGCCGCAGCGAGAGTCTTAGACCAGTGTTAAGGGTGTAATGGCCTCTTGCGGACGACGAATGATAGCTTGCTGCTTGGCAGGCAAAAGTCAACGCGTCCGGCATGGCAATTTAAGAATGAGTACTCCAATCCGTGTTGGAATTGTCGGAGCGGGATATATCAGTGCCGCTTATTTAAAAGCGGCGAAAAACTTCCCTGAATTGGCGATGGTCAGCTGCGCCGATGCGTCGCAGGCGAATGCCGAAAAAAGAGGGGAAGAGTTTGGCCTGCAAGTCCAAGGGGTAGATGAGTTATTGCAGGATAAGGCGATTGATCTGGTGCTCAACCTGACCACTCCGCAGAGCCATGTCCCGGTCAGTTCGCGAGCCCTGGAGGCCGGGAAACACGTCTACTCCGAAAAGCCGCTAGCATTAAGCCGAAAAGAGGCGGAGGGGTTGTCGCAAACCGCCCTCCAACACAAGGTCAGGTTGGGATGCGCACCGGATACTTTCCTTGGAGGTGGGCAGCAGACGGCTCGCAAGCTAATCGATGATGGGGCGATCGGTCGACCGCTTGGGGGAACGGCCTTTGTCCTGACGCCCGGTCCTGAGGGCTGGCATCCCAGTCCGGAGTTTTATTATCAAACTGGCGGTGGACCGGTCTTCGATATGGGGCCTTACTACATCACGGCACTTGTTAATTTGCTTGGACCGGTGACGCGGGTTACTTCCATCGCGAAGCGAAGTTTCGCCGAACGGCTCTTCGGAGCCGGACCTCGCAAGGGCGAAAAATTTCCGGTCGAAATTTTTACCCATTTCAATGCTCTGGTCGAGTTTGGGCAGGGGGCAATTATTAGTTTTCACGCCAGTTTTGATGTGCAGGGGCACAGTCATTTGCCGATCGAGATTTACGGCACGGAGGGGAGTTTGCAGATTCCTGATCCGAATTTCTTTGGTGGACAGGTGCGGCTTCTGGAAAAGGGGAATCGATGGGTTGATGTGCCTCTCACGCACGGTTTCAACGATGGAAATTACCGGATCCTTGGGGTAGCTGAGATGGCTTCCGCGATCCGGGCCAATCGACCGCACCGAGCCTCCGATCAGATTGCGCTTCACACCGTGGAAGTCATGGAAGCCATCGTTGCCGGAGGCGAATCTGGCAAACCAGTTGCTATTAGTTCACAATGCGAGCGACCTCGAGCTCTGCAGCCGATCCCAAGATTTGGAGTACTGGACTGATGAGCGAAAGAAAGGCCCTGATTGTCTGGGGAGGATGGGAAGGCCATCAGCCGGACCAATGTGCAGCCATCGTTGAAAAATTCCTGGTGGAAGACGGATTTCTTGTTACCAAGGAGAATCAAACCGCGGTCTTTGGAGATCCGGATCTAGGCAGGTTCGATTTGATCATCCCGATTTATAGCATGGGGAATATCGCGGAAAGTGCGGCGAAGAACCTATCCGCCACCATCGAATCGGGCGTTGGACTCGCCGGGTTTCATGGAGGCATGGGAGACAGTTTTCGCTTAAACACCGATTACCAATTCATGACGGGGGGACAATGGGTGGCTCATCCTGGAAACATAATTTCTTACCGGGTGAATATTATTGAGAAAAACGATCCGATCACGTCGGGAATCCAGGATTTCAACTACCAGTCGGAACAGTACTATATGCATGTTGACCCGAGTAATAATGTCTTGGCCACCACGACATTTTCCGGGGATTTTTGCTCCTGGATCAACGGTGTTAAGATGCCGGTAGTCTGGAAGCGGATGCACGGTCGCGGGAAGGTGTTTTATAGTTCCCTAGGGCATCTCGCCTCGGAGTTCGCAGTGCCGGAAATGGCGACGCTGCTCCGCCGCGGAATGCTGTGGGCGGCACGGAATGGAGGTTGAAAAAGGCCCAGGCGCTTGCAGAGTGGCACCAGAATAAAGGTATGGCCGGTTTTGCCCCGAAGGGGCTATAGCCCTCAGCCCAGGGTTTTAACCCTGGGAACTATCCAATTTAGTGTTTCGCCCTGAAAGGGCGACAGTTCATATTGACCCAGCCCACGCCTATTCTCCGGTTCTCAACAAAAGGCATGAAGTGTCCGGCATTTGCTTAGCTATAACAATTGCCGAGAGGGAAATATAGTAACTCTCCATTGATTGAATAATGTTACAACGTGTTCCATGTCTGTTATGGTGACGGTGGAACCTGCCGCCCTTTCAGGGCGAAAACCTTGTTGAATAGTTCCCAGGGTTAAAACCCTGGGCTGAGAGCTGTTGCCCCTTCAGGGCAGGGAAAACACCGCTTTTTCCCCGGTGAATACTAACCCGAGCCTCGATTTACCTGGCAGATCTGAATTAACTGCGAAGTCTCTGCCAACTAGCGATCGTGCGATTTGCTGGCGATCAGGTCGCGGTACCAAAAATAGGAATCTTTTGGGGTTCTTTTCTGGGTTTTAAAATCGACCTTGACCAGGCCAAATGTTGGACGATAGCCGCCGGCCCACTCGAAATTGTCCATTAACGTCCAGACAAAATACCCGCGGATATCTACTCCGCGAGCTCGAGCTTCATTCATCGCCTTGATGTAAGCATCAAGAAACGCGATCCGATTGGCGTCATGAACTTTTCCATCCGAAGATATTTGGTCATCGAAGTACGCGCCGTTCTCGGTGATGTAGATCGGCGGACATTGATAGCGCTGATGGAGTTCCAGCAAGACATCGCGAAATTCGCCTGGATCAATTTCCCACCCGAAACCGGTTCGGGGTAAATGTGCCGGGGTTGCCGCGTGTTCATATCCAATCAGGGCGTCTGGCTTAGCCCGGATATAAGAACGGAAGTAGTGATTGATACCCAGAAAATCCAAAGGTTGCCTGTATGGCATTCAGGTCATTCGATTGAATATAAGGTTCCAACTCCGAAAGAATTTCGGACGGATAGGCGCCGGACAAAAGCGGGCTCAAAAAGCAACCGTTCCAGAGGTCATTGTGGCGCTCAGCCATGATGGCCGAGGCCTTGGAGCCGTCGACCGGAACACCTCGATGCACGTTCAGAGTGGTGCCAAGCTGCCAGGCGGTGTTGCTGGAGCGAAGCGCCTGGAGAGCCGTTCCCTGGGCCAGATTCAAATGGTGAGTGGTGGCGTAAAACGCTTTCAAGTCAGTCAGCCCTGGCGCGTGCGTTCCGATGGCGTGTCCAAGAAATGCATAGACCGACGGCTCATTGAGCATGATCCAATGGTTCACGCGATCTCCGAGTCGTTGGGCGGCCAGGACCGCATAATCAGCGAACCAGCCGGCGATATCCCGATTGCTAAACCCTCCGCGCTCCTGCAGCGCTTGCGGTAAATCCCAATGAAACAAGGTGGCGAATGGAGTAATGCCGGCGGCCAGCAGGGCATCCACCAAACGATTGTAAAAATCGAAGCCCAAGGCGTTTTCCTTTCCCTTTCCCTCGGGAAGCAGCCGGGACCAGGAAATGGAAAAGCGGTAAGCCTGGACGCCGAGTTGGCGCATCAGCTCGATGTCTTCGGTGTAACGATGGTAATGGTCGCAGGCAATATCGCCGTTCTCAGAGCGCTCAACCTTGTGCGGCGTGTGAGCAAAGGTGTCCCAGACCGAAGGTGCGCGTCCGTCTTCGGAAACAGCACCTTCGATTTGATAGCTGGCAGTCGCCGTTCCCCACAGGAATGGCTGAATGGTGGGAGTAGACATAAAAAAGGGGTGGCTAAATCACTATCCTACGACTGATCAATCTCCAAGTTAAAAGCTCACCCTTGGAGGTAACTGAGCAGAAGAGCCTCTGCGCTCTGAACATCCAAGTCATACGCCGCCCAGACATTACCGGAAGGGTTGTTTTGTCGAATCACCCGACCACGGCGGTCATCTTCCATGCAGATTGATACCGAGCACCTTTCGAAACGAAACAGCTCCGGTCGAACCATGGCCAGCGCCGCGAGCGGATCGTGCGGATTGTTCTGGTTCATGCCCAGAAACTTCCACCATCGTCTAATCTGATCCTCCAGCATCTTCCCCAAACCATCAGGAAGGTTTCGAACTTGCTCCAGATGCGTCTCCGTGAACCAGACTTTTAAGGTCACATCAAGGCCGATGGCGGTGATGGGAATCCCAGATTCGAAGACGATCTTGGCCGCCACGACATCCATTTCGATGTTGTGTTCCGGATAGTCTGTCCAATAGGCGCCGCCCATTAGATATAACCTCTTCACCCGAGAGCTGAATTCAGGGCAACAGCTAATCGTCTGGGCTAGATTGGTCAGCGGTCCGATGGCTAGAATTTCGAGTTCGCCTGGATATTTCTCCGAGAGTTCAATCAAGAACTGCTGAGCGGAAGTGTCCGTCTCGACTTGAGTGTGTTCGATCTCCGGAATATTTTCACCTTCGTGCCCTGGCCAGAAGATCGGCAGTCCGGAAAGAGTTTCGCGAATTCCGGGTACCACCCGTAGATCTGGGAGGCCAAGCTTTGCGCAGGTAACTTTGGCTATCTTGGCGCGAAGCAGCGTGTCGCCATGGACAGTGGTAACTCCTTCAAGGCACAATTCCGGTGCTTTGGCCATGAAGACCAGCGCGAGTAGATCGTCGACATCGGTACCGATATCTGTATCTAGGATGACGTGGCGCATCTGAACTCCAAGGTGTTTTTGGAAGGAAAAGTGGAATCAATGGTATGACAAGCAAAATCAGGTTCGCCACGACGACGGATGCCCCAGCGGTGCTGGCCATCTACGGTCCGTTTTGCGAGGAATCTCCTATCTCGTTTGAAACCGAAAGACCGTCAGTGCAGGAGATTGAGGGGCGGATCCAGAAAATTATTGAGCGGTTCCCGTGGTTAATCTGCGAAAATGAAAACGAAGTATTGGGATACGCCTATGCGAGTGCCCATCGGGAGCGAGCGGCCTACCGTTGGTCCGTGGACGTCGCCATCTACATCTCAGAAGCCTGTCGCGGACAAGGAATTGCCACGGCGCTTTACCAGGTGCTCTTTCAGCTTTTGCGGATCCAGGGCTACTTCAATGCCTACGCTGGCATCACGCTTCCAAATCCAGCCAGCCTGCGACTTCATCAGAAGCTCGGCTTTGAGCAGGTGGGAATTTATCGGCAGGTTGGGTATAAATCGGGCGCCTGGCATGACGTTTCCTGGTGGGGCCTGCGATTACAACCAGCGAACCATCCGCCGGCAGAACCACTGCTTATTCGAGAGGCCATCCAGCGGCCGGATTTTCAGGCTACCATCAATTCAGCAGCATCTTCGTTTCATTCATGAAAAAGCAAAATTTAACGTCGTGGTGGTTTATGTCCTTGGTCTGTTTGACGGCCTGGCTCGGGACGGTCAAGGTCGCTTGGTCGCAGACTCTGTCGATTTCTGACTCGCAGGCTGAGCGGATTGGCCGTCGACTTTGGCAGAATGAGTCGGGTGGCACGGTGGCCGGATTGACGGCCTGGAATTCCGGCGAGGATTTTGCCTCCTTGGGGATCGGACATTTTATCTGGTATCCAGCGAACCGCCGCGGCCCGTTCGAAGAAAGCTTCCCGCTGCTCCTTGAATACCTTACTTCAAGCGGACTAACTCTTCCGCCCTGGCTAAAGCAAACGGGCGCCTGTCCGTGGTCAGATCGAGCCCAGTTTTTGGCTGATCAACAAAGTCCCCGCATGAAGGAATTGCGGTCTCTGCTGGCCCAAACAATCGCGTTTCAAGCCCGGTTTGCCGCCTTGAGGTTGGAGCAGGCGCTTACCCAAAATGTTAGAGGCGGTTCAAAGCGGGGATCGCGAAAAGGTGCGAGCAAACTTCGATCGACTGGCAGCTGAACCGGAGGGCTTATACGCGTTAGTCGATTACGTCAATTTCAAGGGTGAAGGAACCCTGACGAGCGAACGCTACCATGGGCAGGGCTGGGGATTGCTGCAGGTTCTTGAAGAAATGGGAAAGGGCTCAGCCAGACCGGAATTCTGCCGGGCCGCCGATCGGGTTCTAACCCGGCGCGTGGCAAACTCACCTCCCGGCCGTAACGAACAGCGATGGCTTCCGGGTTGGAGAAATCGAGTTAGGACGTACGCCGAGTAGTTACATTTTGCCGACAATGACGAGCACTATGACGGCCCCGATAATCGATAAGATTAGGCCGGCCGGATGAAACGGTGCTCCGTCGGCCGGCCTTGAAAATAGGCGGGCGATCAATCCTCCGACGATCGAGCCGACGATTCCAAGGATAGTGGTCACGATAAATCCCAAATGGGTATGCATGATGACGCTGGCGATGGCGCCAGCGATGAAGCCAAGAATGATAGACCAAATGATATGTAACATGGGGCGGGGAGATTTAAGAAATGGAGCGCTTCCTGGCCCAACGTTTATCAAACAAATTGGACCATGTCGACGCTGTTCGTCTGTCCCTGAATCCGCTTAGTCCGGAGCGAAGACCCGGTTGGCGGGGGCGGATCTTCAGGCGTAGACCAGCAGATGAATTTCTTCCGGCAGGATGCTCGATATGTTCCGGATAATGTTCCCTCTGAGAAGATTGACCAGAGAGTTCCTTTGTGGGGCACCCACGATCAGATAGGAGGCCCCAACGGTCGCCGCGATGTCGACGATGGTGTCGGCCGCCGAGTCACTGATCGCGTAAGCCGGCAGCAGTCGGTGACCGCTGGCCTTTTCTTTTGCATACAAAAATATTGTTCGCGCCTCGTCGTCCTCACCCCACTTGCGCTTGCGGTCATCAGGCGCGATGACGGGTTGTTCCCGCACAAATAGGACGTACAAAGGACGGTCGGTGTCTTTTGCTTCCTGAATGGCAAAATCCAGGGTCCGGCCGATTCCGCGCACTGCGCAAAGCATGGGTGGGCCGGTCGTCTCGCTCAGCGATTGATCGAAAGGCACAGCAGGCAAAGAAGAGAGCTCCCCTTTTTTGACGCCATTGCCCGCGGCGGCGCTGAGGGCCTTTTTCTCGGCTCGCTCGCTGGCCAATCCGCGCAGGATCAGACCGAAAACGAGAATGGTGGCAGCAAACAAACGCGCATTGGGTTTGTCGACAAACAAGGAGATCTCGATGGCCGCCATGACGATGAAGGTGGAAAACATCAAAGTCCGTTCCCACGTTTTCAGGCCAAGTTTCTGGTCGGTCGAAGAAGCCCCCAGATTTGTCGCGATGGCGCCGACGACGCCTACCGCATACAGATCCGCCAGACCGGAGACGTCTCTGACCACCACGACCAGGACAGCCGGAATCACCGTGGCGACGATAAGTCCGGCATTCGGAACCCCAAAGGGGTTGAGTTTCTCAAACTGCTGAGGCAACTCCCTATCTCTGGACATCAAAAATGAAATGGCAATCAGAGCACCGATGGCCGTGTTAACCGCGGAGAGCAAAAGGAAGGCAATTACGCCGGTCACGACCCAAGCGGCAATCTGACCGATCACGGGGCCGAAAGCATTGCCCACGAAGACATCGGCCATATAACGAAGCATGTAATCCCGAACCCCGGGATTCCCGGGTGCATCGACATCTCCATCATGGATGCGCAGCCCGTTGAGCGCCAACATCCCGAGGCCAAGGAGTGCCGTAAGAACACAGACCTCGAGCATCACAATGGCAATCGCTGGGGTTGAAGTCTTAGCGACCGAGGGATGCTCGTCTGTACTCCCCTTGTCGAGTTTCATGACGTTGGTGGCGTTCGCGACTGCCTCAACTCCCGACAAGGCCAAAACGATTCCGACGAATCCTTTCCAATTTTCCGCAAAACTGCCGGCCAGGGGTTTCAGGTTGTGCAAGGCCTGACCCATGTGGAACAAACAAAATACTCCGAGTCCGACAATTACGATGGCCGTTGGAATGGAGACCGCCACCGCCAATCCACCGGTGTGCTTAGGACCGAAATAATTCAAAGCGCCAATGGCCAAAATCGCTGCTCCCGCGAACAACTCGGGATGCCCGACCCCGAGGTACTGGAAAGCGGAAAGCGCACTGATCGACGCCGTTACGATGTAGTCGGCGATTAAAAGAAAGGCCCCGACGATGGAGAGAATCTCGGAACGGTGGCGGACGCTCGCATAGACGCCGCCGCCATCCGGGTAATGGCGACAGACAATCATGTAATTGAAGCCCACTAACGCGGTCAGAGCGCACATCGCCGCGATCAGCCAGAAGGAGCTGTATCCAGCAATGGCAAATGCCAATCCGATGACGTACGCTTTGCTGGTTCCCCAATCACCGTAAAGGATGGCCGCCGCACGGGCTGCATCCACGTTCCTCGGCCGTTTCGTTTTCCCTACAAGCATGCAAATAAGTCTCTGAGCCCAGGAGAGCGACGGGCGACCGCGATAGTCACCCGGGACGACGGAGAAGTCAATCCCTGGTCCAGAGCCGCTATGATCGGCTCTGGAAGGAGATTGCTATAGCGAAATTGAGAGATGGAATCATAGAGTCGCTGATCAATTTTGTTTTGCAGTCGATCCAAAAAACCTAAAAATATCCTGATTTTATCAGGGTTTCAAGAATGAAAATTGCCGTTGCTCGGGAATTTGATCTGCTACCCGGCTGTTCAAAGACGAGCAACGAGGGCATAAAACGAGGCACTCGTAATTTTTATAATTACCAGATTCTGAGTGCATCGTCGTAAAAACAGGGTACCCATATATCAAATATGATAAGAAAAATACTACTCATTGCTACTATGTGCAGTTTAGCCTCCGGGATTTTAAGCCCGGAAAAAGCGTCTGCCATGTTGCCGCCCGGCAACGACGCTCATCGACATTTCTACAAGGATCAGGAATGGATTTGGGCTACTTCGGACTCCCCAACGTCAATCAAACCCGGCGCTCATGGTGACCTCGTGCCGGCGGCACCAACTGATCCCGAGAAAGCCAACGTAGCGTTCACGATGCCGACGCATCCCGCCCAGGGCAATCTAGCGTTCACGATGCCGACCCATCCCGCACAAGGCAATCTAGCGTTCACGATGCCGACGCATCCTGCACAGGGCAATCTAGCGTTTACGATGCCGACCCATCCCGCCCAAGGCAATCTAGCGTTCACGATGCCGACGCATCCCGCACAAGCCAATCTAGCGTTCACGATGCCGACGCATCCCGCACAGACAATCTAGCGTTCACGATGCCGACGCATCCCGCCCAAGGCAATCTAGCGTTCACGATGCCGACTCATCCCGCCCAGGCCAATCTAGCGTTCACGATGCCGACCCATCCCGCCCAAGGCAATCTAGCGTTCACGATGCCGACCCATCCCGCACAAGGCAATCTAGCGTTCACGATGCCGACCCATCCCGCCCAGGCCAATCTAGCGTTCACGATGCCGACGCATCCCGCCCAAGGCAATCTAGCGTTCACGATGCCGACGCATCCCGCCCAAGGCAATCTAGCGTTCACGATGCCGACGCATCCCGCACAAGGCAATCTAGCGTTCACGATGCCGACGCATCCCGCACAAGGCAATCTAGCGTTCACGATGCCGACCCATCCCGCCCAAGGCAATCTAGCGTTCACGATGCCGACCCATCCCGCACAAGGCAATCTAGCGTTCACGATGCCGACGCATCCCGCCCAAGGCAATCTAGCGTTCACGATGCCGACGCATCCCGCCCAAGGCAATCTAGCGTTCACGATGCCGACCCATCCCGCCCAAGGCAATCTAGCGTTCACGATGCCGACCCATCCCGCCAGCAAGCGTTCACGATGCCGACACGATCTAGCGTTCACGATGCCGACCCATCCCGCCCAAGGCAATTTAGCGTTCACGATGCCGACTCATCCCGCACAAGGCAATCTAGCGTTCACGATGCCGACCCATCCCGCACAAGGCAATCTAGCGTTCACGATGCCGACCCATCCCGCCCAAGGCAATCTAGCGTTCACGATGCCGACCCATCCCGCCCAAGGCGATCTAGCGTTCACGATGCCGACCCATCCCGCGCAAGGCAATCTAGCGTTCACGATGCCGACTCATCCCGCCCAGGCCAATTTAGCGTTCACGATGCCGACCCATCCCGCACAAGCCAATTTAGCGTTCACGATGCCGACCCATCCCGCCCAAGGCCAATCTAGCGTTCACGATGCCGACCCATCCCGCCCAAGGCAATCTAGCGTTCACGATGCCGACCCATCCCGCCCAAGGCAATCTAGCGTTCACGATGCCGACCCATCCCGCCCAAGGCAGATCTAGCGTTCACGATGCCGACCCATCCCGCCCAAGGCAGATCTAGCGTTCACGATGCCGACCCATCCCGCACAAGGCAATCTAGCGTTCACGATGCCGACCCATCCCGCCCAAGGCAGATCTAGCGTTCACGATGCCGACCCATCCCGCACAAGGCAATCTAGCGTTCACGATGCCGACCCATCCCGCACAAGGCAATCTAGCGTTCACGATGCCGACTCATCCCGCACAAGTCAGCTTGGCGTTCACGATGCCGAGTCATTCCTTACGAGCGGAGCTATTCCAACTAGAACAATTTAGCGCCCAGGCAGTCGCCTGAAATGGATCTCAGATCCAGAATTCTCCACCGGTTTAGCCGCGCTGGTTTGGCTCATGCGGCCTGCTTCGACCTAGTTCGCCCCGCGGTACATCTGCCCAGTCAGGTCGAAGGGTTTCCTGACTCGATCGTGGACGCCAGGAATGGCGAGATTTCGGGTCGTGCGGAATCGCCGAACGCCAAACGCCAAACGCCCTACATTTCAGCGGTACTGGAATGAGCGGCCACCACTTTCCAACCGTCGGAAAATTTTTGCAGATTCATGGTGGTGTTACCCACTACCTTTTGCTTTGTGGTGGGAAACGAGATCGACCACCAGGTGAGAGCCAAAGCCAAATCCGGCTTTAAAAGTTTCACCTGAATTCGAGCGGGATTGATGTAGCCCATCGAACCGCGGTCAGGATAGCCGTTGATATAAGAATCGTGCAGTTCCTGCCAGCCGTTAAATTGCTCGGAGTCAACTACGACCAATAGCTCGGGCGACTTCCAATAAACCTCCAGATGACCCTCGATATCGTGCGCATTCCAGCGATCGAGCATCTTGAGCAGGACATCGTAAACCTGCTGGCCGTCGGATGGAGCGGTCGCCGGAGTGGAAGTCAGCGAATCAAATTGCCAACCCCCTTGAGTCTCTCCGGCTATCAGAGGCACGGAGGAGCTAATCAAGAAAACCAGTAAAATTCGGCTAATTATGCCACGATCCATGATCTACGCACTAGTATCTAATCTGATAAACTTAGCCAATATTTTATTTATGGTAATTCTTGACTATCTGATGTTTTTAAAGGAAGGCCTTTTTTGACCCGCGCTGACCTTCTTTCGAACACCCAATGCGTTCCTTGCAGCATCATTGGACGCAAACAAAATCGTTTCCTCTCGAAAATCAGGCGGTTACCTTATTTTGCCGACAAGTTCAAGTTAGGCCCCTCCAAAGCGACACGGTGGGAACATCTTGGGGAGAGCACACTAGCACGAGACTAGCGAAGCGCTTCTTAAATCTGACTCTCAGTTCCCAAGCTCCGACCGATCAGGAGGTTCGAAAGGATCTCGCTAATCAGAGCAGAGGTGACGTTACCCGGCGAGGATGATAACATGCGAACAATGATCTCTTTGCAGTTCGATAAATCCGAGCCACTCAAGGGATATCGAGGGGTTTTGCTCCGGGCGGAAGATCGCGACGCGCCGGTAGCAATTTGTTTGTTTGTTCGGTTGAATTCATCTGAGTCCCCCCCGTTTATTTTGTTGCGGGAGACCATCGATGCCTCCATCTACCTCGGTTGTATCGTCGACCGGACTGGCCACCCGAAGGCTTGGACCGAGATTTGGGTCCAGAACGTGGACCGGGTGGCCTTCAGCTTCCGTGCTCAACTCGAGCCGCTAACCAATGCGATCCTGGACCGCCGGTGGGCCGATCGAGTGACCATGTTCCGCACGCTGAAGCGAGGGACCATCATTGAGACCGGAGCGGAATTCGCGCATCCGGCGCCTGCGCTAATAGATGGAAAAGAGGGTGCGGTTGTTCATCCCGTTGAGCCGGGAACTCACCGACCTTTCGTCCTTTGCCAGGATGAAAAAGCCTTAGGATTGGCTGGTTTACCTTCCTATGCTTCGTCGCTTCATCGGTATCTCTGGAACGGATCCGATACTGAGCCGGTATTCCTGGCCGTTACCAGTGGGGCACCCGCTCCGGCCGGAGTCAAAGCGGCGTCGGAAATTTTCAAGGGATTTTATCCATTTAACCCGGGGGGAGGTTTGTTGCTGGTACGACCCTTGGCGCCTCTCGCGCTGACGGAGTTTGCCGATGTACTTTCCGGTAAAACCTGGCCTGGGTTTCGGTCTGGCAAGGAAGTGATTCGTCTGGGGGCGGCCTATGCCAAGCTTGAAGATACCGAAGAAATTCTCTATCGAGGAGGGCATCTTTTTAGTGGGCGAGCCGGTCGGGCTGGACGATTGCTCGAGGTCTTCCACCTGAAATTGAATTTGGTTTTGCAGGCTCTCGAAGAAACACGGGCCGCGATTCGTCATCAGCAAATGCCTTTCCTGGTGCTGGGGGCGGAGAGTTTTCGTCTTCAGCTTTTTGAAATTGGGACCGGACTGCCTCTGTTTTGGAGTGCGCAGGTGGATCTTGCCGAGTCGAATTGCGCTCTGGCCATTTCCGCGGGCGGAAGTGATCTACGATATTTTATCCCGCCTGAGCTGCCCGGTTCGTCGATCTACCGACCGCAGACCCGCAGCCTGTTGGGGAGGGGATCGGCGACGGTGCGGATCCGGAAAGTATTTCCTCCAACGCCGGAAGGAACAAGTTTAGAGGCCACGCTGGCGACCGACGAGCGAATGAACGTGGCGGCCAGCGATTTGATCCATGTGCGGCTGCCGATCGCCGGAGGCCGAGTGGATTTATATGGCCGGGTGGATGAGTCAGAAGCTTTAGCGAAAGGAGAGACGCGATTTCGCACCCTTCCGCAAATTCTATCCGAACCGGTTAGAAGTGCTCTCGAACAAGCGGCTGGCACGCCGATCGCCAACGCGAGTTTTGAAATTCTGCCTTTGCTCACATCGCCCTGCGATATGTATGCGCTCGGGGTGTTGGCGATCAGACTTCTGCTGGTCGACGATGAAAATACGCTGGCGATCGCGGTTGACGAAGTATTGAGCCTGGCGAAAGAAATTGCCCTCGGGTACCAGCCCGACGTAGCCCTTGGTAAACGATTGCAAGCAATTGTCGAACGAGACCAGCGCTGGGCAACGTCGCTCGGCCCGCACCGGTTGACCAGAGACGAGGGTATTCGCCAATCCGCGCGCCGGATTGTTCCGGCTGACCTCTGGTGGGAGACGATTGGAGTGATCGTTCGGCTCTTTCCGGGAATTGGACCCGACAGTTTTTGCAAGGATTTCGGTGATGCTCCTTCATCCTCGTTGGAACAGATTTTCGTCGACCCGATCACCCAGATTAACCTGCTCCAATTACGGTCCAGAAGTCTTGTCGTAGCGGATTGGAACCAGAATCTTGAAATTCACGACGCCATCTACGAAATCATCGCCAAAAAGCATGGCACCGTGGCCAAGAGGGAATAGTTCCGCCCTCTTATTCCAATGCGGGATCTCTCGTCTCCGGTTTTAGACTAAGACGAGAGCTTCCGGCCGAAACGGGTCATTAAGGCAAAACGGCCCAGACTTCGACCACCCGGTTTTTGGCTAACTGTTTAGGATCCAGCAAATCCGTGCCGCCCATCGGGACGACATGCATCACGTTCTGGATTCCGATTTGGTCGCGCAGCGCATCCATCACGGCCTGAGCCCGACCACTTGAAATCTGCAGGTTTTTTTGGTCATCGCCTTGTTTGTCGGCGTAGCCCAAGATCACCAATACCAGAGTCGGATCATCGAGCAGTTTCTTGACCTGGGGGTATTCCAGGTGGGCTTTCATCGACGCAAGCTCTTCCGGCAAGATCTTGGTCAGCGAAGTCTCGAAGGAAACGGAAAATAACCGACCCATTCCACGAGACCTTTCGACCGCCCCGTAGAGTCGATCTTTATTTTGGGCCGAGACGTTCGGCATCAGGTCGATTCGTTTCAGGACCGCTCGCTTTACTTCTGCGATCTCGGGCAAGGTAACGTCTAGATCAATGGGCGTTCCTGAACCTTCCGCCACCGCAGTTGGCGCGGCAGCGGGCCCAGGGGTTGGAGTGGGAGTTTCGGAAGGAGAAGGCGTCGGAGTTGGCGTTGCCGTCGGAGTGGCGGTGGCGCTTGGAGTTGGAGAAGGGGTGGGTGATATTTCCACCACATCTGTCCCCCCTTTTTTTGAATTACCCAGCGTCCAGAGGATGGCGCCGATGGCCAAAAGAAGGACGATCGCGACCCCGATCGAGAGAACGAGCGTCGGAGACAACGTGCGTTTCGGTCCGAGAGATTCCAGCGGCGAACCACATTCGGGGCAGCGGAACTCCTTGGTAACGACGGTAATCTTTTCGTTTCGGTAGGCTAATTTACAACCCGAGTAGTTAGTGCATTTGCCGATGCGTTGCGCCATATCAAGAACAACGACTGATATAGCTCGAAGGCAGCAGGGTCAATCGCCGATCAATAATCTGTTGAAAAACCGTGAGATCGAGGGCGTTTGGGCCCTTATCTGGCTGGAACAAAGACTGAAGCACCGCCTGAAGCACGCTCATTCCGGGCATTCTAGGCAGTGCGAATGTTGATTATTTAGATGTGACCCCGCTCAAGTAAAGCTCGCGTTCGATCAGGGGCGGAATTACGGTCTGGCAGCATGAAGAGGGCAGCCCAGCTGAGGATCAGCGAGAAGACAGAAGGTCAAGACCGGATCCTCAGTTTCCAAGGTTCGGCGGATATCCTGTCGATGCCGGCGGTCCAGGAAATACTTTCCCGTTACAGCCGGGAAGAGATTCGACTGTTGTTGATTGATCTTTCAGAAACCGAATTTATCAATAGCCCGGTTTGGGCCGTGATCACCCTCCATGCGCGAAAGCGGCGTAATCAATCCAAAGTCGTGATCGTCGGGATGTCCGAGAGAATCAAGGGCTCCTTTGAAATGATGGGGCTGCAGACGGAGCTTTTGACGTTTGCCGATGTCGAGACCGCCCGAAGAGAGTTACAGGAGTGAAGCCGCGCATGGTCTCGGGGCCGCAGGATGATTAGCAGCAAGATTGGTTATTTCAGGCTGGTAGCACAACTTCTTGGCTCGACAGTGAGAACGTTCGGGCGGCCTTCTGCTGCCACGTTCGACAACGTCATCATCCAGATTGGGTCGATTGGCGTGGGAGCCATTCCGGCGGCTAGTTTGATCGCGGTAACCGCGGGGTTTGTTCTCGCTCTCGTTTTGGAGCTGCAACTCAGCCAGATCGGGAAAGTGGAAATCGTGCCGAGTTTGCTCTGGATCATCCTGACCGAACAGGTTGTGCCGGTAGGGGTCGCGCTGATCTTTGCCGGGTCGCAGCGTCTCGGCGGTCACGGCCGAGTTGGGGTCGATGCAGGTATCTGAGGAGATCAAAGCTCTTTTCACGATGGGAATTGACGTGGTGCCTTATCTGCTGGTCCCGCGTTTCCTGGGATTTCAAATTATGCTGCCGATTGTGACTCTGGTCGGGATCTACGCCTCCTTGATCGGTGGCTGGCTACTTTGCGGCCTGGTGCTAAAAATGAGCATTTCTGATTATATCTACTATGTCTTCGACGGGGCGAGCTTCTCGAGTGTTCTGGTAGCGATGATAAAGAGTGTGATTTTCGCCTTTCTGGTTGCCACTATCGCTTTTTACAAAGGGATTAATGTTCGGAATGGTTCACGGGAGATCAGCGAAGCGACGACCCAATCGGTGGTCACTGCGGTGATTGTGGTGACCTTGGCCAACGCCGTGGTGACCTCCTTTTCCCTGGTTTAGCGATGAGCAAGGTGACCGCCGGAGCTGAAGAAGGAAACTCGGAAGCGACCGCTCCAGAGGCGCAATCACCGATTCTTGAGGTGATCAACCTGACCAAAGTCTTTCCAAACGGACGTACGGTCCTGAACGGTATCAGTTTCCAGGTCTTTCCTGAGGAGACCTTCGTCATTCTAGGCGGGAGCGGCTGCGGCAAGAGTACCCTCTTGAATATTTTAATCGGCGTTTTGGGACCCACCTCAGGGGAAGTCCGCATTTTCGGGCAAGACTTGCACCGTCTGAAGGGTGAAAAGCTGAAGGAACTGCATATCCGCTGTGGGATGTTGTTTCAATCCGGGGCTTTGATCGAGTCCCTTTCGCTCCTCGGGAATGTGCATCTTCCACTTCGCGAGCACTATCGAAGTGTGGACCCAGCGGTTCTGATCGAAACCGCTCGTCTTAAGCTTCGGATGGTGGGTCTTGAAGAGCACGGGTCGAAGCGACCCTCAGGAATAAGTGGTGGAATGAAGAAGCGCGTTGCCCTGGCCCGAGCGCTGGCGCTAGATCCGGACTTGGTGTTTGCCGACGAACCGACCTCCGGACTCGATCCCGTCAGCACGCAGGAAATCGACGAAATGTTTATTAGTCTGACCCGGCGAATTGGTGCCGCGGCAATCGTCGTGACACATGATATTGCGAGTTTTTTCAGAATCGCCCACCGAGCGATCATGCTGGGGGGCGAACGCGATGGTTTACTCCAAGGTCAGATCATCATGCAAGGTACCCCTGATCAGTTTCGTGCTTCCGAGCACCCGGTGGTGCGGAGATTCCTCGATTTTGACCGTGGCAGTTTCTCTAGTTAAACGATGGCTGCATGTTAGACTTGGCGGGAGAAGGTTTTCCGAAATCGTTTTTCGGTAAAAATGAGCGAAGACGATCCAAAGAAAAAGAGAGTCTGGTTGATAGTTGGTATTGTGATCATCCTGCTTTTGGCAGGAGGATTATTTCTCGGAGTTGAACAGAATCCTTTCCGGAAACCTTTTCTCACCTTTACGGTTCGCTTCGACGACGTTTCCGGAATCCATCAGCGCTCCAAAGTGACCTTTCTTGGAATTCCAGCGGGATATGTCGAACAACTGGATTACGTGCCAGGGAATCGTCAAATTGCAGTCAAGGTCAATGTGGTCATCGTCCGCAATTTATACATTCCAGCGACGGTCAGAGCCTATCTTGAGCCGACGTTGCTCGGCGACGCTTCCATTGCCTTGCGAGTGCCTGTTCCGGCGGTCGGCGACTCCGTCGGGACGCAGGAGGAAACAGGCCCCCGGCTGGCCGATGGTGCCGAGATAATTGGCCTCCGCGCGACCAAGCTTGAGGCAGTGTTGCCGGGTTTTGACGAAACCATGGCGAAAGTGGAGACGTTTGGCACCTCCGCCGGCCAGCGTTTATCGAGCATCGGCGAAGTCGTAGACCGGGGAGTCGGCGCTTTGAGCAGCCTTTTCCTCGAAAAAGGTACCGACGGGCAGAGCAAAATCGATTCCCTGATCGCAGCTCTGCAAGGAATCATTAATGGTCCGGAAGGTCAAAAGGACCTGTCCATCCGCGGGCAACTCGAAATGATTGTCGGTAATTTGATGGCGAGCAGCGAAAGCATCCGCAAACTGTCCGATCTTCAGGGCAAGGAACAGGGAAGTATTGGGGAGGTCCTGCGGGTCTTTGAAGAGACGGCCCGACGTCTGGGCGAAGATGCGGAAACGGCGCAAAAGCTGATCGGCAAAATGGGTCATACCAGCGAAGCGGTCACCCAGGCCAGCGAGCAGGTGAGGAATCTGGCCATGATCACGAGTCAGGCGGTCGAACAATTTCATAGCCGCCCATTTCACTATCTGACGACCACGAGATCGGCGCCGGCGGGGAGCGGTCGCAGCCCCGAAGCGGGTTCGAAACCGAAGAACTGACATGGATGAGGTCTACCAACGGAAAGAACTCGCTTACCGTTGTCTGGTCGATGCGGCAAAATCTCTGAGCGGCGCGGCCGATATTGATGAGCTGGTTGGTCAAATTCTTTCTTCCTCCCGAGACGTCATGCAATGTTTGGCCTGCTCGATCTCGCTACCCGATTTGGAGACTGAGGATCTCATCATCCGAGGCACCCAGGCCGAGTTGAAGGGCCAGATCCTTCGAGTACCTTCCGGCAAAGGAATCGCTGGACGGGTGTACAAGACCCGAGTGCGCGAAAATACGGCAAACGCTCAATCCGATGCTCAACACTATGTCGGCATCGGACTGGAGACGAAAACACCTGCCCTGGCTATGCTGACCATCCCGTTGGTCGATGGAGAGGTCTGTCACGGAGTGATGCAGGCCCTGAACCCAACCGGTCGGAAACACTTTGACTCTTTTGACGAAGAAGTATTTCTGGCGTTTGGCTCACTGATCGCGACGACCTTGACCCGGATGCAGGTCCAGGAGCAGGCGAAACAAAAAGAAATTGATGACGCCTATCGGCAGGCCGAATTATCGATCGCCCGGAGGGCGCAATTTTCCTTCATGCCTGCTCCGAGTTTCGAGAGTGGAAGCCTGAAGATCCGGGTCTTTCAGGAACAGGCTGCGGATGTCGGCGGAGACTTCTACGCCTACCACGAAATCGGTGAAGAATGCCTGCTGATCGCGGTCGGAGATGCCAGCGGAAAGGGAATTCCTGCCGCCCTGGAGTCTGCGCGCGTCTGCACTTTGATTTCTTTGACGGCGCCATCCTGCAGTGCTGAGCGATTGCCAGAATGGCTTGCCAGTCTGAACAATGTGCTTCAGGCGACGTCGGAAAGGGCAGGAAGTTTGACCACTTTGGCCGTCCTGCTGATCGACGGCAAAAGGCGCACGGTTTCGGCCTGCACCTTTGGGCAATATCGACCTCGGTACCTCTCGCGGACGAGTGAATGGGAAGAATTGGCTTTGCCCGGTTCATCCACCCTTGGGCGTTTACACGGCGCCCGCCTTCGCGGTCAGCACGGTGTCCGCTTGGCATTGGTCGCAAGTGGATGTTGCTGACCGATGGATTTGTTGAGGCGCGCAATACCCATGGGCAGCAGTTCGGTGCTGGCGGACTAGCCGAAGCCTTCTCTCGAAGCGCAGCCGAGCATTCGGATCCGTTGCCGATCCTGGAAGAAACCTGGAGACAATTCAGCCGGAACGGCCCGGACCGCGATGATGCCACCGCACTTCTGGTCACCGATGCGACAAAACTCCCGCCACTCACGGTCGAATGCGAGATTTCTCCCGAAAATATTCCGGATTTGCGTTTTTTCTGCGAGCAATGGGTGGCCTTTGTCGGTCTTGATGAGGTTACGGGTCTACCAGTTGGTTCTCGCGTGCGATGAAATATTTACCAACGTCTACAAACATGCATACCGTTCTGGACCGGGTCCGGTTCGATGCGATGCCACGATCGAGCCCGATTGGCTGGAATTTTTGGTCACTCACTGGGGCATTGGACTGAGTTCAGAAACCGACCAACCACGGCGGGAGGACACTTCACGTCTCGGAGGATACGGTCTGCCATTCATCCGTCGGGTTTTCGATGAGGTTGAATTCGAGAATGGGCAGGGTTACTCCACGGTGCGTCTCGGCAAGCGCCTCATTCCGGCCATTCTGAGCAAAGGAGCCCAAGCCTAAACCGAATCTGTGGTTTGACTCTCCGGCCCGGGTTTCGATCTATGCCTCGAACATCCCTTCGCGGGCCAGCGATTTGAGGCCTTCATCGACCCGGCGCCGCAGAATGTCATCGACTTCGGCCAAATTTGTCACCGGGACGCCGTTCTCCAGCACTTCACCGTGTCCGGCCCGGACGAACTCCAGCAAGTCGTGCCTCACCATTTCCCGGGTGCGCGAGCCATCCAGAAGTTGCGCCAGTCGACGGCTCAGCGGATCCGGAAATTTCATGGTTACGTGAAGTTGATTCGTAGCGGACTGGCTGTGCTCCAATTGAAACCGCGCCAGTCTACTGGTGGCCGGACGCTCGCTCACCACGTTAGTCACAGCGTTGGGAAAAATCTGCAAGTGCAGAAACCCAGCTCGGTACGCTCTTGCCAAGGCCTCCGCCAGCGTTTCCTCATCGCCGGCTTGGGTGGGCGCCTCGAGATGCGCGGACCCGAGGAGCTTAGGAAATGAAACGGCGGCGGGCCAATGCGACCCAAGTATCTTCATGGCGGCACCGACCAAGGGATGCGCGGTTTCCAGTTCCGCGCCTCCAGGGCGCCGAAATAGGGTGCTCTCACTGCTGCGGCTTTCATTGTCCCTTGCTTGCGGGGTGGCGTCGCAGGAGGCGTAGAGTTCTGGAATTCGCTCGACCAATAGATCCGAAGAAATCCCTATTTCTCGGTGGCAAAGCAAGGTTTCACGGAACGCGGAACCGCGGATGAAATCTTTGTATTGCTCCCGTACTACCTCCGGTGCTCCTTCCAGTTCCTTCATCCTTTCCATGACCGCCGGCGTGAATTTGCCTGGCTGGAGATCATTCGCCCGGGCTTCGCCCAGGAATTGCAGGCCATGACGTTCGGCGTCAGAGATGAATTCGTGGAAGTAGAAAGGCTGATTGATCTCGCTCAGATCGTCATGGAAAAAAGCTTCATCCACGTATTTGAGCGTCCGATCAAACTGGCTTCGAATGGCCGCCACATAGTAGTCAGGTTTTGGCGTGGATTCGGCCAAGAACTTCAAAAGTCCACGGGCTTGCCCTACTTTTTCGCTGGGATCCTCGAATCCCGCGGTATGGAAACGAATCATGCCGCGGACCAGATCCCGAAGATGATTTCCCGGGTAGGCATTGTAACTAACATAAGCGACACCCTGCGGGTTAAGCATTTGCCGACAAACCGATAAAATGTGGCTCCCGCACCGGCTGCGGAACCCAGGAATATAGACCGTGAGCGATAATAAAATCGAAGTACCCAAATCGCTCAGGATTTGCCGCGCAGATGTCCATCCCATGGAGAGCGACGTTTCCGAGACCGAGCTCCCTGACGAATGATTGACCAGCCGCGATGGGACGCTCGGCCAGGTCAAGACCGACAAACTGGCTTTCCGGCAAATGGAAGGCCATGGCAATGAGATTGCTGCCTAATCCGCAACCTAATTCCAGCACCCGGCAGTGGTCGATGGCCGCTGGTTGCATCCCGCGGAGAAAAGCGATCGTGGCTAGTCGGTTCGGGTGGCTCTGGGGAAATGTCGCCGCCGGATACAGAACCGTATCGTATGGATTGTGAGTGCCATCGGCAGTCTTCATTAACCTTCAAGGTGAGATAGCGAAATAGCACTCGACAAGCCAAAAAAGTTCTAGTCTGCTGGCGATCAAAATTACCCTTACATGATTGTTGCAGAAGAGCTGCTTGAGCCGATTTCAGAGGAGGCTCCCTGCGGGGAGGATTTGTCTTACGATCCGAGTCTTCAGGAACTCGAAACCCTGGCTCGCGGGAAAGAAGAGACCCAGTTCTCTGCCGCGGAGCCGCCCGATTGGAAAGGCCTGAAATCCCGCTGCTCCGAACTGTTCACCCGGTCCAAAGATCTGCGCGTCGCGATGACTCTGGCGGTGGCCTCTCTGGAGCTAGACGGACTGGCCGGTTTTCGGGAGAGCTTATCTTTGATAAAAGGGTTGCTCGAAAGATACTGGGCAACCGTCTACCCGCAACTCGATCCGGCGGACGACAACGATCCGTTGCAGCGGATGAATATTGTCGCCTCGATGGCGATGCCAATCGGGACCTATGGCGACACTTTTCGGATCCTTGAACGGCTGCGGGGAACGCCACTCTGTGACTCGGTTCAGATGGGTAAGTACAACTTGGCCGACATCTTACGAGCCGAGTCCGGCGCGCCGGCGACCGACGACAAGCCAGAAATCAAAACGGCGCAAATCGACTCTGCTTTTCGCGATTCGAATCAAGAAAAACTGGGCGAGACCTTTAAGATTCTGAGCGACTGCATCACCTTGGTGCAAGCCGCCGATGAGTGGATCACCCTCACGGTGGGCGCCAAACAAGCCCCGGACTTAACGCCGTTGACGAGTGAGCTAACGGCGATGCGGACCCGAGTGGCTCCTTTCATAAAGGCGGGAGCGGCAACTGTTGGAGGCGAGGGCGCCTCGACGTCCGCGGCGGTTACGGGTGGTCAGGCTCTCTCGTTAGAAGGAGAGATCCGTTCACGGGAAGATGTGCTGAGTCTGCTGCAAAAGATTTGTCAATTTTACGAAAAGACCGAGCCCTCCAGCCCAGTACCGCTGGTGCTGAAGCGAGCGGCTCGGCTAGCGGAAATGGACTTCATGCAAATTATGCAAGACCTTTCCCCGGACGCTATCTCTCAGATTCGTGTCATCACTGGCGAAAAGGAAGAAGAATAACCGCCGATCGATACGCGGCGACACAATGCCATTGACAAATGAACGAAGTTTTGGCGAGATCACTGCTTCAATTCGAGGAAGACCGATTAAGAACGATAGAAAAAATACGGAAAGTGTTTCCAGGCTGCTTCAGTCTGCCGAGAGAAATCTTTCTACGCCTCGAAAACAATAGGAGTCGGCAGGATTAATCGCACGGTCTTTCGCTAAATTCTCCCCCCTCCGCAATCGAATGAGTCAAGGTTATGGCCAAAGCTAGCAGCCAAAAGTTTATTGCCCGAAATCGGGCCCCCCGCGTTCAAATCGAGTACGATGTAGAGGTTTACGGTTCACAGAAAAAAATCGAACTCCCATTCATCATGGGGGTGATGGCGGACCTCTCTGGAAAGCCAGTCGACCCGCTGGCGCCGGTAGCGGATCGCAAGTTTCTGGAAATCGACATCGATAATTTCGATGATCGACTAAAGGCGGCCAAACCCCGCGTGGCATTCAGGGTGCCGAATACCTTGACCGGTGAGGGGAACATCAGTGTTGATCTGACCTTTGAGAACATGGATGACTTCTCGCCAGGGGCAGTGGCTCGGAAAGTAGAGTCTCTCAACAAGTTGCTGACCGCGCGAAATCAACTCTCCAACCTGATTACTTACATGGATGGCAAAGTTGGTGCCGAAGAGGTAGTTAAAAAGCTTCTCGCTGATCCCGCTCTGCTGAGCGCTCTGGCAGCCGCGCCGAATCCAGAAGCCGAGAAGAAAGCGGAAAGCGGATCCTAGGGGAAACGATTTATGGCTCAAGAGAATCCACAGACTCAAGCGGAGCTAGCGACCGGTACGGCGACATTCGAGCCGACCGAGTTTGAGGCGCTCCTTAATAAAGAATTCCGGCCCAAGACCGACCAGGCTAAAAGTGCGGTCCAGGAAGCTGTCAAGACGCTCGCCCAGCAGGCACTGGGCGCCGCTTCTTTAATATCGGATGACGTCCTGCTCACCATCCAGTCGCTGGTCGGCGAACTGGATCGTAAGCTGACCGAACAAGTCAACCAGATTATTCATCACGAGGACTTCAGAAAACTGGAGGGTAGTTGGCGCGGACTTCACCATTTGGTCAGCAATACCGAGACGGATGAGATGTTGAAGATCCGGGTGATGAATATCTCTAAGCAAGACCTCGGGAAGACATTAAAAAAATATAAAGGTGTTGCTTGGGATCAAAGTCCGATCTTCAAGCGGATCTACGAAGACGAGTACGGTTCGCCCGGTGGGCAGCCCTACGGATGCCTGATTGGTGATTACTTTTTCGACCATAGCGCGCCGGACGTCGAATTGCTGGCTGGGATGGCCCAGGTGGCATCCGCTGCCCACGCGCCTTTCATCGCCGGAGCTGCTCCCACGGTGATGAATATGGACACTTGGCGTGAGCTCAGTGATCCGCGTGATTTAACCAAAATATTTCAGACTCCAGAGTACGCGCCTTGGCGGACCCTGCGTGATTCGGAAGATTCCAGATATCTCGGCCTGGCCATGCCGCGATTTCTTTCTCGAATCCCTTATGGGGCGAAAACCTCCCCGGTGGAAGACTTTGCCTTTGAAGAAGATGTGGAAGGCGCTGACCACAATAAGTATGTCTGGTCGAATTCTGCCTATGCCATGGGAACCAATATCACCCGGGCCTTCAAGCTCTATGGCTGGTGTGCGCAGATTCGCGGGACCGAAAGCGGCGGAATGTTGGAGGGCCTACCGGTGCATACTTTTCCCACCGACGACGGAGGCGTGGACATGAAATGTCCGACGGAAATCGCGATCACCGATCGGCGCGAGGCGGAATTGGCCAAAAATGGATTCATGCCGTTGTCGCACTATAAGAATACCGACTATGCGGTTTTCATCGGCGCTCAATCTCTCCAGAAGCCAGCCTGCCTATTACGACCCCGACGCGACAGCGAACGCCAACTTGGCGACCAGGTTGCCCTACTTATTCGCTACCTGCCGATTCGCCCATTACCTGAAATGCATGGTCCGCGACAAGATCGGGTCATTCAAGGAACGTTCGGATATGGAACGCTGGCTAAATGATTGGATCAGGAATTTCTGTGTGGATGGCAGCACCGCTTCTGAAACGCAAAAAGCGATGCGACCACTAGCCGATGCTTCCGTCGAGGTAACGGAAGTAGAAGGCAATCCCGGGTACTACAATTCGAAATTCTTTTTGCGGCCTCACTACCAGCTTGAAGGCCTTACTGTCTCGCTGCGTCTGGTGTCGAAGCTTCCTTCGGCCAAGGGCGGCAAGTAAGTATTCGTAACCATGATAGTCGTTGGCAATTGTCTCCCGCTTCATCGGCGGTTTCTGCTGTGGCGCCGCAGCGAACTCCCGCCGATGAGGGGGCTACTCGGTCAGCACAAACAACGGCGCAAAAAAACAACAAAAAAGGACAGCTATAGATTATGGCAGTAGACATGTTCATCAAGATCGACACTGTGGACGGCGAGTCGAAGGACTCCAAGCATAAGAAAGACATCGACGTTCTCGCTTGGTCTTGGGGTATGAGTAACAGTGGTTCAGCCCATGTCGGCGGAGGCGCTGGAGCTGGCAAAGTCAACATCCAGGACTTGAGTTTCACCAAATGGGTCGACAGCGCATCGCCGAAGTTGATGTTGGCTGCCTGTGACGGAAAGCATTTTGCCAATGCCACTCTGGTCGTGCGCAAGGCGGGTGAGAAGCCAGTTGAATATATCAAGATCAAAATGGAAGAGGTGCTCATTACCTCGATCTCGACGGGAGGTTCTGGTGGCGAGGATCGACTGACGGAAAACGTCACCCTCAATTTTTCCAAGGTCAGCCTTGACTATGTTCCTCAGGACGATAAAGGGGCTGCGGGAACGGCGATCCCCATGGCTTGGGATATCGCAGCCAACGCTAAAGATGGTTAGTAGGAAAATCCGTAATTGATCCATGAAATTTAGCCAGGTTCAGACGGTCTTTATCCACCCCGGAGGAATTCCAATCGGTCTTTTTGGTGGACTCCAACAGGGAGTGAACTGACCGCTTGGGGGAACCTGGCTTAGCTCAGTGCTTTGAACCTCCCGCATCAAGCTGGTGACTCTTAGTCAGGTCTCTTAGCCATTTTCCCCGCGGAGCGTCGGTTTTGCACTGATTGCTCCGCCGCGGAGAAAAAGTTAGTTAGTTTGTTAGTATCATTACAATGACTGCGGAGCAGCTTCTCAAAGATGGCCGGCCGGATGAGGCATTGAAAGATCTGCAAAAGATCGTCCGTGATGATCCCGCGAATGCCAAGGCCGCGGGTTTTTCTTTTCCAATTGTTCAGCGTCCTGGGGGACTGGAAACGGGCTGATACCCAGCTGCAGGTGCTCGTCGGAGATGGATGCGGATAGCATGATGCTCTCCCGAATTTTTGAACCCATTTTGCCCTGCGAAGCAATTCGGACCGATGTTTTTGCCGGCAAGCGAACCCCGATCATTTTTGGTGAACCGCCGGAATGGATTGGATCATTGGTCCAAGCGACGGAACTATTCGGAAAGGGTGAATACCGGGCCGGAATCGAGTTGCGCGACAAGGCTTTCGAGGCGGCTCCCGCGACCGCCGGCAAAATTAACGGAGAAGATTTCGAATGGGTGGCCGATGCGGATGAACGATTGGGTCCGGTTCTCGAGGTGATTCTGGAAGGGCGTTATTATTGGATCCCTTTTTGCCGGATCAGCCAGATCTTTATCGAACCCGTCACGGATCTTCGGGATTTAGTGTGGGCACCGGCCCAGTTTGTCTGGGAAAACGGGGGGCAAGCCGCTGGGCATATACCCAGCCGCTACGCCGGAACAGAGCGTTCCGAGGACGGCAACTTGAAGTTAGCGCGGAAAACCGAGTGGCTCGACAAGGCCGGGGTTCAGGTCGGGCTTGGTCAAAGGATTCTTGCCACCGACGCCGGCGAATACCCTTTGTTGGAAGTAAGAACCCTGGAGTTTGACGCGCCAGGAAACCCCGGCGCAGTAACTCCCGATTCCATGGCCGAAGTAATCACTCCGCTCGACAGATTACAGCCTTGCCTGCTCGATCGCCTGACGGACGATGAACCGGGAAATCGAGAGGAAAGCCGCAACCAGCGGATCATTACGGTCCAACGCTACAAGGCGGGGGTGCTTCGGGATCTGGATTGGCTATTCAACGCCATCGGCCACTATCCGGACGAACCGGTGGGGTCAATAACTTTTGCGGATTACAAAGAGGCCTACCGCTCCGTCATTAACTTCGGGATTCGTCAATTGTATGGACGCTTGGCGCCCGATCTTGGAGAAATAGAGAAGCAACTCTATGATGCTCTGGTGACGTTTGAACCACGGATCAACCGTCATACCCTCAAGGTGCATGTGCAGATCGAGCGAAATATTCTTTCCATCGAGTTAACGGGCATTCTATGGGTGAATCCCTTGCCGGAAAAGCTCTTCATCAAGACTGAACTCGACCTGGAAAACAGTTCGTGTAGCACGAAGGAAGCCGCTCATGGATGAACGCTTGTTGGCGTACTACAACAGTGAACTGCGCTATGTGCGGGAAATGGCCGGGGAGTTTGCCCGCGAATTCCCAAAAATCGCCGGACGACTGGCCCTGGACCGCGATGCCAAGGATATTTGTCCCGACCCCTACGTCGAGCGATTGCTGGAGGGATTTGCCTTCCTGGCCGCTCGGGTCCATCTCAAACTTGATTCGGAATTTCCTCGTTTCACGCAGACCTTGCTAGAAACGGTTTACCCTCATTATCTCAGCCCAGTTCCTTCGATGGGGGTCGTGCACTTTGAACCCGACCCACGCGACCCCGGACCCGAGGACGGTTTTTTGCTGGAACGAGGGACTGCCTTACGCAGTCAGAGCGATGACACTCCCTCTCAGTTCAGAACGGCTCACGAAGTTCGTCTCTGGCCTCTGAAAATAACCGACTCGCGATACTACACCCGGACCATTGTCGAACTTGGCCTACCAAGTTCGCTCGAGGCCAAAGCCGCATTGGTGATCCGTTTGCAGACCACCGGCGATAAGAAGTTCAAAGAACTTAAGCTCGACCGCCTCCCGTTCTTCATCCGCGGTGGTGATGAAATCCCAATTTGGATTTACGAACAGATTTTCGCCCGCGGAACTCACGTGATTGTTCAGAATTCGAAAGGGCCGGGTCAATTTCACGAGATCTTGCCCGCCTCGACCATTCAGCAAGTCGGGTTCCGGGAGAGTGAGGCGCTTTTGCCACGGAGTCCACGCAGCTTCGAGGGCTATCGCTTGCTAAAAGAGTACTTTGCTTGCCCGCAGCGTTTTCTTTTCTTTGAGCTAACCGGACTGGCCTCAGCCTTCCAACGATGCGAAGGGGACCGCTTGGAGATTGTCATCGCCCTGCGGGTCGCCGAACCGAAGCTCGATAATCGGATCGATGCCAATAGCCTGGCCCTCTTTTGTACTCCAGTGATCAATCTTTTCCCCAAGAGGCTCGATCCAATTCTGATTTCAGACCGGTTTAGTGAGTTTCATATCGTGCCTGAACGGACCCGCCCGATCGATTTTGAAGTCTACGAGATCCAGAGCGTGGTCGGCATTCTGGCCAGAATAAATGAAGAACAGCGGTTTGAGCCGTTTTACCTGGCCCGCGATAGCGAAGGACGATCAGGTGCTTATTACACTGTCCATCGCATGCCGAGGGTCTTGACCGCCAAAGAAAAGAAATTCGGCGCCGTATCCTCCTATGCCGGCAGCGAAGTCTTTATCTCTTTAGTCGATGGCGAGGTGGCGCCCTACAAAAGACAGTTAAGCCAACTCAGCATCACCGCCCTGTGTACCAATCGTCATTTGCCGATTCAATTGCCGATCTCGGTGGGTGATAGCGACCTGGCGACCGAACTTTACTCTCCGGTAGCCTCCATCAGGTGGGTCGCCGTTCCCACCGTGCCGATCGCTTCGACGGCTGAAGGTGATCCCTCCTGGAGAGTGATTAGCCACTTATCTCTGAACTACCTTTCTTTGTTAGATGCCAAAGATGGACAGGGTGCCGTCGCTTTACGTGATCTGCTGAAGCTTTACGTCAATCCAAACGACGTTTTTACCCTGCGTCAGGTCGACGGCATTCGTTCGGTGGTGGCCAGTCCGATCGTCCGCAGGGTGGGCGGTGGCGGTCCTTTGACCTTCGCGCGTGGATTGGAAATCAGGGTTACCGTGGACGAGGAAGCCTTTGAGGGCTCCGGTATTTTCGTCCTTGGGGTCGTGCTGGCGCATTTTTTTGCTCGTTACGTTTCAATTAACTCCTTTACCGAGACCGTGCTTATCTCACAACGACGAGGGGAGGTAATGCGATGGCCGAGTCTGATCGGCAAACGTCAGATAGCATAGCTGCGGAGATGTCCCTGCGGCCGCATGCCTTCAACTTCTTTCAGGCGGTGCGGAGACTGGAGGCAGAGTATGCGGACCGACCGCGAGTCGGCGTCTTCGATCCGGTTAGAAGAGGATTTTTTGCGTTTCTGCCAGATCCCCTCCCTCGCTTTCGCTCCCTCAAGTATTGAGAATATCGAACGCGTCGGGGAATTAATCCGGATCTATGTAAACTTCCTTGGGATGTTCGGTCCGAATGGGCCTTTACCTCAACAGTTGACAGATTTTGCCCGCGACCGGCTGCGCAACGCTCATGATCCGACGTTGGTCAGGTTCATGGATATTTTCCATCATCGAATGCTCTCGTTCTTTTACCGGGCGTGGGCGAGTAACGAGAAGAGCGTTGATTTCGACCGCACCGACAATTCTCGTTTTGCGGACTATTTCGGAAGTTTCTTTGGCAATGGGACCTCTTCCTCGCAGCGACGAGACTCGGTCCCCGATTGGTCGAAGATTCATTTTGCCGGTCGCTTGTCGGCGCAAACGCTAAACGCCGAAGGACTGGAAGCGATCCTGGCGGATTTCTTTGGTATCCCGACCCAGATCAGGGAATTCGAAGGCTACTGGATGAAAATCCCCAAGGAAAATCAGTGCCGGTTGGGCGACTCACCGGAAACCGGAACTCTAGGGATTAGCGCCATCGCCGGGGAACGGAAGTATGAGGTCCAACTTAAATTTCGAGTTCGGATGGGGCCGATGGAATTGGCCGACCTGCAACGCCTGGTCCCGACCGGTCACAGCTTTAAGCGTTTAAAGGATTGGGTCCTCAACTATATAAATCAGGAGTTCTATTGGGATCTCCAATGCGTGGTCAAGGCCGCCGCCGTACCTGCTATTTCTTTGGGCCAGGGCGCGTTGCTCGGGTGGACGACCTGGCTTAAGAGCGAACCCTTCACGCGAGATCCTGACGATGCGATTTTTGATCCCGAACTTGTATCCAATTCAGGAAACTGAATAAATGATACAGCAAGGCTCGATTCCCCTTCCTGGTGCCGAAGCTTCAACCAGCCTAACGCCCAGAATCAACCTGAAAACCCGCAATCTGCGATGAAACCCCATGTCTGAAATCAAAAGAGCAATCCTTTTTGGCAAACTCAATCCGTTGGCCTACAAGGCCGTCGAAAGCGCTACGATTTTCTGCAAAATGCGAGGCAATCCGTACGTGGAACTCGTGCACTGGCTCTTCCAAGTTTTTCAGCTCGCGGACTCGGATCTGCACCGGATCCTTGGTCACTTCTCTGTGAACTCGTCTCGTCTTGCGACAGACCTTACGGCGGCGTTGGACAGGTTACCGCGCGGGGCCACGTCGATCTCCGATTTCTCGCCGCATCTTGAAGAAGCGGTCGAACGTGGATGGGTCTTTGGATCGCTCCTTTTCGGAGAAAACCGCGTTCGGACCGGGCACGTGGTGGTGGCGCTGCTGAAGACGCCAAGCCTCCGTAACCTTTTTCTCAATCTGTCCAAAGAGTTTTCTAATATTAAACTGGAAGCTCTGACGGACAACTTCGCTCGGGTGGTGGGCGGATCCCCGGAAGAATCGATGGGGGCAGCTGAGCAGGCTGGAGCCGGAGGGGTGGCGCCGGGAGAAACGAGCGGCGCGATGTCTCCTGCAGCGATGGGCAAGCAGGAAGCTCTCGGAAAATTCTCTGTTGATTTGACAGAGAAGGCCAGAAAAGGAGAGATCGACCCGATCCTGGGACGCGATGAAGAGATTCGGCAGATCGTTGATATCCTGATGCGTCGCCGTCAGAATAACCCGATCCTGACCGGCGAAGCTGGGGTCGGCAAAACGGCCGTGGTGGAAGGTTTTGCCCTGCGGATAGCGGCTGGTGATGTTCCTCCGGCGCTCAAAGAGGTGTCGCTGCGAACTTTGGATCTCGGGTTGCTACAGGCCGGGGCCAGTATGAAAGGTGAATTCGAGAATCGCTTGCGCCAGGTGATTGATGAAGTGCAAGCCTCGCCGAAGCCGATCATTCTCTTTATCGATGAGGCCCATACCTTGATCGGAGCCGGGGGCGCCGCGGGACAGGGGGATGCCGCCAACTTGTTAAAGCCGGCTCTGGCCCGGGGCACTTTGCGAACCATCGCCGCCACGACTTGGGCAGAATATAAAAAATATTTTGAGAAGGATCCGGCGCTCACCCGCCGGTTTCAAGTGATCAAGGTAGAAGAACCGAGCGAAGACAAGGCAGTCCTGATGATACGAGGGCTTGCTCCGGTGCTGGAAAAACATCACCAGGTGGACTTACTCGACGAGGCTCTGGAAGCAGCAGCTCGTTTGTCACACCGATACATTCCCTCCCGGCAGTTGCCAGATAAAGCGGTCAGTTTGATCGATACGGCCTGCGCGCGGGTGGCCATCAGCCAGCACGCTACGCCGCCGGCTTTGGAGGAATGTCAGCGCAGTATTTCCGCCCTCGAAAGCGAGCTGGCGATCATCGGGCGCGAATCTGCCATTGGTATCGATCATCAGCAGCGCAAAAGAGGCATCGAAACCACCTTGGCTTCGGAGAAGGATCGCCTGATCGTCCTGGAGGCAGCTTACAAAAAGGAAAAGGAGGCGGTAGACGAAATTCTCAAGCGACGCCGGGAGCTGCGGTTAGGCGCGGCAGGCGGGGCGGCGAAGAATGGCGAAACGAAGTCGGATGAGATCAAAACCGAAGATCGTGAGATGCTGCTGACCAAACTGCGCGAGTTAGAGAAAGAGCTCAACTTAATGCAGGGCGAGAATCCCCTGATTTTTCCGAGCGTGGACGAGCAGGCGGTGGCGTCAGTGGTGGCGGACTGGACCGGCATTCCAGTAGGCCGGATGGTGAAAAATGAGATTCAGGCGGTATTAGCTTTGGCGGACAATCTCGAGAAGCGGGTCATCGGCCAGCGTCACGGTCTGGAAGCCATCGCTAAGCGGATTCAAACCTCGCGGGCCGGGCTCGACAACCCCAGCAAACCGATTGGTGTTTTCCTCTTGGCGGGGCCGAGCGGAGTCGGAAAAACTGAGACCGCCCTATCTCTTTCGGAGACGCTCTATGGGGGTGAAAGCAACATCATCACGATTAACATGAGCGAATTCCAGGAAGCCCACACGGTCTCGACGTTAAAGGGGGCGCCTCCTGGATACGTAGGTTATGGAGAAGGTGGTATCCTGACGGAAGCGGTCCGCCGGCGGCCCTACAGCGTGGTGCTCCTGGATGAAGTCGAGAAAGCGCACCCCGATGTGCACGAGATTTTTTTCCAGGTCTTCGACAAAGGAATGATGGAAGATGGCGAGGGTCGACTTATTGATTTCAAGAACACTATCATCTTGCTCACCACCAATGTCGGAAGTGATCTGATTATGAACATGTGCAAGGACCCGGAGATGATGCCTTCCCCGGACGGTGTCGCGAAAGCGCTCCGGCAACCATTGTTGAAAGTATTCCCGGCCGCCTTGTTAGGCCGGTTGGTGGTCATACCCTATTATCCATTGAGCGATCAAATGCTCAGGTCAATTATCCGCCTCCAGCTCAGCCGGATCCAAAAGAGGGTCAAAGAGAATCAGCAAATTTCATTCAACTATGATGACGCGGTCGTTGAACTCATCGCCAGTCGTTGTACTGAGCTTGAAAGCGGCGGGCGGATGGTCGATGCGATTCTGACCCAGACGCTATTGCCAGAGCTGAGCCGCGAACTTCTCACCCGCTTGATGGACGGCAGTACCACTGAGAAGGTGGATGTCGCGGTCACGGACGGTACCTTCCATTACAGCTACAGCTAAAGACAGGTCCTAAACTCAGCTATTGATCCGCCCGGCTACCCGCAACTCGTTAGTGTCTTAATCAAAGGTCAGTAATTTACTATGGCGCAATTTTCTCAGGCCAACCGGCTTTTGCAGGTCACTACCCCCCTTGGGGCCGACGATCTGTTGGTCACGGCTTTCAGCGGTTTCGAGCAGATCAGCAATCTGTTCAAGTTCGATATCAACCTGATCGCGGAAAATGCCACGTCAATCGATTTCAGCAAGCTCGTGGGCGGTGAGATAACTCTAAAAATTGCCCTGCTCGGTGCTGATGGAGACACCGACTGGCGATATCTCAACGGGCTCTGTTCCAATTTTTCGGAGGGGGACCGAAATGAGCGATTTACCTTTTTCTCCGCGGAAGTTGTTCCGAAAATTTGGTTACTTACTCGTCGGGCGGTGAGTCGCATTTTCCAGCAAAAGTCGGTGCCAGACATTCTCAAGGTCATTTTTCAGGGATTCGACTGCGACTACCAATTGCGAGGTGACTATCAGTTCAGGGAATACTGTGTCCAATACCGGGAGACCGATTTCAACTTTGCCAGCCGGTTGATGGAGGAAGAGGGGATTTATTATTATTTTAAACATTCGGACGGTAGTCACAAGATGGTGATGGCGGACACGCCACAGTCTCATGAGACCGTTCCGGGCCGGCCAAACGCCAGATATGACGTCATAAGAGGCGGGCCACAGATCGGCGACCAGATCTTCGGCTGGCAAAAGACCCAGGCGTTGCGTTCTTCAAAGTATACCCTCTGGGATCACTCGTTTGAACAACCTAAGCAGAATCTGGAAGCGAAAGAAAATATCGTCGACTCTATTGAGGTCGGCACGGTCTCACACAAGTTGAAAGTGGCGGCCAACGAACCGCTGGAGATCTACGACTTTCCCGGTGGGTACGCGGTCCGATTTGACGGAGTTTCTCCGAGTGGGGGCGATCAGCCAGCGCGGCTGCAAAAGATTTTTGATGACAACAAGCGCACCGTCAAGCTGCGCATGCAAGCTGAGACGGTGCCGGCGATTACCATCACGGGGAGCTCGGCCTGCAGTAACTTTGTCAGCGGCCATAAATTTACCTTGAAGCGTCACTTTGATGCCGAAGGAGATTACGTGCTGGTCTCGGTTTCACACCAGGCTTCCATGTCGAATGAGTTCGTTTCCGGAGGTTCAGGAAGCGGTTTGTTCTATTCGAATTCGTTCAACTGTATCCCGCTGGCCCTGCCGTACCGACCCCAAAATCGGACGCCCAAGCCATTTATTGCCAGCGTTCAGAACGCTCTGGTCACCGGTCCAAGCGGGAAGGAGATTTTCACTGACAAGTATGGGCGGATCAAGGTGCAGTTCTATTGGGATCGCGAAGGAAAGAATGACGAAAACAGTTCGTGTTGGATCAGGGTCGCCCAAACGTTTGCCGGTAAAAGATGGGGCGGCTCTTTTTGGCCGCGTCTCGGACAGGAAGTCCTGGTGGCCTTTGTCGAAGGCAACCCCGACGAGCCGGTCATCGTCGGGAGCGTTTACAATGCCGAACAAACGCCACCCTACCTTGGCGATGGTTTGGACTCGAAGCATAAAAACGATGCCAACGTGAGCGGTATTAAATCGAACACCACCTTGGGTGGTTCCGGCTTTAACGAATTTCGATTCGACGATACTAAGGGCAAGGAACAAATATTTTTACACGCCGAACGGAATTTGGAATTCACCACCAAAAATGACTCGCTGGCCCGCAACTTAAATAATCGACATCAAATCATCGGTCAGGAAAAAGACGGCTCCAAATCAGGAGATCAGCGCGAGATGGTCTATCATGACAAGCACATTAAGGTGTGCCATGACCACGTGGAGCAAGTGGGTAATAACATGCAGCTGCTGGTCGGTGGCGTCGACAGCGGCGAGGGTAATCAGGATGTGGTGATTAACGGGGTCAGAAAACAATCGGTCGGCAAAGATGATCATTTGCACGTCACCGGGAACCGCAATGAGAAGATGGACGGCGACCAATCACTCACGGTCGGCGGTTCTCAGCAGGAAAAGATCGGGATGAAACACGCCGTCGATGCTGGGCAGGAAATCCATTTGAAAGCCGGGATGAATGCCGTGATCGAGGCCGGTGTGCAGTTAACTCTCAAGGTGGGTGGAAACTTTATCGCCATCAGCCCCGCGGGAGTTTCTATCCAGGGAACCCTGGTGATGATCAACAGTGGCGGAGCTGCCGGTTCCGGTAGTGGCAGCAGCCCAACGGCCCCGCAAGATCCAACGAAGGCGAACCCGACTCAGCCCGACATCGCTGACGACTCTAAATCAGGACAGAAGTCTGCCCGTTCCTAACAAAACTAACCTCAAATCCTGTTAAACATGCCTCCAGCCGCCAGAATCGGTGACATGCACACCTGTCCAATGGTCACTCCAGGGGTACCTCCGATCCCGCACGTCGGCGGTCCGATCTTGCCCCCCGGTTGCCCCACCGTCCTCATCGGCGGCCAACCAGCCGCTCGCGCAACCGACATGTGCGTGTGTGTCGGACCGCCCGACTCCATCGCCATGGGCTCACCGACGGTTCTGATTGGAAATCTGATGGCTGCGCGGATGGGAGATCCCACGGTACATGGCGGTGTCATTGTCATCGGTTGTCCCACCGTTATCATCGGCTAGCGCATGGTGCAGCAATCACGGTATTTACCTTGGGAAGCCGTTGTTTTTATTCCAAAAGTCCTTTACTACTAGCGGTCGGATTATGAAGTCTAAATTTTCTCTTTTCGCCTGGTTCGCTGCCCTGGCCGTATTCTCCAATGGATGCGCTGGGTGGGTCGGTCCGAATGGACTGGGTCAGCACGTCTTGGTGGCCTGTAAGATTTCGCCGGACCAACAGGCAGCAGCTAATAAGGTCTCGAACGAATACTTTTCCCAAGTAGCCAGTGGAAAAAAGGCCAGGCCCTCGCGCCGTTACGTAGCCGTCCAGACCCTCGACCCCAACCCGAAGCAGCAGGCGAAATACGTCCAGGCCAAGGCTGCCGCCCAAAAGAAGGCGGAGTCCAATGGTCAGTCGCTTGGCGCCGACTGGGTGGAGCCTACCCACTTGCATTGTATTATGATTTTTGACGTGGTAACCCACGAGTCCGTGGGGACCAACTGTTATGTGGTAGCGTCCTTGCCCGATCTGGGAGCCGTAAACAGTTACGACACCTTTCCGGCAGAATTTGTTGCTTCCTCGGCACAGTTCGTCTCTCCGTGATTGAACAGCGCTGAACGGCTACATGAAGATCCTGAGTGACGCTGCTCAACGGATCGGTCAATTCTTGCGGGAACAGGGCTATACGGAAGAAAGCCTGAGCCGCCTGGAAATAGAAGGATCCTCTCTAGGCAACCAGGATTTGCCCTTGGCCGCCGATCCGATCATCCACGACGACGGTCTACTTGAGGTGCTGATCCGACTCTTTTCCGTAGGCGAGCCGGTTTCAATCAGCCAGGGCGGAGAAACTCTTTCCGAAGGCGATTCTACAAAATTTCCTAACGATTGGACTATTGGAAGGTGATGGCGATCAGCTTCAACCGGCTTGCCGGCTAACTCCTTTTGGGGAGTTAATTGTGGCGTGCGATTCGCGGCGCCGAGCCCGGACCTGTCCTCCTGATCTGGTCTTGGGCGTGAATCCAACGACCAGGCTGCTAGGAAGCTGCAGCATGCTTCGACCGGGCGAAAGAGCACTCGATCTCGGTACCGGTTGTGGGGCGCTGGCGCTGGCGGCGGCGTCCCGCGCTGAATCCGTGATCGGCACCGACATCAACCAGAGAGCCCTCGATTTTTGCCAAATAAACGCGGCCTTGAACGGCGTCCGCAACGTCTCATTCCTGCCGGGCGATCGATTCGAGCCGGTTGCCGGCTCCCGATTCGAGGCCATAATCTGCAACCCTCCGTTCTTTGTCGTTCCGGTCTCGGGAATGGTTTGCTGTGACAATCCGATGGATCTGGACGGCTTTGTGGAATCGCTGGCGCGGATGGCTCCCGAATTTCTCGAAAAAAACGGGATATTCCAAATGCTTTGCGAATGGGTGGAATTTGCCTCAGAACCTTGGCAGGAGCGCTTAAGGGATTGGTTTGCAGAATCCCAATGTGATGTCCATATCTGGCAAGGGTACGAGTTCAGCCCTTGGGAATACGCGCGCCAACGTGCGCTGGAGCAGAGCCGATTTGACCCCGAGGTCGCGGCGGCATCGTTAGAAAAGCGAATCTTTCATCTTAAAGAGCGTCGGGTGAAGGGGATCTTTGGCGGTTTGATCAGTCTGCGGAGACGTCAAGGAAAGCCTTGGTTTTGGGTAGAAGAAATGCAAAAACGGCCGGCCGGCTCGGTTGGAGATGCTCTACGCCAGCGATTTTTGACGTTGGATGTTCTGGAATCGCGCCGTGAACAGGAATTGTTAGCTGTCCGGCCCAAGCTTGCTCCAGAGGTCCGATTGGTCAGCGAGGCGACCCCGCAAAACGGCGCCTGGAGGATTGAGCAAAGCTATCTTGAGCGATTGGATGATCTGCCGGCGAAGATCGGCCTGGATGCCGTAATCGCTCAATTGGCCGCCCGGTTCGACGGGCGGGAGACTTTGGAGAGACATTTGAGGAGACTGGCCTTGGAACAAAAAGTCTCCTTGGACAGGGTAATTCCAGAGGGTCTCCGAGTGATCAAACGACTCGCCGAAAAAGGCCTGATTCTACTAGAAGACTGAGGTCTGAGGCCTTTGTTTTGTGCCCCGAAGGGGCTATAGAACTCAGCCCAGGGTTTCAACCCTGGGAATCGTCCACCAAAAGCGGCGCGCCCTGAAAGGGCGCCAGATCGAACGTCCTAACCCGGCAGAAGCAGGGTCCGATGTCCAATTGTCGCACGTCCCAGTTCCGCATTCTGACTTTTGCCCGCCAATAAGTGCGAGCTTCATCTGGTACCCGCATCTCTCGCCCCTTCAGGGCAAACCGTTTTTTTGAGGGTTCCCAGGGTTGAAACCCTGCGCTAAATTCTGCTGTCCCTTCGGGACAAAGAACCCATCATAAATAGCCCTTATCCTCGCGCCATTCGGGACTGAATGACTTCGACCGTCCCTCCCGGGACGGGCCTCGCTGCATGGCTTTCCCAGGCACTTCGTGCCTGGCGACGATCAGCCGTCCGGGACAAAAGCCACTCCATCACTCCACCACTCCATCACTCCACCACTCCATCACTCCACCACTCCATCACTCCACCACTCCATCACTCCACCACTCCATCACTCCATCACTCCACCACTCCATCACTCCATCACTCCATCACTCCATCACTCCACCACTCCATCACTCCATCACTCCATCACTCCATCACTCCACCACTCCATCACTCCATCACTCCATCACTCCATCACTCCACCACTCCATCACTCCATCACTCCGCACCGCCACCAGAGATCGAGATCGGGGACGAGGACCATTGAAGCTAAACACTAAAATGCTATGCGAACGCCGGCCGAGACGTTGTTAGAAATGTAATTTGTCCGGGCGAACTCACCGTCATAGAAGACATAGGTGGAAACGCGTTCGTTCCAAATGACCGTCGCTCCGGCTCCGACCAGGAGACTATCCCGGCCAATGTCAGGCCCACTGACGGTAAAGTTGTTTCCCGCTCCGCTGGCGAAACCCGCGACGACCGAATAGGCGGTACTTCCGAATTCGTGCTGCCAGGCCGCGTTGACTTGGGGTAGGACAGTGATTTGACCCACTTTAAACTCGTAAGAGGCTTTCGCCCCGAAAGCCGTGCGTTCGGATTCGGTGTTTTGATCAGGGAAATTCAGGGGCGCTAGAGACCCAGTTTCGCTAAAGGAATTCAGACCAACGTAACTGTATTGAAAGCTGGCCGTAGGCCCGATCGTCAAGTTGCCCTTTTTCCAATCGTAACCTCCGGCCACCAGAGCATTGAAATCGGCCCCGTCCGTGCTGCCGCTTGCTGTGCCCTGAAGCGCAGTTCGGTGAGTGTTATATCCGCTTGGGCCTCCAGTGGCTGCGGCATCCAGGTAAAACCCGTTCGCAAAAGCCGTGGCATAAAGCCCCATTTTCCCGCCGTTCACATCGATGTGGCCGCCGCCGTCGAGGTTGACGGTGGTATGGGCGTAGCCCGCGGTCAACCCGATCGCGAAATTCGGCGTTAGCCGGTAGTCCAGTCCAAAGGTAAAACCTCCGGTGTCAACGTTGTAGCCGGCTGCGTTGGGAGTGCTGTCGACGTCGGTGAACTCGCCCAGACCCGTCACAAAAACTCCCCAGCGATTGTCGGGCGTGGGTGCAAAGACTGGCGGTCCGCTTTTACCTTCTGGTCCGCTCACCCCGGCAAGACCTTCGCCGCCCGAGCCGCCGTTTAGTGAAAACCCTGCCGAGCTGAATCCGGTACTGCCGCCGCGAACGTTGGCCAGACGCTGCCCAATATTGGAGACCTGGACCTTACCGACAGACACAGCCGTCGCATTGATCGAGGTTATTTGGGTAGGTGCGATCAGGGCTAGATCGTGGGGAAGATTTGCCAGCGGTTGACTATTGAGGAAGGCAAATAAAGCCGCCTCTCGGGGATCGCCGGCCGCGCTGTCGAGCGCTTTGGCTACTGCTGCTTCATTCGGCGTGGTAGCCACCCCCTGGGTATTCGCGAAGGAGCCTTGGGTTGCCTCCAGCACGATCGAGTCGGCTAACGAGGTGATCGTCGCATTAACGATCGTGCCGGTAGTCACTTGGTTCTGGATGTTACTGAACGTCCCGCTAACTCCGTTCTTAGCGGTCAGAAACGTAACCTGGTTGCCCGGTTGGAGAGTAAAGCCCCCCAAGCTGATAAACTGCAGAGTCCCGCCCACCGCCGCATGACCGTTGACCGCAATCAAGTCATGTTGACCCGGTGCAACGCCCGCCACTCCGATTCGCAGCGTGCCGCCCGGGTTCTGGGTATAGTTGCCGCCGACGGTGAGGGTCTCGGTTGAATTGCCTTGGCCCACGATTCCGCTGTTCACGAGGTCACCTCCAATGGTGCCGTGTCCACCCAGAAGTCCGCCGGCGTTGACCACGGTCAACGGGCTAGCGATTGACCCGTTGACGATCAGACTGCCACTGTTCACCGTCGTTGTACCGGTATAAGTGTTGACCCCGGTAAGGGCCAGCGTGCCAGTCCCTATCTTTGTCAACGCTAGAGCGCTGGTTCCATTTTTCAGCACTCCGCCGAAGGTGGTGCTGGTGTTGTCATTGCCAACGGTTAAGGTCGCCGCAGTTTCTCCATTGTTCAAGACGGTCCCAGTTCCGGAAAGCGAGCCAATCGTGTTGTCGAACCCGTTCGAATTGAGAGTGGAGGCGGAGCTAAGAGTAAAAGCCGAATTTGGGCTGAGTGCCGTTGCCGTATCCGCTTTGAGAGTACCAGAGAGGAGCATGGTGGCGCCACTGTAGGTCAATTTGCCATCTACCGACAAGGTACCGGAAATATCCATCACCAAGCTGCCAGTGCCTACCACATCGCCGCCCGCCCCCTCGTCTGGCGACCCATCAAACAACATGGTGCCGTTGTTGACAAGTTGTGGAGCGTTTACGTTTAGGAGTCCGCCGCTAAAACGAAGCGTTCCTCCGACTCCAATAACCACCGGGCCGCTGGTATTCAATACGCCCCCGGGTAGGAACTGAAGGGTGCTGCCGGCCACTGAGCCTCCCACCGTCAAACCGTTGGCGTTTCCAGTTCCGCCGGCAACTTGCGCGGTGCTGCCATTGTCGATCAAGACGTTTTGCGTAACCGTCGGTTCTCCGAGGGTCCAATTTCCGCGCGTGAACCAACTCGCGTCGGTAGTCGGGCCTTGCCAGACATTCTGCGCATGCAAAATGGAAGCACCAAAAAAGATGAGATTCAGGCTGCAGCCTACTAGCCAGCGGGTGGCCCCGAGATAGTTCGCCATGAAGGGTTTCACAACCGCCACCTATATCAAACTCCATCGCGAGATAGCAACCATTGGGTTCGCAATGTGCAATCTTTGCGTCGCAGGTGCGGGACTTTTGGGTGAGAGAAGTTGCAGGAGTTCAGGAGTTGCAGGAGTTACAGAATAAAATAATGGAATCGTGCCCCGGGGCGCTGATTTCCTGAAGCGCGATTATTTCCTGAAGCGCGATTTTTCAGAGAAGATTAAAACGATGAGGGTGCCTATCGTTTTGGAAGGTGCGTTAGTTTTATGGCAAAGACCGCGGCGAGATGGTCGATAAAAGGGCGCAGTTCCGGCGGGCATCGAGCGCGCCAATCAGCGAGGTGCTGGACCAACGATTCATCCCCGCTCACGGAAGAGCGGTTCAAGAATGTGATCGTGGCCCACCCGCGCGGCTGGGATTCGAAGACCGGCAGCATTTGGATAGCAATAACCGTGTTCCAATCCCGTTGAGCGGAATCACGGCGGAGCGCAGACTGATGCTCATTAAACCACTCGGCAAATTTGGTCCCTTTCGGAAGTCGGTGTTCCGGCAGCGCCATGCGCTGTTGCGCGTAGGCATAGAGCCAAGGAGCATAGCTCTTCCAAGCCGAGTACGGAGGAGCGATCCTCCAGGTGCGGCTCATCGCTCGCAAAGCGAATAAAGAAGCAGTCTCGCAAAGACTCTCTTCCAGCCAAAAATTGGCTCGAGATGGATACCGGACCAACCTTTCTGGCCGATTGCTGAAGTTGGCCAGGGCGTGGCAGAACTCGTGGGCAAACTGAAAGCTGTACTGTGCCCAATGAGTGTCCTGAACCGCCAACCCAATGGCGACGTGGCCGTTTGGCGTGCGCTTCAAGTCGGTTTGCGGGTAATCAGTCCGATGGTAGACATCGATTTCGGCGAGTTGGGTCTTCTGGCAATATCGCCAAACGGTCAGAGCTGTCGACTCCAGCAAGGCAGTAATATCCGCCGAACTCGCCCTGCCAAATCCATTGGCTTGCACTTGGATATCCACCGGTGGCAGATTGTCTCTCGCTGGCAAGGTGCCGTTCGGCAAAGCCAGCAGAGCGCTTAAAGCCGCGAATTGGAGTAAATTTCGAGGAGTCAGCATGAGGCGGAAACGCGATTGGGTTTGCTTGTCAGTCGTGCAACATCTATTTACAACAGGGTATTCAGTGGCAACGATCGAACGTGTTCGCGGGGAGTTTATCTTTGGTTAGCAAGTAACGCTTGGCCTTTTGACGGAGCGGGTGCGTAAAGACGTCAACCTCAACACATCATTACTAACTCACTGCTATGAAGAGCGGAATATTCAAGGTCGCGGCTTTCGCCTCCTGCATCGCCCTGGGCACCTCCTTGGCCTTCGGGTGGGGGGAGCACACCTTCATTCGCACCATCCAAACTCAGACGCTGTTGATTCGGCACAAAGCGACCGAGGAGCAACGCCGCGTGGCCGAGAATAACGCCAAGGCTTTTTTTAGCCAGCTTACGCCGGAGAAAAAACAGGAGCTGAAAAAGAAAAAGGTCCGAGCAGTACTCATTCGGACCACCCGCAGTCGTGAAACTTCGCCTACCGCTAAGGACGTCCGGATGCGCTACAATCTTGAGGGCGAATCCTTGATCGATGGTTACGCCTACGAATTCGATGCTCCACTCCAGTCCGGCACGATCGCCCAAGCCCAAGGCCTTGATCCGGAATACGTCGGCCAGTGATAGCGGACTTCTTTTTATGATTTCCCGGATTCCGTTTTCCCTTGCCCTTCAGCACCTCCAACCCGGCGGACCGGGTGTTTCGAACAAGGCGTGACAACGTAGCGCCTTGTGAGGGCTGCCACGTTTTTTTGGTAAGCCAGGGTTCACCCCATAGGCACCAACTTAATCAAAGCCTCGGCGAATGCATTTCGTCCCGGAGGGACAGCATGATCGTACCCTGGCACGCAGTGCCTGGGACAGCGCACCCCGAAAGAGCCGTCCCGTAGGGTACGGTGTGATTCCTGCGCGTGGGCGCGCCGATTCGAAGATTGGAGGAGGAGATTTCAAATGCGGTGTCGCTAAGCAGAATAGAATGATCTGTGGAAACCAGTTGCGCCCGATCATACCGTACCCTACGGGACGGCTCTTTCGAGAGGCGCTTTCCCAGGCACTTCGTGCCAGGCTACGATCACGCTGTCCCTCTGGGACAAATGCGTTCTCCACGCCGAGGCTTTCACTAAGCTAGCGTCTATTGGTTGAAGCCTGGCTATGTTTTCCCGGCCCAGGCTGCAGATATGCCCACTTCTTACTGGGCTTCTTCCTCGGGTTTTCTTCCGCTAAACGGCACGTTATTATCTTTACACCATTTTATCGCCGACGGAATGCCGACCGCGGCGGCCCGGCTGATCAGGTTCTCAGCTTCCGGGCGGCGTCCGGGCTTGTTCTGAATCATTAGACCATAGAAAAGCATGCTCAATGCATTTCCGTGCTCTACTCCCCCTTTGTAGAGTTTTTCTGCCTGGGCTTCATTCTTATCCACGCCGCTCCAGCCTTCTTCGTAACATTTGCCCAGATGGGCGGCCGCGTTCCAATCATCTTTCGCGGCGCGTTCCCAATATTGTCGGGCTAGCCGGTCCAAGTCGTCTGCTTGGGCAATCAATCGTTTCTGGACCGCTGGACTGGCATTTCCATTCGCTTCCGCTCGTTTCAGATCCGCTTTGTGTTGCAGAAGCCTGCCGGCTAAAGTCATGGCTGGGACGACGTTTTGCGCAGCCAAAGGCATGATGATGTCTTCAGCCTTTTGCACATCTGGTTTTGTTCCTTTCCCGCTCAGGTAACAATCCGCGAGAAATGCTCCAGCCTCCAGGTTGCGATTTGGTGCATTAAAAGCCCGGTTAAGCCAATTAAATCCTTCCACATCATCGTTTGGGGTGCCTTTTTTCAGGAAGAGGAGACCGACTCTTTTCATGGCGGTGGAGTCCCCTAGTTGGGCATCGCGAAGAAACGCGGAAAATGCTTCGCGACCATTCTCCTGGATCGGCTTGAGTGGCAATTTTATTTCGGGATTCATCCCTCCGCGCACCTGCAGATCCTGTTTGACCGTCTCATAGTTATCAAGAACCACCGAAAGTTGATGAGGGCCAAAGGGCACATGAGTAAACGTGTCTGGGGGAATTTGCGGAGGCTTACCGTCTAACAACAACGTGGCCCCGGATGGCTCGGTGAGGACCGAGAGAGCCGCGATTTCCTGAATCTGTTTAAGCAACAAACGGATCTCCGGGCTCATTCCTCTGCGTACCTGAACGTCTTGCTTGATCGGTTCGTAATTATCCAGAGTGGCAGAGAGTTGATGAGGACCGAACGGTACGTGAGTGAAAGTATTAGGGGGCACCTGTGGCGGTTCTCCGTCGAGCAGGATCGATGCCCCGGAGGGTTCGGTTTGGACCGAAAGAGAAGCGATTTCCTGGAGCTGCTTCAGCTGCAAATGGAACTCCGGGTTCATCCCTTTACGCACCTGAATGTCCTGCCTGAGCGGTTCATAGTCGTCCAGGGTAGCCAAAAGTTGGTGGGGACCGAACGGGACGTGAGTAAAGGTATTCGGCGGCACTTGGGGCGGTTTTCCATCGAGGAGGACGGAGGCGCCGGACGGATCGGTCAGGACTGAGAGAGAAGGGATTTCCAGAAGCGGCTTGAGTTGCAAACGAAGGTCGGGATTCATCCCTCGGCGCACTTGAATATCCTGCCTGAGCGGTTCGTAGGCGTCCAGAGTGGCAGTAATCTGATGCGGGCCAACGGCCACATGGGTGAAAGTATTCGGCGGCACCTGAGGCGGTTTTCCATCCAGTAGAAGGGCAGCGCCGGGCGGATCAATCAGAACTGAAAGAGAAGGGATTTCCTGGAGCGGTTTAAGTTGTAAATGGATGTCTGGACTCATCCCTCTGCGCACCTGGATATCCTGTTTGACTGGCTCATAACTATCCAGAGCGGCGGAAACTTGATGAGTACCGAGCGGCACGTGAGTGAAGATATTTGGGGGGACTTGCGGCGGTTTGCCATCGAGCAGGATAGAAGCGCCCGTTGGTTCGGTGACGATGGAGAGAGAAGCGATCTCCTGGAGCGGTTTGAGTTGCAAATGAATTTCGGGATTCATCCCTCTACGGACCTGGATCTCCTGTTTGATCGGTTCATAAGTATCCAGAGCCGCGGAAATCTGATGGGGACCGACGGTTACATGGGTGAAAGTATTCGGGGGCACTTGGGGCGGTTTTCCATCAAGCAGGATGGCAGCGCCCAACGGTTCGGTCACGATTGAAAGAGCGGCGATCTCCGGAACCGGTTTGAGTTGCAAACGGATGTCCGAGCTCATCCCGCTCCGGACCTGAATGTCCTGCGTCACCGGTTCATAGTTATCCAGGGTGGCGGAAAGTTGATGGGGCCCAAACGGCACGTGGGTGAAAACGTTAGGTGATGCCTGGGCCGGTTTTCCATCTAAGAGGACGACGGCGCCAGCGGGCTCGGTCTTAACGGATAAAGTGGCGATTTCCTGGATCTGCCGCGACGAGTTTAGAAGATAATAAACGCCGCCGCCCGCCACGACAATCACGCCTAGTACCAAAGCCCAAAGCCAACCGGGGACCGTTGGCTTTTGCTTGACCGGTTCAGGATCCGGAATCTTCGGCGGAGGAATATCACGATTGGGCTCCGGAACGACCGACGCCTTTTTATCAGAGGTGATGGAAGGCGGGGAAGAGATTCCCACGGTCGCCGCCAATTTGCTAGCCAGTTCGCCGGCCGACGAAAATTCATCGACCAGTCCTTTTCGTAAGACAGCGTTTCCTTCCCGCGTCAGCGTGGCCACCGGCGTATATTGCCCTGTCACGTTAAGCCTGGCCCGGGGTCCCCCAAGTAATTCGTAGGCGAGCAAACTCAACTGACGCATCTGGCTGCCGGGCGGCCCCTGGTCGGTATTGCCTTGGACCCGCGTAGCCGTCCCTGCCCAAGTTCCGGTGTGCACGTTAGAAAAGGAAAAGTCGATGGCGTCGACTTTCGCGTCCAGTGGGTCCGAAGCAGTGACCGGGCGTAACAAAACGTCGGGTCGAATTCCGCTCCCCGTGGATGTCCTTTCTACCAAATGAATCCCGGATAATGCCAGGTCGACATATTTAAGTCCGCACCTGGTCGCATGATCGGCCAAGGGTGCCAGAAGAGTTAGCAATCTAGCTACCTCTGGCGCCGTCAGCGCGCTGCGCTTCCGGAGAAGATCCAACAGAGTGTTCCCGGCGACGTATTCCTCGACCAGGAAACTATAGTCACCGAAAGTTTCCAGCGAATAAACTTCCCGCAACATCGGGTGAGGCGACTCCCGCAACAGCCGTACCGCCTCTCGCAACGCAGAAACGGAGGAAGCGTCTGCCAAAAATTCAATGCTTAGAACCAGTAGTCTGACCCGGCGATGGTGCCGGAGATCCTCTGCTAGGAACCTTCGCCCGTGGGGAGATTCAACCAGTTCTTCGACCAGTCTGTAAGATTGGGCGAGGATTACGCCAGGGGCCAAGGGCTGGTCCGAGGCGAAGCTAAGATCGACGGTTTCAGAAGTCTCCGCGGGATCCAAGGTGCCCTGGAGGCTGAGCGCAGGTGAGCCACGCATTTCATCGAGGCATGCCAGGATGGCTTTCTGCAATTCCTGGGGAGTTTGGGGTCGGGCATTGCGATCCTTCGCCATCATCCGTTGGATCAAGGAGGCGACGCACCGTGGCAAGCTGGTGAGCGGCTCCATTGGAAGAGGCTTGTACAAGTGCTGGCTCATGATTTGGCCAACCGATCCCGAGAATGGCGATTGGCCAGTCAGCACGAAATAGAGGGTGGCTCCCAGTGAATAAATATCTGAGCGGACATCCACATCGCCCTCTTCCACCTGTTCCGGGCTGGCGAAATGTGGGGTGCCGACAAATCCGCCCATCGTGAGCGCGCCTGAGTCTTCGCTGGAATCCTTAGCGACTTTTGCTAATCCAAAATCGATGACCTTGACGGTTAATTCCTCTTCTTGATCCGTCAGCATCAAGTTGGTCGGCTTCAGGTCGCGGTGAACCAGTTGCTGTTTTGCGGCTACCGCTAAAGCGCGGGATACCTGCAGCGCAATATTCAGAGCCTCGGCAGGTTTCAGGGGCCCGTCGCGTTTCACGCGAGCCTCCAGGGTTTCCCCGTCGATGAACTCCATGACGTAGAAGTAATTTTCCTGATCGGTACCGAGATTGAAGACCGAAGCGACGTTTGGATGTCGGAGGGCGGCAGCGGCACGCGCTTCACGCAGGAAACGTTGGCGGGCCGTGTCGCTTTCGAGATAAGCGGAATTAATGACTTTTAAGGCGACCGCAAAACGCAAGTTGGTGTCGTAGGCCTTATAGGTTATCCCCATCGCTCCCCGACCCAACTCCCAAAGGCTGCCGTCCTCCCGCCGGAGTAACTCGTACTGTTGGTACCTCTCGGCAGTTGGCATGGCGCGAACAATTTTAACCGAATCCAGCGGTGACCACAACCAATCGTTAACTCCCTTGGGCTAAGAAGGAGTGATGAGGTCCATTTGCCGGCTCTGAAGAGAGTTCGACCAATTCTCTAGTCTCAACCCGCTGGAGAATCACTTGTTGAACAGGTTCGACCACCAGGAGCGGCGGGGTGGAGAATAATTCGCCGGTCCGAGTTTGTACGACTGCAGATATTCTTTGGCTTCTGATTGCAGAGTGCTCAACTCAGTACCAGCAATTTCAGTCCAGGAGGTCGGGAGCGCATTTTCGTTGGCTCGCAGGCAAAAAAAATCATTCTGCAGCGGTTCGCCGACGATCAGATCGACCCACCCTCTTCCTTTCGCCGCGATGACAATGTAAGGCAGACCAGACCCGCTGAGTCTTCCGGTCAGATAGGTGGACCAGAAACTAAGATTTTCTTTGGCTTGGGGAGAGCTGGCCGCTAACCGAAAATGGGATCCGCTAGATTTGGCCGTTTCCATAGGACCGCGGTGCCGTTTAGTTTTCAGACCTGCGGAAAGAGTAACCAGGGCGGGTAGAATCGAATTCTCCTCAGAAACCGTTATCTCGGCAAAGGGACGATCGGTGGCCGGAGGCGCGCTCGAGTAATTCAACTCCTCTCGCGCCCGACGGAATGCCTCATGGATCTCTTCCTGGGTTTTTGCAGTCCGGCAGACCGTGCCAAGTCTCTCCAGGAAATCAAATAAAAGATCGACGGCCCGGGGTCCGTCCAGGCCGGACTGCACACAGATCGCCAAAGGGAATCGTGCGCGACCTTTGCGATCTGCTGAGGCCCAGATGGCGCCGACAATAGCTTGTTGATCCCGGCCCCAAACAAACCGGTGATCGAACTCGATGGCATTCCCCGATTTTTCGATTTGATCCCAGGCGCCCGAGGCAAGGTGGGTGGCGATTCCCTCTGAATAGAGAAGTTGTTTGGTCAGAACCAAGGTTTCCGTAGTCAGCCCGATATCATCGATATGATCATCCCATGCTGGATGTTTTCCGAAACCAGCGACTTGGATTTTGGCGGCGAGCGGATCTCGCAGGAAAACCTTGAGAAATCGGCTCATGGTCCCGCAAAGTCTCGGAGACCCAAGCTATCCACCGTTGGCCAGGATTCCAGCGCCGGGAGGGGTGTCTCAAAGGCGATCTGGACCCATACCGCCGTCGGTTCCCCAGGTCTAAGTGATACGCGCCAAACTTGACCAACGTCGATCGGTTTGCCGCCAAATCGACCCAACATGCGCAACGGCGACCAATTTTCTCCACAGTCAACTGGTTCGGATGCCCCGCCGGTCGGGGTGTGGAAAACAACGAAGTGAAAGGCGCTATCGATCGGATATTTTCCCAATGGCATATCCGCAGGAGCGTCAATCGGTACGACTCCGCTTCCTCGGCGATAAAGCTTCGATTTGCCACCTTCGACGAGCATGATCCCGTTCCAGTTGCGAGGATTGTAGGGCAATACCGGCGCAGGTGTTGGTCCAGCGGCGTCACCGGTGAAAAGCTGACTGACGATCGAGCGGCGGGGAGGGGTAGGAAGTGGAGTAGGGGTGGCCATCGGGGCCAGATCGGGGCCCGACAGTTGCCGTTGGGCCTGCCCATTCAGCAAGGTGATGCTCACCGAGGAGACAGAACCGTCCGGCTTGAGAATGGTATCGCATATAGCGTAGAGCGGGTTCAGGCCCTTGGCCATGTCCGTCAATCCTTGTCGTGATTGCACCGGCATTTTAGTAAAGGTATCGGCTTGCAAGTCACGTTTCATCGTGTTCAGCAAGGTCTTGAACTGTCGTAGCTGATCGACACTGATCGTTTGATTGTCTGGGCCCGGAGGCCACAGGAGAGGGAAGCGAACACGCGCTCGCAACTGGGCCTTCGCCTGTTTGAAATAGTTCATCACGAAAGCGTCACGCTGAGTTTCTTCGACCCGGCGCAGCAGGTACTTGCAGGTGGTGACAAACGGTTCTTTTAGTTTGCCCGGGTAATCTTCGACTTTCGCGTTCAGTGCCACCAGAGCACTAACCAAAAGTTCATAAGGCTTCCAGACCAGGCCAATCAGGTTCATCCGTTCCGTGTAGCGAAACTGGGGCGCCCCTTCACGGCACTCACGATACAAATTCCAGCGGGCCAGATAGCTTGGTTTCTGATCTGGCACCGTGACCAGGACCGCATCATCAAGAGCCTTGAATTCCTCGAGCTGAGGTTGACTGACGGCACCGGTAATTTGCGTTTTCAGTTGGTCGGAAATATCCGCCAGTTTTGTTTTAATCTCCCGGAGCAATGCGTATTTGGCATCATCGCGTGGGAGTGCCTCCAGAATTTTTGCTAAAGCATTTCCATTCGGGTTGGGAGGAGTCGGCAGGACCTTTTCTATTTCCGCCAGGATGATCGCGATTTGTCCGAACAGTGACTCGTTGCCGGCGGTCAGGTTCTGGTAACCGGCAAACAGGGTTTCCGGACCAGCTTCGAAGACGCCGGCTCTTCGAAGCGCGGCCAGCTTCTCTTCCAGCGCGATCTTTACCGTGTTGAGTTTATCCAACATGATCCCGACTTCCCGATCGCTAGTGTTCGGGTCGTCTTTGATGGCCGCCTTCGTCGACAACTCGGTCTCCGTCGACTGGTATTGGCGCGTCAGGTCGGCTAATTGCAATAGTGTCTGGAGATTGGCGGCCCGGCTTTGGATCCGGCTTTTGGCGCCCGCGATTAAGTGATCCAACCCGATTCTGATCGCGTTGTTCTCCGCTAATGTTGCCCCACCGGTGACCCAGGCGACCGGCCATTTATCTTTCCCATCCGGATTTTCGGTATAGGTCCAATTCATGATGTCGACCAGCCGCGGTTCGTTCGGTCGGTCGGCGACATAGTCCAGCAGGGGCGCCAAGAAATTCTTTCCCGGCGCACTATCCGCAGGTTGGCCGAAGTTTCGGCGCGCTCCGATTTCCACCCGGATGAGAGCGGCGAGCGCTTTTGCCTCCAGGGTCGCGACCTGATCAGCCGGCCTCGGATCGGGTTTACCATGAACCGGAAGGACCGGATTTGGTTCGCTCATCTTTTGCCGAGTGGCATCTAGGAGCGGTTTGATGACACCGTCTTCAAAGAGAACCCTTTGTGCGCGTTGCCGTCCTCGATCCAGATTGGTGCCGGAATGCGCGAACAAACTAAATATCCAAGGAATCTGCAGCGGGTTGCCCGCGAGCTCGCGGAGCGCTCCGTGAAAATCTTTGATCGATAACTTTTCGTAATGAAAAATGGCGCGCGTCTCGGGGGTCAGGCCAGGGCCCACCGGGAGGTCGCCGTGATACTGATAGAGGGCGCTCCCAGCCGGGTCGGGAACCACGATGGCCTGCCAGGTTTTTCCGCGCCAGCCTTCCCTGCCGCGGGCCCAGAAGCCGCTTTGGGCCACCACGCTTTCCTGCAGGGAATGATAGCCGAATATTCCGAACAACAGAAGGCAGAGCAACCCGAGCACTCCAGCACCGAAGAACATCAGCTTGCGGAAAAGCAACAATCGATCGGTGTTGCTCGCCCGGGTGACCAGGCCGTCTTCCCGGAAGACCTTGTCTAGAAACAGGTCCCTCAGAAAATAGGAATGATCTCGTTCCCAAGCTCGTCCAGCCGGCAACCGGTCGACGGGCAGGCCCATCACTTGGGCAAGTTCCTCGTCCAGCGCAGAGCCCTCGCGCATGGAGGAAGTAAAATAAATCCCCCGCAAAAACAACGGTCGGGAGGTCCATTCACCAGCGACAAAGATGATCTCCAGGTAGCGTCGAAGCCTTGGTTCGAGCGCGCTCAAGCTCAGCGGATAATCATAGAGCCGGTCGACTTCATCAGCTCGTCGGCTGCCGGATTCAACGGGAATCGGATCGAGCAACAGGCCCAGCCTCCTTCGGCGGAGACGTTGCGCGATCGTATTTAAGTTCTCTTCCAGAAGTTCTGGTCGGAAGGGGGCATCTAGCGGCGCCGGATTTGACCACCCTAGCATTTGTTGTTGAGCCCTGGGACCATCAAGCGACTCGAAATATTCGCGAAACCCATGGATCAGGTCGCATTTTGTCACCAGGACGAAGACCGGGAAACGAACGTCCAGCTCGCGTTGGATTATCTCAAGCTGCCGGGCAATTTTAGCGGCTTTGCGTTCCATCTCCGCCGCCGAATCCTGGACCAAACTCTCCACCGGGATGGTCAGCAGCAATCCGTTCACTGGGCAGTTGTACCGATGCTTTTTCAGGAGGCCGAGGAACTCACGCCATTCGCTGGTTACCCCCGGTTCAACTTCCTCAAAAATCAGTCGGCCGGCGGTGTCGAGAATGACGGCGTAATTGGTGAACCACCAATTCATGTTGATGGTGCCGCCTACCCCTTGGAATTCGTCCTGCAGACCCGGCGGAAAGCCGGCCTGTGAATGACGAATGGCTTCAGTCTTGCCGGAGCCGGGCTCTCCAATGATCACGTACCAGGGCAAACCGTAAAAGTCTTTTCCGGCCGACTCGAATTTTTCGATCCCTTTGGCAAAGTTTCGCCGCAAATCTTCCAGTCTACCCCGGGCGGCCGCATCGGTGATTCCACTGTTAGCGCCCGTAGTAGCAATGTCGCCCCGCATTTTGGCCGCCCGGCGGCGACGCACCCAATAAACCAGCAAAAGATAACACGCGAAGATCAGGACCAACGTCGCTATCCCGATGGCTACCAGGAGTGCGGCCTGAAGACCGAAGAAGTAGTAGGCGCCCAGAATTAGCGCAGCGATCAAAAAGAAAATCACAAGCTTGACCCAGAGGGCCAGGCTGGCGAAAGCGTTATATAGATAGGCTAGCTCTTTCACTAGTTGGTCAGCGTCGAGCGTTTACTTGGATATCTCCTGAGAGCTAATCGCGGTCAGTGAATCGGTCAGCGAGAGTGACGCCGCGTGAAATAGAAAGGCTTCCACCGTGATGACAATCAAACAAAGCCCGGCGAAAACGATCGCCACCCCGCCCAATCTTGCGGCGGGGGGCTGCACCAGATCCCGGGTATCGACATTGAGGTAGGATTCCGGGCATATTCGGATGGTTTTATCGGTTTCCATCGCCGCCCGGATACGCTGGCTGAGGTCCAGCATTTTTCCTCGCAAATATTCCGTTTGGCCGCTATACCAACCCGTAAATCCAAGTCCGACACAGGTGTAATAAACCGCCAGCCGTTGAGTCGATTCATCGCTTGGATCATTCAAGCCTTCGTCGAGCAGATCGAAAAATTTTTCGTCGCCAGCCAGTTCTTTGCGGTCGTACGCCAACCGAGTCCGATTCCAGGTCGGAGCCACCGCGAGACCGCTCTCCGCAATCATTGAATCGATAAAAAAGATCATCGGCAGTTCCAGCTTCTGCCAATGCATTCTCAACGCCGGGTCGGCTTCGGCGGTATTGCGTACTCCCGCCAGCAACTGCTCAATCTCCGCCCGCAGGTGATCGTAAGTCAGCAGATCTGCCTGTTGACGGCCCAGCCGATTGAGCACGCACACCTTAGTAAAGATTGGTTCGCAAAGTTCGAGAGGAGTCATACCAATTAGGTTTCCGATTTCGGCAACGTCATATAGAGCACCAAATCGTAATCCGCGGATTCATTACCGGTCCATCGGACGACGGCAGACTTTTCGGTTTGGATCTGTTGCCAGCTGCGGGCGCTTTCTCCGCGAAGCAGCCGAAAATAGTAAAGATTTGATTGAGCGGGAAGTTCGAGAGGCGGAAAACGCTCTTCTTTCAGAATTACTCCACGAATGGCTCTTCCAGCCATGCTCTCTGGCATCAGCTTAAAGCGGTCTGCGTCTTCGACCAGCTGAGCCAGCGAACGGGGATCTTCTTTCGTTCGGATGCCCAAAAAATAGTCGCTGGGACGCAGAAAATGTTCGTCGGTCAGGGCGGCCTTTAAGACCCCATTGATCTTGATGAACGGTACTTTGAGAAAACTCGGGGCGACACTTCCTTTGAGCAATTCACGTATCTTGGAGGTCAGCTCGCTGAAACATGGATACGGGTTGTCGTGCTGGTACGGTGCGGAATCATAAAGGTCGCGGTCCGGATGAAGAGCCGCCAATTCGCCGAGGAGCTCTCGCAGTTCCAAGTAGATATCAAAAGGAGCGAGATTGGGCGATTCCACAAGCGCTTCCAGCCGGGCGCCGAAACGATTCAAAGTTCGCAAACGCATCACCTGTTCGAACTGGATGCCTCGCATGGTATCGATGCTGAATCCGCCGCGAGTAATCTGGACCACCAACTCCTGCCGGCTGCCAAGCACCTGGCTGCTGAGGTCACGAACCAATTCACGAAGTGTTGCCGACCCGTTCAAGATGAGACATGGACCCACGAATTCCGGATCGCGCCTGGGTAGGCCGACTTCTTCACCCGCGGCTCTAGTCACTCGCAGCAAAGGAATCACTTCCAGATCTGATCGATCGTCATTCTCCAGTAACAGCCGCGCATTGACTCTCCGGTGAAGGATCGTTTTGGTATTTTCCCCGGTATTCTCGTCAGCCACTTCCGTTTCAGCGATTCGGTAAAGAATCTTGGCCCGCGGATCGACGGTTTGTCCGGGGTTAACTGAATTGGCCCGCGCCGCGAACCAGAGGGGAACTCCGAGATAGACGGTGAATCGTCCTCTAGATTCGAAGGCCTGCTTGATGTCCATGGCCGGCAATTCGGCATCCGGGGGAAACAATATCTCTTGTCCGCTCGGCATAATGGCGTGTAGCCGGTCAAACCGCAGCCGCATGTTTTCCAAATCATCGTTCGAGAGACGAGCGTCGATTAAGCCGTAAGGATAAGCCCGGCTAAGACGTCGCTCGAACGCGGAAACTTCAAAAATGCTGCGCTGAATTCGCTGCAAATGATGCGGTAACAGAAACAATCCTTCGTGCCAATGTACTTGCATAAGTTTTCGGCCTTTGGCCGGGTCCGGCGCACCAACCGGACTAACGGCCCCGGATTTCCGATCTCGAGATCAACTCCTCGGTGTAGGTTACTATGCCATCCACGATCTGCATTTCGACGGCGTGCCCGCTCAGGTCAGCGGCTAACTCGACATAACGCCGCCAGCTTTTTAGCTCAACGTTAGAAATAAATCCCGGCGATTTCGACTCCACGCTCGCGCGAATCTTTTCCGGCGCGAATTTCTCGAGATGTTTGCGCGCAAATATTTCTCCAGCTGGGCCGATGGCCGAGAGCAAGCCCCCGGTCAGCTGGCGCGTTTTGTCGAGCATCTGGGTGATTTGCAAGGTAGCTACTTCGCGATCGCCGGTGAGATAACGCCCGATCGTTCGTCGGGGGTTGTCGCTGCCCTGATCGCGGCGCACGCTTGATTTCGGCGCGATATTTTTCCAGACGTTCCAGATCAGATGGTCCAGCGTAACTACTACCTCGAGCAGTGCGACGAAGAGCTTTATCAACCGTTCTTCGTCCAGCGGCTCTTTTGGCGTCATCCCCAATTTACCCAAAAGTTCCAACGGCAATTCGATCCCCTTACTTGAGGAGGCAAAAAGGCCGAGGGCTTGGAGTTTCTGGGCCAGGACGGCTCTCTCTTCACTGGAAAATTCCGGTAACCGGGCAATCAACTCGTCTGCGATCTGTTGTGGACCTCTCCCGACCGTTTCAACTTCTGGCGGCTTGAAATAAGGAGTATCGATTCGTTCCGGTCCTGGAAAACGCTCCATCAGGGCGGCCAGATATTCTGCCCGCCTGCTCTCCACGACATCTTTGATGGAGCGTTCGATCTCTTCGACCAGATACTCGTGACGGGCGTTTGGCGGATCGTCTGCGAAACTGGTCTGCAGCATCCACAGGCGCGACGCTACTTGCTCAGCCCATGAACGGGCTTCTGGCACAGGTTGCATAGCGACAAACGGTTCAGGTCTATCAGAAGTGCCAGGCATGCGAGGTTAAAAGCACAAATTGATATACGTTGCCGGTGCTTTCCAACGCAACTCAAAATGAAGAACGTTCGCCGTTCACCGTTTGGCGTTCACCGTTCATCGTCGTTGGGGCGCGGGGCGAATAAGCAAAGCGTCCCGCTTTCCTTCTTGAAAGTCTCGACTGCGCCGGTGAACGGTAACGATGAACGATGAACGGTGAACGCTGAACGATGAACGATGAACGCGAACGTTGAACGCCGAACGCCAAACGTCCAAGGTAGCCCATGAATTACCGCAGACTTGGCAAAGCTGGCGTGAAAGTCAGCGAACTTTCCCTGGGGTCCTGGGTCACCTTCGGGGACCAGATCTCAGATGATGTCGCAGAATCTTTGATGATCAAAGCCTACGAGGGTGGGGTCAATTTTTTCGACAACGCCGAAGGTTATGCTTCCGGTCGATCTGAGCTGGTCATGGGCAAGATTCTTCGAAAACTTGCTTGGCCGCGCGATACCTGGCTCGTTTCGAGTAAGGTCTTTTTCGGCTCTGCCGCACATCCTCAGAAACCGAATCAGAACGGCCTCAGCCGCAAACACGTTTTTGAGGCTTGCCACGCCGCTTTGAAACGTCTGCAAGTCGATTACCTGGATCTTTTCTTTTGTCATCGACCCGATCCCGAAACCCCAATTGAAGAGACGGTTCGGGCGATGTCGGATCTGATTGGGCAGGGCAAAGTCCTGTATTGGGGAACCAGCGTTTGGAGCGCGCATGAGATCATGGAAGCCTGGACGGTCGCTCGCCAATATAACCTGGTTCCGCCAACCATGGAGCAACCCTACTACAACCTACTTCAGCGTGACCGCGTCGAAATCGAATATGGTCGCCTTTACGACAGAATCGGACTTGGGACAACCGTCTGGTCTCCCTTGGCCAGCGGGCTTTTGACTGGAAAATATAACGACGGGCTCCCAAAGGATGCTCGCCTTGGACTCGACGACTACGGTTGGCTTCGGGATTGGGTGCTGAAGCCAGAGCGTCTGGACAAGGTCCGTGGGTTGGGCAAGTTAGCTGCCGAACTCGGGCTTTCCCAAACGGTCCTCGCGGTAGCGTGGTGTCTGAAGAATCCAGATGTCAGTACGGTCATACTTGGAGCTTCCAAGGTGGCGCAACTAACCGAGAATCTCCAGGCCTCTGCCGCGGCGGAGAAACTGACCCCGGAAATATTGACCCAGATCGACGAAATCATGGGCACTAAACCGAAGCAAGCGTCCAACGCTGACAACCATTAAGCGATAGAGACAGGAGACAGGCTGAAAGCGAGGGCTAGACCTTTCCCACTGGTAATTGGCAACTGACACTGACAACTCGCTTCTAGCCTGTCTCCGAAAAGGCGCGCAAACGATTGGTTAGGAAGTCTTGACAGCGGTTAACGGGAAGATTTACATCCGACTGCGAACAATCGGTTTTAGTTCCTCAAAATCCCCCAAAAATGAAATCAGAATGGTGGCGTGGAGCAATCATTTACCAGGTTTATCCTCGAAGCTTTTTCGATTCGAATGATGATGGGACCGGTGATCTTACGGGAATAACGCAACGGCTCGATTACATTGCGGGGTTAGACGTCGACGCAATTTGGATCTCGCCATTCTTCAAATCGCCGATGCGCGATTTCGGCTACGATGTAGGCGACTATCGGACGGTCGATCCAATTTTTGGGACGAACGCTGATTTCAATACCTTGCTCCTCGCCGCGCATGAAAGAGGACTGAAGATCATCATCGACATGGTCTTAGGCCATACTTCGGATCAGCACCGTTGGTTTCAGGAGAGTTCCCAGAACCGGACAAATCCGAAAGCCGATTGGTATATTTGGTCTGACCCCAATCCCGATGGCACCCCGCCAAATAACTGGCTCTCCATCTTTGGTGGTTCAGCATGGCAATGGGATGCGCGTCGCAGACAATATTACCTTCACCATTACTTACGAGGCCAACCCAATTTGAACTGGCACAATCAGGAAGTCGTCGAGGCCATGTTCAGCGAGGTTCGCTTCTGGCTGGACGCCGGGGTCGACGGATTGCGTCTCGATGCGATCACCACTCTCACCCATGATCCGGAATTGCGGAGCAACCCCCCTCTGAATCCTGATCCTGCCGATACCCTGTTGCTCCCGATCGCGAACAATCCTTTCTATTGGCAGCAGTTGATCCATACCCGGGACCAGGAGCGGACTTTGGAGTTGCTGGGAGAACTTCGCGCTTTGATCAATCAGTACGGTGATCGATATCTGATCGGCGAGGTGGCCGATGTGGAGATGATCAGCGTCAGCGCCAAATACACGCGGACTGGGGAGCACCTTCACAGTTGTTACAATTTTGAGCTGATGCAGCGAGCCTTCACTGTCGCTTCACTCAGCGAGGTGATCGCTAAGACGGAGGCGGTCCTCCTCGGGGGATGGACCACTTGGGCGATGAGCAACCACGACAACCTGCGGGTGGTCACTCGAGCAAGTCAGAGTTTGGAATCGCACGGGAAAGAGCGGGCTTTGGCCAAGATGCTCCTGGCGGCGCTTTTGTCTTTCAGGGGAGGGGCCTGCATCTATCAGGGAGAGGAACTCGGCTTGACCGAGGCGGAAATCGCCTTTGAGGATTTGCAGGATCCATTTGGCATCGAATTCTGGCCCGATTTCAAAGGCCGTGACGGCTGTCGAACGCCGATGCCGTGGTCTTCCGGATTGCCCAATGGAGGTTTCAGTTTCGGCAAACCCTGGTTGCCAGTGCCGCGGGAACACTTAGCTCTGGCCGTGGAAGACCAGGAAAAAAATCCCGACTCTGTTCTGCAAATGTTCAAGAGATTTACGGCGTGGCGAAAACAGCATCTTGCTCTTATCACCGGGGACCTTGCCCTGGTGCAAGCGAACGAATCGATTCTCGCTTTTGAGCGCCGGGGGAACGGAGAACGGATCCTTTGTTTGTTCAATTTTTCCAACCGGGAGGTCTCGCAACCCGTGATGGGTCCATGGCGTCCACTCGATGGTCACGGCCTCGATAGCGCCCGACTGGAACAGGATACCGTCTCGCTGGACCCTTTCGGTGTGTGGTTCGGGATTTCAGCCGAAAGCTGATCGCAGCGCCGGCGTCTCTCCTGATCGGAGAAGTTGCAGGAGTTCAGGAGTTGCAGGAGTTGCAGGAGTTACAGAATAAAAAAACCTTATCGATCGGATTTTTACACACGGAGATCGCAAAGATCACTAAACCGATTTCGGACTGGGTGACCCGTCGATCGGTGTTCGTCCGTTCCTTTGCGATCTCTGAGTGAATGGTCTTTTCTGATCGGAATTTTACACACAGAGATCGCAAAGATCACTAAGACCGATTCGGATTGGGCGACCCGTCGATCCGTGGTTCGTCCATTTCTTTGCGATCTCTGTGTGAATTCCTCTTTCTGATCGGAGTTTACACACAGAGATCAAAAGATCGCCAAGACCGATTTCGGCCGGGCGACCCTTCGGACCGTGGTTCGTCCAATCCTTGCGTTCTTTGTGATCTTCTGTGTAGAGATCGCCGGGGCGACGCCATCTATGGCCTGCTCGAGACCCAAGCACCGGAGCGACTGGACTGATCAATAGCTTCGAGTATCTCCTGATTTCTGGCTCCAAATTCAAAATCAGGGAAACACTTCTCTCCCCGGCCAATCCCCTGAATCAGGTCATGCACTTCGAATACCTTGATATCAAAGTACCCCAGGCCGCCCCCGGCAAAGTCAAAACCAAAAAAGGCCGCATATTGCGGGACTTGGGAGCCGCAATAGATCGTAGTGAAGCCGCGATCCCGTTTCTCTTCCCTCATTCGAAAAACCTGCAGCTCATTAAATCTTTCTCCGTTGTTCACGATCGTGCCTTCGGTACCGGAAATTTCCCAGAACACGCCGAAAACCCGACCGGCACAAACGCGAGAGGCTTCGATCACCCCCGCGGCACCCGATGAAAATTTTACCATCGACTGGATCTGGTCCTCATTTTCCACTGTGCGTTTTTTCGCGTCCGCCGCGACCTTGCTGCCGTATCCGGCGTCGAAGTCCGGCACCGGACGTTCTTTGAAAATGGTCTGGGCTTGCGCCGACACCGCCACGATGTCTCCCATCAGGAACTGAGCTACCGAAACGGTGTGGGCACCTAAATCCCCCAAGGCCCCAGTTCCGGCAAGTTCTCGCGAACAGCGCCAGGACCACGGCAACGATGGGTCGTTGAAAAAACCTTGATCGAATCGTCCACGGAAACGTACCGGTTCGCCGATTTCGCCTCGCTCGATGATTTGCTTGGCCACTAGGGCGGCAGGAGTTTTCACGTTGTTGAAGGCGACTAACGTTTGCACACCCGAGTTTTTGGCTGCCGCGGCCATTCGTTGTGCATCTTCCACTTTCACAGCCATTGGCTTTTCGCAATAAACATGTTTGCCGGCCTCGATCGCCGCCAAGGCTACATCCACGTGTAGATGGTTCGGGGTGGTAATATCGACCACGTGGACATCGGGATCTTCGATGAGGCGATGCCAGTCACCGTAGGCCTTGGCAAATCCGAGTTTTCGCCGGGCGCTTTCCGCTAACGATTCGTTTTGATCTGCGATGGCGTATAACACTGGGGTCCGGGGAAGATTTCGATACAGAATCCCGGCCCTCCGATAAGCATCCGCGTGGGCTTGCCCCATGAAACCAGAGCCAACCAACCCAATATTTAGAGAGTTCGGCATATGTTATGTTATTGGCAGTTAATCAAAAGAGGAGATGCCGAACGTACCGGTAGGCCGTCTCCGCATATTGCCGCGGCGCCGCTTTGGCCGGATCCTGTTCCGCCTCTACCACCACCCAGCCATGATAGCCGGATGACTGAATGAAATTTTTGATCTCCGTAAAATCGAGATCGCCGTCTCCCGGGACGGTGAAGAGCCCGGCTCGCACGGCCGAATTGAAACTTATATCCTCTCGCCGGGCCCGCTCCAGGACTTCGCGCCGCACGTCCTTAAGGTGAACGTGGACCACCCGACTTCCAAAGTGCCGGAGAATTTCGCCATAGTCTGCTTCGGCCGCGTAAGCATGACCAGTGTCCAATAGAAGTCCCACTTCCTGGCGGGTCGACTCAAACAGCGCACTGATTTCTTCGGCTTTCTCTACTAACATCTTTAAATGATAGTGGTAGGCCAGCTTGATTCCCCGGTCCTGCAGGCGGACGGCGAATTCACCAAGTTTCGCCGCGTAGTCCGAAAGATCGATGGCCTTCAGTTCGGGCCCTTGGCTCAGAGGTTCATCCCAGGGAGCATCGCCCGCCATCATCCCACACTCTCCGTACACTAGCACTTGGCTGCCGCATTCCTCTAACAAACGGACATGGCCGGCCGCGGCATCCCACTCTGCCTTTACGGACCGTTCGCTGAGAAACCCAGAGTGCCAACCGCCGATTAATCGAAGCCCATAACCGGATAATTTGGGCAAGAGTTCGCTTCCGATCCTCGGGAATTTTCGTCCTAACTCCATCCCTTCGTAACCAATGTCCGCGGCGTCCTGCAAACAGACTTCCAAGGGAATATCTCCCCCTAGTTCTGCCAAGACATCATTAGTCCAACTGAGCGGACTAATTCCTAAGGCCAGTTCTGGACTGGACTTCTTCGAAGTTGTCATTTTGGTCGATCAGCCGTGACTTTCCGGGGTTGTCCTGTTTTGAGGGATTCGGTGGCCTTATCGGCCATCAATTGGGCCTTCAGGCCGTCCTCCAGGGAAGGACTAGGTGGGGTGCCTTGAGCGACCGAATTCAAAAAAGCCTCTAGCGCCTGGTAATAACTGGCTTCGATGCGTTCAAACCAACCAGGATGCAGACCGTCTTCAATCACCGTTCTGCCTTTATATAGAGCCATCCCTCGGAAGTTTTGCCTCCGGGACTCCGCCATTCCTTCCGATCCGAAAACTTCGATTCTCTCGTCGTATCCGTAGGCAGTGCGACGCGAACTATCAATCTGGCAAAGTGCTCCCGAGGCCATTCGCAATGAAACAATCGAAGTGTCCACGTCGCCCGCTTCGCCGATGGCCGCGCTGACCAAGGCGCCACCGATCGCATAGATCTCGACCGCCTCATCCCCGGTCAGCCAACGCAACAGATCGAAAAAATGGATCGTCTGATCGCGCATCTGCCCGCCGGAGGACTTCACGTACTCGATCGGAGGAGGGTGAGGACCGCGGCTGGTGAGTTGAACAATCTCGATCTTTCCCACTTCTCCTTTCTCGACGGCCTGTTTTACGGCCGCGTGACTGGCGTCGAAGCGGCGGTTGAAACCCAACATTACCGGGACCCCGGTTTCCCGAACCGCGGTTACTGCTTTCACTGCCTCTGCGTAGTCCAGACCGATGGGTTTCTCGCAATAGATGGCCTTTCCTGCTCGGGCCGCGCGCGTCAGAAAATCGACGTGGGTGTTGGTCGGAGTGCCAATCACTACCGCTTCGACGTTCTGGTCTTCTAGTATTTCTGCGATGTCGCCCACTGCGTTGGCCCCGGTGGTGGCGGCGGCTTTTTTGGCAAATTCAAAATTGGCGTCGTTCACTGCGACCAATTCTGCGCCGGGATGACGAGCGATGTTTTTCGCATGAACTGAACCGATGAAACCGGTTCCGATGACCGCTATTTTCAGCATTTTCTCCTCCTGGTTCTGGCCTTTAAATGGTTTCCACAGCGGTCCATTCGCCTCCAGCTGCGAACGAGCGCATGGCCGATTCCACGAAGGCTACTCCGCGCGCCCCGTCGGTCGCGTCCGGGAATCCGAGCTCGGCCTTGGTGTAGGCCCGGCCCTCCGTTTTCGCCAAGATGGCTTCAGCCGCCTCCGTGTAGAGGTTGGCGAATGCCTCAAAAAACCCTTCAGGGTGTCCTAGGCCGACGCGAGTCCACCGGCCAGCCTCCGCCGAAAGCCCATTTGCTCCTTGCGCTAAAATCTGTGGCGGACCCTCAATCGGACAATATCGGAGGTGGCAAGGATCCTCATGGTGCCAGGCTAAACTGCCGCGGTTCCCGTAGACGCGAATTCGCAGCCCATGTTCGTTACCGATGGCCGCCATCGACGCCCAGAGGGAGCCCCGCGCTCCGTTGGAAAATCGAAGCAATAAATTCGCGTTGTCCTTAATCGCTCTGCCTTCAACGATCTGGCTCATTTCGGCCGCTACTTCGGTGACCTCAAGGCCAGTGATGAATCTCGCCAGTTGGTGCGCGTGGGTTCCCAAATCGAAGAGGACACTCGAATCGCCAGAAAGCACTGGATCAGTTCTCCAGGCTGCTTGTGGGTGACCTTGTTTCTCCAGCAATTTCGCCGCCCATCCGGAGGCGTGTGCGACGTGGACGACGCACACCTTGTCAAGATCGCCGTTTCGAACCATCCGAGCCGCTTGACGGACCATCGCATAGCCCGAGTAATTGTGAGTCAGACAGAGAATCAGATCCCTCTTGTCGGCTAGGCGCTTTAGCTCCTCGGCTTCTGATAAGGCCAAACAAAGCGGCTTATCACAAATGACGTGGATACCCGCTTTCAGAAACTTTTTCGTTATTTGGTAGTGGGTGTCGGTTCGCGTAACGATCACCGCCGCGTCGATCTTCTCTTTTTCTCGCCGCGATTCAACATCCGCCATCACGCCGTAATCGGGATAAACCCGATCCAAATCGATTCGGAGTTTTCTGGCAGCCGTCAGGGATTTCTCGCGATCTCGGGAAAAGACGCCCGCCACCAGAACGCATTTATCGTCCAGACGCATGGCCGTCCGATGAGTTTCGGCTATTCCAGCACCAGGTCCGCCCCCGACCATGCCTACCCTGATTCTTCTCGGGTCTCCCGTTCCCATATGTCTTGCCGCATCCAGGTGACACCAATTACGCGACGACTTTGCGCCCGGGTCGCTGCGCATCGAGAATCTCGACGATTCAGCCCTCCGAATCCGTCAGCCTAGCTGGCTAGTCGCTGACTTCGTCAATCATGGTTCGCCGCAACAAATCAACCGATCGCCGCACCCCTTCCATTCGAGAAAGAACGACGTCCTCATGCTCTATCGAGAGCCAACCATCGTAGCCATTCAATCGAAGGCCGTAACAAAATTTTCGCCACCACTCCTCGCCATGACCATATCCCAAGGTCACATAATTCCAGGACCTGTCTTTCACCTTCCCGTGCCCGGTGATTTCGAGTCGACTGGTCAGATCCTGTGCCGCTTTGTTCATCGCCGTATCCTTTGCGTGCACGTGGTAAACTGCCTCACCAAGTGCACCAATGGCCGTTAGAGGGTCCGCATCCATCCAAAAAAGGTGACTAGGATCTAGGTTTGCGCCCACCATCGGCCCAATCTCTTTCCTTAACCTCAGGAGAGTCGGGACGTTGTAAACCAATTGTCCGCCATGCATCTCAACGCAGAACTTTTTGATGCCGCGATCTTTTCCAAACGCCGCCAGTTTCTGCCAATAGGGCAACAGCTTGTCGTCCCATTGCCAATCCAGGATTTCTCCGTTCTCCAGCGGCCAGGCGCAGGTGATCCAGTTCGGTCTAACATCGTTTGGTCCTCCTGCCGGCAGACCAGACATTAAAACGATCGCCTCAATGCCAAGCAATTCGGCCGCCCGCACCGTTTCATAAACGATCTTGCTTTGGCGTTCCCCATCCGTCGGATGAAGCTGGTTGCCGTTGCAATTAAGCGCTGCCAGCGACAATCCGTTCTGTTCAAGCACAGATAAAAACTTCCGCCGCTCCTCTTTGCTTTCCAAAAGAGACTGCAAATTCACATGAGGAGCAGTATTCCAGTTTCCGGTCCCGATTTCCAAGGCCGCCAGACCCAGGTCTGCCGCGGCCTTCGCCGCTTCCGGAAAAGTCAGGTGAGCTAAACTTTCAGATACCACGCACAATTTCATTTGGTGCTGATCAGGCTGGCCCGGAAACTAAACGCGCCATGGATATAGCTATCGGTCGCAAAGAATGCGTTCTGGCTCCGGAGAGTTACTTCCCACCAAAAAATAGCTTGGGGATTGTTTCACGGGGGAACTCCGTCTTTTGTACAAATTGCGTTTGGCTAAGTCAAATTCTTGTTGCAGCAGAAAAGAGTTCATTTTGGCCGGTGGATAATGGTCAGTTTTCAGTTCGAATATTCTTCAATCTCTAAATCTCTATCTCGATTTCTCTTCCCTAACACCACCACTTTTTCTTCCCCTTCGCCCAACCTTTTTTGAAATTTTCATAAGACTTTCCTAATTTTCGGCTGAAAATGATCTAACCCCTTCGAATATATGACGAGATTTTCTTTGCAGGATCCGGATCTGTTCCGCCACCAAGCCTACGTCGCTGGGCGTTGGTGCGACGCTGATAATGGCGCAACGTTGGAAGTCAATAATCCCGCCACCGGGGAAATTTTAGGCACCGTTCCTATGATGGGAACCGCGGAAACCCGGCGCGCGATCGACGCGGCTAAGAACGCCTGGGGTGACTGGCGTCGCAAGCCGGCCAAAGAACGCAGCGCCCTTTTACGAAAGTGGCATGATTTGATGGTGGCTAACATCGAGGATCTCGGAAAACTGATGACCGCAGAACAAGGGAAACCACTGGCCGAAGCCAAAGGCGAAGTAGCCTACGCCGCGTCTTTTATTGAGTGGTTCGCCGAGGAAGCTAAAAGAGTCTATGGAGATACCATTCCTTCGCCTTGGAATGATCGCCGGTTGGTGGTGATCAAGGAGCCGATCGGAGTTTGTGCCGCCCTGACGCCCTGGAATTTTCCGGCGGCTATGATCACCCGCAAAGCCGGTCCGGCTTTGGCTGCGGGTTGTACCATGGTGGCCAAGCCCGCCAGTTCTACCCCTTTCTCAGCTTTGGCCCTGGCGGCTTTGGCAGAGCGCGCGGGGATCCCAGCCGGCGTTTTTAGTGTCTTAACCGGTAGCTCCAAAGAGATTGGCGGAGAGATGACCTCTAATCCGGACGTGCGTAAATTGACATTTACGGGTTCCACCGAGGTGGGTAGCCTCTTGATGAAGCAGAGCGCCAGCACGATCAAGAAGCTCTCGCTGGAGTTGGGCGGAAACGCGCCGTTCATCGTTTTCGACGATGCAGATCTGGACGCTGCGGTCGAGGGAGCGATCATTTCCAAATATCGCAACGCCGGTCAGACCTGTGTTTGCGCCAACCGACTCTATGTCCAGACCGGCGTCTACGATGCTTTTGCAGAAAAGCTCGTTGCCGCGGTCAAAAAACTTAAAGTCGGCAACGGTTTCGAGCCGGGAGTTCTCCAAGGTCCTTTAATTGACCAGGCCGCGGTGGAGAAAGTGGAGGAGCATATTCAAGACGCCGTTTCGCAGGGAGCCCGTGTTCTGTTGGGCGGAAATCGACATGCTCTTGGCCAAACCTTCTTCGAACCAACCGTGCTGGTTGGCGTCACTCCTCAAATGAAGGTTGCTCGCGAAGAAACTTTCGGACCTCTGGCTCCGCTCTTCAGGTTTGAGACCGATGAAGAAGCCATTAAAATGGCTAACGACACCGAATTCGGTCTCGCCAGTTACTTTTACAGTCGCGACATCGGTCGCATCTGGAGAGCTGCTGAAGGTCTGGAATCTGGAATGGTCGGAATTAACACTGGCCTTATCTCCAACGAGGTTGCTCCGTTTGGCGGGGTTAAACAATCCGGGCTCGGTCGCGAGGGTTCACACTATGGCATCGAGGAATTTCTGGAGGTGAAATACCTCTGCTTCGGCGGCCTCAATAACTAGACCTCTTCTAATGTCTGCTGCCAATTCAGCTGGCCTGGGTGACGGCTGGTTGTTAAGGAACCGAGCAACCACCGCTTTAATTACCGGTGGAACACAAGGTCTTGGCTTGGCGGTTGCCAAACGCCTCGGGCAGGAGAAGGCGCGTGGAATCGTTATTAGCGGGCGAAATGTCGAGCGAGGTGAAGACGCAGCTGTCCAGGTCCGCGCGACCGGCACCGATTGTCTATTTGTGCCGGCAGATGTCTCCAGAGCGGACGACTGCCACCGGCTCATCGAGACTTCTTTGAGGTATTTCGGGACGGTCAACAGTCTGGTCAACTCGGCCGCCCTGACCGATCGCGGCACCCTGCTGGATACCACTCTCGAGTTGTGGGACCGGCATTTTAATACCAATGCCCGTGCTCCGTTCCTGACCATGCAGGGTCTGGTTAAACATTTAGTCGATACCGGCCAACCCGGAAGTATCGTCAATATCATCTCCATGGCTAGCCACTGTGGGCAATCCTATCTGACGCCTTACTCGGCGTCGAAAGGGGCCCTGGCTACCCTAACGAAAAATGTGGCTAATACCTACGCCCGACAAAGGATACGGTGCAATGGCATCCTGATCGGATGGATGGATACTCCCGGTGAAACCGCGATCCAGCAGCAGTTCCACCGGGCCGGCGACGACTGGTTGGCGAAGGTCGAAGCCGCTCAACCGATGGGGCAATTGGTCAAACCGGATCAGGTCGCCGGACTAGTCGCTTACCTGTTAAGCCCGGAGTCCGGTGTTATGACTGGGGCCCTGGTGGACTATGATCAGAATATCGCGGGAGCCTATCCCGAATAAGGGAGTTCAGAAGTTCAATTTTTAGTCGGTTGATAATTGCCAGCGCTAAGCGTTCCCATTCGTTCTAGCTTAGGAATCTCCATCCGACCTCTTCACTACCACCACCCTATCAATCTCCCCCATATGGAAATTGACACCCGCTTCCCAACTAAACTCGATACTGTTTCCGACGCCCCGGAACCATTCCGCAGCGCGTTGGTCGAAAGCTTCCCAGCAGGGACGCCAGTCCCTTTATTGGTCTATGCTCCCTCTTTTCCAGCTGGGGATGATGAATCACCGGCGACGGTGTTGGCGGTGACCAACAGCGGTTGGTTGGTCGCGGCCGAGACCGAGGAGGGCAACGTCACGTTGGAAAAAGCCGATTTCAGCGCCACCCTGTTCCTTGAACTAGCCGCTATTCTTCTTTTGGGTCAGTTAAGAATTTCCTTTTTCGCCTTAAACGCGCTCCATTCCGTCACCATCAAGTTTGAGTCAGTTTGGGATGAGTTTTATCGGAAGGCTATCGACCTGATGCTGGCTGGCATCGATCCGACCCGCCCAGCCGTGGATCACCAAAACCGAAAAGACGGACCAATATTTAAGGATTGGCCGATGAAATTCCGGAACGAAGCGAAGCGTTATTGGCCTAAGGGCCAGGCCTTGCTGACCGCTACCCAATGGCCCTCGATTCAAAGTACGTCCGCCGCCGCGTTGTTGATTACTGAGCGTGAACTGGTGCTAATCTCAGAAGGACAAAAATCTTCAACCGAATCCCGTCTGGAAACCGGTTTCGTTGAAGAATTTCCTGATCAGGAAGATTCCTCTCCATGCGGGGTTGCCGGGCCGGGAACTTCTGAGACGCCATCAATCCCGCTTACGGAAAGCGCCGATCTCGATGGTGGCACACTCCCCGGCGACGTCTCCGAATTTGCGGAAGTCGTCACTTTTATTCCTCGGGTTCGGCTGGTTAATTTTCAGGTGAGCCATCAGGAAGGTTTGGCAGTTCTTACTCTGATGTTACAGGCGGCTGACGGGAGCGAAAAACTGGAGATTCTCTTTCCGGCAGATAACGAAAAGGCTGTCTCAAAAGCGATGGAGCAGGGGTTGCTAGCCCCGGGGCTCCGCAACTTGAACTGTTAGTTTCCATCGTTGCTCTCTCGTTATTGATCTCAGAGTGGTTTCCGGCGGCCCGCTTCCCTGCCGCCAACGGTCAAAAGGGAGAACGGCGGCGAGTTGAACGACGCCTGGAAAGAGACCTGCAAGGTGCATGGTAGCCAGGAGGGGGCGCCGCCCAACGGGTCCACTCTTGTAAGCTTCCTTTCCAGTTTCACTACTAATATCCTCGACAGGAACCTACCGGGAAGTAACCTTTTCCTGGTTGTCGTTATAAAAAAATTTCGGCTTGTCCACTCTGCTCTGCAGAGCTAACCCCCAGAAAAAGAAAGAAATGAAAGTAATGAAGCTTGTAAAAATTTTCCTCCCAGCGATTGCCATTATGGCGATGACTATGGGCGGGACCCCTGCCCAGGCCGCCGATAAGGTCAAGATAGGCGTGGCCATGGCTCTCTTCGACGACGTCTGGTTGACTTATGTCCGCGATGCTATGACCAAGTGGGGCACGACTCATCCCGATGTCGAACTCACGATTGTCGATGCCGCCAATGATACCGCCAAGCAGGTCGGTCAGGTGGAAAACTTCTTGGCTCAGGGAATGGATGCCGTGATCATCCTGCCAGTGGATACTGCGGCTACCGGACCAATGACCAAAGCCGTTGTCAAAGCCGGTAAGCCTTTGGTGTACGTCAATCGGAAGCCCTCGAATCTGCCGAAGGGCGTGGTTTATTCCGGTTCCAAGTCCATTGAAGCCGGAATCATGAACATGGATGAACTTGGAAAAGCGATGGGTGGCAAGGGCAATCTGGTGATCCTGATGGGTGAACTGAGCAACGAAGCAGCTCTCGGTCGGACCGACGGAATCAAACAAGTGGTCAAGGAAAAATTCCCGAATATCAAAGTCGTCCGCGAGCAGACGGGGAATTGGAAGCGGGTCGAGGGCAAAACGATCATGGAAAACTGGTTGGCTTCCGGCCAGGAGATCAATGGCGTCGCCTCCAATAACGATGAAATGGCCCTCGGTGCCCTACAGGCCATCAAAGCGGCCGGAAAGCTCGGAAAAATCCCGGTGGGTGGTACGGATGGAAGCCGAGACGCTTTAGAGTCAATGGACAAAGGGGAACTGAACAACACGGTGTTTCAGGATCCGGTGGGTCAAGGTAATGAGGCCGTCAATGCCGCCTATCTGTTGGTCAAGAAACAACCTAATCCCAAAGTGGTGGACGACAACATCTGGATACCTTACCAGCCCGTGACCAAGGAAAACTACAAAACCTTCATGAAATAAGTCTTGCCTGGCCACTGTCGATCGGTTGATAGACAGTGGCCATTGGCGAGAGGAATCAGGCCATGGAAGACGAGTACCTGCTCCGGATGGAGGGCATTTCCAAGCAGTTCCCGGGGGTCCGTGCTCTGAGCAATGTCCAGCTCAAGGCCCGCCGGGGTAAGGTCCACGCCTTGATGGGCGAGAACGGGGCCGGAAAATCCACCCTGATGAAGTGTTTAATCGGCATCTACAGCCCGGATTCCGGTACCATCTCTTTCAAAGGTGAAAAACTAAATATCACCAATACCCACTATGCTTTGTCGAAAGGCATTTCGATGATTCACCAGGAATTGAGTCCGATTCCCCAGATGACCGTCGCTGAGAACATCTACCTGGGTCGTGAACCCACCGCTTGGAATGGCTTGGTTGATATGCGCAAGATGAACCGGATGGCCACCGAACTTTTGGACCGGCTTCATATCAGGATCAAAGCGACTGCTAAAATGGCCGGGCTGAGTATCGCCAATATTCAGCTGGCCGAAATCGCCAAGGCCGTCTCCTATAATTCGGACTTGATTATCATGGATGAACCCACCTCGGCGATTACCGAGGCCGAGGTGGAAGGACTTTTCAATATCATCAGATCATTGAAGGCCCAGGGATGCGCGATCGTTTATATCACCCATAAAATGGACGAGATCTTCAAAATAACCGATGAGGTCACGGTGTTCCGGGATGGTCAATACATGGGCACGGATGCGACGGCTGATCTGACCGATAGTATCCTTATCGAAAAGATGGTCGGGCGCACCTTGACCGATATGTTTCACAAGGAAATAACAGATCTGGGATCTGTTTTTCTGGATGTGCAAAATTTGAGTGGAAAAGGATTTCGCAACGTCAGTTTCCAGGTCAGGCGCGGCGAAATTCTGGGGATTGCCGGTCTGATGGGGGCGGGGCGCACTGAACTGATGGAAGCGGTGTTCGGAGTCACCCGGTCTCAGGGCGGAACGACCAGTATCAATGGAAAGGCCCTCAAAATAAATTCGCCGGCCGACGCCATTCGAGGCGGCATGGCTTTGCTGACCGAAGACCGAAAACTGACCGGCTTGTACCTCAACGCCAGCGTTCGCGAGAACATGTTCATCGCCAACATCAATCAATACCTCTTGGGGCCGTTCATTCGCTTCCGGAAAATTGAAAAGGATTGCGAAAAAATGCGGGGCTTGATGCGCATCAAAACGCCTAGTCTCATGGAAATCATCAAAAATCTGTCGGGGGGCAACCAACAAAAGGTTTTAATCTCCCGCTGGTTATTGACCGAACCAGATCTGCTGATCCTGGATGAACCGACGCGGGGCATTGATGTCGGGGCCAAATCGGAAATCTACCGGCTGATGACTGAATTTGTTCGCTCCGGCAAAGCGATCATCATGATCTCTTCCGAATTGCCCGAAATCCTGGGAATGAGTGATCGCATCATGGTTATGCACGAGGGAGACAAAATAGGTGAACTTTCGCGCCAAGAAGCGACCCAGGAAAAGATTCTTCAAATGGCCACCGGGATGAGTTTGACCGTCTAGAAAGGACCGTTCGTGGAAAATCCTGCCGTCATCCCCGCAGACAAAACCAGACAGCAGCAACAGAGAGCGCACCAGATCTCGAGCTTGTTTAGCAAATACGGGATTTTTTTCATTTTCGCCGTGATGATTTTGGTGGCCTCGTTGCTGTCACCAGCCTTCGTAAGACCGATCAACCTGATCAACATTGTGCGCCAGATGTCCATCGTTGGCTTGATCGCCCTGGGGGTGACCGGGGTGATCGTCAGTGCCGGTATCGACCTCTCATCTGGTTCCGTGGTTGGGCTGACGGCTGTAGTGGCGGCAAGCCTGGCTCAGGCGCCCGACAATTCAGCCGCCTTCTATCCCGGCCTCCACCTTCCCTTGATCGTGCCGGTAGTGGCGGCTTGCCTGGTCGGGGCGCTGGTCGGTCTGATTAATGGCAGCTTGGTGGCGAAAGCCCGGATCCCGCCGTTCATCGCTACCTTGGGCACCTATACGGCCATTCGCGGCGCCGCCAACCTTTATACCAGCGGGCGTCCAGTCTCCGATCTGACGGATGACTATAATTTCATCGGTCAGGGGGACGTCTTCGGGGCCCCGGTCCCGATTTTGATTCTCGGGGTCATGGCGGTTTTAACCCACATCCTTTACGCCCACACCAAGTTCGGGAAATACATTTACGCTATTGGCGGTAACGAACAGGCAGCACGGGTTTCCGGCATCGACGCAGCCCGGTACAAGATGCTTATTTACGTGTATGCCTCTTTCTTGGCCGGGTTGGCTGGTCTGGTGGTTTCCTCCCGGATCGGTTCCGGGCAACCGGGCCTGGGCGTTGGCTACGAACTTGATGCCATCGCCGCCGCGGTCATCGGCGGCACCTCCCTTTCGGCTGGCGGAATCGGAACAGTGGCTGGTACCATTGTCGGTGCCTTGATTATCGGGGTCTTGAACAATACCCTCGACTTGATGAACGTCTCGGCTTTCTGGCAGCAGATCGTCAAGGGCTGCATCATTGTCGGCGCCGTAATTCTCGACCAGCTCAAGAATCGCGGGGGTCGGTAACGGTCTTCACCTGGTCATCAACGTGAAACTTCAGGTTACCACGCAAAAGAATTGAAGAACCGTTCGCCATTCCGCATTTAATTTTGGATATGACCTACAAAGACTTCTATGCCCAGGCCATGCTGAGCTCTTTGCCCATCGCGTACGCCGTCGAAAAGGACCTGCTCCAGGGCCGGGAACCAACGCCGGAGAATGTCGCTCAGGGTGCGTCTCAGCTCGCCATGGCGTTAACTGAGCTGCTGGCCGGCACCGTCGAGAGCGTTCCGAATGCCAATGCACAGGTTTAACCCCGAGGCAATGTCTCGCCAGCGGGAGGCCTATCGCCGTCGGCAATCTTCGCCGGTTTGCAAGGGGTGAATGAAATCCGGACTTATCTTCGATTTCGATGGGGTGATTGCGGACAGTGAGGTCCTGGCGGGCACTATCTTAGCGAAATTCGTCAATGACCTCGGATTGGCGACCACCCTGAACGAAGCGCTAAATCGATATGGAGGAAAGCGGTGGTCGGACATCCTGGCCGCCGTCGAAGATAGTTTTGGGCAAAAGCTGCCGGAAGGTTTTTCCGAGAGACTCAAGGAAGCGACCTTGAGCAGCTTCCGGCAGGATCTGAGGGCGATTGAAGGCGTGGCTGATTTCCTCACCCAATTCCGCGAGCTGCCGCACTGTGTGGCCTCATCAAGCTCACTCGATCGCCTGGTTCTCTGTCTCGATATTCTTGGGCTGACCAAGGAATTTGCAGACTTTGTTTTCAGTGCCGAGATGGTCGCCCGCGGCAAGCCTTTTCCAGATGTCTTTCTCTTGGCGGCGGAGCGGATGAAGGTTAATCCGCTTGATTGCATCGTCATTGAAGATAGCGCCAATGGTGTTCGAGCTGGCGTCGCAGCCGGCATGACGGTAATCGGCCTTTGCGCAGCTTCACATCTTCAACCCGGACATGCCCAGCGACTTATGGCAGCTGGAGCCTCTTACTCTGCCAATAACTGGAGCGAAGTCTCGGTAATTGTCTCGGCCCTTTGCCGATAATCGAGAGGACAAAATTCAGTTCAGGCGGCGGCTTTTTGCAAGTCGCCCAGGCCATGTTTTTGGTCGTTGGGTAAAATAGGCTTCGGGTTGCGCTCGACAAACCGGCGCCAAGAGCGTTTCAAAGCAGTTGGATGATTTTAAACGATAAGCGAATCCGCGAGCTGGCTCAAACCCACAGGATGATCGACCCTTTTCATCAAGGTCTCGTTTCTTCCAATGACCAGGGGCCCATCTTAACCTATGGACTTTCTGCCTTTGGTTATGACATCCGGTTAAGCCCCGAAGACTTCCGAATTTTTCGCCATCTTCCAGGCAAGGTGGTTGATCCGAAAAATTTTAATCCCGGTCATGTCGAGAAGGCAGAGCTCCTGGAGGACCAAAGCGGCAAGTATTTTATTCTTCCCGGAAATTCCTACGGCCTTGGAGTGGCCATCGAAAAGCTCAACATCCCGAATGACACCGCTGTTCTGGCCATCGGCAAGAGCACCTATGCTCGATGTGGCCTTATCGCAAATCTAACGCCTGCTGAGCCAGGATGGCGCGGACATCTCACCCTGGAGTTCTCCAATTCCTCCCCGGCGGATTGCCGTATCTACGCGAACGAAGGCGTGGTCCAATTACTTTTTATGACTGGAGAACCCGCCGAAACTAGCTACAACGCTCGCGACGGAAAATACCAGGACCAGAAGCTCGAGGTAACTCTCCCCAGAGTCCTGGCTAGAGCAGGGAAGTAGCAACGGCGATAGCTTGTCGGCAGTTAATTATTTCGGAGGAAACGATAAAATCTGACAGTGGTCCGCGCCCCCGAAGGCCGAAGGGGGCGTGAAAGACATAACCCCAGGGTTGAATGGCGCGAAGATAAGGAGGACGTAGGCGATTTATTTTGCCCTGGCTTCGCTGCAAAATCCCGCTCAAATTTCAAGTTCTCTTCCCTGGCTAAAGCTTGTTTGAAAGTTTGAAAAGTCCCGGAGGGACGATGCGATCGTAGCCTGGCACGAAGTGCCTGGGAGAGCACCACCCCAAAAGATCCGTCCCGTAGGGTACGGTGTGATTCTTTCAGGTGTAAGCACGAATCGATCGAGAACGTCATTAGCTGCGCCCGATCATACCGTACCCTATGGGACGGTTCTTTTGGGGTGGTGCTCTCCCAGGCACTTCGTGCCAGGCTACGATCGGTCTGTCCCTCCGGGACGGGCTTGCAGACGGTTCCAACGGCTTCTAGGGAGCGCGTGAGCAAGATTCTTCAGGGCAAAAACATCCCAAATTACCCTTATCTTAGCGCCATTCAACCCAGGGTTTACTCCGTAAGCGCTAACTTAATCAAAACCTCGGCGCGGAATGTCTTTCGTCCCGGAGGGACAGCATGATCGTAGCCTGGCACGAAGTGCCTGGAACTGCGCCACCCAACAAGTGCCGTCCCGTAGGTATGATTCGTGCAGGTGTGCGGCACCGATTCAAAGATTGGAGGGAGGAAATTTCGAATGCGCTATCGCTAAGCAGATAGAAATGATCCCCAAATGCATTGGCGGCATCTTAGAACATGTCCGTCTTTGCGACCGTTTACGGGTTTTAGTCCGATCGCTGTTTATCAATGATTATTGGGGTTGGGTTTCAATCATGCAGCGAACGGACCGGGACCCTTAGGACTGCGTTCCTGAACTTTTACCGGCTTGTGCAGCAGATCTTTGTGATCTCTGTGTGAAAGATCTGTTTTGCCATGGCGCGGATCGTCGCTCATCTCCTGGAGCCATCCAGTCAGTGGTCCGCCGATTGTAAATCATCGATTACTTCGCGAAACTTCTGCGCAATTAATAGGGTGGACGCTAGGGCCACGAAAGACGCTCCCTTCCTAGTCCAAGCTTGCCCGTCCTGGGCATCCCGGGCGAAGGCGCCGAGCTTAACATTCGACTTGGAGGCCACGGCCTCGCAGATCCGATCGAAAGCTTTTACCACGACTGGATGATTGGTTTCTCCCGGGTAGCCAAGCCCGATTGAGAGGTCTGCGGGACCGATAAAGACGCAGTCGATATAGCGTACGGAAGCTATTTCTGCTACCTGCTCGATGGCTTCAGGATCCTCAATCTGGACCGCAATAAGGGTGTTCTCTTCCGCCGAGCGAAGATGCTCTTTCAGGTTGCGAAACGCGTGCCGGCCGGCTCGCGTCGTGGTGGCAAGACCGCGCCTGCCGATGGGTGGATAATAAGCGGCCTTCACAATTGCTTCCGCCTCTTCCCTGGTGTTGACATGCGGGACAATGATACCTTCGGCACCGATATCCAGCGCCCGTAGAATCTCGGATGGATGATGGCTCGCTACGCGGACGACAGCCGGCATCCCAAAACTTTCCGCGGCACGCACGTGATGTTCTAACTCGAGGGTTGCTCCGCTCCCGTGCTCTCCATCGATGAAGGCGAAATCGAATCCCGCCGCCGCACACATCTCTACCAGTGCGGGTGCCGGGGCTTTAATGACCAGCCCGTATAAGCTCACGTCATCGAGTAGGCGGCGACGCAGTGAACGCTCATCGTTGCCTTTTTTCATCGTGGGATTTCGTTCAATTCGCGACCCCAATCTCCATAGGCTTCCCATCCCGTGTCGGTGATGGCTAGAGTGTCTTCCAGCTTGATGAATCCCGCCTCTGGGTGCTTGATGCCTGTTTCGATGGAGAGAACCATACCAGCTTCCAGCGGTCGCTCGGCATAAACTCCCTCATAACCAATTTCGTCGTTATGCCTTAGGCGTGGCGCTTCGTGGGAAATCAAACCCATTCCGTGCGCCACGAAGCCAAAGCTTTTTCCAAACCTGCACTGCTCAATAGCTCTGCGCCCAGCTTCGCAAACTTCACGACCGGTTCGACCAGGAGCAATGGAAAGACGCGTCTGATCCTGGACGAACCTGATTTCGTTGAAAAGTTCACCCATCAGTGGAGTGGCCTGCCCCATGACCGCCATGCGTGCCATGTCTGCCAGGTACCCGTGACAATATCCAGCGGTGTCGAGTGAAAGCACCTCTCCCGGATTCCAACAGCGGTTTGACGGTGCCCGCCCATAGGTCAACCCTGTCGTGATGAGTGCGTAATCAAACTCCAGACCCCGCTGCGTCTGCTCCAGCCGAAGACGCTCCACCAACTCGACCTCGGTGACGCCCGGTTTGGCTCCTTGAAAAACTGCCAGCATGGAGTCAACTACCGCGCCGGCACCGGCTTTGAGAAACTCCAGTTCCGATTTAGTTTTTACCGCTCGCAACTCCTCGAGGATTGGGAGGGCCTCGACGAAAGTCACTGCGGGGAACTCGTTTCTTAGAACCTCCATGGCGTCGGCCGGGAAAAACGAGCGCTCAAGCGCGACCCGGCCTGAGGTGAAGTCTGTCTGACGTATCAGTTCGGCGGCGGCGGTCGCCGAACTCACGCTCGTCCAGGAACGGGTGACGGTGTTCGGAGTCCAGACTGGAAAAACTTCTAATCCCCAAGCTTCGTTGCCAGCGCCGACGTAGAAAGCGCATTCAGGTTTCGCTCGAAAATAGCCAACAATCGGTAGGTAACGCCCAGTCCCAATGGCATCGGCGTGAGCGAAGAAAAAATAACGGTACCCGCCTAACAAGTATTGGACGTTGTGTTTCGTGACGGCGAGCAAGAGATCGACCCCGGCTTCATCGAGCAACCGGTCAAGTTTTTGGAAATCAAAAGGGGGAAGCATAGTTAGGTGAGGGGAGAGGCTTGGCAGGCTGGTTGGCGACGGCGACCAACCCGTCTCTGGTGGCCAGTTCAAGGCCGGTCATTTTTTTTCTGGAACTCCAGAGGATCAATTCTATGTCGAAGAGCATAGGCCCGAAGGTAAGCATCGCGAGAGTCCGGGAGATGGTTGCGAACGACTTCCACCAAAGCGTCCCGGTTCTTCCCTTCCATCGCTTTGATGATGCGCCGGTGGTCGCGTTCTACTTTTTGTAAATGTCCGGGCTCGGCGTACTTGATCGCCCGGATCAAATGGGCCTGTTGTGCGTATTCCATGATGCTTTGGGCCAACTTCGCATTCTGGCAGGCCAAAAACTGTTCGCGATGAAATTGAATATTCAGTCGGAACACGCTCCTTAAATCATGGTTCGCGATGGCGTCGGAATGTTGATTTTGGATATTTTTGAGGCTCTCGATAACTTTTTTCGGAGCGGGAATCGGCGTCCGTAAAGCGGCGGCAACTTCCAGAATCTCGCGAACCTCATAAATCTCGATTACCTCTTGCGCAGTCAGCTCGCGGACATAGGCGCCTCGGTTGGGTACCCGGACCACGAGTCCCATCAAATCGAGTTGGGTTAAGGCCTCGCGCACCACGTGGCGTTTCAGCCCGAACCGCGCGATCAGATCTTCTTCGGTCAGCCTCTGCTTGGGATGGAAGACGCCAAAGACGATATCTTCCCCAAGGTCCCGGACCAGGTCGGCAGTGGAAAGGCTGAAAGTCTTCACCATGATTGGTCGCTGAGTATATCGATCTCCCTGGACCCTGGCAACTTGATTGTTAATTAGATTATTAATAATAGTATTGACAGGCTCAGCGATCCCGCTCATTCTGGGCCCACTTTCTCATTTCCCCCGTTTCGTTGACCCCGCAACTTGACTATATGAACAAAGCAATTCTGGAGCGTTTCCGGTTAGATGGTCGCGTCGCCTTGGTGACCGGCGCGGGACAAGGCATCGGCGAAGCCTTCGCCATGGCCTTGGGAGAGGCTGGAGCCAAAGTGGCCATCGCCGACCTTCGTGCCGAGGCGGCCGAACAAGTCAGTCTGGAACTCCGGGAACGGCAGATCGAAAGCCTATCCGTCACCGCCGATGTGGCTGATCCGTCAAGTGTGGAAGCGATGGTGGCAAAGGTGATCGATCATTTCGGGGCCCTCCATATCGCCTTCAACAACGCCGGCGTTAACAAGAACTCGGCCGCCGAGGATACCCCGCTCGAAGAATGGGACCAAACGTTTGCCGTCAACTTGCGGGGCCTTTTCGTCTGCTGCCAGGTAGAAGGCCGTTACATGCTAAAAGCCGGTTACGGTAAAATTATCAATACGGCTTCCATGTCCAGTCTGATCGTGCCGCACCCGCAAAAACAGGCGGCTTATAACACTTCCAAAGGAGGGGTGGTTAACTTAACTCGGAGCCTGGCTGCTGAATGGGCCGATCGAGGGGTGCGCGTTAACTGTATTTCCCCCGGCATTGTGCGGACCTCCTTGATTATGAACTCTCCGGACCTGGCCCCGTTGGTTAATCGATGGTTGCAAGACATCCCGATGGGCCGACTCTGCGAGCTCGAGGATCTCCAAGGGGCGGCGGTTTACCTGGCTTCCGAAACCTCTGATTACATGACCGGACACAACCTGGTCATTGAGGGGGGGCACACGCTTTGGTAAAGGAGGCCGATCGCCTCATGAAGAGGCCTCACTGGCAACCCAAGGAGGGCGCCCCGCTTTGCCAGTTGGTGGCCGTTACCAAGCAGTTCGGCGGTACGGTCGCCTGCCGGGCGGTCGATTTTGAAGTCCGGCCCGGGGAAGTGCACGCGCTGGTCGGCGAGAACGGCGCCGGCAAGAGCACGTTGATGAAGATTCTGCATGGCGTGTATCGCCCCGACGGTGGGGAAGTTAGAATTGGCGGCGAAGCAGTCAGTTTGACCTCGCCGCGCGATGCCGAACGGCGGGGAATCGCGATGATTCCTCAGGAACTCGACCTCTTTCCCTCCCTGTCAATTGCGGAGAATCTTTACATCGGCCGGCCGCGGCCGCGGACCAATTGGGGGGCCTTCGATTGGCCAAAAATGAACGCCTCTGCCGCTGAGGGGCTGGCACGATTGGGAGTTCGATTCGATGTCACTGGTGACTTGCGCCAGCTCTCGGCGGCTAATGTCCAGCTGGTCGCCATCGCGCGAGCCCTATTCTGGAGCACGCAAATTGTCATCATGGATGAGCCCACGGCGGCGCTGACCCAACAAGAGACAGAGCGCCTGTTCAGGATCATTCGCGAGCTGAAGACGAAGAAGGTCGGGATCGTGTACGTTTCTCACCGGCTCGAAGAGATCTTTGCCATCGCGGATCGAATCACCGTCTTGCGAGACGGGCAACGGGTCCATACCGGCCTGACCCGAGAGTTTGACACCAACAGATTGATTCATCTCATGGTGGGACGTCCACTCGAAGACTTGTTTTCTCACACTCCGCACCAAGCCCTGGAAATGGCCTTGGAGGTGCAAAACGCTTCGCGATCCGAAGAATTTTCGAAGGTTAGTTTCCACCTTCGCCGCGGCGAAATCGTCGGTTTGGGCGGCTTGATCGGGGCCGGTCGCTCGGAATTGGCGCAAGCCATCTTTGGAATTAGTCCGTTACAGTCTGGACAAATCCTGATTGGCGGCAAAAAGAGAGCGGTCCATTCAGTTAAGGATGCGATGCGATTCGGAATCGCCTACCTTCCCGAGGAACGGAAGTCGCAGGGCCTGCTGGCGTCCTTCTCCCTTCAAGCAAACATTTCCTATTCCAGTTTAGGCAGGCTTGCTCGGTTCGGGTTCGTTAATGAGAAGAAGGAAGAGGTGCTGGCTGGCCGATTCCGCGACCTTTTTGCGATCCGCGGGGGGACTCTAAGAAGCCCCGTCCAGCAGCTTTCGGGAGGAAACCAGCAAAAGGTGGTCATCTCCAAAGTTCTGGCGCTTGAGCCTGAAATCATTCTCTTGGACGAACCGACCCGCGGTGTGGACGTGGGGGCTAAGTCAGAGATCTACCGAATTATTGACGGGTTGGCCAAAGAGGGTAAAGCGATCTTGTTAATCTCTTCTGAGATGAATGAGCTCCTGGCGATGGCCGACCGGGTGCTCGTCATGCATGAAGGAACGTTGGCAGGGGAATTTTCGCGAGCCGAGTTTTCCGCAGAAAAGATTGCCGCCGCGGCCGCAGGGATTGGGTTTCGATCACCGACGACGCAAATCGAACGCGATAGCGGGCACCACAAAATGGCCCCCTCCAGGCCCCGGCAAGCGAGGTATCTTGAGCGGCTTGCGACGTCGACTCAGGCCCCTCCGCTCATCTTTCTGGTCGTTCTGCTTGGTCTGCTGTCTGTCAGCACACCGGGGTTTTCTTCCATCGCTAACTTCCGAAGCATCATTGATCAGGTTGCCGTCGTAGGGATTGTTGCTCTGGCGGTAAACATGGTGATCCTTTCGGGCGAGATCGATGTTTCCGTCGGATCGCTTTTGGCGGTCTGTGCCTTCATCTACGGCAACCTTGCCACTTCAGTGGGGAGCTCGATCCTGCCCTTGGGGGCGAGTTTCATCGGCGGTGCGGTCCTCGGTGCCGTTAATGGGTTCATCGTGACTCGCGGACGTGTTCCGTCGATTATCGCTACGCTCGGAATGCTGTTGGCCTTGAGAGGCGCGATCCTGCTTTACGGCGCAAATCAGGTGATCAACCTTTCACCCGCGTCGAGAGTTTTTGGTTTGGGTGGCTTTTGGGGTATCAGCATATCTGCTTGGGTCCTCCTCTTGGGGTTTGTCCTGTTTTGGTTGCTCGGACGTCACTCCACCTGGGGCCGGGAGGTATTCGCGGTTGGGGGAAACTTGCGGGCGGCCCATTTGGCGGGCTTGCCTGTTTCGGCGGTCAAGCTCGGGTGTTTTATCGTTTCAGGGGCGGCTTGCGGGGTGGCGGCTGCCGTTTTCATCGGCCAAATCGGCCAATTACAAGCCACGGCCGCCACCGGATTTGAGCTGCGGGTCATCGCGGCTGTCGTCTTAGGAGGAACGAGCATTGCCGGAGGACGAGGATCCGCTTTCGCCCCGATGATCGGGGCGGTCTTCGTCGGGGTGATTCTTAACGGGATGACCCTTAACCGGGTTCCCGGTTCTTGGGAACAGCTGGTCGTGGGCTTTCTCATTCTGACCTCGATCTCCTTTGACTCAATCCGGAACCGTCTGTTCAGCGAACCATGAACACATTGGCAGAAGCTCGGATGTTACGTCCGTTTCGCTGGAGATTGGGACGCCTTCAGGTTTTGAGCGTCTTATTTCTCGTCGAGCTCGCTGTTTTTGCGGGACTGAAGCCGACCTATCTCTCGGTGCCGGGTTTACTGGATGCTTCCCGGTCCTTCGTCGAGTCGGGTCTAGTGACTCTGGGAATGACCTTGGTCATCATCACGGGTGGGATCGATCTTTCCGTAGCTTCTCTTCTGGCACTGGTTTCCGTGACTGTGGGCTTTAGTTCCGCAGCCGGGTTGCCACTGCCGTTGGCGATGCTTTTCGGTCTTTTAGTGGGGCTGTTAGGCGGCTTGCTCAACGGCTTTATTATCGCCGGGTTAAACCTCCATCCGTTGGTCGTTACCCTCGGTACGATGGCTTTTTTTCGAGGGCTCGCCTACGCGGTCACCAATGCCAACGCGGTATCCACTTTCCCGGATTGGTTTGCCGATCTTGGACAATCTTACCTCTGGGACCTGATCCCATTCCAGGTGATCGTCTGGCTGGCTGCCGTGGTCGCTATCTGGATCCTCCTCAACAGGACCAGCTTCGGAAGGTACGTCTATGGGCTCGGGATCAATGAAACGGCGACGGTCTTCTCTGGCATCAATACGCTTAAAGTGAAGGTGGCTGTCTACATGCTTTCGGGCTTTTTCGCGGCCATCGCCGCCATGATTCAGACCTCCAGGGTATTTACCGCCAGAGCCAACGCCGCCAGTGGGCTGGAGTTAACCGTCATCGCGATGGTCGCCCTGGGAGGTGCGCGGATTGCCGGTGGTTCAGGTTCGATTCTTGGAACCACCTTAGGGGTATTGATTCTCGGCTACCTGCAGGACGGGTTGGGTTTCGTCGGGGTCCGCAACGATTGGGCCCTGGTCGTGACTGGCATTGTTTTGGTCCTGGCGGTTTTCGCCAACGAGTTTTTCCGAAAGGAAAGCCGCTAGCCGCGGCTCCATCAGCAGTCAAAACGACAACTAACAACGAAACCTCCCAAGTGACACCCGAATCAGTCCGGGCAGGAAGTTGACGACTTGAAGGCCGCCGTCTCCATCCGCGACGATCGCCAAGCCGGAGGCCACGGCCACATCGAAGGCGGGCGCGGGCAGCGAGACGCGATTCACAAAATTGAACGTATTCTGCGGATCGGACACGTTGAGAATGTCCAACTCATTGGGATGACCCGGATTGAAGCTCGTGCCGACCATGACGCCCAAACCCGAGCCATTGATGCCGATGGCCTGATGGGCGATGGCGGCGCCCGTCGCATCGATGTCGGTATCGCTGATCAGCGTGAGTTGATCGCGGTTGGCGACATTGACCGTGACATAGCCGCCTTGCGGATCGCTGTCGGCCACGGCGGCGTAAGCGATGCCATGATTGACGATGAACTGGCCGCCGCCGTGGGGCAAAGTGATGGAGCCGTGCGCCACCATGGCGGGGCCGGAGATATCAATCGCCCGCAAGGTCTTGGCCGCATCCATGGTGTAAAGTGTCTGACCCTCGAGCGCGAGCCCGTTGATCGCTTGGCCGCCGAGCGAGAGAACTTGCAAGAGATCGCCCGTGCTCGTGTCGAAGGACTCGAGGGCCGTGCCGACGGACGCATAGGTAATCCCATCGCCGATCTGCACGTGGCTGGCGGGCGTATTCGACCTCGCGATGATCGCGGGATGGAGGGGATCGCTGACATCGACAAAGTCGAGGCCGCCGGCATTGTCCGCCACCACCGCGATATGCAGGCCATCGTCCACGGCCACGCCGCTGGCATTCCCGTTTCCGGGGAGCGCCAATTCGCTGAGGATAATCGGACGCTTCGGCTCGGAAAGATCGATGATCGCCAAGCCATAAGACCCGGTCGCGACATAGCCGGTCAAGGAAGTGGCCGAATGGCCGGCGCCGGATAGCGTTACTTGATTCGCCGGGCCATGCAGCGTGAGCCCCGAGACGAGAGCGACGCCGGGAAGTACGTTCGAGAGCGGGTCCAGGTTCGCCTTGATCTCCGCCCCATCGCTGATGCCGTCGTTGTCGGTGTCCACCTTGTTCGGATTCGTGCCGATGCAGAATTCGATGTTGTCGGGAAACCGTCGCCATCCGTATCCGGAGACGCGCTCGGATGGAGCGTAAGGCCAAGCGTGGGATTCAGCTTCACGCCGGTCCGGGAGTCTTCCCATCGAGCGTCGCTTCGAGCCCGCTGCCCGGATCGAAGATGATCATGTGGAACTGCTGATTCGAAGGCGCCAGGGTGAGGAAATGGCCGGCATCATCGCTGCGCAATCGGATCACCGGGTGATTTGGCAGATTGGGGAAACTGAAAGAGACGTACTCATCATTCCCCGGTTGGGTCACCGGGATGGAACCGCTATCCACGGGGCAGTCGTCGTCCGGTGGAGGTGGTGGAGGTGGTGGTGGAGGTGGTGGGGGAGGCGCGAAGAAGTGCCAGCCCGGATGACTGATGCCGACGCCGGGATCGGTGGTGATGGAAAGGCCGTCTGCCGAGACCGTTCCCGTTCCCTCGAGGGCCATCTTGCCGGTCGTGTGGTCGTAACTGATAAGTTCTTCCTTCGTCCCGGGAATCGCGCCGCCCGTATTGGGGATGGTAAGCGCGAGCGGGGTGGTGAAATCGGCCACACCCGGCGCCTGGATCGTGAAGCTGAAGGGCAGATCGTTTACGCCGCTTGGCAGCATCATCCGAATGTAATCGTTTGGGACCGCGCTGATGCCGATCTGCGGATTGGCCATGGGCTGACCGTCGAGGCCGATGGCCGTCCCGGGCTGGGCCGTCATGCTTACCATCGAGGCCGCGTCGTGGTGAGGCTCAGCGCGCCGTCCGTACTCAGCCCGACCGTGGTCGGCCCGCTGCTACTTACCGCGTGCATGGCATCGGTCGGCACGCGCGGCAGGTAGAACTCCGGCATCTTGTCCATGATCGTGTTCTGGATGCCGGGCAGGATGGTCTGGTCCATGACCATTTCCGGGAAAATACGCCCGCCGGCGCATTCGTCGCCGTGCGCCCATCGATCACGATCTTGACGTTGCCGGTCGGCACGGAATCGAGTTCGAAGCGGCCTTGCGCGTCGGTGAAGACCGCCTGGTTTTCCTGCCCAATGACATAGACTTCCGCGTGCACCAAGGGATGGAGATAAACGTCATCCGCCGTGTTGAGGGCGCCATCGGGGCCCGCGCGCACGTTGTCGAAGGAATGCGGGATGAGATCGGGGCCGGGATCGGTGATGATGCCAGCGATGCTCGTGCCGAGCACACCCGTCGTGCTCAACGTCTTGTACTTGAGGTGGAAGGTTTCACCGGAGACGCCGTCGCCATTCGCGTCGAGCGGCGTCCCGTCGAGCGCGTGAATGGCCGAGCCATCCAGGCTCACGTCGATATTCGCGCTGCCTGGCATATCGCTCGGAAAAAGAGCGTGGCCGACATCCCATCGGTCGAAGGCACGACGGTGATTGGCAGATCAACCCCGGCTCGAAGTCGCATGCACGCTCCCATCCGTAAGTGTCGCGGGATCGACCGGACGCGAGAAGGTGATCTTCGGATGAAAAGTAACACTCACGCCGCTCGCATCGTGTCCGGGAGCGTCTCGTTGATCGTCAACGGCAGGGCGGAGGAAAGCGAAAGATCAAGTCCGGTCGTGGTGATATTGCCGGCGGCATCGGTCGCGGTCATCGTGAGGTGATGCGGCCCCAGCGCGAGCGCCGAGATGTCCAGGGGCACGTCGAAGGCGCCGCTCGAGGACGTGAAGCCGATGGGCATGACGGTGCCTCCGTCAAACGAGTAGTTCAGGCCCGTGAGGGTCGAGCCGGTGGGGTTGGCAATGCCGGTGAGATGAACGCCTGCGGTGATCGCTCCATTTTGCGTGGGGCTGGTGATCGAGAAGATCGGGACCGCGGTATCGAGATTGAAGGTGAGATCGAGCGGCGAGGTCGGGTTGCCGGCGACATCGGTTGCAAGCAATTCGACGCTATGCACGCCGTCGGCCACGAGATTCAGCGGGAGATTGAAGGCGCCGGTCGTGGCGTCGAAGTTTACGTTGATTGGCGCCCCATTATCGATTTTTGCGGTGAAGCTGCCACGCCCGAGACGGTATCAGTCACGTGTACCGAGAGGATCGGGCTGTGATTGCCCACGCTCTTGAAGGGATCGACGCTGATCCGCGGCGGCTGTGTGTCCGTGCCGGCAAAAGCGGC
>CAWEGF010000008.1:0-72141 GCA_963808535.1 uncultured Verrucomicrobiae bacterium | reverse complement strand
CAGGATCACCGTGAGGTTCTTTGGGCCGTGAGCTCCCAACACCAAGATTCGTTCGATATCGCCGGTTCGACTTGGGCCCGTGATGAAGGTGATAAAACTGGGGTAGTTGTCTCGATACCTGGACTGCAATAGATCGAACGCCGCCGGCAGGTCCGGCGCGAGTTGATCGGCTTGGGCGATCACCACGTGATGCGGAGGCAAGACCGATAAAGCACGGCCGCCTCCACTCCTGGCAGTGAGTAAAATAGAACCGGTTTGGGCGATCAGAAGGTCGCACGCAGTGATCCCGACTGAACAGCTTTCGAGCGACTGCGGACCGGGGCACTCCTCTACATACCTGAGTTCCAGCCCGATCGAGGGCAAGATTTGGTCTAACAATGGATGGTGGTGGGCGGCTGCCGATGTCCATTGGTGGGCGTCGCGAAGGTTGACCAAGGTCTTGGCCGCGTCCTCCAGGCCGGCGACCAGCCGCAGGTCGGTCCTGAGTTGGACACAGTTTGTTTGGAACAGGGCAAGTTGACCTTCTGCGTCGCCAGGCACGGCCGGAAGCCATGCTCGCTGCTGCAGCGGACCCGCCGGTGCGGAAGAAGTTTCATGCCCATCGTGTGGGCGCGGTGCAGGCATCCGCAAAGCTTCGCGAATCCGGCCCAGGATATCTTCACGTTTCCCAGCGTTCATCGCGTTTTCCAGAAGTCCCGAAAACTTTTGGCGGCGATCGGGGGCAAATCGCGCGAAGCGACCCACCCCTTCAGCGGCGGCGGTAAAATCGATTTGGCCGTGTTCGCCAACGGCATGAAATGACGGCTCCATCGGGCCAGCCGATTCACTAATTGAGGAAAGCGCGTCAGGAAAGCGAAGGCGCGAAAAGCCAACCGTTCCACGGGATCGGGCTGCTGGGCGACGGCGTTGCGGCGGTTGTGCAGCAGATGGTGATGCAGATCGATCTTCACCGGGCAGGTCTCGGTGCAAGCGCCACAAAGCGACGACGCGTAGGAGAGGTGTTTCCAATCCATCAGACCGCGCAGGTGGGGCGTAATGACCGAGCCAATCGGACCCTGGTAAGTGGTCGCATAGGAGTGGCCGCCAATATTCCGGTAAATAGGGCAAACGTTCAAACAAGCTCCGCAACGGATGCAGTGGAGCGCATCCCGTTGCTCGGCATCAGCCAACAACTGAGTTCTTCGATTGTCCAAAAGGATAACATGAAATTCCTCTGGCCCATCGGTTTCGCCCGGCTGACGCGGGCCGCCGATCAAGGAGTTGTAGCAGGTTATTTGCTGGCCAGTACCGGCGGTCGCCAACATCGGCAGGAAGAGCGCGAGATCCGCCATTTTGGGAACAATTTTTTCTATCCCCATCAGCGCGACGTGCACTTTAGGCAGCGCGGTGGACAGCCGCGCGTTGCCTTCGTTCTCCGTGATGGAGATCATTCCGGTCTCAGCGACCCCAAAATTCGCGCCGCTGATTCCAATGTCCGCCTGAAGATATTTCATGCGAAGCTCGCGCCGGGCGATCATCGTCAGTTCTTCGGGATTGTCCGTCGGTTGAGAATGAAGTTTTTCTTGAAAGAGATCGCTAATCTCGTGCCGGGTCAGGTGCATCGCCGGGAAGACTAAATGGTAAGGAGCCTCCTCCCGAAGCTGGACGATGTATTCACCCAGGTCCGATTCCACCACTTCGTAGCCGGCTTGCCTCAGAGCCCCGTTGAGGTGGATCTCTTCGGAGGTCATGCTCTTTGATTTGATGATCGACCGGGCACTTTTTTCTTTGGCCAGCGCGACCACATAGTCGCAGGCCTCTGAGCCGTTGCTCGCCCAGAACACCTTCGTTCCCCGCGCGGTTAGTTGATCTGCAAATTGGGTCAGATAGACATCCAGGTGATTGATGGCCTCCCATTTGATCGCCGACGCCCCGGTCCGGGCCGCCTGCCAATCCTGGTAGTGCGCCGTCGTTCCGGCTCGCGCCTTTTCATAGCTTCCAAGTGCCGAGCGGATCTTCGCCCGGTGAACCAGGTCGGCAGTCAGCTTGGTCGAACTGCTATTAAATTTGGCGGCCAGAGAGGAAATCATAGGTAAGGTGCCGACGAAGAATCAGACGAAATGCGGCCCAAGAGGCGACATAGATCAATGGATCAGGAACTGGCTAGTATTTCGGCTAGGTGAATGGTTTTGAGTCCCTGGTTTTGCCGGCTCAGGAGCCCTTGGAGATGCATCAGACAACTGGAGTCGTTCGAAACCAGGTACTCCGCCCCAGTGTCCAGGGCCGAGGCGGACTTCGTTTCTCCCATGGCAGTCGAGATCATCGGGAACTTGACCGCAAAGGTGCCACCAAACCCGCAACAACTGGTTTGATCTTCCATCTCCACTAACGTGAGATCCTTCACATGCTCAAGCAACTGACGCGGTTGCAGTTTAACCCCCAGTTCGCGCAACCCATGGCAGCCGTCATGGAAGGTGACTTTGGCCGGGAACCGGCTGCCAAGTTCGGTCACCCCCAATTGATCCACCAAAAAAGATGAAAACTCGAAAACCCGCAAACTTAGTTGAGCCGCAGCCTCTGCCTGCGGCGTCTTTCGAAAGAGCTCCGGGTAAAAATTCTTCACCATCGCCGCACAGGAACCCGAGGGCACCACGACCGGATCCGCCCCAGCCAAGGACCGCAGCACCCGGGTGGCAATCTCGCGAGCCTCTTCCCAATAGCCCGCATTAAACGCCGGTTGACCGCAGCAGAGGATGCTTTCTTGGTATTCGACGGTGTGTCCCAGTTTTTCGAAAATACGGACGGCACTGATACCGACCGAGGGAAACAGTTGGTCGACAAAGCAAGGAATAAGGAGGTTAATCTTCAACGCAAAAAGGCCTCAATGAGACCGCCATCGACGGTGATCACCTGGCCGGTAGTCTTGCTCAGCCGGTTCGTTAAAAGCAGGTAAAAGGCTTCAGCTTGGTCGGCCGGGGTAATCGGGGATTGGGTCAGCGTCCGGTCGGCATAAAACTGAGCTAGCTTTCGGGTCAATGAGTCGGTCGGCTCATCTTCGGAGTAGGAGATCTTGTACTTGGCTAAGGAGGCAATGACTCTCTCTCGCGGGAACATGGCGCTTCCCTGCACCACCGTCGCCGGGGCCACCGCATTGACTCGAACCAGGGGCGCCAACTCGATGGCCAATTCACGGGTCAGGTGGTTGGCGGCCGCCTTGGAGGTGTCGTAAGCGAGGCTCCCTTTTTTGGCGACCGCCGCGTTGGCGCTGGTGGTCAGCACCAGGTTACCCCGGAGCCCTTGTTCTTTCCAGGTCTTGGCCGCTTCATCAGCCACGATATACGAACCTGTCACGTTGATGGCAAAGGTAAGTGCCCATTTGTCGTCGGGGATGTGACCGGTGGTATCCGGGGAGACGAAAATGCCGGCCGTGACCGCAATCGAATCGAAGCCACCGTACGCCAGTGCGGTATTGTTCAACACGGCCCGGACGCTGGCCCGATCAGTGATATTGCCGCTCAGTCCGACCGCCAGGCCGCAATTGGAGATCCCGGTGCCCGCCACTCCAATCCCGACTCCGTATTTATCAGTAATTTCCTTGGCCGTCGCTTCGGCGGCCCCTTGATTGAGGTCCACGCATACGGCGTGAGCGCCGTCTTTGACGATCCGGTGGACCACTTCCTTGCCAATGCCGGAACCGGCACCAATCACCACCACGATTTGCCGCGCCAGTTCTTTTTCGGCCGGCATGCGTTGCAACTTGGCTTCCTCCAGCAGCCAGTACTCGATATCGAAAGCTTCCTGCTGAGGCAGCGCAATGTACTCGTCAATGGCTTCAGATCCACGCATCACCTCGACCGCGCAATTGTAAAACTCGGCCGTCACCCGCGATTCAGATTTGTCTTTGCCCCAAGCCACCATGCCCAGCCCGGGAATCAAAACGACGGTCGGGTTCGGGTCACGGAGGGCAGGCGAGTTCTCTCGTTTGCAGCGTTGATAATATTGAGCGTAATCTTTCCGGTACTTTTCGAGGCCCCGTTCCAGCTTTTTCTTAAGGGCCTCCGCATCCTCTTTCTGCGGATTCCAATCGACGAACAGCGGTTTGATCTTCGTCCGTAAAAAGTGGTCCGGACAACTGGTGCCCAGCTCTGCCAACCGGGCCGCGTCGCGCGAATTGACGAATCGCAAGATCTTTTCGTCATCCTGAACGGTCCCGACAAAACGTTTTTGCTGGCTGACCTGACCCCGCAACCAGGGCAAAATTGCGGCAAAAGCTTCGTGGCGTCCCGCTTCATCCAGCGCTTGATATTTTGCTCCCCCGAACGCTTTGGCGTCTCCGCCTTTTTCTTGATATTTGGTCTCGATGTATTCGGCGGCTTTCTCAATCAGCGAGAGCGTTAACTCGTAGCATTCCTTGTCGTCGTTGGCCCAGTTGATCAGACCGTGTTGCCCGAGGATTATACCCTTGGCCTTTGGATATTTCTCCACCAGGTGTTGCAACTCCAGACCGAGCTCAAAGCCCGGTCGCAACCAGGGAGTCCAGATCACCTCTTCACCGTAAATTTCTTTGGTCAGCTTCTCCGAGTGTTTGGCCGCCGCGACCGAGATGGCAGCGTTCGGGTGCATATGGTCCACGTGCCGGAACGGAATAAAGGAATGCAAAGGCGTGTCGATGGAAGGGGGCCGCGGATTCAGGTTGAAAGTCGCGTGCGTGTACATCCCCACCATCTTGTCTTCCGCCGGCGTCTTGGGGCCTTTCTCCGACTCCTGCGCGTAGAGCCTTTGCAGCTCAATCAATCTGGTCTGGTAAAGCGATGAGAAATTCTCGCGCTTGCTGGTCCGCAGGTCGCCACCGGACCCCTTGACCCAGAGCACCTCAACTTTCTCACCTGTTAGAGGATCCGGTTCCAGAATTTTCGCCGAAGTATTCCCACCACCGGTGTTGGTGATCCGTTGGTCAGCACCCAGGATATTAGAGCGATACACAAGCCGGGCCGCCGGGTCGAGTGCCGCAGCGACGGTATTGCCGAAGTATTACCGCCACCGGTGTTGGTGATCCGTTGGTCAGCACCCAGGATGTTAGAGCGGTAGACAAGCCGGGCCGCCGGGTCGAGTGCCGCAGCGACGGTATCGTCCCATAGATAGTTTACGTGCCGGTATTTCTGGTAGTCCATAATCGCAAGTTTAGAATTCAATGAAGCGTTGATAGGCGGCCCCCCAAATCTCGGGCGAAATCGGCTCGATGGTCTGCAGGGCAAAAGAATCTCGCACCACCTGCCGTAAGGCGGCCAGCGACCCGAGGTCGCCAAGGGCGATTGCTTGCAGGAGGACGTTGCCGATCGCCGTGGCTTCCGCCGGCCCGGCGATCACCTGGCGCCCGGTAGCGCTGGCCGCGAATTGGTTTAAGAGCGCGCTCTGACTGCCGCCTCCTACGATATGCAACCGGCTGATGGTGCGTCCGCTCAGTTGTTCCAATTCTTCAATGGTGACCCGGTAAAGCAGAGCGAGGCTTTCAAAAATGTCGTCCCACAGGTAGTTTACGTGCCGGTATTTCTGGTAGTCCATAATCGAAAGTTTAGAATTCAATGAAGCGTTGATAGGCGGCCCCCCAAATCTCGGGCGAAATCGGCTCGATGGTCTGCAGGGCAAAAGAATCTCGCACCACCTGCCGCAAGGCGGCCAGCGACCCGAGGTCACCAAGGGCGATTGCTTGGAGGAGGACGTTGCCGATCGCCGTGGCTTCCGCCGGCCCGGCGATCACCTGGCGCCCGGTGGCGTTGGCCGCGAATTGGTTTAAAAGCGCGCTCTGACTGCCGCCGCCCACGATATGCAACCGGCTGATGGTGCGTCCGCTCAGTTGCTCCAATTCTTCAATGGTGACCCGGTAAAGCAGAGCGAGGCTTTCAAAAATGCAGCGCACAAATTCTCCCGGCGTCTCAGGCGCCGGCTGACCCGTTTCCAAACAAAAGCTGGCCATTTTTTGTGGCATCTCGCCTGGCTTCAAAAATCGGGGTTGCCGTGGATCGATCAAGGACCGAAACGGCTCCGCCCTCTCCGCCTGCTGCGTCAGGGTGGCATAGTCGAGCTCCTGGCCTTGCCGAGCCCATTCGCGTCGCGACTCCTGCAAAATCCAGAGCCCAACAATATTTTTCAGAAACCGCGTGGTACCGCCGTATCCCGCCTCGTTAGTAAAGTTATGCTCGCGAACCTTTTCGCTGATCAGCGGCTGCGGCAGCTCCAATCCGAGCAAGGACCATGTCCCGGAGGAAAGGTAGGCCCAATCCTCCCCCTCCTGCGCCGGGACGGCAGCCACCGCGGCGCCGGTGTCGTGCGAACAAGTGGCTACGACCTGCACATCGCGCAATCCGGTGTCGGCCGCCACCTCCGGACAACAACGGCCCCAGCACCGTACCCGGGTGCGACCAGTTCCGGAAAAATCTTGGGTGGGAAACCACACCGTTCGATCAGTACTTGAGACCAGGAACGGGTGCGCGGGTTGTAAAGCTGGGTGGTGCTGGCGTTACTTTCATCTACCTTAGGCATCCCAGAAAAAAGATAATTGAAGTAATCCCCGATGGTCAGAAAACAATCCGCAACCTCCAGTAGTCCGGGGCTTTTTTCCAGGTCTGAAACCAAGTGGTAAATAGTGTTGATGGTCATGAACTGAATGCCCGTCTCGGCAAAGATCAGTTCCGAACCAAGCTGCTGGCGCACCCGCTCGTAAGTGCTTTCGGTGCGGGCATCGCGATAGTGAAAGGGAGGGCTCAGCATCGGATGAACTGAATTGATCAGCACATAATCGACTCCCCACGAATCCACGCTCAAACTCCCGACGGCTACTTGGCGAGCGGCGACCTGCCGCAGGCCAGTTTTGAGTTCCTCAAAAATGTGCAACACGTCCCAGCGCAAGGAACCCAGCACGCGAACTGCGGGACTGGGAAATCGATGTATTTCCTCCAGGGTCAATCGGCCATCCTCGAGACGGCCGAGCATCACTCGGCCGCTTTCGGCGCCGAGGTCACAAGCGATGTAGCGTTTAGGGTCCATGATCTCGGAACAAAATTGTCACTTGGTAACTTGCGCGCTCGACTCTTCCAGTACCCGGATGCGCATCTTGAGAGCGGTCCCTCAAGCAATCGGCGGCCGAATCGGTCAAATCATCGCGGCGGTAGGTCTCCCACTTATGAAACGATGGACTAGAAAAAGATGGGCGCATCGGGGGATGGAATTAGTCTACAATGAAGATGAACTGTTTGCCACTCTTAGCAGAGCAACGATTCGATGGAAATCATGAGGTCGGCTTTTCTTATGTCCAGACAAATCTCCAAATAGGGTATGGACATCCCGAGGGTCCCTTGCCACTATTCGTGCCCGCCACCCAAACCCTTTTCCCCGTTTTATGAACGAACCCCAGAATAAAAAAATTCAACAAGCCCTCGATCAATTCCGGATCGAGACCCCCAGCTGGGGATTTGCCGATACCGGTACTCGCTTCGGTAAATTCCTCCAGGATGCAGCCGCCATCGATATCCATGACAAACTAGCCGACGCCGGGCAAGTCCATGCCTTTACCGGCTTTTGTCCTTCCGTGGCCGTTCACGTCCTCTGGGATTTCGGGGCTCACCATTCCGCTTCCACCATCGTCCAGCTTGGTAAGAAGTACGGGATTCGCATTGGGGCCATTAACCCCAACCTGTTTCAAGACCAAATCTACAAATATGGCTCCCTCTGTAACCGTGACGACGAGATCCGGGCGATCGCCGTCAAGCACTTGCTCGAGAGCGCCGAACTGGCGAAACAAACGGGCAGTCAACTGGTGACCATCTGGCTGGCGGACGGCTCTAATTACCCGGGCCAGTCCAATATCCGCTGGCGTAAACGCGCCTTGGTCGAAACGTTGCGTCCGCTGCACGAAGCATTGAGCGCTGATCAGCAGATCTTGCTGGAGTACAAGCCGTTTGAGCCAGCTTTCTACCATACGGACCTCGCCGATTGGGGAATGTCATACCTTATCGCGAAGGAAGTTGGGCCCAAGGCCCGCGTACTAGTCGACACCGGCCACCATTATCTCTCCCAAAATATCGAGCAAATTGTTGCCTGGTTACTGGATACCGACATGCTGGGCGGTTTTCACTTTAATGACCGGCGTTACGCGGACGATGACCTCACCTTCGGGTCAATCGATCCGTACCAGGCCTTCAGGATTTTTCACGAAATTCATTTTTTTGGATGGGAACGGGGTCAGACCCCGCAAATCCCTTACATGATCGACCAATCCCACATCGATAAGCCAAAAATCGAAGCGATGATTCAAACGGCAGTAACCGCCCAGGAATTGTACGTCAAAGCCGCCGCCGTGGATCACGAAAAATTGGCCCGTCACCAAAAACGTAACGAACAGGTCGACGCTGAGGAGTGCCTCAAAGAGGCGTTCTTCGCCGACGTCCGCCCCAGCATCCTCGAATGGCGAAGGCAACACAATTTGCCCCTCGATCCGCTGACGGCTTTCCGACAAAGCGGCTATGAGACGCGCGTCGCCACGGAACGCAAAGTCCGGCGGACCGAACTCGGCATCACCGCTTCGGGGTCTTACGCCTGAACCTGGATGGTTAGCTCCGGCCAGGCACCAAGTCAGTGACTGGTGCACTAGCAACTACTAACAATCTAAAACTAACTAATCAGCCGGGTTCCAGCGCGAGATTAGAGCCAGCGAAACGTCTCCGGTATCGTAAAGGATTTCCGCATATTCAATCGGACGACCTTGAGAGTCGAACGAGGTCCGACGCCGGAGCAGGAGCGGCGTCCCCTTTTTGACCTTCAGTCGGCGCGAGCTTGGTCCATCGGCCATGACCGCTAAAAATTCTTCGCGGGCATGGTCGGCCACGATCCCCGTTTCCTCCTTCAGAAGCTTGTAGAGCGGTCGCCGGAAGTCTTCTTTCCCGGAAAGTCCGAGGCGGGGATGAAACCAGGACCGCGACTGCAAAACGGGCCGATCATCCCAGCCCCGAACTTGGTCAAGGAATTTGACTAGCGTTCCAACCGGCACCTGAAGGGCGTCGGCAACCTTGCCTTTAGCAATTTTCTCCGAGATTTCCAACAGGAACGACTGGACCTTGATTCCCTTTCGTCTCATTTCCCCCGTTAGACTAGCCCAGTCGACCAATCCGGTCTGCACCGCTCGCGTTCCCACCCCCTTCCTCCGTTCCAGGGATCCTTGGTGCACCAGATTGAGGATGCTTTCGCGCACCGTGCCGCGACTGACTCCCAACCGGTTGGCCATGGTTAATTCGTCCGGTAACAACGCTCCCCTGGAGTAGGGAGGACGACTAATCATCTCGCGGAGGAACCGTTCAATTTGGACGTGCAACAACACCCCATTGGAGCGATCGAGTTTCCAGGTCGAAAAAAAAGCCTCTGCCAGTTGGGCCGTCATCTTGTTAGGATCGGAACTTAAGATTCCTCTGCCAGCTTGTCTAGACATTCATCGCGGAAGCACGGAGGAGTGATGGAGTCATGGAGTGATGGAGTCATGGAGTGATGGAGTCATGGAGTGATGGAGTCATGGAGTCATGGAGTGATGGAGTGATGGAGTCATGGAGTCATGGAGTCATGGAGTCATGGAGTGATGGAGTCATGGAGTCATGGAGTCATGGAGTGATGGAGTCATGGAGTGATGGAGTCATGGAGTCATGGAGTCATGGAGTGATGGAGCGATGGAGCGATGGAGCGATGGAGCGATGGAGTGGTTCTGGTGCCCCGAAGGGGCTATAGAGCTTAGCCCAGGGTTGCCCAGGGTTTTAACCCTGGGAATTTTCCAATTTAATGTTTCGCCCTGTAAGGGCGACAGATGGCGTCGACCGCGACCAATCTCGCACTTACTCTGGCGCCCCGTCAGGGCGCGCCATTAGCGAATGGCAATTCCCAGGGTTAAAACCCTGGGCTAAGGCTCTATAGCCCCTTCCGGGCACCAAGACCACTCCACCACTCCAATGCTCCATCCCCCCTCCCCAGATCGAGGACGAAGGACGACCACGACGACGACTGAAGAGGAAGAGGAGGAGGTCCGGAATCCGATCGCCAGAAAAGCGTCCGGCGAGGCAAATTGTAACCTCGCCGTCACGCAAATGACACAACTCGTTGCTCTAAATTCGTCCCTTGAATGACCAAGGCCGAAGCGACGCCCGCCCTGGAGAGAGGGGGTGCGGCGCAATCCTTCGGAGAAGAAAAAAAATCCTACAAGGGGAGAGCATCCAGATGATTCGCAAAATTGTTTGTTTTATGACTTTGGCCTTTGGGCTGGTGATCGGCTCGGTCAGGCTGCCGGCAGCGGATGACAGTCCTCTACTGAACACGCTGGTGCGCAAAGGCGTGCTCAGCGATAAGGAAGCGGCAGATATCCAGGCCGAAGCGATCAAAGAAACGGCGGGCGTGACCGCTGGAAAGATCGTGGTGGGTGATTGGGTGAAAGAATTAAAATTTAGCGGCGATCTGCGCATTCGAAACCAATGGGACGAGCGCACCCCGATGATTGTCGGCAATCCTAATTCCAAGACCTTGGATTCTAACATCCCAAGAGATCGCTGGCGTTTCCGACTCCGCCTGAACGCCGATTTTAAACTGGAAGGCAACTTCTTCGGTGGCGTACAACTTTCCACCAGCGACAACCGGAACGCCGCCAGCGGGAACGCCACCTACACGGGCGGATACGACAATTACGGCATCTTCATCAGCCGCGCTTTTATGGGCTGGAATCCAGAGCCGGGACTCACCTTTATTGCCGGAAAACAAGCCAATCCCTTCTACACCACCGATCTGTTCTGGGATCCGACGGTTAATCCCACCGGACTCGTCGAACGCATCGATTTTCATAAATTGTTCAACCTGACCTTCGGGGAGCCGACCGTCGCAAGTGGCCCAGACGGCAAAACACCCCCGCCCGTCCCGGAAGCCAAACCAAAGAACGCCTTGGAAGTCAGCTTGATCGCCGGTCAGTTTATCTTCTTTGATAACAACGAAGATACGCAGAATACGCAGCTTAAATTTGATGCCTACCAATTTGAGACCCAGTTGTTGACCAAGCTAAAATTGGGCGACAATTTCTCTGATCACCGTCGCCCCGGCGATCTTTGCCACCAATGACGAATCGGTGGGATCGGCCGGGGTTTTGAGCAACGGCAACCTTGATCCTGGGAACGTGCCTGGGATCGGCGGATCGGCTGCTCAGAATACCGCCCAGCCTTTCCCAATTTCTCAACGGAACGAGTTGATGCTGCTCATTCCCGGCGACATCACCCTTAAAACGTTCGGCAAGCCGCTGACTCTTTATTGGGATTTCGTCTACAATTTTCTGGGGAACTCCCGCTTCAACGAAGACTTGGGTCCATTGTTCTCTTCTTTCCGGTTTCTGACCCCCACGGCCACCACACCAGCCTTCCGACATCCTTGGCAGCCGAGTATTTCGGATGACCTTGCTTGGCTGGTCGGTCTCCGCTACGGCGAAAATAAAAAGGCCGGTGATTTCTATGGTTCGGTGGATTATCGGCAGGTCGGCATCGCTTCGATCGATCCAAACTTCAACAGCGACGACTTTGCCTTGAGTAACCTCAACGCCGAAGGTTTCAAAGTCCAATTGGCTTACAATCTTACCGATTTTCTGACCATCACGGTGACCGGATTCTTTTCCGATGCCTTGACCAAGAACCTCTATGGCGGATACGCCACCGGCAATGTTCCCGGGGTGAGCGCTCAATTCCCGATCGCCCGGGACCGGCATGACAAGGTGATCCAAGTGGATTTACTGATGAAGTTCTGATTAGCTAAGTACTGGCTAGGCCCGCTCCCTGCCACGAGGGCACCAAAGTCAGTGACTGGGGTAGTGGCGTGGCGATCAAAATGGGCAGATTCTGTCCTCTCCAATTATGCCAATTCTGTTGCATATGGATTCTTGAGCCAAACCTCATGATCGTTTGGATTGCCAAGTACCTATGACTACCGATCGTCGTACTTTTCTTCAGCTACTAGCTAGCGGCGCCGTGACCGCCGCCTTCCCGCCGAGCATCGCTCGGGCGCTCTCGATCCCCGCCCACTGCCGAACCGGCACCATCAATGATGTTGAACACATCGTCATTATGATGCAGGAAAACCGCTCGTTTGATCATTATTATGGAACCCTGCGCGGCGTGCGCGGCTTCGGTGATAATCGCACCATTGATCTGCCCAACGGAAATCCCGTTTGGTACCAGCCGAATAACAATGGCTATTTGCTGCCGTTCCATCCCGGAGCTCCCAATTTGGGACTTCAATTTATTGAGGACTTGGCGCATGACTGGACCACCACGCACGGCGGCCTGGAACCAGGGTAAGTATGATCAGTGGGTACCTAACAAAGGGACCACCACGATGGCGCACCTGGTCAGAAGCGACATCCCCTTTCACTATGCCCTTGGCCGACGCCTTTACCATCTGTGACGCCTACCATTGTTCTCTCTTCGGACCGACCGATCCGAATCGTTACTACATGTGGACCGGCTGGGTTGGCAACGACGGCTCCGGCGGCGGTCCAGTGGTTGATAACGCCGAGGCGGGTTACGGATGGTCAACTTATCCGGAGCTCCTGCAAAAGGCCGGCATCTCCTGGAAGATCTATCAAGATGTCGGAGAAGGGCTGGATGCCGCCCATTTTTGGGGCTTTACAGAAGACGCCTATATCGGCAACTACGGCGACAACTCCCTCCTTTACTTCCACCAGTACCAAAACGCCGCCCCCGGCACTCCGCTGGCCGATCGAGCGAAAACCGGAACTAATATCTCGGCAGGCGGGACGCTGTTTGATAAGTTCCGCCGGGATGTCGCCAGCGGCCATCTCCCCCAAGTCTCCTGGGTAGTCGCCCCGGAGGCTTATACGGAGCACCCGAATTGGCCGGCCAACTATGGCGCCTGGTATGTCTCGCAAATCCTCGATGCCTTGACTGATCACCCTGACGTCTGGAGCAAGACGGCCTTCTTCATGACTTACGATGAAAATGACGGGTTCTTCGACCACGTCGTTCCCCCGACGGTTCCCCAAACCCGCGCCCAAGGCCTCTCTAACGTTGACATCACGAACGAGATTTTTCCTGGGAGCTCTGCCTATGCTCCTGGCCCTTACGGAATGGGGGTCCGCGTCCCCATGACGGTCATCTCACCTTGGAGCAAAGGGGGTTGGGTCAATTCCCAGGTCTTTGACCACACTTCACTGATTCGATTTATCGAACGCCGCTTCGGTTCCCAATACCCCGGCATCATCGAGGGCAATATCACGAGATGGCGTCGCGCGGTCTCCGGCGACCTCACTTCCGCTTTCAATTTCAGGTCCCCTAATGACGCCACGGTGCCGTTGCCGAGCACGGTTTCCTACCTCCCGCCAGACAATGTTAGGCATCCAGATTACAAGCCGATTCCACCAACCGTCCAAGCGCTGCCGGTACAGGAATCAGGGGTGCGCCCCTCACGGGCGTTGCCGTACGAATTACATGTCCGGGCCAGAACGGATCTCAAATCTGGAGAGGTGCACATCTCTTTCGGGAATACCGGGAAAGTCGCCGCGGTCTATCAAGTTTATTCTGCCTTAAGCCAAAGCGGTCCGTGGACCTACACCGTGGCCCCGGATACCGAGCTCTCGGATAGCTGGAACATCGCCTTGGATGGACAGACCGATTACCATCTTTCAGTCTTCGGTCCGAACGGTTTTCTTCGCGTCTTCAAGGGGAGTATCGCCAGCGGCAAGGCCAACATCGCGAGTAGTCTTTCCTACGATGTTCATAGTAACGGGGTGATTCTCGGGACCCACAATCGCTCTGGGAATCCGGTCAAAATCACGGTCTCGGACAGCTACTCGCACAAAAAAATCGAATTCAAGTTGGAAGCAGAACAAGAGCGCAGCGAATTCTGGGCGTTGGAAAAATCCTATGGTTGGTATGACTTCCGGATTGCTACCAATTCGGATTCGAGCTTCCAACACCGTCTGGCCGGTCACCTGGAAACCGGACGCGACAGTATAACCGATCCGGCGCTCGGAACGGTCCACCCGCTGGAAGAGACATCCCTCAACCAAAAGGCGACCTCGTCCGTAGAGGTCTAGGCTAGTTCGTTTCGCGAGATGGCATGAGCAGATACCGGGAGTGGTGGGGTAAGGTTGGTGGTAGTTGAGACGGCGTCTCCACCTCGTTATCCTGCTCATGCCGTGGACGATTCTCGCCGGGAAATCATCCTAAGGCGTGGCAGTGCCAGGGAAGATTGGAACTGACCGCCGGAGCGCCCACGAGTTCTGCAGAAAACGTGTTACACATTACACGACGCTGCCAGCGCGACACATGAAATCCGGAATGAGTATATCAGACGACACGCTGCTTTCACGTTCGTGATCCCCAGACTCAGATCGGGGCAGTTCAGGATTTCAGGGATGGTTCCACGATAAACTCGTCTAAGCGCTCGCCGACATGAACGCTATCCTCCAGTGCGTTCCGATTTGCCGTTCAGCCTGTTCGACGACCGTCTGATGAGACACCCAGATGGTCACCCCCAGCGGGACCACCGTGACCAGCAAAAGGCTAAAACCAACTTTAAGTCAGCGAAACGGATTTTTACATCCTAGGTTGGCATTTTCGCGAGGCAAAGGATGGAAATACTGATTCGTATAGATTACTTGGTATTTATGGTAGCACTAGAAGTTTCAATGCTGAGAACCCCTGATTAAGGGTAATCCTGCTGGTAAAAGCCAGGCCCGACCGCGAAATAGGATTTTTCGCGCTGTCACAGGACCGAGAGACGGGATCCGTGCGAACATGTTTCTCAATGGCCTCCACCCGTTTAGCTGATGTGACGATTGTTGTTGTGGAGGATCACGATGACGCACGTAGGTACTTGGGCGTTTTCTTGGATCGGTTGGGCGCCAACGTGGTGGTGGCGAAGGATGGGTTTGAAGGACTGGAGGCGATAAAAAGTTGCCATCCGCACATGGTTTTGTCGGACATTGCCATGCCAGGAATGGATGGATTTGAATTGTTGCGTAAAATCAGGGCCCTGGGAGCGGCGCCGACGGATAAAATACCGGTGGTCGCGATGTCCGCTTTTTTTACGGACGCTGACCGCACTCACGTCCTCGATGCTGGATTCAAAGCATGTTTGCCAAAGCCGTTCTCTCCAGAAAGGTTAGTAGAAACGATTCTCACGGTACTCAAGAACTAGGGGTGGTGGCCACGTCTCGATAAAATAGCCTGGTAGTCGCGATGGTCTTGAAAAACGAAGTGAAGCAATATCTGGTCGAACATCTGGCCGGCCAACAATCTTTCATTGGCGAGGAGGTCGTTTTGGCGATTCGCTCGAGCGGCGAAATCTCCAGTTCAGAGCGGCTGACGGACCAGGACTTGGTAGATCATTTCCCCCGACTTTTTGCGGATTTAATTGAATACTTTCTCAAAGAAGTCGACCCCGGCACTCGAAGCCGAACGATTGAGGCGGCTTTGAGCCATGGCAAGACCAGGTGGCAACAAGGCTACCATCTGGTAGAAGTGGTTCGGGAACTTGCGATCGTAGAAAGATCCATCCTGGACCACGGAATCGAGAAATTTTTTGCCGAGAATTCTCAGTGGATCAACGACATAAACCATGCTCGAAGGATCTTGGATTTCTTTTTCGAGGATTCGGTGGCGGGATCCGTGCAGCGTTACGTCGAGAATTACACCGACCAGTTGCAAAGCGCGAATGCCAAGCTCTCGATCGTGAATCAAAATTTGAGCCGGGTAGACGAATCGAGGCTGCGGCTGATTCGAACGGTTAGCCACGAACTTGCTAATGTGCTCAACGCATTGACCGGCACCGTTTCGTTGATCAGCACGGGCAACGATGAGGCTATTCGTTCAGAAATGCTTGATAGTTGCCAGCGAAACGTGCGGGAGATGAGCGAGTTGCTGGCCGACTTGAAGGATTATTCCGTGCTGATTTCGGGAGCCGCCCCGGTGCAAATCGAGGAAATCGACGTCGCGATCTTCGGCAGTGAAATTAAAGCCTCCTTCCATGCCATGGCGCAAGAGGCCGGCGTCCATTTCGATTTGCAGATTGATTCGGACCTGGAGGTGGTCCGCAGTGACCGGAGAAAAATTCGGCAGATCGTGACTAATTTGGTGACCAACGCCATAAACTATTGTGGCCGGGATAGGCCCGACAAATCGGTCCTGCTCGAATTCGGCTTGGCGGGAAATTCTTGGCAGATCTCGGTCAAAGATACCGGGATCGGAATCCCTCCGGAGCATTTGGATTCAATATTTGATGAATTTAAGCGGGTCTCTTTTCCTGAGGTGGTTAAAGGCGCCGGGCTTGGCCTGGCAATTACCAAGCGTTTAGTAGAGGAGTTACATGGAACCATCGAAGTTGTTTCGGAGATGGGCCAAGGAAGCCGGTTTGTGGTGACGTTCCCAAAGGGGCCGTAGTCGAGACCAGCCCTCTCCCGAACCTCGTCACGGCAGAATGGCGCTGGAAGCCGAGCAAGTTCAATCAGTGAGACCAAACCCTGATGATCGCAACGCTCAGTCCGTTGCAGGATGATGACGCTAAACACAATGCCGAAGGTAAACCATGAGATCTTGATCCCTAGCCCCTTCGGCTTCGGCGCAGATCTCCTCGGAACGCGGATGAGTCACTTTGTTTGCTCACACCCCTCGATTCGCACTGCCCCAACGGCGTATTGATTTCCGTGCGGCATCCGGCCGACCGCCGCACGACCGGTGTACCGGGTTGATTCCCAACTGTTTCTTTGCACAATGAGACGCCCGCGCGCACAAGAGACAGCCGATGCTTACTTGGAGGTTGCGGTCTCTTTCCTCAACTGCGGAATTAGTAACGAAGATTTTCACGGTTGTATCCTTGTTCCTAACTTCCTAAAGAGTCGCTGAAGGCCGGACTCCTTGCTGGCACGTATGAACCACTCGGTTCGAGAAACGATATTTCCTGATTCCTGGGAACCGGAGTTATTAGATTGGCGCTAACCCCCTTATTGGTGGCTGCACACCCGGTCGCCAGTACCATCGAGATCCCGAGCACGACTGCTAATAAGGCGACTCGGGTAACCTCGGTTAAAAAAGCACCGGAACACTGGTCCGTAAGCAAACTACCCTTACTGGAAGGGCGAACTAATTTGATGATGGATTGATTGATTTTCATAGGATGACTTTCGTATATATAGTTACTGCTGAAGGCTGGCATTTATTCCCTAGCTGTTTCACTAGGGCGTAGAGCAGAGGAGTTCCTCCATAGTAGGTGACCTTTCTTCTAATTAACTCTTCAGTTCCCGGCCCACGGATCTTCGGTCTCGCGCAAAGGAAGATTGAGTCTATAGTTTCTTGAGTCCTCCAGTTTGCATATTTCCAGACCGTTATATGGAGTGGAGGTGGGTTGTATCGAGGCCTTGCCCTGAAGTGGCCCCGAAATCCCGCTGCATCGCGGATTACGATTTTCTGCCGCCCCTTCAGGGCGGTGTGTCGATAAAAATTATAACCCAGGCTAAAGCCTGGGCTATGCTCTCCTGGCCCTTCAGGCCGTGGGATGTCACGTTCCGAAACATCCTACAGGTCGGGTGGTATCGAGACCTTGCCCTGAAGCGAAACCCAAAATCCCGCAGCATCGCGGATGACGATTTTCGTGCCGCCCCTTCAAGGCGGGGTCGATAAAAATTTTAACCCAGGCTAAAGCCCGGCTAAAGATTGGCTAAAGGCATGGGCTAAGCCTCGTTATCTGCAGGCAGTGGGATGTCACTTTCCGACACGCAAGAAGTCGAAGTTAGAGTATTTAGCCTTGCCTAAAAACCCCAAAACACCTGTGGGATCAGTGCGCCCGATCATGCCGTACCCTGACGGGCGGCTCGTAGGACGCTCTAACCAGGATTCGCCTGGCTATGCATCCTGCCTCGGGACACAAGCCGTCGCCCTGGGGCTTGAAGCTATGGGCTAGGCAGTGTCGATCTATCGCACCGCCCTGAAGGGGCGGCAGATACGGTCATCAGTCCCAGAGCTGTAGTGTACAAGTGACCTTGCTAACAACCGCCGGAGAGTCAATCTATCCGCTCTCTTCAACAATCATTTATAGCTAAGCAAATACCGAGTACCTCATTCCCTTTTGTTGGGAATGGGCGAGCGTGATCTCGCGATCTGTCGCCCGTTCAGGGCGAACACGGCCTGAAGGGCCAAGAGAGCAAGCCCAGGCTTAAGTCATAGCCCAGGCTAAAGCCTGGGTTTATAATTTTTACGACAACCGCCCTGAAGGGGCGGCAGATCCGGTCATCACCACAACGAGAAGGTAGCGCCTAGTAACCTTATTAACGATTGCCGGAGAGTTAAATTATATTCTCCTCTTCAACAATCATTTATAGCTATGTAAATAGAGGACACCTCATTCCCTCTTGTTGTAATGGGCGTGAGGCTGATTCCCCATGATCTGTCGCCCTTTCAGGGCGAAACATTGATTTGATAGTACCCAGGGTTAAAACCCTGGGCTGAAATCTATAGCCCCTACGGGGCAAAACCAGCCATGTCGGTGCTCACCGGCTATAACCAGGACACGACGGACCCGAGGCAAAGACGCGCACTGAGCCCTCCGATCCAGCTCAGAAATTTATCGATGGGGAGTTACATTGATCGCCGTTGTACGGGAGGCAGGAAGGAACCCAATTTCACCACTAAACCCGGGACGGCTTACCTACTGCAGGCAAGCCGTTCTTGATCTGCTCCCCTTCGCCCCAGTCGGTTACCTCCCGATCAGTGCAGGGTTTTCAGGTAAGCCACCAGGGCGTTGGTATCTTGGTCGTTGTATTTTTTGGCGAAGGACGGCATCTCATCCTTTATCCCGTTCTGGATAACCAGAGCCATATGCGCACCGCTAATTTGCAGCTTGAGGAGGCTCGGGGCATCCTCGCCTCCATCCGCGTCTTGACCGTGGCAGTGCGCACAGCTTTGAAAGAAGAAGGTTCGCCCGGTGGCCACCAGCTGTTGCGCTGCGGGCACGGTGCTTCCAACTTCCCCCTCTGTTCCAAGGTGGGCGCGATAAATCCCTCCCGCCGTGAAGGTCGCGGCCAAGATCAACCCTGAGGTGACCACCCCCAACGCTACGCCTTTGATCTCAAGAGGGATGGTCATGGGATCCCCCCGCCGCTCAGGAGAAGTTCTCCTCCGAAATACCCTGCGGCCGCCACGAGCCCGGAAGCGACGAACATCAAGACCAGGTACAGCCAAAGCCCAGTCCGCGACATCGCATCTCTGACCACCAGTCTCCACACGGCTAGCGCCACCAGCAAGCCAAATGCCGGCCAAACGAATCGGTGATGCCAGGCAAAATAGCCGCGGCCCCACAAATCTCCTTTGGTGAGAGCGATGCCGGTGACCACCGCTCCCAGAGACGTTAAGGCGGCAAAAGCCAGCCCGTAAAAGCTCACTAACCGTAGCTCCCGCGCAAAGGTTAGTTTCTTAAAAATCACCGAAACAAAATCGCAAACTGTCGAAAACAGCAACAGGGCGATCGGGAAATGGGTGGTGGCGCCGTGTAGTTTATCCCAGGGTATCATTGAAGTATCTTCCACTTACCCGAGTGTCGAGTCCACCACGGCTAAGTCATGGTTTGTCTCGGTGTAGTTCACGCTGGTTAGTCCGAGCATTTTCTTGAGCTGAGTGGCTTCGACCACCACCGGGAGCGGCTTCGGGGCAGAACCTGGCGTTGGTAACGGGAAAGCCGTCCCCCTGGCCGTGTGAAAAGTAATATTTCCCTCCACCTTCTGCATCACCTGGTGAATGTGGCCGTTTAAAACCGTCACTGACCCGAATCGCTTGACCAACGAGAGGGCGCGTTCCGCGTCGTTAGTTCCCCAACCCCATTGAGGATAAACGGCCCAGAGCGGGATATGCGCGAACAGGACAATCGGCGTACTGGTCGACAAACTCTTAACGTCTTTCTCCAGCCAGTCGAGCTGTTCCTGTCCCAGCGTGCCCAGGCCGCCCTCCTGAATATTTGCCACGTTCACCAAGCCGATGAAGTGGACCCCTTTTTGGTCGAAGCTGTACCAGCCGGCTCCCTGCGTATTTTTGCCGAATCGCTGCCGGAATTGCGCACCGCTATCGTAAATATCGTGCTCGCCCGGTACGTAGAACACATTCTTGGTTTTGCACTCTTTCAGGAGTTGGTCGAGGGTGTCGAACTGTGCAGGGTCAGAAAGATGAGTTAAGTCCCCAGTGTGCAACATAAACTCGGGAACCTTGGGCAAGGCGTTCACCCGCATAATCGTCTCCCGGAACGTTCCTACCACGTCCGTATTGGCCGCTTTATTAAAGCCGATATGACTATCACTGATCTGAACAAAGTTCAGTTCGGCCGTCGTAATCCCATTTTTGTTGGTTGCTTCCTGGCCCAACACCGTGGAAGTCAACAGTCCCCCGTTGATGGACCAAATAACGCCGGTGCCCGCCCAGGCCATACATTTGAGAAATCCGCGACGGTCAATACCGTCGGTATTTGAATTCGTTTCGATTAAGTCTGACATAATGGTTTGGATGCTGATTGCTTGTTGGGGTCTGCCGCTGCAAACCCGTCATCAGGTGCATACCGATGACCATTAGAATTTATTCCGGTCCGGGACGGGAAACCGCTGCCGGGAATAAAAGCCGTCGAATCCAAGTATTCTTATTGGAGGCATCAGAGGATCCAACAGAAAAGCTTTCCGCCAGAGGCACGCCCTTAGCATGGACAGGTCGAGAGCCAGGGGTGTAGACCGTTCAAATGGTCGACCGTCTGAAATAACTTCCCCTCTCTACTATCACTGCCACTCCACCACCAACACCATCATTTCCTTCCCCTCGCGGCATTAGTCCAACAGTTCCGGCTGTGGTGTTGCCTCGCTCGTTGAGCCCGAGCTGACCGATGGTGGCAATTTGCTGGTGACCGGCATTTTGCGCATCCATTCCAGGATCAGGAGCATGATCAGAGGACAAAAAGTTGAGCTGGCCAAACCCCATCTCAATCCCCAATTGTCGGCGATCATTCCGACGAGCCAGGGCATGAAAATCCCGCCGAAATTTCCGAGGGCGCCCAGCAGGGCGAACATCGTCGCGCCGCCATGGGGATAGCGCTCCGCCGCGATGGCCAGAGTGGTCGGCCAAAGGCAGGATCCGCTCAGACCGACCAGAATGCAGGCCGCCACTGCCACGGTTCGATTTGGTGCGAAGGAAGCAATCGGGAAGAGCACGGTGGTAGCGGCGCAAGAAACTAACATTAATGGAATTGCTCCGAAGGTTTTCGGCAAAAACATAATACCTAACCGCCCGACGGTCATGGCCAGAGAGAAGCCGAGAAAGGTTAAGGCAGCGACCCATGGCGCATAGCCTAACGACTTCTCCGCATAGGCTGGCAGCCAATAGGCCATGCCAAGTTCCGCCGCCCCGCCCAGGAAGATCGCTACCATGGTCAACCCGAAGAAGCGTTGTTTCACCAGCTCCCGGGTGCGAATCCGAGTCCGTCCGACTTCGACCAGCGAAGGCATCGGCAGCAAATAGAAGGCGATGCCCACGGCCACCGGCAAAGGCAAGAGAGCCAACGACAGGGTGCGCCAACTCACCTCAAAGCGGAGCGCCAGCGAGCCGGCCAGGATCGTCATGATCGCTCCGGTGCAATAAAAGGAATGCAAGACGTTTAAAGCCGCGGTTTGCGATTGCCCGCGAGTAAGAGAGGACACCGTGGGGCTCAGAATCATATCTAAAATTCCGGCTCCGGTTCCACCGACAAAGGCGGCGCCGAGCAACATCGGGTAGTCCGTCGTCCAACGGAGAATCAGCAGGCCCGCGGCGATCAGTACATTCCCTCCAACTGCGAAAACTCGGGCGCCCCAGCGATCCGCCAGCGGCCCGGTGACCAGGATTCCCCCCACGACACCACAAAAAGTGACTGCCCCGATGCGGCCTAGCTGCTCAGCGGAAAGAGGCGCCCCCCGACCCAAATCGGAAGCCAAAGTCGTCAGGAAAACGGGCAGGAGATTCACCCCGATGGCCAGCACCATCATGGCTAGATTGCAAGTTACCAGGGACCAGAAAATGACAGGGGGAGATTTGGACACTTGCCGATATTATCCGCTTTCAGCAATGCCGCCAGAAGGTTGTCGACGATGCTGGAGGGATGGAGGGGTGGAGGGATTGACTCGTGAAATACTTTTCACCCTCTGTCAAATCCGTCGGATCCAAGTATTGACTCGGAGTGAAATGCAATGCACAATAGGATAATCATAAATTTTGTATGTGCTATAGCAGGAGATACAACACGCGAATCCCAGAGATAAATGAAAGGTTGCGAGAACTGCTCAAGGTTAAGCACCTTTCGGCACAGGTAGAGCGCGAGTTTGACGCAAACGTGCATGGTCCGACTGGTTGGGCGATCCTAAAGGTTGAAACTGTCGATCCAATGCTGAACCGCGAGCTAGACGGCTTTATCTCAACCCTCGAAAAGATCAACGGGAGTTATTAGCCATATTGGGCTTTCAGATCGGCATTTGATCGCTTTCGCGCACCATCTCCAACTGTTGCGCGTTCCAGTCGATCTGATTGTTTTTATCGAGCAATAGCTTGCTTCGTTGAATGCCAGTGTATCCGCCCGTACGGTTTTTAGAGTTGGAACTGAAATAGATTACCCACCTTCCGCCCTGCTGGACGGGAGGTTCGATGGTCAAATCTTGTATGGAGTGAGGATCTACAAACGCTTTGTGGACACACTCTTGGACCAACGCAACCGATTGATCATGCGTTGGTGGAGGTCCGATAGCAACCGTTTGCGTTTCGACGCAACCAGTCAAAAAAATCAGTAGGAGGAACATTGAACGGTTCATTTTTTGATTGCGTCCAGCATTGGGGAGGGCGAAATTGTGGCTGGGTCGATGCATGAATTTCCAGCACAGCAGGTGGAGGGATGTTCGTCCGAACGAGTGTGCTTGAATGAATGACCAAGGGTCAAGACTCCAGTCAGAATCGGGAGTACACCTTTCCTCATTGACCAAATTGGTCAGTCACGGAAAACCCTCGAGCCAAAGCTCCTCAAAATAAGCAGCTTATCTGAGCCTTTGAAAAGCCACTGACTTTCCGCCTACAACGTTTTCCTCATTGTTCTTTAATTTGTTGGACTACTGTTTTCCATAGCCATCGTAACGAAAACCAGGAGTAAAAGAGGATCAACCGAAAGTAAGCGAGAACGGCTAGGATGGGGAACGGAAGAATTGAAATTCCTTGGTCATACGCTAGAGGAGATCATTTCCCGAAACTCGTCCAGCAACGGAGAAGAATTGCTGGCGATGAACCGACTTCAGCAATTGGTGCAGGAGACATCCCGGCAACTGAAAGCCATCCGGCGCGAGAACAATTGCCTGATCTTTCGCGCCAGACCGTGAGCGGCAAAGCCGGAAACGCCTTACCATTCGTTCACCATGCAGCCTGACTATAAATTTCATCCGATGGCCGATATCTTTCCGCTAATGTCGGAAGCGGAGCGTAACGTCTTAGCAATGGATATCAAATCCAACGGACTCCAAGTGCGGATTGTTCTTTTTCAGGGGAAGACCCTCGACGGTCGCAATCGTTACCTAGCCTGCAAGATAGCTGACGTCGAGCCGCAATTTACGGAGTATGAAGGTAGTGATCCGGTCAAATACTCGCTATCGCTATCTCCACCGCAGGCAGCTAACGATATCGCAGAGAGCGACAGTGGCGGCGGAACTCGCAAACATGCGGCGCGAGGACACGCTCGTTCAGAATCGCACCGATGCTCAAAAACAAGCAACGGTACCGTTGAACGATGTTCAACAGGCCAGTGCGACAGGTCGCACGGTACAGATCAGCCAGCAAGCTGCCGCTGAAATGATTGGAGTCAGCCGTACGACCGTAGCTTTCATCTATTTAGCGTTTGCCGAGCTTAACTTTACCCGATTTTACAGTCCAACCGCGTAAGGATTTCATGATCGCTTCGTACCCCGGATTCTAGCAAATTCTTAAAAGATTCCTTAGTAGGGGTGGTGCTTGGAGGAAAACACTCGGGGCGGGGGGGAAGTGTTTGGTGGCTGGCAAGATCCTGAAGCTTCCAACCCTTTCGCTGAACAATATCGCTATCATTGCTAGCCGAGGAAGGCAGCGGAAAAGCGGCAACTGCTTGGGTGGATGATTCAAAATGTGTATACGTTATCTTCCTCAAGAGCCGCTAATCCTTTCGTTGGCTTAAACTCAAGGTGATCGGGGTGGGTACTCTGCTCATGCAGTTTTGGAATATGTCCTAAGTATAAATAAATGGTTTCTGGGTGTTGCTAACCATTAGAGTGTCAGGATTCAATTTGCAAAATCCGGCAAAAAGTACATACATAGTTCCCGGCTACCCATCAGTGTTTTGGGCCAAGGTTGCGTGCATCCCCATGGTGGGTATCCATCGCATGTCGAGCCGATTCCTAATGGAAACTCGCCATCTGGTTGACCGATACTGACCATCTGAGCCTCCTGAAATTGCATGGGCTTTAGTGTCTACGATTCCGTCTCCTTCGGGCCGCAACGTAAGCTTTAAGGCTAGAGCATTTAGCGATGCTTGATGGGGCACTGTTTTATCTTTTTTGACAGTGTCCTGCCTTTTTTTTAGTTGGGTTAGCAATGGTAAGCTGGGACTGAGGTTGTCGGAAGGTCGCATTCCTTCTGAAACCTCTTTTCCTTTGCCGGGAACCCCTGCAGTATCGTTTCCTAATTCCGTCCCGCTTTGCTGACCCTCTGGAGTAATCAAAACGCGGCAGAGAGGCTGCTGGACAGGTAGAAATGGCTGGCACTGCTGTTGTGGGCCTACTTACACTGAGTGTAAGTTTTTCAGTTTATCGGGTATTCAAGCTAAATAACATCTTCCAACTGCTATTAGCTGCACCGCTAGCGCGGTGCCTTGCCGCGCCCGTCAGGGCGACTGATAGCAGCGGTTGGCCGGACTCCATCCGGTTAGCCGAAAATGAAAATTAATTTATTCACGGTGCTATGCAGTTATTGCATTATGCAATCCTTTTATCCACCGTGATTGCTTTGAAATTATTGTAAAAGAAGAGATTATGACAGTTCCATCTACTTGGGACACGTCGTTGGACGCTGTGATCGCTGCGCCGAAGCACCACAAAGTTCTCTTCGAGAATGAACGCCTACGTGTGCTTGACGTAACACTGGAGCCAGACGACGAGGAACCTGTCCACCATCACCGTTGGCCGTCGGTCTTTGTGTTCGATCAGATTGCGGGACCGATTCATGATTTTTCTCCAGACGGTACGCAGTTGCCCCCAACCCGAGATGTTATTAACGCTCTTGAAGTGTGGGATGGTCAAGGATGGTTGGTCGTGCAGATGGCACCGCAACCAGCCGGACGCGTTTTGAACGCTTCAGGGAAGAGGCTCCATGGTATCCGAGTTGAGATGAAGACAGCGCATTGATATGAAAATCTCCTTGCTACTCGCTCTTGTAGGATTGGCAATACGCTTTGCTTTGCCGACCTTCGGCCAACTGAGATCGGGTTCCCGATCCTTCTTTTCCGCCTGCTGCCATACCTCATCTTCTGGGATGCGCTCATCGATAACATCGACAGCCAACTGATTTGCCCATTCCAGGTCGCAACTACGGAACACTTTCAACCGCTTGCCCATTGATAACCAGCCGATTTCAAGCGGATTGCGGCTCTCGCCGAGCTTGATAACGATACGGATGCCGCGATAGGTCGCAACCAAGTTCCCGGTGGGAATGCGATCTGCCAGTCCGGTGCGCTCATTGATGCCGGGAGTTCGCAGCTGCTGCGGGAGGCGGATTGGTCATACCAGCAGGCAACCGCAGCAAGCCAAAACAGGTATGGCAGAGCTGCGGAAAAATCTGAGGCATAGTAAATGATTAAACTGAACGAAGAGTTTCAAGATGACGGACTGCAGCTTCCTCGCTCAGATCCGCCTGCGGTTGGAAATACTGTTCATCATTTTGGAAGATCTCGAAATCCAGAGACAGCTTTTTCAAGGTCAAGTCTAAGCCGTTATCGTGGAGCCAGTTAGATAATATTAGTGGACGCGATGAATAGGGCCGAATATCATCTGCTAAAACTTGAATCGCCTATCGACGAGGTGTTGTAAAAGTTCGAGAGGGATGAACTCTGACAGGCTAACAGTTGAACGAGGAGGCATGATTCCTGCCAAGGAATCGGTATCGTCTCACCTTCAGAGATGATCTAGGTAACATGCATGTATGTGAGGTGACAGCATCAAGCATGAGCATTGCTCTTAGCGAGAATGGTGATCCTTCTGGCCTTATTGAAGATCGAACGGATCGACCCTGAAACTGGCGTTGTGCTTGGTGGGCGTTACAACGAGTAAGGATGTCATGGAGAAATCGACAGTGGTCATGTCTTGTACCGATTTACTTTCCTCGATGAAGACGGCAAACCCTGGAACTGCGAGTTTGAGAAATCCAACTTGCCGGAGTGCTTTTCAGCGTCTAGCGGATACATCCGAACTCATAAAGATCGAGCGGATTAACCGAGTTACGGGCGAGCCTGTGACCGGAATCTACGACGAGTAGGAAAGTTTTTTCGGTTGCAGAGGTCGCATCAACCGTCAACCAAGTCAGATTCCTGATCTCTTTTCTCTGCCTGCTCCGTGATCGGCTTGTAAGAAGTAAGGCCGATCAATTTTTGCTCTTTAACATCTTCCGCTATTGCTGCCGTGATTACTTTACGCCGGATCTCCGCGAGTGTTTCCATTATTCCCGTTTCGAGGTTGATACTCCCACCTCGAATTCCGCGAACTCCTTTTTCTTGCTCGCCTTGCACACCGTAATTAACGGAAGCGATTAGACCATTGTACGTTGGGGGACAGATACGGAATTGCTGATCCTTTGGAAATCTTATGCGTTCGTATAAATTTGCGACAATGAAGTTCCGTTGATCCTGTGTCAGTAGTTTGGGGTTTACTTCAACATCGACCATGCTTGAAGGAGCATCTATGCCGTATCGAAGGCATTCCGCTCGGTTCACATCACAGAGAATTCGCATCCCAGTTTTAATGCTCGATTTTCCTGACATCTCCAAATCTTTCTCTGAGGAAGAATCCTGAGTTGGCAGCCTTGGCACGGTGGGCGGATTGCGCGGCTTTGTGGTGCTCACCGTGCTGTCGCCCGTAAAACTTCACACATTTGATCGCCCTCGCGACTCCTCCCAATCGGTGGTATCTTCTGCTTTGTGGCTGTCCGGGTTAAACGCATCACTTAAGCCAGCACTATCATTGCCGGCTGTGGCTGTATTTAAACAATGACAAGGTGGCGGCTAGATCCGGCGCACGTTCGAGGACGATAGACCCGGTCAACTGAGATCGGGTTCGCGATCCCTCTTCTCAGCCTGCTGCCACACCTCATCGACCGGGATACGCTGATCGACACTTCGGTGCCGATTTTCTTGGGCCGACTCAAGGTCGTAATCGACCTGCGTTCCGGCACTATCAAGAAACGCTATAAACCTGTACCGTGTCTATTTTACCACTCTGTAATACTGGATCATTACAGTGTTGTGGGAGATTATTCTTTGAACCCTGAACATTTTAGTATTAGCGATTGACTGTGCTAGCAAGTTTCTTGCACTATGCATTCCTGCAAGGAAAGGGCGCACCTCATCCTCCGTTCTAAAGTTTTACTTTAAGAAGCGTGGAGAGAGGACGACTAACATTCAGCCTGAAGGTCTAGTGCGACTCCAGACTCAGGGAGCTATGCGACTCGTGCTATAAATAGTGTCTTGTCGCATTTGTTTCACGCCTAGCAGACAGAAAGCGAAGGTCTAGTACCTCCGCTCTTAGTTCAAAACACTTAAAACTCGGAGAAATCGTTATGCCTTCATTATTTAGACGCGATAACTGTCGAAGCGGTAAAGCTTCGATTCGACTGCTCGCGCTTTCTCTGGCGCTTGCCGTCGCAGCACCAACGCTATTCGCTCAAGATATGGGATCACAATAACGGTCGCGATAAAGACCAATGACCCAACCGGATCGTGGCTTGTGACGGACATGAACCCATTAAGCGACAAACAGCCTAGTGTTCTCGCCACTTTCAATGAGGACGGGACCACATCAGCAGACCGTAAGGGGCGATACCATTGGTTTCCGCCGGTCTTCTTCAGTCCTGAGCACGGTGTCTGGAAAAGCACGGGGCACCGAACGTTTAGTGGGACGTTTATTTCAATAGAGTATAATCAGCGCCGGTAGCTTTTATCGGCATATTTGAAGTGGACGCGCAACTTTCGCCTACATCCGTCGGGTGATCAGTATGATGCCAATTATGTGGCCTATGGAAACTCTTCCAAACGGAAAGGTAAATCCCATCGGTACCGGTACATCTCACGGAGTGCGCATTACCCTCAAACCACCGGCACTGTAGCTTAGCCTTTTTCTTAGGAATTGCCGACAAGTAAAAAAGCGGCAATGAGATAGATAGATGCAGGCACCCTATATACATAGGGGGTGCCTGCATCTATCCCACCTCTAGGTTGCTGGCGGATGCCGGATAAAGCAGATACGGACTGCTGCTCGTATCACATTGGCGGCGGTATTTTACCTCTGGGCGGGTGCCACGTCGCGGGAACGGGATCTTGCAATACCGTCGCGAGCATAGCCGTGCACTACATCCGCATTTTTGTGTTTGACGCGCAGCAGAATAAAGTGTCCAATTTGCACCGTCGCCGGGAATCCCTCGGCGATCAAACCCTCTCCCTCGGAATAAAACAAATGAAGAATTGTTTTCTATTCGCCTTTGTAGGATTGGCAATCAGCTTTGCTTTGCCGACCCTTTCACAAGCCCAAAACGCGGTTGAACCAGAAGTACGCCAACAGATTGAAGCGTTGTTTACAAAGTTTGGCGAGGCATTCAATAAGCACGATCCTTCTGCTATCGCAGCACTATACACAGACACCGCGATGCGTACGGACTCATACGACACGGAAGTCGACGTAGGTCAGCAAGCTATTCAGAAGAGCTATACTGCCATGTTGTCATCAAAACCCGGTGAATTCGTCGGCAAGGTTGTTGGCGTCTATCCAATCGGCAACGATATGTGCGTCATCACGAAAGGTAGTGAGGGAGCGGAATGGAATGGTTACAAGACATGGATCTGCAATCGTGACGCAGATACTTGGAAGATCCGCATGGAATACGTTAATTGAAGATCCACCGATCAACTAAGGTCAAATTCCTCATCCCTCTTCTCATCCAACCAACTATCAAAGGCAAGGATTGGGTTCCAAAAGACATCAAGGGTTTTTGGACAGTGATCCGCGAGGGCGATGATTTGAAGATCCGAAACCTGACCAGCAACGTGACTCCAGAAAAGGCAAAGTAGTATTATTGAACCACCGGGGAAAGAGAATCAGGAATCCGGGGTGACAAACCCTCCCCCGAAAACAACAAAACCAGCAACAGAAAGAGCACGACAATGAAATTTATGATCACTTGGCAGTTCCACCAAGGGAAACTCCACGAAGTACTCTCGCTATTTTCCAAGATGACAGCAGCGCAAGATGCCGAGGACAGGGGAAACCGGATCAAACAGATTGGTCGCTGGCACGATGTGGTGCGCGGTCGCGGTGTCACCATATGTGAGTCCGACAGTGCCGAGGCAGTGGCGAATTGGGCGCTCAACTGGAACAGCGTTCTAGACTTAGACATTGCCCCCGTTTTAGATGACGACGAAACGCGAGCACTCGGCAAAACCCGCGAGAAAGGTTCCTAAGCCCGTTTATCGCGTAGAGCGAGCAAACAGATATGGGTGTAATAGCCGGGACCGCGACGCCAACTTGGCCGTGCAAACGCCAATCGCGAGTATTCATGTCAGCGGTAAGGGGTGACCATCACCCTAAAGACTTTTTTCAACTAATGCGATAGCGGAACGAGGCTCTTAGCCTGAGTGAAGCGAAGTGTCGAGCATTGCTGGACTCATGAGTTGAATCCGTCTGGATTCAACCATCCAATCGCATTTGTTGGTAATGGTCGTGAGTGGAAATGCAAAGGATGAGCATTGAAAGAAATGACCTAGCCGCCGGGACCATCTTCGCCTTTATTTGGTCGGCGAAGATGGACGTAGCCGCCGGGACTTCGTAGCTAGCAGCTTCATCATAGCAAGAAAAATACAATAAAGATTCTCCTCCATCCGGGACTTTCTCCCGGCAGTAACTTTGGTTGCCAACCAAGGCAAACCAAATTTATAGCTATCCCGGCCACCTACTCTTAGCCGGGATGCATCTTTCTCCAGCTATTGTATAAGCTATTAGTATAAACTATTGTATAAGCTATAGTATAGAGCATCGATTGATGCAGTTTCTCCTAGAGAACCTGCGCTGATTCAGCGCAATCCCAACATGAGTTCATGTTGAACCTGCATGAGTTCATGTAAAACCTGCATCAATCGGTGTCGAATCTGCATCAGTTATTGTGGCGAATTCATCAATTAATGATTGTGTCCTCACCGAATTTATTAGCTAGATCTGGACGGACCACGCTTAATGTCCGATCCGCTGCAACCGAGATGAATAATGAACCCTCTCCTAGCATGTGATTCAGAAGGTTTTTCGCTCCCCGATCCGACATATGCATGCAAATAGCTAGCTATTCGTCACTGCAATAACAAAATCCTTTGTCGCTCATTAGACCGTTGATAATGGCAAGCGTAGCACGCACCTTGTCGTTGATATGATGACAGTTGGCTAGTGCGTCATTGGTTTGGTATCCTTTGCAAACATAGTTAAGCTCCCTAGTGTGCTTGCGACGGATGGCTTTAGTTCCAGCCGCCGCCCGTATTGCTTCCGCGATCATTTCAGCCGGATCTGCCGCGGTGGTTTCAACGCCAGCCGCCGCTTGCGACTCCTCTGTCAACGGCTCTTCCGCCTCTGGAGGAGAAGCCGCGTGACCAGCCTTCGCCCTGGCTGCCTCCTCTGCTACGTAATCAGCAAAAGATGACGGCTTTTCCGGCTTCGCTTCTGCTGGCACGGCCCGTCCAACTCTCCAGTCTCCATTGCAAACTCCTGCCGCAATTGCTGGAGGATGTCATCAACTGATTCACTGGCAACTCTATTCTCCCGGTCGATGTCGGTCGCGGCTGCTTCCTGCTCCTCCTCGTACTGATCCCATGCATCATCGATGTCATCCTCTAGTGAATTATCGCCAGCGGTAGCTTGTTGCGACTGGTGGTCGCGGATAGTTGTATCCATAGGTGCTCATCCTATTCTTTGTTCTTATTACATAAGCGAACTGACCGAGGCTCCAAAACCCTCGGTCTTTTCGTTGCTAGCCAATGAATCGCTTAGGGCTGTTTGGTTTCCTGCTGCCATCTATCTGCGCGAGAAGCTCGCGCACGGCTACCGCATCAACCACGTAGCCTCTGACTCGTTTCGCTGGCAGCTTCTTTCTACTGATGTACCGGAGAATCGTAGCTGTGGTCAGCCCTGCCAGAGCCGCCACCTCGTCAGGCTTTAAGGTGCTGCTCATTCGACCTCCTTGACGGTCAAAGTTATCGGCTCGGAAGAGTCAAGTTTTGACTTTTTTGACTTTATCTTATCCGGTTTCTTGGTAGGGCGAACGAACTGACCGTTTGCTCTAGCCTTGAGGAAGATCGTAAGGGCTGCTGGCTCAATCATGAATTGCAGAAATCCCGGCACCTTAACGGCATCAAGGTGTCCGTCATGAATATGCCGATAGATGCAAGGCACCGTGAGTTCAGTAGCTCGCGCCACCTCGTACACGGTCAGGAACGGGAATTGAATTGATTTGATCATAATATAATTGAACTACACGTATGGTGGCGAGAAGGCTAAAAAACTTAACATAATGTTAACTTAGAACCGCTTTAAGCTCCAACCATGCAGCAGTTCTGCAATGACGATTTTCGCCTCCGCTTTAGTATGAAACATAGCTACTACGGCACCCTCGCGCCCATCGAAGCAGCCGTACAAACCATTATTTTGGCGTACTAGCGAGTACTGTGATTTCTTACCGCAAGCGAATTCGCTAACATCAGATTCCGATTCATTATCTTCGTTATCATCAGTTGCGTTGATCCGCTTCGGCTTTTTCGCTACTGCCAGAGCAGCCTTCATCCGCTCGCTGAGATAAGCCTGCCGCTCAAATGGGAACTCCTTGATAATTGCCATTTTGTTACCGGGATTCATTCTGAACTCCTGTAACTTCTGTATTCTTTAGATCCGCCTCAATGACCGGCAATTCCCTTCTCCATTCTTGGATCTTGTCACATCTAAAAGTCTGGCCGCTCGAATCAAGACATACTGGATCCATTCTGCAACTCCTGAACTCCTGTAACTCCTGCCTCTGATTTGCCCGCCCAAGAGATCCTACCGGAATCTCCGGCGGCCTGCAGGACGCGACCAAGCGATGCGGCCGAGCGTTTCCCGGCAGCTAACGGTGAAAGGGAGTCAGCTTCGTCGGAAAAGACCTCGGGACCGATCTGACGCAAATGGCCCTTTTCATAAAGAATCTTCAGAATTTCGATGACCGGCAATTCCCCTTCTCCAGGAAACTTCCTGAACCTGACGGTATCCTCAAAGAGAGTTGCTCCGCGCTGCCTATTCATCGCGTCAGCCACCTGCACGCTAACAAATTGTTCTGCCGGCAAAGAGCGCAGCAGTTCGAAGTCGGGATTCCCTTTTGAAAAATGCCAGGTGTCGACCATTATGCCGGCGTTTTTACGCTTCACTCCATCGACGATCGCCCAAGCGCCGGCGAGATCGGGTAAGCCCCAAAACGGCATGAACTCGAGGTCGACCCAAAGACCTTGTCGTTCGGCCCGATCGCACAGTCGGCCGAACCCTTCGATCAATACCTCGAGCGGGAAGGCGTTTTTATCGTAACCGGCCACGGCCAGAATTGACTTCAGTCCAAGCGCTTCACAAATGGCAAAACATTCGTCAGCGCTGACATCAAATCGCTCTTTTAACTCGGGGTTAATTTCCGAGGGAACGCGCATGGGCGCCCAGTCAGTCAGGGTGTCAAGATGCCTTAAGGCGACACCCTGATCATTCGCGATCGCGACCATCTCGCTCTGGGAAAGACCGGCGGAAATGGCTTGCCGATAAGTTTCCGGTGCGATCGCCAAACTGGTGAATCCCCCAGCCTGCGCGGCATCCAGATGATCACGAAACGAATATCGGCGCACCGATGCTGGCCAGAATACGTAGTCAATGGTCGACGGTTTCATTTTGATTTCACCTGATCCCGCTTGAGTTAGAGCCGGTTCCAAATTAACACAGGTTGGTATGGGCCTCTTGATTCGTAACGGCGAGATCGTAACCCCGGATGCTCGCTACAAAGCCGAGATTTACGCCGAAGATCAAACCATCACCAGGATTGGCACCGATCTCTCGGTTCCGCCGGACACGGAAATCATCGACGCCACTGGGAAGTGGGTTTTTCCCGGATTCATTGATCCTCATGTCCACATCTATTTGCCCTTCATGGCGACGTTTGCCAAGGACACGCACGAGACCGCCAGTGTCGCGGCACTTCTCGGGAGGCACCACCACCTTCATTGAGATGTGCTGTCCCTCACGGACTGAAGATGCTTTGGCAGGATATCATCTGTGGAAGGAAAAAGCCGAGGGCCAAAGCGCTTGCGATTTCGCTTTTCACATGTCGGTGACCCGGTTCGACCAGAGCACCGAGAGCCAACTGCGCGAGATCGTGCGCGATGGAACCACTTCGTTTAAAATCTTTCTTTCTTACAAAAACTTCTTCGGAGTGGATGACGACGAGATGTATCAAACGCTCACCCTGGCGAAGGAGTTGGGCGTCATAGTCGCCGCTCATTGCGAGAACGCCGAGTTGGTCAACCGTCTCCAGCTAGCGTTACTCGCCCAGGGCAAGACAGGTCCGGAATGGCATGGGCCCAGCCGGCCTGAATCTGTCGAGGCAGAAGGCACCACCCGCTTTGCGACATTTCTGGAAAACACCGGCGCCGTCGGTTACGTCGTCCATCTCTCCTGTCTGCCGGCCCTGAAGGCCGCCTTAGAGGCCAAAGGCCGCGGTGTGAAGCTGTCCGTGGAGTCCGTCTCTGCCGCATTTTCTCTTGGATAAAACTTCGGCGGAGCGCGTTGGAGTGGAGGGCATGCAGTATGTAATGTCTCCACCTTTGCGGGACAAAAGGAATCCGCCGGCGCTGTGGAATGCCTTGGCAGCGGGCTTGATCGATACGGTCGGCACGGACCATTGCCCTTTTGACAAGGAGCAAAAACTTCTCGGCCGCGGATGCCTTTACCCATATTCCAAACGGGATACCGGGGATCGAGGAACGGGTTGGCTTGATGTATACCTACGGGGTAAATCGTGGACGGATCGACTTGCATCGTTTTGTGGACGCCCTGAGCACGCGTCCCGCAAGACTCTTTGGTCTCTTTCCTCGTAAGGGCACCGTCGCCGTCGGAAGTGACGCCGATCTAGTCGTTTTCGACCCGAGCTACCGAGGAACGGTTTCGGCCCGGACTCATCACATCAACAACGATTACAGTGGCTTCGAGGGTTTCGAACTGGAAGGGCGGCCAGCCGCCGTCACGGTCAGGGGGAAGATCCAAGTCCGCGACGGTATCTTTATCGGCGAGAAGGGTCGCGGCCAACTCTTGCGCCGGGAACCGATTTACTAACGGGAGCAACATCTAACATGCCGGCGAACGGAATCGAGACCCTGGCCCTGCTGAAAGAACTGCGCGAGCTCACCGCGGACGTTGACGGGGCCCAACGTGTAGCCTGGACGGATCCCTGGCTGCGAGCGCGCAGCTGGTTTGAGTCCAAGCTCGAAGGATGGCCCGTAGAACATCATTACGATGCGGCGGGAAACCATTGGATCACCTTGGAGGGTAGATCGAAAAAGTCTCTTCTTCTCGGCGGCCACCTGGATTCGGTTCCCAATGGCGGCTGGCTCGATGGCGCGCTCGGGTTTTTGGGCGGTTTTGCGGTCATGGGCCGGTTTCATTGAAAAAAACGAAGGTCCTCCTCCGGTGACCATCCGTTTGGTGGACTGGGCCGACGAAGAAGGTGCCAGGTTCGGACGCAGTCTCTTCGGATCATCGGCCTTTGCCGGCACGGCCACCATTGCTGCAGATCGTTCACGCACCGACAGCAACGGCGTGCGGTTGGAAGATGCGTTGAAAAGGTGCGGGGTGGATATTGATTCAATCAGCGAGGCCACCCGCGAACGCCAGCAGGCGGCAGCCTACCTTGAGTTGCACATCGAACAGGGACCGGTCTTAGAGCGCCTCGGTCTGCCACTGGCGGCCGTCTTGGGAACCAAAGGGGTCGAACGGCATGCCATCACTTTCCGCGGTCAAGAGGCCCATTCCGGATCTACTCCGATGGGCGCGCGAAAGGACGCCTTGGCACCGGCCGCCAAGCTGGCACTTGAGATTCGATCCATCGCCGGTAAGCATCCCGACGCCGTATGCACCATCGGCAGCGTCAAAACCTTCCCCGGCATCGTGACGGCGGTGGTAGGCCGTTGTGAGGCCACTCTCGATCAGCGCGATCTGGATGCCAAGGTGCTCGGTAGCATGCTGAAGGAAGCCCGGGCGGCGAGTGAGCGCTTTGCCGCGGAGGAAAATTGTACGGTGGAATGGTCACGCATCTGGAACATCGAGCCGATTCCTTTTCACCGCGAGTTGATTGAGCTGTGCGAGCAGTCGATCAAAGAAGTCGCGGGGTCGTCTCATCGAATGCCCTCTGGTCCTCTGCATGACGCTGCGGAAGTTGCTCAGGCCGGGATCCCGACGGTGATGTTGTTTGTCCAATCCCTGCGGGGAATCAGCCACAACAAGATCGAGGACACCAGAGAAGAGCATATTGTCCTGGCGGTACAAACGCTCGACCGCCTGGCCGCCAAAACGATCACCTGGATAGAGCGGCAGTAACTCGGAAGAGTGATCGTGGGGAAATCCAGGCCGCCACTGAGTGGTTTGCGTGAAACGAGAAGAGGACAGCAACACCTCAGCGTGACTGTTCGGGTCGATAGTGGTCGACTCAACGAAAACCGACGGCGGCATAACAAATGCTCGCTGGAGACAAGCCCGATTGACGCCGTGCCGGTAATTTGATTATCAGAAGAGGTATTCCCCTGAAACCAGCCGTTCGGGCACTCTAAACGGCCTCGCATAGAAATAAGTAATCGGTATTATGCACAAGCTAAGTTCAAATTGAGCCATTCTGGTTAGAAAATCGCCAGAGATTACCTGCCCCCAGAGCTACGACCTTTTTTTACCATGAAAACTGCCGCCAAATACTTCTCTGTTACCGTTCTGATTTGTTTCTCGATCATCCATTTTGCACCGGCCCAACCGGCTGATCTGGAGGCCATCCGCAAGGATATTGAAAGCTACAAGGTCTTGCCAAAATTCGTGCCTCCCGGGCCAGCTTTCGACGCCAAAAAGGTGATGGAAAAGAAGAGCATCGTCAGCATTCCGGTCTCCAGCTCGATTCCTTTCATTACGACTTTAGAGCAGGCTTTTGCCAACGTCTCGAAGGAAGTTGGATTCAAATTCATGGAATGGAAAAATCAGGGTCATATTCCTGAGTGGCAGGAAGGGATGAACTATGTCGTATCCCAGAAGGTTGATTTGGTCGACTTGTTGGCCGGGGCGGATCCGCGAATTCTGAAATCCCAAATCGAAACTGCCATCCAGGGAGGGGTGAAAGTGGTTTCCTCCCACTATAGCGGCATAAAACAGACGACGGTCCCCTACTTGACCTCGAATGTGCCCAGTGACTATGAGACAGGAGCGCGTTTGTTGGCGGAATGGGCCATTTTGAAAACGAATGGCAAGCCAAATGTCCTGGTCATCACCTCCGATGAGGTCTTTTCCACCGCCGCCATGGTAGAGTCAATGAAGGCCGAGTTCGCTCTATTCCCGGATGCCAAAGTGGTTTATGTGAATGTGCCAATCACCGACTGGGCCAGCAAAATTCAACCAACCGTTCAGTCAGCCATTCAAGGAAATCCGGATCTGAACTTCATTATCCCGGTCTACGATAGTATGTCCCAATTCGTGGTCCCGGCGATCACGCTGACCGGCGCCTCGAATCGCGTAAAAATCACCTCTTTCAACGGAACCCCTTTTGTCATCGGGTACGTCCAGCAAGGTAAAGTTGATATGGACGTCGGAGAGAGTCTCGACTGGTCGGCGCGTGGAATCATGGATGCCGAGATGCGTATCATCGGGGGTTTGGAACCGGTGAAAGATCCGCATACCCCGGTTCATATTTTTGATTCGACGAATGCGGACACCGTCGGGCATCCGCCAAAAGCGAATACCGGGTATGGGGACGAGTACGTAAATGAGTTCCACAAGCTCTGGGGCCTGGAGAAATGAGGCGCTCCAGTGTTCGATGAGCAGAGAGAACCAGGCAGCGAATTTGCCACGGCGAAGAACGTCCCTCCGCGGCTCTCGTTTAGCGCGCTCTCGAAAACTTTCGGAGCCACCCGGGCGTTAAAGAAGGTTTCCCTGGAGGTCTGGCCCGGGGAAATCCATGGATTAGTCGGACAGAACGGCTCCGGCAAATCTACCCTGATCAAAGTCCTGGCCGGCTTTTACGAGCCGGACGCCGGTTCTCGTCTGTCGATCGACGGGGCCCCAGTGCGTTTGCCATTGCGACCAGGCGACTACAGCCAGTTTGGGATTAGCTTCGTCCATCAGGACTTGGCACTCGTCCCCTCGTTAACGGTCCTCGAGAATCTTCGGGTCAGCGAACTCTGTCTAAAACCGCGATGGTATATCTCATGGAAAAAGGAGATCCGGGCAGCTCAGGCGCTGTTGACAGAATTTGCTCTCGACCTGGATCCGCTGACCAAGATCGAAGAGGTGGATATTGGTTCTCGCGCCCTCCTAGCCATCTTGCGCGCCATGGCTGGGATGAGAAAAGGCTCGGCCGCTTTCCCGGCCGACCAGGCCGCAGAGGGGGAGAGGAAGGCCACGGAGAAGATTTATTTACCACAGAGACACAGAGAACGCGGAGTTCAGAAATTAAGAAATTCGGGTGAACTGACTTCCCTAGGAGCTTCCGAGCTAAACGACTCGCCTGCTCCGAACGGGATCAAAGAGGGCAAAGGTTTGCTGGTTCTTGACGAACCCACTCCGTTTTTGGCCAGGAGAGACGTCGAACGATTGTTTAGCTTGGCCAGACGCATCAAGGCTCAAGGGGCCAGCGTACTGTTTGTTTCGCACGATCTGGACGAAGTACTTACCCTTACCGATCGGGTCACCGTCATTCGAGATGGGGCGGTCGTCGGCACCTTTAATTCCAAAGAGGTTACCAAGTCCGGTCTGATCGAACAGATCATCGGCCATCCTTTATTGGTCGAGAGCGGAGACGCTTCGGGAAAGCAAAATTTGCAGAACGCCGTCCCGGCGGTAAAGGTGACCGGCCTGACTGGTGAATATGTCGACGGGATTAGCTTCGAACTGAGAGAGGGCGAGATCCTGGGGATGAGCGGTCTCTTAGGATCAGGATTCACGGATGTGCCCTATTTGTTGTTTGGCGCTAAACAAGCGGCTGCCGGCACCTTGAGCATCAGAGAAAAATCTTTCTCTCTAACCGACCTTAATCCCTCGGAGGCGGTCAAGCATGGAATAGCGTTGATCCCGGTCGATCGGCGAGGCGATGGCGTGGTGGAAGGGTTGAGCCTGGTGGAAAATATTTCGTTACCCGTTCTCAATCACTTCGGACCTTGGTGCCTTCAACATTCCAGCTTGAGAAATACCGTCGAAGCCCTGGTTCGGGAATTTGATATTCGGCCCGGGGACGCCGAAAACCGGGTGGGAAACCTGAGCGGTGGAAATCAGCAGAAGGTGCTATTAGCCAAATGGCTGCAGACCAAACCGAAAATGATCTTGTTGGATGAGCCAACTCAAGGAGTCGATGTCGGTGCTCGTGAACAAATCTACCAAATCCTGAAAAGACAAGCAGCCACCGGGACGATGATTATTTGTGCGAGTTCCGACTATGAAGAATTGGCCACCCTTTGCAGCCGAGTACTGATCTTCAGCCATGGCCGGATCGTAGAAGAATTGGTTGGAAACCAACTAACCAAAGAGGCGATCGCTCAACGTTGTCATCTGGGATAGATCGGACCTTAACGTCGAAAATACGAGACAACTCCTAGCCATGGCGCGAAGCAATCATTCTTTCGGCAAGCTAAGCAGAGCAGGTTGAAAAGTATGGATTGATAGGAGCCTTCATTATCCTGCTTCTGGTGTTTAATGCCATGGCCCCCGGGCGTTTTCTCACCTGGTCGAATGTTTCGGCGGTGCTCGGTTCGCAGGCGGTGCTGGTGGTCTTAACGCTTTCGCTGGTGATCACTCTGGCCACGGACTTGTATGATCTCTCCGCCGCGAGCGTCCTGGTCTTCTGCAATATGCTGATTGCGGTGCTGAATGTTAACCTTGGCGTCCCGATCGGATGGGCCTTGTTGGCGGCGCTGGGAGTCGGCGTGCTCGTCGGGTTGGTAAATAGTTTTTTTATCATCAAGATCGGACTCAACTCGCTGATCGTCACTTTGGGAGTAGGAACCATTCTCAATGGAGTCACCCTTTGGATCAGCGATTCCCAAACCATTAGCGGAGTTTCGGATCAATTGGTGAATTTAGTGGCGGTTTACCGGTTGTTTGGCATCCCGTTGGAATTTTACTACGGACTGCTCACCTGCATCGCCCTCTGGTATGTGATGGATTTCACGGCCATCGGACGCCAGCTTTTGTTCGTCGGTCGCTCACCTCAAGTCGCCCGACTGACGGGCATCAAAGTGCAAAAAGTGCAAAGGAGCGCCCTCATCTCGGCTGGAGTGCTTAACGCCTTTGCGGGAATCCTTTACTCCGGGACCACCGGGGCCGCCGACCCAGGTTCCGGGCTCACCTATCTGCTGCCGGGAATGGCCGCCGCCTTCTTTGGGTCGACCAGTATCGTCCCGGGGCGATTCAATCCTTGGGGCTCGATCGTGGCGGTCTATTTTCTCGCCTTCGGAATTAGCGGAGTCACGATTCAGGGGGTGCAAACGTATGTCCAAAACCTGTTTTACGGCGGCGCCCTGGTCATTGCGGTGACGCTTTCGCAACTGGTAAAAAAGAGTCGCTAAGTTTCCGGATCAAACTTTATCTCCCACCTAAAACAAATGAACTTTTCGGGAAAACTTCCGGCTCAAGTTCTGGCTGAAAATATGGCCGAACTGCAACCCGCCTATACGCCACAGGAAGCTGCCGTAGAGGCCTCTCGGTGTCTGTTTTGTTTCGACGCCCCCTGTATCATGGCATGTCCAACCGGCATCGATATTCCTTCTTTTATCAAGAAAATCGAAACCGGGAATATCATTGGCTCTGCGCGGACCATCCTGACGGCAAATATCCTTGGAGCAAGCTGCGCCCGCGTGTGCCCGACCGAAGTCCTCTGTGAAGGGGCCTGCGTGATGCTGGATCGGCAACGCGATCCGATCAAAATTGGACGTCTTCAACGGTTCGCCACCGATTACGTCTCCGAACGCGGGATCGAGGTGCTGAAAGCTCCGGCTCAAAAATCCGGGAAACGAATCGCGGTGATTGGCGCCGGACCAGCTGGACTGGGATGCGCGGCAGAATTAGCCCAACTCGGCCATAGTGTAGTGATCTTTGAAAGGAAGCCATTGCCAGGGGGCCTCAATACGTATGGCATCGCCTATTATAAGATGAAGCCGGAGACTAGTCTCCAAGAGATAGCGATGGTCGAGCGACTGGGCGTCGAGATCCGATGCGGTATCGAGGTCGGCCAACAGATTTCCGCGGCCGATCTGCAACAAGAGTTCGATGCGCTTTTCATTGGGGTCGGTCTCGGCGCCGGGCAGACTCTCGGAATTCCTGGAGAAGAACTTCACGGAGTCCATGACGCTCTCGATTTCATCGAAGAAATACACTCCAAGCCTTTATCCGAAGTCGCCGTCGGCAATTCCGTGATTGTTATCGGATGCGGCAACACCGCGATCGATGCGGTGACCCAGGCTAAACGATTGGGGGCTCAGGAAGGGTGTGGTGGCTTATCGACGATCGGAGGCCGAGATGTCGGCCTATCATTTTGAATATGCATTGGCGCAGCGCGACGGCGCGACCTTCTATTTTAATGTCACCCCGATCGAATTGATCGGAGATGAAGCGGGGCAGGTTGGCGCCGTCAGATTCGCCCGGACGATGATTAATCAAAATGGCCAATTGGTGTTAATTCCCGACTCTGAGTTCACCGAACCCGCTGACATGGTTTTGAAAGCAGTAGGCCAAACCAAACAATCGGCCTGGCTGCGCACCAACTTTCCGGCGCTGCGCCTCGACCAACGAGGAGTGGTTGAACGCAACCCGGCCACCGGTCAAACCTCCGTCCCTCACCTGTTTGCCGGTGGTGACTGCGCGAACGGGGGGCGGGAAGTTGTTAACGCGGTGGGCGAAGGAAAAAAAGCCGCTCGCGGCATTCAAGCCTTTTTCGGGCAATCGGCTAACCCCGCTCCGCGCCAACCATCTCGTCTGGGGGTGAATGGCGGGCCTCGCGGTTCCGGTCTGGAGGCACCGATTCGCACGCACGAGCTGGAGAAACTCTATTACAGAGGAGCAGAACAACATGGCTGATCTTTCCATTAACCTCGCTGGTATCCGGTCCCCCAACCCGTTTTGGATCGCCTCCGGTCCTCCATCTAATACGGCCTTTCAAGCGCACCGGGCCTTTGAAGCCGGCTGGGGCGGAGTGGTCTGGAAGACCATTGGCGAACCGATCGTCAATGTCTCCTCGCGCTATTCGGCGATCGATATTGGTGGAACCCGGATGGCAGGTTTTAACAATATTGAATTGATCAGCGACCGTTCTCCGGAGACCAATTTTCGCGAACTGGCCGAGGTCAAAAAATGCTGGCCGGACCGGGCACTCATTGCCTCCCTGATGGTCGAGAACCGGGCGGACTGGCATGAGTTCGTCAAACGAAGTGAAGACGCTGGAGCGGACGGGTTAGAACTGAATTTCGGCTGTCCGCATGGCATGTGTGAACGCGGCATGGGCTCCGCCGTAGGTCAAAATCCCGAGGTTATTAAAACGATTGTCGAATGGGTTATGGAGGCGGCCCAGATTCCAGTCATCGCCAAGCTGACCCCCAATATTACGGACATCACCGCCGCCGCGAAGGCGGCAAAAGGTGCCGGCGTCGACGCGATTTCGCTGATCAATACCATCAATTCCATTACCCAGGTCAATCTTGATACCTTCGTTCCCGAGCCCTTCGTCCACGGGTTTAGTACCCATGGCGGGTATTGCGGACCGGCGGTGAAACCAATTGCCTTGCAAATGGTCCAATCGTGCGCCGCCGATCCCGAGATTCAACTTCCCATCTCAGGGATCGGCGGGATCGCCACCTGGCGGGATGCCGCCGAATTCATTGCTCTTGGTTCCACGAGTTTACAGCTTTGTACGGCGGTGATGCACTATGGATTCCGGATCATTGAGGATCTGATCGATGGGCTTAACAATTATCTTGATGGCAAAGGAATTCGGAGCGTCGAGGCCCTGCGCGGAAGGGCGGTGAGTCGAATCAAGGAATGGAAATACCTTGATCTGAACTACCAACGAATCGCCAGGATCAACTACGATCGATGTATCGGGTGCAACCTTTGTCACATTGCCTGTGAAGACGGAGCCCATCAAGCAATCCGTTTGATCGCTCCGAACGGACTTGGGCTCGGACCAGGACGAGTGCCCGGCAAGCCAGTCCCCGAAGTCATCGAAGAAGCGTGTGTGGGCTGCAACCTCTGTGCCTTGGTCTGTCCGGTGCAGGGATGCATTACGATGGTTAGTGTAGAGACCGGAAGCACCTGTTTGAGCTGGAACGATTACCAGGAAAGAGTTGCCCTGGGCGAAATGGCGCCGATTCCCGCGCATCCGTAGGGGTGCGGTAGAATTCCCAATCGTCGTCGTCATCCTTCGTTCTCGATTTTGTGTCGGTTGGGGCTCGCGGGATGGTGTCGGCGCTTCGAGAGACTATAAGGACGACGACGAAGGACGATTGGGAGAATAGCGACAAGGGTGATTCAGGAGCAAATCGAAATGCGCCAGCTTCCTAGAGCGAGGGTCAAGCGGCGAGACCAAAATGGCACAGAGATGAAGAGGTGAGCTGGTTCGTGCCCCGAAGGGGCTATAGCCCTCAGCCCAGGGTTTTAACCCTGGGAACCATCCAATTTAATGTCTCGCCCTGAAAGGGCGACAGATTACGCGGCCTAACCTCGCACCTATACTAACAAAAAGGAAGAGTGTCAGGTATTCGCTGAGCTATAAATGATTGCAAGCAGGAGAATCTAGATCAACTCTGCGGCGATTAGAATGGTGTCACTGCGCGTTACCCGACTGTTGTGGCAAGCCCGAATCTGCCGCCCCTGCAGCTTCAGGGCGTAACCTTTATTGAATTTTCCCAGGGTTAAAACCCTGGGCTGAGGGCTATAGCCCCTTCGGGGCACCGGCGCCAGAGTCGGACCGCGGTGCACATAGAAAACCGCTCTTTAGCGTTGCAACAATTCTGGCGCCCCTTCAGGGCGCGCCTCAATATAGCAATACACTCAGGGTAGAATGGCGCGAAGATAAGGAGTAGGATGATTTTGCTCCGAGAGGGCTGTAGGCGACAATCCTAGGGCTGAGGCCTTTGTTTTGTGCCCCGCAGCAGGGGCTACAGAATTCAGCCCACGGTTTCAACCCTGGGAATCGTTCCCCAAGAGCGACGCGCCCTGAAGGGGCGCCAGATCGAACGTCCTAACAAGGCGGAAGTGGGGGCAATTGTCGCACGTCCCAGTTGCGCACTCTGACTTTTGCGAGGCAATAGGTGCGACCTTAATCGGGTACTCGCATCTCTCGCCCCTTCAGGGCGAACTGTTTATTTTGAGGATTCCCAGGGTTGAAACCCTGGGCTGAGTTCTGTAGCCCCTGCGGGGCAGGCTCTTGGTTTTATCTATAGAGCCCATCCCAAATTCTCCTTATCTTCGCGCCATTCCACCCAGGGTAAACCCTGGGCTCAACCCTGGGCTGAATGGCGCTAAGTTAAGGAATAGAATGATTTTGTTCCGAAAGGGCTGTAGGCCACAATCCTAGGGCTGAGGTCTTCGTTTTATGCCCCGCAGGGGCTACAGAACTCAGCCCAGGGTTTCAACCCTGGGAATCGTTCACCAAAAGCGATGCGCCCTGAAGGGGCGTCAGATCGAACGTCCTAACAAGGGGGGAAGTGGGGTTCGATGGTCCAATTGTCGCACAGTTGCGCACTCTGGCTTTTGCGCGGCAATAGGTGCGACCTTAATCGGGTACCCGCATCTCTCGCCCCTTCAGGGCGAACCGTTTATTTTGAGGATTCCCAGGGTTAAAACCCTGGGCTGAGTTCTGTAGCCCCTGCGGGGCAGGCTCTTGGTTTTATCTATAGAGCCCATCCCAAATTCTCCTTATCTTCGCGCCATTCAACCCTGGGCTATGCTTTCATGCCCCTTCAGGGCGCAGATCGCACTCTCTAATCGTCCTCGCGGGGCGATTCCCGTGGCCCCTAAAGCCCGCCGAACGCGACGTCGAGTGCCTCGAGCATAAAATCCGCATCGGCGTGGGTGATGCACATCGGAGGTTTAATGCGGAGTGTATTCCCAAATAGCCCTCCCTTTCCGACTAACAAGCCTAAATCTTTCGCCGTCTCAAAAACCCGCGCACATTCCTCTTTCGCGGGTTCCTTGGTGGTTCGATCCTTGACCAGCTCGATACCCAGCATCAGGCCTTTGCCGCGGACGTCGCCGATCACATTGTGTTTGGCCGCCAATTCGTGAAATCCCTTCCGCAAATGGTTACCTACCTGCAAGGAGTTATCCTGCAGACCCTCGCGATCAATTACCTGCAGAACCGCGCGCCCCTGCGCACAGACGACCGGATTCCCACCAAAAGTGTTGAAATGAATCCGAGAGGCCAGCACTTGCGCGATCTCGGGCGTGGTCACCACCGCGGCCAGCGGCACCCCGTTACCAATGCCCTTGGCCATGGTGACAATATCTGGAACGACGCCCTGGGTCTCAAATCCCCAGTAATGCGTTCCCGTCCGTCCAAAACCAGGCTGAACTTCATCCGCGATACAGAGGCCACCCGCGGCGCGCACATGCTGGTAGGCCGCTTCCAGGTAACCATCCGGAAACACCACTGTTCCGCCAACTCCTTGAATTGATTCGGCAATGAAGGCTGCGATCCGGCCGGGAGTGGCATATCGAATCACCTCCAAGACGTCGTCAGCATATTTTCTACCTGCTTCGGGATCATCGTAACCGAACAAACCTCGATACGGATTAGGTGCGGCCGCATGGTGCACCCCAAAGCTGTGGGGCACGTTGAATTTCCAGGTGTGGTGCGAAGTGAGGGCCAAACCGATGGCGTTGCCTCCGTGGTACCCATTGCGCAGCGCGATGACGTCGAAGTTCCCAGTGAAGGCACGCGCCATGAGAATCGCCAAGTCGTTTGCCTCCGACCCCGAGTTAACGAAATAACAGACCTTCAAATTTCCTGGCATCTTGTTCGCCAGATCACGTGCGTACTCGGCGATATTCGGATGCAAATAAATGGTCGTGGTGTGTTGCAGGGTTTCATTTTGCTGATTGGTGGCGGCAATGACGTCGGGATGGCAATGACCGACGCTAACCGTCACGATGCCACCAAAGCCGTCGAGATAGCGCCGCCCCTTCTCATCGAACACGTATTGGCCACGACCCTCGACGATCATGATCGGTTTCGCGTAATAGGTAAAAACCGCTGGATTAATGAATTGTTTACGCAGCGCTAGAACTTCGTCGGCAGAGGGTCCGGCGTAAACTCTGGGCGTAAATTCAACCGGAGGAAGCTGGGGCATTTTCATCTAGTCTGGATGGTAGTTGACGATAACTTTAGCCTGCTTCGCTCATAAGTCCGTAAAGATTTGTCAGGGAACCTGGCCCTCATCGCGGAAATTTTCCATCCACTCATTCTTAGTGAGGACAAAGGCATCTGCACCAGTTTCTTACTTTGTTAGGATCATCATTCGGGAACTTTCTTTTCGTGCCAACGCACAACCTCCAGATATTGGTCTTTGAAAAGTACCCAAGTGTCCTTCTCATCCTCCAAACTGTTTCGGCGAACGATATTGAGCGTGATCTGCAATTCCTGCAAAGCCCGATCGAACTTGGTTCGCTCTGGCCGATTAGTCATCTCCATTTCTTTCCGCATCTCGCCCGTCGTCATCGGATCGAAGCGGATCAGCCGATAAATTTGATTCGCCAGCGGACTGCACTCATTGACCGGTCGATGATGATTTCGATAATGCTCCGCCCGCAAATAGTCCAGGCTCATCAAAGCTGCGCGCCCCGGCGGAATCTTTCCGTAGAATATCCTGTCGGGATAAATGGCCGGCAGTTCGTTCTTCCAACGCCAAATCGCCAAAACCTTTTGTCCCCAACCTTTCTCGCCTTTTTTGCGGTCCGGCAGATCGGTCACATCCCATAAGCTGATCAACCCAGTGTCGGCGTCCGAGAAAATCCCACAGATCCGAACCTGAAGCACAAACGCACACGCCTGTTTCAGGGTCCGAATCGAATAAGCCGCTTTGGAAGTCATCCTGGAGAATGATCTGACATGATCTGTACCCTGTTGTGGAGGGTGAAACTCCCTCGAACTTGAATGTCGCCCGCTTGTCGTGCAATTCGCAATTCTCTGGACGGCGCTCTATCCAGCACCTACAATTCCAGCTCTTCGAACAAAGGCCCCCCATGCAAAATGTTGATTTGGTAAAGAAGCTTTATGAAGCTTTGCCAAAGGAGATATCGTCACCTTGATCGATCATCTGACCACGGAATCGGTTTTCAGGTTCGACGGTCCTTCGGTCATCCCGTACGCCGGTGAACACCGGACGCCACAAGGAATCCGAGATGGATTCTTTGGACCTCTCGCCAAATCCCTTAGCAATGAAATGTTGAGCCCCGAGGAATTTGTCGCCCAAGATGACAAGGTGGTGATGATCGGCCGCTACAAAGCAACCATTTCTGCCACCGGCAAAACGGTGGACCAGGCAGTAGTGCACGTATTTACGATCAAAGACGGCAAAGTTAGCCGCTTTCTAAGTTTCACTGATACTGCCCGAGTCGCTGAAGCCTACACTGCCTAAGGGTTATTGATCGTTGCCGCCTTAGTCCCGCAGATTAACTAAAAAGCGAGCGGCATCAAATCCACCCCATCGTCGTCCTTCGATCGAAGAAGTAAAGCGGGACGCTTTACGTACACTAGCGTTGCACCGTCCCATTGAGGATTAGGATGCCACTAAATAACACCTCCTGTCCCGGAGGGACAACCCGATCGTAGCCTGGCACGAAGTGCCTGGGACAGCACCCCCCCGAAAGAACCGTCCCCTAAGCACGGTATGATCGGGGCAGCTAATCCCAGAGGGTGTTTCTCGTCGTCAGGTGCGCCGTGTTTCGTCAGGAGGGCCTTATACTCTTTTGAAAGGTTCGAGTTTTCCTCATTCCAGTCATCGAATCGGTGCGCACACCTGCACGGATCACACCGTACCCTACGGGACGGCCTTTTTGTGGGCTTGTTCCAGGCACTCCGTGCCAGGCTACGATCGCACCGTCCCTCCGGGACGTTTCGCTACAGACTTTACCGCCTTCGATCTTCGGTGGTGGCTATGGCAAACCGCCCACACCCCAAACAAAATCGAGAACGAAGGACCACGCCGCCCGAGCCTGGTCCCCAGGAGTTCATAATCGACTCTGCGGCGGCTGGCATATAGAAGTTGATAAATATGGTAAAGATGGGATTTATGGCAAACCCGAATGAAGCCAAAACCGCTCGTGGAAGAAATCGAAACCTATGCCCAGGATATCGTGGATACGGTTCGCGAGCCACTCTTGATGCTAGATACCGCCTTGCGGGTGCGATCCGCTAATCGGGCCTTCTACCAGACTTTTCACGTCACCTCTGAAGAGACTGAAAATCGGCTCATTTACGAACTGGGCAACGGCCAATGGGATATTCCGGCCCTGCGAAACCTCTTGGAAGATATTGTGCCTCTCAGTTCGGTCTTCAATGATTTCGAGTGGGCGCACGATTTCCCGGTGATCGGACGGCGGGTGATGTTGCTGAATGCCCGCAAATTGCAGACCGGCCATCACGGGGAATTGCTGGTCCTGGCCATGGAAGACGTCACTGAACGGCGACGTTCGGAAGCCGACCTCAAGGCCATCGAGACGTACTCTCAGAACATCGTAGATACGGTGCGCGAACCGCTCCTGATCCTGGACACCACCCTGCGAGTGCGCTCGGGCAACCGCGCCTTCTACCAAACATTTCAGGTTTCCCCGGAAGAAACCGAAAACCGCCTGATCTACCAATTAGGAAACGGTCAGTGGGATATTCCCGATCTGCGGACCCTTCTCGAGGACATTGTCCCCAAAAGCTCGGTCTTTAACGACTTCGAATTGGAACACGATTTCCCGGCCATCGGACGGCGGGTGATGCTGCTCAACGCCCGCAAACTACAGGCCGGCCACCACGGGGAACTGCTGGTCCTGGCCATGGAAGATGTCACCGAACGGCGGCGCTCGGAAGCGGACTTAAAGGCCATCGAAACCTACGCTCAAAATATTGTGGATACGGTGCGCGAACCGCTCCTGATTCTCGATACGACCCTGCGAGTGCGCTCGGGCAACCGCGCCTTCTACCAAACTTTTCAGGTCTCTTTGGGAGAAACCGAGAACCGCCTCATTTACGAGTTGGGCAATGGTCAGTGGGATATTCCCGACCTGCGGACTCTCCTGGAAGATATTGTTCCCAAGAGCTCGGTCTTTAACGACTTTGAGTTGGAACACGATTTCCCAGCCATCGGGCGACGGGTGATGTTGCTCAACGCCCGCAAACTACAGGCCGGCCATCACGGGGAACTGCTGGTCCTGGCCATGGAAGATGTCACTGAACGGCGCTACGCCGAGGAAGAGGTGGCCAAAGCCAAGGAAACTGCCGAAACCGCCAACCGGACCAAGAGCCTCTTTCTGGCGAATATGAGCCATGAACTAAGGACGCCGCTGAATGCCATTTTAGGATACTCCGAGATGCTGCAGGAAGAAGTGGTGGAGCAGAATTTGGCGGGTGAATTCGGTGCCGATCTCGAAAAGATAAATAGAGCCGGGAAACATCTACTGGCGCTGATTAACGATATCCTCGACCTATCCAAAATCGAAGCCGGGAAAGTGGATCTCTATCTTGAAAGCTTCGACTTGGCCGAGATGATCGATGATGTCGCTTCGATAATCCGGCCCATGGTCGAGAAGAATTCCAACACGCTCTACATCCAGCGGGCGCCAGATCTAGGCACCATGCACGCCGATCAGATCAAAGTGCGTCAGGCTTTGTTCAATCTCTTGTCCAATGCCGTTAAATTCACCCATGAAGGCAACATCACCCTTAACGCCGCCCGGCAAAACATGGATGGCAGCGAATGGATCCTCTTTCGGGTGACCGATACTGGCATCGGCCTCAACTCCGAACAGATTGTTAAATTGTTCCAAGACTTCACCCAGGCTGATGCCTCGACCACCCGCAAGTTCGGCGGCACTGGCTTGGGACTGGTCCTGACGCGTCGTTTCTGCCAGATGATGGGCGGCGACGTGAATGTGCGTAGTGTGTCCGGAGAAGGCAGCGTTTTCACTATCAAGCTGCCGGCCATCGTCAGTGAACCGAAGAATGAAGGCCCAATTGAGATCGGCCGTGCCGACAGCACCGGTACTTCATTCCAGGAAGGAAGTGCGGAGGGTGGCGAAACGCTGCTGCCGATCGGCCGGTGCGTGTTAGTAATTGATGACGACCCAAATCACCGCGACCTGATTCAACGATTTCTGAGCAAGGAAGGGTTTATTGTCCGCACCGCCGCCAAGGGCGAGACCGGGCTGCGCCTGGCGCGCCAATTACGCCCCTTGGCCATCACGTTGGACGTGATGATGCCAGGGATGGACGGCTGGTCTGTGCTGTCAGCGCTCAAGGCTGACCGGGACTTGCGCGACATCCCGGTCATCATGCTGAGCATGGTAGACGACCCCGAGCGAGGCTTGGCGCTGGGCGCGGCCGAATTCGCCACCAAGCCGGTGGATCACGCGCACCTATCGCAAATTCTCAAGAAATACATCTCCCCTTCTCCACCCTCCCGAATTCTCCTGGTCGAAGACGATGCCGTGACTCGCGAGGTGACCCGGGCCTTTCTGGAAAAGGAAGGCTGGCAAGTCATGGAAGCGGAGAATGGGCGCGCCGCCCTAGGGTGCATGAAACGGGAGCGCCCCTTACTGATCGTGCTGGACCTCCGGATGCCTGAAATGGATGGGTTCGAGTTTGCTGCCCGGCTCCGACAAAAGCTGGAGTGGCGCTCCATCCCGATCCTGGTGTTGACGTCTCACGATGTGAGCGCCGAAGAGCGGAGACGTCTGAACGGTTTCATTGAAAACATCGTCCAGAAGAGCGGTGACTGGCGCGAGGCACTCCTCCAGCAATTACGGGACCTGCGGCAGCACCAGAGTCTACCGCGGAGCACGATTATTCCGGTCAACGAGAAAGAGCATGTTACTTCTATTTGACCGCCTTCCACCAAAGCCATGCCAAAAATTCTCCTAGTTGAAGACAATGAGATGAATCGTGACATGCTCTCGCGTCGCCTGCAGCGCAGAGGCTACCAAGTAGTGTTGGCACTGGATGGTCAGAGCGGGGTCGAGATGACTCAAAGCCAGGCGCCAGATTTAGTTTTGATGGATATGAGCCTCCCGGTTCTGGACGGCTGGGAAGCGGCCCGCCGGCTCAAAGCCGACGCTGTCACCCGGCATATCCCCGTCATTGCCCTGACGGCCCATGCCATGTCCAGCGACCGTGAGAAAGCTCTTGAAGCCGGCTGCGACGACTATGACACCAAGCCCGTCGAGCTGCCACGGCTGCTCGCGAAAATTGACGCGCTATTGAGGGGGAGCGAACTAGCTCCCGCCGGAGAACCTTTACTGTGACCATTAGCAAGTAAAGCGGAGGGTAAGACGGGACGCCTTACCTTACTTAGTAGTAGGCAAGCCGTCCCGACTTGCTATCCCGGGGTGAACCCTGGACGCGCCCGAAGGAGGGCGTTATGAAATTGATCGTGCTGCTCCCAGGGGAACACATCCGCGGCCTGAAGGGCCATGAAAGCATAGCCTACGCTTTAGTCGGGTTTTAGCCTGGGTCTATAACCCTAACGAGACTGCCCTGTAGGGGCGGGAGAAAATCGTCTCACGCAACGCTGCGGGATTTCGATGCCACTTAGGGATGCGTAAAAACAGGCTCCCCTTAGGTATCCCTGCGGTATGCTTTCGTGGCCCTCGAGAGAACCTTGAAAACTTTAATTTCGGTTCAACCCAGCTTAAACTCTGGGCACCGGGTTTCCTAACGTCCTGCCCTGATCAAGGCCGAATCCCGTAGTGGTGTAACACTATTTTCTGCCGCCCCTTCAGGGCGGGTCCGTTGCAAATATAGACCCAGGCTGAAGCCTGGGCTATGCTTTCATGGCCTTTCAGGCCGCGGAAATACCCGAACAATTCGGAAGCGCGAGAATCCGTGAGGCAAAAAATTGGCCCAAGATTCGGTGGAGTTAATAATGAATGTTCTCTTAAAAGGGACTTGAAGTCCGTCTACCAGCCAACGTCGAAAGGGCCATGCAACCTCGCTTGGTACATCCGCGGCCTGAAGGGCCATGAAAGCATATCCTAGGCTTTAGCCTAGGTCTATAACCCTAAACAGACCGCCCTGTAGGGGCGGCAGAAAATCGTCTCACGCATCGCTGCGGGATTTCGATGCCACGAGTGAACCTCCCCTTTGAGGCAAGACCATCCCAAATAGCCCTCAGCCTATTGCTATTCGGGCCTCTCTAAGAAATTAATTTGGGTTCAAATCTGAGTTAGGTCATATGGCTTGATCGCATGAAAAAGATAAGCTGTCTGTCGTTCAGATTGGTGTTGTTGGCTGGAGGGACTTTCGTTCTGATGGCTGGTAATCTCGCGAAAGGTCAATCCCTCGGTGAAATTGACAAACGCGATGAAGCCGTTCAGGTGGCGTGGGAGAAAACTCCTTTTGCGATCCGGCAGGCTCTTTTTGTTACCGGAAAGCCAGGGGGGTTTGGCATGTATACGCCGCGTCCGGATACCCCATTTAAAGCCGGCGAACAACTGGTGGTGTATGCCGAACCGGTCGCCTTTGAATGGAAAGGTGTGGAGGACGATCAGTACGAGTTTGGCTTTACGGTTGATTTTGTCCTTAAGACCGCGGACGGGAAGATCATTGGCGGTCAGGATAAGTTCGCAAATATGATCTTTAAAAGTCGCGTCCAAAACCGGGAAATATTTCTTAAGCTGGATTTGGACCTAACTGGCGCTACTCCCGGCGATTACCTTTTGGATTTTCGGATCCACGACGCCGAAGCTAATAAAACTGCCATGATCGAGTTGCCGTTTACCCAGGAATAGTCGGATTGGAGGTCGTCATGGCCTTTGGTTGAGGACTAGGCGGGATATTCGGTTCGGGGAAGTAGACGCCGTGCTTGTACAGGGACCCCAAGGCGACCAGCTATTCACCCTCAAAGGAGCTGACGAGCCTTATCGAGTGCGAGTTGGCTCACGTCATCTGTCGCCCTTTCAGGGCGAACCGTTAAATTGGATAGTACCCAGGGTTGAATGGCGCGAAGATAAGGAGAATTTTGGATGGGCTCTATATATAAACCCAAGAACCTGCCCCGCAGGGGCTACAGAACTCAGCCCAGGGTTTACCCCGGCTAAAGCCCGGGCCATGCTTTCACGGCTCTTCGGGCCGCGGATAACTGCTTTCCTATACTCTAATACTGGCCAGTGTCGGCGGGGCCAGGCGAGGCGATTGTTGGCTCGCCGATCGCCATTCCAGCAGCCAGGCAAAAAGGAAGGCCGTGGATAGCTGGCCGATCACTAAGAGCGACGTGATTGGCTCGGCGGTTAAGCCTGACTCCGTGCACCCGATGAGCAAGACGGAAAGACAAATCTGGCTGCAAAAGACCGGCAGCATGTGACGCCCAATTAGCTGCAGTGGTCGAAAATACGCCTCCCAATTGGCCAGGTGTCTCAGGAAGGCGGCGGCGACGGAAGCGGCCAGGCAGAAGTTGATCAGGCGGATCGGTCCAAGATGCCATTTATCCAATAGCCATGTTTGAGTAACGGTCGCCGAACCGCCGGCGAGTGAGCCCCAGCGCGAGAAAAGAAAAGCTATGGTCAGCAGGAGGAAGAGGGGGCGAAATACCTGGGGCATCGGTAACAATGATTTTCTCTCAATCGAGCGCTGGCCGATGAATAGACCGCCGACCCACAAAAATTGCCAAGCCAGAAGATCAAACGGACCAAGTTGGACGAATGGCAGATCTCTAAGTTCAGTGACCACCCTATCCCTGACATGCATCTGTGCGATGACCCACACAGAGAAGCTCAGAAGAAGGACCGTTTTCCATCCCCATCGTTTGGCTACCCAAAAGGCACCAGGAGTGAGCAAAGAAAACAAGACGTACATCGGCAAGATGTCCATCAAGGGCGGCCGGAAGACCAGCGCCAGCGATCCACCCATCGCCGCCCACGGATTTGCCAGATAGTGGTCTAACAAATTTCCGAGACCAGGAAGCTGGGCTAAAAAGAAGCTCCCGGCCGTAAATGCGAAGCAAACGGTGAAGAGATGCGCCAAGTAGATCCGGCGGGCTCGCTGAAGCGAAGAAGCACCAGCCGCCCCGAACCCTGTTTTTTCTTCCCGTTTTCGAAAGATCAGGCCCGCCAGGAACGCAGAGACGAAAACAAAGCATTCTGCGGTGGTAAAGAACCCTAGTGGCTGGTCAGTGAAGCGGCGCAGCGCTGAAGGCGAATGATCGACCACCATCATCAACAGCAAAACCCCTCGGAGGATGTCGAACTCGACAAAGCGTTTCATCTATCACGTAGCATTGCCCTCCTGCGACTGATGTATAATTTATTGTATTGATGCGCCATCAGCGCTGCTGATGGCTCATCGGTGCATCGACCTCGTCCTCGTTCTCGTGCTCGTCCTCGGGATGTTCTCGTGCTCGTCACAGAAAATCGAGGACGAAGGACGATTTTGCGGACCATGTGCCCCAACGATCTCAGCCCCGGGGCAAGCTGTTTTCGGCAAATCCCTTCCATCTCCGGACGCTGACGGCGGACAACTCCGGCCGAATTGAATTGGCGAAATGGTAAAACTCGCCTGGCAAACCGCCGAGATCCCCGCTGGGAAGGGCCCAGGAAAACGATTCGCTGAATACTGAGACCCGGGATGTGAATTTCCCGCAAAGTTCCCGCGGCAAGTTCATTTTGAATTTCCCAGCAGGAAAAGAAAGCAATTCCAATCTCGCCGATCACCAGTGCTTTGATCGCCTCGGTGCTTCCGATTTCCATGCGCTGATCCAACTTCCTGACGTTAAGTCCACGTTCCTTGAGTACCTCTTCCACGGTCGCCCGCGTGCCGGCTCCTCGCTCCCGCCAGATCAGCGGCAGATGCTCTAGATCTTGAGCGGATTTCAGATTTTCGACCGCTTGGCGAAGCTTCGGATTACGTATTCGAGCGGCACAAACCGGCACAATTTCATCGGGCATGAACTGTTCCAGGCGAACCCCTGGACTTCGTTCATGACCGCCTAACAGACCAAGCGCCACATTCTGTTCTCGCACCTGCTCGAGCACGTCTTCGGCGTTCCCAACAATGAGGTGAAGACCGACCGCGGGATGCTGACGGCGAAATCGAGTGAAGATGCTTGGTATAAAATGAGCCGCACTGGTGGTGCTGGCGGCCAGTTTCAAGATCCCGGTCAATTCCGCGGGCCGATCGATTTCAGCTAAAGCCTCTTCCAGATCGGCGAACACGTGCTGAAGCCGGCCTCGTAGAAGAGCGCCGCGGGGCGTCAAGGTCACTCCATGCACAGACCGCACGAACAAGGACATGTCCAGTTCCGCCTCCAGTCTGCGGATCTGGGCCGTGACGGCAGGCTGAGAGAGATGAAGTCTCCGAGCTGCTTCCGAGATTTTGCCGGCCTCAGCAACCACCAGGAAGGCATGGAGCAATCCCGGACCCAATCGATTCAGATTCAAGCTCACGCCGTTCGTTCTCTGGATTTCCGCTTCAGCGCAGCCAAACTTCGACCCGCCGGTTTTTCCCGCGGCCATCCTCCGTATCGTTGGAAGCGATTGGCAATTCCTTCCCGAATCCATTCACCGCGGACGGTTTTATACCTCGCATCTGCAACTGATCGGCCACCGCTTTGGCGCGATCCTTGGACAGGGCGATATTCTTCTTGTTCCCCCCCACGGCGTCAGAGAAACCGAACAGCAAAAGGGTCCGCTGTTGATAGGTTGGATCCGCCATTAACTCTACCAGACGATCCAAATCTCCCGCGGCATTTTCATCGAACCGGATGCTCCCAGCCAAGAAGTGGAAATCGAGGTTCAGTCTCCCGGCATTGTTGACTTCTTGCACGTACTGGCGCGGGGCACGCGCGGGGATTTCGGGATTTTCAATTCTAATTTTCTTTCCCGAGAAACTCAGCACTCCCATTGCTCCGGGACCAGCTTTGCCCGCCGCCTGGACCAGCGCCCCGGCAAAATTTTCGGCATTCTTGTCCGACATAAAAGCGGTGACTGCGGACGTTCAACGCTTCTTGAAAAGCTGCCGGGGCCGCCTCTCCATGAACGCAGCTTGGGAGGAGCTTGTCCTTGGCAAATTCTGCCATCGACCATTGGTGGTAGCCATCAAACTTAGACTTATCCACATCGGTCCGAACCGGAATTGATCCTTTCAGGGGGCTGAAAGCCTCTTGAGCTTCCTTGCTGCCGATGGTTTTCAGCCACGCTACGGCGGCGTCTTTATGGGGAGCGCCTTTGGCCAACGTGAATCCATCGGCAACGATAATGAAGGAGCCATCTGTGCCGGGATGATTGACCCAGCCAAAGTCTTGTTTCTCCTTCAGGCCAGCTTTGATGAATTCGCCGTCAGCCCAGTCACCCATGGAGGTGAAGGCCACCTTGCCGTCCATCAACTCTTTGACCGCTTGATCCCAACTCAGGGTGGCATGATCCGGGTTGAGATAATCCTGCATTCTCGCGAAGTACCCCATCGCTTGCTTCACCAGGGGATCGTCCCACTTCATTTTGCCGCTAAACAAATCCGCCCAGCCTTGTGGCCCGACCACCCCAAGAAGCGTATTTTCAAAAAGCTGGGCGGAAGCCCAAATCCCGGAGTCGCCCACGCCGAGCGCGGGAATTCCAGCGGCTTTTAATTTGTCGCAAGCGGCGAAGAACTCGTCGAAGGTCATTTTATCACCGATGGTGATTCCGTTCTGGTCGAGCAGTTTCTTGTTGTACCAAAGAACGTTCCCGTGGTGGACCCCAGTCAAGACGGCATAGTTACTACCCTCCTTGGTCACCATGTTGACGAGAGCCCGCGGAATAACCTTATCCCATCCTTCACTTTGATAGAGATCAGTGACTGGTTCGCAGTAATTAGGCTCCACGTATTGACCGAGCAACTCCCAACCGGGATGGCTTTGCCAGGTATCCGGCGGGTTTCCGACCGCTAAACGGGTTTGCAAGATGGGCCGGGCAGCGGAACCACTCCCGCCGGCCACGGTCGCGTTAACCACCCCAACTCCGGGATATTGTTTTTTGTAATGATCAAACAGGGCGTCGAGGGCCGCCACCTCGCCGCCCGAGGTCCACCAGGAGAAGACCTCCAGTTTCGTTAGTGTAGATTCGACGAACTTCCGCGCGAAAAACCCGGTGGGCGTTAGTTTGGACGGGCCTCCGAGCTCCGAAAGGGCGAATTCGACAAACTTCTGGGTCCACTCATTTTTGCCATTAGCCGGAATATAGAGAAAGAGCCGGCGTGAGAGCGGATAGCGTTCCGCAGCCACCGTAAAAGGTGTTGGCAGGAGCGCAGCCCCTCCGACGTCATCTGAGATGGCGAGGGGTTTACTTCCACGAACAAAAGCCATTCCCGTGAAACCAATCCCGTTCGGGTCGGCTGCTACTTCATCCGAAAGTTTCGCACTATTCTCGTAGCGTGAAGCCTTGGTAGACAATGGCCTGTTTTCAAGCACCAGCGACTTGAAGGTATCAAAAGTGCCAGAGTTCTCATCGCCGGCGTAGAGATTGATTGGGCCGGGGTTTCCACCCACCTGTGACCAATCAGTTGTTTTGCCGCTGAAGATATCAGCCAATTGCTGTTTGGTCAGCGCGCTCACCGGGTTGCTTTTGTGAACAAAAACCGCCACCCCGTCCAAACCCAGGACAATTTCGCATCCCGGGGAGAGCATGTCCCCTAAGCCCGCCGTCGCGCACTGCCGGGCCTCCTCTGCGGTGATTCGCCGGGAGGCCATGCCGATGTCGCACTTGCCGGCGGCCAAATCGGCAAAGGCAGTTTTGGAGCCGTGAGCTTCAACCTCAAAGGTCAGGGGTTCGGATGCCTGGTTAGGCAAAACCGCTTCGACATCTGTCTCGTCTTCTTTTTGCCGCGGTTTGCGCTCGATGGAGGTCGCTCCCTGGAATTTCAAAAATTCCTCGCACAGGGCCGGCACCAGTTCCTTGCCAATGGTGTTGGAGCCATGAAGCCGCAATGCCACCCGGTTCACTGGTTGCGCAGGCGGGGCTGGAGCCGGCCGGGTCTCAGGCGCAGACGCAGGCGAGGGCTGAACCGCCGGCGATGGAGCTTGGACTGCCAATGATGACGATTCGGTGCCGGGCGGCTCGAGGGTCATCACCTGAAGGTTCGTGAACTGCCAGGTATTCTGGGCATTTTCTGGCGACCCGCCGGATACCCCAATGCAACCGCCGCCCATCGGAGGTTGCCCATTGAAAGTCGCGACTTGCTGATCGTTGATATAAGCGGTCGCCTGGTGACCTCTGGTGACCACTCGCAATTTGTTTACTTGGCCGATTCCCTTTTTGACGGCAGCATTTTCAATCCAACCGACGGGTTGCAACCATCGATCCGTCACATAACGGCTAATCTTGAAATAACCGGCCGCATCAACACACAGACAGTAAAAATTACTATGGTCTTTAGCCCAGAAAATTAACCCACCCGGAACGCTGGTATCGCCGGCCGGCAGAATAACCTCCACCCTAATGTCGGCGTCCTCAAAAACGTTCGCTTGATTGAGGATACTTTGTGTCGTGTCCGGCGCGGGCTTGAGCGTCAGCTTACCGTTCTCGACGCTCAACCGCTCCCCAGGCAAACCCCAGCTCGGATCCAAGTTAGCAAACCTATCTTCATAAAGAATCTCACCCGCCACCGCGCACACAATCGGGAACCGCCATAGAAGAGCGAACAGGACGGCGGCGTAAATAGCATAGATGTTTTAACTTCATACCTCGGGGGTTAATTGGTCGAAGGGGAAGCGGGTTGAACCGAAGAATCCAAGGTTTGGGTTAAAGGCGGCGGTTTAGCATTCTGACTTGGGTTCGGGGGTTGGATCTGAGCAAGTTCGGCATCCTGGTGCGGAGGCCGCTTCTGCGGGCCGACTTTCTGGAACTGGGTGTCGGGCGCGCTAATTGGCAATTCGGCCAGATCAGACCCGGCTTGGGTTGGTAGCGTCTTCTTTTCCGGCGTCTCCTCTTCTTGCTTCTCTTTTAGTTCGACTTGCATGGCCTCCCGCCGGCTATCCGCCAGAATGGCATTCGTTTCCGCTCGTTGAGCTCTCTCGGTGACTTCGCCGATTTCCTTTTGGAGGGCATCGCGCTGCTGGGCAGCCAGATCCGCATTTTTCTGGGCCGCCTCGGCCTCCCTTTCCGTTTCCTCAAGCCGGATCTGGAGCGCATCACGCTCGGTCCTGACCAATTCTTCGTTTTTTTCGGCGGCCAAGGCCTTGCTTTCAACCTCTCGGAGTTGAACTCTTAGCTCCGCAAGCTGTCCATTCAGCAAGTCAGCATTTTTTTGGGCCGCTAACCTTTTTTCCTCACTCTCCTTTAGCCGGGCCTGGAGCGCGTCACGCTGGTTGGTCACGTGGTCAGCGTCTTTTTGAATTGCTAGTACTTTGGCCTCGGTTTCTTTCAATTGGCTGCGAAGAGAATCGCGCTGATTTTCGAGGTCCGCAATTCTTCGCGCCTCTTTTACCTGGGTTCCCGGGAATTGTGGATGATGATCGTGGGTGACTCGATGGGGAGCCGGAGGTAAGCGGCGCGGGCGAGGTTCCGAAGAGAAGCCCCCGGCTCGATCCCCTGCGGTGCCGTCGTGCGGCGGTGACGAAGTCACTGCGTCGGCCCGCTCTGGCGGCGCATCAAGAAGCGGCGCCTGGGGTGCCTGAACTGCTGGGGTGCGGCTGACGTTGGGTGTCTGCCACAAGCCGGATCGCGTAAAGGAAGTCGCTCGTTTAGACTCCTGAGCGTCGCCCCCCACCTGCGGCGATGGAGTCGGCGAGAGGCTAATACTACGATCCGAAACTCGGTGACGACTCTCTGCCATGGATGCCCATTCTCGCGTTTGCTGGAGCACGAACCAGACAAATAAAAGCACCGCGCAAAGAAAGGTGGTAATCCCGAGCCATTTCAAGAAGCCAAAGGTCCGGTAATGAGAAGCTTCTAAAGTTCCGAACCACGACTCGGAACGTTTGATCAATTCCGCTTTCCTTTTTTCACTCTGGGACTTCGGTTCCATGATTTAATCGCGTCGCCATTTGGCTAACGCCTCCCATTGTCGAATTCATCGCTCCCTTCCTGTTCATGCGGAGAATAGGAACCACTTAGCGATGTGACAAGATTTTCGTTTAACTGACTTAAGATAAGGCCAACTATCTCCCGTTAGACGGGATAGTTAGTCTAACCAGCGAAGATGGCGAAGAGAATAGCGGCGCGGATAGCTCGGCCGTTAAGCCTGACTCCGTGCACCCGATTAGCAAGACGTAAAGACAAATCTGGCTGCAAAAGACCGGCAGCATGTGACGCCCAATTAGCTGCAGTGGTCGAAAATACGCCTCCCAATTGGCCAGGTGTCTAAGGAAGGCGGCGGCGACGGAAGCGGCCAGGCAGAAGTTGATCAGGCGGATCGGTCCAAGATGCCATTTATCCAATAGCCATGTTTGAGTAACGGTCCCCGAACCGCCGGCGAGTGAGCCCCAGCGCGAGAAAAGAAAAGCTATGGTCAGCAGGAGAAAGAGGGGGCGAAATACCTGGGGCATCGGTAACAATGATTTTCTCTCGATCGAGCGCTGGCCGATGAATAGACCGCCGACCCACAAAAGTTGCCAAGCCAGAAGATCAAACGGACCAAGTTGGACGAATGGCAGATCTCTAAGTTCAGTGACCACCCTATCCCTGACATGCATCTGTGCGATGACCCACACAAAGAAGCTCAGAAGAAGGACCGTTTTCCATCCCCATCGTTTGGCTACCCAAAAGGCACCAGGAGTGAGCAAAGAAAACAAGACGTACATCGGCAAGATGTCCATCAAGGGTGGCCGGAAGACCAGCGCCAGCGATCCACCCATCGCCGCCCACGGATTTGCCAGATAGTGGTCTAACAAATTTCCGAGACCAGGAAGCTGGGCTAAAAAGAAGCTCCCGGCCGTAAATGCGAAGCAAACGGTGAAGAGATGCGCCAAGTAGATCCGGCGGGCTCGCTGAAGCGAAGAAGCACCAGCCGCCCCGAACCCTGTTTTTTCTTCCCGTTTTCGAAAGATCAGGCCCGCCAGGAACGCAGAGACGAAAACAAAGCATTCTGCGGTGGTAAAGAACCCTAGTGGCTGGTCAGTGAAGCGGCGCAGCGCTGAAGGCGAATGATCGACCACCATCATCAACAGCAAAACCCCTCGGAGGATGTCGAGCTCGACAAAGCGTTTCATCTAGCATGTAGCATTGCCCTCCTGCGACTGATGTATAATTTATTGTATTGATGCGCCATCAGCGCTGCTGATGGCTCATCGGTGCATAGACCTGGTCCTCGTTCTCGTGCTCGTCCTCGTTCTCGTGCTCGTCGACGAAGGACGATTTTGCGGACCATGTCCCCAACGATCTCAGCCCCGGGGCAAGCTGTTTTCCGCGAATCCCTTCCATCTCCGGACGCTGACGGCGGACAACTCCGGTCGAATTGAATTGGCGAAATGGTAAAATTCGCCTGGCAAACCGCCGAGATCCCCGCTGGGAAGGGCCCAGGAAAAGATTCGATGAATACTGAGACCAGGGATGTGAATTTCCCGCAAAGATCCCGCGGCAAGTTCATTTTGAATTTCCCAGCAGGAGAAGAAAGCAATTCCAATCTCGCCGATCACCAATGCTTTGATCGCCTCGGTGCTTCCGATTTCCATGCGCTGATCCAACTTTCTGACGTTAAGTCCATATTCTTTAAGTACCTCTTCCACGGTCGCCCGCGTGCCGGCACCTCGCTCCCGCCAGATCAGCGGCAGATGCTCTAGATCTTGAGCGGATTTCAGATTTTCGACCGCTTGGCGAAGTTTGGGATCACGTATTCGCGAAGCGCAGACCGGCACGATCTCATCGGGCATGAACTGTTCGAGGCGAACCCCTGGACTTCGCTCATGACCACCTAATAGACCGAGCGCCACATTCTGTTCTCGCACCTGCTTGAGCACGTCTTCGGCGTTCCCAACAATGAGGTGAAGACCGACCGCGGGATGTTGGCGGCGAAATCGAGTGAAGATGCTTGGTACAAAATGAGCAGCACTGGTAGTGCTGGCGGCCAGTTTCAAAACCCCGGTCAATTCAGCGGGACGATCGATTTCAGCTAAAGCCTCTTCCAGTTCGGCGAACACGTGCTGAAGCCGGCCTCGCAGAAGAGCGCCGCGGGGCGTCAAGGTCACTCCATGCACGGATCGCACGAACAAGGACATGTCCAGTTCCGCCTCCAGTCTGCGGATCTGGGCCGTGACGGCAGGCTGAGAGAGATGAAGCCTCCGAGCTGCTTCCGAGATTTTGCCGGCCTCGGCCACCACCAGGAAGGCGTGTAGCAATCCCGGACCTAATCGGTTCAGATTCAAGCTCACGCCGTTCGTTCTCTGGATTTCCGCTTTAGCGCAGCCAAACTTCGACCCGCCGGTTTTTCCCGCGGCCGTCCTCCGTATCGTTGGAAGCGATTGGCAATTCCTTACCGAATCCATTCACCGCGGATGGTTTAATACCCCGCATCTGCAACTGATCGGCCACCGCTTTGGCGCGGTCCTTGGACAGGGCAATATTCTTCTTGTTCCCCCCCACGGCGTCAGAGAAGCCGAACAGCAAAAGAGTCCGCTGTTGATAAGTTGGATCCGCCATCAACTCTACCAGACGGTCCAGATCTTCCGCGGCGTTTTCATCGAACTGGATGCTCCCAGCCAAGAAGTGAAAATTGAGGTTCAGTCTCCCGGCATTGTTCACTTCTTGCACGTACTGGCGTGGGGCACGTGCGGGGATATCGGGATTTTCAATTCTAATTTTCTTTCCCGAGAAACTCAGCACCCCCATTGCTCCGGGACCAGCTTTGCCCGCCGCCTGGACCAGCGCCCCGGCAAAATTTTCAGCGTTCTTGTCCGACATAAAAGCGGTGACCGCCACGTTCAACGCTTCTTGGAAAGCTGCCGGGGCAGCCTCGCCATGAACGCAGCTTGGGAGGAGTTTGTCCTTGGCAAATTCCGCCATCGACCATTGGTGGTAGCCATCAAACTTAGACTTATCCACATCGGTTCGAACTGGAATTGATCCCTTCAGGGGGCTGAAAGCCTCTTGAGCTTCCTTGCTGCCGATGGTTTTCAGCCACGCGACGGCGGCGTCTTTATGCGGAGCGCCTTTGGCCAACGTGAATCCATCGGCAACGATAATGAAGGAGCCATCGGTGCCGGGGTGATTGACCCAGCCAAAGTCTTGTTTCTCCTTCAGGCCAGCTTTGATGAATTCGCCGTCAGCCCAATCACCCATGGAGGTGAAGGCCACCTTGCCCTCCATTAACTCTTTAACCGCTTGATCCCAACTCAGCGTGGCATGATCCGGGTTGAGATAGTCCTGCATTCTCGCGAAGTACCCCATCGCTTGCTTCACCAGGGGATCGTCCCACTTCATTTTGCCGCTAAACAAATCCGCCCAGCCTTGTGGCCCGACCACCCCCAGAAGCGTATTTTCAAAAAGCTGGGCGGAAGCCCAAATCCCGGAGTCGCCCACGCCGAGCGCGGGAATCCCAGCGGCTTTTAATTTGTCGCAAGCGGCGAAGAACTCGTCGAAGGTCATTTTATCACCAACGGTGATTCCGTTCTGGTCGAGCAGTTTCTTATTGTACCAAAGAACGTTCCCATGGTGGACCCCAGTCAAGACGGCGTAGTTACTCCCCTCCTTGGTCACCATGTTGACGAGAGCCCGCGGAATAACCTTATCCCATCCTTCACTTTGATAAAGATCAGTGACTGGTTCGCAGTAATTAGGCTCCACGTATTGACCGAACAATTCCCAACCGGGATGGCTTTGCCAGGTATCCGGCGGGTTTCCGACCGCCAGACGGGTTTGCAAGATGGGCCGGGCAGCAGAACCACTCCCTCCTGCCACGGTAGCGTTGACCACCCCGACTCCCGGATACTGTTTTTTATAATGATCAAATAGGGCGTCGAGGGCCGCTACCTCGCCGCCCGAGGTCCACCAGGAGAAGACCTCCAGTTTTGTCAGTGTAGACTCGACGAACTTCCGCGCGAAAAACCCGGTGGGCGTTAGTTTGGATGGACCTCCGAGCTCCGAAAGCGCGAATTCGACAAACTTTTGGGTCCACTCATTTTTGCCATTAGCCGGGATATAGAGAAAGAGGCGGCGTGAGAGCGGATAGCGTTCCGCGGCCACCGTGAAAGGCGTGGGCAGGAGCGCAGCCCCTCCGACGGCATCTGAGATGGCGAGGGGTTTACTTCCACGAACAAAAGCCATTCCCGTGAAACCAATCCCGTTCGGGTCGGCTGCTACTTCATCCGAAAGTTTCGCACTATTCTCAAAGCGTGAAGCCTTGGTAGACAATGGCCTGCTTTCGAGTACCAGCGACTTGAAGGTGTCAAAAGTGCCAGAGTTCTCATCTCCGGCGTAGAGATTGATCGGGCCGGGGTTTCCACCCACCTGGGACCAATCAGTTGTTTTGCCGCTGAAGATATCAGCCAATTGCTGCTTGGTCAGCGCGCTCACCGGGTTGCTTTTGTGAACAAAAACCGCCACCCCGTCCAAACCCAGGACAATCTCGCATCCCGGGGAGAGCATGTCCCCTAAGCCAGCCGTCGCGCACTGCCGGGCCTCCTCTGCGGTGATTCGCCGGGAGGCCATGCCAATGTCGCACTTGCCGGCGGCCAAATCTGCAAAGGCAGTTTTGGAACCATGAGCTTCAACCTCAAAGGTCAGGGGTTCGGATGCCTGGTTAGGCAAAACCGCTTCGACATCTGTCTCGTCTTCTTTTTGCCGCGGTTTGCGCTCGATGGAAGTCGCTCCCTGGAATTTCAAAAATTCCTCGCATAGGGCCGGCACCAGTTCCTTGCCAATGGTGTTGGAGCCATGGAGCCGCAATGCCACCCGGTTCACTGGTGGCGCAGGCGGGGCTGGAGGCGGCCGGGTCTCAGATGCAGATGCTGGCAAGGGTTGAACCGCCGGCGATGGAGCTTGGACTGCTAATGATGAGGATTCGGCGCCGAGCGGCTCGGGGGTCATCACCTGGAGTTTCGTGAACTGCCAGGTATTCTGGGCATTTTCTGGCGACCCGCCGGATACCCCGATGCAACCGCCGCCCACCGGAGGTTGCCCATTGAAAGTAGCGACTTGCTGATCGTTGATATAAGCGGTCGCCTGGTGACCTCTGGTGACCACTCGCAATTTGTTTACTTGGCCGATCCCCTTTTTGACGGCGGCATTTTCAATCCAACCGACGGGTTGCAGCCATCGATCCGTCACATAACGGCTAATCTTGAAATAACCGGCTGCATCAACACACAGACAGTAAAAATTACTATGGTCTTTAGCCCAGAAAATTAACCCACCGGGCACGCTGGTATCGCCGGCCGGCAGAATAACCTCAACCCGAATATCGGCGTCCTCAAAAACGTTCGCTTGATTGAGGATACTCTGCGTCGTGTCCGGCGCGGGCTTGAGCGTCAGCTTACCGTTGTCTACGCTCAACCGCTCCCCAGGCAAACCCCAGCTCGGATCCAAGTTAGCAAAGCTATCTTCGTAAAGAATCTCACCCGCCATCGCACAAAAAATCGGAAACCGCCATAGAAGACCGAACAGGAGGGCGGCGTAAATAGCATAGTGTTTTAACTTCATACCTGGGGGTTAATTGGTCGAAGGCCCAGTGGGTTGAACCGAAGAATCCAAGGTTTGGGTTAAGGGCGGCGGTTTGGCATTCTGACTCGGGTTCGGGGGTTGGATCTGAGCAAGTTCGGCATCCTGGTGCGGAGGCCGGTTCTGGGGGCGGACTTTCTGGAACTGGGTGTCGGGCGCGCTAATAGGCAATTCGGCCAGATCAGACCCGGGTTGGGTTGGTGGCGTCTTCTTTTCCAGCGTCTCCTCTTCTTGCTTCTCCTTTAGTTCGACTTGCATGGCCTCCCGCCGGCTATCCGCCAGAATGGCATTCGTTTCCGCTCGTTGTGCTCTCTCGGTGACTTGGCCGATTTCCCTTTGGAGGGCATCGCGCTGCTGGGTAGCAAGATCCGCATTTTTCTGGGCCGCCTCGGCCTCCCTCTCCGTTTCCTGAAGCCGGATCTGGAGCGCATCACGCTCGGTCTTAACCAATTCTTCGCTTTTTTCGGCGGCCAAGGCCCTGCTTTCAACTTCTCGGAGTTGAACTCTTAGCTCCGCAAGCTGTCGGGTGAGCAGGTCAGCATTTTGTTGGGCTGCTAATCTTTTTTCCTCACTTTCCTTAAGGCGGGCCTGGAGCGCGTCACGCTGGTTGGTCACCAGGCCAGCGTCTTTTTGAATTGCTAGTACTTTGGCCTCAGTTTCCTTCAACTGGCTTCGAAGGGAATCGCGCTGGTTTTCGAGGTCCGCAATTCTTCGCGCCTCTTTTACCTGGGTTCCCGGAAATTGTGGATGATGATCGTGGGAGACTCGATGGGCGACGGATGGTAACCGGCGTGGGCGAGGCTCCGAAGAGAGGCCCCCGGCTCGTGCCCCTGCGGTGCCCTCGTGCGGTGGTGACGAAGTCACTGCGTCTGCACGCTCGGGCGGCGCATCAAGAAACGGCGCCTGGGGTGCCTGAACTGCAGGGGTGCGGCTGACGTTGGGGGTCTGCCATAAGCCGGATCGCGTAAAGGAGGTCGCTCGTTTAGACTCCAGAGCGTCACCCTCTACCTGCGGCGATGGAGTCGGCGAAAGGCTAAGACTACGCTCCGCAACTCGGTGACGACTCTCGGCCATGGATGCCCATTCTTCAGTTTGCTGGAGCACGAACCACAGAAATAAGAGGACCGCGCAAAGAAAGGTGGTAATCCCGAGCCATTTCAAGAAGCCGAAGGTTCGGTAATGAGAAGCTTCTAAAGCTCCGAACCACGAGTCGGAACTTCTGATCAGTTCCGCTTTCCTTTTTTCACTCTGGGACTTCGGTTCCATGATTTAATCGCGTCGCTATTTAGCTAACGCCTCCCATTGTCGAGTTCATCGCTCCTTCCTGTTCATGCGGAGAATAGGAACCACTTAGCGATGTGACAAGATTTTCGTTTAACCGAGTCAAGATAGGACCAACTATCTCGTTAGAAACACGGTTAGTCCTAACCAGGGAAGATGGCAAGACCCTGGCCACTCCGGATAGAACAGAGGATAGTTGCCAGGAAGCGTGAAAAAAGAAGCTAGCTAACCACCAAATATAATAAAATCAATATCTACTATAACGATCTATCCGAACGCCGCGTTATCTCCCGCAATGAAGACGGGAAAAAATGTCTAGTAACTCCTGTAAAGACAATAATACTGTGAATTGTGGCGATTGAACCGCAAGTGCCCCACGCGACGCTGTGGCGAATTTTCTCGAACAATCGATCCATTGCGCGGAAGCAATCCACGGCTTGCCGCCAAAGCTGACGTAGTCGTCAAGGCCGAGAGCGTCGAAACCTTCGCCCGGTTGACGATCCGGGTTCAGGAGAGTAAGGCGGGACGCCTTACCTACCAGGCCAGCCGCTCCGGCTTGCTTGGGCCCCGAGGGGTCCTCGCCGAAAATATGGAGCTCGGTACCTGGTGGAAGTTAGGGCGCTGACCGGCGTCATAAACCTTCTGATCTGGCTAGTAGTCGGCGGATTATGGTGGAAGCTGATTGGCCTTTGGTAGTTCTTAACTTCCCAGTGACGCGGTGCGATCTGATTCAAATATTCTTTTCTCGGGGAGCGGGTGAACCGGGTACCTTGGCGCGGAACTATGCTTTCCGCTTTCTCTGTCACCTGGACGATCGAGGCTGTCGAAAATACCGTCGAGGATGCCGAACAGCTCGATCTTGTTCAGCGGCTTGGAAAGATAATCGTCCATTCCGGCGGCGAGACAACGCTCGCGGTCGCCGGCCATTACGTGCGCTGTCATGGCGACGATCGGGGTGTGGCGACCGGCTGCTTCCTCATCTTCACGAATCCACCGGGTGGCTTCAAAGCCATCCATTTCAGGCATTTGTACGTCCATGAAGATTAGATCGAACGCTTCCCGGGCGGCGGCTTCCACCGCTTCACGCCCATTGACGGCGTGGACGATGGTGTGGCCACACTTTCCGAGGATCGCCGCCGCCACCGCCCGATTGACCACGTTGTCCTCAGCGAGCAGGATCCGCAGCTTGCTCACCGGGCCGACGATCCGTTTGGCAGCCGTGAGAGTCTTTCTCTCAACCCGAAGCTCTAACGCAGTAAGGATCGCGTTCAGCAATTCATGCTGGCACACCGGCTTCAGCAAAAAGCCCGAGATGTGCAGATCCTCGCACCGCGCGGCTACCCCGGGCAGCACCGCTGAAGAGAGCATCACGATATGAGAGTCGGCGAGCTCGGCATGTTCGCGAATTTCTTCCGCCACCATAAACCCATCCATTTCAGGCATCATCCAATCCACAAAAACGAGCTTGAATGGCGTCCCGGCACCCGCCGCACGCAGCATTTCCTCGAGTGCCGCCGCGCCGGTCCGAACAACTACGGGCTGCACTCCCCAGTGTAAGAGCATCTCCAGCAGGAAGCGGCGATCCAAGGCGTTGTCCTCCACCACGAGCACGCGCAAGCCGTCGAGCAGGACGGGATCCACTTGCCGCAGGTCCGTTGGAGAGCCATGTCCAACTGGCAGTCGCGCAGTGAAGTGAAAAGTCGTTCCCTCCTTCTCCACACTTTCGACCCAGATACGCCCACCCATTTGCCGCACCAGCTGCTGAGCGATGGCCAAGCCCAGACCGGTGCCGCCATGAGTGCGGGTAGTCGAGTCGTCCGCCTGCGCAAAGGCTTCGAAGATCAGCTCCTGCTTGGCAACGGGAATACCGATCCCGGTGTCGCTCACTGAAAATTGCAGGCAATGCTCGCCGTCCGTCGCCGATTTGACGGCGACCCTCACCGTCACCTTGCCCCGCTCGGTAAACTTCAGCGCGTTATCCGTTAAATTGATCAAGATTTGGCGAAGTCGCATCGGATCACCAATGAAAAAATCCGGCACCTCAATAGGAACGCTGATCCCCAATTCGACACCTTGTTGTTCGGCGAAAATACCGAGCGGTTTGAGCGCATCGCCCAGACAGTCGCGAAGGCAGAAGTCAATCGACTCCAATTCCAATTTGCCGGCCTCAATTTTGGAAAAATCGAGGATGTTATTGATTAACCCTAGCAAGGCATGCGCGGAACTTTTCACCATCCCAAGGAAGTCGCGTTGGGCACCGTTTAGATCGGTTTCCAGAGCGAGATCGGTCATGCCGATAATCCCGTTCATGGGGGTACGAATTTCGTGACTCATCTTGGCCAGAAATTCACTTTTCGCAGCATTCGCGCGCTCGGCTTCGGCACGGGCGGCGTCCGCTTCTTTTTCGGCGCGAACCAGATTGGCCATCGTCTCATGCAACCGCATCTCTTTTTCCCGACTTTCGCTGATGTCAGTGGCGACCAGGCAGATGGCGGCCGCCGATTCTACTGGGAGCCGGCCCATGGCTAGCTGGAGGGGGACGGAGCTGGCGTCGCTCGCGGAGAGGGTAATTTCGCCTGCACTCCCGCCGGTTCGAGCTGCCTCCATCAGGTCGGCAAACCGGACGCGCTCGGACGGCACCACAAAGGCCCCGAAAGTCACGCCGACAATTTTCTCGATGGGTGTTCTCAGCAGATCGGCAAACCGGCGATTGCAAAAGAGAATAGAGCCATCGGCCGAGAGGGTGACCGCACCTTGGTTCATCTCCTCGATCAGCACTCGATAAGGCTCGTCAGCTCCTTTGAGGGTGAATAGCTGGTCGCCTTGGGGTCCCTGTACAAGCACGGCGTCTACTTCCCCGAACCGAATAGCGATCAAGGTCTCGTTGGCCTCGGCGAGACGAGCCTGGAGGTCAGCCACTACGGCTATCAATTGTTCGTGAGTCTGAACTGCCTGGCTCATAACGAAAGATGTTGGGAGGGTAAATCCAGAGCAGCGAGGACACGATCGGTTTGCGACAAATCACCCACCATTCTACGCATCGGAGCCGGCCAGAGCCGAACCAGCGTCGGAGCAACGACGATCTGATCTTCCTGGGCCCGCTCCCGGTGCTCGTAAAGATCGACCACCGCCAAGTCGTATCGGTCTTTTAAATAAGTCTCGCAAATCGCTTTGAGATTGGTGATCGCCCGGCTCGATTTCGGGGTGCTACCCGCGACGTAGAGGCGCAGGACATATATACCGTCCTGAGGCGGCTGGAGGTGTCGGGCATGACCTTTCTTAGGCGGCATGCTTCTTCCCTTTCCGAACGGCCAACGGTTCCTCATCCAGAGTACGAAGATCGAAACCAACGAGTACCCGTTCGGTATTTGAGAGGTTGCCGATCATTTTGCGGATCGGCGAAGGCAATTTCCGGACCAGAGTCGGCACCGCCACGATCTGGTCGGCCTGTGCCAAGTGGGGATTTTTCATCAGATCGATGACTTCGATGTGGTACCGGCCGACCAGGTGCTTTTCACATAGTTGCTCAAGATTACGGAGGGCGGCGATCGATTTGGGAGTCGGGCCAGCGACGTAGAGCAATAGATCCCAGGTCTTGTCCGTTGACCTATTCGATGGTTTCCGCTTCGAAGAGGTACCCGGCGCTTTCATAATTGCTTTATTCCGTGACCGTTCCGGCGAGCCCGGACGGCATTACTTTTCACGGCATCGTGTTGCCGGCTACGGCCCATCTCCACCTTGTCCAGAGCCAGCGACGCTTCGCGCTGTTTATCCTGGCTGAAAATACGCGCAATCGTCGCTTCCTCGGCAGAAAATTCGGCCCGCAACGCGGCGATCTGACCTTCCAGCGCCGCCCGTTTGCACTCGAGGGCCAATTGTTGCCGCTCGGCTTCTTCATTGAGGCTGACGTGTTCCGCTCGTTCGCGCGCCTCTTGGGCCACCCGCGCCGATCCGGTAAGCATTCCACTCGGGCCGATATAGACGTCGGTGAGCTGAATTCCGGTTTGCGACAACACGAATTCGCGGACCTGATTCGAATGTCCCATGCCGCGCGACTTCAAAACGTGTAGTCCACGATTACGTTCGCCGTTGCTTTCGAGGTCACGCAACACCAGCCAGGTGTCCACCAGAGAGGATATCGCCGCGTCTGTCCGTTCGAGCGCACCACCCATTTTCAAATCGGTGAGCATGGCGGTGATCCCTTTTTCTTTCAGGTAGTCTACTAAGCGCATCAGGGCCGCTTTTACTTCCAAAGAGGTGCCGCTCGTTTCTAACCCGGAGATCGGATCGATGATCACCACGTCCGGTGCGAATTCAGAGATGAATTTGATGGTGCGCGCGAGATGCATCTCCAAGCCGAATTGGAAGGCCCGCACATTTTGAAATTGGAGCCGGTCTTTCTTTACCCATTGCTGCAAGTCGATCCCGATCGTCATCATATTCCGAATGATCTGGCCGGGAGCTTCTTCAAATGAGACAAAAAGGCATCTCTCCCCCCGCCGACAGGCGGCCTCGGCAAAAGTCGAAGCCACGCTCGTTTTGCCGGTGCCCGCGGTTCCCGAGAGCAAAATGCTGCTCCCGCGGTAAAAACCTTTGCCCCCCAGCATGGTATCTAAACGCTCGATCCCAGTTGGGATCCGCTCGTCGGAGACACTGCGATCGACCTGTACCGAAGTGATCGGCCAGATTGAGATGCCATCTTTCTCGATCAAGAACGGGTATTCATTGGTTCCGTGCGTAGTGCCGCGGTACTTGACCACCCGAATTCGCCGCGTCGTCACCTGGTCGGCTACGCGATGATCCAGCGAGATGACGCAATCGGAAACATATTCCTCCAAGCCGTAGCGGGTCAGGGTGCCTTCACCGCGTTCGCCGGTCATGATGACAGTAACCCCTTTTTCCTTAAGCCAGCGGAAGAGCCGTCGAAGTTCCGTCCTGACAATCGCTTGATTTGGCAGACCTCCGAATAGCCCTTCGATGGTGTCGAGCACCACCCGCTTTGCTTTAATCGAATCAATTGCATACCCGAGCCGAATGAAGAGCCCTTCGAGATCGTATTCCCCCGTCTCTTCGAATTCGCTCCGATCGACATGCACGTAATCCAGCAACAGTTTTTTATGGGCAACAAGGTCCTTGAGATCAAAACCGAGTGACGCCACGTTGTCGGCCAGTTCCTCGCCCGTCTCCTCAAATGCCATGAAGACGCCCGGCTCATCGTAATCTCTGGCGCCCCGCACCAAAAATTCCATGGCCAGCAAAGTCTTGCCGCAACCCGCGCCTCCGCAGACCAGGGTGGGCCGTCCCGCGGGCAATCCGCCGCCGGTAATTTCATCGAGCCCGCGGATGCCGGAGCGCGATTTGCGCAAAGTTCTCGGAGTGGCCAATGTTTTCGTCTTCATAATGGGCATCATTTCATCAGAGGAGAGTGATCAGGAGGTCCCTTGGGCCCT
>CAWEGF010000007.1:0-231146 GCA_963808535.1 uncultured Verrucomicrobiae bacterium | reverse complement strand
GCGATCCTAGGGCGAGGCGCGGGTCAAGGGCAGTCTAGGATCTTCGAAAGAGCAAATCTGCTCAAAAGCTGACAAAAACCCGCCAACGCAACGCCTTCGACCTCGTAGTCCCGTCCTTTTCTCTTTTAGATCGATGGCTATTTTTGATCAGTTCTTGGAAGTGTTTCACAGAAAGTCGCGGAGAGTCTGTGCGATGCCGTCTCCCTCAGGCCCTGGCCAGTTTATTTCTCATTTCGCAGACTCGCCTTGGAAGCTGTCTGGCGGTAGCTTTGCCTCAGCCAAAAACCTGCTTTCCATGGAAAGAGCCGAAGAAGCCAAGCACCGTATTATAGAATTGAAGACCGAAATCGCTGAGCATGATCGCCGTTATTTTCTGGAAGCGGCGCCGAGCATCAGCGACCAGGAATACGATCTGTTGTCTCGGGAACTTCGAAAGCTCGAGGAACAATTTCCGGAGTTCCTGACGCCCGACTCACCGACCCAGCGAGTTGGAGGGGCGCCTCTAGAGAGTTTCCACCAGGTGACTCATCGAACCACCATGCTGAGCCTGGACAACACCTATTCTGAGGAAGAAGTGGCAGAATTTTTTCGACGCCTGCAGCGGTTAATTCCCGGTGAGTCTATCGAGGCGGTGATTGAACCGAAGGTCGATGGGGTGGCGCTTTCTATTCTCTATCGCCATGGAGTTCTCGAATATGCGGCAACTCGTGGAAATGGTGTGGTCGGTGATGATGTGACCGCGAACATCCGAACCATCCGGGCGGTGCCTCTGCGTTTGCGAGATCACGCGCCGGATGAGGTGGAAGTGCGCGGCGAAGTTTTTCTGCCGAAGAAAGTCTTTGCCGCCTTGAACGTGGAACGGCAAGAGGCGGGCGAACCACTTTTTGCCAATCCGCGCAACACGGCGGCCGGCAGTTTGAAACAACTCGATCCGACACTGGTGGCCAAACGGAAGCTGAGTGCAATATTTTATGGCTTCGGACTATTAACCGGTGACAAGGTGGCTACCCATCAGGAGGCGTTAAAGCGGTTGGAGGGGTGGGGCTTGCCAACCCACGATAGGATCTGGACGGCGCAATCGGTGGAAGAAGTAATCAAGGCGATTCAGGAGCTGGGTAGAATGCGTTATGATTTCACCTACGAAATGGACGGAGCGGTGGTCAAAGTTGACCGCAACGATTTTCGTGAACGACTCGGTTATACCTCGAAGGCGCCGCGCTGGGCGATGGCTTTTAAATACCAGGCAGAGCGGGCGGAAACACGGGTCCAATCCATTGAGGTGAATGTTGGGCGCTCTGGGAAATTGACGCCGGTGGCTAATCTGGACCCCGTTTTTGTCAGCGGGACGACCGTGGCCCGAGCAACGCTGCACAACGGCGACGAAATTCGCCGGAAAGACGTTCGGGTCGGAGATGTAGTGGTCATTGAAAAATCTGGCGAGATCATTCCGGCGGTGGTTGAGGTTTTGAAGGACCGAAGAACTGGAGATGAAAAGCCGTTTGAGATGCCGCTGAACTGTCCGAGTTGCGGCCAACCGGTAGTTCGGACGCCTGGCCAGGTGGACGTTCGATGCGTGAACGTGGAATGCCCTGACCAAGTGAAACGGCGATTGGAACATTTCGCTCATAAAGGCGCCCTGGATATCGAAGGTTTGGGAGAAATGATGGTCAGCCAACTGGTCGAAAAAGGGCTGGTGAAACGAGTCGACCATATTTATGAGCTCGACGAAGCAAAATTGAACCAGCTCGATCGGATGGGCACCAAGAGCATTTCGAATCTCTTGGACGGAATTGCTGCGAGCAAGAAACAGCCATTGTGGAGGCTAATTTTCGGATTGGGAATTCTGCACGTCGGGGCGACCGCAGCGCGCGAAATGGCGAATCATTTCAAGACTTTGGAAGCAATTCAAAACGCTTCCTTTGATCAACTGGTTCGGGTTCCAAACACCGGCGAGGTGGTTGGGGCGAGCATTCGAGACTGGTTTCAGAGCGTTGATAACGTCGCACTCCTGAAGGCGCTTAAGGAGCACGGATTAAATTTCGGTGAAGCGGATCACTATGAAACGACCGGCCAAGCCTTGAGCGGAACCTCGTGGGTGATCACGGGAACATTGACAGAGCCGCGCGAAAAATTTGACGAATTGATTCGCACTAATGGCGGACGGGTCACCGCCAGCGTCAGCAAAAAAACCAGCTACTTGCTGGCCGGTGAGGATGCCGGAAGCAAACTGGACAAAGCACGGAAGTTGGGGGTTCAGATTGTGGACGAGGAAAAGTTCAAGGAAATGATTGGCTGAAACGGGGAACAGGGGACGGGAGATTGGGGATAGGAGATAGGAGTTGCAGGAGTTACAGGAGTTCAGGAGTTGCAGAATGGAGAACACGGGAATTTACTCGCAGGTTTTTGGAAACGATTCATTTCGCGAGAAAACCTCTGGGATTAGCCGCGCCTGATCATACCGTACCCTACGGGACGGTTCTTTCGAGGGGCGCTTTCCCAGGCACTTCATGCCAGGCTACGATCGCGTCGTCCCGGGACGGAAGAAGGCAACGATCGAGAGCTTCGCTTGTACCGCACCGCGCGGTGAACGCTGAACAGTGACGATGGTGCTCCCGATGAACTGCACCCGCTGAACGCTGAACGGTGAACGGTGAACGGTGAACGGTGAACGGTGAACGCTGAACGCTGAACGGTGAACGCTGAACGGTGAACGCTGAATCTCTTGACTTCCATTGTTGGCTCGCCTAAGGCCTAGTGAAATTTTTCATGGCCAATCTTGAATCGGCAGGCGAGCAGCCCAAATATCGGCGGATCGTGCTTAAACTGAGCGGGGAGGCACTTCGTGAGTCTGGCAGTCATGAAGCGATCTCTCCGTTAATTGTGACAGATATCGCGAAACAGATCCTTCAGGTCCGGGATCTGGGGGTGGAAATTGCGATCGTCATTGGAGGCGGCAACATTTGGAGAGGGCTGACGGCCAGTCATCGCGGGATGGATCGGACCACTGCCGACTACATGGGGATGTTGGCGACAGTCATTAACGGGATGGCGTTACAAAGCGCTTTGGAGCAAATCGGAGTGGTTACCCGTCTGCAAACGGCCATCGAGATGGCCAATGTGGCTGAGCCATTCATTTTACGGCGCGCGATTCGCCATCTTGAAAGGGGCCGGGTGGTGATTTTCGGTGCGGGAACCGGGAACCCATTTTTCTCGACGGACACCACCGCAGCGCTGCGAGCGAGTGAGATTCGGGCGGAGGTCATACTAAAGGCGACGAAAGTCGATGGTATCTACGACAGCGATCCGAAGATAAATCCGAATGCGGTACGGTATAAAACCATTACCTATACCGAGGCCTTGAGCAAACGGCTTAAGATTATGGATTCGACGGCGTTCAGTCTTTGCATGGACAATCGAGTGCCGATTATCGTTTTTGATATGGCGACGCCGCAAAATGTTAAAAGGGTAGTCTGCGGTGAGAAAGTGGGTACTCTAGTAACCGCGGAGTGAAAAAATCGTTTGGCGTTCGGCGCTTGGCATTTAGTTAGAGCGTCGCAATGGATGAAGAGCGAACCGAACGGTTAACCGAGACATTTCTTTATGACACCTGACGAGATTTTACTCGAGACCGAAGCAGCGATGGAGAAAGGCGTGGAGTACATGCTTCACGAGTTTGCCGCGGTGCGGACGGGGAAAGCATCGCCTGCCCTGGTTGAAAATATCGATGTCGAAGCCTACGGCACTTCAATGAAACTAAAGCAACTGGCGCTGATCTCGACGCCGGAACCGCGTTTGCTGTTGATTCAACCTTTTGACGCTTCTGTGACGAAGGATATCGAAAGGGCGTTAAAAGAGTCGAAGATCGGGATTACTCCGGCGGTGGATGGGAAGTTGATCCGATTGCCCATCCCGGAGCTTTCGGAGGAACGGAGAAAGGATCTGGTCAAGACGGTGCGCCACATGGCAGAAGAGTCGCGCGTGCGCCTCAGAAGCAGTCGCCGCACCGGGATTGATGAAATCAAGAGGATTGAAAAGGCCGGGGAAATCACCGAAGACGAACGGCACGATCTAGAGGAAGAGATTCAGAAATTAACAGATAAATTTGTCAAGGAAGTCGACGCTCATGCGGAGAGCAAGGAAGTCGACATCATGAAAGTATGAATCGCCTTTGGATTTGTTTTCTGGTGGCCGGATTTTGTTTACTCTCGCTGAGCGCCCAAGCCCAGACCCCGAAATCGAAAGCGGCTGAGCGCATTCCCACAGTTCCGCGGCCGGCGCCCGATTTTCTGTGGAGCGGCGTGAACGGGAAAGTACGAAGGTTGCGTGATGTGCGGGGCCACCCGGTGGTTCTTATTTTTGCGGAGAACCCGAATCAGAAACAGTTTATCAAGCAGATCAAGGAATTGAATCGTCGTTCGAAACAGTTGGCAACTCAGTACACCTTGTATTTTGCCGCGTTTACCCGGGAGACCGGTCTGGTGACTCGGACCGATATTCCATTTGTCATCCTGCCTGATCCTGGTTCCGTAGCCGACGCCTATCGAGTCGGCGACTTTGGCATTGCGGTGATCAGTTCCGAGGGGAACGTCGATTATGCGACTGACCACGTGATCACCGGTCAAAGGATTCTCGATGTGATCGTCAATAGCTACGCTGCGCAAGTTCATTCGCGCAGGCTCTAGGAATAATTTTGATGGTTCTTAAGTACGCCAGTTTCCAGCGCCCGGATTAGGTTGGCGAAGGAACTGCTATGGCCGCGGTCCGGTATAAGAAGGTTGTATTATTTCAAAATCCCGCCAGCGGTGTCCCGAAGCCAGAGGTGCGCCAACGAATTCGGGAGCGTCTGGAAGCGATCAGCGATTCGTTGGTGGAAGTCACCGTTAATCGTGAACTGAATTTGGCGATCCGAGCCGCCGAAGCCGTGCGAGAGAACGCCGACCTGGTGGTGGTAGCGGGTGGCGACGGGACGGTTCGAGAGGTGGCTGGAGCTCTGGTGAGCACCGATGTTACTCTCGCCATTATTCCGCTCGGAACCTTCAACAATTTGGCGCTCAGTCTGCAACTCCCGACTAGTGCCGAGGCAATTTGCGATCTCATCGAAGCAGGTACGACGCGACTGATAGATGTCGGGATGGCAGACAAACTGCATGCGTTCTTTGAAGCCGCCGGAGTCGGCGTTGACGCCGATCTCTTCCCGATCGGCGAAGAAGTTAAGAGTCGACGGTTCCAGGGAATTGGTCATGCCATTCGCCTGGCTCTGCTGCATCGGCAGGCGTCGGTAATATTGCGATTCGATCGTTCAGTATCCGCCGCCTATCAGAATTCGTTTCGGGGAAATGAACCTCTCAGAAGGCGTCGCCGACGATTTCGAGGCTCCAACAGTAGAGTCAGACTGAGGTGTTCGTTTGTGGCGATCGGGAACGGTCCTTACTACGGAGGAAATTTCAATGTTTGTCCCGGAGCGATTCTGGACGACGGTCTCTTTTCGGTCGGCGTATACCGGGATTTCAGCAAGCTGGAATTGCTACGCCATTTCTGGTCGATTAGCGGTGGTCATCGCCATTACAACCCGAAAATGGAAATGTTTACGACTCAGAGTGTGGAGGTCTCGTCCGCGAGGCGTTTGTCCGTGCACGTCGATGGGCACCCGATTGGAACCACCCCCGTTCGATTTGAGGTCCTTCCGAAGGCACTGAAAGTCATCGCGGGGTGAATTCGGAAGGAGTTCAGGAGTTGCAGGAGTTCAGGAGTTGCAGAATTGGGGAGAGTGATGGTGTGAGTGATAGTGGTGGCGAAGGAGAAGCCTTTGGCAGACCTCAGCAATCGTCCCTCGTCCTCGATCTCTTGACGCCTTGGTTCTCGGTTGGGGAGCTAAAGTCTGTAGCGAAACGTCCCGGGACAGTGCGATCGTAGCCATTCGACACGCTATCGCTTGCTCATGGCGGGCCTGACACGAAGTGCCTGGAACAAGCCCCTCAAAAAGGCCCTCCCGTAGGGTACGTGTGATCCGTGCAGGTGTGCGCACCGATTCGATGATGGAATGAGGAAATCTCGAACCTTTCAAAAAGAGTATTAGGTCTTCCTGAAGGAACACGGCGCACATTACGACGAGAAATACCCTCAGGGATTAGCTGCCCCGATCATACCGTACCCTACGGGACGGTTCTTTCGAGGGGTGCTGTCCCAGGCACTTCGTGCCAGGCTACGATCGGGTTATCCCTCCGGGACAGAATGGATCCGATTGGGGACAGATCGGATATCGGCCATTTATCAGCGCACTCGACAGGACGATGAAAAAGAAGCCCTAACCTCTTGTGGCCGCGTTAGGAGGTTGGGGACGGGACAGACCCCCAGTTGAACAAAGTTAGACTTTCTGGACGCCGGAAACGCCGTGATGGTAATCAAAGGCGGGGGCCTGAGGGAAAAAAGACGCGAAGAAGGTGACGGGTGCTTTTGTTGGCACCCAGGGCTTCAGGAATCGAGAACGAGCACGATCACGAGAACGAGAACGATTTACTGGGGATTAAGCACCTGGAGGGCGGCGCGGGCCGCGGCGGTGCGGGTTTCGACGCCTAGTTTGGTAAATAGATTGTTGGCGTGTTTCTTTACGGTGTTAATCGAGGAATCCAGGATAATCGCAATTTCCGGGTTGGTTTTTCCTTCTGTAATCCAGTACAGGACTTCCGCTTCGCGGCTCGTCAGGCCGAGGGCCAGTAACGCCTGTGGACCCTTGTCCCCATTTCGATGTTCGATCCGCATCAGAGAGAGATTCCCGGAGGTTGAAAGCGCGAAATGGTCGACCTCTATCTCACCGCGTTTCTTATTTTGCACGTTGATTGGACGGTGATTGTTGGGTCCTTCCAGCCAGTTTCGAATCTCCAGCGGTAACCGATTTTTCGCGGTAGCGGAAAAGAAAGTATCAAGAAGGAGTTGAGCCTGGCGGGTGGCAAACAGGATTTCGCCCTGTCGATTAGAGATCAGTAACGCTTGTTCCAACGACGTTTCTAATTGTTTCTCGGCATCAAGGCGCAATTCGATTTCCTCTGCCAGTTCCTGATTTTTTTGGGTCAGGTTTCGATTCATGATTTCCAGCTGCGCTTGCAATTCCCGGATATGGAGATGGGTCCGGACGCGAGCAAGCACCTCCTCCGGTTGGATAGGCTTAGTCAGAAAATCGACAGCGCCGGCTTCAAAAGCGGCAAGCTTCTTGGAAAGCTCGTCCGCGGCAGTCATCATAACGATCGGGATATGTTTCCATGAATCTCGAGCCTTGATCCGGAGACACGTCTCGATGCCATCCATCCCAGGCATCATCAGATCAAGAAGGATCAGATCCGGAATCTCCAGTTCCAGCAACTCAATCCCGCGAAGGCCGCTGTCAGCAACCAGGACCCGGCAACCCGATTCATACAACAATCCGAGTACCACATCGACGTTGGCCGGAACATCATCGACTACCATTACAGTTTTCATCAGGCTTTCTGCTCTTCTCCGTTGGCCATCGGGTTGCTTCTTTTGTCGGCGGCCCGCTGAAGAATTGCCTGCACCGTGCCGAGGCGAAATTCGGCAGCCACGAGTTTCAATCGTTGGCAAAAAATCCGATAGGCCACTTGAGAGGCGGCGAGAGCGTCAATTTGACTGCGCAAAGCCATCACATCCCCGCGCTGGGCAAAAAGTATAAGTTGTTGAATCTCTTCTGGAGTAGGCACGGGCTCGGCAAGAGGCCGGTCGATCGCTTCCTGAGTATCGAGAAACCCTGACTCCAGATCTCCCTCCGGATGGGTTGTCTCTGGCTTTCGGATCCACCGCAAGTTGAGGTGTGAGGCCAACGCCGCAAAAAGATCACTTTCCCGGACCGGTTTCGGCACGAAATCGTCGAAACCCGAAGAAATGGCATTGTGCCTGTCATCCTCGTAGACGCTGGCGGATGAGGCAATCAGGACGAGATCGCGGAGATTCAAGTCGGTGCGGATCTCGCGGCACATCGAATTGCCATCCGTTTCGGACATTCGGATATCTGAAATCAGGGCGTCAAAACGTTCTCGATGTACCAAGTCAAGTGCGACCCGCCCGGACTGAGCTTCGCTCACTTTGAATCCAACGTTTTCGAGAAGTTCTTTAAGAAACTTTCGGCTTGTTTCTTCGTCGTCGACCACCAGAAGTTTTCGCCGAGCGCCTTCATACCCGATAATTGGGCCGTGGCGAGGTTCGGTGTGTGGAACGAAGACTTCGTTCACCGGCAAATCAAACCAGAATGTGCTGCCTGATCTAATCGAACTTTTAAGGTTCAGCTCACCCCCGAGAAGGCCGATAATTCTCTTACTGATATAGAGCCCGAGTCCGACACCTTGGGAGGCTCGGTCGTTATTGGATGCCTGGTAGAACGGCTTAAACAGATGTGCATGATCTTTCTCGGGAATCCCTTTTCCGGTGTCCCTGACTTCGAATCGGATTTTGTCGCTTCTCCGCTGGACGCGCAAAGAGACCTCGCCGGAGTCGGTAAATTTGATGGCGTTGCCGATCAAGTTATAGAGCACTTGGCGAAGCCGGACAGGATCTGTTCCGATGCCGTTGGGAATAGCGCCATCCAGCGAGAACGTAAATCCGAGCTGCTTTTGCCCGGCTCGGAGCTGAAACTCGTCCACGATCGATCTAAGGAATGGGCGAAGATGCAACGGATGGGTGCGGATCGGCACCGTACCGGCTTCGACCTTGGAAAGATCGAGCACCTCGTTAATCATTTCGAGCAGATGTTCTCCGCTCGAAAGGACGGTTTTTAGTTTGTGACGCTGGTCTTCGGTTTGGCCCGTGCCCCTTAAGAGAAGTTGAGTATAGCCCAAAATACTATTTAGCGGTGTGCGCAGCTCGTGGCTCATATTCGCGAGGAAAACGCTTTTAGCGCGATTAGCGGACTCCGCCGCTTCCTTGGCTTCAACTAACCGTTCCTGGCTTTCCCGTAATTCAGTGGTCCGGATCTCGACGGTGGAAATCAATTCCTTTTCACGTTTTCTAAGTTCGCAGAATCTCCAGCGAATAATTCCCGCCACGGCGAGGATAGTGCCAAGAACGTACAAACCATACATCCACACCGTCCGGTACCAGGGCGGGAGGACTCTGACCGGCAGGAGAAATTCCTGGCTATCGGTACCATTGCTGTCCTGGGCGATCATGTGAAGCCGGTAAAGGCCTTCATTCAGGGCTCCGGACTGCCAGACCGGCTCCGTAAATAAACCTGTCCAATTCGTATCGACGCCTTCTAACCGGGATCGGAACCGCACTTGGTCCGGGTCGGCGAACGCATCGGTGGCGAACCGGATCCGAAAGTTACGCTCAGAATACGGAAGCCGAAGAGTTTTCCCACTGTTTGTCGGAAGCCTAACCACGCCGCCATTGGTCGTGGCTTCTTGCGCGTAAAGATTGAAAATGAAAGGCCGGGGGAGATTTTCAGGGTTCTCAATACGGGCGAGTCCGTAGGTCCCGGCAATCCAGAGCGCGGGCTGCGGGGTGTCGGTTTCATCGTAAAATTTTTCGATGTGTCCAACGAAGTCGGCAACTGAACAGGGAATGGTTTTCGTTTCGCCATTCGCATAAACCACGGAGATTCGCTTGCTGAAGATCGACGAACTGTCGCTTCCGCTGGTAAGAAGATAGAGGTGTGAGGTGCCGATGCTGCCAGGGCAGAGGGCTTCCAATTTACGATGGCTGGTGACCTTTTTCAGAAATTCGGGCTCAGAAAATTGGTTGGTTCGATCGTCGAACAAGAAGACGCCGTCATCTGTTTTAAACAGCATTTGATTCCCCCAGGGAACCAGGTGAGACACCCCTTTCGCCGAGGGATATCCTTGGGCGTCGGAAAGCGACTTCAAAGTGGCACCGGTAAAAATCGGATGGGCGCCAGGTTGCAATTTCACCTGGTAAAATCCGGAGCTGAGCGTCGAAAAATAGAGGTCGCCGTTTTCGGTCTCCGCGACCGAACGGACTTCGCCGCTAAAATCTGCTAACATTCCTTCATCGATCCAATTTCCGTCGGCGTATCTGATCGAGGCCAGGCCTTTGCTGGTGGCCAAATAGAAACGGTCCCGGTCTTTGTTTGAACGCGTCAGTTCGAGGACCATCCCGGTGATTTGGTAGATTTGCCTGGAGTCCTTTCCGTCGGTAACCAGGATGACGCCTCCATCGGTGGCGAGCAGGATACCTTGCGGGTGAGTCGCGGCCCCCTGGAGCAAGGCGTCTATTCCGGCAACCCGTTCGAATTGCGGGGCTCGAGAGGCATTGTTGGCCGCCGCCAATTTGAACAGACCGTCTCGGGCTACGGCATACAGCGATCCATGGTCTCGAACCAGGTCAACGAGCGAGCTTCGTCCCAAGCCTACGGAGGCTTCAAAGACGGAAATCTGCCATAACGGGGAAATATGGGTGATTCCGCTGTCTCCGCAGATCCAGATTCCCCCAGAACGATCTACCCCGAGATCGAGAACGGTGGGCTCCGGTAAGCCATTTTCCTCGTAAAACGTTCCGTGAAGTTGCCCCGCAGCATCCAGGACGACCAAGCCGCGCCGCTGGAGAGCCACTACGAACAGGCCATTGGGCAGCGCTTTTCCAGTCCAAATGGAGTGATTTTTGAGAGCGGCGTCCGCGTCCGTGGGAAACGGCTCGATCGTATGATCGTGCATTTTCAAGATTCCGCGATCCTTGGTGAGCAGTAGCAGCTCTCCCGGCACGGGTTCCAGAATCTGTTCGATCTTTGAACCTTGTAAAAGACTGGCCTCGATCGCCGGCACGAATCGATCTTCCACCAGTTCGTACAAAGGCTCTCCGCGGGCGTGGGCGAAGACTTTGCTGGAACCGGCAAAAAGCAGCCACGAATATCCATTAGCCGCTGGCCAGGCGATCGGCGTGATCGTGTTGTTACGCAGGATCAAGAGTGCCTGGTTGGTAGTGAAATAAATTTTGTCTCCCTGGCAGACCGCGCCCCAGCAGTCTCCGAAGGATCGCGCGGACTCAGGAAGTAGTTGAGCCATCGATCTAAATTCGTAAGCGTTTCCCTTGAGCACGAGCTGGCCAAGACAGTCCACCCCGCCAACCCAGATGGTTCCCGCCTGATCCATGACCAGAGCGCGGATGAAAACGCCTTGGGGCACCTGGATTTGCTGCCAGAGATAGCCATCGTAGACCAAAATGCAGTCCCGGTTGCCAAAAAGCATGCGCCCTTGTTTATCTTGAAGCGCGACCCAGTTTTGGTCTGAAGCTCCATAGTCGCGCATCGTGAAGTAGTGAAAAATCGGCCGGCCAAATTCGAAGCGGGGGGCGACTGTCTCGGCTTGGGCGTGGGCGACGGATAGTAACAACGGCCAAAAGGTTAGCCAAAAGAGCGAACGCAACATAAACTGCAAAATCTCACCGAATGTGCCGAACGAGTACCCATCGGTCAGTGACCCGATCGGATTAGATTTCATAATTTCTTTCCCAGGTGCTCGATTGGTCGAAGTATTAGTTCCGAAACGAAAACTCACCCGAAAGGGTACCCTGAGTTGCATGGCATAATGTTGCAGGTTGAACAGCCTCCTTGTATTTTTTGAGGATTATGTCAAACAAATCCGAGAAAACCCCCAAAGAACCAGAAAGCACGGACACCAAAGAAAAGGAGGCACCCGCACCGGCCACCCCCTCCGGGGACACCACACCGACGGCACCCGCGACGCCCGAAGAAGAGGCTTGCTCACCCTCACTTCGATAAAGGCATCACCCAGCGCTGATCGAGGGCGCGCAAGGGGTGGGGAGACGCGGGTATTTCTATTTGATTTACCGGCTATCCGGACCGACTTTTGCTTCCCTTATGACGCTGACCGAGAAAATTTTAGCCAGGGCAAGCGGACGAAGCCGAGTTGATGCCGGGGATAACGTTTGGGTAAACGCCGACGTCCTCCTGACGCATGATGTTTGTGGTCCAGGCAGCATCGGGGTTTTCAAGCGGGAATTCGGTCAGGACGCCAAAGTTTGGGACCCCACCAAGATAGTGATCATTCCTGATCACTATATATTCACGACAGACCGACTCTCGAATCGAAACGTTGATGTATTACGGGAGTTCGCTAAGGAGCAGGGTCTACCCTATTTCTACGATGTCATTGACGATCCGGATGGGCATTGGGCATTTAACGCGGCCCGTGGACAAATTGGGCGGCAGCACGGCGCCAGATACCAAGGGGTATGTCATGCCGCCCTGCCGCAGCGTGGTCACACGCGACCGGGAGAAGTTCTTTTCGGGACCGATTCGCACACCTGCATGGCGGGAGCTTTCGGCGAATTTGCCACCGGAATAGGGAACACGGACGCCGGTTTTATTCTGGGCACCGGCAAACTTTTGATAAAAGTGCCGGAAACCATGCGCTTTTACCTGGAAGGCGAATTGCCCAAGGGGGTGATGGCCAAGGATGTTATCCTGAACGTGATCGGCGATATCGGTTTCGATGGAGCGACTTATCGGGCCATGCAATGGGAGGGTCCGGGCGCGTCAGCACTGAATATCGATGATCGGATGACCATCGCGAATATGGCGATCGAAGCCGGGGGAAAAAATGGTATTTTCCCGGCTGATGAAAAGACGTTTGCCTACGTCGATCAGCGCGCCCGTGAGAACGGGACAAAAGCCGAATACGAGCCCGCGGAACTTGATAAAGAGCAAACCCTCGTTTTCGACAGGGTCTACGATCTCTCCAAGCTGGAGCCAACCGTGGCCATGCATCCTAACCCAGGTCATCGATCGCTGGCCAAGGAACTTGGGCATGTGCGATTGGATCGAGCGTATATTGGATCGTGTACCGGTGGTAAAACGAGTGACTTCGTGGCCTTTGCTGAGGTAGTCAAGGGAAAGCGGGTCAAGATTGAAACTTATGGTGTTCCCGCAACTTCCGAAGTCGTCAGAGACTTGAAGGAAGCTCGGATCGGGGAATCGACCGCTTGGGATGTCTTGGTGCACGCGGGGGTGCTGATGACCGAGAACGCGTCGTGCGCGGCTTGTTTGGGTGGACCTCAAGATACCTTCGGGCGGCTGAATGCGCCTCTCGCTTGTATCAGCGCCACCAACCGGAATTTTCCGGGACGGATGGGCAGCAAAGAATCGAAGGTCTATCTAGCGAGCCCTTACACGGTTGCGGCTTCAGCGCTGACTGGGTACGTCACCGATCCACGCGAATTCTTGAGTTGATCCGGCTTGGCGAGATATATCCTTCACGTAGCGATTTTTCGAAGTTATGGCAAATAAGCTCACCAGTCCGGTTTACGTCGTCGAAGACAATATTGATACTGACCAGATAATCCCGGCCCAATATTTGACGCTGGTCCCGACGATCCCGGAGGAATACGAAAAACTCGGATCCTATGCGATGGTTGGGCTTCCGGATGACCTTTATCCAATCGAGTTCATCAAAAAGGGCACGACGAAGACCGACTACAAAATCATCGTAGCCGGAAAGAATTTCGGTTGTGGCAGTTCCCGGGAGCATGCTCCGATTTCATTAGGAGCGTCGGGAGTGGAGGTGATCGTAGCCGAATCGTACGCGCGGATCTTCTTCCGTAACAGCGTAGCCACTGGAGAGCTTTACCCGTATGAAGCGCGGGAGCGTTTGATCGATTCTCTGAAGACCGGCGATGTCGCGACGATCAATTTCGATGATGATACCATCGAGTTTAACGGGAAGGTCTATCAGATGAAGCCGATGGGCGATGTGCGCCCGGTGATCGAAGCGGGCGGCTTGTTCAATTACGCGCGACAGTCAGGAATGATTCCTAACCGCTGACCTGAATGGCGTGAAGATAAGGGCTGTTTGGGGGGACAAGCCGATTGTAGCCTCATCAAACTGTCGTCAAATGTCCAAACTGCAGTTGCTGCGGAGAAGTAAGGCGGGACGCCTTACCTAGTGTGCCCGACATGGGCCCAATGTAGTCAAATGAAAGGAATTGACCGGAAGCAGTGATAACAACCGTAGCGAAAAGGCAAGGCACAGGCCGCGAGGCACTGAGCTGAAAGAAGCCATAGCAAAGACACGATCGTAGGAACACGAACGGGCAGTGAGGCCGCTTGCGGGCGAAGAGTATGCTAGGGAATACGAAATCCAACCGTCACCGAAAGACGCAAGAGGTAGAGCCCGACGACACGGGTCGAAACATTGGACACCTTACTCGGGGAGATCTGCCGGGCGAGAGCTCGGCAGAAGTCAGCAGAGGCCGTAGTAGTGAAGAAAGCCGGTGAAAGCCGGACGGAGCGAAGGGCCGAAGAACCAAGAGACAGACCAACTGAAAGAACTCTGGCAAAGCGGAGCGAGAAGCTTCCCGAAACAGTCCAGGAGCGAGCCAAGAGCACACTTCCGAGACCGGTCAGCACGGGGAGAGTAAAGCAGTGGACCTGCTTGAAGGAACCGAGCGATGGGAAGCGAGCCCGCACCAGGCGAGATACAGTGCAGAGGTGCTGAATGAAGTGACCATGGAAGAAGTGCTAGCGGCTTCACCCTGGCAGGACGCAGTGGGTTAACCCCCACTGCCGGGTTCAACCGCCGGATGCGGAAAACCGCATGTCCGGTGGTGTGGGAGGGTCACGGCGCGCAATCGTCGTGACCCGACCCGATCGTAGGCCAGCCGTCCCGGCTTGCTCCCGGAGTTTTCAGTTCGTCCGGTGGCTCGGAGAGACAGGCTGGAAGCCTATTCTACATTGCGCCAGGGCGTCTTCGCGGTGGGGACGGGGACACGTTCCATTGATGCCTCTTTCTAGGCATGGTTGGTCCTCCGGAAACCCCACCTACAATCCTACAATTGTCTTTCAGCCTGGCTTGGCACGAAGGGCGGCGCCCTTTCAGGGGGCATGGTGTGATGGAGCGGTTCCCGGGGGTTGTCCAGGCACTTCGTGCCTGGCTACGATCGGCTTGTCCCTCCGGGACAGTGATAACGTCCCTCCGGGACGAGAACCATCCCACAGGCCCTTAGGCAGTTGCGTCAATGTCACCTCTAATATTCAATGTTCGAGTTAGCTGAAGCTTGGCGATAACCTAGAATCCGTTCGAATGTTGATTATTCGATGTGACCCTAACCAGCGATGAAGATTTCGGTTATCACTGCCTCTCTCAATCGAAAGGAATTCATCGGCGCAGCGATCGAAAGCGTCCTTGCGCAAAACTATCCGAAATTTGAGCACTGGATCATTGATGGAGGATCCTCCGATGGCACGCTGACGTTTTTGAAGCGGTATCCTCATTTAAAGGTGCTATCGGAACCGGATCGCGGTGTCTATGATGCTTGGAACAAAGGAATCGACCGGGCGGAGGGAGATTTCATTTCGATCCTCAATAGCGACGACGTCTATTGGCCCGGAGCCTTCAATAGTTGTGCAAAAATCGCTGCTGCTTCTCCTTCTGTATCAATGATATCGGGGGGATGTCAGATTTATCGTACCGACCGATCGGGAAACGAGATAGAGATGCATCGCTATCAAGACCAGAGAAGATACCGGCTTTCTCTCCGGAATGCGACTTTAGGTCTACCGATCATCAATAGCCGGTTCTTTCGGCGTTCGCTATTTGATAAACTAGGGAGATTTGATCTAGCGTACGCAGTCGCTTCTGATCGGGATTTTTTAATCAGAGCGTCGCTAGCCGGGATAAAGGAGGTTTGCACCTCCGAAATATTCTATCGCTACCTGTGGCATCCAGGATCGCTGACGATGAACGCCGGAAATCGGAGCATGCTCAGGGGCTTGGAGGATGGATTGGCGATGATCCGCAGCGCCCGCTCTTCAAGGAGCATCGATCGCGCTGACGACAAGACACTGCGGGAATGGCAGCGCGAATTACTGGCTACAATCGTATTGCTGCATGCCGTGATGAAGGAGGGTAGCAGAGCCCTCTCGGTGGCGAGAGAATCTCTGTTAGCAGATCCCCGCTGGCTCTTTACCTTCTTTCGCTGCGGCGCGTTTGCCACGGCTCGCCGTCTGCGAACAGAATTCCGAACCTGGCGTCGGCGCTAACAAGAGAATGGGCCAGGAGAAACGGAAATTTCGAGTGCTGCATTTAATCGACAGCCTTGACTTAGGGGGAGCGCAGACACTTCTCCTGGCTTGGTTCCAGACTTATGATCGAAGCCAATTCGAAATCGATCTCGCTTCGATGCACGGAACAAAGAGGAGCCTTTTTTATCAACGAGTCCGAGAATCGGATATTCCGGTGATCCTATTATCCCCTTGGCGATGGATGCCTTTCTACCTTCTTCGTTTGCCACTGATGCTGATTACTGGTCGGTACGACGTAGTGCATTGTCACTTGTTCGCTTCGAATTGGTTGGGTAAACCTCTGGCGCGTATTTTCAGAGTTCCTGTCGTGATCTCCCATGACCACTGTAACGACTCGGTTCGAGCGGGGTCTCCACTTCTTACCTCGCTTGACGGTGTCGCGAATCGGTTCGCGGACCGAATCTTTACAGTTTCGCGAAGTATTCGGGATTATCTGATGAAATTCGAAAATATCCCGGGGGATAAGATTCAGGTGGTTCGCAATGGTCTAGCGGAAAGAACGGTGACTAAGCGTGGTGACCAACGGACGAAAGTGATTGGAGGCGCCGGTCGATTGGTTCGGCAAAAGAATTTTGAGAGGTTTTTGCGAATAGCGCGGGTACTTCAGGAGATCGACCCTTCCTACCGATTCGTGATCGCAGGCAGCGGGCCCCTGGATCAACTCCTCCGAAGGAAGGCCGCGGAGTTGGGTGTTCAGGTGGAATGGCTAGGTGCTCAGCCGTCGCTCGATCTGTTTTTCAGTTCGATTGACATGTTTTTGTTAACCTCGGATTTCGAGGGGTTGCCGATGACAGTGTTAGAGGCTTTTCAGTCTGGAGTCCCAGCGGCCGCCATGGCGGTGGATGGCCTTCGGGAAGAATTTACCGACGAACTCGCATTGTTGGATCCGAACTCGTCGGATCTGGAAATCGGAGCTCGCATCCACACTTTGTTACAAGACCGGACGGAATTATCCGCGCAGATTCAACGCGGAATTGAAGTGGTGTCGCGGCGCTTTTCTGCGCTAACCCAAGTTCGAGAAATCGAGCGTGCGTATCTGGAACTTTTGCAAACAAAGAAGAACCGGGCATAGAGTAAGAGTTCAGAAGAAGCCGGGTTCAATAGTTGCGCGCCACCTTAATAAATTGCGTGAAAATCAACTGGAAATGAACAGAATTCTTGGGCCAAGAAGTGGGTCAGCGACACCTATCGATCAATCGCTCGGTAGCTCCTCGATTCTGACTCCTGAATTCTGTCTCCAGGTTTTCGCTTCACTGTCTTTCCACTTGATGGGTCTCCTGACGCAGTTTCAAGATACTGTTCTCCGGCAGAACTCCGCCGAAATGGGTGAGCGGATAAATTAAAGAATTGCGACCGATAATCGAACCCGGACTGATGACCGCGTTGCAACCGATCTCGGCGCGGTCTCCAACGATGGCCCCGAATTTGCGAAGTCCGGTCGCAATGGGGGTGGTCTTCGTCTTGACGCTGACCTCTTTGTGATCCAGCCGGAAATTGGAGAGGATAACTCCGGCGCCAAGATGGGCCTGATAACCTAACACGGAATCGCCGACGTAGCTGAAATGGGGTATCTCTGCATCGTTAAAAATGATGCAATTCTTGAATTCGCAGGAATTTCCAAGCACTACGCCGTCGCCGACGATGACGTTTTCACGGATATAGCAGCCACTTCGTATCTCGCAGTTGCTTCCGATCCAGGCCGGCCCTTTGAGGGTGGCGCCGTTCTCGACGACCGTTCCTTCGCCGATATAGACATGCTCGCTGATAAACGGCCGGCCCATAACTCTGGCATAAACGGCGGGTTTCAGGCGGAACTGAAGATAGCTGCCAATTTGTTTGAGGACATCCCAGACCTGCGCGCTGTTATCGAAGATAGTTCGATGCTCTGTCTGGTCGAGATTGAGAAAATTCGAAGGCGCAAACATAGGAGGAGGGGAAGGTTCAAGTTCTGTGCTTGGTGGATGACGACCTCAAGGGGCCGTGGCCTGGAAGCAAAATTAAATTTTGTTGGTGATACCCCGCACGACAGAAGTCTTGAGATCAACTTTAGCCCGATTTTTTAATGAGTTTCTGACCCTCTTTAGTGTCTTTGACCAACCAGCCCAACGATTCGATTTCAGCACGCAGTGCATCGCTTTGCGACCAATTTTTCGTGGCTCGAGCTTCGAATCTTTTCTCCAGGAGGGCGGTGACTTGCGGAGAAATTGATTCCACCTCTTCCTGGAGCTGTAACACTTCATTAATGCGTTGCCACCAGTCGAGTAGGGCGGCCGCCTGAGCCAGCAGTTAATTCGTGGCGATCGATCGAAGCATTGGTTTCCCGGACCAGGTTGAAGACTTCGCCGAGAGCGGCGGAGATATTTAAATCGTCGTCCAGAGCCTCGAAGAACTTATCGGATTTCGCGGGCGCGTATTGGGAATCGGCAACTGCGCCGCCGGCGATATCCCGAAGGCGTCGAACCCACTCGTCAATTCGCAGCAAGGACTGTCGAGCTCCCCGCAGCCCATCAAACGTGAAGTTCAGCGGCAACCGGTAATTCACCTGAATGAGGGCATAGCGAAGTTCGCGACCGGAAAAGCCTTTTTCGAGCAAATCGCGCAAGGTGAAAAAATTGCCAAGCGATTTTGACATCTTTTGTCCTTCGACCAAAAGATGCGCGTTATGTAACCAGTAGCGGACAAACTTCTTTCGGTTCACGCACTCGGATTGAGCTATCTCGGCCTCGTGATGCGGAAAAATGTTATCGACTCCGCCGCAATGAATATCAATTTCTGGTCCGAGAATCCGGGTCGCCATGGCACTGCATTCGATATGCCATCCTGGTCTCCCTTTTCCCCAGGGAGCCTCCCAACCCACGGCACCATCCTTCTCATCCCAAGCTTTCCATAAAGCGAAGTCACCAATATTCTCTTTTTCGTATTCGTCACTTTGAATTCGCCCGGTGGGCCGCAACTCAGCGAGGTTGAGATGGGCCAGCTTGCCATAGTCGGGGTATTTGCTAATCCGGAAATAGACGGAGCGATCTTCCGCTTGATAAGCGATATCCTGCTCCAGGAGCTGGCCGATCATCTCGATCATTTTTGCGAGATTCTCCGGTTCAGTGGCCGCCGGAAAGTGGGTGGCGCGCTGGATGCGTAGCGATTCGATGTCCTCAAAAAAACTCTGTTTAAACTTTGCCGTAAACTCCGGCAACGAAACGCCTGCTTCCCGGCTGCCGCGGATCGTTTTGTCGTCGACATCGGTGAGGTTCATCACCCGCTCGACCTCAAATCCTCTCGCTTCCAGATGTCGCTGCAAGAGGTCTTCGAAAACGTAGGCTCGAAAATTTCCGATGTGGGCAAAGGAGTAAACGGTCGGACCACAGGTATAAATTGTCACCTTCGGCGGGGCGATGGGTTCGAATACTTCTAACTGCCGGCTGTAAGTGTCGAAAAACTTAATTGGCATCGGAACTAATGATCGTCTGATGTTTTCCGTGTGGATGGCTGATCGCGATAAGGTCTCATTATGACTCCGCCGAGCGGCCAGCGACGAGAAATAAAAATATTGCTCTCATCGAACCATCGACAAAACCGAACTCGGATCGTCGGATCTTAAACCAACCGGCCGGAGGATTCGGCCGGGAAACGCGACTCAATCTGCTGAACGCTGGCCACCGCCATGGCCGCGATGCCTTCGCCCCGGCCGATAAAACCGAGCCCTTCGTTCGTGGTAGCCTTAACGCCGATCCGCTGTAATGGGATCTGCAGCGTTTCCGACAATTTCGATTTCATCGCTTGGAGGTGCGGGCTGACCTTAGGGGCATCGGCGATGAGTGAGCAGTCAATGTTAACGATGGCCAGTTGCCGAGCGGTGAGGATCGCTTGCACTCGGCGCAGAATTTCCTGGCTGTCGATCCCTTTGATTGAAGGATCAGTGTTCGGAAAATGATGCCCGATATCTTTCTCGCCCGCTGCCCCCAGGAGGGCATCGGCGATCGCGTGGGTTAAAACATCTGCATCGGAATGGCCTTCCAGTCCGTGGTGGTGAGGAATCTCGACGCCTCCCAAAATTAACTTCCGCCCTTCAATCAGGCGATGCACATCGTAACCGATTCCGATAAAGCTCATGGATATATTCTGGTGAGTTGGTCGCGGTCGATTTTTCCATTCCAAGCAATCACCGAGAGTTTCCCGTTTTGAATTGGGCTTGGAGAGATAGCCAACCGGCCACCAGCACAGTTGACCAAAAGAACGCCCGCCGCAATATCCCACCAATTGACGCTCCGTTCGATGTAGGCATCGAATCGTCCGGTAGCGACATAGGCCAAGTCCAAGGCCGCGCTGCCCATCATCCGGCACTTTCTGGCCCGGACGAGCAGATCCTGAAAGATAGAAAGAGCAACTTCGAGTTCGGCCAAGGTCTTTGACATGCCGACCGAGACGATGGATTTGGCAATGTCAGTGGATTCGCTGACCGCGATGGGTTGATCGTTCAGATAAGCTTGGCCACCGAGTTCAGCGTGCCAGAGCTCCTCTCGCATCGGATCGTAAATTACGCCGACAATGATTTCGCCTTTTTCTCGCAGCGCGATGGAAATGCAGAAGTGTGGAATGCCATAGAAGTAATTTACGGTCCCATCAATCGGATCGATGACCCATTCAAAATCGGTGGAGGTGTTCTCGGCATCACCTTCTTCACCGATGATGGCGTGGTTGGGAAACTTCTCCAAAAGCAAATCGGTGATGAGCGCCTGAGAACGGACATCAAGCTCCAGCTTGAGATCGTGAGCTTCTTCAACGTTGACTTTGAGCGGTCGACCGAAGTTTTCGCGAACCAGGGCGCCGGCGGCGCGCGCCGCTTTAATCGCCACGTCGAGGTATTGATTCATAAGTGAGTCACTATCGGCAGAGCATCATCGATGTCGAGTTTTAAGGCGGTTCGAGGGCGGTGCCGTTTCAACTATTTAGCTAAAAGTTTAACAATGTAACAAATTCTCATTGACGTTCTAACGATTGTTCGTTAGTCAAGCGAATCGGAATGACACTAATTTCTTATCCTCCGCAACTGCGGAATGAAAGGGGGGATAACTGATGCCAGCTGCAAAGAAAGCTTCTGCTAAGCCAGCAGCCAAGAAACCGGCTCCCGCTAAGAAAGCGCCTGCCAAGAAGGCTCCTGCTAAGAAGGTTGCGAAAAAGGCTGCTACGCCGGTGAAGAAAAGCGCCGCCAAAAAGTAGAACGCTAAATTAATCAGTTCAGTCGTTTGCTGGAATAGGAGGAGATTGATCTCTCCTCCTATTTTTTTGTTCTGGGAGCCCGCGAACCTCAGCGCTTCCTGTATTCAAGCGCCTTGGCGACGATTTCATCCACCGGCCATAGTCGCCCGATTCCTTCGTAACCGCACGCTAACATGCCTTCTTCCGGGCCGATGAAAGCGGCCCCACGTTGTCGAAGGAGTTCGACATTGGCCACCGTGGCCGGGTGCAACCACATCTTGCCGTTCATCGCCGGGGCCAACAGCAGCGGGGCCTCGGTGGCCAGGACGATGGTGGTCAAGGCGTCGTCGGCGAAACCGTGAGCCAGCTTCGCTAAGACGTCTGCGGTGATCGGCGCGATCAAAACCAGCTCGGCTTGGTCCGCCAATTCGATGTGCCCGGGATGCCAGCTCACCTTTTCGTCGAAGAGATTGGTGGTGACGGAATGACGAGAGAGGGTTTGCAAAGTAAGCGGAGTAATAAACTCGGTCGCTCCCGCCGTCATGACGACATGGACTGAACAATCCTGCTTGGTCAATTTGCTGGCTATATCAGCTGCTCGATACGCGGCGATGGAAGCAGTCACTCCGAGGATGATGTTCATGCGAGTGGTTTCATTCCACATTCTGGATTTGTTCGCGGATCTTTTCCAACTCCGCTTTGCAGTGGACGACCAGTTGGGAGATCTCGGCGTCATTGGCTTTGGCGCTGAGCGTATTCAGCTCCCGCCCAAGTTCCTGGCTGATGAACTCCAGGGTTCGCCCGATGGCTTCCTGCTTGTTCATCGTTTCGAGGAATTGGTCCAGATGCGATTGGAGCCGGCTCAATTCTTCGGAGAAATCGGAACGCTCGGCAAAAAACGTCACGTCTTTTGTTAGGCGATCGTCGTCGAGATTAATCTCCAGTCCAACCTTCTGGATCCGCTCAAAAAGAAGCGTCCGATAGCGTTTAGTGACCCGTGGTTGGAGCTTGCGAATTTTTGCGAGAGCACGGCCGATGGATTTGATCCGGAGAAGTAGTTCCTGGTGGAGAATGGAACCTTCTTTCGCGCGCATCTGGAGCAGCTGTTCGAGAGCCAGATCCAAGGCGGCCTCCACCGCGGACCGAGTGGAGGAATTGAGCGTAGCCTGTTCAGAAGCCGAAACCACTCCGGGGGACCGGAGAATAGTTTCAATGGTTATCTCGCCGGGGAGTTCGAGTTCTTTCTGCAGCCGTTTGAATTGGGTGAGATAGAGGTTCGCCAAAGCGGAGTCGACGATCGGTTGTTGGCGAGCCGCAGGACCGGAGGCTGAGATGGTCACGATGATTCGTCCACGGTGTAAGCGGCGATCGACTTTGGCGCGCAGCTCACTTTCCAGCGAGGCCAGGGCCGCGGGAAGGTTAACCAATATTTCGGTTTGCCGTTTGTTGACCGACTGAATCTCGGCCGTCATCTTAGCGCCCTGGCTGATCGCTTGCCCGCGCCCGTAACCTGTCATGCTGTGCATGGTATCAGTATTGCGAATGGAATACGGGAGTGGCCGATTGATCAGCCGAGCCTGTTTCCATGCTCGGAAGATCAAGCACGAAGATGGTACTCCTGTAGGGACTTCACGGTCAGACCTTTGGTTTGGATGGAACGCATCGCCCAGATGCTCGCTTGGACGCCGCTGATGGTGGTGAGAATCGGAATACGGCGCTCGACGGCGGTACTGCGAATCTTAACTTCGTCCTTCCTGGGAGTCTTGCCACTTGGCGTGTTGATGATGAGATCAATTTTGTCATTCTTCATCAGATCGATCACGTGAGGCCGGCCTTCGCTTAACTTGAAAAGTCGATGGACGGTTAACCCGGCCGCAATCAGCGCGGCGGCAGTGCCGCTGGTGGCATAGATGGTGAACCCAAGTTCAACCAGCTCTTTACCGAGTTTAACGATGTTAATTTTATCAGCATCCTTGACGCTGAGAAAAACGTTACCTCCGGTTGGGAGCGGGGGTTGGGCGGCCATTTGGGATTTCGCGTAAGCCAAACCGAGATCCTGAGCAATTCCCATCACCTCTCCAGTGGCCTTCATTTCAGGGCCGAGAGTAATATCAATCCCCGGAAATCGGATGAAAGGGAAGACTGCTTCCTTCACGGAATAGTGGGTCGGAATAACCTCATGGGTAAACCCAAGCTCTGACAGAGTTTTACCGGCCATCACTTTGGCGGCCAGTTTGGCCAGCGGGATGCCAATCGCCTTGCTAACGAACGGCACGGTACGTGAGGCGCGGGGATTTACTTCCAGCACGTAGACTTCTTCATCCTTAATCGCGAATTGGACATTCATCAGTCCTCGAACCTCGAGTTCGCGGGCCATCGCTTTAGTTCCGGCGGCGATCTCGCTCAATACCTTGGCGGAAAGAGAAAATGCCGGGATGACACAAGCACTGTCGCCACTATGGATACCGGCCTCCTCAATATGTTGCATGATCCCGCCGATCACGGAAACTTCGCCATCGGATATACAGTCGACATCGACCTCGATAGCATCCTCGAGGAATCGATCCACCAGTACTGGCCGTTCAGGACTGGCTTCCACCGCGGTTCGGATGTAACGCCGCAAGTCTTCTTCTTGATAGACAATTTCCATGGCGCGGCCGCCGAGAACAAAAGATGGTCGGACCAAGACTGGGTACCCAATCGCGCTGGCGACCTTCACCGCTTCCTGTTCATTGGTCGCCGTGCCGTTAGGCGGTTGATTGAGACCAAGCCGATTCAACAACGCGGAAAAGTGCTTCCGGTCTTCGGCCATTTCAATGCTCTTGGGCTGTGTTCCAATGATGTTTACTCCATTGGCTTGGAGAGCATTCGCGAGATTGAGCGGTGTCTGCCCGCCAAACTGGACAATGGCGGCCCAACATTTTTCATGTTGATAGATATTCAGGACGTCCTCGAGAGTCAGCGGCTCGAAATAAAGTTTGTCGCTGGTGTCATAATCGGTCGAAACCGTTTCCGGATTCGAATTAACCATGATGGTCTCGAAGCCTTCTTCTTTCAGGGCAAACGCGGCGTGCACGCAACAGTAGTCGAACTCAATTCCTTGACCGATTCGATTCGGGCCGCCGCCCAGGATCATTACCTTCCGGCGGTCGCCGACGGTGGTTTCGTCTTCGTCTCCGTAGGTTGAATAATAGTACGGGGTGTAAGCCTCAAATTCGGCGGCGCAAGTGTCGACGAGCCGGAAAGTCGGGAGCACTCCTTCCTTGATCCGCTTGGCGCGAACTTCACTTTCCGGGGATTTGGTTAGATAGGCTAACTGGCGGTCAGAAAAACCGAATTGTTTGGCGCGCCGCAGACTGGACGAGCCGTTGGCAATTTTTGTTTCTTCCTCCACGATCTGTCGGATGTTTTCTAAAAACCAAGGGTCGATGTTTGTCAGTTCGTTGATCTTGCCAACACTAAACCCGGCCAGCAGCGCGTACCTGACATAGAAGATTCTATTCCACGAGGCGTTGACAAGCTGGCGCTGAATTTCTTCGACGTCCCAGTCGCCCGTGTTGGTGCGCGGTTCTCGATCCTGACCGTCCGCTCCCAGTCCGAAGCGACCAATCTCCAGGGATCGGAGCGCTTTCTGTAAAGATTCCTTGAACGTTCGACCGATCGCCATCGCCTCACCAACACTTTTCATCTGGGTGGTGAGGGTGGCATCAGCCTGCGGAAATTTTTCGAAGGTGAATCGGGGAATCTTAACTACGCAGTAATCGATCACCGGTTCAAAACTGGCCGGGGTCTCTCGCGTAATGTCATTACGGATTTCGTCCAGGGTATATCCAACCGCTAGTTTGGCCGCGATTTTAGCGATCGGAAATCCGGTCGCTTTAGAAGCCAAGGCGGAAGATCTGGAGACCCTGGGATTCATCTCGATCACCACCATGCGCCCGTTCTCGGGACTAACGGCAAACTGAATATTTGATCCGCCGGTCTCGACCCCAATTTCGCGGATTACCGCAAAAGAAGCATCGCGCATGATCTGGAATTCGCGGTCCGTAAGTGTTTGCGCGGGCGCAACCGTAATCGAGTCTCCAGTGTGGATACCCATCGGATCAACATTTTCGATGGAGCAGATTACCACGCAATTATCTGCCCGGTCGCGCATCACCTCCATCTCGAACTCTTTCCAACCTAGCAGAGACTCTTCGATCAACACTTCCTTGACCGGCGATTGATCTAGTCCGCGTCGAACGATTTCTTCGAATTCCTGTCGATTATAGGCAATTCCTCCACCGGCACCGCCGAGAGTGAAGGCCGGCCGGATGATGAGCGGGAACGATCCGATAAACTCAGCCGTATCCCGGGCCTCATCGAGGGTATGTGCGGTACCGGATTTCGCGACGTCCAAGCCGATCCGCACCATGGCTTCCTTGAACAATTGGCGATCTTCACCCTTGGAGATCGCTTCGGCATTGGCGCCGATCAGTCGGACCTGATGTTTTTCCAGAATCCCGGCATGATAAAGCTCCATGGCACTGTTGAGTGCCGTCTGCCCGCCCAGAGTGGGCAAGAGTGCATCTGGCTTTTCTCGCTCGATGATCTTCTCCAGGATCTCCACGGTAATTGGTTCAATGTAAGTCCGGGAAGCGAATTCGGGATCGGTCATGATGGTGGCTGGATTGGAATTCACCAAAACCACTTCGTATCCCTCTTCTTTCAGAGCCTTGCAGGCCTGAACTCCCGAGTAGTCAAACTCACACCCCTGGCCGATGATGATGGGCCCGGAACCAACTAGCAAAATCTTATGGAGATCTGTGTACTTAGGCATGGGCGTTGGCAGATTAACGGACGATGTGCAAAGGTCAAACGATGGAATGGGGTCACATCTAAATATTCAACATTAGGCGCTGACCAGATTCAGGCTCCGGCAGCGGCCAATGTTGAGTATTTAGATGTGACCCCATTAGGCCAGGCCGACGGCGCGCCGGACCTTGGCCATCGTCTGCTGGGCCACGGCCTGGGCGCGGGAAGCGCCGTGGGCCAGGACTTGGTCGACAAGGCCGGGATCAGCCTCGAGTTCAGCGCGGCGTTGCCGCATGGGAGCAAAACTTTCCCAGATCACCTCGAAGAGCCTTTTCTTAAATTCTCCGTAGCCAATGCCCCCGGCCCGGAATTCGTTTTCCATGGTCGTCACTAGCTCCGGCGCGGCCAACAACTTGTAGAGCGAAATAATCGCTGAGTTGGTCGGATCCTTCGGCGCTTCCACCGGCGTCGAATCCGTGACGATACTCATGATTTTCTTTCGCAGGATCTTCTCGGGAAGAAACAACTCGATAGTGTTCCCATAGCTCTTGCTCATTTTCTGGCCATCCAGACCCAGAATGGTGGCGACATCGTCCCGAATGCTTGGCTCGGGTAATTTGAAGACCTCGCCGTAGACCTCGTTGAATTTGATCGCCAGATCGCGGGTGATCTCAAGGTGTTGTTTTTGATCCTTGCCAACCGGAACGACGTCACTTTCGTAGAGCAAGATGTCAGCTGCCATCAGGACGGGATAGGCAAACAAGGCATGAGAAGGAGTGATCCCATGCGATATCTTGTCTTTGTAAGAGTGGCTGCGCTCCAACAGACCCATTGGGGTGACAGTGCTCAAGATCCAGGTTAATTCGGTCACCGCCGGGACATCGGATTGCCGAAAAAAGCAAGCCTTCGCGGGGTCAAGTCCGCAGGCCAGGGAATCGATCGCCACTCCGCGAACGTGCTCTCGCAAAACCGTCGGATCGTGAACGGTGGTGAGCGCATGAAAGTCGGCAATGAAATAAAAGGCCTCCCCCTTTTCCTGGAGTTCGATGGCAGGACGCAAGGCGCCGAAATAGTTTCCGACATGCAGAGCACCGGTTGGCTGGAATCCGGTGAGATAACGGACCATGAAGAATCCTGTCGAAACCCGGCCCGGTGTCAAGTGGCGTATCCGCGGAGAAGCGTCTCTCCGACTCTTACCGATACTCGGAAGGGTCTACAGTAGTACCGATCGGCCTATCAAAGTCCCCAATTTTCCATTTGGCGCTTTTCTTCGACCACAAGTTTGTCCCAAATCTTCCGGTGCTCGGGTTCGTAGCGATTGTCCTGGAGCTCGGCCATTTGCCGGCGGATCTCGATCAGGGCGTCCAGATGAGGCAGGAGGCTGACGTATAATTCCCGAAGAAACCGGGTAGCGGCGGCATCCCGCTCCCAGATCGCTCCGAAGGAATCGACGAACTCCATGGCGTAATTATAGTCACCTCGTTGACTATGCTGCCAAAGTTCCGGTGAAGGCTCGGGTAGATCAAGGAGGAGCGGTGCCAGATAAATATTTTGCAGCATCCCGCGTTTGTAGCGTTCAAGCGCGCTCGCTTCTTCATCAAATTCGAAAAGCGTGAGAGCCCAGCCGAAAAAGAATCCTGGGTCTTCCAGATCATCCGGGTAGGACTGCCGGTACCAAGTGAAAAATTCATTAGCCGCTTCAAACTGGCTGAGCGAAAGCTGCAGCAACGGCACCAGAAACCGGACGCCGGAATGATCCGCGGGATCAACAAAGAGCAGTTCTTCTCCGATGGCGATGGCTTCGTTCAGTTCACCCTTTTGCCAGGCAACCAACAGGCGCCCGTGCTGGGCTCTCAGGAAGTAGCTGGGTTGTCCCTGAACGTGAAAGGGAGCTGCGGCTTCGGTGGCCTTAGTAAAGCCTTCCGCAGCTTCGTCGAGGCTCCCTTCCTGCAGATCGAGGTCTGCTAGTTCAACCAAGGCTTCCGGCAAGTTGGGGGAGAGATCAAGAGCCTTGGCTAACAACGATCTCTGCTTATCCCGGGATCGGGTGTGTTTTACCGCCTTGACCAGTCCTTGGGCAACGAATTGGGCTCCGTGGCTAGCTAAAAGACTCTCAGCGGGACCCGCGATCAAATTGCTGAGCTGGGATTCGATACCCTCTTCCTCGCCGCTCTCCGCTTCATTGGATTCGACGTCAACCAAGTTGATCTGGCATTGGTATTCTTTGGAAAAGCCCTGCCAGACCGCCTCATCCCATTCGTCGACATCAGGGACGAGCAACTCATCAGGCGCGCCTTTTTCTTGAAAAGCGCGATGAAGGAAAATTTCGACCCGGCGTTGATCAAGCTCCCGGACAAATTCGTGTCCGAGCAGCATTCGGGTATGCCGATGCACCACATAAAGGCAGGTGGGCAAAATGAACATCGATCCGAATTGGATTGGCACGTCCAGGTCGAACCAATCGAACGCCCAGACTTCTTTTGTTGAGCGCAGGGGCAAAATCATGTGATGAACTTGTGGGGCTTGGTGTCAGTGTCGACTTCAGATCAGGAAATTCAAGGGAACGCGAGAGTTTGCACGTTACCAGGTGATCTGAACCCTTTGCTTGCGACTGAAGTTGTCGCTATAGAAAAGCTCGCGATGTTGAGTGCCGTGTTCGTGGACAAGTTTTGTCACTTTCACGTCGAAGCAACAATATTCAGCGATTTCCATGACGCGCTTTTCACGCCACCATTTTATCGCGTCGACGCCGATGGCTGTCTTGCCGACACCCAGGGTGGCTTGAGCGATATTATCCAATCGAAGCTTGTTCCCGGCCGCCTTCTCGATCTCGACCAAGAGGTCCAAGGTTCGCAATTGATGAGGCAGGTCAAGGATCGTGTACCCCATCAGGACCTGATAGTCGAAGTTCACCACGTTAAATCCGACTACCAGATCGGCGCGGAGCAACTGTTGAATTAGATCGTTGACGCGATTCTCCCTGTAGATCCGGTATTCCTTTAAATTGGTGCTGTAAGTGACTCCAAGCGACATCCCCATGTCTCTCTTTTTGTCCCAACCCCCGACATCATTGGCAGTGCGTTGTGTTTCCAGATCAAAGTAAACGATGTTCATTAAAGAGAAATAATTTGGCAGAGGAGGCGCGGTTCGAAGGCCGAGGCAGTCAACGGCTGGTAGGTCGAAACTTCGTCCTCGAGCGGTATCCTGCCAGTCCTCGCCGCATCTGTACTAGTCAAAGGAGCCGGCGTCGAATCGGAAAAGATTTTCAAGACTGGTCAAATGGTATTCCTCCACCACCATTCCATCGGACGCATAAACTCGCGCCCCGTTGGCGCCATCGGAGACGAAACGAGTTTGTTTGATGTTTTTGGTGCCGCAGACCTGGAACAAAGGGAGACCGTCCGCATTTGTTACCCACGCTCCGGTTTCGTCCGCCACGATAGATAGCTGGAACAACGCTTGCCGGGTGTTCTCCATCGGATTATTAGCCGGTTTCACGAAAACCGGGGGAGAATCACTCTTAGTGTCAGCGGCCACCACTTTTCGCTCCTTGAGATCGAAAAATTTGAAAGGGGTTAGTACCCGGTCAAACCATTTTTCCCAAATGGACTTTTCTTGGTTCGCCGCCTGGAAGCGAATACCGATGACTCGTTGGGAGGTACCGTCGTCAGAGATTAGCAGCAGAGCGTCCTCGTGGCGCGAAGTTCCAAGCTGGGTGACGGTTTGCAGGTCCGGAGGCAGTTCGATTTCTCTTTGAATTTTCCCGGACGAATCAATCTGTTTCAAGACGGTTGCGGTATTGGCCTTGATGAGAAGCCAAACGCTGTCAGAGGCCCCGGCGCTCATGTCAAGAAGGTCGCCAGTTTCTCCGGCGTCCATCGCCGCGAACTCCAGCCCGTCAAGCTTCCAGAATTTTCCGTCCTTTGACGCCACGACGATGGTGGAGTTGAGAACTGCACATCGATAAAGATTCTCCGCCGGCGCCCTAAGATCCTGAGACGCACCATCGACCTGATAGGTTATTTGATTTCCACTGAGTGCGACCATTCGATTGCCCAGGGCATCGGCGTCTCGTAGGTCGGAGAGATTTTGGCGCGCCATCTCGGCTCCTGAAGCCTGATCAATCAACATGGCTTGGGATTTATCGAAAAGGAGAAGGTTCGGTCCCGCCGCCTTAATCGTCAGTGGATCGAACGACAGCGGGATGATGCTAGATCGGCTCCCGTCGCTTTTGAGTACCACCACCTCTGTTTTTGCCGCCTCAGCGAGCACAGCGGGACGTTGGGCGTCTAACAAAGTCGCGGAGAGAACCTTGCTGATTCTTGGGTCGTCGGAGGAGTCAATCCAGTCATTCAAATGAAAGGCCACCCCTTCCACCTTAACGTCGCCAATCAAAACCCCCCGGGCAAAATATTTCCCGTTGGGAACCGGTTTGCCTTGGGAATCATTGCGGTCCCACTCGATAATCAGACCATCGGAAGCTGATTTAAAGCTATCGATCTCCGCGGACTTTTTCAGGACGCGAACCAGCTTGCCTTTGCTATCGTAGGCGCCCAGGCTGATCGCTCCTTCCACGGGAGGCGGGACAAACAATAATTGATGCGAGTTTGATTCGTCGTCCTGGGCATGTAGCGGGTGGAGTGAAACAAAAGAGAGCAGGAGGGCGACCCCAGAGAACCACCGCAAAGGTTCAAACATAGTACTTCCAGTTCACATCCGGGAAGATGTTATCCCGCCACTCACAATTAGAAAGAAATTCTTCATCCACTGAACCGCCCTTTTGCTGATCATAGAGTCGCGTAAAACGGAGGATGTGATCCCTCGTTCTTTTAGTTGCATAATCACGAGCGGTTCCCGTTTTCATGAGGAAAGCCCAATCGCTCGATTGCGCCAGCAAGAGCTCCCGAGCCATTTGTCGGAGCACTCGCTCTTGCCATTTGGCCGGTGCGTTGATGGCGGCGCGCGCCGCCTCGGTCATGCGCCGGGCGGCGGCGTGCAGGTGCGGATAAATCCAGGAATTGGACTCATCCAGCCAGACTTCCCAAAAACCTTTGTGACCCCAGCTTGATGGACTCGGGGCCACAATCTGAAGCGTGTCGTGGCCTTCCAGATAGGCACTTGGAGTGGTCAACTCAAACACCTTTTGGTCGTAAACCGCTTTGCGGATAAACAGATTCAAAAACCTTGGCCCTTCGTACCACCAATGACCGAATAGCTCGGCGTCAAACGGGCTGAGGACGAGAGGTTCGATGTTCGTAGCTTCGATCAGGTGCTGAATTTGCTTGGCCCGGCTGACCATGAAATCGCCCGCATGATAGTCAGCGGCGCCTTCGGCCCAGCCTGGAACATAGATCTGTTTGTCCGGAGTACGGCCGGTGATCCGGTGATACTTGATGCCGGTGAATTTTCTGGCGCCGTCGGTGTGCAGGAAGGGGCGAAGATAATCGAGATCCAGGTCGTGGCCGATGTCACGATAGAAATCCCGATAGGCCGGGTCACCAGGGTAACCTTCCTGCGCGCTCCAGACCTGTTTACTGGACTCGCGGTCCCGCCCGAAGGCGGCCGGACCCGCTGCCGTGAAGCAAGGTGTGAAGATCGCGTATCGTGGTCTGGGATTTCCAAACATCAAACCATGAGCATCCAGAGAAAACCAACGCAACTCTGCCTCTTGCAGAAAATTTTCCAGTCCGGAGAAGTAGGCACATTCCGGAAGCCAGATTCCTCTCGGTTTGCGTCCAAAATTATTTTGATAATCGTCGCGGGCGATCAGGATTTGAGCGCGAACTGCTTCGGGATGTTGCTCCATCAGCGGCAGGAAACCATGGGTCGCCGCACAGGTGATGATCTCGATGAACCCCGCATCTTGAAAACGCCTGAATGCGCCGACGATGTCGCAATGTAACCGGTCAACGTAGATCTCGCGGCACTCCAGAAAACGGTAATGATAAATCCGCGCCAGGTGATTTATCTCCGGTTGTGAGTGAGTCCGGTCGATTTCGCGCTTCGAGAGCGCGATAGCGCGATCAAGATAAAGGCGGTAACGCTCGCGGAGCAGCTCATCATTAAGCATCGCGCAAAGGGGCGGCGTGAGTGACATGGTCAACCGAAAGGGGATACCGTCGCGAATCAAACCCTCAAAGACCTGCCAGAGTGGCAAATACGTCTCCGTAATCGCCTCAAACAACCAATCTTCTTCCAGGAAATCTGGGTACTCAGGATGCCGAACAAACGGCAAATGGGCGTGTAGGACAAGAGCTAGGTAACCTTTTCGCATGCTGGAAAATCGGGGTGTGGTTAGGTAAACAACACAGGGGCCAACCCCGCTTCGTAGCAAGAAAAAAAGGCGAATTCCGACCAATTTCGGGGAGGGAGGACACAGAGGGAGCAGGAGTGCACGGAGAAATCATGTTCACCACAGAGGCACAGAGAACGCGGAGGATTCGGACCTTATTTTTCGGGTTTTACTCGGGGTTTCTGGTGCGTTCGGTGGTGAAAACCCGACCGATCTCGGGGGAGGGGAGGACGCAGAGGGAGAAGGAGGGCACGGAGAATCATATTCACCACAGAGGCGCAGAGTACACGGAGGATTCGGACCTGATTTTTTTCGGGTTTTGCTCGGGGTTTCTGGTGCGTTTGGTGGTGAAAAACACGACCAATCTCGGGGAGGGAGGACGCAGAGGGAGCAGGAGTGCACGGAGAAATCATGTTCACCACAGAGGCACAGAGACGCGGAGGATCCGGACCTTATTTTTTCGGGTTTTACTCGGGGTTCTGGGTGTCTTTGGTGGTGAAAAAGATGCCGGTGTTCTTAGCGATTTTTCGATGGCCCTTTGGTCGCCTGCTTTTGAAAAACAAAGGCGCCCGGATGTTTCCGGGCGCCCGTTGACTAGAAGCTTATACTGACCGCTGGTTTTATAGGTCGAAGTACATGTAAAACTCGTAGGGATGCGGGCGGAGACGAAGAGCATCGTACTCCTTTTTCTTCAGTTCGATCCAGTTATCGAGGAAATCTTTGGTGAAGACATCCCCTTTAAGGAGGAACTCATGATCCTTTTCGAGCGCTTGGATTGCTCCGAGAAGTGAATCGGGAACGGTTGGCACTTTAGCAAGTTCCTCCGGAGGGAGCTCATACAGGTTTTTATCGAGTGGATCGCCCGGATCAATCCGGTTCTGAATGCCGTCCAGACCCGCCAATAACAAGGCCGAGAACGCCAGGTACGGAGTCGCGGCCGGATCCGGGGTGCGGTATTCGACCCGTTTCGCCTTTGGGTTGGCGGAATAGGTTGGAATACGAATCGAGGCCGACCGGTTACGCGCAGAATAGGCCAGGTTGACCGGCGCTTCGAACCCGGGCACTAACCGCTTGTAGCTGTTAGTGGTGGGATTGCAGATAGCGGTCAGCGCAGGAGCATGTTTCAGGATGCCACCGATGTAAAACAGAGCTAGCTCGCTAAGACCTGCATACTTGTCTCCAGCAAAGAGGGGTTTGCCATCTTTCCAGAGAGAAGAATGGGTGTGCATTCCGGAACCATTATCCCCAAACAGGGGTTTCGGCATGAAAGTGACCACCTTGTTGTACTTCTTGGCGACGTTTTTCAGGATGTACTTGTAGTACATCATATTGTCGCCCATCACCCGGAGCGGAGAAAAACGGATGTCGATTTCTGCCTGTCCGGCGGTAGCGACTTCGTGATGCTGACGCTCGATCGGGACGCCGGCTTTCTCCAACTCCAAGCACATTTCGTTTCGAAGATCCTGGAGAGTATCAGACGGCGGGACAGGGAAATATCCTTCTTTGTGGCGGATCTTGTATCCGAGATTTGGAAACTCCTCGCGCCCAGTGTTCCAAATACCTTCCGCGCTATCGACGCTATGGAATGAACTATTGGAACTGTACTCGTAGCGGACATCGTCAAAGATGAAAAATTCCGCTTCCGGCCCAAAGTAGGCGGTATCGGCAATGCCGGTGCTTTTGAGATAAGCTTCGGCCTTTTCGGCGACGCCGCGGGGATCGCGATCGTACGGTTCCCGCGTGATCGGATCCTGGATGGTACAAATAAAGCTGAGCGTTGGCTCGATGTTAAAGACATCGGTCCAAGCCGTGTCCGGATCCGGAATCACGAGCATATCGCTGGCTTGAATTGCCCTCCAGCCACGAATACTGGAGCCGTCAAAACCCAGGCCATCCGTAAAGATGTCCTCGCTGTATTCGTTGAGGGTGGTGGTGAAGTGCTGCCAAGTTCCGAGAAGATCGGCGAACTTGAAATCGATCAGTTTAATTCCCTTATCTTTTATAAATGAGGTTACTTCGGATGGGGTCATAAGTAATTCAATTGTTAGATGGGTTGGGGTTTGAGGAATCGGGCAAGCCTGTTTCAGGCTTGGACAGAGGGCTCAACAGCGATTCGGTGACCGCACGTTAGAGAGCCCGATCCCCGCGTTCTTCCGTTCGAATCCGGATAACTTCCAGGAGATCTTGTACAAAGATTTTACCATCGCCTCGAGTTCCGGTCCGCGCGCTTTGCTTTATTGCAGCTACGGCCGAACCAAGCAATTCGTTTCTGACGATGAGTTCCACTTTTAGCTTCGGGATGAACGGAAGCCGGGTGGGCCCGTAGGAGGGACGAATGGGTAGAGTGGGGTTCCCGTAGCCTTTAACCTCACTCACGGTCATGCCTTCGATTCCGAGTTCAGCAAGTCCCGACTTAACCTCCTCCAGTTTAAAAGGTTTAATAATGGCCTCGATTTTTTTCATGTCGGGTAACCACCCGCCATTTCGTCGCCCAGCGAACGGTAATTCCGTTCCTCCTTTTCCATTGGATAAAAGTATTGCGAGGAAGTACGACTCCCTCCAAGCCGACTTCCTCGCAAGGTGTTCACGCGCATAGTCTACTTTTGACCTTTCAGCCCTTACTTCCCTGTGAGAGGTCAACCCCTTCGTGACTGTGCTACGCGAATTAACATTCGGACCTCCCCCGAATGAAGCCGCTTATTAGCAGAAGCAACTGGTATGCCAACGTGACGGTTGATCGGAACTCGAGGTAAAAGCGAACTGGCGGCTTCTCCACCATCCGATTGGATGTTCATAAAATGACAATCGGCCCGTCGTCTTTAGTCTCCTTGTCACGTTTTATCCACGCCGGGTAGCCTCGCGGAGACGACAGACCAGTCCTATCCCGCGAAGCCGGGAAGTAAGCCGGGACGGCTTACCTACTTCAGTGGAGGTCTTGAGTTTGGGTTTTGCGTCGTGGTGATTGGAGGGTACGCTCAAGCACGGTGCGGAACGCTCAATCCAACGCTCAAGACTGTTTTTGTCCAGATGGTCAATCTGATCATCCCAGATAAGTGGCAGCAGGACGCAGTGAATCTGCTCCGCGACGGAAAAGACGTCGTGGTCCAGGCACCGACAGGTGCTGGCAAGACATACATTTTCGAATTGATGTACGAATCGCTCAAAGGACAGGCCGTTTACACGGTACCGACCCGGGCGCTGGCAAATGATAAGCTCGCCGAGTGGAGAACCAAGGGCTGGGATGTCGGAATCTCCACGGGCGACTTAGCCGAAAACTTGGGCGCGCGCGTCGTAGTAGCGACTCTGGAGACGCAAAAAGGCCGGATCTTGCAACGGGAAGGCCCGCGATTACTGGTCGTCGATGAGTACCAACTTTTGGCTGATCCGGTGCGCGGGACGAACTATGAATTGATCATTTCTCTGGCCCCGCCGGAAACGCAGATTCTTCTCTTGAGCGGAAGCGTCGGCAACCCGGAGGATATTGTGACCTGGCTCCGACGGATCGGGCGAAGCGTGGAGCTGGTTGCCCACCAGGAACGTCCGGTCCGACTCGAGGAAGTTATGCTGAGTGATATCCCGGTGCAGGCGCCGGGCGCTGTCAATGGGTACTGGCCGAGACTTATTTCCCGGGCTTTGCTGGCAGATCTAGGGCCGGTGTTGATTTTTGCACCCCGGCGCAAGGCGGCAGAAGAATTGGCCCAATCGCTGGCCGGGGCTTTGGCGATCGAAGAACCGATGCCGATCAGCCAGGAGCAGGCGGCAGCTGCCGGCGAGCCATTGGCCAAGCTGCTGAGACAACGGGTGGCTTATCACCATAGTGGTCTTAGTTATGCCGTCAGGGCAGGAATCATTGAACCGCTGGCGAAGCGCGGGCAATTGCGCGTCGTGGTTGCCACCATGGGTTTGGCTGCCGGAATCAACTTCTCGATGCGTTCAGTTCTGGTCGCTGGCACTCATTATATGGTCGGCAATTTTCAACGCCAAGTCCGTCCGGACGAGTTACTGCAAATGTTTGGCCGAGCAGGGCGACGCGGACTCGACGAGTTAGGATTCGCGCTGGTGACCCCATGAAGTTCCGAGATTGCACGAAGCTTTCCCTTTGAAATTAAAGAGACCGGAACCGATCGATTGGCCCTCTTTTCTGGCGGTGATGAATGTGGCTGCTTCTCGGGGCGAAGATCCTTTCCTGAGCGCGGCCGAACTTTCGCGACGTTTATTTTCAACCAAAACGCTTACCCTCGGGGTAGAGCGTTTTTATGAAGGAGGCATTCGACCATGCGGCCTTCACGTCGATGGAGAGAGAGCCAGGTTTGTGCGGCGGCACCAAGTGGAAATGCAGAATTCGCGTGGGCGCTGGCAAAAACAGCCGCCTTTAACGGAGACAAATCTCGGAAATCTCTGGGTGCGCACGAAGGGGGATCGGTGGCGCCCGGCTTTGACCGTGGCGTCAACTCTGGGAGGCAAGGGATTTGGCAATCTTTGCAAGATCCAGACGGAAGGCCACCATTTTATCTATGGTCGCGAAGTACCGGTAGCGAGTGTCTCGGAAGGAGAGTGGCGTCCGATAAAGTGGTTACGAAAATTGCTCCGGCAGCGGTATCCCCTAGTCGATATAAAACGAAACCTAACCCAGGTGGACTTTGAGCGCGAGGTGCTGCCCTTGGTGGCCGGGCAGATGGGGGGTCTGTTATGGGATCTGGTTCATCGCGAAAATATGGTGATGGCGCGATTTCGCTTCGACTCTTTAAGCGCCCGGGGCTACCTCGATGAATTTGGACATTGGCTGGTCGATCCCGAGACAAAGAGAGACTACCCAGAAATTTGCCGGGGTTGTAAATTTCAGGCCGAGTGTGAAGGAATGGAACTGGCCATGAGCCCGGCGCTCGCTTGGCGGCAACTTGGACTCATCGATGGGTCAGGTAAACCGACGCGCCGAGGGATTGTCTTCGGTTTCTTTAACCACGGAGAAGGACTGGCCATCGCCGCGGCGCTGGAGAATGGGGATTATCCGGTGGAAGATCTGGTGTTTGACCTGGGAAACCTTCGTGCCGGGCATCGTTTCGCCTTGGATGAATCTCCATTTGGCGGACGCTTAGGGCTAGTTTGCCAGCAGACCTACAATCGAGCCGATTTTGCCGGTTACCTGGAAATGGGTGTCCCCCCCGCCTACGGTGCGGGTGCCGCGGAGGTGATTCGAGACGTGGTGGAAAATCAGATTTCCCGGCACAAGCTCGTCAACAATCTCCTGCGGTTTGGCGACATCGAGCGGGCCATCACGGAATGGCGGAGTTTGCTTCGCCAAATAATGCATGCCCCTGATTATGATTGGGACCGCTGGCGGGCTTTGAAGAAGATTTCGGAACACTTCGTGAACTCCACTCGGAGTACGGCTCTGCAGCCATTGCCAGCCCTGCTTCCTGCCCAGTTGAAACGACACCAATCCCGGTACACCCTGATGCCCAGGCGGTAGATTTATCAAAAGTTAACCAGCGAGATGAACCAAGCAAATGTCGAACAATCGCAGACCGACAAATGGGCCTATGGACTAATGGGAGGGTTCTCTGGTGCTGATGTTCGCGGTCGCTCTAACCGTTTGGATCGATAATCAAGACCGACCCAATTTAGAAAGAATCACGGAGCCGACCGCGGTCGGAGATCCCATCACGCTCAATTTCGATCCAAGAGATAATCCCGGTCGCGAAGTCCTGAACTGGAACGGCCAACCCTATTTTCTGCAGACCAATGAGCCGGTGAAGCTCCCGGAATTCGAGGCGCTGAAGGTCGGCCGGGATGACAAGGAAAAGATCGAACTTTACCAAGTCAAAAAACAAAATGACGTGCGGGTTGTCTTGGTAAAGATCAAACCTAATGAATTTTTGCGTCTGACGCCGCGTTAGTGAAGGTCTGAGTAGGGTGTGATGAAAGTAGGTAAACCGTCCCGGTTTACTGGTTCGGAAGAGGTAAAGCGGGACGCATTACGTACCTGTCGAACGCTCCGCGACATACTTCCGTCTGGCATTCCAGAGAAAGGCGACGCCGAGCGCAAACATGAACAGCGAAAGAAATTGGCCTCTAGTGAACGGACCGGTCAATGGTGCATCGGGCTCTCTAAAAAACTCTCCGATGATGCGCATGAGAGGATAAAGAAGAAAGAAACATCCGGTCGTCACGCCGTCCGGTTTTTTGAACTTCAAGCGAATGAATATCAGAAGGGTGAACAACAGGATGCCCTCCAGAAACGCCTCATAGAGTTGGCTTGGGTGGCGGGGCGTGAGAACACCAGCGAGGATTTCTCGCACCGGCGAGCTGTGCCGGGCGGCGGCGATAATCTCCGGAACGTTATTCAGATTCGGATCAATTTTGCTGGTCTGTTGAATCGCCAACGTTGCTTCGTCCGGATGATCAAGCAATTCCGCTGGAAACTGCATCGCCCAGGGAACGGTGGTAATCCGGCCATAGAGTTCGCCGTTAATGAAATTCGCCACTCGACCGAAAAAGAGCCCAATTGGCGCGACCGCCACCAGGTTGTCACCGATTCCGGTCCAGGAGATCCGGTGGCGTCGGGCATAGATCGCGCTGAAAACAATGAGCCCAAGAATCCCGCCATGGCTGGCCATACCGCCGTCCCAGACCCGAAAAACGCCGAGGGGATCCTCGGTCAACATGGATGGGCGGTAGAAGAGAACGTAACCGAGGCGGCCGCCGATGAGGACGCCGAACAGGGCCGCGTAAAAGATAAAATCGGCAACCTGGTTTTCCTTCAGTGGTCCGTATCCTTTGCGGGCCAACCATTTCATCAAGTAAAACGCGCCGATAAAACCGGCAATGTATGCGAGACCGTACCATCGGATTCCGAGCTGTTCGTTGAATTGAAGGAGAAACGGACTGAGGTGGTGAACGTAAAAGGCGAAGAACATGATGGGAAGGTGCGAACTAGAGTTCAGGAGGGATCAACGGATCTTGGAAGGTGGCAACTTCATTGCGTTGCCAGTTGATTCAAGCCGGGGATTTTTTTGGAAGTGGCAAAGATTTATTTTCGGTGGTTCGTGACCGCCCTAATTCCGGCGGGCAGGGATCAGGGATATTAATCCCCACAAAATACCTGCCAATTCCGAGCCGGAGCGCTAAGCTCTTTTCTAATGCAGGAGGTCGGGAAACTTGTGGTGCTGGTCGGCGTTTTTCTGGTCGTCGCCGGGGTCATCCTTTGGCGCTTCCCGAGCTTATTCAATTGGGTCGGTAAACTCCCCGGCGACATTTCGATACAGAAAGAAAACTTCTCTCTCTATTTTCCGGTCGTCACTTGCCTTCTGGTTAGCATCCTCATCACTTTGCTGAGTTGGTTATTCAGGCGCTAAGTTCAATATTGCCCCGGAGTGGGCTACAGGATTCAGCCCAGCGTTTTAACCCTGGGAACTGCTGACGCCCTGAAAGGGCGCCAGATGAGAAATTCACGTCTCCCCCACCGCTAGTCCTGCCGAATTCCTTCCGGAGAAACTTTTACGTTAGGAATGCTGTCGATCCAGGGTGATCCTTCGGGGGCCACCCAATGGACAGCGTTGCGGAGGATAGTTTGGATTTCCGGTTGGCGATAGGTCGGAAAAGATTCATGGCCCGGACGAAAATAGAAGATCTTGCCGTTGCCACGCTTCCAGCAACAACCCGACCGAAAAACTTCGCCACCCTCAAACCAGGAAATAAAAACCGTCTCCTCCGGAGTGGGGATGCCGAATGGTTCTCCGTACATCTCTTCGTGAGGGATCTCGAAGTAAGTCTTGATTCCCTGGGCAATGGGGTGCCCGGGATTGCAGACCCAAAGTCGTTCTTTTTCCCCGGCTTCGCGCCAAGTCAGAGAGCAGGTGGTACCCATCAGTCGCTTAAAAACCTTCGAGTAGTGGCCGGAATGAAGAACGATTAAGCCCATCCCTTCCAAAACGCGCTTTTGGACGCGATCGACAATTTCATCCGCTACCTCCGCATGGGCCATATGACCCCACCAGAGCAAGACATCGGTCTCCGAAAGACGGGCTTCTGATAAACCATGTTCCGGATTTTGGAGCGTCGCCGTGCCAACCCCGAAGGAGCTGTCGACGGACAAACCATCCGCAATGCATTGGTGCATTCCCTCAGGATAAACCTTCCGAATCGCTTCGGACTTCTGTTCATGGACGTTTTCGCCCCAGACTACGACTCGAATCTTGTGCATAAGAGATCCAAACCACGATTCGGTCAGCGAGGCAAATGGGGAAGAAATAAAGCATTCACGGATTGCCGCGCGGCTGCTTGAATCCTCACACACTAACTTTACCTTCCCCCACCGCGATGCGCACTCATCAACAGCCTTATAAAGACCTGGAACGAATCATTGAATTTGACTTTTTGAGAGCCACCGAAGCGGCGGCATTGAACACTCTGTCCTGGATCGGCCGAGGCGAGAAAGAAATGGCTGACGCTGCCGCCTGCGATGCGATCCGGGGGATGTTCGATTTGGTGAACATTTGTGGCGAGGTGGTTATTGGGGAGGGGATCAAAGACAATGCTCCGGGGATCTTCAAAGGGGAACATCTTGGCACCTGGACGCCCGGCAGCCATAAATTTGATCTGGCCCTGGATCCGATTGATGGCACGACGAACGTTGCCAAAGGGTTGCCCGGGTCGATCTGCTGCCTGGCTGCCGCCTCCCCCGAAGCGAGCACCGAGGCTTCTCTCAAAGATATCCCGACCTTTTACATGATGAAGTTGGCCTATGGCGTTGAGGTTGTTCGCTACATGCAAAAAACCGGGATAGACATCGTTTCGATACGGCATCCGATCGAAGAGATCATCCCGATTGTTGCCAAGGCGCTACGGAAGAGGGTCCAGGATTTGACGGTGGTGGTGCTTGATCGGCCCCGTCATGCCAGACTCGTCGAGGCGGTCCGATCTTCGAATGCCAAGGTTCGAATGATTTCTGACGGGGATATCACGGCGGCGATCGCACCGTCGATCGCGGGGAGCGGGGTTGATCTTTATGCGGGCATTGGGGGCGCGCCTGAAGCGGTGCTGGCGGCGGCGGCGATTCGATGCCTGGGAGGTGACCTTCAGACGATGATGTGGCCTCGAGACGAGGAAGAAAAGAAGCAGGCCATCGAACACGGTTTTGGCGAGGAATTGCAGCAAGTTTTCTATGCGGCAGATTTGGCTAAAGGAAACAACATCATTTTTTGTGCGACTGGCGTCAGTGACACGCCTCTTCTTCGGGGGGTACGCATCACTGGAAGCACCGCAGTCACTCATTCCATTCTGATGCGTGCGCGGAGCAAAACGGTAAGAATGATCGAGGCGTATCATGATCTCGGGCACAAAACCATCCGCCTGAGGTCGACAAAACTGGAGACGCCGATTTGACCTCGACCGTGCGAACTGGAAGAGGAAAGCAAAGGGAATGATTAAGTTCACTCTTTAAAACGCCTGGTGGATTTTCACGCTACAAATTTTGATACCAGTTGTGCCGGTTGCGTAGAACGACTGTTAAAAACGCAACCTGGCGTCCTGCATACCGTCGTCGACTGCCAATTGCGCTCTTTCTCGATCGACTATGATTCGCGGATTATTTCCGATGAGCGGATCGCTCATGTGGCGCACCGATTTGCGCCCCAACTACTTACCCAATCCCAGAGCTGTTCCGGGCGTTTGAACCAGGGGAGCTGCGAAACCTGTATTCTGCGAGTTGAAAAATCGCCTTCTCTTTCACCAGGGGTACGACGCGCCACGGCCAGTTTTCGCGAGCGAATTTTGGAACTCAGTTTTAGTGGGGCGGCCACAGTCTCAAGCAGAGCTGCTGGTCTGGGGAAGGATTTGGGCATCTCCGACGAATTGCCATTGGGCGAAGCGGCGGGAACTGTTCACGAAACCAATCTGCCGGAGCGGGTTCTTGAAAATGAGCAAGGGTTCCTCAGTCGTTTAGAAGCAATTTTTGTCGGGGCGACCTTACTCCTGCTGATCGCCGGGCTGCTGGTTGATCGATATTACGGCAGAGGCGTCGTCTGGATTGCGGTGTTTACCGGGGCCTACTTCTTCGGAGGCTATTTTGGGGTCCTTAGCGGCATCGAATCGATTAAGCAGCGCAAAATCGACGTCGATATTCTGATGGTCTTGGCGGCGCTGGGAGCCGCGTATGTCGGCGCGCCATTTGAGGGGGCCATGTTGCTCTTTCTTTTTTCTTTTTCCAATCTCCTGCAGGATCTAGCGATTAGCCGAACCAGGACGGCCATTCGATCGCTGATCAAATTGCGTCCGACCGAAGCATTGTGCCGGAAAGATGGCGAACTCCAAAGGAGGCCGCTTGAGGAACTGCAGATCGGCGACATTGTTTTGATCCGGCCCGGGGAAGCAATTCCGCTCGATAGCGTGATCAGCGAGGGAGAAAGCAGTTTGGATGAGTCTTCCTTGACCGGCGAATCGATTCCAGTATCCAAGCGCCCCGGTGACCCGGTCTTCGCCGGAACCATAAACCAGACCGGGGGCCTCACGGTTCGGGTCAGCAGGTTGGCCCGCGATTCGACGATCGCCAAGCTCATTCGAATGGTTGAGGAAGCGCAAGCCGAGAAGGCGAACACTCAACGCTTCCTGGAGGGGGCCGAGCAAACTTATGCGACCGGCGTAGTGCTTTTCACCGTCGCCTTGATCTTGATCCCCTGGCTGCTTTCCGGTCAACCATTCCACGACGTCTTTTATCGGGCCATGACGGTGATGGTGGTAGCGTCGCCATGCGCTCTCATCATTAGTACGCCGGCCTCTATTTTGTCAGCTATTGGTTGCGGCGCGCGCCGGGGCGTCCTGTTCAAAGGGGGCGTTTACTTGGAGCAGTTGGCGCACGTTGACATCATAGCGTTCGATAAAACGGGAACTCTAACGGTGGGCAAGCCGCAGGTAACGGATGTAATTCCAGTTGCTGCGCCCCGATCTTTCGGCGTGTCCCAGACCGGAGCACGTTGTGCAACCGAGGACACACTTCTGCAGCTGGCCGCTTCGGTGGAAGCGCGATCGGAACATCCGTTGGCCAAGGCACTGGTTGACTTCGCAAATTCTAAGGGCCTTACTTTGGAAGAGTGCCAAGGATTTTCTTCTTATACGGGTCGTGGAGTGGTTGGGAAACTGGGTAACCGGATCGTTGCCGTAGGAAATATTAAATTTTTCGAAGAGAACGGGGCGGAAAACCTCGAAATCGTTCGTCCCGAGATTTCTCGATTACACGATGATGGCAAGACCGTCATGCTGATTGGGGAACTGCCGTCAGCCGACCCGAATATAACTTCCCGCTCCATCGATAACGCCGGGGCCGGAACTATGGCCGGCCATGGTCGTGCTACTGTCCTGGGGCTCTTTGCCGTGGCGGATACGCTGAGGCCAGATGTGGACGAAGTAGTGCAAAAGCTCCGATCGATCGGAGTGAAAAAGATCGTCATGTTGACGGGCGACCACGACCGGGTCGCCCAGACCATCGGACGCCGGGCTGGGATCGACGAAGTCTTTTCCCAATTACTTCCAGAAGAGAAAGTAGCGGCCATCCGTGCCCTGAAGAAATCCGGCCGGGTTGCGATGGTGGGAGACGGGATCAACGATGCGCCGGCGCTGGCCACGGCCAATGTGGGGATTGCCATGGGCGCCGCCGGTACCGATGTCGCCATGGAGACTGCCGATGTGGTGTTGATGAGCGATAACCTGAAAAACATTCCGTTCGCGTTACAGCTTAGCCGCCGGTCTCAGACGATCATCTTCCAAAACCTGACTTTTTCCCTGGCCGTCATTTTGATCCTGGTGGCGTCGGCCTTGGGGTTTCACTTGCCCTTGCCAATTGGCGTAGTCGGACATGAAGGAAGTACCGTTCTGGTCTGTTTGAACGGCTTAAGGTTGTTGGCTTTTCGGGGATGATGGATTTAGGCTTTGAAATCAGAGGCCCTGTCCCAAACAATATGAAACCGTTGGCCCAAGGCGTCTTGACCCCTAAGTCAGTTTTTTCGTGAGCTCCTTATTTTTGAACCCATCGAATCAGATATGAAACTTCAATTGCCAGACGGTGTCGTGGTGACAGGAGAAATTTCCCCGGGCGCCTCCCAGATACTAACTCATGATGCGTTAAACCTTATCGCGAAGGTGCATCGGGAGTTCAATGCGCGGCGGATCGAACTGCTGGAACGCCGAGAGCAACGGCAGGGCCAGTTGGATGCCGGCAAGCGGCCGGATTTCCTTCCAGAAACGGCGGCGATCCGTGAAGACGATTGGTTGGCGGCCCCGATTCCCGCTGATCTACAGGATCGACGAGTAGAAATTACCGGGCCGACGGATCGAAAGATGATCATCAATGCGCTTAATTCCGGCGCTAAAGTGTTCATGGCAGACTGCGAAGACGCTAATGCGCCGACCTGGTCGAACATGATTGAAGGTCAGTTAAACCTCTCCGATGCGGTCCGTCGGAAGATCGAATTCAAGAGCCCGGAAGGGAAAGAGTATCGGTTGGCAGAGCAAACGGCCGTCTTGTTCGTCCGCCCACGGGGCTGGCATCTTTTGGAGAAACATGTCCTGGTCGACGGGGAACCCGTTTCCGGCGGTTTGTTTGATTGTTCGTTGTACCTCTTTCATAATGCGCAGGAGCTGGTTCGCCGGGGGTCGGGGCCTTATTTCTATCTCCCGAAAATGGAGAGTCACCTGGAAGCGCGGCTATGGAACGACATGTTCATTCTCGCTCAGGACGAGATTGGCGTGCCGCGCGGTACGATTCGGGCCACCGTGTTGATCGAGACGATTCTGGCTGCTTTTGAGATGGATGAAATCCTCTATGAACTGCGGGAACACTCGGCCGGACTGAATTGTGGCCGCTGGGACTATATTTTCAGCTGCATCAAACGGTTCCGGAACGATCCGCAATTTGTTTTGGCCGATCGCGCGTTAGTGACCATGACCACCCACTTCATGCGGTCTTATTCGCTCCTTTGCATCAAGACCTGTCATCGCAGAGGGGTTCATGCGATGGGCGGGATGGCCGCCCAGATTCCAATCAAGAACGATGAGAAAGCAAATGCCGACGCTTTTGCAAAAGTCAGGGCGGATAAAGAGCGCGAAGCGAACGACGGGCACGACGGAACCTGGGTCGCCCACCCTGGTCTGGTTCCGGTGGCTCTTGAGGCGTTCAACGCGGTAATGAAGAGTTCCGAACCAAATCGATCGCAAACGGGAAGATGTGACGGTTCGGGCCGCCGATATTTTGGATTTTGGACCGCAGGAACCAATCACCGAAAATGGGCTACGGACCAATGTCAGCGTGGGTATTCAATACATTGAAGCGTGGCTCCGGGGTTCCGGCGCGGTGCCGATCTTTAATCTGATGGAGGATGCCGCGACGGCAGAAATTTCCCGGGCCCAGGTTTGGCAATGGATTCGTAATCCTCGCGGAGTGCTTTCCGATGGGCGGAAAGTGACGAAAGAACTCTTCCACGCCGTGCTTAACGAGGAGTTAGCCAAAATCAGCTCGATGGTGGGCGACAAGCAGTTTGCGAACGGCAAATATGACGAGGCGGTAGCTCTGTTTGACGAGTTGACGACCAACGATCAGTTCGCGGAGTTTCTGACCCTTCGAGGCTACGAGAAGCTGAACTAGGTAGTGGGCAGGGAAGGGAGGGGAAGTGATGGTGTCAGTTAGTGGTAGTGGTAGCGAAGATAGATTCCAGGCTCGGGGGAGGGTGTTTAGCGTCTGCGAAATCTTTCTTGACGATAGGGTTGACACGGCTGGTTCGGGGACTTTCGGACAGTTTTCTAGGCGTTCAGCTTACTCAGGCCGCAAGGTCTGAACCCAGGCTAGACCCTGGGATATGCACAGGCCTCAGCCGACGGAATTGCCTATCGTAGGAAGGCGTCCCGCCTTACTCAATGCCCAGGTCGACCCGCTGGGTAGCCCTGGGAATGCAAGCCGCAGACGGCTTGCCTACGTAGGTAAGGCGTCTCGCCTTCTCAGGCCTAAGGGACCATGAAAGCAAGCCAGGCTTTAAGCTCGCCTGGGAAGGCGTCTATAGATGGACCGAGAGGCCTGCCCACGTAGGGAAGGCGTACAGATTACTCAGCCCAAGGTTTCAACCCGTGGGAACCCTCATAATAAAGCGATTCGCTTGCGCTGAAGGGGCGAAGATGCGGGTACCCAGGCAAAGCTCGCACCTATTGCCGCGCAAAAGTCAGAGTGCGCAATTGGGACGTGCTCTAATTGGACCGTCGGAGCCCGCTTCCAGCCTTGTTAGGACGTGCGATCTGGCGCCCCTTCAGCTCAGAGGCGCGTCGCGTTGGTGGACGATTCCCAGGGTTGAAACCCTGGTGCTGAGTTCTGTAGCCCCTTCGGGGACAGCAAACCGAGAGGGCCCGCCAAAGGATTGTGGCCTACAGCCCTTTTTCGGAACAAAATCATCCTAAGTGTATCCAAAAAACCGTGTCAGCCTGAGGGGCAAGGGAAGTCTTTTGGCGCGAAGGCGCTAAACACCGGCTTCCTATGCCGAGGACCCCTTACCATTGGCTTCCGCTCGGTAAGCCATGGCGAGAAGGGTCACGGGATGGAGAACCTGGAGGTTCGCTCCCGTAGCTTTGGCGCCGTTTTCTATTTGCAGGTGGCACCCGGGGTTTCCGGTCGCCAGGATCGTAGCGCCGGTCTTGGCAATGTGACCCAATTTCCTGGCCAGCAATTGCTGAGACATCTCCGGTTGAATGATATTGTAAATGCCCGCACTCCCGCAGCACCAAGTCGATTCGCCGAGTTCTGCCAGCTTCATTCCAGGAATTGATTTCAAGATCCGACGGGGCTGGGCCGTGATCTTCTGTCCGTGACATAAGTGACAAGCCTCGTGATAGGTCAGCTTGTCGACCGGGAGGTTGGCGGGCCCTGCCGTCGGGGCCCGGAAACCGATCTCGACCAGGAATTCGCTCACATCTTTGCATTTGCGGGACCAGGTCGCCGCCCGGTCTGCATAGACTTTGTCATCAGCCAACAGGCGACCGTAAGTCTTTAAATGCGAACCGCACCCAGCCGCGTTAGTGATGATCGCATCCAATCCTTCGACATCGAACCGATCCAGGTTCCGACGCGCCAGCGCCCGCGAAGTCTCTGCTTCACCATTATGTCCATGGAGAGATCCGCAACAAAACTGAATGGGCGGGGTGTGTACTTCGCACCCGTTGGCGAGCAGGACGTCTGCGGTGTCCCGATTGATATTTGAGAACACCAAATCTTGCACACAACCCGTGAGCAAACCGACCCGGTATCGGATCTGACCGTCGCGAGGTCTTTCGATCGGAGCGATCAGCTGATGCGAGAACTTTGCTTGGACGGTCGGGGTTTGCGGTTCAAGTTGCTGAATGCGGCTCGGAAGGAGTTTAATAAAACCAAGGCTTCGAAACAGCTTCTGAAGGCCGGTAGTCTGGTAAAGATAGAGAAGACGGCCAATCAGCCGAAGCAACCGGGGTCTGGTGAATAGGCCTCTGAGCAACAATCTCCTGGTCCAATGGCGCGTCGGATTGTCCAGAACCGCGGACTCTTCGATCATGGCCCGCGAAGTTTCAAAAAGTTGCGAGTACTCGACGCCGGCCGGGCACGCGGTCATACAGGCCAGACACCCGAGACAAAAATACATTTCGTCCGCAAAGGCCCGAGTTAGCTCCATCCTCTCGTCAGCGATGGCCCGCATTAGCGCAATGCGTCCGCGCGGGCTGTTCCGCTCCTGATGAGTAGCGTCGTAGGTCGGACAGGTGGGCAGGCAAAAACCACAATGCATGCATTGCTGAATGACCGAGTAGTCGAGCGTTCGGAGCGAATCATGGGAGGAGCTCATAAATCGATGGGATCGGGTTGCTACCGAACAGCCGCTGGGAGGGGCGCGGAAAGCTGTTTATCGAAAATCTTTCCGGGATTGAGAATTCCTTGGGGGTCCAGCACCCGTTTGAGGTCACGTAAGATCCGGACATTGACTTCGCCAATGGCGCTGGGCAAAAAGCTTTTCTTGGTCAATCCGATACCGTGTTCGCCGCTGATCGTACCGCCAAGCTCAACGGCAAACAGAAAGATCTCAGTCACCGCTTCATGAACCCGGTGGATCTCGTCCGGATTCCGTTCGTTGGCGAGAAACGTCGGATGGAGATTGCCATCTCCAAAATGGCCGAAGGTTCCAACTGTCAATTTGTACTTCTCGGCGATCTTTTGGACAAAACGGACCATCTCCGGGAGCTTCGAACGAGGGACCGTCGCATCTTCGAGGATGGTCGTTGGCGCCACTCGAGCCATTGCGGGAATAGCCATTCGTCGTGCCGTCATCAGTTTGGTGGCTTCTTCAACGTCTTTGGCCAGAGAGACCGAACGCGCACCATGTTCCCGGGCAATTTGTGCCATTCGTTCCGCCTCTTCGTCCACCGCCGCGGGGTGTCCATCGCTCTCGAGCAACAAGATCGCGTCACAGTCGAGGGGCAGGCCGACTTTACTGTAGTTTTCGATGCACCGAATCGTCGTTCGATCGAGAAATTCCATCGTGCAGGGAATTATCTTGGCGGCGATAATTGCAGAAACCGTGGCCGCGGCTTCGTCCATCCGTTCGTAAACAACGAGCAAAGTTTTTCGCGCCGCCGGCTTGGGAATCAACTTGAGCAGGATCTTGGTGACAACTCCCAACGTGCCCTCTGAACCGATAAAAATGTCTTTGAGCGAATATCCAGCCACATCTTTCACGCATTTGTTACCAGTGAAAAACGTCTCGCCGGTCGCGAGCACCACTTCCAAACCCATGACGTAATCGCGGGTGACCCCGTATTTCAGACCACGTAATCCGCCAGAATTCTCGCTCACGTTTCCCCCGATGGTGGAAACCTTCATCGAGCCGGGGTCGGGCGGATAGAAAAGGCCGACCGCATCCGCCCTGGTGGCGACCTCGTTGTTGATGACGCCCGGCTCGACCAGGATGGTCAGGTTGTCGGTATCAAGCTCCAGGACGCGGTTCATCCGTGCAGTGCACAGCACAATGCTGCCCTCCACCGGAATGCTGCCGCCGCTCAACCCGGTTCCCGACCCTCTGGTCACCACCGGCGTGCCATACTTCGCCGCCAAGGTGAGAACGGTAACTACATCGGCGTGGGAGTTAACCAGGACCACGGCTCTAGGCAACTGCTGCAAGATGGGGGTTCCATCATACGAATAGGCGAGCAGATCTTCGGGTTGGGTGATGACAGCTTCCGGAGGGAAGCGGACAGAAAGCTCTGAAACAATGTCGGTAGTCATTGCAGGAAGAACCATGGGGTGCGTCTTCTACCGGAGCGGTTCTACATCCGGCCGCCCGGCGACGAATAGCCAATAAAGCTAATCCAATGGTCTCCCTAACGCCACTACAATGAAACCGTGGTTGATTGGCCGGGAAAATTAGCAGGCCAAGGCTGGATCAGAATATTGCGGCAAAATGCGGCAAAAAGAATATTCTTCTTAAAGTGCGGATTGATGCGCCGAATAGGTAAGCAAACCACAAACCGTGGAGCCCGCGCTATATTGAGACTGTCGAACACATGCTTCCTGATTCCGTCAATCTACCTTCCACGATCCTTATCGTAGACGATGAAGAATTTCTTTTGCAGTATGTGCGTCTCGTTTTGGTGCGCGCAGGATACGTGGTACTGACCGCCGAAAACGGTGAGGAAGCTTGGGATCTGATCGCGGATAACCGTCAAGAGATCAGACTGTTATTGACCGATATCGTGATGCCCGGCTCTTTCGACGGATTTGAGCTTGCTGAGCGGGTCCGTAAGCGCCATCCGGAGTTGCCGGTGTTATTTATGACGGGCGCGCCTCTGCAGGCGAATGTTTCCAAGGACGGACTGACAGGCCAACGGAAATTATTGCGCAAGCCTTTTTTGCCCGATCAGCTATTGACCATTGTCAGGGAGAGTCTCAAAGCTGGCAATCGGTCCTAGCGGGGAATATTAAGATCACCGCAAAGCGAGGATTTTGGTCAGAAAATTTGATGTTAATGGCTGACGATGACGTCTGAATTGCCGGACGTTATTCGCAATTTGACATTGCGGGCAGAAGGTGATGAGATTTGTTTTGACCCCGGGATTTTTGCTGGCGCGCGCGTATGTCTTCTACAGACTTAAATAGCGAAGACTACTTTTCGGATCATCCAAAAAGGCTGCCCTCTTTTGACGATTTGTTTCGGGCTCAAGCCCAGCTTTCTCCGGAACGTTTTTTTCGAAATCTGGAGCAACAATGTGGGGAGTCGCATTGCAACCAGGACGACTTCCAGAGAGCGGTATTTTTGTTTCGGCGGCTTCAGACAGTGCGCCGGATAATTTCACGGTTAATTATTTTCCTGGTGGCCGTTTCGGTGGTGCCGTTCGTATGTCTTGCCCTTCCCGAAGATTGGCGGCTATTCGTTTTTGCGGCGGGTATCTTGTCCGAGTTTCTCGCTGGGGGAATCCTATTCTTTGAGCATTCACGCTGGCAGGCCAGGCGACGAGACTATTGCCAATGGCTGAGGCTGGTCCATCGTCGGTTGAACGACTTATAAAAGTGAGTCTCGAAATCCGTATTCGCTTCCTAACGCCAAGCAGGCGCTGATGTTTTCCACACTTCCGGAGGTGCTCGGATGGCGAAGCGAGGCCGCCGCGGCACAAACGCCATAAACCAGGCACTCCTCCATCGGACGGTCGTTGTGGTAACCCAGTAATAGTCCGGCGGCGAACGCATCGCCTGCTCCAACCGCGCCAGCAATCAGATTCAGTGGCAACTTGAGGCTCGGTTGAAATATCTGCTGCCCGGAGCGTGACAATGCTAGCGCGCCTTCCGGAAAATGGATGATCACCCAACGACGCACCCCTGCCGCTAAAAGAGCTTGGGCGGACTTCAGAAGTACCGGGATATCGATATGGTCATTCTGGCGAACTCTCACCGAAAGCGCCTGTCCCTAGCTCAAACTCGTTCAGGAAGATGATATCCGAAAACGGGAGGGCCGGGAAGAGCACCCGGGCGAACCGGTCACTCTCCTCGCTAACGACATCCACCGACGTAATGAAGCCCAGTTTGGAAGCACTTTGCAGCAGTTCCGCCGCTTTAGTTCCGTATTCCGGGCTGGGAAGATCCAGTTGGTCCAGAAGCAACAGATAGCCAAGGTGGAATATTTTCGCGTCACAGGTGTCGAGACGAATCGAATCCGCGTCGAAGAGGGCGTTGGCGCCTCTTTGGTGGAAGAAGGTTCTTCTGCCGGTGCTCGCGACGGTCATCACGTCGGTGTAGGAAGTCGGCTGCTCGCTGGTCCGCCGGATCAGTGAAGTATTCACTCCGGCATTTTTGCCGGTCTCAAGGATCCAGTCGCCTGCTTCGTCTTCGCCGACCAAGCCGGCGCCGGTCAGCGGAAAGCCGGCTCCCAGCTTCGCTAGATCAATCAGCACGTTACAAGGAGAGCCGCCGGTCCCGCGATACTCCGAAATTATAATCGCTAACGTGTCCTGGTTGGGCCAGGCATCGATGACTTTGACGTAGTCAACAATCCAGTTTCCGGCGCCAAGAATTCCTTTCCGATCGATCATCTTGCGAATTAAGGAATGGGGCTGAATTTGAACGCCGGGTGACTGATCTCTTCGTCAGGACCTATTTCAGGAAAGCCGCAGCCTCCTCAGCCTTTGCCCCTTGGTGGACGATTGCCAAGAGAGCCTTGGTCATCCCCGCTGGATTCGGGTGCTGAATAATGTTCCTGCCGTACACGATCCCGGCCGCTCCTTGAGCGATAACTTGTTCGGTGCGCTTGAGAACTTCGAGATCGTTCGCCTTTCCGCCGCCGCGCACCAGCACCGGAACGCGTGCCATTTGAATAACTTTATGATACTCCTCAGCGATCATCAGTCGGATCGGCTTTGATGACATCCGCTCCCAATTCGACCGCCTGACGCACCAGTGGGAGAATTTTTGTGATGTCACCGTCCACCATGTAACCGCCTGCTTCGGTATTGGGCCGGAAAACCAGCGGCTCAATCATCAGAGGAAAATTGAATCGGTCGCATTCCGGTTTGAGGCGCAGGATGTTCTGAATGCATTGGTCGGTCACTTCGGGCTGTCCGGGAATCCGGAAGAGATTTACGACTACGCAAGCTGCGTCCAGGCGAATCGCTTGTTCCACCGGGCGTTCGATCATCCGGCTAAAGAGTGATCTCGGCAGATCCTTACCGTAAACGTTAGCAACGTCGGTGCGCAGGACCAGCGCGGGTTTTGCTTTTCCGGGGATACGCTGCAGCAAGGCGGCTTGGCCAACCGTCAATTGAATGGCGTCCGGATTGGCCTCGACAAGGACATCCACGGCTTTGGCAAGGTCCTCAATGCCGCTCAGAAAATTCAATTCATTAAAAAATCCATGATCAACGGCGACGTCGATACAGCGTTTGGAATCTGGGTTAAACAACCGGTTAAGACGAAAATCCTTCATATGGGGTAATTTAGATCTTCAACAAAACGCGGGCCGCTTTCAACCTTCTCTGAAGTTCACGATCAATTTTTAACCGTTTCTCAAATCGGCTGATCGCGGCGCTCACTGCCGGGTAGGTCACATCTCCTGCTGCCCGGCCGAGTTCGATCAGGCGCATCGCGGAAAAATTTCGAGCCAAATACCATGCGGCCGGCAAAGCACCGTTTCCTCGTGCGGTGGAAAGCTCATTCCAATCTCCATTCCAAACCTCGCTCACCGCCGCGCAGATCGCCGGCCAATCGACGCGATGCCGCTCGACCTCTCGCAACCCGGTCTGCTCGTTGCGTTGCCCCTTCAGCAGTTTCATGGTCTCGCGGACAAAGTTTTCTGGCCCGAGTAACACCGAGGCAACGACGCTTTCCTTCCAGTCGGTTTCCCATTGTCCCAAGGCAGCCTTCTCTTCCAGTTGTCTCCGGTAAGCGCCGCGTAAACTGTTCAGCGTATGATCTCCAAAAAACCGGTATATCGATTCCAAGGTGATCCAGCCGGGATTGCGCGTCTTCCCGACGTAGACGTTGTAGGAACTCCAAGGGTTGTTCAGCGCGGCTACCCGTGCTTTGATGAGTTCCCGGTTCGGTGGTTGTTCAACCAACTCACTGCGCCCCTCGTGCCCACCTGGAGTGCTTACTCGGACCGGGTTCAAATGGATATATCGGTTGACCGTGAGGGCGGCAGTCTCCGGGTCGTGCAAGACTGATTTGAAGCGTCCTCCGAAAAGGTGCCCGTTGCGTTGATGGAGGCGATTGTACCAGGTGCTATAGGAAACGTTGAGCCATTGCATGGCTTGGCTCAGGTTCGCGTTCTGCGTTTCGACCTGCAGATGATAGTGGGTACCCATCAGCGCGTAGGCATGGATCTTCAGGGCGAAGCGCTCGGGGAGCTTGCTGAGAAGTTCCAGAAAATGCAGGTGCCCGTGATCGTCGGAAAAAATCGGGCGCTTTTCCACGCCCCGGTTGGTCACATGATACCACCCTCCTGGGATATCGAGTCTCAACGGCCGGGCCATCCGGGGATTCAAGCCGACTTAGCGATTCAGGGCCAGATTGAATGTTGAATATTTAGATGTGACCCTCTGGGGCGAATCTCCGAAAGCAAGCCGGTCTTGTCTTAGGCGTTCGTTTTATGGCAATCTCAATGCCCCCCTATGATCGCTAAACTGACTTCTCTGTTGGACCTCAAAAAAGAACTCCAGAAGAACTTCGCTGAATTGAAAATCGACCTCTTCCCGAGTGAGCGCCGCCCCGAATGGATCGAAATCGGGAAAGAGGCGTGGGGAGAAACCACGATTCGCATAAACCTGCATTCCGACTGCATTTCAATCTTTGGGATCGTGCGCGAAAAATCTGATTCCTCCGGAGTTCGACCTCTCCCCGCAGAGGCGCAAGAATGCCTGAACGAAATCAGAACCCTCCTGGAAACCTCAAATCTGATCGTGGTTCACGGTCCGGTAAACGTTGGCTGGTTTGAACCTTAGTCTTCAGCGCCTTCGTCCTCTGCCGTTTCGTGCGCGATAGAATGACCGGGCAGCGAAGAAGGCGGTAGCGCCCACCACTACGACATCTCTTCACACATCCTCGGACTAACCCGGTTTGCCCTCTGTTGTAAGTCTTCAAAATCAAAGAAATGGAGCCTAGGGGATTCGAACCCCTGACCTCCTCAATGCCATTGAGGCGCTCTACCAACTGAGCTAAGACCCCGCATTTCTCTAAGGGAAACGAAAATAACGCGATTTCATCTGAAGAAAAGGGGAATTTGGATTGACCCGGGGGCGATCCGCCTGCTTTGGAGACTTCCCATGGAACCTGAAACACTCTACAAGCGTACGATTAGGTTATGTTTGAGCTTCCAGACCCACTCCACCCAGCTGTTGTGCATTTTCCGATCGTCTTGATCTTTCTAGGAACTATTCTTTCGATTCTGACGATTTTTACGCGACGCGGAGCTTTGCCGCAGTTTACGGCCGTTATCCTGATCCTGGCGGCCGGCGGAGCGCAATTGGCGGTCAACACCGGGGGCGATCAAGCGGATGAAGTCATTCAGCGAATGCCAGAGGCGAAGCCCCTGATCCTCGTGCACGCGGAGTGGGGCGAAAGGACGCGTACGGCGGCCGTCAGCGCGGCGATCGGTGCCGCGGTAGCTCTCGCTTTTTATCGGGTGCTTGAAGTTTCGGCGAGTTCTGGCCTTCATCACTACGATCATCGCAGCGGGGGCCTGTTATTGTGCGTTCAAGGCCGCCGAACATGGTGGCGCAATGGTTTACCATCACGGCGTAGGGGTTAAGATCACCCCAAGTGGACCGACCAACGGCTCCGGCTCCACTGGCTCGACACCGGCGCCGACGGCTTCGCCAACCCCGGGAGGATAGCTTGGCAACCATGGATCGGCATCTCTCTTTTGGCCCTCGGGGCTGGCGTTCTCTCCCTATTGCCGTGTGAATGTGATAATTTTGTTCTTATGAAATCCTCCAGAATCGGTTTTGTCGGGGTGGGGCGGATGGGCGCGAACATGGCCCGGCGCTTGCACGAAAAGGGTCATCCGGTCGTCGCTATTTACGATGCCAACGCGGCGATAGCGGCAGAGTTGGCCCAGGAACTGGGCACCAAGGCGGTGGATAAAGTCTCCGAGGTGAGCAGGCTCTGTGATGTCATTTTCACTGTCGTCACCGATGACGCGGCGATGAAAGCAATCTTCCTGGGCCCGAATAATCTTTTCGTGGAGGCGAAAGGGAAACTGTTCATCAACTGCGCCACCATCAGTCCAGCTGTTCACATCGAGATTGAAAAGAAGGGGAGCGAATTAGGAGCCGAAGTTCTGGAGGCCCCGATGGCTTCCAGCCTGACTCACGCCCGCGAAGGCAAGCTTTACATGATGGTGGCCGGAAATGAGGAAAGCTATCGGAAGGCCGAACCGCTACTCAAAGATTTGACTCTTTCACTTCGATATATTGGTGGCCCGGGCAAAGCCGCCGAACTTAAAGCGCTGGTCAATATGGTGATGAACATTAATACTGCCGGGCTCGCCGAAGGCCTGGGGTTGGCGGAGGCTCTTGGGCTGGATCTGAAAATTGTGAAAGAAGTTTTCTCGCAAACCGGGGCCAACTCCAGAGTGCTTGAAACCGATGGTCCAGATATGCTTGACCGAGAGCATTCGACTTTTTTTTCGGCGTCCCATGCCGCCAAGGATTCCGGTATTGCTCTCGGATTGGCGAAACAAGAGGGTCTATCCCTTCCCCTGTTGGAGGCCTCGAAAAACCAGTATGATCAAATGGTAAAAGTCGGCTTAGGAGAAATCGACAAATCGGGTATTTCGGAACTGACCTTCAAGTCGCGGAAAGCAAACCTGGCGAAACAATAGTTAAGGACCTCGAAGTCTTGTGCGGATCGAAGTCGAAGGAATTGCCCCAGTGTCTCAAAAATTTTCGAGCTCTCCAGTCGGCTTGAGGGTTCTCGGTGGGTGGTACGATGGCGGGTGATTCCAAGTCTGTCGCTGGTTATTCGACGGAGACCGTCTCTTCAGTGGACGGTCTCCCACTTTTTTGCCGCAGGTGGAATCCACCGACTGAGGCGATCGCCAGCGTGATCATCGTTCATGGTATCGGCGAACATTCAGGCCGCTATGTTCACGTTGGGAGATATTTCGCCGAGGCTGGAATTCGAACGATCGCCCTTGACTTGAGAGGTCACGGCCGGAGTCCGGGGCGGCCCGTCTTTGCCAAGCGTTACCGGGATTTGGCCTCGGATGTCGACTCTGTCGTCCAGCATTTCCAGGAAGGGCCGACTTTCCTTTTTGGTCATAGCTTCGGCGGCCAGTTGGTGCTTTGGACCGCGCAGCATTTCGAGCTGGCGATATCGGGATTGATGGTTAGTTCTCCTTGGTTAGCCCTCTCGTTTTCGCCACCCCGATGGCAGCTGTTCGTGGCTCAAAAGGTGAACCGGTTATTTCCGGGCCTTCGGTTTTCGACTGGCATCCATCCGGAGAAATTATCGCGGGATCAGCTGCATCTGGACTCGCTGGAAGACCTTGATCTACTCCACAAGTTTTCGACGGTTCGCTTCTATCTAGAGGCGGCAAATGCCGCTTTGGAAATTTTGAGCCAGCCCTTGCTGGGGTTTCCGGTGCTTTTTGCCTATGGGGATGCAGATGCAGTCACCTCCTGCCGGGCTGCCGAAGAGTATTTTTTGCGGCTCAAAGCTCCATCCAAAACGTTTAAGCTTTATCCCGGCCTTTTACACGAGTTGCATAACGAAAAGGAGCGGGAGCAGGTACTCGCGGACTACGTGCAGTGGATGAAAACTATCATTCAAACTGGATCCCTTGGGCCAGGGGAAGTTCTGAGCCGTAGTTGATGGTAGCCGTCTGGCGGCGCATATAGGTTTTCCACGCGTCACTTCCGCTTTCACGCCCGCCACCGGTTTCTTTCTCCCCTCCAAAAGCTCCTCCGATTTCCGCGCCGCTGGTTCCGAGATTGACATTCGCGATGCCGCAATCGCTGCCAATCGCCGAGAGAAATCTTTCGGTTTCGCGGACGTTCTCCGAAAAGATCGCCGAGCTTAGACCTTGAGACACGCCGTTGTGAAGCGCGATTGCTTCCTCTAATTTCCGGTAAGGGAGGATATAGAGTATTGGTGCGAATGTTTCACGTTGCACCACCGGCCACTCATTTCGGGCTTCTGCCAGACAGGGAGTAACGTAGAGGCCGCCGGGATAGACCGGGCCGCTGAGCCGTTCACCTCCGTAAAGAATGCGGCCGCCAAAGGTCGTCAATTCTTCCAGCGTGGCAATCATCGAATCTACGGCTTCGGTATCGATGAGCGGGCCCATCAAGGTCTTGGTATTCAAGGGATTTCCGATCCGCACCTGCCGATAGGCTGTCTCCAAAGAGCGGAGCAAAGGTTCTTTGATCGATTCGTGGACGATGAGTCTGCGAGTCGTGGTGCAGCGTTGGCCGGCGGTACCCACTGCGCCGAACAACAGAGCCCTTAACGCCAGCTGCAGATCCGCCGTCGGGGTCACGATCATGGCGTTATTCCCCCCGAGTTCCAAAAGCGTGCGGCCCAGCCGGTGCGCCACCGTGACCGAAACCGTTCGCCCCATTCGGGTCGAACCAGTCGCGGAGACCAGCGGCACTCGCGTATCTTCCGCCAGCCAACGGCCGACCTCCGAACCGCCGACCACCAGACTCCAAAGTGCAGGGTCGACGCCGGATTCGCGACAAACTTGCTCAGCGATCTTTATGCAGGCGATGGCCGTGAGTGGCGTTTTTTCGGAGGGTTTCCATAGGGTGACGTTGCCACAGACAGCGGCCAGCGCACTGTTCCAGGACCAAACCGCAACCGGGAAATTAAAAGCTGAGATGACACCGACTAACCCAAGGGGATGCCATTGTTCGAGCATCCGATGATTGGAACGTTCCGAAGCAATGGTGAGTCCATAAAGCTGACGCGACAGGCCGTTGGCGAAATCAGAGATATCGATCATCTCTTGCACTTCCCCTTCGCCTTCCGTCAATATTTTGCCGGCTTCGAGCGAAACGAGGCGAGCTAAGGGAATTTTCAGTTCGCGAAGCCGGTTGCCCAGTCTACGAACCACTTCTCCCCGTTGCGGAGCTGGGATTGCCCGCCAGGTGAGGAAAGCGCGTCTGTGCCGCGGCGACGACACGCTGGTAATCCTCCGAAGTCGCTTGGGCAATCCGGGCGAGGAAAGTGCCGTCGATGGGAGACCTTTTTTCCAGATAGGTTCCGCTGCCAAACCATTCTCCCGAAAAGACGCCGGGAATGGAGTCTGCCAATCCAAGCAATGGAAATATTTCAGCTTTTACCGCACTAACATCCGGGTGAAAGGAGGATTGAATGGGCATCAGGATGGTCTCCGACAGGTCCGAAAATCTTACGCCTGAACGGAAATACGGGGTGCGATGGTTTCAGCCTCGCGATAAACCCGGCGACCCCACTGGGTGTCAAAAAATTGATCAAGACCGATCGATTCCTGCTTAACGAAGCCAGCTGGTAGAAGACCGCGAGCAAACAATTCGATGACCGCCACGACGCCAGCAGCCGTGGAAAGTTGCAGCGCCGAGAGAGAACGGCCACCCACGGTTCCGGCATAGATCTTTTTCACGAAACTTCTTTGGAGAAGCCCGGCTTCCTCGTTGCCTACGCTGTTGACATAGACGATCACGACATCACTAAAACTAAGAGGTACCTCCTGGTCGAAAATTTGAGTTAGCAAATCCTGTTTCTGACTTAAGTTCAGATCGTAGAGCAGAAACTTCATCAGGTCACGATGGCCCGGATATCGCAACGTTTTATAGTTTAGCTCGCTCACCCTTCCGGCAAACGTCTCGCACATGGTCGCTACGCCACCAGAGGTATTGAAGGCTTCGTACTCAACTCCGTCAATGGTTAGGCGTTCAACACCGTCCAACGGTAAAGTTGGCAGTCGCCGGCCCTGGTAGAGAGCTTCACCACAGTGGCAATACTCGTTGATGAGGCCGGCGGTGCTCCAACTCAGATAATATTTCATCTGGTTGCTGGCTGAAAGAGGTAAGGCCCCGACCCGCATTTCCACGGAGCGGACGACCTTGAACGAACAGGCTAGTCCGCTGGCGATAATATTGATCGCTCCCGGAGCCAAACCGCATTGCGGCATAAAAGTTGAGCCAGATTCCGCTGCCAAGTCTCGAATAAAGTTGGCCGTATCGACGTCCTCCGTGAGGTCGAAATAGGATTTCCCAAAACGAGCGCAGGCTTGGGCGATCCCTTTATTCAGGTAATAGGGCGCCGCACTGACGATGGCGTCGCATTCACTAACAAAATTGGCGAGATCCGGTTCTGAGAGGACGTCTAATTTGCAAAAACGTGACTTCCGCAATCCCTCCAAACTCTCCACCGAGTGAACATCGGCGAGCAGGACCGAGTCAACGAATCGGGTGGTATCCAGAAGAGCGGCAATCGCGATGCCCACCTTCCCAGCGCCTAGAATGCCGATTTTGATCGCCATAGTTTGGAAGGTCTATTTGGTCAATGGCGACTCGTTTTTTAGGTCTTAAGCGCTCTTGGTGCGCGACCGCTGTCGTTTGCACCAACCGACGGAAGCTGTAGCACCTCTGGGGTCGGTGGCGTTAATAATGACGCTGACTGACTTTTGATTGAAACCTTTGAAGCCACCTCTCCGTTGGAGGTTTTCCAGATGACTTCCGACGGCACCGCTTTTGATGAAAACGCCTGCTTGTTCCTCAGTGATCAGCTTCTGGGCTAACAAAGCCTTCACACGTTCGGGGCTGACCGGCCAACGTTCGGCTTCGGTAAACGCCTGCTTCAGAAATCGAAAGTCCGAAAACGGTTTCATAGTGTTAACGCCTTCGGCTGCTAACTGCTCGCGAAGCAGCGAAAAATCAAACCGAGCTTCCAGATGATGCATGCCGGCTTGGAGGAAACTGTCTCCGTGAAGTGCACACCAGAGCCCCACGGTCGATAGACTCGGAGCATCCGGCAATCTTTGGATCGAAAAATCGAACCCCGTTTCTTGCGGCAAGAGATCGACATCCGCAAAAACGGTGATGCCAGTAATGTGGTGCTCGAGAATTTGAGCACCCCAACCCGCCTCCGCCCCGGCGTAATACCGCTCCCGCTTTTGAAATCCGAACCGACCAAAGAACTCCATCAGATCCGCGAAGAAACGACGGGAGGAGCGGAAGGTATGATGATCATGGTTACCCCAACCGAGACCCAAGGTATCCTGCCGGCGCTTTTGGATCTGGCCTGCCCGGTTGCGCGACTCCCAGTAAGCGCGCTCCTCTGCGAAGAAAAGGTCGCTGTTGTATGACACTGGGCATCTTCCAGGAGCCGTCCACGTGGACTGGCAGCGCGATCTGAATGACCAAACCGTGCGCGACTACGTTGATCCACAAGGATTTGCTGCGTTGGCCAGCCGGATTGGAATTACTCCCGACACCACGGTCGTCTTTTATGGCGACAAATCGAACTGGTGGGCTTGCTACGCCCTGTGGGTATTCACTCTTTTCGGGCATCGGGATCTGAGGATTATGAATGGTGGCCGGGACAAATGGGTGGCCGAAAAGCGGGATCTCACCCGAGAAATACCGAAGCTTAATCCGACCCAATACCCTGTTCCTTCGGAACGGGCAGACGATAAGATTCGGGCGTTTTACGAAGAGGCCTTGGCGCAAAGCAAGGCGGGCAAACCGCTGATCGATGTTCGTTCGCCGGGTGAGTTCAAAGGAGAGGTCACCCATATGCCGGAATACCCTCAGGAGGGTGTGTTGCGTGGTGGACATGTTCCAACGGCGAAGAGTGTTCCCTGGAAAACCGCAGCCAAGGAAGATGGAACTTTTAGATCAGTGGAAGAACTGAGGAAAATCTACGTCGATAACCTTGGCTTCGACCCATCGGAACACACCGTCGTTTATTGCCGGATCGGTGAGCGATCGAGCCACACCTGGTTTGTCCTGACAAAGCTTCTGGGCTTTAAGGACGTCAAAAATTACGATGGCTCGTGGACGGAGTGGGGCAACAAGGTGCGGGCTCCGATCCAGAAACCGTGATCTTTTTGCCGTTCGAGAGAGGAAGACAGGACTGCGGTATAGCCCTTCGGCTTAAGGCTTGCTTGTTTCTGCTTTTGGCGTTTGGTGGTTGGGATCTGCTGAAATTACGCCGGCCGCGGATAGGCGTTCTGGCGTTCGGCAGCTAAGACATCAAACGATATGGAGAATGGAACTTGGCCTTCCGAAGGCGACACTGAATCTGTCTATCCAAAGGGTCTGCAAAAAATTGTCAGCTTATTTGAGTCTTTGCCAGACCAGGAAAAAAGGGATGCCCTTATTTCGTATGCTGACCAGGCCCGTAAATGGGAACCGAAGGAGGGTGAAACCTTTAATCTCGAGGACGTTCGCAAAGATGCGGAGTGTACCGATACGGTAGGCGTCTTTCTTAAGGTTGATGACGAAGAGCGCGCCACTTTTCGGGTCACTCTAGGTCCTCAGGTGCAGACCCTGACTCGTGCGATGACCTCGATACTTTGCCGCGGGTTGGAGCGCTCCACCGTGAGCGAGATCTTGGCTGTGCCGAGTGATTTTGTACCGAAGATCGTCGGCGGAGAATTGATTCGGGCTCGCAGCCAGACCGTGTATTACGTCCTGACGCGAATGAAAGGGATATGCAAGGTCTATCTCGATCGACGGCGGGCGGCGGCCGCCCGCTAGACTCTGCTGGAATGGCGTCCGTTGAGTCGACCCGTGCGGGGTGCCCCCCGAAGATAATCATTGCACTCCGGTACTTTTTTTTGCTCTCTCTCGGGCTGCTGCTGTGCAGTTGTCACAAACTGGAGCCTTGCCGGAATGTGACAATCTCAGAAACGATTTCTCCCAACGGCCAGTTGAAAGCAGTTACCTTTCAACGGCTCTGTCCCGAAGAACATTCCGTTTCAACTCATATGTCGATCATTCGCGCGAATGAATCGCTGCCAGACGGAAACGGAAATGTGTTTGGTTACGATAATGAGATATCTATCCGCCTGTCATGGTTGAGTGATTCGCGCCTGGCAGTTTATACCTACGCGGATCCGGCCAAGGCGACCAAGATCGAACATGCGGGCAACGTTTCGATTGAATATTCCCGGATCGTGGAAACCTATTTGATCACTCCGCCTCCAGACTCCACCCCGGAAGCAAGCGGAACGCCGGCCGGCGCGCCCTCGATCGCCAAACCATAGGGTCAAGCTGAAGGCAGCCGCAGAGTCGGAGTCTGGTTTGGAGGCCTCGCGGCTCAAAACAAGAAAAATTTCACACCGGAGATCACAAAGAACGCAAAGGAAAGGCGGACATTTGACCTGTCCCCAGAAATAAATGGGTTGGGCTCTACATACGGACCGAGGGCCTGCCCCGCAGGGGCTACAGAACTCAGCCCAGGGTTCAGCCCAAGGTTTCAACCCTGGGAACCCTCATAATAAACAGTTCGCCCTGAAGTAGCGAGAGATGCAGGTACCAGAAGCTCGCACCTATTGCCGCGTAAAAGTCGGAGTTCCAGTTGGGACGGGTTGCAATTGGACCATCGAACCCCGCTTGCGCCTTGTTAGGACGTTCGATCTGGCGCCCCTTCAGGGCGCGTCGCTCTTGGTGGACGATTCTCAGGGTTTACACCATGAGCGCTAACTTAATGCGAGGCCCTCGATGGGCGAATGGCTTTTGTCCCGGAGGGACAGGCTGATCGTAGCCAGGCACGAAGTGCCTGGGAAAGCACCACCCCAAAAGAACCGTCCCGTAGGGTACGGTGTGATTCTTTCAGGTGTACGCACGAATCGATCGAGAACGTCATTAGCCGTGCCCGATCATACCGTACCCTACGGGACGGTTCTTTCGAAGACGCTTTTCCAGGCACTTCGTGCCAGGCTACGATCGGTCTGTCCCTCCGGGACGGCTTGCAGACCCGGTTCGCAACGGCTTCTAGGGAGCGCGTGAGCAAGACCCTTCAGGGCAAAAACATCAAACCGCCCTTTCTTCGGAGCAAAATCATCCTAAGCCTTATCTTCGCGCCATTCGGACCTGTCCCCAGATCAACTCTGTCTTTGTGTTCTTTGTGGCCTCTGTGTGAAATTTCCTCTTCTTGTTTGGCGCCGCGGGTCTCGTTTCAGGTGCTATTCCAAGAGCGGAGTCTGAGTTGGGGGTGGGGCAGATTTCGCGGTTCGACCGTATTTAACCCGGACCAGGTAAAGTCCGGCGGAGGGAGCGGTACAGTTGGTTTTGGTTTTTCCGCGGGCGGCGAGCAACTCGGCGATCCACTGGATATCCGCTCGGCCGGCCGCGACCCGGATAATGGTGCCGGTCAGCATTCTGACCATCCGATACAGAAAGCCGCTGCCTTCGAACTCGAGAACCACCAGTTCCTTTCGGCGCTGAAGGCGGATCCGGTGAATCGTGCGGGTGGTGGTGACTGCTGCCTTACCGCGATTCGCGGCAAATGAGGCAAAGTCGTGGGTGCCGATCAGTCGGTCAGCGGCGGCGCGCAGAATATCGAAGTCGAGATTATAAGGTACGTGCCAGGATCTGCCGTTTTCTAACGGATGAAAAACCGGAGAGTTCCAGATGCGGTAGCGATAGACTTTTCCAACTGCGGAGTATTGGGAATGAAAACCAGTCGTCGCGAGTTGGCAGCGGATAACGCGAATTTCAGGGGAAAGATGAGCGTTTACCGCGGCCATCCAAGTGGAGGGAGACATTTTGTGAAACGGTACGTCCACATGCGCCACTTGTCCCAGGGCGTGAACACCGGAGTCGGTTCGCCCTGCCCCGTGCAATTTTACGGGTGCCGCGACGATCTGAAAGAAAGCGCGCTGCAGATGATCCTGAATTGAATTCTGGTTGGGTTGACTTTGCCACCCGCTAAATGGTCGACCATCGTAGGCGACGGTCAGTTTCAGGCGTTCGAGAGTCGGGCCCACTGCAAGGAGTCCAAGTAATTCTGCAACAGGATTTGGGCAGCCACCTGGTCGATCATTTTCTTGCTTTGCTTGGTGTTTTTGCCGGCGGTATGCAATACACGTTGGGCTTCCCGGGTGGTCAGCCGTTCGTCCCAAAAATGGATTTTAATCGTTGGGACCACCTTGGCGAGCTGTTCGCCGAACGCTTTGGCCTTGGCAGCGGAGGCGCCGAGCGTACCGTCCATATTTTTTGGGAGGCCAATGATGATCCCACTGAGCTGCTCGCGCTCCACGATAACCCGGATCTCGTCGATCACTTTCGGGGTAGTCTGCAAGGTGCGGTAGGGATGGGCAAAAGCGCCCAGTTCGTCGGATATCGCCAGACCGATTCGGCTGTCCCCATGATCAATCCCTAGCAAGCGCGAAGTCATTGCAGTTCTTTTGGAATCAGCTGGACCAGCTTTTTGATGTTCTCCACATCGTGCCGATGGCAGACCATGATCGCATCGCTCGTTTGGACCACCACCAGGTCATTCACCCCGAGCAAGGCAACATGGATCTTTGAATCTGAGAACACGATGTTATTCGATGACGCTTCTAGGGTTACGCGACAGTTGGCGGAGTTGCTACCTGGCAGTTGCTCCAGATATTTCGACAAAGCACTCCAACTACCGACATCATCCCAATCAAAAGTTGCGGGCTTTACCAGTACCCGGCTGGCTTTCTCCATGATGGCATAGTCGATCGAAGTCTTTCGCAGGCTGGCGAACCGGTCGTTTAAGACCTTTTTCTTATCTGAAGAATTTCGGATGGCCGATACGAATTCAGCCAGATCCGGAGCGTGCCGGTTAAACTCGGTCAGGATAGAATTAACAGACCAAATAAATATTCCGGCGTTCCAATAAAAGTTACCGCTCCGAACGAATGACTCTGCGAGATCCGGATCTGGTTTTTCGCGGAAGCGGATTACCTCAAAGGCGTTGGAGTTTTCGATTGGCCTGCCGCGTTCGATGTAACCGAAGCCGGGACAAGCCCAGGTTGGTGTAATGCCGATGGTAATCAGGTCCCCACTTTTTTGGGCAATGGCGGCCGCGCTTTGCAGATCTGCCTGAAAGGCCGCGTTGTTGGAGATTCGATGATCGGCGGGCAGCACCACCATGGTGGCGGAAGCATTTCGGGCCGCAATGATCCCCACTCCCAGAGCGATGGCAGCCGCCGTATCGCGCTTGGCCGGTTCGGCCAGAATGTTATTTTCAGGATGATCAGGTAGTAACTTCCGGATCGCGTCTTCCTGCTCCTGGTTGGTCAGGATAAGGATATTTTCCGGGGGAACAAAGTCATCAAGACGATGGACGGTCTCTTCAACCAGAGATTGAGAACTGAACAAGCTTAATAACTGCTTGGGGGTAGACTTTCGACTTAGAGGCCAGAATCGTTCCCCGCTTCCCCCTGCCAACACCAGTGCATAAAAAACATTCGACATCGCCGGAATATCGCCCAATTTTTTTCTTCGACTAACGATAAAGACCGCCCGAGGTTATAGAGGTTTGCGGCCTTCCCCTCAACAGAGTAATACTGGTTTATGTCGAGCGATAATTTTAAGACCATCGTTCTTTCGCTCCCGGCAGCGGCACTGCTGACAGTCTCCCAGGCAGCGATCGGTTGCGGAATTGGAATAATATTGGCAGATAAGGTCACCGAAAACAGGCGAAATATTGCCGCCATTGGGATGCTCTGTCTAGCGATTGCCACGACCGCGCCGGCGGTTGTGGGAGTTGTCGCCGACCTGATCAATGGGCCGCAATCCAAGCTTGGCGTTCGCCGGCGGCTGCGTTCTATCCGGGAAGATTCTGGCCTGCAAGCCGAAGAGGTCCTTTAATCCTTTTCCCTTGCTCAAGTAGTGCCCTCAACCGGGCGGTGGCCTTTTGCACGGTCTCCAAATGTTTGGCCGAAGGAGTTTTGGGTCTGCTTCGCATTGCAAGGTGTTTGAGAAATTGGCCTTCAGTCCAAAATTCGGGCCCCTTCGGAAGGCTCGGTCAGAATGGGCGAACAGGTGGCGCCTGTAATTCTGTGATATTCGCTGGAAATCGTTTGGATAATGATTTCAGCCCGTGCGGTTTCAATCAGAGAGACCGTCGAACCCCCGAACCCCCCTCCAGTCAACCGGGACCCAAACACTCCCTCCGTTTGTTTCGCCAAGTCGACCAGAGTATCCAGATGAGAAGTACTATTCTCAAAGTTTACGCGAGAACTAAAATGGGAAGCGAACATCAGTTCGCCAAAATTCTCCAGCTGATTTGAACGCAATGCTTGCACCCCCAAGATGACTCGTTCGTTTTCCCCGATGATATGGAGGGCTCGGCGCCGGGTAGCATGGTCGAGATCCTGGTTGGCTCCCAGCAGCTCCAGGTTTGCATCGCGTAGCGATGCAACGCCCAGTGTTTTCGCGGCCAAGGTGCACTGCTTACGCCGTTCGTTATATTCACCACCGGTTAGCTCGTGCGGAACGCCGGAATTTAATAAAAGCAAGGAAGTCTCTTTCGGCAGGGAGACAGTTTCTACGGAGGTCTGGAGAAAATCCAAGAGGATCAGCTGATGGCTCTTGCCAAACACAGACGACGCTTGATCCAAGAGACCGGACTGCACTCCGACAAACTCGTTCTCAGCCTTTTGGCAAAGCCGCGCCAGCGGCATTTTCTCCAACTCGAGATCGAAGAGAGCTTGGGCGGCCATAGCAGTGGCGACTTCTAAGGCGGCGGAACTAGATAGCCCAGCGCCGAGAGGTAGGTCGCTCGAAATGTTCAGCCGCATCCCGCCTAATTGGAAGCCCGCCTCCGCCAGGATCTTAATGACGCCGATAGGATAGTTCGCCCAAGCATCTTCCGAGAGATGCCGCAGACGGCTTAACTCGATGCTAACGCTTCTTCCATTGGTCTGTGAACTAATCTCCAGGATGCTTGATGAAAGCCGGGATGCTTCGATCTTTACTCCTAGATGGATGGCGGCGGAAAGAACCAGTCCTAGATTGTAGTCGGTGTGATTACCAAGGATCTCGACGCGTCCGGGGGCGAACGTAGTGACGGTATGGGGCATTGGCTCATTGTTATTCGTCGAGCATTACAAATCAACTATCGGTCGCCGGAGTTAACCTAACTGGGTGGAAAATATTCAATTATCTAAAGTTTCTTGCCAAGTTAAGAATCTAAGCATAGCCTGCGCGTGTGAATCTATCTTCCTCCACTCTCAGGAAAGCAGCGGAAATTCAGGCGCGGATCGAGCGATTACAGGAAGAACTTAGTAACCTCTGGCCAGCCGGATCAGAAGCTAATTCAGCGCCACTAGTTGAAGTGAAAGCCAAGCCGGCAGTGCTAAGCAGGGGAGGTGGGAAAAAAGCGGTGGGCGGCACGCCTTCCAAAAAGAGTAGGGGGCGCCGATCGACTTCACCCACCGGTCCACTGGCTCCGGCAGTCGTCCAAGTTCTGAAAGCTAAGAGCTCGCCGATGAGCGTAGCAGAAATCTTGGAAGGTCTTACGACCAACGGCTATAAATTTGCCTCGTCAGAGCCCAAGAAAAATTTGTTCGCCCGTATTTACCGATTAAAGGGCGTTAAGCAGGTGGGGCCCGGCAAGTTCGCCGCGGAATAATTTTAATAGGTTTTATATTTATCCCTCTCCGTGGAATTGAAAGAAGCTCTTCTGCTAATCTTTCGATAGCCGCTCGGTAGGTTGGGGCTGTGTATGGACCGAGGGCCCCGCAGGGGCTACAGAACTCAGCCCAGGGTTGAATGGCGCGAAGATAAGGAGGACGTAGGCGATTTATTTTGCCCTGGCTTCGCTGCAAAATCCCGCTCAAATTTCAAGTTCTCTTCCCTAGCTAAAGCTTGTTTGAAAGTTTGAAAAGTCCCGGAGGGACGATGCGATCGTAGCCTGGCACGAAGTGCCTGGGAGAGCACCACCCCAAAAGATCCGTCCCGTAGGGTACGGTGTGATTCTTTCAGGTATAAGCACGAATCGATCGAGAACGTCATTAGCTGCGCCCGATCATACCGTACCCTATGGGACGGTTCTTTGGGGTGGTGCTCTCCAGGCACTTCGTGCCAGGCTACGATCGGTCTGTCCCTCCGGGACGGGCTTGCAGACGGTTCCAAAGGCTTCTAGGGAGCGCGTGAGCAAGATTCTTCAGGGCAAAAACATCCCAAACTACCCTTAACTTAGCGCCATTCAACCCTGGGCTGAATTCTGTAGCCCCTGAGGGCACAAAACAAAGGCCTCAGCCCTAGGATTGTCGCCTACAGCCCTCTCGGAGCAAAATCATCCTACTCCTTATCTTCGCGCCATTCAGCCCAGGGTTTCAACCCTGGGAACCCTCAAATAAACGGTTCGCCCTGAAGGGGCGAGAGATGCGGGGACATGGTGAAGATCGAGAGGGGGAGGGAGGACATGGAGGGGGAATGGAATTACCACAAAGACAGGGCACGGAGTTCGGATCCGGAAGAAACTGCCGGAATTGGGCATTGGAAAAACATTTTTTAATTCCTAAACTACGTGCTCTCTGTGTCTTTGTGGTAATCCCATTCCCCCTCCGTGTCCTCCCTCCCCCTCTGCGCTCTTCCTAGCACCTATTGCCCCCGCAAAAAGTCAGGCTGCGCAATTGGACGTACCATCGGACCCCGTTTCGGCCTGGTTAGGACGTTCGATCTGGCGCCCCTTCAGGGCGCGTCGCTCTTGGTGGACGATTCCCAGGGTTGAAACCCTGCGGGCTGAGCCCTGTAGCGACTTCGGGGCACAAAACAGGGGCCCCAGCCCAGGATTGTGGCCCACAGCGGAGCAAGGGGCCTCGAGCAATTGGTTTGTGAGGCCGAAGTTCGCACCGGTTAGCCGGAAACCAACTCGAAACGGACGATCCCCAAGGGTGCCCGCATGCAAGGCTTTGGCTGCCGAGTCAGTAAACGGGCTTGGCATGCGTGTTCCGTGAGGGTGAGGACAATCCCGCCGCGGCAAGACAAGAAATTTCACGCAGAGATCGCAGAGATCACAAAGACGAAAGATCACGGAGGCGTGTCCCTCCCGAGATCCTGCCAAAACTCCTGGTTGACACCTCCTCGGCTTCGGAGTTTGATCGCTCTCCATGAGAGGTCTGCTCCCAGGGGCGTTTTTGGCGATGCTTGTCGGGGGCGTAATGGTCAGAGCCGAGAATCCGTTACCGATCGAAAGCGCCAATGTTTTGCCCCTGTCGATTAGTGATGATTTTGAGTTTCGAAAATTCCAGATTTTTCGAAATGCTTTGGCCGTTCCAGGGTCTACCCCTATTCCAACCAAAGACTTGATGGTGGATTTCGAGCGGAAACACCGGATGTGGGGGGCACTGGATTCAGCGGATGTATCGGCGAGGACAGGTCAGTATTTCACCTTTTTTTGGCGAGCCAAAAGACCGGCCAGCCTGACAGTTCGTTTGGAATATCGGCAGGCGAACCTCAAAAATTATGTACAGGCGAGGGAAGCATATTATGCGAAAGCCAAGGGAAGCCATTCGACTGAGTTTGACATTGTGGGCAACGATTATGAGTCCGATGGTCCGATTACTTCCTGGAGAGCGGTTTTAATTGAGGATCGAAAAATAGTGGGACTTCTGCAGTCTCGGACGTGGCAATGAAGTCTCTTGAAAGTCTTAAATTTGACACCTAAACGGCAGGGAAGATATATTTCGGGAGTTTTGTGAATTCACCAACTTCCATCTTGGTCGGGGTAACGAACCGGCGAGTCCATGTCAAGGTGGAGGGTAAAGGTTCGTTCCAGAGCAGCCCCGCTTTGAAGGAATTCTCCAAGCAAATGTTGGAGAGAGGGTACCGGAGCTTCGTGGTGGATCTGCAGGGCTGTCCGGTGATGGACTCGACTTTTATGGGTACGTTGGCCGGGATCGCGCTACGCCTTCGAGAGTTCGGTAACGGGTCGCTCCTGGTGCGGAATGCCAACGAGCGCAACAACGATTTGCTGCGAAATTTGGGCTTAAACAACCTGTTTGAGGTTGAATCGAAGGCACCGGATAGGACCGAGAGCATGGTCGACGCGGCGCCGTTAGACGCTGATCTGGCGATTGAGCGTACTGATCAAGCCGAGTGTATGATCGAGGCGCATGAGGCCCTGGTAGATGCTGATCCGGACAACCTTGCGCGCTTCAAAGACGTTCTCGAGTATCTAAAGCAAGATCTTCGCGCCGGTTCGAAATAGTCTGACTCAATGTGGTCCTTTCTCCTCATTGGACTACTCGCCGCCACTGTCATCGTGCTCGTCGGGTCAAATCTGAGACAACGTCGATCGATCGAGGAACTAAGGCGCGCCCGGGAAGAATTGCAGGTTGAAGAAGATCGGGTCTTCGATTTTCTCCATGGACTTGGGGAGGCCTTTTCGGAAGATTTACGCTCTTCGGACCTTCACCGGTTGATCGTCGAAGGAGCAACCCGAATCACCGATGCGCATGGAGGTTCTCTTTACTTGGTGGATCGGACGGGAAAGTTGCTGGTGCCGAGTTTCATTTCGAAGGATTGCCCGCCTCTGGTCGAGGTGCCGCTCAACATTTCCCAGCAAAGCCTGCATTCACCGCTGGCGCTAGAGAGTTATCTGCGGCTGCATACGGTCAAACCCGGCGAAGGGCTGCTGGGAGCTGTTTGGGAACGAAAAGAGCCGTTATTTCTTTCGAGCAAGGACGCGGATCCACGACTGGAACGCCTGAGGGATTTATCCCTGGAGATGGACTCGGTGATGATCGCTCCCCTGGTTTACGCCAATCAGAATCTTGGCGTGCTGGCGGTTGCCAATGGCCCCATGAGCACCCCTTTCTCTCCATCCGATTTTTTGGTGTTTCAATCGATCGTCGAGCAGTCGGCCTTCGCCCTCTACAATGCGGTAGTCTATTCAGAAGCGAGTGAAAAAAGAAGAATTGACCGGGAGCTGGACGTGGCCCGCGACATTCAGAGGATCCTTCTGCCCAATGCTGCACCGGCCTTTGAAGGCTTTGAGATAGCGGGACTTAATATCCCGGCGAGCCGAGTGAGCGGCGACTACTACGATTACATCGCTTTAGATAACCAGCGTCTAGGAATTGCCATCGCCGACGTTTCGGGCAAAGGGGTCGCGGCCTCCTTGATCATGGCGATGTGTCGGAGTGTGTTGCGCTCGTTTGCCAGTTCGAGCGAATCTGCGGCGGCGGTCTTGCAGGCGGTCAATCGCCAGCTCTATCCCGACATTCGGGAAGACATGTTCATCAGCATGGCTTACTTGATCGCCCACAAGGCAGACAACGAACTGGTTCTGGCCAGGGCGGGTCACGATGCGCCCCTGCAATACCGGGCCAAAGACGCCTCGGTGGTCAAGATCAACCCTCCAGGGATGGCGCTGGGAATTGACAGTGGAGGCGTTTTCAATAGGGTAACGGGTGATTGTCGCGTTCACCTGGAAATCAGTGATTGCCTGATCTTGTACACTGATGGTGTAACCGAAGCCCTAGATGGAAATGGTTTGGAATTTGGGATGTCGAGGTTGACCGAGGCCATTCAGGCCAGTGCGGCAGACGGAGCTCCAGCGATCTTAAGTCGGGTCACCGCCGACTTGAAGACCTTCGTAGGCAACAATCCGCAGAACGACGATATTACATTGATTGCGATTCGGAAGTTATGAGTGAGGCGAACCCAGAGAAAGAAGTTGAAGCGGAAGAGAAGCTGATCGATGACGTGCCATCTCCCGAGCCGCGGCGGCCAAAATCTGATGCTGCTCCGGAAGGGAGCTCCGCTATGCGAAATGCAGATACCACCTCCGCTGCGAACGAGAAAAGTTCGGAAGCTAATTCCGCCCAAGGTACTGAGGCACCGGACCAACTCGGACAATTGAAAGCCGAGTTGAACAAGTATAAGGATATTGCTCTGCGTTCGGTTGCCGACCTGGACAATTATCGCAAACGGATGGCTCGAGAAAAAGACGATGCTATTCGTTACGCCAACGCGAGTTTCCTGGAGCGCTTGATCCCGATCCTCGACAATTTCGAACTTGGTGTGCAAGCCTCTAAGACCGGTGGAAGCCAATCGGCCGTTCAGGATGGGATGATGATGGTCTTCAAACAGCTTCAGGATTTTCTGGCCAGTTGCGGAGTGGAGACGATTGATGCCAGCGGACAGCACTTTGACCCCAATGTGCACGAGGCCATCGCCCAGGAACAAAGTTCGGAATTTGGCGAAGGTTTCGTTATCCGGCAGTTGCGAAAAGGCTACAGATTGAAGGACCGATTGATTCGTCCCGCGAATGTGGTGGTCTCCAAAGGAGCTTCGGTCGGTGAGGATTCTGTAACGCCCGGTGCCGGGAAATAACGAATGGCTACGAAACGCGATTATTACGAAGTTCTGGGAGTGGACCGGAACGCCACCGTCGAGGATATCAAGAAATCGTATCGCAAGCTGGCTGTTAAATTTCATCCAGACAAAAACCCTGGAGACGCCGGGGCGGAAGACAAGTTCAAGGAACTCGGTGAAGCCTACGAGGTCTTGATCGACGAGAACAAGAGATCTGCCTATGACCGGTACGGGCACGCGGCCTTTGGGGCCGGAGCTGGGGCAAATCGTGGAGCAGGCAATTTCCATGATCCGTTCGATATTTTCCGCGAAGTTTTCGGAGCCGGGGCAGAAGGAGGAGGCGGCATTTTTGACCAAATTTTTGGCTCCGGCGTGGCTTCCAGGGATCGGAGCGGTCGGCAACGCGGTTCTGACCTGAGATATGATTTGCAGATTACCTTGGAGGAAGCGGCATTTGGCACCGAAAAAGAGATCGAGATCCTGAAGCACGAGACGTGCACCAGTTGCAGTGGATCGGGAGCCGAAGCGGGTTCGCGGGCAACCTCCTGCCCGACTTGCCAGGGTCGCGGTCAGGTCATCACCTCGCGAGGTTTTTTCCAAGTGTCCCAGACCTGTCCGCGTTGTCGCGGAACCGGGCAAGTGATAGACCGCCCGTGCCGAGAGTGCGGAGGCGATGGCAGATTGGAAAAGAGGTCGCGAGTAAAACTCAAGATCCCGGCCGGCATCGATGACGGCGCCCGATTGCGGTCTTCCCGGAACGGGGAAGCGGGAGTTCGCGGAGGTCCTCCTGGTGACTTGTACGTGGTGATGCATGTGCGGGAGCACGAGATCTTCACGCGAGAAGACGATGATCTCTATTGCGATATTCCGATCTCCTTCTCCACGGCGGCCTTGGGAGGCGAAGCAAAAGTGCCAACGCTCCAGGGCCAGGCGTTGCTAAAAATCCCGGCTGGAACTCAAAGCGGCACCCAGTTTCGGTTGCGGGGTCACGGCGTCCAGAACATGGACACGAAGAATCGAGGCGACTTGCGCGTTCGGGTCATCGTTGAAGTACCGACCAGATTGAATTCCGACCAACGGCGAAAGCTGGAGGAATTCGCTTCCTCATGCAGTGCGGATAACAGTCCGATGCATAAAACTTTTTTCGATAAGGCCAAAGACTTTTTCCGTTGATGGTTTTGTGAACATGCATCGGTTTTACATTTCCCCGGAGCGGTGGAGTCTTAAGCCTTTGGTGTTGGACGCGTCGGAAGCTCACCATTGCGTTGATGTACTCCGGTTAGGGGTGCGATCCCGAGTGGTAGTTTTTAATGGGCGAGGTTCGGAAATCACGGCAGAAATCTCAGCCATCGAAAAGGGAACCGTCCAGCTGAAAGAGTTGATCCGGGCAAAAACAGATCCGCTGCGCTGCGCCATTACTCTCGCGCAAGCGATTCCCAAAGGTAAAAACATGGATCTGATCATCCAGAAGGCCACGGAACTCGGGGTAGCGAAAATAGTTCCGCTGCTCTCGGACCGCACGGTGGTGCACCTGGAAGAGGATGAATTGCGTAAGAAGCGCGAGAAATGGCAACAGGTGATCATCGAAGCGGCGAAACAATCCGGACAGGATTGGCTTCCCGAGATCACGGTGCCGATCAGTCCCAAACAGTTTTTTGCCGGGTTCGACCGCTATGAACTTCCTTTGGTGGCTTCTCTCCAGAATGATGCGCGCAGTTTTAAAAAAGTGTTAGCTGGCTTTCGTGAACAACACGATCGAAGCCCAAGTTCTGCTCTCATTCTGATTGGACCGGAAGGAGATTTTACTCCAGCCGAGACATCGTGGGCGAAAAGCGCAGGTTGCATTCCGGTCAGCCTTGGCCCCACGGTTCTGCGGACGGAAACGGCAGCAATCTATAGTTTAAGTGTGCTGGCCTACGAGCTTCAAGGCGAAGAAACGTAGCGCCGAGGAAGCGGATCGGAATGGTGAAGAGATAGGATTGCCTATCCTTTTTTCTTGCCAATAGATCGCTTCAGAACCATTCTCCCGTCGTGATCCGCTGCGAGAGGGTTTGCGTTGCGGTGCTATTCTTGTTTGCCTGTCAAGCGTTGGCGTTTGAGTGGACACTCGTTAAGCACGAAGGACGCGATTACGTTCCGATCGAAGACGTGGCGAAGTTTTACAGCTTCACCCAAGCCAGCTATTCCGGCGATACTATCAACCTTGAGGGAACCACCCTTCGGATGCTGGGTGGTGTTAACTCCCGAGAGCTTTACCTGAATGGGCTTAAGTTTATTCTCAGTTTTCCAATCATCAAAGTGGATGACCGGGTCCTGATGTCGAGAATGGACCTCAGTAAATTGGTGGAACCGGTTCTGCGCCCCGCGAAAATGCAGGCCAAGCCGATCCATACGGTGGTTCTCGATGCCGGTCATGGTGGCTTCGATCAGGGAGCCCAAAGCCTTTTAGGGAGTGAAAAAGACTTTGCTCTGGACGTGGTCCAGCGGGCGCGGGACTTGTTGTTGAAGGCGGGATTCAATGTCCGCCTTACCCGCTCCGGAGATGTCTTTATTCCGTTGGAAGATCGGGCCGCCTTTGCCAACCGGCAATCCAATGCCGTCTTCGTGAGTGTGCATTTTAATGCTGGGGCTCGGGAGGAAGCGGCCGGTTTGGAAACCTATAGTCTGGCACCGCGTGGAGTTCCGTCGACCAATAGCTTGTATCTCACTTTGTCAGATCTTCAGCCTTGCATGGGTAATTTACGCGACCCGGAAAACATTGCCTTAGCGACGGCGATGCATTCCGCACTGATCACCCGGGTAGGGGGTAGCGATCGGGGGATCAAGCGGGCCCGGTTTATCGTGCTGCGCGATACCAACGTGCCGGCGGTGCTCATCGAAGGCGGGTTTTTAACTAATCCGCAAGATCGGGTCCGCATCGCGACACCGATCTACCGACAACTCCTGGCGCAAGCAATTTTGCAGGGCCTGCTCTCATACAATCGAGCGCTGAACCGAGTTGGAACCACAGAGCAGATAATGGTCAAACGGGGCGGAGTGTCCCAGCCGGAGTCGACAACGTCAGGGGCATCAATCTGGGATCCCCTAAAACCGAACGTCTATACGCTGCCCGAAGATGCACGCCAGTGAGCCAGCCCTGCGACCGATTGGAGTATTCGATTCGGGCATTGGTGGCCTGACGGTGGTTAGGGCGCTGCGTGATCTGTTGCCGCAAGAAGACATCTTTTATATCGGAGATACCGCCAGGCTCCCCTATGGTGGCAAGAGCAAGTCAACGATCGAACGATATAGCATTGAAATAAGTGGGTTGTTGCTAGCCGAAAACGCCAAGATGATTGTGGTGGCCTGTAACACTTCCTCGTCCCTGGCGGTCGCGAAGCTTCAGGAAATATTGAAAGTACCCGTTGTCGGAGTGATCGCTCCCGGAGCCCGCGCGGCGGTAAAAGAAACTCGAATTGGCCACGTCGGCGTGATTGGAACTAAGTCGACCATCTTGAGTGAGGCCTATGAGAGGGCAATCAAGGCTTTGAATCCGGCGGTGCGGGTGACTAGCCAAGCTTGTCCTTTGTTGGTGCCGCTGGTGGAAGAGGCGTGGCTGATGGACAAGGTCACCCGGGAAGTGTTACATCGTTATCTCGATCCAGTGATTCGGGCTGGAATTGATACCCTGGTCCTCGGTTGCACTCACTACCCATTGTTGGCGCCTTTGATTCAGGAAGTCGCCGGAAGTGCAGTTAAGTTAGTCGACTCCGCAAAGAATTGCGCGGTGGCAGTTAAACAAACCCTTGTGGAATGTGAGCTGGAGAACACTAGCGACGGAAGCGGGAAGTTAAACGTGGCTTTGACAGATAGCTCGAACTCTTTCCTGACCACCGCCAGGCAAGCCCTGCAGCTGGAAATCAATTCCTTGGAAACGCGGATCGTCCAAGGCATGTTCCTGGTGGAGACGATTTAGGGGATGAGAGGACTTTTAAACCACAGATTTCACAGATGACACAGATTGGGAAAATGTTGGGCGCTTGGGCGAGCGACGCTAAGGGCGAACCAGAGGCGCATCTCTGCCACGGTCGGAAAAATTTCTGGCGATAGTCGCTATACGTGCGTTTTACTCCGCTAAACCGTGCCCCGCCGCAACGCCAAACCCATTTTCTTAATCTGTGTCATCTGTGAAATCTGTGGTTTAAAAGTTTTCTCTTCGCGCTGGTCGGTGATGCCGGAAGGTAACGATCTCGGTTATCCCGGCGGCATCGAGAACGGTGCTTAGCCGTTCGTAATCAGCGGCAATTTGGGCCTGGGAATGCGCGTCGGAGGCGGTAGTGATTGGAATCTGCAGCTCGAAGGCCGCTTTTAGAAGGGAGACATGCGGATATTGCTCCTGAACGGTCTTACGCCAACCGGCGGTGCTCGCTTCGATCGCCAGACCTCCTCGGCACGCAAGTTCGAGGATCGGACGGAACCGATCGACCGGATCGTAGTCGCTGGGTGACAACCCGTGAATCTTCACCAGATCAAGATGAGCGAGGCAATCGATGTGGCCCCTTTGCACCAGTTTCTCCAACTCGCGCGCGTATTGATCGAAGGCCTCCGAGGTACCGCGGGCCTCGATCTGGCCCGTCTCACCGACGCGGTCCAGCATCTCGGTTTCACCCTCGAAGTAATGGACCGATCCGAGCACAAAATCGAGTCGCTCCCAGTTTTTTTCCACCCAGCGTAAGTCCATTGCTGGAAGTAACGGGATCGTTGTCGAGTTCGATCCCGGCGAGGATTTCAATGTCAGGATTCTGTTCGCGCAGGCGGTCGATCACCCCGAAGTCAACGCCGTCCACATAGCGGTCATGATCGGTGAATGCGATGCTCTGAATGTTCTTGGCGCGGCATTGATCAATCCATGGTTGCAACAGCTCGAGAGTGTAAGGACGCACCGTGTGTCCTTGAGGATGAGTATGGTAATCGCAGGTAGGAAACATAAACGATTGCTTTCTGTGCTGGACGAATTGCCTCTTTTGAGGCAATTGTTCAACGGTTTTTCGCCGGGAAGTAAAGTTAGAAGACGCTATGAGTGACGTCTTGAATAAAGCAACGGTTCTTGTATTGAACCGAAATTGGCAGGCGATCGATGTGAAGACGCCCGCGCAGGCTTTTTGCATGATGGCAAACGGCAATGCCACTGCCCTCGACATGTTCGGCGCCGGCGACATGCGGCCGGTTCGATGGCAAGATTGGCTCGGCCTTCCGGTGCGGGAAGAGGATTACGCAGTGCGCACCGTCCGTGGGTTAGTCAGGGTTCCCACGGTTCTGGTGTTAGCGCGCTACAACAAGGTACCAAAGCGCCGGCCCAAACTTTCCGCCAAAGGAATCTGGGAACGGGATGGCGGCCACTGCCAATATACAGGCAAAAAGCTAGCGCCTCACGAGGGGAATATCGACCATATCGTGCCGCGTTCCCGTGGTGGCCTTACCTCGTGGGAGAACTGTGTGCTGGCAGATAAGCGGATTAACAGCCTGAAAGGCAACCGGCTGCCCGAGGAGGTAGGTCTGCAACTGAAAAAGAAACCGCAGACCCCTCGAGAACTCCCAGTCAGTTCCTTTATCAGGAATGCTCACAATATCGAGGATTGGGAGCATTTCCTGGTCCTGAAATAAGCGTTCAACGTTCGGCGTTCAACGTTCAGCGTTCGGCGCCAGTGAGCAAAGCATCTCGCATTTGCTTCTATTTGCTTCTTTAAGGCTCCCTAGGAGAGGACTGCGCCCGCTGAACGCTGAACGTTGAACGTTGAACGCTGAACGTCAATTCAGCAGTTGCGGAATTGCGGCCTCGGGATCAAATTCCGCTTCCCATGAGCGCCGAGATTTCAGCCGCCTATGAACCTAAGTTGGTGGAGGAAAAATGGTATCAGATCTGGCTGGACGAGAAGAGCTTCCAGGCGAGAACGGAATCGGAAAAGCCAGCGTATGCCATGGTGATTCCTCCGCCGAATGTCACTGGCGTGCTGACGATGGGGCATGTCTTGAATACCACGATCCAGGACATTCTGGCTAGAAGAGCTCGTGCACTGGGCAAAGAAGTGCTTTGGCTGCCGGGGATGGATCATGCCGGAATTGCGACGCAAAATGTCGTTGAGAAGATGCTCCGGGCTGAGAAAAAGACCAAGCACGACTTGGGTCGCGAAGCCTTTATCCAAAAGGTCTGGGAGTGGAAAGAGAAATACGGCGGAATCATTATCCAACAACTTCGAAGGTTAGGCTGTTCCTGCGACTGGTCGCGCGAACGGTTTACCATGGATCCGGAGTATGTGCGAACGGTGCAGCAGACCTTCGTCGATCTTTATCGGAAAGGCATGATTTATCGCGGTAAACGGATGGTCAATTGGGACCCGTTTTATCAGACTGCTCTTTCCGATGAAGAAGTAATTCCCACGCCCACCGCCGGCAAACTTTACTACATGCGGTACGAGATCGTCGAAGAACCCGGAACCTATCTGGAGATCGCAACGACCAGGCCCGAGACGCTGATGGGTGATACCGGAGTGGCCGTCAACTCGGGCGATTCTCGGTACCAACGATTCATTGGCAAACATTGCTGGCGACCTTTTCCACGAAAGAAGATTCCGATCATCGGCGACGAGGCGATCGATCCGGCTTTCGGGAGCGGCGTCCTGAAAGTCACCCCGGCCCATGACAAAGTCGATTTTGCGATTGGCCAGCGTCATGGTCTAGAGGTGGTCGATGTGATGAATCCCGACGGGAGCTTGAACGCCTTGGCCGGCGAAGAATTCGACGGGATGGATCGATTCGAGGCTCGGGCCAAAGCGGTTGAAAAATTGAGGGAACTAGGATTGCTGGTCCGGGAGGAGGAATATCAAAACAACGTAGGATACAGCGAAAGAGGTGGGGTACCGATTGAACCGCGGCTCAGTGAGCAATGGTTTTTGAGGTACCCGCGGATTGCGGAAACCCTGGAGGCAGTTTCGACCGGTCAAATTCGATTTCGGCCGGAACGCTGGATCAAGACCTTTGAACACTGGATCGAAAATCTCCAGGATTGGTGTATCAGCCGGCAGCTTTGGTGGGGACACCGAATTCCTGTCTGGTATCACAACGACGATCCGGCTCGGATTCATGTCGACACCGAACCGCCCCGGGATGAGAAGAATTGGCACCAGGATGTTGACGTCCTCGACACCTGGTTTTCGGCCTGGCTCTGGCCTTTCGCGACGATGGATGAAGCCACCAGGGAACGGTTTTACCCGACCCAGGATCTGGTGACCGGCCCTGATATCATCTTCTTCTGGGTGGCTCGGATGATTATGGCGGGATTCGAGTACCAGGAAGAGATCCCGTTCGAAAATGTATTTTTCACGGGAATCATTCGGGATCTCCAGGGGCGGAAAATGTCAAAGAGTCTAGGTAATTCGCCCGACCCGCTCGATTTGATTGCGAAATATGGAGCTGATGGGCTCCGGTTCGGTTTGATGCGGATCGCGCCCCATGGCCAGGATATCCGGTTCGACGAAAAACAGATCGAAGAGGGGAGAAATTTCGCGAATAAGCTCTGGAATGCTTGCCGTTTCCGCCAGTTGCAAGGACCGCCGACCCAGAGTTTAACGTCGGAACGGTTCAGTCCTTATTCTTCCTACGTCTTGTTCCGTCTGAACGAGACAATCGATCGTGTTGAAAACGCCTACACTGGCTACCTGTTTACGGAGGTTGCCCAATCGCTTTACGACTTTGTTTGGAGTGATTTTTGCGATTGGTATCTGGAAGCAGCCAAGACGGAATTACAAAGCAAGGAGGAGGTCGTCCGTTTGAATTGCCTGAGCGTAGCGGACTACGTTCTCTCCGGCGTTTTGCGACTGCTCCATCCGTTCATGCCACACATCACCGAGGAACTTTGGCATCGAATGAACTTCGGTGATTCGAGCATTCAATTCGCCCCGGTGAACAATTTACGAGTGGATAACAACCGGCTGGATCCTCTCGATATCGCATTTGCGCAACAGGTCTATCAAGCGGCGACGGTGACCCGGAATCTTCGGGCGGAGTATCGAATTCCCTCGAATAAAAGAGTCAGAATGATCCTGAAACCTGCCGTAACGGGTGATTTCCGGGTTTTTGGTCGTTTGGTTAACGCTGACCCCTTCGAAGTCGCTCCGGAATTTGTTCGCGCTGCCGGGCGTTCCAGTCGCGATGACGGCGCTCGGCCAGGTCTTCATTCCCCTGGATGGAGTGGTGGATCTTTCCGCGGAAAAGGAACGGCTGACGAAGGAAATCGCGAAACTGGAAGTCGAAATTGAAACGGTTCGGAAAAAACTGGGGAACGAAAGTTTTGTCGCCCGGGCGCCAGCCGCGATTGTTACGGAACATCGACAAAGAGAAAAAGACTTCCTGCTCAAGCTCGAGCAACTACGCGAGCGCGTCGCAGGACTATGAATTCTGGATTTAGGCGATCGACCGTGCCGCCCAGACTAAATGTGTGGCTGGCTGAAGTTTCTCATCTGCAATCTTGAATATTTAATGTAACTTCGGGTTTGCCGTAAATGTCCCAACATCTTGAGAAAATTCTGGCGCACGCTGAGCGCCAGTTGACGTCCGAAGGGAGCAGACGCCTTCGGGAGCGATTAGATCTCTACAAGAAATTTCTTAAGATAGAAGAACATCGGCTCCGGTTGAAACATTACTCGGGAGCTGGGGGCCTGGAAATAGTACGGGATCGGGCGGCACTATTAGATATCGTTCTCCGCCACTTGTTCGAAGGAGCAGTGGAAGGATCCGCTTATGCGGATAAAACGCCGCCGGTGGCCCTTTTGGCAATCGGTGGTTATGGCCGCGGCGAATTAAGTCCCTACAGCGACGTCGACATTTTGTTTCTCCACGATTCGGCTCGAGTCACCGGAGAGGCGACAGAAGTAATCGAACAAGTTCTCTACATGTTATGGGATGTCGGGTTTAAGGTCGGACATTCCACCCGCTCCATCGACGAAGCGATTAAGCTGGCTAACTCGGACGTGCTAACCAAGACCTCGCTGCTGGAATCACGATTTCTGGCCGGCGACCACCGGCGACATTCGAAGTTCCGGAGAGAGTTTTTTGAACGTTGCGTCAGAGGACAGGTGGATCACTACCTGAAGTGGCGGTTGGAAAACCAGGATGAACGCCACCGGAAATACGGGGGTTCGGTTTTCATGCAAGAACCGAACATCAAGAATGGCTGTGGCGGCTTGCGCGACTACCATAACATGCAATGGATTTGCTATTTCCGGGATGGGGTGATGAGTACCGCCAAGTTAGTAGAACGGAAATATATCAGTGAAAGCGACCGTCGAGCGATTGATCGGGCGTACGATTTTCTGCAACGTGTCCGTACGGAATTTCACTACTTAAGTAAGCGGCCCTCGGATCTGATGACCCTTTTCTATCAGGGCCAGATCGCCAATTCCTTTCACTACCCGCAGAAGAACGTGCTTCGTCGCAGCGAATCTTTCATGCGCGATTATTACCAGCACGCCAGGACCATTTATCTGACCGCCAAGCGAGTCACCGAAGGATTTCTCTTACCGGATATCCGGGAAAAAGAGCAAAAACCGGTCTTCGGATTTTTGGCCAAGCGTAAACTGAAAACCGAACAGTTTGACGGGTTTTACAGCCATGGAAGACTGATCTATTCCGAGAATCCGGAAGTTTTTCACGAAGATCCTTTTCGCCTGATCCGGGTCTTCCTCTACGCCCAGCAGCGCGAATTGGAGCTCAGTCCGGAACTCCAGCAATTGATCCGCCGGCGGACCAGGTTAGTTAATCGCACGTTTCAATACGCCCGGGCGGCCCGCGAAACGTTCCAGGCGATTTTGTCGAGGAAGGGCCAGGTCGGACACATTCTTCGGATGATGCACGAGGTCGATTTTCTGGGAAAATATATTCCGGAATTCGGGGAACTGACTTGCCTTGTGCAGCACGAATTTTTTCACCGCTATACCGCGGACGAGCATACGCTGGTCTGCATCGAAAAGTTAGACTTAGTGATTGATACCGAAGATCCAAAGCTCTCACCTTACAAGTCGCTCTTCCTGCAACTGGAAGATCCTTACGTGCTTTATCTGGCGCTCCTGCTTCATGACACGGGCAAAGCCTCCGGTGCCCGCCACCATGCGGAAGCCAGTGCGCTCAACGCGCAGAAAGTCGCCGCCCGGCTTCAGCTTGCTCCGGAAAGAAGACGCCGGCTGATCCTGCTGGTTGATCATCACATGACGCTTTCAGAGATTGCCCAACGTCGAAATCTGGAGGATTCGGCGACCATTGCGGATTTTGCAGAAGTGGTGCGCAATCCGGAGAACCTTGATGCGCTCATGCTCCTGACGTTGGCTGATGGTCAAGGGACCGGCGGGCAGAATTGGTCCGACTGGAAGGAGACCTCTGGTCTGGCATCTCTACCATGCAACTTCCAGCTATCTGCATGACGAACGCGAATTTTTTGCTGAACGGAGAATCGCCCGCGAAGACCTCCAGCAAGCAGTCGCGAAGAAAATGGCTAAAGACTCTGCGGAGGAGATCGAAGTGCATTTCAATTCGATGCCCGATCGTTATTTTCAGAGTCATAATATTAACGAAATCGTTGGCCACCTCCGGCTGTTTCGCAGCTTCGTTGAATTGAGATCACGCAATCCCAAGCTGGCACTTTCGGCGGCGGTCAAGTGGCACAGCAAGCCGGACCAGGGCCATAGCGAATTCTGGATCTGCACTTGGGACCGAGCGGCGCTGATGGCCAAAATAGCGGGTTCCTTCGCGACGGCCTCGATTAATATCCTGAGTGCCGACGTTTACACGCGCGTCGATAATCTGATGTTAGCCATCTTTCGCGTCTGCGACACCAGTTTTCGACCGGTCTCCGACGAACGGGATCTGCAACAGGTGGAATCCGTCTTACAAGAATCGTTGGAGAAGATCGATTACGACTTTACGCCGCTCCTGGAGAAGGCGCGAAAACGGACCGCGTTTCACCTTCCGATCGGTCTCGAGTTACCGACGAAATTGATGATTTCCAATGAGATCAATTCCGGTTACACGGTGATCGATCTGCAAACCGCGGATCGCCTGGGCCTGTTGTACGACGTGTTGGTCTGCCTTTCGCGATGCCAAAGTCAATATCGCCTTGTCCCGGATCGCGACAGAAAAGGGAGCGGCTTTTGACAGCTTCTACGTGACAGATCTGGAAGGTAGGAAAATCACCGAGGAAGCAGTGCTCCGGCGTCTCCAGACCTCACTATTGGCCTCCGCCACTGGCGGTGAGTATGGCAAAAAGTAAGTTTTCTCCGTTCAAATTCTTCTCGGCATTTTCGCTAGTCGGTTGATTGCGTTTTCGGGAATCTAGCGTCCCGATTGTGACATCAAAATCGGGTCGGCGGTCGGTTCGTGATGGCTGAACCCCCCGTTTCCCTCGGGTGGTAACCGAGATTATCGGTGGTTTTCCTACATCCTGCTGCTGTGGCATAGCCGCTGCTAAATCAAATTGCGGCGGTCAGCCAAACAAGGAACGGATGAGAGCAACTAGCGAATTTGCAGCAAGAGTCAGTGTGTTATGAACGACAAGGATAGAGAGCGGCGCGACGAGGAACGGACCAACGAGGTAGATCCCTGGCTTCAATCACAGCTTTCCTCTCATCATCTCTACTGGCTGGAAAAGCAAAAATCCGCGGTTGATCCCAGTGAGATCTTGAAGTTCGCTCTGGCTGAATGGGTGATCCGCCATCCAGACGAATGGTTCGGCGACACCAGCATAGGAATTGCGATTCGAGCGGCACTTGATGAATTCATAGCTCGTCATAAGGAAGAATTTATCTCCGCAGAGTAGTCAGCAGGGCACTGGAAGTTCCCTGGATTCACACCATCCACCCCGGTCCAGTTCGCCCGTTGCTCACAGTCTGTGCCACTTGCGGCGCTGCCGGTAGTGTTCTATAGGGAACTCCTCCTGCATGGACGCTATTTATCTCAGATATCCAGATGGCCAGATGACGCAAAGGTCTGAGCAAGAGGCGCGTCATCTCTGGAAAGAGGGTTTGATGCCCAGCGGGACGATTTACTGGCAGGAGGGAATGCCCGAGTGGAAACCAGTGACTCAGTGGCTGGGAGACTATCCGGTGGCCTCTGAGATATTGGCGACGGAAGAATCCGAAGTTCCCCATTATTCCTATCAATTTCTCCTGGATCCCGCTGGACTGACAAAATTTTTGCAACGGCTGCTTTGGATCAGCGTCCTGATCGCCTGCGTGGCACTGGTCGATGACATAGCAGAATTTTTGCAGGTTCAGGTGGGTCAACTCTCCCCGGACCAGGTGGCCAGCAACGATCCCGTCCAAGGGTTTATCGGATTGCTGCAATCGGGTCTTGGCATTCTCACCGGTATTATCTTTTTGAAGTGGATTTATCGATCTTACAAAAATATCCAGGGGTTCGGAGCGCAAGGTTTGCGATTTTCGCCGGGCTGGGCAGTGGGCTACTATTTCATCCCGATTCTGAGCTTAATTCGCCCGGTCCAGGTGATGAATGAAATTTGGCGAGCCAGTGACGATCCCAGAGACTGGCCAAAGAGACCAGGCTCATGGTTGATCGCCAGTTGGTGGACCTTATTTTTGGTCTACACCGGGATAACGCAGATTTCGCTGGAACTCGCGATTCAGGCCTCCACCAATGAGCAATGGACGCTGGCCGCCGTCCTGGCAATCCTCGGCGACTTCTTTTCCATCCCGTTATCGCTGGCCGCGTTGCGACTGGTGACCGAAATCTACCGACGGCAGAGGACGCTGGTGGAGGGTCCTGCTACCCTGCCTTAATCGCGATTCGACCATCGGACCCGCTTCCGCCTTGTTACGACGTTCGATCTGGCGCCCCCTTCAGGGCGCGTCGCTCTTGATGGACGATACCCAGGTTAAACCCCATAAGCGCTAATTAGCGTCCCAGAGGACAGCATGATCGTAGCCTGGCACGAAGTGCCTGGGAAATCGTCCGCCGAGAGAACCGTCCCGTAGGGTACGGTATGATCGTGCGCAGCTAAACGCAGAGGTATTTCTCATCGAGGATGTGTGCCGCGTATTCAAAATTTCGTCGCTCCAATCATCGAATCGGTACGCAGGCCTGCGCGAATCATACCGTACCCTACGGGACGGCTCTTTTGGGGTGGCGCTGTCCCAGGCACATCGTGCCTGGCTACGATCATGCTGTCCCTCCGAGACGAAATACATTCCCCGCCGAAGCTTTGATTAAGTCATTAGGTTAGCGCTTATGGGTTGAAACCCTGGGATGGGTTCTGTAGCCCCTTCGTCGGGCGCAAAACAAAGGCGGTCCCTCTGGGACGAAATATCCCGAGGGTCAGTAACTAATCCGGAGTTAAGCGGAATTAAGGTGTTGTTTGACATGCAGCGCTCGAAAACGGCGGGGCTGCATATCAAAAAAACGCCTGAAAACCTTACGAAAATAGTCGGAATCCTCGTAACCGCAGGCCACGGCGATTTCGTCGACGTTCAGCGACGTGAGGAGGAGCAGGTTCTTCGCGTGTTTCATTCTGGCGCGATGAATGCCTTCGGTGGGATTGCAACCGTAGGTCTGGCGGTAAATACGGCCGAGGTAGTCCGGGTTGCGATGGAGTTTACGGGCAATTAACGAGGTCGAAAGTGGTTCACGAAAGCTGCGTGTAATGAGGGTCTGCGCCTGAATCGCCAGATTTTGCGATCGCCTTTCGGTGGAAAAGAGGGGACCGTTTTGCAGCGCAATTTCCAGCAACATCAGCTTTACCAAGGTTGACGCATAGTCTCTTTCCAGCCGATGCCGCTCCTGATCGTCCAGGAATCTCAGGTATAATTCCGTCAATCGAAGAGGTTCGGGTAATCGGCAATGCTGCGGAATTGAGGCGCCTTCGCTGGGTGGATCGAGGATCTTGGGTCCCAGATAAAAATGCATCCAATAAAACGAGGTATTCGAGGCATACGGGGCGATTCCCCGATGAACCCGCCCTGGCCAGAGAATGAGGGTATCCCCCTGCTCAAGTGCAAAGACGGTGGTTTCTTCTTCTAAAACCAAGGTGCCGCTGCGGACCAAAATGAGTTCGTAAGAGTCGATGACCCGTTCTGGATGGATTCCGTGGGCCGGCGAAACAAAAAGACCTGCATTACAAGCTTCGAAACTCGAGGCCTCGGAAAGACGCAAGCTACTAATTCCAAAAAGTTCATCGTTCATGGGGGTAGTGTGATGCGCTGGACTATAACGAGGACACTGAGGATAAGAAAGAGAGCGCGGAGGGAACTTTTGCGCCACCAGGAACGGACGCCGAGTCCAGCTTTGAAAATCTATTTCCGGAAACTCGCCTAGCCCGAATCCCCCAAGTCCGTCCCGTAGGGTACGGTGTAATTCTTTCAGGTGTAAGCACGAATCGATCGAGAACGTCATTAGCTGCGCCCGATCATACCGTACCCTACGGGACGGTTCTTTCGAAGACGCTTTACCAGGCACTTCGTGCCAGGCTACGATCGGTCTGTCCCTCCGGGACGGGCTTGCAGACGGTTCCAACGGCTTCTAGGAAGGGCGTGAGCAAGATTCTTCAGGGCAAAAACATCCCAAACTACCCTTAACTTAGCGCCATTTACCTGTCTTCAGCCCCTTCGTCGGGGCAATAAAACATCCCAAAATCGCCTGAGCTCAATGATCAGCTGGCCGGGCCAGACGCAAAATACTGGCCCGGGTCCGTTGGATTGTGAAATAAATAAAGCATGCCGAGTAAATTTACAGCTATTATGGTCGGTTGTGGCGCGATGAGCGCGGAGTGGATTCGGAGCGCGCAGGAAATTGGGATCGATATCTCCGCGCTGGTGGATCTAAACCTTGAATTTGCGCGAGCACGAGCTTCGGAATTCCATTTGGAGGCCGGATTGTTTGACAATCTGGACGTGGCAATCGAAAAGGCGGGTGCCCAGATGCTTTTCGATTGTACCATACCCGCCGCTCACGCCGAGGTGGATGCTAAAGGATTGATGAACGGTTTGCATGTGCTCGAAGAGAAGCCGCTGGCCATGAGCCTGACTGAAGCTCATCGTTTGATCGATCTTGCCCAGAAGAATAACCTCGTTCATGCGGTCATCCAGAATCGCCGCTTCAACCCCGGCGCGCGCAAAATCCGCCGCTTGTTGGACCAAGGCTTGATCGGCGAAATCACCACCGTGAATATTGATTTCTTCGTTCCGGCCCATTTTGGAGGGTTCCGGGAGAAAATGGATCACATTCTATTGACGGATATGGCGATTCATCCGTTTGACACGGCGCGTTATTTGACCGGCGCAAATGCGGAGTCGGTCTATTGCGAAGAATGGAATCCGAAAGGGTCTTGGTGGCAACATGGCGCTTCGGCGCATGCAATTTTCCAAATGACCGAGGGCATCCGGTGCACGTTTCGTGGAAGCTGGTGCGCTGAAGGCTTGCGCACGCCTTGGGATAGTGTCTGGCGGATTAGCGGAACCAAAGGCACGATTTGCTGGGACGGCCTTGACGATATTCGAGGAGAATATGTCAAGAAAGCGGAAGGATTCTTTTATGAGTGCGAGGGTTTTGTCCCGACCGAAGAGCCGGATCCCCAAGGAGACTCGAGGGCACTTTAGCGTGATGTACCAATTTTTGCGGAACATCACCGACGGAATTCCCGCCGAAACACGGAGTGCCGACAATATCCACAGCCTGGCGATGGTGCTCGGGGCGATTGAAAGCGCAACTGCGGGCCGGCGAATAAAGATTACGGTCTGAGTAAACGAGTTCCATTGAACCGCCAATAGCCCAAGTGAACCCCATGTTCGATCAAACCCCCAAGGGGGCGAGTTACTTACGCAGACTTCTGACCGTTGCTCTCACGCTTGGAATCGTCATCGCCACTTTTGATGTGCTCAGCAAAGGGGAACATTTTTTTGTTCCGTTGGTGATGGCGGTGTTGGCCGTTTATCTCGTCGATATTTTAAGCCGGTTGATCAAGAAAATCCGGATCGCCGGTCATTCGGTCCCGAATGTGATTTCTGTGATTCTGGCCTTCGGGATCATCTTCGGACTGGGTTTTGTCTTGATCGAGATTGTTTCCGAGAACGCGCGGCACGTTGCCGCAGCCGCACCGAAGTACCAGGCCCGGCTCCAACAATTACAGGGAGAGATTTTCTCCAGGGCGGGAATTGAGGAGCCACCGGAGCTTCGACAGCTAGTCAAAGAGATCGATTTGCGATCGGTGTTTACGGCGGTCGCCAAGCAAGTGGCTTCTCTCCTGGAAGACGTTACCTTGATCGTTATTTACGGCCTGTTCATCATGCTGGAACGGCGATTCATGCCGATCAAGATCCAGGCGCTGTTTCCTGATCCGGAGCGGCGGAAAAATGCCATTCGGCTCATCCGCCGGATCGATCGCGATATTCACACCTACCTCGGGGTGAAAACCGCCGTTAGTTTCACCAGTGCCGGCCTGTCTTACATTTTGATGCGGATTGTCGGGTTGGATTTTGCAGAGTTTTGGGCTCTGCTGATTTTTGTTTTGCATTTCATCCCGACCATCGGAGTCATCGTCGCCACGCTCCTGCCAACGATGCTAGCCGCGGTGCAGTTCGACGATCTCGGCCCGTTCCTGGTGATCGGAATCGGGATTACCGCCATTGCGCAGTTGATGGGAAACATCGTTGAACCAAATGTGATGGGGGAAACGCTCAACCTGAGTCCCTTGACGGTCATTGTCTCCTTGATCGTCTGGGGCTCAATCTGGGGCATCGTTGGGGCGTTTCTCTGCGTCCCTCTCACCGTGATCCTGGTCATAATTTTGTCGAATTTTCGGGCGACGCGCTGGTTTTGCGTACTGCTCTCAAAAACCGGTGAAATTCGTTCTTCGGACTAACGGGGATACCCGTTTCCCCTCCTCGATTGATCGCTCGTTTTGCGCTGGATTGCTCAGCTGATTCGCATCTATGTTTCTGCCGTGAGTTTTTCGACACGATTCGATCATTGCGTGATTCACATTTCGGACTGGGAAACTTCAAACACGTTTTATCGTGAGGTCGTTGGCGTCGAACTGGTCTCGAAAAAAGGGCGTTGGGCTTATCGGTTCGAAAATGCCCAACTCAATTTGCATGGTCCGGGAGTGGAGGCGCACCCGTTGGCCAGAATCCCGGTGCCGCCGGGAGGCAGTGACCTTTGCTTTGAATGGATTGGCCCGATCGGGGAGGCTGTGAATCACCTCAAAACTCATGGTATCAAGATAGAACTTGGACCGGTCGCTCGGGCCGGTGCCCGGGGTGATGGCACGTCGGTTTATTTCCGGGATCCGGATGGATCGCTTTTGGAGTTTATCTCGTATGCGGGTGAGTTTGGGGGAGTGGGGGAGTTGTCAGTGTCAGTGGTCAGTGCCAGTTGGGAAGGGTTGACGTGCCCCGAAGGGGCTACAGAACTCAGCCCAGGGTTTCAACCCTGGGACCCCTCAAAATAGAGGTTCGCCCTGAAAGGGCGACAGAATATTCGATGAAACTAGATGAATTTCGCATCCAATCGTTGCGCATTGCGCAATTGTCGGGTGCCATCTTGTTAGTAGATTCGATCCGGCGCCCCTTCAGCTTCAGGGCCCGTCGCTTTCGGTGGTCGATCCCAGGGTTGAAACCCTGGGCTGAGTTCTGTAGCCCCTTCGAGGCATGCCCTGCGAAATCTTTCCTGGACACTCTGTCTCAGTTAAACTGTCGCGAATCCGGGCTCAAACGGACCAAAAGTTACTCCGGAGACGGTCGATTACTCCAGCTAGCTCTCGAAGAAACTCGGCGATTTCTTCCCACTCGACGGCGGTCTGGCGCCCTTCGTCAAACTGGCAGAGCATCCAATGGTGGGCGGCTTGAATTTTTGGATCTTCCTTTCGGAATTCCCGATGAAGCTGCTGACGGGCTACGAAAATCAGGCCAGCGACGCCCGAGTCTTTGGTCAAGGAGACTTCCAGTGGACGACCTATCAGTTTAGGCACATCAAAGGGCGCATACATCGACCAGAACTTGTTCAACCCATCGGCATGAATTCCAGCCCGAGTCCGATGAGCGTCGCGGCCATAAAGAGGGTATTTGTCGGCTACCGGTTGGCCCATTTGAGCGTAAAGTTCCCCGAGCTCATTGAGGACCGTGAAATCCGGCTGGCAGTCGGCGTAGTACCCCATCCCGATGAGGTGTAACAATATCAATTCCAAGGGTGCGTTCCCTGTTCTTTCTCCTTTGCCGAGGCAGGTCCCATTTATCGCCGAACATCCGTACCGGACGGCGGCCAGGGAATTGGAGACAATCAGCCCGGTATCGTTGTGAGGATGGAATTCCAAGTCCGACGAACTCAGGCCGGCAGACCGAAGCGCTTGGAACAGCTTTGGTACCCCTCGAGGAAGTGGCACGTCCTGGTCGGGAAGGGCCACCCCAAGGGTATCGCAAATCCGGAATTTCGGGCGCAGAGCAGCGGGGTAGGAGGCCGCCTTTTCGAGAACGGCGTCGACAAAATACCTAATGAAATCGATCGCCGCCCGGGAGGCATCCTCCAGATGAAGCCTCGGACGAATACCGGCATCGAGGGCCAGTTGAACGGCATCGAGATAGATGTTGGCCGCCTGCGCCCGCCCGCCTGGTTGGAACTTGTGAAAGACGTGATAGTCAGAAATCGAGGCCAGCAGACCCGACTCCTTTACGCCTAGCGATTGGATCAACTTCACATCTTTCACGGCGGCGCGGATCCAGGTAGTCGGTTCAATGGGTGCCCCAGTGGCATACCGTTCCTGAGCCGCCCTAAAACCATCCAGATCCTGTTTTCGGTAGACGAAATATTCAGCCTGCCGAATCGCGCCCGATTTTCCGGTGAAACGGCAGAGGAGATCGTAGATTTGGACGCTTTGTTCGGAGGTCAGCGGTAACCCTCCCTGTTGACCATCCCGGTGAGTGGTCTCGGTGGTCCAAACTTCAGGTGGGAACCCGGCGGGCCGATCAACCCATCCGTAACTGGGGAAGCGTTCCGCTGGAAACTGTTCTGGAAAATAATTTTGAACCTCAGGAAAAACCGGAAACTCTCGAGAGGTGGTGCATCCGGAAACAAGGATCAAAGAAAGTAAACGTCAATGTTGATTCATAAATCAATATATCGTGAAATAGGGTGATGGATATTTATCTCTCGGCCACCGAAGCCGCATCCTTCCTGGAGGTCGCCAAACCGACCTTGTATGCTTACGTCAGCCGCGGACTGGTTCGATCGCAGCCTGGTACCAATTCACGGGACCGGAGATACAATCGACTCGATTTGGAGCAACTGCGGGCGCGAAAACGAATTCGGAAAAGGCCACAAGCCGAGGTGGCGGCCACCCTTCAGTGGGGGGCGCCGCTCCTGGAATCGTCACTCACCCTGATCACCAATGACGGCCTCTACTACCGCGGATTGAGCGCCCTGGAGTTGGCCCTGAACCGATCCTTCTGGGAGGTCGCCGGTTGGTTTTGGAGCGGGGTCTGGGAAATTTTACCAAGCCATAAAGGCGATGATCATCGCCGGCAAAAACGATCGACCGACCCTTTTCATCTTCTGCAAATCTGGCTGATCGAACGCGCCCAGGGCGATCCGCTCGGCTATCAGCTAACCATGCCGGCGGTCGCTGAAGTCGGCACGGCCATCGTCCGGCAATTCCTCGTCTTTCTGACTGGTAGGGCGAATCCCTCGCTCGCTCGGGCAGCATCCGAATTGAGCCACCAGTTGGTGCCAACCATCAAGACGGGCGGAACGTGTTCTGAATGCGATTTTGATCCTGACCCTTGATCACGAAATCAATGTTTCTTCCTTTACCGCGCGAGTCGTCGCCTCAGCGGGAGCCAACCTTTACGAAATCGTCAACGGAGCGTTGTGCGCCTTTTCCGGATCACGTCACGGGCGGGTTTCGGAAAGAGCAGAGCAGTTTGTTCGCGAACTGGAGGAGGCGGAGAGTGCTCGCGAGGTCATTCACACCCGCCTGCGGTCGGGAGAAGATATCCCGGGCTTCGGGCATCCACTCTACCCGGACGGCGATCCGCGGGCGAAGTTGATCTTGCGGCTCTTGGCGGAAGATTTTCCGACGGAATTCTTAAAAATCCAGAGAAGGATCAACGAATCGGAGCGGGTGCTTCGGAAATTTGCCAACGTGGACTTGGCGGTGGCGGTGGCGAGTAAAGTTCTCATCCCTTCCGCCGCTTTCCGGATTCCACTTGTTCGCCTTGGGACGGATGGTCGGTTGGATCGCTCACGCAGTTGAGCAGCACCAAAGTGGGACCTTAATCCGCCCACGGGCCCGATACATCGGCGTGATGCCGGGATGATGGGTATAGATGAGCCAATTATCCGAGATGTCAGCGAGTAGCGACATGCTCCCAGCGATCTGAGAGTTTCCGATCTGTCTCAGCTGCGAGATTCAAAGTTCAGCTCTTCTTCGTCCGAATGACGATCTCGACACGTCGATTAAGTTGCTGCTCCTCCACCGATCGTTCAGCCGGCACAATCAGACGCGTCTTACCGAAACCTTGGGTTTGAATTCGATCCGGATCGATACTCATATTTCCGACCAGCCACGTTTTGACGGTTTCCGCGCGGCGCTGGCTGAGGTCCATGTTGTATTGATCGCTGCCGAACGAATCCGTATGGCCCTCGACCCTGAAAACCGACTGCGGATTCCGCTGAATCAAATGGCCTAGTTTCTGCAAACTGGCAGTTGCTCCTGGCCGTAAATTTGCCGAGTCATAATCGAACAGAAGATCAGTCGGCATCAGGATTGGCGCGGTACCACTGCCGACTTGTCCTGAGCCAGAGAGCAATTCATCAAGATTGCTGAACCCCGCGGGAAGACCCGCATTCCCGGCCAACGCGGTATCGGAAACATCCTGATTATCTGTTTTACCCGAATTTTTGTTGCTGCCGGTGGCAATTTTCGGCCGAGAGGGCGCGTCGGGCTTATCCGAGAGTAATTGCTGGCGTACCTCGCTCAGTTCCTTCTCCATCGCCACGGCGCTTTCAGCTTTAGCCTTGGCGGCGGCAATCTGGGCTGATTGGGTGTCCACCCCGGGCTTTTCCTTCAGCTGGGTATTTTCGGGAGAATTAACGTCGGGCGTCGCCCGGAACTCCTTGATGTCCTTATCGAAGGAGCCGTCAAACTGGGTCAGGTTTTTGATCGTGCCAAGGTCTCCCGCCGTTTTGCCGGGCTTCTCAGCTGGTTTGGAATCGGCTTCCAGCAGTTTCGGGTCGATCTGCACGCGGCTAATGCTAAAAGTCCTGGGCACTAAGCGCGGGAGATCGGAGGAAGCTAAATCGATCGAGAGTTTTCTGGCTGCACAGGTAAAGCAGTCCGCAATGAAGGAGAAATGACACCACAATGGCAGGGAGAAACCAATGCTTGAACGATACCGCGCTGTCCGCGATCAAGTCGTCTGAGTAATGCGCCATAAACTACTGAAGATACAGCAAAGAGAGGGGAACGACAATGCACGGAAGCGTAGGAAGGAGCAAAAACATCGCGGCGATCGGTGAAGACCGTCTAGTTACCCGGGCAGCCTTGTCTTTTTTCGTTGACCTTCGCTGCGGTTCGTAGATTTTCGCTCTCTCCCTATGGCTCAAGACAAATCCGCATCTGAACGAATGGAGAAGATTGTCAGCCTGTGCAAACGGCGCGGCTTCATTTTCCAATCCAGCGAAATTTACGGCGGGTTAAACGGGTTTTGGGATTACGGGCCGCTGGGCACTGAATTAAAGCGCAATCTGAAAGATTTCTGGTGGCGACGAATGGTCCGCGAACGGGACGATGTAGTTGGAATGGACGGCTCCATCCTGATGAATCGGCAGGTCTGGGTCGCCAGCGGGCACGAAGAAACTTTTAGCGACCCCATGGTCGACTGCCGAGTCTGTAAGTCCCGGCTTCGGGCGGATCAATTGCCGGAAAAGGACGGACGCAAACAGTGCGCCGTTTGCGGTAGTTTTGATTTGACCGAGCCTCGGGCCTTTAACTTGATGTTCAAAACCTTTGTCGGGGCCACCGAGGATGATTCGGCGATTACTTATCTACGTCCAGAAACGGCCCAGGCCATTTTTGTCCAATTCAAAAACATCCTGGATGTCTCCCGAAAGAAGCTGCCTTTCGGGATCGCCCAGATCGGCAAGGCTTTCCGCAACGAGATCAATCCTCGCAATTTTATTTTCCGGTCCCGCGAATTCGAACAGATGGAGTTGGAATATTTTTGCCGGCCCGAGCAAGGCCAAGACCTTCTTGAGTATTGGTTGAACGAACGGCTGAAATTTTATTCCGAAATAGGAATTACCTCGGATCTCCTGCATGTGCACAAAATACCGACCGAAGAATGCGCGCACTATTCGAAAGGGACCTACGATATCGAATTTGCATTTCCCTTCGGAGTCCAGGAGCTGGAAGGGGTAGCTTATCGCACGGACTATGATTTGACTCAGCATCAAAAGGCCAGTGGCAAATCCCTCGAGTATTTCGACGAGGAATCAAAGCTACGCTTTATCCCGCATGTGGTGGAGCCGAGCGCCGGAGTGGATCGGACGACCTTGGCGTTGATTTGCGCCGCTTTTGACGAAGAGCAGGTCACCGATGAAAAGGGAAAGGTCGAGACTCGTACTTTGCTGAGGTTTCATCCGCGAATGGCTCCGATCAAATGCGGAGTTTTCCCTTTGTTAAAGAACAATGAACGGCTGGTCCGGCAAGCTCGCGAAATTGTCGATCTGCTCCGGCCGCATATGATGGTTTTCTACGATGAGTCGGGTGCGATCGGAAGACGCTATCGCCGTCAGGACGAGGTGGGGACGCCTTTTGGTCTAACGGTGGATTTCGATACCATCGGAGAAAACGGGCTCGCAAATGAAGGCACGGTAACTGTTCGGGAACGAGATTCAATGAAGCAGCAAAGAATCGGGATTGGCGAGGTAAAGTCGTTTTTAACCGAGAAGATCGTCTGAATCGTTGTGGCGGCCGGAGGGATCGATATCCAAGTTGCCGGGATGCGCCGCCTTGCGGGCTCTTCCTGGCAACGGATAACTGGCACTGGCAACTCTCTCCGTACCGAACTGTTTTGCAAAGCAGGCCGATATAAGGTGTGATGGACGCTTAATGGCGAAGTTCTTGCCGAAAGCTTCTGACGGCACAACTCCGGTGCCTCAAGGGGTCAGCGTGCCTAACACGCCAGTTGGTGTTTGGGTCATCGTTGGACTTGCCGTCTTTTTTCTCCTGGGTGGGTTAGGGGTAAGCGCCTTCGTGGTCTGGAAAGCGTTGGGCGTCAAAAAAACGGTCTCGGTAATGATCGATCCCGCCGCCCATAAAGAAAACCCTGCTCCCAGCGCCCCAACTTTGTCGGACGGGGAAGTCGGAGTGGAACATCCAAGCCCGAATCGAATGATCGAAGATGCCGGACCGTCGCCTTCGGTGGTCAGCGATCGAGCAGAGGAGGATCAAGTTCGGCAGGAGGTATTGCGACGGATTGATCTCTTAAAGGTTCTTACCGATGCCGAGAAGGATAAGTTGTATGCGCAGGTTGAGCGTGCCCGGGCCTTCGTAAAGATTGCTATCATCCCTTTCACCCCAAACCGATTGGTCGTCGGAGCGGCGCAAGTAGATGGCTTGATTAAAAATCTCCACGCACCGCCTCTGCAGAAGTTGCTCGCGGATCCAACCGTCGCCCTGATTGTGCTTGGTTATGCCGATAAGAAAGGCGAAGAAGCGAAGAACTTGGATATCTCCCGAAGCAGGGCGGAGAGTGTAGTGAAAGCGCTGAGAGATAAGATGGACCTGGTCAACGTGATGCACGCGGTTGGAATGGGTGGCCAGGATCTTTTTGATTCATCCGATCTCGAAAAAAATCGGGTCGCTGAAGTGTGGGCCGTCCAGCCGTAGGGGCGATCGATGATCGACGTTCAGCCTAATCAATCATGAATTTTCGGGCAACCACTTCACGGGATACGGAGGCCAGGGACCGAGCCATTAGATTGACCCGGGAAATATTGGTTCGAATTCGCTCGATGTACCGGTTTTCGCCGTGCGGTCCGTCAAGGATTCTATAGAGGCCCTTCCATTCCTGATCGAGCATCCGAGTGACGTAGCTATTGTAAAATTTTTCGGTTCCTTGCAAGAGATCGAGAAGATTTTTATGGAGTGCGAAACCCGCGTTTTGCAGTCGTGAGAAAACTGTCGCCTCCCGGAACTCGAGATATAATCCAGCCAGCCGTTCCGGATAATCTTCGGCTGCCATTTGTCCCAGCATATCGCCAGTGGCGACTAACGCTCCGATTAACCACTCTCGGGAATCTCGAAAGGGGAGTTCTTCCATGCTGACGGAAATGGCGGTCGCACAAATGGCGTTCTGAATTTGGCGAAGCTCATCTGGAGTAAAGCCAAAGGGGGGCAACAGGTCCCAGGCGTGGAAGCAACTGCGACCCACGTGGATAGCAGAATATTTTGCTCCCGAGCCGGCCAGATCATTACGGCGTTTAAGATAGCCGGAATCATGGAGAATCGCGGCGGCAATCGCAATTTCCCAGTCACGTTGCTGGAGAGGAGCTAGGACAGAGTTCTGACGATGGGCGGCCAACAGGTCGGCCACTGCCGAGGTCGCCTGCATGGTGTGATCAAAATCGTGGAACGCGGTATCGCAAGGTTGGAATTGCGGATGCTTTCCGTGAAAAAGTTCAAACGAAAAGTTGATTAGCGCGCTGCAAAGTTGGCTTTTGGTGGCGCCGAAGGCTTCTCGCGAAACCCGGTCGATGAGTTCCGTGGCGGCGAGATAACTCTGGGGATGAAACATCTTATTGGATGCTGATCACGGTTAATCTTAGCCGTCCTGAGAGCAACACAAAAGTGAGATTGCTGACCAATATGCAGTCAATCTGACCATTATAAAGATTCCGTGATTTAAAGCTCAGAGATGACGATTATTTGCGAATTCCGAAAGAAATCAGTTGATGAAGCGTCAACCGACTGAATATGGTTTTCGGACCAGCTCGATTGGCCCCCAGAACGTGTTCCCCCTCTGATCGAGCTGGTTTTCTTTTTTACCAGATAAAGCGGACTTCAAGGCACCAGCGGCTGAGCATTTTCGATGAAAAGCTGGTGAAAATACTGGACGACCAAGTCGACTTTTGCGCGCTCGATCAACCAAGTGACCCGGAAGGAAGAAGTGGCAATTCCAGTGCAATGCACGTCTAGTTTTAGCAATGCGTTTGAGCCTTCTAGAATGCGACGGTGCGACGCGGTTATTCCAGTGCCAATGATGCTGACGGCCCCGAGAGAATCGTTCCAGCGGGCCGGGATAATCTCCAAGGCCGCCTGGAGATGAGAGATTTGGTGGAGATTTTCTTTTGAGAACTACCATGGAAACCCCGTCCTGTTCCGAACCCATGGTGGTCACATGAAGTTGTTTGCCGGAAACACCTAATTCTTCGGTCACGTTTAGGAGACGATTCACCTCGCGGCTTTGAATCAAAACTAATTCTTTTTCGCTGGCAATACCGGCCACCGATCCCGGTAAGCGAGGGCCAAATTTCCGGACCACCGTACCATCTTCGGATGGATCGTTCCCTGGCAATTGACTGGCTGCCGACCTGGCATAAATCGCGATCCCGCGATCTTTCGCAAACTCGACGGCTTGCGCGTTGAGAACTTTAGCCCCGGATTCAGCCAGTTCTTGGGTTTCTTCGTAAGAAAGAGTTGCGATTCTCCTGGCCTGGCGAACGACTCGTGGATCCGCAGTGTAAATTCCATCTACATCGGAACAGATCTCGCACCATTCTGCTCCCAAGGCGGCTGCCATGGCGACTGCAGTAGTATCACTCCCGCCACGACCGAGAGTGGTCACTTCTTTGCGGTACGAGACGCCTTGATAACCGGCGATTACTACGATTTTTCCCCGCGCCAACTCGTCTTGGACGCGAAATGGACGGACTTCGATGATCCGCGCGTCGACATGGCGATCATTGGTAATTATCCCTGACTGGCTCCCGGTAAAACTGATCGCGTCTCCGCCGAGCTCGCGGATCGCCATCGAGAGCAGGGCCATGGAAATGCGTTCACCGGCAGAAAGCAACATGTCGAGCTCGCGACGGTCAGGATTTTGGGAAATCGTTTTCGCCAAGGTCAACAACTCGTCCGTGGTGTCTCCCATCGCCGAAACCACGACCACCACGGCATGACCAGACTTTTGGGTCTGCATGACGCGCTCGGCAACTCTCCGGAGTTTAGTAGTATCGGCGACGCTGCTGCCGCCGTATTTTTGCACGACAATGGACATGAGAGATCGGTTTCAATCCTTTAGCGTTGACCATTGTGCCCTTCCTGACAGCGGCTCGCGAGGGCAAAACTCAGGGTTGGGAAATGCTCAACTTCGACGCAGTTTTCCATTTGCCGTGCGCGGAAGACTTTCCACAACTTGAAAGCGGCTTGGAACCTTGCGCGAATCGATTTTTTGCCGCAGCAACTCTTTAAGCTGTTCTGTCGGACCGGGTGAGCCGACCAATTCGGCAACCAGAATTTGAGACTGGGAATCCATGAAAACTCGACTTTCCTCCACGCCCGGCAAAGTGTTAAGTACGGTTTCGACTTCCTCGCAGAAGAATTGGACGCCTTCAATCTGGAGCCGATTCTTTCCCCGGCCGGCAAGAAAGAGGTAGCCGTCTTCGTCCATCGAAGCAAAATCACCGGTGGCATAACCATATCGCTTTATAAGCCGGTTGATTGGACGCCAAGGCTCAAGATAAGCATTCATCAGTCCGGGACCTGTGATTCGGAGTTCGCCGATCTCACCCTGCTTGACTGGTTTGCCGTGTTCTCCAACCAGAGTGACGGCATAAGCGGGCATCGGAAGCCCGACTGAACCCAGCTTGTCAGGCCGGGTATTGATGGTCAGTAATCCCACCTCAATGATGCCTAAAGCCGGATTTAAATTCTTCTTGAAACGTCGGGCAAAATCTTCCGCCAGCTCGGGCGAAAGGGGCGTAGTCGTGGAAATGGCCAGACGCAACGAATCGAGCGATTCGACGTCTGAGTGCATTAACGCCTGGTAAAAATCTGGAGAACCGTACGCGACGGTAGGTTGATCCCTTTGGATGGTTTCACGCCAATTTTCGCGGTTGGAAATACTGAGTACCGTTGCCCCCCGGGAAAGATAGAGCAGAATGGAGACCACGAAATGGTCGGCCATTGGAAGGGCAAACCAGATCCGGTCAGAGGAGCCGATCTGCAAGACCGTATTCGCGGCATTCAAACGGTCGATGATCGCCTGCTGACCTAAAAGAATGCCCTTTCGCCGACCAGTGGTTCCAGAAGTGAAACGGATATAGGCCGGGTCGCAGGCTCGAAATTCTTTGTCATCCTGACTATCCACCGGCCCGGCAAATGGCAGCCGAAAAAGGCGGCGATCTTCCTGGTAAAACCAATGGAGCCCGGCTGCTTTGATCACGAAATCCTTTTCCTCCGCGGGCAGAAAAGTTGCGATCGGGACCAGGCACAATCCCGCAGCCAAAATGCCTAAAGCCGACACCAGGAAGTCGGCCCCATCGTTCTGGATCAGGCCGCATCGTTCACCTTTCCGACACCCGCGCTGGATCAACTTCGTGGCCAGCTGGTCCGCGCGGACCATCAGTTCACGGAAGGTCAGGTTACCGTCGGGTTCGGTGCTCGCGAAGGCCAGTTGGTCTGGCTGCGTGGCGGATTTTTGCCGAATGATGGTAAGAATATCCAAGCGGGTTTCCTTCACTTATCTATCAGCTGCCACTGGCATTCTGGTCAACTCGTGACGATATATACGGGCTTGATATGTCGGATAAAAGGAAGCGCATCGTTATTAAGTTCGGGACCGGAATTCTCACGAAATCATCCGGAAACGCCTTGAATCCGGGGCAGTTGCGGCGTTTGACGGGCGAAGTTGCCGAGCTGGTTCGGGCTGGACATCAATGCCTGCTGGTCAGCAGCGGGGCGGTCGGTGCCGGATTGATGTTGATGGGTCTTAGGGAGCGGCCGAAGGATCTTCCCTCGATTCAAGCTTGTGCAGCGATTGGGCAATCTCGGCTGATGCGGCTTTATGAGACATTGTTTCAACGGCACGGGCTTCACGTGGCTCAACTATTGTTGAGCCATCAGGATATCGATAGCCGCACCAGGTATCAGAACGCAAGAAACACCTTGGAACGATTGCTTCGCTTCCAAACTGTAGTGCCAATCATTAACGAGAATGATTCGGTCGCGGTGGAAGAACTTAGATTCGGGGATAACGATCGTCTTTCCGCGGAGGTCGCCATTCTTGCCCAGGCGGACCTTCTCCTGATCCTGACCAGCGTAGAGGGTTTGCTGGATGAACAGAACCGGCTGATTCCCCAAGTCGTCGACATTGACGCCGTGACGCACCTGGCAAGCGAGAAGATCGGGGCTTTCTCCACCGGCGGAATGGTGACTAAACTGCAGGCTGCCAAAATAGCTTTTCAAGCCGGGATTCCCAGCGTCATCGCCAGTGGATTCGACCCAGGGGTTATTTCCGCGGCCGTTGAAGGAAAACCGACCGGTACTCATATATTGGTGAACAAATGACTTTGCGCATCTCAGAAGTGCTTGAATTGATCGGACAGCGCGCGGCCGCGGCCAGCCGGATTCTCGCTCAGACCACGACGGCCAAGAAAGACGAAGCTTTGCTAGCGATAGCGCGTCGAATCGAGCAGGAAACGCCGGCGATCCTCGCCGCCAACGAGGAGGATCTGCGAGCGGGTGCGCAGAGCGGATTAAGTTCAGCGATGCTGGATCGAGCCCGTCTAGACCCGAAGAGGATTCAGACGATCGCCAATAGCGTACGCGAAGTGGTTCAGCTGACAGATCCGGTCGGGGAGGTATTGAAAGAGTGGTCGCGTCCCAATGGTCTAAAGATCTCCAAGAGACGGGTGCCGATCGGTGTCATCGGAATCATTTACGAATCCCGGCCCAATGTCACCAGCGATGCCGCCTCACTTTGTCTCAAGGCTGGCAACGCCGTGATTTTGCGGGGCGGATCTGAGGCCATCCGATCGAACTTGGCGCTCGCGGAAGCGATCAGCAAGGGGTGTCAGGACGCCGGATTGCCCGAACATGCGGTCCAGCTGGTGCCCAGCACCGACCGGGCGGCCGTTACCTTGATGGCCCAGCTCGATCGATACATCCATCTGATCATCCCGAGAGGTGGCAGATCCTTGATCGAAGCAGTGACGTCGGCCGCGCGGATGCCGGTGATCAAACATTTTGATGGAGTTTGTGCCGCCTACGTGGATCGCGCAGCAGATTTGCAGATGGCGGAGCAGATCGTAATTAACGCAAAATGCCAACGCCCCAGTGTCTGCAATGCCATTGAAACCATGCTGGTCCACCAAGAGGTGGCTCGTCGATTTCTTCCCGCCTGCGCCGAGGCTCTCTGGCAAAGGGGAGTCGAATTGCGGGGTGATCCGTTGACCCAGGAAATACTGGGATCCAAAGTGCTTCCTGCGGTGGAGGAAGACTGGAGAACAGAGTATCTCGACCTGGTCCTGGCCATCAAAACGGTCAACAGTCTTCAGGAGGCGGTCGATCATATTGAGACTTACGGCTCGCACCACAGCGACGCGATTATTACTGAGGATCGCCTGGTCGCTGAGAAGTTTTTGAACCAGGTCGATTCGGCGACCGTTTTCTGGAATGCCTCGACCAGGTTCAATGACGGTGCCGAGTTTGGTTTTGGCGCAGAGATTGGAATCAGTACGGATCGCCTGCATGCCCGCGGCCCGATGGGTCTGGAAGAACTAACCAGTTACAAGTACCTCGTCGAAGGCACCGGCCAGATCCGGGCCTGAGGCAAGTTGCGGGGCTTTCTCGGGTCAGTTTTGCCAACCGATCCGAAGTGGGATCAGGCGGTCGCAAAGAACGCAAGGGGGAATACCCAACGAAATCCATTGGGACCGGTAATGGTCAGAGCCATAGGTCTCACCCCGAGAGGCGCGAAGATAAGGGCTGTTTGCGTAGCACGATTTTCTGCCGCCTCTTCAGGGCGGTTTCGTTTGAGATAAAACCCAGACTTCAGCCCATAAGCGCTAACTTAATGGGACGCCCTTCGATGGGTGAATGGCTTTTTGTCCCAGAGGGACAGCATGATCGTAGCCAGGCACGAAGTGCCTGGAAAAGCGTCCCTCAAAAGAACCGTCCCGTAGGGTACGGTATGATCGGGCGCAGCTGATCCCGCCATGCATTTTGGGGATCATTTCTATTCTGCTTAGCGATACCGCATTCGAATTTTCCTCACTCCAATCTTCGAATCGGCGCGCCCACCCGCGGAATCATACCGTGCCCTACGGACGGCTATTTTGGGGTGGCGCTATCCCAGGCACTTCGTGCCAGGCTACGATCATGCTGTCCCTCTGGGACGAAGTAGATAAGCGTTTCTCGCAGTTGCGGCGCATTGGCGCGATTTGCGACCGGAGAATTGCTCGCGACCAGCAGCCGCCCAGAGAAAGGAATCGAAGGTTGGAGCTGAATTGGGAGCGGAAAGCCGGGGGCTGAGTCTTCCCATCCGGCCCCGGCAAAACGCTGATTGGCAAACGGTTGACACTTAATCCATTCGCAATCAACGCGCTGAGCTGTCTCCTCCTCGAGAAAAGGGGCAAGTAAATATTTGCATTCCGGCACGAAATGTATTGACCGGAATGGGGCTTGGGGGGTAAAAGTGGGGCGTCGTGGGTTAAAATGGCTAGCTAGACCATGGCTTTTGTATGGAATCGCCCCAAAGTGTGCAGCCGATATTTGCCGGAGAATTTCGGCACGCGATGGACGCGAAAAATCGCGTTACCATCCCGTCGCGATGGCGTCGGGGCGAGATAGATGAGTTTTTTGCTATCCCGAATTTGAAGGGTGGATTTTTGATGGTCATGCCGCTGGGGGAGTTCACGCGGCTGGCTGACAAGGTAGAGCATGACCAGAGTTGTAAGCCGGAAGACCGCACCAAGTTTCTAAGACAATTTGCTTCCAAGGCGCAGCACGTAACCGGCGATAAGCAGGGAAGAATAGTTCTTCCGGATGAGCAGTGCAAACTGCTGAATCTGAAAGGTGAGGTAGTGCTCGTTGGTCACTATCACAGATTCGAAATTTGGGATCCGGGGATCTGGCAGAAAGCGGCGCAGGAGGACGAGCCGACGTTCAATTACCTGCTGGAGCGGCTCGGCATTTAGAGGGATCGGCACAGTTTGAGGTTTTTGTCGAAAGCGACCGGTCTAACCGAAGAGGAAGATGATTGCGTTAATAGACGAAGAGTACATGCCTGGTGAAACAGAGAGTTCCGGAATTCGTTTTCACGTGCCGGTTCTGCTGCGCGAAACCATTTCGGCATTGCAGCCGGCGCCAGGCAAAATCTTTCTCGATGGGACGGTGGGAGGCGGCGGGCACGCGTTGGAATTGTTGAAAGCCGGTGCTTTCGTCATCGCCTGCGATCAAGATCCTGAGGCTCTTCAAGAAGCGGCCAGACGCCTGGCCGATTATCCAGGCCAAGTACGTTTTATCGAATCCAATTTTGCAGATGTGGTCCACCAACTTTCTGATTTAGGGATCAAGGAATTGGACGGCGTCGTTCTTGATCTGGGAGTTTCGTCGCACCAAATCGATACCCCCTCACGGGGCTTTAGCTTTTCGGGGAGCGGGCCGCTGGACATGCGGATGGGGCCGCATGTCCAGCGCACGGCAGCCGAGATCGTGAACCAGAGTTCTCCTGAGGAATTGGCGAGGATCTTTTTTGAATATGGTGAGGAACCGGCGGGACGCCGATTAGCCGCTCACTTGGTGAAAGTGCGTGGCCGGTCACCGATCCAGACCACGGCTGACCTGGTGCAGGCAGTGGCATCGGTGATTCCCAAACGAGGTCCCAGACATCCGGCGACGAGAGTCTTCCAGGCACTCCGGATTGCCGTGAATAACGAACTCAGTGTTTTGGAAACCGGACTACGAGACCTAAGCGTTTGGGTGAAGAGCGGAGGACGCATGGCCGTCATAGCTTTTCACTCGTTAGAGGATAGGATCGTGAAACGATATTTCAGGGATATTAGTCAGGAGTGGATCGATCGACCGGAATGGCCGGCGCCACAGCGAAATCCTGCCTATGCTTTTCGGTTAATTACCAATCGGCCGATTGAGCCGGACGAGGAAGAAATACAGCAAAATTCACGCGCTCGTAGTGCCAAACTGCGGGTCATCGAGAGGATCAGTTAATGAATCGTAACCGCAGGAACATCACACATTCTATCAAGGTTGCTTCTATCTTTAAGGTAGTTGTCAGCACCACAATTCTGGCCTTAGCAGGGTTGTCTTACGTTTATTTGAAGAATCAGCTTCAGCAGTATGGAGAGATTCAACGTCGATTGGAGCACGAACTCACTGAAATCCGAACTGCCGGCGAGGCGGTCCGTGTGCAAATCACCCAGCTTAGTTCTCGGGCGGTGCTTGAGAAGAGGCTGGGCAAAAATTCGCTCGGTCTTGTACCGATCGCGAGTGATCAAATCGTTCGCCTTAACCAGCGCCACGATGGCATCGGGGAAGAGTTGAAAGTCGTCTCCAATCGCGGTTTTAACCAATGAGATGGAATGCGCAAGCACGTGCCGTCACGGTCTGTTTCGGATTGGTCGGCCTGTTCAGTGTCTTCTCGGTTCGACTGATCGACTTACAGATCGTTCAGCACGAGAAGTTCACAGCGCTTGCGGCAGAAAAACATAATCATAAACAAATCATCTATGCCAGACGGGGTATCATCAGAGACGCTCACAACGAGCCTCTGGCCGAAAACATCCCGGTCAAGACCGTCGTTGCTGACGCATCGCATATTAGGGATGCGGGGGCTGTGGCAGCGGCAATCGCGGATAAGCTTGAAATTGATCCGCGCGACCTCACAGACAAACTGAGCCAGAGCGGAAAAGGGAGTAAACACCTGGTCCTGAAGGCGGAGATTCCGGAGCAGACGGCCGAAAAGATCAGGGATTCTCTTTGGGCGGGCAACTTGCGTGGGATCTATTTCGACCAGGATTTTGTCCGCGTCTATCCGAACGGGCAGATGCTTTCGCAGGTGATCGGATTTGTCGATTATGATCACAAGGGAACGATGGGAGTCGAACGTACGATGCAGGATTTTTTGCAAGGTACGGATGGCTATCGTTATATCGAGACGGATAGAACTGGGAAAGAACTGGTACCCTACCGTGGTCAGGAAAGTCCGGCCAAAGATGGTTGTGATGTCAAACTGACGGTTGATCTCGGGCTGCAGAATATCATCGAGTTTGAACTGGACGCGGCATGCGCAGAGTTCAAACCGAAAAATGCGACGGTGATCATGATGCGGCCGCAAAGCGGGGAAATCCTCGCGATGGCCAGCCGTCCTTCATTCGATCCGAACAAGCCAGGGGATGCCTCTCCGGATCAGGAGAAGAATCGGTCGGTGGTGGACATGATCGAGCCTGGTTCAACTTTCAAAATCGTCACCACTTCGGCGGTCATCGAAGAAAAACTGGTGACGCCGGATACGACCGTTTTTTGTGAAAATGGTCATTTTCAGTACGCGGGTCGGATCTTGCGCGATGCCCATCCGATGGGGGTTCTGACGGTGCACCAGGTCTTGATGAAATCCAGCAACATCGGCGTTGCTAAATTGGCTTTGCAGCTCGGCGAAGCGAAGCTGTACGAATACATTCGTCGATTCGGATTTGGGCAGAAAACCGGGGTCACATTAAGCGGCGAGATCTCCGGGCTGGTCAATCCACCTTACCGCTGGAGCAAACTTGACATCACGCGGATTCCAATGGGCCAATCGGTAGCGGTCACGCCGATGCAGCTGATTACTGCGATGTCGTGTATCGCCAACGGGGGCAAGCTGATGAAGCCGATGATCGTTTCGGAAATCAATGATCAGAACGGGCGAACGGTAGCGAACTTCACTCCGGAGGTAGTGCGCCAGGTCGTTTCTGCAGAAACGGCTCGTAAGATCACCTCGGCACTTAAAGATGTGGTCAGCAAACAAGGGACCGCCCAAAAAGCCGAAGTGCCGGGATTCCGGGTGGCCGGAAAAACGGGGACCGCGCAAAAGGTGGATCCACGAGGTGGCTATATGTCCGGTCGTTATGTGACTTCCTTTGTCGGATTCATGCCGGCAGACGATCCGAAATTCGCGTTGCTGGTCTTACTGGACGATCCGACGATGAAAGAGGGAGCGGCGTTCGGTGGAGTGGTGGCCGGACCAGTTTTTTCCAGGATCGCCGAGAAGGCCGCGCGTTATCTTGATTTGCGGCCCACGGAGCAGATTCCTCCCCAGCCGGGTGCGAATGGATTGAAAAAAGTGGCGTTGTCCACCAGGAGTCGCGATTAGTCCAAGCACATGCAATTGGCAGATCTAATTCAACGGCTGAACACCAAATCGATCGTCGGATTGGTTGATCGAGAGGTCACCGGTGTTCGTTACGATTCCCGGAGGGTAACGGCAGGCAATCTTTTTGTCGCGGTGAGGGGTGATGTTTTCGATGGGCATTCCTTCATTGAACAAGCGGTCGACAAAGGAGCGATCGCGGTCGTCGGAGAACAGGCGGCTCTTTCGAAGCGCGCGACAGTGATCGTGGTCCCGGATTCGCGGGAAGCGCTCGCCCAATTGGCTTCCACATTTTTTGGTCATCCCTCGGGAAAGCTCAAGATGATCGGAGTGACGGGCACTAACGGCAAAAGCACGACCGCCTTCTTGATCAAGCATTTGTTGGAACGGGCCAGCCAATCGACCGGCCTGATCGGCACGATCCAGTATGAGATTGGCGAACGTCGCTTGCCCGCTTCCCGCACGACTCCGGAATCGCTTGATCTGCAGGAACTTCTCAGCCAGTGCGTGGAAGCCGGTTGCCGGAACGTCGTGATCGAAGTCTCCAGCCACGCGCTAAGTCAAGGGCGGTCCAATGAGATTGAGTTTGCGGTGGGTGTTTTCACGAACTTGACGCGGGACCACCTGGATTTTCATCGCGGGATGAAAGATTACTTCGAAGCAAAGGCCCGTCTGTTCGAAAGCTTGCGTCAAAGTCCGCGCGAAGATCGCAAAGCGGTCATCAACGTGGACGATCCATATGGTCAGCAACTGGTCGGGCGATTTGGCAAAGATCTCTCAATCATTACCTACGGAATGGGCGCCAGAGCAGATTTTCGGGCCAGCGATTTCAAGGTGGAGATGAACGGGACCTCTTACCGGTTGGACGCGAAGGACAAGAGCTACCTGGTCCGTCTTCCCTTAATCGGCCGGTTTAATATCTACAATTCGTTGGCTGCCCTGGCTGCCGTGCGCGCAGTCGGACTGGATGTGCGGACTGCCGTGCAGGCCCTGGCCAAAGCGCCCCAAATCCCTGGTCGCCTGGAAGCGGTGCCGGCCAAACGGAAATTTCAGGTGTTTGTCGACTATGCCCATACGGACGACGCGTTGTTAAATGTCGTCAAAACCTGCCGCGATTTGAATCCCAACCGGCTAATTCTCGTCTTTGGATGCGGTGGTAACCGCGACAAAACAAAGCGCCCGCTGATGGGGGCCGTGGCAGACCAATACGCTGACTATGCTTTCATTACCTCGGACAATCCGCGGAAGGAGGATCCGGAAGCGATCATTCGCGATGTCGAGGCCGGATTTAAACACAAGAACTACGAAAAGATCGTGGACCGGAAAGAAGCGATCACGCGGGCCATCGCGATGGCTCAGCCCAGAGATATTGTTTTGATCGCGGGGAAGGGTCACGAGAAATACCAGGAATTCAGCGATCACATCGTCCCCTTTGACGACGTGGAAATAGCTGGGCGGGCCTTGGAAGAGCATCCGGTGGAGTTTTCCGAGCATGGATCCTAGAACCTTCGAAGAGATCACGGCGTTGGTGGACGGCAAACTCCATGGGGTGCGCGCCGGGCAGGTGACGAAAGTAGTCACCGATTCCCGCTTAATTCGCCCAGGCGAATTTTTTGTCGCTCTACGTGGGCGAGCAATTTGACGGGCACGCTTTCCTGCCCGCGGTTAAGGAAGCGACGGCCGCGGGAGCGCTGGTGAGTGAAGTGAATGGGAACCTGAACGGATTCGTGCAAATCGAGGTGCCGGACACGCTGACTGCTCTGCAACGACTTGCGCGGGCCTATCGGAATCAGCTACGACTGACGGCCATCGGAGTGACTGGAAGTAGTGGCAAAACCAGCACGAAAGAGATGATCGCGGCAGTGCTTCGGGAAAGATATTCCGTAGTCAAGACGATTGGAAACTACAACAATCATATCGGCTTGCCACTGACGGTGCTGGGGGCCAGCAGCGCAGACGACTTCGGCGTATTTGAAATGGGAATGAATCACGCGGGCGAACTGGCACCGCTTTGTGAAATAGCCCGGCCGGATGCCGCCGTCCTGACCAATATTGGAACGGCTCATATTGGATACCTGGAAACGCGAGAAGCGATTGCCCGGGAGAAGGCGGTGTTGGCCGGAGCAATTCCTGCCGAAGGATTTGTGGTCCTCAACTCCAATGACGATTTCACGGACTGGATCGCGGCACGTTGCAAAGCGCGGGTGGTGCGAGCAGGACTCGATCAGGGAGAGGTCAGGGCACATCACATTGATGAAAATGTCAAAGGCGCCACCTTCAGTTTGACGCGAGGCTCGCAGACCGTTCGAGTTTCGCTTCCGGTGCATGGCGAACACATGGTCAACAACGCCTGCCTGGCGGCTGCGGTTGGACTTGAATTCGGCCTGACGCTCGAAGAATGCGCGGCTGGACTGGCCAAGACCACGATTCCTGGAAATCGCCTGAAAATCCAAAAACTCGGCTCGCTGGTGGTAATCAACGACGCTTACAACGCGAATCCCGACTCCATGGTGGCGGCGTTGAAGACCGCAGCCCAGTTGTCGGTTAAAGGCCGGCGGATCGCCGCTCTTGGCCGGATGGGAGAACTTGGTAGAGAATCCGAAGCAGCCCATCGGCGCGTCGGGTAAAGCAGTGGCGGATTTTGGCTTCCACTACCTGGTGACGGTTGGAGAGGAAGCCAAGCTGATCGCCGAAGCTGCGAGCTCAGCCGGCCTGAAATCTGTCCGCCGGACAGATAGCCACCAGCAAGCGGTCGAAGCATTGCTCGAGTACCTGGAACCCGGGGATGTTCTCCTGGTGAAAGGAAGTCTTTCGTCTGCGATGGATCGTGTCGTGCACGGACTGGGGGTCGTTTTCGATCAAGGGAAGGGAAGCGCCCGATGATGTTCTATTTGTACTACCTGAGCCAGGGGCCGAACGCTATCGCAGGCGGGTTCAACGTTTTCCAATATGTTTCGTTTCGGGCGGTTTGCGCCGCGATCACCGCTTTCCTGCTTTGTCTGGTTTTCGGGAATTTGTTAATCCGCAAATTGACGGCGCTTAAATTTGGCCAACCAATTCGCACGGCGGATGAGGTTCATCGCCTTTTTGAACTTCACGGGGCCAAGAAAGGCACGCCGACCATGGGCGGAGTGTTCTTGATGGGCTCGGTCGTCGTTTCTACCATCATCTGGGCTCGCCCCGACAATGGCTTTGTCTGGCTCTGCCTCTTCACGATCGTGTTTACCGCCGGCCTGGGATTTGTCGATGACTATATAAAGGTAACGAAGAAAAAATCGGATGGCGTTCCAGGTCGGATAAAATTGATTTGCCAGTTCACCTTGGCGGCGATTGTGACCGCGTTTTTTTTGCTGAATCCGTCGCTGGAGGTCCAGGCCAAGGAGCTTTATATCCCATTTTTCAAAGAGCCGATCATTTCTAATCTGGGATGGTTCACGCTGGTCTTCTTCGCGATCGTCATTGTCGGTACTTCTAATGCCGTAAATTTAACCGATGGCCTCGATGGGCTCGCGACCGGTTGTACGGTGACGGTGGCGTCGACTTACGCGATCCTGGCTTATGCTGCCGGGAACATCGGTGTCGCCACTTATCTGGACCTTCCTTTTTATCGTCAGAGCGAAGAACTAACAATTATTTGCACGGCGATGGTCGGGGCAGGTCTGGGGTTTCTCTGGTTCAACTGTTACCCCGCGAAAGTATTTATGGGTGATACCGGATCTCTCTCGATCGGAGGGACCCTGGGGGTGGTGGCGATCTGCTGTAAGCAAGAACTCCTCTTAATTGTGATCGGAGGGATTTTCGTGATCGAGGCCCTCTCGGTGATTCTTCAAGTGCTCAGCTTTAAGATTACCGGGAAACGGATTCTCTTGATGTCTCCGTTGCATCACCACTTCGAACTTAAGGGCTGGAAAGAAAATACCGTCATTGTCCGTTTCTGGATCATGTCGTTAATGTTCGCCTTCTTAGGGTTGGCCACTTTGAAATTGCGATGAATTTCGAGCGCACACGAGCAGCCGTTCTGGGACTTGGGAGCAGCGGAGACGCTGCCGCCCGACTGCTCCGTGGGCGAGGCGCCAAGGTCACCGTCTTTGATAGTGGTCAACCGGATGCCTCAAAGGTTCGGGCTCTCGATGACCTGGGAATTGCGGTCGTGACCGGAGAGGCTGCCGATCTCGCCAAAGCGGATTACGACCTGACGATATTGAGTCCGGGGATTGATCCGGTCGTCCCGCTAGTCCAGAATTTCCGCCGTCAAGGGGCTGACCTGGTCGGGGAACTCGAGCTGGCCTTCCGTTTTTGTCATCGACCGGTCATCGCGATCACCGGCACCAACGGAAAGACCACGACGACTCAGTTAATTGAATCGATGTTAAATGCCTCCGGCTATCGCACGGTCGCCTGTGGAAACATTGGGATGCCATTTTCCGAGGCCGTGCAACGCCAGGAGGAGTTCGATTTCTTCACCGTAGAAGTTAGCTCGTTCCAATTGGAGACGATTTCGACCTTTCGTCCGGATATCGCGGTTTGGCTGAACTTGACTCCTGATCATCTGGATCGCTATCCGAACATGGCCGAATATCGGACCGCAAAATTGCGGATCTTTGAGAATCAAAGACCAACCGACTATGCAGTGACCAACTACGCGGACGATCTACCCGAGGTGGCCGCCAGGCAAATAACCTTCAGTGCCTACGCCAAAGGAGCTGATTTCATTCTGGCAGAAGACACCATAATCTTCCGGGACGAACCAATCCTGGAGATGAAAAAGACGCATCTCTCCGGGATTCATAACGCCGAGAATCTGATGGCCGCCTTGGGTACCGCGGCGGCCCTCAAAATCCCCTGGGAAAAGGCCAAGATCGGGTTAGCGAGCTATCGATTGTTGCCGCATCGCTGCGAAGTCGTGGGAGAGCTCGATGAGGTGATCTTCATCAATGATTCCAAAGCTACCAATCTGGATGCCCTCGTTAAAGCGCTGGAATCGCAGCCCAAACCGGTCGTCTTGATCGCGGGCGGCAAAGACAAAGGTTTCGAATTCGATAGCATCGCCGATCTGGTGCATCAGAAAGCGAAGCACGTGGTTTTAATCGGAGAAATGGCGGACCGAATATTTCGGACCTGGTCGAAGGTAGTGCCCTGTTCGCTGGCTCAGACCCTGCCAGCGGCCGTCGACCAGGCGCGCCGGCACGCTATTCCTGGAGACGTAGTGCTTTTTTCGCCGGGGACATCTTCCTTCGACATGTTTAAAAACTATGCCGATCGCGGCAACCAATACCGCGCCCTTATTCAGGAGTTAACAAGGTGAGAATCATAAGAAAACCTCTCAAAGTAACCCCCAGGAAAAGGCTTCGCACCGCGGCGCAGCGATCTGCTGCCAAATATGCGGAAGAAGATTATTCTGCTGAGGAGCCTAATGTTAAACTATCACGAGCCTTCGTGGTGGTCCTGTTGCTGCACATTGTCGCGGTGGGCGGAATCTTCGCCTTCAGCGCCCTCAAAGATCGTCAGACCGGGAGCACCGCGGGCAAAACGGAGGCCGCCAACCAAAAGGTGACCGGCGCTCCAGGTAAAACGGCAAAAGAAACCGGGACCGCGGACAAACCCGTCGGCAAAACGGTTCCCACGGACGTGCAGAAATTAGTGGATGCCTCACACGGTTCGGGAGCTAACGGGACCAAAACGCAGAATAGTAGCAGCCCGGCAGAAGCCGGCGGAGAATCGGCCAAAGTCTACATGGTCCAAAAAGGAGACAGTCCCGCCGGGATCGCCAAGAAATTTAAAGTTAGCTACGCGGATTTGTTAAGGACCAATAACATAGAAGATCCGAAGAAGCTGCAGATCGGTCAAAAGTTAGTGATTCCGTGAATGAGGCGCACCTTCCAGGACGCTGACGCCGCAAATGCATAAACAAAGCGCATACATACTGGTGCTGGCGGTTGCTGTATTAGTCACCGTCGGATTGGTGATGCTCTACAGTACCGGGGCTTTCGCACCCGACAGTCACGGCGATCAATTCAATTTTTTGAAGAAACAGAGCTTCTGGCTCGGCGTGGGATTTGTCTTTTCCATTCTCTTTGCGCTGCTCGATTATCATCGGTTGGAGCGGTTTTGGTATATCTTGTTCCCGATTTCCCTTGGTTTGTTAGTACTCTGCTTCGTCCGACCGATCGGGATGCGGGTCAATGGTTCCTGGCGCTGGATCCATGCCGGCCCGGTAACTTTTCAGCCCTCGGAACTGGCCAAGCTGGTCGCGATCATTTTTGTCGCGTGGTGGTTCTCGAAATTCGAGACGAAATGCAAAGGGGTTCTCATGGGTCTGATTTACCCGGTGGGTATCGTAGTGACGTTGCTGATCCCGATTCTGCTGGAAACCGATCTTGGAACGACCCTCCTGATTGGAGGAACGGTGCTCCTGATTATGTTTGTCGCCGGCGCCAGTCCAAAGTTTTTGGGACCATTGGTGGTCGTTGGAGTGGCGGCGTTGCTGGGGATTGCCTGGCACATCGCTGAACGCCAGGGCCGGCTCCTGGCTTTCCTGCACCCCGATCAGTATCAGGAGAAAGAAGGTCATCAGCAGTGGATGGGGTTAATCGCTTTCGGTTCCGGCGGTGTGGAAGGTCTCGGTCTGGGAAACGGACGACAAAAAATGCTCTACCTTCCCTATGCCCATACCGATTTTATTTTTCCCGTGATCGGCGAAGAGCTCGGGCTGCGGGTAACCTTGGTGGTGGTGTTCTGTTATCTCCTGATCGTGACCTCCGGAATCCTTATTTCACTGAATGCCAAGGACCGATTTGGAATGTTGCTGGGATTTGGCTGTACGGCCATCCTGGGGCTACAAGCGGCGATTAACATCGGGGTCACCACTTCTTTGTTTCCAAATAAGGGGCTTCCCTTGCCGTTTATCAGCTATGGCGGATCCAATGTTTTCTTCTGTCTCATTTGCGTTGGAATTCTGATCAATATTTACCGGCAAGGCAAAGAGGACAAAACGACTAGCAGCACGGAAATGATGGTGCGGGTCAGGCATGTTTCGCGAATTTAGTAGTTCCTTCTCATGAAAGTGGCAATCGCATGTGGAGGAACCGGCGGGCACCTGTTCCCGGGATTGGCGGTGGCCGAGGTTTTGCAGAATCGCGGACATGAGGTTCTGCTAATCATTTCTGAGAAACAGATCGATGCGATTGCCGTGGGAAACCGGAAAGAGTTTCGGATCCAGAAGATCCCTGCAGTCGGACTCACCAAGGTAGTTTCCAGGCAGTTTTTTTCGTTTCTCACGAAGTTCATGAGCGGCTTGGCCGCCTGTCTGCGAACGTATCGTTCGTTCCGGCCGGACGCCGTCCTCGGCATGGGCGGCTTTACTTCTACTGGGCCGATTCTCGCTGGCCGAATGACTGGACTGCCAACTTTCATTCACGAATCAAATGCCATTCCTGGAAAAGCGAATCGATTGAACGCCTGGCTGGCAAAAGAGGTGCTGCTCGGGTTCGAGGAGTGCGCACGCTATTTCCCGAACAAGAAAGTAGAGGTGACCGGCACGCCGATCCGCGACAGTTTGCGAAATCCGGTCGATCGCCGCGAGGCATTGCAAAAACTGCGCTTGAAGAGCGGCTTGCGGACCGTCCTGGTGATGGGTGGAAGCCAAGGCGCACATGGCATCAACGAAGCGATCGTCGGAATGCTGCCTCGCTTTGTTGACCAAGAAGTACAGTTCATCCACCTAACGGGGAAAGAGGATCAGAACTATGTTTATGAACGTTATCAAAAGGAGGGGATTCCCGCTTTCGTTAGTGCTTTTTACGATCGAATGGAGGAGGCCTATACCATAGCCGACCTAGCGGTGGCCAGGTCCGGGGCGGCCAGCTTGACGGAGCTATCCTTCTTCGGATTACCGACCATTTTGATTCCGTATCCGTTCGCCGCTGAAAATCATCAATTTTTCAATGCGGAAATATTTGCGAGACATGGTGTCGCTGAAGTATTAGAAGAGTCGCGTGTCAATGGAGACACTCTGGGCTCATTGATAGATCACTTTTTGAACAAGGGAGCGGCGGAGGGGCGTGTTAATGGGCAATCTCGCGCTCTCGAACCGGAAACCGCTGCCAGCAGGATTGCAGAAATTATCGAGAAATCGCGTAAATGACGTTCGATCTGCCAAAGAAGCTCGCTGAATTTCTTCGGGAAAATCCGAAGCGAATTCATCTTATCGGAGTGGCTGGCTCTGGGATGAGCGGGATCGCCGGTTTATTGCTAGCTTTAGGGCATCGAGTGAGCGGTTGCGATCGAGTGAGCACCCTGGAAACCCGGCGATTGGAGACGCTTGGGCCTGAAATTCTATCTTCCCCAAAGCGAAGAAACGGTGCGCGGGGCAGAACTGATCGTTTATTCATCGGCCATCCGAAGTGGAAATCCGGCCTTTGATGAAGCGGTCAGAATGGGCCTTCCGATGGTGCGCCGCGCCGAAGCGCTGGCCGCCATGATGCAATTTAAAAAAGGGATCGTCGTTGCTGGGATGCACGGCAAGACAACGACCTCTTCCATGACGGCTCATATTATGAGAGTCGGTGGATTGAACCCTTCGCATTATGTGGGGGCCGAAATCCCGATCCTCGGGACCAACGCTCATTGGGAATCCGATGGAGGTTATCTGGTCGCGGAAGGAGATGAAAGTGACGGTACGCTATCTATTTATCATGCGGAACACGCCATTATTCTCAACATCGAGGAGGAACATCTCGACTACTATGCTGACCTGGCGGCCATTGAGAAGGTATTCAATAGATTCCTGGATCAGGTAACCGGCAAGGTTGTCTATTGCGCCGACGACCCGCATGCCGCGCGGCTTTGTTCCTCCCGTTCGAATTCCATTTCCTATGGGAAAACCGACCAGGCGCTCTATCGATATCGAAATTTCACCGGTGGACCAACCGGATCGCGTTTTGAAGTCTGGAAAGCGGGTCAATTCCTTGGGGAATTGGCCCTCGGAGTTCCCGGGGATCACAACATCAGTAACGCGTTGGGAGCGGCGGCGCTAGCTATCGAAATCGGAGTTCCGTTTTCCAAAATCGCAGAGGCGCTCGAATCTTTCCGGGGGGCCAGGAGAAGATTCGAAATCAAACTCCAAACCGAGGATTACACCGTGGTGGACGACTACGGGCATCATCCAACGGAAATCAAGGCGACTCTCGAAACGGCCCGCTCGCTGAAACGGAAGCGGCTTATCGTGTTGTTTCAGCCCCACCGTTATTCCAGGACCAAAGCACTCGAGAAGCAGTTTGGCTCGTCATTCGCATTAGCAGATCTGGTGTACGTGACAGATATTTATGCGGCGAGCGAAGCACCGATTGCCGGGATTTCGGGCAATACGATAGTGGCAGCCATCAAGGCAGAGAATCATTCTGCTGCCGTGTATGTGCCGAATCGAAACCTGCTGCACCGGGAGATTGGGCGGATCGCGGAACCTGGAGATCTGATCCTGAGTCTGGGAGCCGGGGACATTCACGAAGAAGCAACCAAGCTGGTCCGGGACCTCCAGACCTCCTCCCAACTCCGGGAGGTCATGGGGGCAGGAGAAGTAAGGTTATACGAACCGCTTTCCAAACACACCACGCTCCGGGTCGGCGGCCCGGCGCAATTTTGGACCGAGCCGGAAACCCGGGGTGGTTTAGCTAACGTTTTAGAATTTTGTGCGGTGAATCGTTTGCCGATCATGTTCATCGGCCGTGGTTCCAACCTCTTGGTGCGGGATGGCGGGGTGGCCGGCGTCGTGATCCATCTTAACCGCGGGGATTTTGTCAAGGTGGCCGTGGAGGGCGAAGAGATCCATGTGGGGGCGGGCGTTCGTCTCAAACAAGTTGCGGCGGCGGCACGCAATGCCCGGATGGGCGGCTTGGAGTGGATGGAAGGGATTCCTGGCAGTGTGGGCGGTAGCCTGCGAATGAACGCCGGAGCGATGGGCGCTGAAACCTTTGAGAAAGTTGTTAGCGTGCAGGTGGTCAATGCCCGGGGGGAGTTCGAAACGCTGCGTCCGAGTGAGATGCAGGTGCAGTACCGCAACGCGGCGACGCTGCGGGACCGTTACGCGGTCTCGGCCATCTTTCGCGGAGAGGAAACGAGCATGGAGGCCATTGATCGGCGACTAGGAGAATCGAGCTACAAAAGGAAAACCACGCAACCGATCGCTGCGAGTGCGGGTTGTATCTTCAAAAATCCCAGCGAGTGCCCAGCCGGAAAGCTGGTCGAAGAATTGGGATTGAAAAATCGCCGGGTGGGCGCGGCGCGGGTTTCTGAGATTCACGGAAACTTTATCGTTAATGATGGCGGTGCACGATCTGCGGAAGTTCTGCAATTGATCGCCGAGATCCAGGCCATAGCGAAGGAGCAGCGCGGGATCGATTTACAAACTGAAGTTCAGATTGTGGGAGTGGATGATGAATAGCTTTTTGCTAGGAAAAAAAATTGCGGTGTTGTGTGGTGGGATAAGCTCAGAACGCGAGGTCTCGCTCCGATCAGGGTCGGCGGTGGTTAACGCCTTGCGATCTTTGGGTGCAGACGCCTTCGAGCTCGATGTTCACGATGGCAATTTTCATCTGCCAACCGGGACGGAACTAGCATTTAACGCTTTGCACGGTACCTTCGGCGAAGACGGCACTATCCAAGCAATCCTGGACGAGAAAGGAATTCCCTACACTGGCGAGGGCGAGGCATGCAGCCGTCTGGCCTTTGACAAGATTGCCAGTAAGGAACGCTTCCTGCAATGCGGAGTACCGACCGCTCCTTATATCACCCTGCAAAAAGGAGAGATCCCTGATCTTCGATTTCCGTATGTGGTGAAAGTGCCCTGCCAAGGATCAAGCGTAGGTGTCTACCTGGTCAAATCAATCAGCGAGCGCGACCCGGCCTTGAAAAAAGCATTTGCCCAGGCAGATACTATTTTGGTCGAGGCCTTTGTCAGCGGACGGGAGCTGACCGTTGGCGTTTTGGGCGAAACCGTGTTGCCGATCATCGAGATCCGGCCACGGGGAGGATTTTATAGTTACGAAAATAAGTACACCTGGACGAATCGCGGCGGAGCGGCTGAACATGAATGCCCGGCGCGGTTGAGCCGTCGTGAAAAGCAGCTCGTGGAATCGGCCGCTCTGGCCGCGCACCGGGCTTTGGAATTGGAAATTTATTCGCGAGTTGATGTTATCCTGGATGCCGATCGCGAGCCCCAAGTCCTGGAAGTTAATACCATTCCCGGGATGACCGAGACGAGTTTGTTGCCCGAGGCGGCTGCGGCGGCCGGCATCTCGATGGCGCAGCTGTGCGAAGGCATTGTCCAATTGTCTTTGGAAAGGAGGTTGGCAACCAAGCGGTGATCATTAAACAGAAACTGCGCAAACAAAATAAGCGCGCGTCCACCTCCCGCCAGCGTAAGCGTCAACATCTCCTTGATGTCAAGGTTCGGGCGAAGAAGGTAGCAGCCCGGCGTACGCAGAGCGTGTTGCTGACCATTTGCGGTTTTATTTTGTTGGCCTCCGTGCTGGGCGGAATCGCCTTTGGAGCGAAACGAATTTTGAATTCGCTGTTCTTCGCCAATGCTGATTATGCCATCAAGTCGATCGAGGTCACGACGGACGGCAATTTGACCCGGGAAGCAATTATGCGTGCGGCGGATGTCGCCGAAGGAAAGAATATATTTTCGATCAGTCTTCCGAAAGTGCAGGAAAAGCTCGCGGCCATGCCCCAGGTTGAGGAAAGCCGGATCCAGCGAATTATGCCGAATAAGCTGGTGATCTCCGTGCAAGAACGACGACCGGTGGCGTGGGTGGTATCACCGGAAACGAATGTGGGAACATTCAACTTCGAAAACGCCTATTTGGTTGATCGGCGGGGGATTCTTTTAAAGACAAAATCGCTCGCCCCGGAATACCTTGGATTGCCTTTGATCGTGGGAGTCGACACTTCGAATTGCCAGGCCGGTCAACCCTTGGAACAGGATGATGTGAAGGCCGCGCTGGATCTGATTCGTGCTTCCTCAGAGATCTTACAGGGTCGCTTTCAGATTCAAAGTATCAACGTTTCAAAAGGTTATTGTCTGACAGTGACGGACAAACAGCGGGCCAGCGTTACCTTTGGTACCGATGACATCGAACCACAGCTCCATCGCTTAGGAACGGTCCTGAATTATTGCGACAAAAATAGCCGCGAGTTGCAGACGGTGAATCTGATGGCCCAACGGAATGTGCCGGTTACCTTCGTCCAAGAAACTCCCGCGGGGACGTCGGTTGATGGACCTGCCGGGTTAAATACCAGCCAGTCTACGGGAACCGAAAGCAAGTCAAAGCCAGGGTCAGTTGAGGGAAGCGCGTCCTCGCCATCGGCCCCGTCAAAGAGTGCGGAGCTCGGCCAGTGAATCGAAATTTACAGAAAAGAAACCTCAACAAAAACGGGAGCACCTCAGGTGGAAGCCGGCAGCAGGCGAAGAGGGGAAACCATCGTCGCCTCCAGTGCGGCGAGCGCTCCCGGTAGAAACGACTCGATTGAATGGCTAGAGACAACATCTTTGTAGGCCTTGAGATTGGCACTTCGAAAATCTGCGCGGTGGTCACCGAGGCGCGGAACGATGGGACGCTGAAGGTCGTTGGTGTCGGAAGTGTCCCTGCGCGCGGCGTTCGCAAGGGAGAGATTGTTGATTTTGAAACGGCCAAACGATGTGTCCACGACGCGATCGTGGACGCGGAAGAGAAAAGCGATGTCGAGATCAGCGAGGTTTACCTGGGGATTACGGGAAGTCACATTCGGAGTTTCAATAACCGCGGAGTGGTGGTGCTCGAAGAAGGGCGAGAAGAGATCGACGAGCAAGATCTGGACGATGTCCGCACCAATGCCCGGGAAGTTAGTTTGCCGATGGAGGACTGCATTCTCCACACCATCATCCAGCACTATTATGTGGACGGACAAGATGGGGTCCTGAACCCGGTCGGCTTGCTTGGTAAGAAATTGGAAGCCGATTTTCATATCGTCTACGGAATCCGCACCCGGATTCAAAACGCGATTCGTTGTGTGAAGGAATTGGAGCTCGAGCCGGCGGATGTCATCATCAACTCTTTTGCTACCGCGCAGGCTGTCCTGGAAAAAAATCAGAAGCAGTTGGGAGCCATTGTGATCGATATCGGCGGGGGAACGACTGATTTTGTCGTTTATGTCGACGGCGCAGTTAAGCAAAGCGGAGTGTTAGCCATCGGCGGAGACCACATCACGAACGATATCTCCATCGGCCTGAAAATCCCCTCCGCCCGCGCGGAGAAACTGAAGGTGGAGGAAGGCAATGTAACTCTCGGAACGGCTTTTCCGGGGGAAACGATTTTGCTCAAGGACGAAACGGGGTTTGCCGGACGGGAAATTGAGCGGGAACCTTTGAACCAGATTATCCATGAGCGTCTTCGGGAAGCGCTGGACATCGTTAAGCGGCAAATTGAGGCGGATCAAAATCTTCACTATGTCGGCGCCGGAGTTTTCATTACGGGAGGCTGCAGCCAGATTCGCGGACTGGAGCATCTCGCCTCCGACATCTTTGGGATGCCGGTGACCATGGCGCATGCGTTGCCGATGGCTGGAGTGACCTCAGCGTTCGAAAACCCGCAGTTCTCAACGGCGCTGGGTTTGGTGAAGTACGCACACCTGGTGCAGACAGACCGGCCCGCTAACGGCGGACTAATTCGGAACGCGTTTCAAAAAATCAAAGGAATATTTCGTAACTAATCCAACAATATGGTGCAGCTAAATCGGCAGTACGATCGAGCGAACGGCTCGGGCGAACCGATCCACGTCAAAGTAGTCGGGGTGGGCGGTGCAGGCTCCAATATCCTAGACCGCGTGATGCTTGATGGCATTGAAGCGGCGGATTTGGTCGCCATCAACACGGATGTTCAGTCGCTCACCGCGTCGGTGGCTGCGCATAAGGTACAACTTGGTCGCAATCTCACCCGAGGCCTTGGTTCTGGCGGAGATCCCGAATTGGGGTATGCCGCGGCCGAAGAAGCCACCGACGAGATTCGATCTGTTTTGCAAGGAGGCACCGTGATCTTTTTGTGTGCCGGTTTGGGCGGAGGGACCGGCTCCGGGGCGGCGCCTTTGGTGGCTCAAATTGCCAAGGAAGAAAACGCGCTGGTGCTGGCGTTTGCGGCGGTTCCTTTTAGCTTCGAGGGGCGCCGGCGTTGTGCTCAAGCAGAGGAAAGTTTGACCCGGTTACGGGCATTTTGTGATGCGGTAGTTTGTTTCGAGAATGATCGCATGGCGGAAATAACCCTTCCGCGCATGGGAATTCACGAAGCATTTGCGGCCGCCGACCTCACGGTTTCGCAAAGCATCCGTTCCGTGGCCAGCGTTCTCCAACGACCTGGACTTTTGCACATTGGCTTTGACGATGTTTGCGCCGTGTTGCGCAACGGAGATGCGCGCGCCCTTTTTGGATACGGAGAAGCGGACGGCGAAAACCGCGCCCACGATGCATTGGCCAGGGCACTCAAGAACCCATTGATGAACCGGGGAGCACTCCTGGAGGAAACTTTTCACGCCATCGTTCATATCTGCGGAGGTGCGAGTGTGACCTTGGGCGAAGTGCAAATCATCATGGAAGAGCTCAACCGGCACATCAATGAGCAGACGCAGCTTTTCATGGGGATAGGGATTGAGACTCGCATGGGCAATCGTCTTTCTGTTTCCATCTTGAGTTCCCTGGGTAACGGTGAAAGAAAGCCGGTCGCTCAGCTTCCCCAGAGATCGGCTTATCCGGCCGAGGCAGTGCCTCCAGCAAGTGTCAAACCTGAACCCTGGAGGCCCGCGGCAGTTTCCGAGCCTGCGGTGAAAGCGGCTTCGCAGGGACATCCGATGCCAGCCGAGCACGCTCCTGAGCGGAGCGCTGAAGAATTGATGATTCCACGAACGGAATCCGAACCGCATAAACCAGCCCAAGCTCGCGCGGTCGCTAAGTTAGAATCAAAACCACTGCCGCTGGTGGCGAAGAAGGTGGAAGCAAAACAAGAATCTTTGCAGTTCGAGCCAGTTTCGCGCGGTCGCTTTGAGAAGAGCGAACCGACGATCATCGATGGCCAGGATCTGGATGTGCCGACCTTCCTTCGGAAGAACGTCAGGATCAGGTAGAGCCAGCGATAGACAGGATAGACATCCAGTTTTCGTGATCAAAAAGAATTCGACCCTGGGAATCGTTCACCAAGAGCGACGCGCCCTGAAGGGGCGCCAGATCGAACGGTTGAATAGCCTCAGCCAGGTTTCAACCCTGGAATAAACCGACCAATCGACCTAAGATTTGCATCGGGATATCCGCGCCCCCAAGGGGCATAGAAGCATAGCCCAGGCTTTAGCCAGGCTTTAGCCTGGGTTAGGTTTATACTGGCACCCGCCCTGAATGGGAGGCAGAAAATCTTACTCCGCGATGCAGCGGGATGTGCCCCCTTCAGGGCGGGTTCCGGTAAAAAAGCTACCCAGGCTAAAGCCGGGCTAAAGCCTGGGCTATGCTTTCATGGCCCTTCAGGCCGCAGATAAACGGCAGCACCCGAATCGACCAATCGACCCTTTGATATAGGTTGGAACGCCCCGAAGGGGCTAGATGCGGATAGCTAGCCGCTTACGGCTGAGTTCTGTAGCGCCTGCGGGGCAGACTCTTGGTTTTATATATAGAGCCCATCCCATATTCTCCTTATTTTCGCGCCATTCGATCCTAGGGTCAGATGATCAAATCGCGGGTTGTTGCTGGGTCAGGCAATGAAAAGCGCCGAGTCCCCAGACGAGTTCCGTGCAATTGATGGAGGCAATCCGTCGATCGGGGAAGCATTGCTGAAGAATTTCGCGCGCCAGTTCGTCTCTGGGGGAACCGAAAACGGGTAAAAGGACCACCCGGTTGGCGATGTAAAAATTCGCGTAACTAGCCGGAAGCCGGCGACCTTCCTTGTCCACTCGCGGTGGCATCGGCAACGGGCGAACTTCGAGCGGCGTGTCATTCTCGGCTTTCATCGCTCGGAGCAAGGCGAGGTTGGCCTGGAGCGGTTCGAAGTTGGGATCTTTCGGGTCTTCTTCAATAGCGGTCAAGACGGTGTTTTGGCCGACAAACCTGCTGATATCGTCAATGTGCCCATCGGTGTCGTCGCCTTCAATGCCCTCGCCTAACCAGAGAACATTGGTGACGCCCAAATATTCGCACAGCGTTTGTTCGATCTCGATTCTTGATTTGCCTGGATTGCGATTAGGGTTGAGCAAACAGGAAGTGGTAGTCAGGAGGCTGCCTGTTCCGTTCGTGTCCAACGAACCGCCCTCCATGACCAGTCCTGGATAGTAGACCGGCAGTTGAAGATGTTCTGCGATCCGGGTGGGAACCACCTCGTCGAGGTCAAAGGGAGGGTATTTGCCACCCCAGGCATTGTAGTCCCAATCAACAATGGCTAGTCGCGGTTCGCTCTCCCGCTTGATAAAGATTGGGCCATGATCGCGGCACCAGGGTTCGTTGGTCGGGATGTGAAGGTACTCCACGTGACTCGTGTCGATACCCTTCAGCAGTAGCCGGCCACCGCCTCTTCCTGATCCCGATCGAGCACGTTAATTCTGACCTGTTCGGATTCCCGAAGCGCATCGACCATCTGGACGAAGACCGGCATCACTTCGTCGTAAGCATCGGGGAAGCTGATTCCCTCGCGATGCGGCCACGAGAGCCAGGTCGCCTCATGCGGTTCCCATTCGGCCGGCATTCGATAACCTTGGGCCGCCGGGCTAGTCTTGATAGGCGATCTCGGCATCGGACTCCTGACTATCCAGCAAACCGTTTCATCGAGTAATCCGTGGTTTGCAAATTCGCAGATAAGTCATCGCTAATCGATATAGCGTCGGCTGATCTCGGCATAGGCGTCGATCCGACGATCCCGAAGAAAGGGCCAATGGGTCCTCTGCACTTCCAACTGAGCGAGGTCGACTTCGACGACCAGCGTTTCCTCCTGGTCCACAGAGGCCTTGGCGATAATTTCTCCTGTGGGATCGGCCACAAAACTCTGTCCCCAGAATTCGATTCCATCTCCTCCCGCAGGCGCCTCGTGTCCTGTTCTGTTCGGTACTGCAACGTAACAACCGTTGGCGATCGCATGAGATCGTTGAATCGTCTCCCAAGAGGAATGCTGTCGCCGGCCATGGGCCTGTTTCTCGCTGGGATGCCAGCCGATCGCCGTTGGATAAAAAAGAATTTCCGCGCCCCGAAGAGCGGTTAATCGAGCGCCCTCCGGGTACCATTGGTCCCAACAAATTAGTACGCCGATGGTGGCAAACCTGGTTTTCCAGGATTTAAATCCCAGATCCCCAGGGGTGAAATAAAACTTTTCGTAGAACAGGGGGTCGTCCGGGATGTGCATTTTGCGATAGCTTCCGAGAAAGCTCCCGTCTGCGTCGATCACCGCGGCAGAGTTATGGTACAGACCGGCGGCGCGTCTTTCGAAAATGGGGGCGACAATGACCACCCCAAGGTTCTCGGCTACCTTTCCTAACCGCTTGGTCGTGGGTCCGGGTATTTCTTCCGCGAAGCGAAAATAAGCGTGATCTTCGGTTTGGCAGAAATAGATGGTGTTAAAAATCTCCTGCAGACAGATGATGTTGGCCCCCGCCGCGGCGGCGGTCCGAATCATTGCTTCAGCCTTGTCGACATTTTCTCGCGGATCGATCGAACATCGCATCTGGATCAAGCCGAGTTTCAGCATGGAATTTACTAGAGTGGATCGAGCTGGCAAGGCAAAGCGCGAATTGTGAATTCTTTTCCACCCAATTTTCCCTTGGCTTCGCGTCCGTTGCAACGGAGGGTGCTTTAAATGCTGAATGATATTCGGATAGTAATACACACCGCAAAAGGGGATATCGAGGCAACGGTCTTTCCTGCCAAGGCTCCCGTGACCGCTGCGAACTTCCTGAATCTGGTCTCGCGCAAATTTTACGACGGACTGACCTTCCACCGAGTCGTCCCGCGTTTTGTCATCCAGGGTGGTGACCCGATGGGAACTGGCAGCGGGGGGCCGGGTTATCGTTTTGAAAACGAGGTTCATCCGTCGCTATCGCACGTCAATGTCGGTGCCTTGGCCATGGCCAACGCCGGCCCCAATACCAACGGGAGCCAATTTTACGTGACTATTGATTCGCTTGGACCGGAGCACGTCAAAATGCTGGATGGCAGCTACTCAATTTTCGGACAAGTGACAAAGGGGTTGGACGTCACCAAAAAGATCGCCCAGGGAGACAAAATCGATTCGATCGAAATCCTCGACTCGACCGAAGAATTGTTTGCCGAGCAAAAAGCCCGGCTCAAGGATTGGAACGGAATTCTGGACAAGAAATTCGGCAAAAAGCTGAGTCCGGTCGCGGGGGAGTAAAGCTCCATGCCTGATCGCCAGGTAGGAGGACTGGAAGAGTTCGTAGAAGGTGACGATTGATTTTCAGTCCTTCCCACCGGCGATCGATCATGATTTAGAACCTTGAATGGGTCTCCTGCCACTCCTGAACTCCTGTCTGAATGAGTCTCCGGACTTCCGACTACGACTATCAACTCCCGCCGGAGCTCATTGCCAGTTATCCCGCCGGACGCCGGGATGAGTCGAGGTTGATGCTCCTCGACCGTAAACAACGCAAAGTCACGCATCTTCGTTTCCGAGACTTGGTGGATTTACTGCGACCGGAGGAACTGGTCGTTTTAAACAATACTGAAGTCATCCCGGCTCGCATCCGATTTCCTGATCGGAACGCCGAAATGCTTTTGCTGGAACAAGTCGACGCCTTGACCTGGCGATGCATGGTTCGACCCGGAAAATTATTCTCTCTTGGCCGGACGTTTTCGGTCCACGGCTATGTCGGAAACGTCATAGAAATTGACGGGGAAGGTTATCGTATGATCCGGTTCGACCGGTCGATCGAACTGACCGAAATCGGGGAAATACCTCTGCCTCCTTATCTCTCCCGATTGCCGGAGGCCATTGATCGCGAACGATACCAAACCGTCTTTGCCTCGCAGAAAGGGGCGATCGCAGCTCCGACGGCCGGGTTGCACTTTACCCCCGAACTACTGAAGCGCATCCCGCACGAATTTGTTACGCTACACGTCGGCGCTGGAACATTCCTTCCGGTGAAAGTGGCAAATATCACCGAGCATCAACTCCACCGTGAGCATTTCAAATTGACCGCAGCGGCTGCGACCAAAATTCAGGAGGCCAAGGAAGTTTTGGCAGTTGGCACCACGACGGTGCGGACACTGGAAGCTTTAATGCAGCAAGCCAATGAGATAAAAGCGGGTGAAGGAAGCACCAATATTTTCATCCATCCTCCCTTCCAGTTTCGACGCGTAAATTCATTGTTGACCAACTTTCATCTGCCGAAGTCGACGCTTTTGATGTTGGTCGCCGCCTTGGCCGGGCGCGAATTTATTTTGGAGGCATACCAGGAAGCGGTAAGAGAACGTTACCGCTTTTTTAGCTACGGGGATTGCATGCTCATCCGCTGAGAGATGACACAGATTTAACGGCGGAGAAAAGAGGTTAACCACAGATTTCACAGATTACAAAGATTAGGATGGGTTTGGCTTTCGGGACGGTGACGGTCTAGCGCGTAAAACGCACTGCTCACTCCGCAACAATTTCTGCGGATAAAAGTCCTTCACGATGGCGTATGCCAAAACAAAGCCCCATTTGCGTGCCAACTGCTACCCCGTCCAAAAACCAAACCCATTTCCTAATCTGTGTAATCTGTGAAATCTGTGGTTCAACCTCCTCTCCGCTGAAATCTGTGGTTTAACCTCTTTTCTTTCGAAAAAATCGCTGCAGGATTTCGCGACACTCGTTCTCTCGCACCCCCCTGGTGATCTCACACTGATGATTCTGGGGCGGCATCTGGAGTAGGTTGATCATGCCGCCCGCGCCGCCGGTTTTCTGATCAGGGCAACCATAAATTACACGCCGGAGCCTGGCGTGGACGATTGCTCCGGCGCACATCGGGCATGGTTCCTTAGTGACATAGAGGTCGCACTCGTCTAATCGCCAATCGCCCACCACACTTTCGGCCTGGGTGATTGCGAGCATCTCAGCGTGCGCAGTAGCATCTTTAAGAACTTCCACCTGGTTCCAAGCACGTCCGAGTATCTCGAAGTTGCGAACAATTACCGCTCCGATCGGAACTTCATCTTGCGCCTCCGCTTTCTTTGCTTGTCGCAAAGCTTCGCCCATGAAGTAGGTATCGCTCGAAAAATCCAGCAATTCGTCCATGATAAAGGCTAAAGAGAAGGAAGAATCGATGAACAGCAAACCGATAATCGTTGCTCCCTCAGTACTCGCCTGTGACTTTAACAATCTCGAAGCGGAGTGCACACGGATAGAAAAAGCTGGCGCTAATTGGCTGCATCTCGACGTGATGGATGGGCATTTTGTCGACAATATCTCGTTTGGCCCACCGGTGATAGAATCGATCGCCAAAATTGCGACGGTGCCCTTGGATGCACATCTGATGGTCGAGCGACCCGATCATTTTTTTCCGCGATTCACGCCGTTTGTCGATAACATAACGATCCACGTCGAGCCCCCTTACGATATCGCCGCCACCTTGAAAGGGATTCGCGCGGCGGGATCGACCTGCGGTTTGGCGATTAACCCACCGACCCCCTTCGAAAAAGTGGAGCCTTATCTTGACCAAATCGATCTTTTGCTCGTCATGACGGTCAACCCAGGGTTCGGCGGACAGCCTTTCATGGAGGCCATGATGGCCAAAGTGCAGCGCGCGGCCAAACTTCGCGCCGAGCGGGGACTTGATTTTCATATCGAAGTAGACGGAGGTATTTATCCAATCACCGCTGCGATCGCCCGCCGGGCCGGTGCGAACGTGCTGGTGGCCGGCACCGGCGTCTTCAGGGCTGAGGACGCGGCTTTGGCAATCAAGGAGCTGCACCACCCACCAGGTGAGTAATTCAGGATTTTGCCAGTGGAGGAGGGCGCCCGGATGGCTCGCCTGGATAGTCATTGTCTTGATCTGGTCCGGAGTTTGCCATTCGCGCGCGCAGGATCCGGCCGGTCCAGCCGATGGACCGTCTGGCCGAGTGATCATCTCTCAGCGAGCGATTCGTCACATCGAGGAAAGACATTGGCCGGATAGCCCCGCTCAAGGTGCAGGGAAGTTCTCTCCCGGGATTACTGAAGATTCCCTCCGGCAGTTAGTGGTCGAAGCCGTCGCCAATGGAAGGGTTCGACACAATACGCATGGGCGACCTGGCCAAATTTTTGAGTATGATTTCGGTCACCAGATCGGCATCGCCATTGATGGCGGACCGGCGTACCGGCTTCGGGTGGTGGTGAACCGATGGAACCAGCTCATTACTGCATTTCCATTCTAATTCGGAATCAAGGCTACACTTTTTGCCAAACTGCGACAGCGACTCCATCTACGGTTAAACCTGCGAACTCCTTATGTACCTCGACTACCGGCTTTCCGAAGATTGGGACGAGAATTCCAGTGATCTGGCGGCAGCGGACGAGACGGAACTCCGTTACTATGCGGCCACCGGCGATATCATTATCCGAAATGATCAGGCAGACCTGAGCGCCAGATGGGGCTGGATCCCGCTGATCGATTTTGCGCTGGCCTTACGGAAGATCGCCGCCACCTTGACCATCGAGGAGGGACGCGAAACTTTCGAATTCACCGAATCAGACGCCACACTGCGATTTGATCGGCATGGCCATGGGATGACGATCACTGGCAGTTACGCGGCCGGAGAAATTACGGTTTCTTTCACGGTATTCGCTGATCAGGCGAAGGATTTTGCTCAACGCCTGGATGCCGAGCTGGTGGCCAAACGCCCTGAGCTCAAATTGAATCCAGTCTACGAAGCCTTCAAACTATCGGGGTTAAGCGCTTGAAGTTCCTTGGGAACGAAAAGGCCATCTTTCCTGATCAGCTTCCGGTCGAAATAAATCTCGCCCCCGCCGTAATCGGAGCGCTGGATACAAACCAGGTCCCAATGAACTTGGCTTCGGTTGCCGTTGTCAGCGTGTTCGTAAGCTTGTCCGGGAGTGAAATGAAATGAACCGGCAATCTTTTCGTCGAAGAGAATATCTCGCATCGGCTCCCGGATATAAGGATTAAACCCGAGCGCAAATTCGCCAATGAACCGGGCGCCTTCATCGGAGTTGAGGATGGCATTCAGCCGATCGGTATTGTTTGCGGTCGCCTCAATGACTTTGCCGTTCTTGAACGCCAGTCGAACGGAGTCAAAGGCTGTTCCCTGGTAAACGGTGGGGGCATTGAATTGAACGTGGCCTTCGACGGAATCTCGAACCGGGCAGGTAAAGACTTCGCCGTCCGGAATATTATGCCGGCCTCCACAGATGATCGCGGGAATGCCCTTAATACTGAAACGCAGATCGGTTCCCGGTCCGATAATCTGGACTTGATCCGTCTTTTCCATCTGTGACTTCAAGGCCTCCATCCCGGGGTTCATTTTGGAGTAGTCGAGGGTACAAACCTTGAAATATAAATCTTCGAATGCTTCGGTGCTCATCCCGGCCATTTGCGCCATCGCCGGTGTCGGCCATCGCAGGACAACCCATTTTGTCTTATTAACCCGTTGCTCGACGACCGGTTGGAGTAACTTCATGGCCAACTGCATCCGCTCCGGAGCGACATCCGAGAATTCAGTCGTGTTATGGCTTCCACGAAGGGCCACGTAGGCATCCATCGCTTTCATCCTGGCCATCTCGAATTCGCGAAGGGTCCTATATTGCTCCTCTTCTGCGCCCTTGAGTAATTCCCTCGCAATGACGTTCGATTGGAGATTTACAAACGGAAAAGCGCCTTTGGAACGCGCGGAGCGGATCAAAGCGACTACCATTTCCGACGGCGCGTCAAAAACATCAATCAACACCCGCTCGCCCTTTTTTAGATCGGTCGAGAAACCGATTAAAACTTCTGCCAAATCTTCAAAGCGCGGATCTGTCATGGGAAATGAGTAGACTTAGTGGGATAAACTGCTACTGCAACACAAAAAGTGATGGCTGAAGTGACGAAGCTGCTCGATCGATCCAAGTCTGCCGAGCTGCGCAGCCGGCATCCCGGAAAAACAATTGTCTTCACCAACGGTTGTTTCGATATTCTTCATGCCGGTCATGTGCGGTATCTAGCTGCGGCCAAGCAACTTGGGGACATTTTGGTGGTCGGTCTGAATGGTGATGCCTCGGTTGAAGAGCTGAAAGGCCCGGGGCGTCCGTTGAATTCGGCTGCGGATCGAGCGGAGGTGATGAGCGCGCTCCTGGCTGTCGATTACGTGATTATTTTCGAGGAGAAACGAGTCGACCAGCTTTTACGGCAAGTGCGTCCGGCAGTTTATGCGAAGGGGGGCGATTATACCGTAGCGAGCCTCGATCCAGACGAATTGGCCGCGCTGAAGGAAATCGGCGCAAAAATCGAAATCCTTCCGTTGGTTCCTGGTAAGTCAACTTCGAAACTCGTTGAGGCCTTGGCCCGCCGATGAAACGAACTTTACGATTGGGAGTACTCGGGTCCGGTAAGGGATCAAATTTTCGGGCGATCATGGAACAGATCGTGGATGGCCGGCTGGCTGCCGAAGTCCGCCTGGTCATTTCCGATGTGGACGACTCCGGCATTCTAAGCTTGGCCCGAGAGTTCCGGGTCCCGGGGCGATATGTTCATCCCGGCCGTTTTCGAACTAAGCTAGAGCCGGAAATCGAAGAAGACATCGTTCGACAATTTCTCGAAGCGGGGGTCGAACTGGTGGTGTTGGCCGGTTTTATGCGGATTGTCAAGGCACCGTTGCTTAACGCCTTTTCGGGCAAGATCATCAATATTCACCCTTCGCTCTTGCCAAAATATCCCGGCTTGGAGGCCTGGAAGCAGGCTCTGGAGGCCGGGGAAAAATCGGCCGGCTGCACCGTTCACTATGCCACTGCCGCGGTCGACGCGGGAGAAATTCTCGGGCAGGAAACAGTGCCAATCCTTCCGGACGATACCCCTGAAAGCTTACATGCCCGGATCCAGCGGGCGGAACACCTGCTGTTGCCTTCGGTGATCGCGAGTATCGCGGAAAGACTGAATGAGGGCTGAAAGTCGGGAAAGCAAAGCGTATTTGTTTAGCGTCATTAACCTAGCGCCCGAAGGAGCAGATTACGAAATGGATCGTGCCGGACACGGGGATTAGGAAGTCGGTAAGGCCGCCAAACACATGCTGTCCAACTGTCCCGGAGGGACAACCCGATCGTAGCCTGACACGAAGTGCCTGGACAGCGCCACCTCGAAAACCAGGAGTTACAGGAGTTGCAGGAGTTCAGGAGTTGCAGAATGGGCGGGGCTTCGCGTTCTGCCGTAATTCGGGCCCCGTCCATGGCAACGAGAAATACCTCTGGGATTAGCTACGCCCGATCAGACCGTCCTACGTAACGGCTGGAGGGAAGCTTCCCAAACGATCGCACCGTCCCTCCGGGCCACTTCGCCACAGGCCCAGGCTAGGCCCCATCTGCATTACGGCAGAACGCGAAGCCCCGCCCATTCTGCAACTTCTGAACTCCTGCAACTCCTGTAACTCCTGGTACCGGATGGCACTTCGTGCCAGGCTACGATCGCGCCGTCCCTCCGGGACTGAGGATTTGGAGGCCGCTAAACACATAAAGCAAAGCGGCACCAGGGTGATAGTCTGGATTCGGAAGCGCCATCCGCGCAGAACAAGTTGGTAAAGCGGCTCCCAGCGAGCGCTGACCCTGAACTCTCCGCGAAATGTGGTCTGTTTCCTTGCGTTTTGATCCCGAGTGTCTCAATCTTGGGCGGTTATGAAGAAAATTGAGGCGATCATAAAACCTTTTAAGATGGAGGACGTGAAAGAAGCCTTAGCCGAGATTGGGATCGCAGGGATGACCGTCAGTGAAGTTAAGGGCTTCGGGCGCCAAAAAGGGCATACGGAGATTTACCGGGGCAGCGAATACACCGTCGATTTTCTTCCGAAGGTAAAATTTGAAATTGTTGTCGGGGACGATCGAGTTCAGAAAGCTGTGGAAACCATTGTGGAAGCTGCGCGGACTGGCAAGATCGGGGACGGAAAGGTTTTCGTGGTGGCCATCGAACAAGCAATTCGAATTCGGACCGAAGAACGGGGCGAGGCTGCCATCTGAGTCTGTCTGGGTTCCGCTCGCGGTGGTCCCACGATTCTGCCCCCCGAGACGGCGAAAGAGATTTCATGGGATCGGACGCCCTTCTTCCCGATCTCCAGGCTTCGATCCTCTGCGAAGATGTACGGCAAGAAGTCAATGGCCTGCAGACGCTGGTCGGAGTCATTAGCGTTCTCCCGACTCCATCGCTTCCGGTGGGTCTGTTAAAACTCTGTCTTTGGACTCGTTGGTGCGGCGGTTTTGGCAATTTCCGGCAAACCTCGCGGATCCTGGGAGTGGAGGAGGCGCCGGTGATCGCCGAATCACACATCGAATTTGAGCTGAAAGAAATGGACGGACACGTGACCAACGTAAATGTCTTCGCTGGCGTTCAATTCAAGGAATATGGTCTACATCATATCGAGATACTTTTGGATAACGACCTTATCCTTCGCTATCCTCTACCGGTGGTAAAAGTATGAATCGCGTCTGACCGGTTCCAATACTCTTCCTGAATTCTCCCCTTTTTCCCAAAAGACCCTAACCGCTAATTACTCGTATCCCCCTATGAGCACCAATATTGAATCGCACCTGATTGAGAACCGGGTCTTCAAACCGAAGAAGGACTTCGCAAAAAAGGCGCACATCGGAAGCCTGGCGGAATATCAGGAGATATATCGTAAATCGATAAAAAATCCCGAGAAATTTTGGGCCCAACAAGCCTCGGAGCTTCTCTTTTGGCAGAAGAAATGGAAGACCGTCCTGGAGTGGAAAGAGCCTTTCGCCAAGTGGTTTGTTGGCGGCAAATTAAATGTGGCCGAGAACTGCCTGGATCGTCATCTGATTGGGGCGACCCGGAATAAAGCGGCACTCATTTGGGAAGGTGAACCTGGCGATAAAGTGACGATGACCTACCAGCAGCTTCATCGCGAAGTCTGCAAGTTCGCCAACGTTCTTAAGCGGAACCATATCAAAAAAGGGGACCGGATTATCATCTACATGCCGATGGTTCCGGAGGCCGCGATCGCCATGCTAGCTTGCGCCAGAATCGGGGCCATTCATTCCGTGGTCTTCGGTGGGTTCAGTTCTGAATCCATCAAAGATCGGATCAAAGATTGCGGGGCGAGAATGGTGATTACTGCGGATGGCGGATATCGTCGCGGAGCCATTGTCCCCTTGAAAAAGAATGTCGATGACGCCTTGAAAGACAATGAGCAGATTGAAAGGGTCATTGTTTTTCGTCGGGCGCACAACGAGATCCACATTAAGGAAGGTCGGGACGCCTGGTGGCACCGGGAAATGGAATACGTCGACGGCAACTGTCCGCCCGAGCCGATGGATTCCGAAGATCCCCTCTATATCCTTTACACCAGCGGCTCCACCGGCAAACCAAAAGGGATTTTGCACACCAGCGCCGGGTATTTGTTAGGGGCGGCGCTGACCACAAAATACGTTTTCGATCTCAAGCCAGAAGACATCTATTGGTGCACCGCAGATATCGGGTGGGTCACTGGTCACAGCTATTCCGTTTACGGTCCTCTCTGCAATGGAGCGACAGTTTTAATGTATGAAGGCGCTCCGAACTGGCCCGAACCGGATCGCTTCTGGGAGTTGATCGAGGAGTATGGAGTGACCCTGTTCTATACGGCACCTACGGCCATCCGCGCTTTTATCCGCTGGGGAGATGAATATCCAAATCGGCATGATCTTTCCTCGCTCCGGTTGCTTGGCACCGTCGGCGAGCCGATTAACCCCGAAGCTTGGATGTGGTATCACACTGTGATCGGGGGCGGTCGTTGCCCGATTGTCGATACTTGGTGGCAGACCGAAACGGGAGCGATCATGATTACCCCGCTGCCTGGAGCGACCCCACTCAAACCAGGTACCGCGACCTTGCCTTTTTTTGGGATTGATGCCGCCGTGGTGGATGATCAAGGGGAAGAGGTTCCTCCCAACGTGGGAGGTAAACTGGTTATCCGTAAGCCGTGGCCATCAATGTTGCGGACCATCTGGGGTGACAAGCAACGTTATAAAAAACAGTATTGGAGCGAGGTCAAAGGTTGTTACTTCACCGGCGATGGAGCTCGACGAGATAAGGATGGTTATTTCTGGATCGTTGGACGGATAGATGACGTGCTGAATGTTGCCGGACACCGGTTAGGAACATCAGAAATCGAAAGTGCACTGGTCAGCCATCCTGGGGTTGCCGAGGCGGCCGTGGTCGGCCGTCCTGACGAGATGAAGGGTCAGGCGATCGTGGCTTTCGTGACTTTGAAAGAAAACGAACACGCTAACCCGGATCTTCGAGAGAAACTGCGACAGCATGTCAGTACAGCTATCGGCGCCATTGCCAAGCCGGATGATATCCGTTTTGCGGACGCCCTGCCAAAGACTCGAAGCGGGAAAATTATGCGCCGGTTACTCAAGGAGATAGCCGGTGGAGGGCAGGTGACTGGAGACACCACGACCCTGGAGGACTTCAATGTGCTGGCGAAACTAAAGGGGATCGAAGAATAAGCTCTAGGGCACCACCCCAGTCACTGACTTGGTGCACAAGCGTTAAGCGATGTGTGGTTTCGCTTTATGCCAGTCAGTGCTCTGCTCGTATGCGTAGGCGATCTGCAGCAGGGTTGACTCATCTAGCTCTTTGCCGAGGATCTGCAGACCCACCGGTAGCTGTTTTCCTTCTTTTTCCAGGAACCCGCACGGCACGCTAATTCCGCAGATTCCGGCAATATTCGCGGCCAGGGTAAAAATGTCCGCCAGATACATGCTCAGGGGATCGCTGGTGCGTTCACCAAGTTTGAACGCTGGCGTTGGAGAAGTTGGACAGACGATGGCATCGACCGTCTCGAACGCGGTGGCAAAGTCCTTCCGGATCAGGGTTCGAACCTTTTGAGCCCGCAGATAAAAGGCGTCGTAATACCCTGAACTCAACACGTAGGTGCCAAGAATAATCCGACGTTTGACCTCGGGACCAAAGCCTTCTTCTCTTGTTTTACCGTAATGATCCAGCAAGCCATTTGTTCCCTTGGCGCGGAATCCGTACCGCACCCCATCGAACCTGGCGAGATTCGCCGAGGCTTCGGCGGGAGCGATAATATAGTAAGTGCTTAACGCAAACTCGGTGTGCGGCAACGAGATCTCGATTACTTCAGCCCCCAGGCTCTCGAGCTTTGCCACAGCCGTCCGAACCGCTTTTTCTACCTCCGGATCAAGACCCTTGATGAAATATTCTTTTGGCAGGCCGAGCTTTAGTCCCTGCACTCCTTTTGCGAGACCGATGGTATAATCTGGAACCGCATCGTCCAGAGAAGTTGAATCAAATTTATCAGGTCCGGCGATGATATTCATCAGGATGGCCGCGTCCCGAACGTCTTTAGTGATCGGGCCGATCTGATCGAGAGAAGAAGCAAAAGCGACCAAGCCGAAACGCGAGACTCGACCATAAGTTGGCTTCAAGCCGACCCGGCCGCAAAGCGCGGCCGGTTGGCGGATCGAACCGCCCGTATCTGATCCGAGAGCAGCGAAAGCCTCATCGGCGGCAACCACGGCCGCAGATCCCCCGCTCGAGCCGCCCGGAGTGCGCGTAATGTCCCAAGGATTTCCGGTCGGCCCGAAGGCTGAATTCTCAGTGGAAGATCCCATCGCAAATTCGTCCATGTTAACCCGTCCGAAGGGTATCGCACCGGCCGCTCGAAGCTTCGAGATAACCGTTGCGTCGTACGGCGCTACATACCCTTGAAGAATCTTTGAGGCACAACCGCACGGATGGCCTTTGACACTGATCACATCCTTGATGGAAATCGGCACCCCGCCTAGCGGGAGACTTAGATCGGCTTCCCGCGCCTCCGAAATGGCGCGATCTAGATCATGCGAGAGATACCCATGAACCAGTGGATCCACTTCTGCGATCCGACGACCCAATGCTTCGATTACCTCTGGCGGTGAGATCTGTCCGGAGCTGATCAGCCCCCGGATTTCGTGGACGGTAAGGGACGTGATTTCCACCGCTTTTACTCCACGACTTTCGTTACGATGAACAAGCCGTTAGCCTGATGCGGCGCGTTCGCCAGAGCAGCCTCGCGGTCCAGACTCTCACGCACTTCATCCTCGCGGAAGACATTGTAAATCGGGAAGCTGTGAGCCATTGGCTCAACTTGTGAAACATCGACCTCATTCAGTTTAGTGACGTGCTCAAGTACCAACCCTAATTGTGATTCGAAGGTCTTGATTTCGTCTGGGGTCAATTTGATCCGCGCCAATTCAGCCACGTATTCGACGTCAAAGTTCTTAGAGCTCATGGTGATCGTCGTAACGAATAGAGCCGAGGCGCCCGATGCGCAATCGTCGAGTTCGAAGGCAGGAGATTTGTTGCCGGAGATCCAGGAAAGTCTGAGCAGTCCACATGTCCACAAACGAACATTTTTCGATAGATCCGGCAAAAGAAGCGCAGTCTGGAGCTAGCGACGCAGCAAGTCGGTGCAGCGGATCTGCGCCCCGACGAAGGGGCATGAAAGCATAGTCCAGGGTTTACCCTGGGTGTGTGTCGGCGATCTGCGCCCCGAAGGGGCATGAAAGCTTAGCCCAGGGTTTACCCTGGGAACCGTCCCCGGCTGAAGCGCGCCCTGAAAGTGGCGCTAGAATTGCAGCAATGCCAATGAGCGGCATTCTACGTGCGCTGCGGTCCGACTCTGGCGCGCCGCAATATAACAACCAACCCAGAACCCTGGGCTGAGTTCTGTAGCCCCTGCGGGGCAGGCTCTTGGTTTTACATATAGAGCCATCCCAAATTCTCCTTATCTTCGCGCCATTCAACCCTGGGCTGAATTCTCAAGCCCCTTCGGGGCGAAGGACCTTCCGGAACATTGCTTAACTTAGTGCCATTCAACCCTGGGCTTCTATGCTTTCATATGCCCCTCCGGGGCGCAGATCGCGTCCCATCGTTCTCGTTCTCGATTTTTCTATGACTGGGATGTAAGTCCGGGGTTTACCCTGGGTATGTCGTTTTATTGCGGCGCGACCTGTCGGGGCGCCAGAGTTAAATACCCCTTCGGCCTCTAAAGATGGTTGAACATCTGGATCGCCAAGAAGATAACGATCGCAACCAGGGCCAGAACCGCTAACGAAGAAACCAATAGCCGCAGGCGAGCCTGACGTCGCTGGGCGCGTCGCGGACGGCGGGGCCGCTCCGAAAACAAATCCTCGCCGTGCCGCGAGTCCTGGAGGATATCCGGGGAATCAAAGGGGCTCCGCCTGGTCGATGCGCGATCGATTCTCTCCTGACGTTGCCGTTCCTGCTCGGCTTGGGCCAACTTCGGGGCTTCCTCGATTTTGCGCTGCAGTTCTTCCATTTGGCGACGCAGCTCTTCTTCCTGTTTCGCAAGCTCGTCCTGTGCCGCCGATATCGGAGAATCGTTAAATCGTCTACGTCCCATCACACAACAATATCAGCCATGCATGAAGTAAAAAACCAGCAATGCGCTTAGTCCGAGAATCAACAGTGGCAACGTAAAAGCGAAACCGCGTTTGAGCCACACCATAAAACCTGAATCTTCCGAAGGCGAAAAATAGCTTTCTTCGACCGCTGGGCCCGGACTGATCCCTTCTAAATCGGATTTCGCGTTAATTTTCGTCAGCGATTTGGTGTATTCTGCACGAGCATCATCCACCGCGCTCAACGATTTGCTCAACTCTTTGTTCAGATCCGAATTGCTCCAGGCTTTTGGGTTGATTCTTTCGAGGGAATCAAGGTGTTGCGCAAAGGTCGCGCTGGTAATCCGCAACTGTTCCACGCGCTTTTCGGCTTCGTAGGTTTCCCGCTCGATGACCACGAGTGAGCGAGTTAACTTTTCGATCATGTCGGCGCGACCCTTCTCAAGATCCTCCTGTTTCCGGCTGAGTTCTTCGAGTTCGCGTTTCTGCTTTTCGATCTGCTCCTGCTGTCGCTTTAGTTGCAGAAGCTGCTCTTGCGCCCTTTGGACCTGCGAATCGAGCAGTTCAGGTGAAGCAGATTGCTCCTCCGGTAGATCCAATAGCGGTTCTTTCATACTCTCCGACATCAAACTCCATTCTCAGGAAAACAAACGCCGCCGCAACGAAAATCTGTGCGTGGCGCGGAAAACTCGCGAACCGATCACTGGTGGAGCGGATGTATCTGCCAATTTTCCGGGCTGTCCTCAATCGTTCTCCTTCTCGTCGTTGTCGTTTTCCCCATATGTGATGTTCATAGCGAGTCCCTGTTATCCCTTGCTCCCGCAGTTGCCAGTGTCAGTGGTCAGTTCCCAGTGCTGAAGAACATCAAAATGCTGCAATATCCGCTTCCTTATCTTCCTGGTAGCACCTGCAGCAGGTATCCCTTCAGATATTCGGTCTCGGGAAGATGCGGAAGAATCGGATGGTCGAGCGGTTGTGATAAATATTTGACGATCCGGACGTGCCGTTTCGCATCCACACTCGCGTCGACAATCATTTCCAAGAACATTTCCCGCGAAACGTGATGGGAGCAGGAAAACGTCGCCAGGTATCCGTCCGTGGGCAATAATTGAAGCGCGCGCAAATGAATCTCCTTGTAGCCCCGTCGAGCGCCATCGAGTGACTCCTTGGATTTGGTGAAAGTCGGAGGATCAAGAACGATCAAATCGAATTGGACATTCTCTCGAATTTGATTCGATAGGTAATCGAAGACATTCGCTTCCTCCGTGGTAATCGTAACACCGTTCAGTTGGGCATTTTCGTTGATTGCTTTTACCAATTGACCATTGATCTCGACGGCCGTGACTGCAGATGCCCCGGCCTTAGCACAGGCAATGGCAAATGCCCCTTGGTTGGCAAAGCAATCGAGAACTCTCCTGCCGTCCGCCAGTTCCGCCACTGCCTGGTAATTGTCCAATTGATCGAGATAAAGTCCGGTCTTGTGCCCGGTAAGTAAATCGACGTAAAACTTTATGCCTTTTGCTTCGAGCGCGATCTTGCCCGGTGGTTCCCCGAAAAGAAGCCCGGTGACCAGGTCCAGTCCTTCTGCTTTCCGGATCGGAGCGTCGTTTCTCTCGATAATCGAGCTGGGTGAAAGGAGTTGTTTGGCAACCTCGACGATCAACTCTTTTCGCTGATCCATGGCCAGAGTCAGCGTCTGAAGAACCAAATGCGATTCGTACCGATCGATGATCAGTCCGGGCAACCCGTCGCTTTCACTCCAAACCACCCGCCCCGGGTTCCGCAAAGCTCCAAGCTTTTCGCGGGAAGCAATGGCCTGGCTGATTCTACGAACGAAAAAATCACGATCCAGGTCTTGTTTGCGCCGTGAAAAACGTCTGGCAATGATCTGTGAATGTGGATTATAGATCGCCGATCCTAACGAACGGTCCTGACCGTCTTTGAGTGAGATGACGTGCCCGGGCTCCGGTTTACCGAACGTTTTGAGAACCTCCGAGCCATAGACCCAGTCGTGTCCGTGAAAGATCCGCGCGCGAGGCTTGACGACGATCCCAGCCATGGAAGCAGTTACAACACCCACCAGCACAGGTCCACAGAAAAGCCCCGTCGCCTGGCTTCACCCACTCAACGCCAGTACGTTTGCCGCTTGTTGGAAGTAAATTTGGAGATTTGGGCAAAGCGACTCATAAAGCCGGATAAACCTATGATGACTTTTATTGACGCCTCAAAAATAGGATCCAAACAATTTCTGGTCCTCGCCTTTTTCCTTTTAACGGTGTGCGCACACGGCACGGCACCTCCTGGCTATACCCTGGTCTACACCAACAATTTCTATGGGCATACCAACGTAAGCAACACGAGCTGGGGGGGCAGCAATTTTTCGGGTCTTAATGCCGCTGGTCAAGGGTTCACGATGGCACTTGGGTACTGGGAGGTCGAACTCACCACCAATAACTGGGGTTATTGGCCGGACGTCTGGTTGAGCGGCTCGGTAGATAAAGGTCGCACCGGTGGTTCGGCGGAACTGGGCGTTTTGGAAGCTGGACCAATGACCGGTATTGGTCAGCACGTTAAAGTATTGAGTCCAGCGGGGCAGGAATTGGTCAGCTTACTCCATACCAGACCCGGAGGAGTGTCCCAAAGGACCCACGTTTTTGGCTGCTTGATCAAGGCCGATTTAATCACTTTCTCGATCGACAATCAATTGATGTGGACAGCGCCGACGCCGCCCGAAGCAACCAAGCCCCTTTTTCCCTACTGCAATTTTGTGGTGGCCACGACGCCGCCTGATCCGGGAGCAAATACAGCGGCCATCGTCAGATGTTACATGCCATCCATCTCAAGTCCTAGCCCCTCCCCTTCGGCATCACCCACTCCTTAGGTATCACCGAACGCCGCTAGAATCGCAGCGTGGGCGGCTTAAGAGACTTAGCGAAAACACTGGCCAGGCGCCGCAGGGGTGCGGATTTCCGCCAAGAGAAAGAAGCCCAAGTTCATCTTGGCTTCATCCGCACAGACTGGCCTGACCAAGTGCGAAACCTAGCAAAAGAGGCTAACTGACGGCTCAGGAATATAGGTATTCGTCGACGTAGTCGGAGTGATCTCCTGGCTGGGTCGCCATTTCCAATTCGGGATACTCGAAAATTTTACCTTCGTAATTTCTAATCACGATCTTTTCGTGATCATGATACAGAATGTAGCCCGGGTTGATTGGAACTTTACCGCCGCCTCCTGGGGCATCGATGACGAACTGCGGAACGGCGTAACCAGTGGTGTGACCCCGGAGACCTTCGATGATTTCGATTCCTTTGGCGACAGAAGTCCGAAGATGAGCCGATCCGTGAATGAGATCGCACTGATAAATGTAATAAGGGCGAACACGGCACATGACCAGCTTGTGCACCAAAGCCCTCATCACGGGGAGGTCGTCATTGACCCCTTTCAGGAGGACGCTTTGATTTCCGAGTGGTATTCCGTGATTGACCAGAAGTTCAAGGGCGGCCTTTACCTCGGTGGTGAGTTCACGAGGATGATTGGCGTGGACGCTCATCCAGAGGGGGTGAAATTCTTGAAGCATCCGGCAGAGTTCCGGTGTCACCCGCTGGGGAAGGAAAATGGGGACCCGGGTGCCAATGCGGACGAACTCGATATGTTTAATGGCCCGCAAACGGCGCAAAATTCCGCGCAGCTTATCGTCGGAAAGGAGGAGGGCATCTCCTCCGGAAAGCAGAACGTCCCGGACTTCAGTGTGAGATTCCAGGTACCGATAGGCTTCCTCGAAATTAGTGTGCAACTCTTGTTCGCCCGCCCCGCTGACCACGCGGCTTCGGGTGCAATAGCGGCAATATGAAGCGCACCGATCGGTGACTAAAAAGAGTACCCGATCCGGATAACGATGGACCAGACCAGGTACCGGCATGTGAGAATCCTCGCCGCATGGATCGGCCATCTCGAGCGGAGACCGGTCAGCCTCCTCGACTCGCGGGATCACTTGGCGGCGAATCGGGCAATGGGGGTCGTCAGGATCAATGAGATTGAAAAAATGAGGCGTGATGGCGAGCGCAAGTTTGTTACCGGACAGAATAACCCCGGCGCGCTCTTCGGGAAAGAGGGAAATCTTCTGTTCGAGTTGCTGTAGGTTGGTGACACGGTTTTTAAGTTGCCATTTCCAGTCGTTCCAGAGCTCGGGAGCAACATCGGGCCAGAAACCTGGGGCGAAGGTAAGGAACCGCTTATCGGCGGTTTCGGCTAAGCTGTGCATGTTTGATTGACTAGTTGGTAAAATACTAAGGGCACGCTTTCGATTGTCAATCAGGTCAGGCCCTGAGACCCTACAACCAATGTTGCGTTCACGTCGGCGGTAGCGGAATATCCGAAGATTGAAACAGGCGGTAAAACCCTTCTCTCACAGCGTACTTGCATTATGAGCGTAACTGATCGTGCGTCGGCCCTCCTCCTCGGGGGATTACTTCTACTCAGCCCAACGGTAACCCAGACGCTCTTGGCCGAAAACTCGGTCTCAGATTCGGGAAAGGATATCGCGCATCAACTAAACAATGCGTACACCGCTGTTTACGAAAAAGTTGCCCCGGCGGTCGTCGTTGTCGATGTCGAAAAGTCGGGCCGATCCGGCAATTCCGCCAATCCGATGGATGGCTTTGATTTCTTTTTTAAAGGTCCTAGGGATGAAAGCGAACAACCGGATCAGAGCGAAGGATCCGGATTTATCGTGCGCCAGGATGGGTATATCGTCACCAATAACCATGTCATTGACGGGGAAGACAAGATCAACGTTAAGCTCAAAGACGGCCGAACTCTCTCGGCCAAGGTCATCGGCTCTGATGAGCGTACGGATGTGGCGGTTTTAAAAATAGAGGCTACCGACCTTCCGACGATCGATTTTGCCAACAGCGACGAGGTGAAAGTCGGCCAGATTGTCTGCGCGATCGGGACCCCATACAAATTTGCCTACACCTTCACGACTGGGGTGGTCAGTGCGAAAGGCCGCAACGACTTGTTGCCGGATAAATACGAGGATTACATTCAGACGGACGCGGCCATCAATCCCGGAAACAGTGGCGGACCGCTGTGTGATATCGATGGCAAGGTCATCGGGATGAATACCTTGATTCACGGTCTGAATCGAGGGCTTGGGTTTGCCATTTCCAGCAATCTAGCCAAACAGGTCAGCGATCAGCTGATCTCGACGGGAAAAATCGTTCGACCATGGCTCGGGATTATCATCGAAAGTCTTAGTGAACAGAATCGCGCGGAAGTGTTCAAAGGAGTCGATAAAGGGGTGGTGGTGCGGACCATTCAGGCTGATACGCCGGCGGCGAAGAGCGATTTGCGGCCGGCGGATGTCATTACCGATGTCGATGGTGTTCAGGTAGGCAGCGCCAGGGAGCTTCAGAACGAGATCCTGAAGAAAAAAATAGGGGCCCAAGTCAATTTGGGTGTCTGGAGGAACGGCAAGAAAACGACCGTGAATGTCACGACCGAAGAGTTGCCCACCGATACGAGCAAACTAGCCAGCAATCAGCCTCCAAGCACGCCGGGAGAGAGTAATGTGGCCTCCAGTTTTGGTTTGCAAGTCCAGGATGTCTCTCCGGAGCTTAAACAGGAATTGGGGTTGAAGTCGGATTCCGGGGTCGTGGTCACGGAAGTCACTCCGAACAGTCCGGCGGCGGTCGCGGATATTCAGACCGGGGATGTAATTACCGAAGTGGGACGGAATCAGGTTACGAACACCGGCTCTTTCCAGAAGGCATTGGCTGACCAAAAAGGTAAACCGAATCTATTGCTTTTACTGGACCGCAAGGGCGTAAAAACCTATTCGATCGTAAAGATCGGTAAGTAGGCTGCCGAGCGCGCTGACGAGGCGGGTGATGCCAGATGGAAGAGGTTGACCTTCGGGCCGGTTCGCCGGTCCCGAAATGATGCGGGTTCGCTGGGTGGCTCGGGTGCGGTGCGTTTGGTGGCAGACGGTGGCCGTTAGAGCATAATTCGATGAAACGAATAAGTGAGGTTGGCCGTTCGCAAAGGATGCGCATCATCGACACCCTGAAGAAGACCCAGGGCCTTTCGGTCAATGAACTAGGTGCCCGGCTGAAACTCAGCTACATGGGAGTCAAACAGCATTGCGATCAACTGGCACGGCACGGCTATGTGGACACCTGGCGCCGCCCAAAACCGGTGGGACGCCCGGAGATGGTTTATCGGCTGACTCCGAAATCGCAAATTTTCTTCCCGAGCGCGACCAACTCAATGACGATCGAAGTGCTGCAGGCGGCGAACCGGCTTTATGGCCACGCGGCGGGGGAAAAATTGTTATATTCGGTCTTTGCTTCGAAGACTGAGGAATACATGCGGAAATTGCGCGGAAAGACGGTTCTGGAGCTGGCCGAAATGCTGGTCAAGATTCGCGACCAGGAAGGTTACATGACCGAGCTTTCAAGTGGAGAGCAAACGGCGATCGTGGAGTACCATTCGCCCATTTTTGATTTGCTGGAAGCGTTTCCGCTGGTGAGACGCCTGGAACGGGAAATGATCGAGCGAATATTAGGGGTACGGGTGGAACGCGAGGAGGAGATGGCTTCAGGGTTGTATCGCTGCAGATTTGTCTTTCAGGTGACGTAGCCGCTTGGGCGGGCGGATCCTTTGGGGTAAATGATTATTATTGCGGTCTAATTTTCGGTTGCGAAGTGGAATCAAGAGTATAGGTTCCCGGCTCCCTATGCCAAAACCGATATCGAGACGTAAAACGAAGAAAGCGGTGGCGAAACGCTTTAAGATAACGGGGACCGGCAAAGTGTTGCGAAGCCACGCGGGTCGCCGACACTTGCTGGCCTCCAAAAGTGGAAAGCGCAAACGTCATCTCGCTAAGAACGCGGTTCTCGATTCAACCGACGAGGCGCGAATAAAAGAAAATCTGCCGTTTCACTGAGACCAGCGGCAAACGTTCTCCACCTGTCCCGAAAGCCATCGGGACTGATGCGACAGGTGAGGTCGGAGGACGGAAATTAAAACAACAACCTGTGCGTGAGGATCCGGCGAAGGCCGGACGACAAAATGCCAAGAGCAACGAACGCGCCTGCCAGCAGAGAGCGCCGCAAAAGAGTTCTCGACAAAGCCAAAGGCTATCGGGGACGCAGGTCCAAGCTTTTTCGCTATGCCAAAGACGCCACCATGAAGGCGAAATACTGGGCATATCGTGACCGGAAGACCCGGAAACGCAACTTTCGGAACCTCTGGATTCAGCGAATCAACGCCGCTTGCCGTCAATTTGGCATTACTTATAGCCGGTTTATGGAGGGATTGGCCTTAAGTAAAATTGAGGTTGATCGTAAGTCGTTGGCGGATCTGGCAGTCACTGACGAGGCGACTTTCAAAGCTATCTTGGACAAGGCGGTTGCCGCTTTGGACCGGAAAAACGCCGCCTGAGGTAAGCAAAAACCATCTCGGCCTGCGTATCGTCGGCGGACTATCTCGGTTTGCCGGCCGGAATCGTGGCTCAGTGGGGAGGCTGGTTAACAACTGATGGATAACGACCTTCAGAGGTTAAAAGAAACGGCGCTGGTTGAAATCCAGCAGGCCAACAGCAGAATCGCACTCGAGAATATTCGGGTGAAGTTTCTGGGGAAAGCGGGCGCCATTTCTCGGCTGAGCGAGAACATGCGCAACCTGACGAAAGAGGATCGGCCTCGCGTCGGGAAGCTCCTCAATGAAATACGGAACGTTGTCACCGCCGGCGCTTGACGACCGGCTCGCTGGCCTTGAGTCGGAGGGAACAGCGCAGATTCTGAACGAAATTGACGAAACTCTCCCGGGAACCCAATTTCGGGTGGGAGGCCTGCATCCTTTGACTCTGCTTCAAGATCAGGCCGTGAAGATTTTACGGAGACTGGGTTTCGCACTCGCAGATGGGCCCGACATCGAAACGGAGTGGCACTGTTTTGACGCGCTGAATACGCCGGCGAATCATCCGGCCCGTAACGATACAGACACTTTTTATCTTCCGGATGGAAGATTGCTGCGGACGCATACCTCCAGTGTTCAAGTCCGGACCATGGTGGCTCAGAAACCTCCGGTTCGGGTGATCGGCCCGGGCGCCGCCTATCGTCGTGACGAGATCGATGCCACCCACCTCAATCAATTCAATCAGTTGGAAGGATTGTACGTCGATTCGCAGGTCAGTGTCGCCGATCTGAAGGGGACTCTGGAATATTTTGTTCGCGAGCTGTTGGGCCACGAAGTTCAGACCCGGCTGCGCCCCCATTTTTTCCCATTCACCGAGCCAAGCTTTGAATTGGACATCCGAATGCCCGGGATCCAAAGCGGGAAATGGATGGAGCTATTGGGGTGCGGGATGGTGAACCCTGCTGTCTTCGAGGCTATTAACGCCAGACGCGGCGACAACGCTTATGACCCCGAGGAGTGGACTGGCTTCGCGTTTGGGATGGGGCTTGAACGCTTGGCGATGTCGTTGTTCGGTTTACCCGATATCCGGCTGCTGGTTGAGAATGACCAGCGATTCTTAGCCCAGTTTGCCAAATGAAGCTCTCCGTCGGTTGGTTGAAAGAGTTTTTGCCTCTAACTCAGACGATCCCCGAGATCGTGGAGGCTTTGACGTTTGCCGGAGTCGAGGTTGAGGGCGTTCAGCAACGTGGCGGAGACTTTGACAAGGTCATTGTGGGACAAATTGAGTCGTTCGAGCCACATCCGAACGCCGATCGTTTAAGTGTCTGCCGCGTCAACGATGGTTCCACTCTGCTTCGCCAGGTGGTTTGCGGAGCTAAGAATTTCCGGGCGGGCGACAAAGTGCCATTGGCTTTGCCGGGTGCCGTTTTACCGGACGGAATGAAGATCAAAGTGAGCAAGCTGCGCGGGGTTGAATCCGAGGGGATGCTTTGCAGCGCTCGGGAGCTGAATTTAGCGGAGGACGCCGCGGGCCTCCTGATTTTGCCTGGCGATGCGCCGATCGGAGTTCCTTTGTCGGATATTTTTCCACCGGACACCGTGCTTGAAGTCGAGGTGACGCCGAATCGACCCGATCTGTTGAGTCACTATGGAATTGCCCGTGAACTGGCTGCTTTGCTGGATCTACCTCCGGCGAAGTTGCCCGGGAGCCGCCCCACTTCCGAAAAAGTTCGTGAAGATTCAAGTGTGGTTCTCCTGGACGCCCCGGAAGGTTGTCCATTTTATGCCGCTCGTTTGATCAAAGGGATTCGCGTCGAGGCGAGCCCAAGTTGGCTCCGGCAAAGATTGGAGGCCGCCGGATTACGCTCCATCAACAACGTGGTTGACGTCACTAACTATGTGCTGCTGGAACTGGGTCAACCGCTCCACGCGTTTGATCTTAACAAGCTCAACGGGGGCATTGTTGTTCGGAAGGCCAGCGCCGGGGAACATTTGCAGGCGCTGGATGAGAAAGAGTATGAGCTTACCACGGACGATCTCTTGATCGCGGACCATCACGGGCCGCTGGCAATCGCCGGAGTAATGGGTGGCGAGCAAAGCGGGGTCACGGCGACTACCACCGATATGCTCTTGGAGGCGGCCTATTTCAGTCCCGCTTTCATCCGACGGACCAGTCGACGATTAGGATTGATCTCGGAATCCAGTTTTCGCTTCGAGCGGGGTGTCGATCCAGAGGCGGTATTGCTGGCTTCTGCCAGGGCGACGGAATTGCTCTTGGAAGTGGCCGGCGGAAAAGCGGATGAAAGCGTAGTGATCGGGGGATCGATACCGCATTGGAACCGCATGGTCGAGATGCGGCCGGAACGCTGTACTAAACTTTTGGGTATGGAAGTCCCTGATTCGGCCGATCTTTTGATCCGACTGGGGCTTAAGCCCGCAGGTGGGAATCGTTGGGAGGTACCGAGCTACCGCCCTGACCTTGCTCGTGAGACTGATTTGATCGAAGAGGTTTGCCGAATGGCGGGCATCCAGAATATCCCATCGCGGCTTTTCGGATCGGCGACCGAATATTCGCCTTCGGATCGCGCGCATGACGATCTGATGAATCTTCGGCAAAGATTGGCAGGTTTGGGTCTGTTCGAAGCGCGAAGCCTGACGCTGATGGACAATCGCGCCTTGGATTACCTGTTGGAGGAGACCCCGGCGACGTTGAGCTTGCGGAACCCGTTAAGCGAGGATCAGAGCGTCTTGAGACCTTCCCTGTTGCCGGGCTTGGTTCGAGCGGCGGAGCGAAACTTCCATCGCGGATCAAGCAGCGTGGCGATCTTCGAGATCGGCCGCGTTTTCAAAGCCGCGAAACAAGAGGAATCTGTTTCTCTGTCCATCCTGGTGTGCGGAGAGCGCCAGAGCAAGAATTGGAATCAGGAAGCCGATCGCTTCGACTTCTTCGATTTGAAAGGCATTCTTGAGACGGCGCTTTCCAAAAATTTCATCTTGGTGCGCGAGCGGCCGACTAGCTTCGCTCCGCTCCTTTGCGGGTTGATTGACGAAGAGGGAAAATCCGTGGGTAAGATCGGGCAACTTCGTCCTGGAATAGCAAAGGAGATCGGAGCGCGTGATCCGGTTCTGGTGGCCGAACTGACACTGAGGCCAGGTGAAACTTCGAGACGGTTTCTTTACAAGCCGCTGGACCGCTTCCCGGCGGTGACCAGAGATGTGGCTTTTCTGGCTGACCGGGAATTGAAATATCGAGAGGTTGTCGAGGCATTTTCTTCCGCCGGCGAGCCACTGCTGGTGGATATTCGATTGTTCGATCTCTTCGTGGATCCGACGGGCGAAAAGGTACCTTTGCTCAAGAAATCGATCGCCTGCAGTTTGACTTATCGAGCAAGCGATCGAACTTTGACGCTTGGAAGAGGCGAACGCGGCGCATAGCCGCTTGAAATCGCAACTCGTCGAGCGTCTCGGAGTGACGTTACGCGAGTAGTTCTTTGGAGAATTTCACAGATTTGAGAATTTGCCCTGCGGTGTTCGGGATTTTAGGCTAATGCCCCAGACCCATAATACAGATCCCAGGAGGCTAGGCTGTGCGTGTGATAATGACAGGCCTTGATTGGAAGTCAGAGTTTACGTCAGCGGTCGTCCGCCCTTATTTTGAGGGGATGGGAGCTTCGCCTGAACGGCATTTGTGGGGCAAACTCTCGACTTCTCTGATGGCTCGGTAACGAAAGTTTTTGCCGAGCCAAAATTCAAACGCCTTGCATCCATCAGAGGCAAAATGGGCTGCGCTTGGAGTTTCGCTCCGCAGAATTATCCGGGTGGCCAACTGAGCGGCCGACCTCCCAGCAGGTGGACGTGCAAATGGGGGACAGTTTCTCCTCCGTGGCTTCCACTATTGATGACGATGCGAAATCCGGTCCGCGATATTCCTAACGCTTCGGCCGTTTCCTGTGCCTTCAATAGCAGTTTGCCCAGGATCGCCGCGTCTTCAGCCGTTGCTTCAGATAGTCGCGGTATCAGTTTCTTCGGAACCAACAGCACATGGACAGGGGCTTGGGGATTGATATCGTGGAAAACGATCAAGTCGTCGTCTTCCGAGATGATTTTGGCCGGAATTTGGCGGGCCACTATTTTCTCGAAAAGGGTCATCGAATCGTGAGCTGAATATCGGTTTTGGCGTCGGCTCGTTCAAGATGGGCACGGAGAAAATTTACGATTTCATTGCGTAACAAGGAACATCCGCGGCTCCATGTTTTGACCGACTGCAAATGGCGTACGCAGGTATGCAGTCCGTAGATATCAAGACTGGCAGCGCGCTCGCAAAATGCAGGCTGGATGCGTTCTTTTAGCAACTGAAAGAACGCCAGTTCATATCCGGGTCCGGCCTCTTCGGCTAGTTCGCTTAAACAAACCTCGAACGGAGGAGCCACCGTATCCAGGCGGAGCGCGATTTCGGCATAGCCAATCGACTGCAAGGCGGAGACGACGATGTCACGTAATTGCTTTGGGGTAATAACATTGTTTCCGTAAGTTTTAGAGAGATAACACAAAACACTTGCCGCCACATGTTCAGCGAGCCACCAACGACGATAACCGGCTTTCTCCGCAGCGCGAAGCAGGCAAAAACAGAGCCACTCCTGACGGATCGAACAATGTTCGCTTTCACTTTGTCGAAGCAGCGGTAGGGAGTCGCGAAGCGCTATCACGGAACAAATAAATCCGGTTGCAGGGCATTGCGTTTGATCTTACGACCGAGAGATTCAATCTCGTTAATAAATTCACCGATATCTTGAAACTGCCTGTAAACAGAAGCGTAACGGATGTAGGCAACCTCGTCCATGGAGTGTAATCGCTCCATCACACGGATACCAATCGCGTTGGTGGGTACCTCGTGGTCGTAAGCTTGCTCCAGTTCTTGGATTATTTCTTCCACCGCCCGTTCCAAACCGTCGTAACTAACCGGACGCTTTTCACAGGCTTTAACCATTCCGCTCAGCAGCTTCTGCCGATCGAAAGGCTCGTGGCGTCCGTCTCGCTTGATGACCCGCAAGTCGCGCCGCTCAATTTCCTCGTAAGTGGTAAACCGATGTTGGCACGCCAGGCACTCTCGACGACGACGAATCGCCGCTCCGGCCTTCGCCGAACGGGAATCGATAACCTTGTCTTCAAGGTTTCCGCATTTAGGACATCGCATGGCTGAGTATGATCCGACTGTCGACCACAACATATTGTGGTCGTCTATTCCTAAAATACAAGAGGAGAATATTACATGCGGCCGCCAGAAGTTTTTAGCCACGGATGGTCGAGATTATGTAGGAAAGAGGAGAAGTGCCTGACCTCTTCTGATCTTCTCACCCTCCGGTTCTCAAGTGCATGCCTTTGGCTGACATCCTGGCTAACAAAAAATCCTCACACCGATTAGATGCGGATGGCTAGGGTTACTGACAATTGACCGATATCTGACCTGTCCCCAATTGGCCGAGGGCCTGTCCTGGATCCAGCCGACTAACTGACCTGTCCCCAAAATCTGCGATTACTCGCTTCCCTAACGCGAGCATAAGAAGTTCGGGGTTTGGGGGTTTGGGGCTCATTTTCATCGTCCTCATCCTTTGCCTCGTTTGCGGTCATACGCCGAAGGTTTCCTGTTGAGCAGGATCGGCTAACCCATCAGAAATTCCGGTTGGGGACAGACCCCATAGTTGTGGATATGGCGACCGATCTGCACCAACCACCTCAGTTGGGGACAGACCCCTTGTTGGGGGATTCCGAGAGTCTGCTTCGCGGTTAGGGACAGACCCTGTCGGAGTGTTGGACTGGTTGGACTCCCTTTGTTGTTGGAGATCCCGGTTGGGGACAGACCCTGGGCCAGAGACCCAGAGAATGGGGACAGACCTCGTGGTCGAGGGGGTGAGGATTCGGCGACTGATCTGCGTCACGAAACCACGATTGGGGACAGACCCTGTTGGACAGTTCCCCTAAAGAGACCATCAGAAGTTTGGGGCTCATTTTCATCGTCCTTATCCTTCGCCTCGTTTTGCGGTCATACGTCGAAGGTTTCCGGTTTTCCGGTTGAGCAGGATCGGGTAAACCATCAGAGATTCCGGTTGGGGACAGACCCCATGGTTGTGGATTTTGTGGATTGGCGACCGATCTGCGCCAGTCACCTCAAGTTGGGGACAGACCCCTTGTTGGGGGATTCCGAGAGTCTGCTTCGCGGTTAGGGACAGACCCCTGTTGGAGCGATGGACTGGTTGGACTGTTGGACTCCCCGTGTTGTTGGAGATCCCGGTTGGGGACAGACCCTTGACCCAGAGAATGGGGACAGACCTCGTGGTTGAGGGGGTGAGGATTCGGCGACTGATCTGCGTCACGAAACCACGATTGGGGACAGACCCTGTTGGACAGTTCCCCTAACGCGACCATCAGAAAGTTTGGGGCTCATTTTCATCGTCCTCATCCTTCGCGTCGTTTTGCGGTCATACGTCGAAGGTTTCCAGTTGGCAGGATCGGGTAAACCATCAGAGATTCCGGTTGGGGACAGACCCCATGGTTGTGGATGTGGCGACCGATCTGCGCCAGTCACCTCAAGTTGGGGACAGACCCCTTGTTGGGGGATTCCGAGAGTCTGCTTCGCGGTTAGTTCCGGTTGGGGACAGACCCCATTTTGCGTGAAATTTGGGGTTCATTTTCATGATCTCATTCTTCGATGCTTCGTCTTGTTTTGCGGTATACGCGAGGGATTCGGTTGGGGATGGTAACGAGCGAATTCCGATCTGCGCCAGCCACCTTGTTGATTCGGTTGGGGACAGACCCCTCGTCGGGGGATTCCGAAAGTCTGTTTCGCGGTTAGGGACAGACCCCTGTTGGAGCGTTGGACTGGTTGGACTCCCCTTGTTGTTGTGTTGTTGGAGATCCCGGTTGGGGACAGACCCCGGACCCAGAGGACAGGTCCAATGTGCTGCGATTTTGGGTCCCACGTGAAATCTGTTTGAATGAAGGAATGAAGAACGGGCGAACCGGCTAGCCGATCCATCGCGGACGGGTCAGATCTCGGCGCAAAAGTCAGGTGCGCAATTGGGACGTGCGGCAATTGGACCATTGGACCCCGCTTCCGCCTTGTTAAGACATTCGATCTGGCGCCTCCTTCAGCTTCAGGGTGCGTCGCTCTTGGTGGACGGTTCCCAGGGTTGAAACCCCGGCTGAGTCCTGTAGACCCTGCGGCGGGGCACAAACAAAGGCCTCAGCCCAGGATTGTGGGATACAGCCCTTTCTTCGAAGCAAAATCATCCGAAGCCCTGATCGTATGGTTAGGCGTGGTCGCGAGCTCGAGTTTCGAAGCGGGTATATTGCTTCAGAAAAGTCAGTGGGATGTCGCCGATCGGTCCGTTACGTTGCTTAGCGATGATGAGTTCCGCCTCGCCGGCTCTTTCTTGTTTTGCTTCATCATCGGTTTCGTAATATTCCGGCCTGACCAGAAGACCAACTAAGTCGGCATCCTGCTCAATAGAACCCGACTCGCGTAAATCGCCGAGTCGGGGACGGCCGCCTTCTTTAGCGCGGGTGTCCGGCTGACGATTTAATTGAGCAATCACGATGATTGGCAGGTTGAGCTCTTTGGCGAGCGCTTTTATTCCGGCTGAGATTTCAGAAATTTCCAACTGCCGATTGTCTTGAGCTCGCCGGCTCATGGAGCGGAGCAATTGAAGATAGTCAATCACGATCAGTTGAATATTCTGCTGCGATTTCATTCGGCGAGCTTTGGCCCGCAGTTCGGTGATCGAAAGTCCGGGCGTATCGTCAATGAACATTTTCGCGGCGGCAACTTGCGAGGCGGCAGCGGTCAAATTCGGAAAATCGCGTTCCGAAAGAAACCCATTTCTCACGCGCTGCAAATCAACTTTAGCTCGCGAGCAAAGAATTCTCTGGACCAATTGCTGACTGCTCATTTCCAGGCTGAAAACGGCCACAGCTTTGCCGGCATCCATCGCCACGTGCTCGGCGATATTCATGGCTAACGCCGTCTTTCCCATGCTTGGCCGCGCCGCAATAACAATCATCTCGGCTGGATGCAGTCCGCTGGTCATGCGATCCAATTCGACAAAGCCGGTAGACAAACCGGTCACCGAACCGCGATTTTCATACAATTTTTCAATTTGTTCGATCGCCGACATGACCAGTTCTTTGGTCGGAACGAGATCGGTTTTGACGTGTTCTCCGGTAATCGAAAAAATCTCTTTCTCGGCTTCATCCAATAGTGGCTCGATGTCCCCCTGTTGGTCGTAACATTGCGTGGAAAGCCTGGTGCAGGTGGAGATTAATCTCCGGAGCACGTATTTCTCGCGGACGATATCGACATAGTAACCGGCGTTGGCGGCGGTCGGGACAAAGTTGTAGAGATCGCTCAGGTATTCGGGACCGCCGATCTCTTCCAGTTGATTTCGATCTTTGAGCGCTTGCTTGAGCGAGATGAAGTCGATCGGTTTGTACTTGTCACCAAACTCCAGCACCAGACTGTAAATGATCTCGTGGGCCGGAATATAGAACGCCTCAGACCGCAGATGCAGGACGCAAATGTCAGCTACGTCACGAGGAGAGAGCAGCAGGGAACAGAGAACGCCTTTTTCACCATCTTCACTGAAAGGGAGGGAACGAGGGACCTCGCGAGCGGTGAATACCTTGTGAGGATCCTGTGAATAACCTGATTTCCGATTTCCGGTGGCTGTCCCCTCGGTTTTTAAGGGGCTCTCAGCAGGTTTCATTAAACCGTGAGAACCATTTGCCATCGGTGGTTAGACGCTGGGTTTGAGCTTCCGTTTTGGCCTGGACTTGGCGTCCGTCGAATCGCTTTCTTCGTGCGTCGAAGGAGGAGGAGTGGCGGATTTAACTTCCACTTTCAAGGTTGCGGAAACGTCGTGGTGAAGTTTGATCGAAATCTCTTTTTCGCCGGTTTCCTTAATCGGTCGCTCCAGTTCGATCTTGTGCCGGTCGATCGTAATGCCAAATTCGGTCTGCAGCTTCTCTTCGATATCTCTCGTCGTTACCGAGCCGAAAGCCTTGCCGGTCCCGCCAGTTTCGAGGACGAATTCGAGCTTTATCTTCCCGATCTTACGGCCGAAATCCTCCGCGTCGTTGAGCTCACGAGCTTCACGTTCGGCTCGCATTCCTTTTAAATGGTTCAAGCGCTTCAGATTAGAGGCGGTCACCTCATAGGCTTTGCCAGTAGGAATGAGATGATTTCTCGCAAAGCCTTTGCGGACTTTAACGATATCAGCCTCGGCACCGAGACCGGCGACGCTTTCTTTCAAGATGATTTGAGTATCGGCCATAGAGCACCCTTTTGAAATGGCGGGACGCCTTCTTTACAGCCCGAGAGAGGGCATGTCAAGTAAGGTTCCGGAGGAGGAACGGAAGGAGCTGGAGAATAAATTTTCAAGCACCAAAACACCAAGGGAGAGACCCGGTTTTGGGAATCGAGGGGACCCCGAGTTCGTGGGGGCGAATGGCAAGGCCACGATCATTCTTCTGTATCGGCTATATCGGGAGGCTCGGGTGGAAGTTCCTCGTTTTCGACCGTGAACTTCCGCTTTCGCTTATTCACCGGAAGGGGCGACATCGTCATATTGATGCTTTTCCCCATTAGCTTCGGTTCCATCTCCACCTGTCCCATGGTGGAAAGATCGTCCTTCAACCGTCGCATCAACATGTCGCCAAGCTCTTTGTGACTCATTTCGCGACCGCGAAATTGCAGCTGAAATTTTACTTTGTTGCCTTTGTCCAGGAATTGCTCGGCGTGCCGGACCTTAATTCCGTAATCATGCGGATCGATATTGACCCGGAATTTGATCTCCTTGAGTTTGGAAGCGGTCGATCGGCGATCTTTTTCTTGTTTGGAAAGATCGTACCTATATTTTCCAAAATCGACGATTTTACAGACCGGGGGATTTGCTGTCGGAGCAACCTCGACCAAGTCGAGCCCAATAGATTGAGCTCTTCGCAGGGCATCCTGCAATTTCATTACTCCCAACTGTTCGTTGGTTGTTCCAAGAATCACCCGCACTTCGCGTGCGCGAATTCGACCATTGACTCGAATCTGCTGTTGCTGAATAAACCTGTCTCCTCAGAGTGCATCCGGGGCGCCGGACGGTGCACTCAATCACGTTGACGTTCCTTGACTTCCATTTTAATTCGTTCGACAAACTCTAACGCACTAAGGGCTCCCTCATCGCCGCTCTTGCGGCTGCGCACGGCGATTTCGCCGGCTTGTTCTTCTCGTGCGCCGAGGACCAACATATATGGGACCTTTTCCAGCTGGGCAAGGCGAATCTTAGCGCCGATTTTGTCCGAAGTTTCGTCCATCGTCACCCGGATCTGTTGATCCGAAAGCAGCTTCCGGATAGAGCGGCCGTATTCCAGGTGCTTTTCCGAGATCGGAAGGACGCGAACCTGTTCCGGTGCTAGCCAGACTGGGAAACTTCCCGCAAAATGTTCGATTAAAACTCCGCAGAACCGTTCGAGTGATCCGAACGGTGCACGATGGATCATGACCGGCCGGCGCGCCGAATTGTCTGATGCAGCGTAGGTCAATCCAAAACGCTCCGGCAAATTGTAATCCACCTGGACCGTTCCAAGTTGCCACTCCCGACCAATAACATCTTTAACCACGAAATCGATCTTCGGGCCATAGAAGGCCGCTTCTCCTCGCTCTTCGGAGAAGGGTATTCCGATCGATTTGACACTTTCTCGCAGCGCCTCTTCGGCTCGTTCCCATTGGTCGGCGGTGCCGACGTATTTGTCCGAATCCGGATCCCGCAATCCAATCCGGACGCGGTAAGAATCCATTCCCAAGGTGCCCAAGACCTTGAGAACCAATTGAAGGCAGCCTCGAACTTCATCGAGAACCTGTTCTTCCGTGCAAAAGATGTGAGCGTCGTCCTGGGTGAACCCCCGAACTCTCGTCATCCCGCCTAATTCGCCCGACTGTTCCCATCGGTAGACCGTACCGAACTCGGCCAAGCGGATGGGAAGATCTCGATAGGAGTGCGGACCCGAGGCATAGATTTTAATATGCATCGGGCAATTCATCGGCTTCAGAAGGTAGCCTTCGATTTCGCCACGCTTCAGCCGATTCGAAAGCTCCGCGCACGAACAGCCTTCCTCGCCAAGTTTGGCCAGGGTATCCGGTTCGATAATCGGCGGAAACTGCGAGTCGCTGTAGTAAGGATAGTGTCCGGAGGTCCGAAAAAGAGCCAACTTGCCAATGTGCGGGGTGAAAACCTCGGTGTAACCTTGTTGCCGCAGCTCTTCGGAGATAAATGACTGGAGCTCCTTGCGGACAATCGCCCCTTTAGGTTTCCAGAGAACGAGGCCGGGCCCGACCTCATCGTCGATATGGAATAATTCCAATTCGCGTCCGATTTTGCGATGGTCCCGTTTCTTGGCTTCCTCGAGCTGTTGAAAATATTGGTCGAGTTGGGCCCGGGTTTTAAAGGCCGTTCCATAAACACGCTGTAACTGGGGATTGTTGGCGTCACCCTTGTAGTAGGCGCTGGCGATGGAAGTGAGTTTGAAGGCGCCGATATTACCGGTCCTCATGACGTGCGGCCCCGCACAAAGATCAGTGAAGTCTCCGTTCCGATACAACGAAATCGCTTCGTCATCCGGGATTCCGGCCAGAATATCGAGCTTGAACTTGCTGGGCAGAACACGTGGCCCCAGGGCTCCCAATCGCCCTTGATTTGCCAATGCAAAGGCTTCCTCGCGGGTCACGGCAATTCGCTCAAAGGTTTGGTTCTCCTTAACGATCTTTTTCATTTCCGCCTCGATCTTCTCGAAGTCAGCGGGCGAAATGTGGTGGTCCAATTCGAGATCGTAATAAAACCCATTTTCCACTGGAGGACCGGCCGCGAATTGAGCCTCAGGCCAGATCCGGAGGATCGCCGTCGCCAAAACGTGCGCGCACGAATGCCGCAGTCGTTCAATTTCGGTCATTTGCTGTCTGGCGTCCGGCGATTTTCGGTCTTCTGGCATGGGAGAAAGGGGTGGAAAATACACGTGCCGAACTGAGCTGGCCAGAGGGAAAAATTGAGAATACTGAGAATGGCATTTTGAGTTTTGGATTTTCTCTCAGCCCACCCAAAGCTATATTAGGCGCTCGTGCTCCCATGGAAGAGCACCAACGACATCATGAAGAAAGCGAAAGTCGCGATTTTTGGAGCGAGCGGTTATTCCGGCGAAGAACTTGTAAAGCGCTTGTCGGAGCACCCCTGGTCGAACTGAGCTGCCTGACTTCCCGCCAGTTTGCGGGCAAGAAAGCTTCGGAGGTCTTTGGCTGGGTCGGTCGCCGCTCTCCGCTAGCGAATCTGACTTTCACCGAGCCGGACGTAGCATCACTACGGCCTCTCGGAGTCGAGTTCGCCTTTTTAGCACTTCCGCATGGTGTGGCCTCGGAATTTGCGGTGCCGTTGTTGGAACAAGGGATAAAAGTCCTCGATCTGAGCGCCGACTTCCGGGTCAAAGATCCGGAGGTTTACAAATATTTTTATCAGCACGAGCACCCGGCGCCTGGCTTGCTCCAAAAGTCAATCTACGGGCTGCCTGAAGCCTACCGGGATCAGATCCGAAGCGCCGATTTGGTGGCCTGTCCCGGTTGTTATCCGACCAGCATATTAGTTCCGCTGCTGCCGGTTATCCGAGCCAAGATGATTCGACTTTCCAGCATCATCGTTAACAGTATGAGCGGAGTGAGTGGTGCGGGCCGCAAGGCGGAGATCGATTTGCTTTTTGTCGAATGCAACGAGAGCGCACGGCCTTATGCTCTGCCTGGACATCGCCACTTGTCGGAAGTCGAACAGGAACTTTCCCATGCGGCGGGCGAGCAGGTGATTATCCAATTCGCTCCCCACTTGATCCCTCTCAACCGGGGAATCGTGACTACTATTCATGCGGATCCGGTGGCGCCGATCAGTGCTGAAGCTCTGGAAGAGATTTTTGAGGCGACATACGGCTCGGAATGGTTCATTCGATTGTTGGGATCGAGTCGGTACCCAGACATCAAAAATGTGGTCGGAACGAATCGGTTGGAAATTGCCTGGCGGGTAGATCCGAGGACCGGTCGAATCATTTTGATGTCGGCAGAAGACAATCTGGTAAAGGGGGCGGCCGGGCAGGCTATTCAGTGTCTCAACATTATGAATGGCTGGGATGAAGCTTTGGGGCTTGGAATATAGCGAAATTTCTCGGCAGAAGTCTCGTCCTGCTGTATCTGGTGAGACCGCCTTTCAACTATGGAATCGACATTTATTGAAATCGGTGGAGGAGTTACCGCGCCAAAGGGTTTTCGTGCTTCCGCAATTCGATGCGGTATCAAGGAGGGAACCCAGGAAAGGTGCGACCTTGGTCTAATCCTTTCGGATTATCCGGCGGTCGCGGCGGCGACGTTTACCTCGAATCGGATTAAAGCAGCCCCGGTCCGGGTGTCTGCGGCTCACTTGCGAGCCGCCGATACGCGCGCCATCATCGCGAATAGCGGGAATGCCAACGCCTGTACCGGTTCGACCGGAATCCAAAACGCGAAGAAAATGGCGCAAGCCGTCGCACGGCAGCTCGGTTTCAGGGAACGACAGGTTTTGGTCTGTTCGACCGGCCGGATAGGACGCGATTTGCCGATCGAAAAGATCGAGGGAGCGATGCCGGACTTAGTGGCGGGATTAAGTTCGACCGGAAGTGAAGATGCGGCCAAAGCCATCATGACCTCTGACACCTTCCATAAGGAGATCGCGGTCGAACTGCCGCTGCATGGCAAGAGCGTTCGAATCGGGGGAATCGCCAAAGGAGCGGGGATGATCAATCCCGAGATGGCAACCATGCTCTGCTTCATCACCACCGATGCCCTTATTTCCAAAAGAGATCTGCAAAAGATCATCGCCGAAAGTGTGGAGCAATCTTTCAATTGCATCACGATCGATGGCGACATGAGTACCAACGACACGGCGATTTGCCTGGCAAACGGCCGGGCAGGAATTGCGCCCATCGAGCAAGATAAGGAAGAATTCAGCCGGTTCTCTGAAGGGCTTAATTTCGTGACCCGACAATTGGCCAGGATGATTGTTGAAGATGGCGAAGGGGTAACGAAATTTATCGAAGTCCATGTCAAAGGCGCGGCGACCTATCACGATGCGAAGAAGGCCGCGGAAGCGGTCGCTAATTCGGCTCTGGTGAAATGTGCCTGGTATGGCGAAGACCCGAATTGGGGTCGAGTAATGGCGGCGGTGGGTTATTCATCGGCGAAAGTCCGGGAAGAGATGATTGATATATTTTTCAACGGGGCCGTAGCCGCCCAGCATGGGTTGGCCAGCAGCACGCCCCAGGAGACGCTGAAGGAAGCTCTCGGAAACAAAAAGTTTACGGTTACCATTGACCTCCACTTGGGCTCGGCCGAATACAAGATGTTCAGTACCGATTTAACGCCCGAGTACGTGCGATTTAATATGGGCGAATAACTCGAGGAGGGAGAGAAACAGGAATGCAGAATCAAGCCGGGGTCGGGAAAGCAGAAGCGCTTCTGGAGGCTCTACCGTTCATTCAAAAGTTCCGAGGTCAGACGTTTGTCATCAAGTATGGAGGGAGTGCCATGGAGGATGACCACCTGATCGAGCGCCTGCTTCGCGATGTCGTCTTTTTGGAGGCGGTCGGTATCAATCCGGTCCTGGTGCATGGCGGTGGAAAAGCGATCACTCAACGGATGCGCGAAGCTGGCAAAACGCCGCGTTTTGTGAATGGCCTGCGCCTGACCGACCAGGACGCGATCAAGATCGTCGAGGAAGTACTGGACACGGTTATCCGGCCTCGCATCGTCGAAACCATGCAGCAATTTGGCGGGCGCGCAGAAGGTTTTTCCGGGCGGGACGTTTTTAAAGCCAAACGGTTGGCGCCGCAGTTCGATGGTAAGAACCTGGTGGATGTCGGATTTGTTGGCGAAGTCACCTCGTTGGAACTGAGCGGAGTGAGCGAAGCGATTGATCGGGAAGTAGTGCCGGTCATTTCTCCGATCGCCCAAACGGAAGAAGGGACCATTCTCAATGTTAACGCCGACGTGGCGGCTGGCGCGATGGCTGGAGCACTAAAAGCAGCCAAAATGATTTTTGTCAGTGACGTGATGGGCGTAATGCGCAACGTCAAAGACCCGAACTCGCTTATTCCCACCGTCAATCGAGAAAATGTGACCCAACTCATCGAGCACAACATTATCGAAGGGGGTATGATTCCTAAGGTCATGTCGGCGGTCGAGGCACTCAATGAAGGGGTTGGAAAAGTGCATCTGATCGACGGACGGATTCCCCACGCCTTATTGCTCGAAGTCTTCACCGCTGGCGGCATCGGCACGGAAATTGTGCCCTAGGGGCGAAGATAAGGACCGAGGGTTTGCCCCGCAGGGGCTACAGAACTCAGCCCAGGGTTTCAACCCTGGGACGCCTCATAGTAAACGGTTCGCCTGAAAAGGCGAGAGATGAGGGTACCAGATGAAGGTCGCACCTACGCTGCGCAAAGTCAGAATGCGCGATAGGGAGGTACGACAATTGGACCATCGCACCCCGCTTCCGCCTTGTTAGGACGTTCGATCTGGCGCCCCCTTCAGGGCGCATCGCTCTTGGTGGATGATTCCCAGGGTTGAAACCCTGGGCTGCGTTCTGTAGCCCCTTCGGGGCACAAAATAAAGGCGTTAGTCCAAGGTTGTGGCCTACAGCCCTATTATCGGAGCAAAATCTTCCTGAGCCTATCTTCGCGGCACTCGGACTGACCGCATTTCTTCGTACCGGGATTAGCTGCGCCCGATCATACCGTACCCTACGGGACGGTCCTCAGGAGGGGCGCTTTCCCAGGCACTTCGTGCCTGGCTACGATCGCACCGTCCCTTCGGGACGAAGAACGAAGAACCAAAGACCGGTGGTTGCTACTGATGATTGGCAGGAAGAGGGACTCTCAAAAATCACGCCGGGGTTTCGGGGCGCAGCAGACCAGGAGGGACGACAATTTCTGTCCGTCCGGTAGTGACATCGTAACAAAGGCCGGTGACGAGGAATCCTCCGGGCAGTAGCGGATTGGCCTTTAATGCGGCAACGTCGACGGCCACAGCCTTGTATGGATCGGTTATGAACAAGGCGTCGAGTTGTGCCGGGCCAACGCCAAAGTACTTCTCGAGGATCTCCGGCGAATGGGCGAGGCAGTTGATGCCGCAATCGGTGTGATGCAGAACGATGAGATTCCAACCGGACCCAATTTCGCCACCGCTTTCTTTGGCAACGACGCGCAGCATGGCCATCGTCTGAAGCGTGGACGGGGTAATTCGACCGCCAACATTGCGGATCACGGCAGCCTCACCGGGCTCAAGACCGAATATTTCCACGGGATCGACGCGCGGATCGACACAACCGATAATCATCGTCTTCAGCGACGGAATGATCTTCAAGTCTGCGGAAAATTTGCTGCTGGCAAAGGCTTCATTGCGCTGGATCAGGGTATCAATGACGTTCATCGGTATCGTTTCTTTCCAGTCGAGGGCCATGTGAGTGATAGTGACAGCGTAGTGGTAGTGGAGAAGCTAGCTAACAGCTCGATTATTATAGCTGCCGGCCCTAAAATATTTTCCCAAAATTGCCCTTTCTTACCTAGCACTAACACTCACTGACAACCGACAACTGACACTCTTGGCAACCTCTTCAGAACTGGGGGAGCCATTGCTTTTGGGCCTCCAGCATCTCGTCCACCATGCTTCGGATTTGAGGTAAGGTGCAGACGGCGGCGGTCAGCGGGTCCAGCATTACCGCGTGATAGACGGATTCGGTGCCACCGCTGAGAGACGCTTCAACGATCAATTCCTGGACGTTGATGTTGGTTCGATTGAGGGCCGCTAATTGAGGCGGTAGAGAGCCAACCTTCGTTGGTTGGATACCGTTCCCGTCGACCAGGCATGGGACTTCGACGCAGCAGCCGGACGGTAAATTGTCGATCAGGCCGGTATTTGGAACGTTGCCGTTGATGCAAATCGGCGAGTGCGATTCCATGGCCTCAATGATGTAAGAACCATACTCGTGGCTTCGGGTTGCCGGTGGGTCCTCGGCTAGAATCTCCTCGAATTCTCGCTGGAATTTCTGAATCCGCTCCAGACAGTGCCGCAGATAGCCGCCGGTCCGTCCGTAATCAAACCAAGAATTCACTTTGTCGGTAAAATCGGGAACTAGCTCGTCATTTACCATCTTCGCGCTCTTGCGAAAATAGGGGACATATTCGCTAGCATGACCACTCGATTCGGTGACAAAAAAACCGAAATGTTTCATCAGATCGATGCGGACCGGTTCTTTTCCGTAATTTTCCGGTCGCTCGATAGCTTCCCAGATCAATGGGTAAAGATCTTCTTTTCCCCGCCAGAATTCGAGGAAGAACGATTGATGATTGATTCCCGCGCAGAAGTAAGTGACTTCCTGATAGGGGACATCTATCCATTCGGCGAGCATCTCGCTGGTTCCCTGAACGCTATGGCAAAGCCCAACGTGCGGACGACCAGTCGCCGCATCGATGGCCCAGCAATTGGCGGCCATCGGATTGACATAGTTCAGCAGCAACGCGTCCGGAGCAAGATCGTCGAGTTCCAGGCACAGATCGATCAGGACCGGGATAGTGCGGAGGGCTCGAAATACGCCGCCGGGACCCAGGGTGTCGCCCACGCATTGTTCCACGCCGTATCTCTGTGGGATCTCGATATCGGTCCGGTACGCTTCCAGACCGCCTTGTTGAAAAGTAGTAATAACATAGTCGGCATCGCGGACGGCGTTCTGGCGATCGGTGGTTACTTCGATCTTCGCCCGTAGCTTTCTGCGGTCCACGATGGATTGCGCGATCTGGCGGCTCTGCTCAAGTCGCTGCGGATCGATATCCATCAAGCTGATGGTGCAATCCTGCAGACAAGGCGCCAGCAGAATATCGCTGCAGAGGTTTCGAGTGAAGACCAGGCTTCCAGCACCAATAAGGGTAATCTTCGGCATAATAGTTTACTTAACTGCACCGGCGGTAAGACCAGAAACCAATCGACGTTGCACGATGGAAAAGAAAATCACCGTCGGCACAATGGCAAGAACTGTTCCCGCAGTGATTAGTCCCCATTGGACCTCCAGACTGCTCATAAAGGTTTGCAAACCGATTGGCAGCGTTTGGGTCTCATTGCTCTGCGACAAAATCGAGACGAATAGATAATCGCCCCAAGAGACGACAAAGGCGAAGAATCCAGCGACCACCAATCCGGGGATCGCGACCGGATAGAGGATGCGAAAGAGAACTCCGAATCGCGAGCATCCATCGATGAGCGCCGCTTGATCTAGCTCCATTGGAATCGCGTTGAAATATCCGGTCAACATCCAAAGAGCGAAAGGGAGGGTGAGCGAGGTATGGGTCAGGATCAGACCAACATGGGTATCAACGAGGTTCAAATTAGACATCAGGACATAAAACGGGATCAGCACCAGGACATAAGGAAAGAATTGGGGCAGCAGGGCGGTCATCATAAAGAGCTTCTTGCCTTTCAAGGCAAAACGGCTCAACGCGTAGGCGCCAAGGCTGCCAAGGAAAACGGTCAATACCATGACACTGGAGGCGATGACGAAAGAATTGACCAGGTAAGTGACAAAATTGCTGATCTGAAAGGTGGCCACGTAATTTTGGAAGGTAAGTTCCGACCAGGCAGGAAATAGCCGTCCCGATTGTACCGAGTCACTATTGCGGAAGCTGGAAAGAACCAGCCAGGCGATCGGCAAGAGCAGAAATATATAAAACGCCGAAAGCCCGCAATAGGTGATGACGTGGCGGAATGGAAAGGGTCGTCTCATTGTTCCGACAACCCTTTAATGAACCGATTGCAGATTAGGACCAGGACCACGAGGATGACCAGCATGATCACGCCGCCGGCGCTGGCATAACCCAACGCATATCCGTTCCAGGCCTGTTTGTAGATGTAAGTGGGTAGCACTTCGGTGGCGTTGACCGGACCACCTCCGGTAGAAAGAAAGACAAAATCGAAATTGTTGAAGGTGAAGGTGACATGGAGGACGACCATCACCAGGATGATGTATCTCAGATTGGGCAGGGTTACGAACCAGAATTGCCGCCAATCACCCGCTCCATCGATTCGGGCGGCTTCGTACAGTTCAGCGGGAATCGCCTGCATGGCGGCCATGAAAGCGATCGCGTAAAAAGGGACGTTCCGCCAGAGGTGCATGAGCAGGACCAAAGGAAAAGCAAATTGCTGGTCGCCAAACCAGTTTCGAGCTAACTGACCGAAACCCGCCTCCTTCAAGAGGATGTTAATCAAGCCGTAATTAGGTAGCGTCATGAACCGGAACATGACGACGGAGGCAATGATAGGCAGCACCCAGGTGATCATCGCGACACTCCGGAAAAAGTGGATGCCCGGGATTTTTTGGATCAGGAGATGGGCCAGGGTTAGCCCGAGGAGAACCTGAAGGGCGACCGCGAAAAAAGTCAGCTCCAGAGAATGGGCGAGCGAAACCTGGAAGATCGGGTCCTTGAGTAATTTGAAATAATTGGCCAGTCCAATGTAGACGGAGTGACCTGGATCGATAAGGGACTGATTGGTAAAGGAAGTCAGAACCCCTTGGATAGTCGGATAAAGATTCAACCCGAGGATCACCAGGAGGGTGGGAACGATGAGCCAGTAGGGAAAACTTTGCCGGCCCAGACTTTGCCAGAAAGTGAGCGAACCTTTGCCTGACGGAGTGGCAGCGCTCATGGGCGAAATCCCACTCGAGGTGAAGAGTGGGTGTTGGGAAGGCCGGTGGCCAAATCAAAGTAGCATAGGCTTGAAGCCGGTATTTCCCGGGATCGATCGACCCTGGCGAGAGAATCCCAAAGCGTGGCCTGTGAACGAGCGCGCGGCATAAAGCGATTGGCTCGATCCAGGCTGATCTCAGCCTATGCTACAACTCGATTTTTCCAACCCTTGCAAGGTGAGTTAGAGCTGATTGTCTTTAGCCCGCTGTTCGAGCGTATTGTAAAGAGCCTTGCCCGCCTCTTCCGGGGTGGCGTTCTTGTAAATAGCCTTTTGCAGCGCTTCGGTGATGTCGTTGATCACCAGGCCCCAGTTGATCGGGGCCAGGGCTACGCCAGTCGACAGTTGCGCGATGAACGCCTGTTCCCACCAATCATTCTTGAAATCTGGCAGTTCCGCGACGTCCTTTCTCGGCGGGTTAACCCCTTCGATCCGGTTCGCCGTGGCAACGAATTCCTTGCTGGTCAGGAGCTTGACGAGATCCCATGCCTCTTTCTTATCTTTACTGAAGGCGTTGATAGAAATTGGTTTCACTTCCAGATAAGTCGCTTGGACACCACCGGGCGGCAGCGGCAGCGGCGCTACGCCGGTCTCTTCTTCGAGGATCTTTTTCGCCACCTCGCCACTGGTCCGATAGCTGTAAATCCAGGGACCCATCGGGACCATCGCGCTCTTGCCGGCGACGTAGTCGGTGTCAGTGGCTTGGTAATCGTTTCCGCGGGTGTTCTGGTTCGCGGCGGAAGGCGTGGCCGCAAAAAAGAAATCAGTGTAAAGCTTCAGGACTTGGGCGAGTTTTTCGGCCGTGGTATTCATCACCCATTTCTTGCCGGCTTCATCGTATTTGTAGGGGTTCTCGCCATTGTTCGCCTCAAAGAAGAACGAGATGAATTCCTGAAAGGTTCTGACGCTTCCGTTTTTGGTCGTCAGCCCCAAACCCGCGACGCCGGATTCTTTCGAGGAAATGGTTGCTGCGTCCTGGAGAAAGTCGTCCCAGGTTTTCGGCGGAGTAAGTCCGTATTTCTGGAAAAGATCTTTCCGGTAAAGCAGGACGCGAACGTTGGTGTTGTACGGGACACCGTAGAGTTTTCCATTGAGCGTCAGAGCCTTGATGGTGCTCGGAATGAATTGATCTTTGTCCGGCCATTTGTCGAAAAGATCATCAAGCGGGGCGAGCAAACCAGCTCGTTGATAGGCGATCATCCCCTCGAGCACCGACTCGATGACGTCCGGCTTACCTTTGCGACCTTGAACGACGAACTTTTGCTGGCCATCCTGGTAGACGGGAGGTCCGAAGTTGTTGCCGACAGTTACCCCTGGGAGGTCCTTTGATAAATGTTCTTTCAACCATTGAGTCAAAGGCGCTTTCATCGGCCCTTCGGAAGAGAGCGGCGTGAACCAAAGATCCAGCTCTTTGGCAAAACCGGCCGAGGTGGTTGCCGCGAGCGCGACAGCGAGTGGCAAAATACGGGAGAACTTGATGAGCATTTCGTGTAACTCCTTCCAACGCGGGAAGCTTCGTGCAATTAACAGATGATGTTGTGGGGAACGGTACCGGACCAGGTTTTTTGCTTCAAAAAAGGGCGGCCGCAATTCGCGCAACTGAAAGGATTTGCAGCCGATTTTTCGAATGGGAAAAAAAGTCAAGTCCGGGCCTTTACTAGAGCTTGGGCAACCCGGCTGTCAACTTAAAAGCCCGGTGCTTGTGCGAACGCCCGAGAAGGGTTATTCTCGGCCTTTTCCGATGACCACCACCGAGTCAGATACCCGCAAGCTTTTCGACGAATTCGTCGTCCCCAATTATGGCCGATATGATCTCGTTCTGGTTCGCGGCCGCGGTTCACGCGTCTGGGATGAGGAGGGGAAAGAGTATCTGGATTTTGGAGCGGGGATTGCCGTGTCGACGCTCGGACATGCGCATCCCCGGATGATCGAGGCATTGGACCGGCAGGCTCGCGAGCTGATTCATACTTCGAACCTTTACTACACGCGACCGCAGGGCGAGCTGGCTCGCCGCCTGGTAGAGGTCGTTGGCGAACCAGGGAAAATTTTCTTCTCAAACAGTGGTGCCGAGGCCAATGAAGCTGCCATCAAGCTGGCCAGGAAATTTGGCAATGAATGCTCCGGACCTCTCACTGAGCGGCGAACCAAGGTTTGAGATTTTGACCTTCCATCGGTCGTTTCATGGCCGGACTATCGCGGGGATCTCCGCCACTGGACAGGAAAAGGTAAAACAAAGTTTTGCTCCGTTGTTGGCCGGATTTCAGCATTTGCCGTTTAACGATTTGCGGGCCGTGGAAAAGGCGATCACCAACAAAACCGTCGCCATCTTGATGGAACCGGTGCAGGGCGAAGGGGGCATTTACCCTGCCACGAGTGAGTTTTTGCTTGGTTTGCGCCGGCTCTGCGATCGGCATGGGCTTCTTCTGATGTTGGATGAAATCCAGTGCGGTCTGGGTCGTCTGGGAAACTGGTGCGGATGGAAAGAGATCGTTAAAGAAGATTTCGTCCCGGATACCATCAGTTGGGCGAAAGGAATCGGCGGAGGGTTTCCCTTAGGCGCTACCTGGATACGGAAAAAGCCGGTTCGCAGTTTGACCGGGGAAGCCGTTCGATCTTTGCGATCTGCTGAAGCCGGGGACGCACGGAACCACCTACGGGGGTACGCCCCTGGCCTGCGCGACATCGTTAACGGTCCTGGAAACGATTGAACAAGAAGGCTTGCTGCTGAACGCGCGGAACCAGGGCGATCATGCTAAACGGCAGCTCACGGAACTTCCTGGAATAAAAGAAGTTCGGGGGATGGGGTTGATGCTCGGAATTGAGTTGAGCGAAGAGTTTGGCTCCGTGGCAGTTGATGGAAAAACTCCTTCCCAGGTGGTGGTGGTCGCCTCGATGAAAAATGGGCTACTGACCGTCCCGGCTGGTCCATCCGTGCTTCGATGGTTGCCTCCGCTCAACGTCTCTCGAGCCGAAATTGACGAGGCGGTCTCCATTCTGGCCAAGACCCTGGATCAAATTCGCAATTCCTGATCCTGTCTCTCTGCTTGTCGACTACTCCCCTTAGATGGTCCTCATCCTATGAATCATTTTCTTTCGATCGAATCGCAAACTGCCGGGCATTTGACGGCTTTGCTGGAGTCGTCGATTCAGTTCAAGGCGAACCGTGGCCAAGGTTCAAACTCTCTTCTGGCCGGGCAAACCTGGGCTTTATTGTTCAGCAAGCCGTCCACCAGGACGCGGGTTAGTTTTGAAGTTGGGATTCGCGAGTTGGGAGGGGGCGTTATTTTCCTTTCGCAAGGCGATATCCAACTCGGCCGAGGCGAACCGATCATCGACACGGCGCGAGTCCTTGGCCGGTTAGTTCACGGCGCAGTTATCCGCACCTTTGCCCAATCCGATATCGAGCAGTTCGCCGAATACAGTGAAATCCCGACCATCAATGCGCTGACCGACGAGGAGCATCCCTGCCAAATCCTGGCTGATCTGCTGACCATCCTCGAGAAACGAGGAAGCTTGGCGGATCTCAAGGTCTGCTTCATAGGCGATGGCAATAACAACGTCGCGCATTCCTGGATTTGGGCCGCCGAACGACTGGGATTTGAGCTTCGAATTGCGGCTCCCGAAAACTATCGCCCGGCCGATTCTCTGCTCCGGAGGTTGACGAACGATAGAATCTTCGTGACCGCTGATCCGATCGCCGGGGCGGATCAAGCGGACGTTCTTTACACGGATGTCTGGGTCAGTATGGGATTCGAAGAAGAAAGCGGCCGGCGTCTGCGGGAACTTGAAGCTTTCCAGATCAACGATTCGCTGGTCGCCCGGGCGGCCCCCCGAGCGATGGTTCTCCATTGTTTACCGGCCTACCGTGGTAAAGAGATTACCGCCGATACCTTGGAAAAGCATGCCGCCACTATCTTCGACCAAGCCGAGAACCGCCTTCACGTCCAGAAAGCAATCCTCAGCGACGTAAGAAAATAATTGCGTTGCAGGTTGCAAAAGTGCAGTTGGTCAGCCACTAGTTCCCCTTTTACCCAAACTTATGATGTTCCCCGTTCTTTCAACCTTCCTTTTAAGTACTGGTGTTTGGATCGCGCTGTTGTGCGCGCTGGTGGGTCTTGGGTTCGCCTATCACCTGGTCCGATCGGTCTTCGCCTGTTCGCCGGGCAACGCTCGGATGGTCCAGATTGCCGGCGCCGTGGAGGAAGGGGCGAAGGCCTATCTGCATCGGCAGCTTATTTCTGTTGGGGTGATAGCGGCCATTCTATTTGTGGTTCTGATTTTTTTCAGAGGATTTTACACCTCCTTGGGGTTCCTCGTCGGTGCTGCTTGTTCGATGGCTGCCGGGTATATCGGGATGCGGATCGCCGTATTATCGAACTCCCGCACGGCGCAAGCAGCCATGAGTTCAAAGCATGCCGCGCTTCGAGTGGCGTTTAATGGCGGAGCCGTGACCGGATTGCTGGTGGTCGGTCTAGCGTTATTGTCGGTGGGGCTTTACTACAAGATCGGCGAAGCGGTTCTGGGGAGCCAGGAAAAGGCCGTTAACAGCATGGTGGGTCTGGCGTTGGGCGCGAGTCTGATCAGTGTTTTTGCCCGGTTGGGCGGCGGCATTTATACCAAGGCGGCGGATGTCGGCGCGGATTTGGTGGGCAAGATCGAAAGTCAGCTCGAAGAGGACGATCCTAGGAACCCCGCGACGATTGCCGATAATGTGGGCGACAATGTGGGCGACTGTGCCGGGATGGCGGCCGACGTCTTCGAGACCTATGCGGTGAGCGTCATCGGAGCGATGCTGATCGGATCCCTGACCATGCAAAGTTGCCCTGAGGCGATTATTTATCCCTTCTTGTTGGGTGGAATTTCGGTGATCGGAGCAATTCTGGCGATCTGGTGGGTGAGTTTCCGGCAGGCGGGCCCAACCCAGGTGCTGGTCGAAGCGGTTGGAGTGAACGCCCTGGTCTCCGCCATTCTTTACTGGCCCGCCACGATGTGGCTATTTCCGGCCACTATTCAGGTCGGACAATCCACCTATACCTCAGGTCAGCTTTATCTGGCCACCCTAATCGGCTTGGCGATGACCGGCGTTATCGTGGCCATCACAAATTACTACACCTCGACCGCTTTCAAACCGGTTCGGAGGATCGCACTCGCATCCGAGACCGGGCATGCCACCAACATCATTGCCGGACTGGCCATTGGTCAGCAAGCGACTGCTTTGCCGGTGGTCTTTATCGGGCTGGCGATCATCCTGAGCTATTCCTGTGTTGGACTTTATGGAATCGCTATTGCCGTGATGAGCATGCTTTCGATGGCCGGGACCATTATTTCACTCGATGCCTTTGGCCCGATCACCGATAACGCGGGCGGAGTTGCCGTGATGAGCGACCTGCCAAAATCGACCCGGGCGGTGACTGACGAATTGGACGCGGTCGGGAATACCATGAAAGCGGTTACCAAAGGGTATGCCATCGCTTCCGCCGGGTTGGCGGCCCTGGTTCTATTTGGTTCGTATGTCTCTGAATTGAAGGCCCATTTCTCTTTGATCGGAGGCCGCGAAACACATGATTCCGACTATTCGCTGGAAAAACCTGAGGTCATCGTCGGGCTCTTCATCGGCGGACTTTTGCCTTTCCTGTTTAGCTCACTCAGCATGCAAGCGGTCGGCAAAGCGGCTGGTGCGGTGGTGAAAGAAGTGCGGCGACAACTCCAGAGTAAACCGGGGATTTTAACCGGGACGGAAACTCCCGAATACGGAAAATGCGTCGACATCGTTACCAAGGCGGCGCTGAAAGAAATGATCGTTCCGGCGTTGCTCCCGGTGGTGTTTGTCCTGGTGGCGTCATTTTTCGGATATGTGATGTTGGGGGCGGTGCTGGTGGGGACGATCGTGACCGGGTTATTTGTGGCAATCTCGATGACTTCCGGCGGAGGTGCCTGGGACAACGCCAAGAAATATATTGAGGAAGGCCACCACGGGGGGAAGGGTTCGCCCGCGCACCAGGCGGCGGTTACTGGTGATACCGTTGGCGATCCCTACAAAGACACTTCCGGTCCGGCCATCAATCCAATGATCAAGGTGGCGAATATCGTGGCTATTCTGATCATCCCGATCGTCTTCAAGTAGGCAGCTCTCGCTTCACGGTAATCAAAAAGAAGGCTAAGCGGAACGCCTTGCGGGCCGGCATTGATCGATTCTTGCCTTCCGGCCTTCTTCAATTCTAAATGCCGGTATGAAAGCCCTCTTTCTGACGAACGAGTACCCCCCGAACATTTATGGGGGCGCAGGAGTCCACGTCGATTACTTGAGCCGCGAACTGGCAAAGATAATGGACGTCGAAGTAAGCTGTTTCGGTGACCAGGACGTAGAACAGCCACATTTGAAGGTGAAGGGTTTCGGAGTCGACGCGGCATCTTTTCGCTCTCCCAAGAATCTGAATTCGGTATTCGGAGCGATCCGTCGTTGTACTGACTTCAACACGGCGGGAATAGACGCGGACGTTGTCCATTGCCACACCTGGTACTCTCATTTCGGCGGTATTTTGGCCAAGCTCAATTATCATGTTCCAATGGTTCTGACGGTCCATTCACTGGAGCCGCTCCGGCCATGGAAGCGTGAGCAGTTAGGATACGGTTACGATTGTTCGACCTGGCTGGAAAAAACGGCGACCGAAATGGCCGATGCGGTGGTTGCCGTGTCGGAGGGAACGAAAACCGATATCCTGCGTCTCTTTAACGTCGATCCGGCACGAATTCGGATCATCTATAACGGCATTGATCCGGAAGAATATTACCCGCGAAAATCCGTCGATCTGTTGCCCAAGAATGGGATAGATCCTGACAAACCCTTCATTTTATTTGTCGGTCGAATTGCCCGGCAAAAGGGGATCATTCACTTGGTCAATGCGATCAAATATCTGGACCCCGGATTCCAGGTCGTCCTTTGTGCCGGAGCACCGGATACGCCTGAAATAGCTGAGGAAATGAAACGGGCGGTGACAGAAGCGCAAAGCAAACGTGAGGGGGTCATCTGGATCGACAAAATGGTGACCAAAGATGTCGTCTATCAACTCTATTCCCATGCTGCAGTTTTCGTGTGCCCGTCTATTTACGAGCCCTTCGGAATCATTAATCTGGAGGCCATGGCCTGCGAAACCGCAGTAGTAGCTTCCGCCGTCGGAGGAATCAAGGAGGTCGTGGTCGACGGTGAAACCGGGTTTCTGGTTCCCTTGGAACAGATGCAGACGACGCCGTTCGAAGCGGTCGATCCAGATAAGTTCTCTCGCGACATGGCGGAAAAAATCAATTTGTTGATGGCGGATCCGGCATTGTGCAAAAAGTTTGGTCAAGCAGGACGCCAGAGAGCAGTGGATAAATTCAGCTGGGCAAGCATCGCCGCCGAAACAAAAAAAATGTACGAATCGCTGCTTTAGCGGCTAACGTTCAACGTTCGGCGTTCAACGTTCGCGTTCGGCGTTCAACGTTCAGCGGAAGAAGCGTCGCTTTGCTCATCAAGAGAAGGCGAACCGGAAGTTCGCTCGCCGAACGCTGAACGCTGAACGTAAATCTAATGTTTGTCGATCGGATCAGAATTCACGGTAAAGCTGGGGATGGCGGAAACGGGTGCGTCAGTTTTCGACGTGAGAAGTTTGTGCCGCGAGGCGGTCCGAATGGCGGGGACGGCGGAAAGGGGGGTGATATCATTTTTCGCACCGACGTCCACACTGACAATCTGGTGGCGTTTTACTATCAGCCGTTACTGAAGTCGACGCGCGGTGAGCATGGCATGGGAAAGAACATGTACGGAAAGGCGGGCAAAGATGCGGTCTACAAAGTGCCCACTGGCACAATGATTTATCGGATTCCGCCCCAGATTCTGGCGCCGCCTTCGACGGACCAAGCTCTCGATGAACCGCCACCAAAGACGGTAATTTTGCCCGCCGATTGTGAACTGGTTGCTGATCTGGACCAGGAAAATCAAGAACTGATTTTGTGCCGGGGCGGAGCAGGCGGGAAAGGGAATACCCATTTCAAAAGTTCGACTAATCGAGCGCCGCGCCAATTCACCGAAGGGGAACCGGGCGAAGAAAGCTACTTCCTTTTAGAATTGCGAAAGATTGCCGACGTCGGTCTCGTCGGTTACCCGAACGCCGGCAAGTCGACCCTGATTGGGAAAGTTTCCGCAGCACATCCCAAAGTCGCACCTTATCCCTTCACGACCTTGAATCCGGTCGTAGGCGTTCTTGAATTCGAAGGATACAAGCGCGCCACCGTCGCTGATATTCCCGGCCTGATCGAGGGAGCGCATCAAAATGTTGGACTAGGCCACGATTTCCTCCGTCACATCGTGCGGTGCAAGCTGCTGGTCTTCGTTCTGGACATCGCCGGCAGTGAAGGACGCAATCCAATCCAGGACCTTGGTTCGTTGCGGCGCGAACTTGATCTGTACGATCCAACGCTGAGCCTGCGGCCTTGGATCATTGCCGCTAATAAAACGGATTTACCTGGGGCCGAGGAAAATCTGTCGGCCCTTCGGAACAGGTTTCCGGATAAGATCGTCGTCCCGATGGCGGCGGCGGAAGGCGTTGGAATCGAGGAATTCAAAAGCGCGTTGCAAACGCTCCTCGGCTATTAGCAGCTGATATCCGGATCGAAGAAAGCGCGGAATTAAGGTGAAACCGGTAGTCGCCAGTTTTTGCACCTATTTTCTGAAGGCGGAGATGCAACACATCTATCGTCAGATCACCTCCTTGAAACGGGTGGATTCTTTTGTCATCGCTAAATTCCGCGAAAACACAGACCTCTATCCGTTCCAGGATCTTGAGCTGCTTGAGAAGCCAAAAATCAATTGGATTGATCGTGGCCGTTTAAAGTATCTGCGCCGCGCGCCGGCTTTGATCTACCGGGGTGAATTCGAAGTGGTCCGGCGGGTGTTGCTGCGACGGGATCCGGACCTGATGCATGTCTATTTCGGAAACACGGGAGTCCATCTGCTACCCCTGATCGAACGATGGGATCGGCCGTGCGTCGTTTCATTTCACGGAATGGATGTTCAACGCCGCGAAACTGAGCGCGGATACGAAGCGAACCTCAGGAAACTGCTGCGTCTGGTGCCGCTGGTCCTGGTTCGGAGCCGATCGATTGCGGAGCGATTGGTGGAACTCGACTGCGATCCGAAAAAGATACGTTTGAACCGCACCGGAATTCCTTTGGATGGATTTCCGTACCAAAGCAGGGCTGTGCCTGCAGATGGCGAATGGACAATTGTCCAAGCCTGCCGATTGGTGCCAAAAAAAGGCCTGGCGAGCGCGTTGCGGGCCTTCGCCCGTTTTATCGAGAGATTTCCAAAGGCCAAATTTTTGATCGCCGGCGATGGCCCACTGCTGCGGGAGTTGGAAGAACTGGTGCGTCAGTTAGGCTTGCAGCAAAAAGTCACTTTCTTGGGATTTCTGGGCCAAAACGACTTGCGCGCGCTTTATGAAAAGGGGCACATCTTCATGCATCCGAGCGAGTTGCCTCCAGATGCAAATCAGGAAGGGGTCCCAAATTCCATGCTCGAAGCGATGGCCAGCGGATTGCCCGTCGTCGCTACTCGTCATGGTGGGATTCCCGAAGCCGTGACCGATGGCGTGAATGGGTTGCTGGTACCCGAGCGAGATGATGAAGGGTTGGCGAATTCGCTGCTTAAAATGGTACAAGATCCGGCCCGTTGGAAAACCATGGGCGCATCAGCATCAAAGACAGTCGCCGCGGAATTCGCGCAGCCGCGCCAAGTCGAATCGCTGGAATCCGCCTACTTCGAGGTGATGGAGGGCGCGAAGGGGAAGAAGGGCACGGAGTAGGGAAAGGAGGGCACGGAGAAGGGAGGGAGGCCACGGAGAAGAAAATTATTACCACAGAGACACAGAGAACACGGAGTTAGGAAAAAACTTTATGAAATGGGCTTTGGGACAAATCGCATCCCGGGAATCAAGTTGGTTGCTTCCCTAATGCGGCAATTTCCGAAGTTTTCTCCTAACTCCGAGTTCTCTGTGTCTCTGTGGTAATAATTTTTCTTCTCCGTGCCCTCCTTTCCCTTCGCGCCCTCGCTCTCAGAGCTGGATCTGCGCTTTCACGCAATCTGGGGGCATTTTCACCGCGAAGTCGAATGCCTGGACGCTGTCTTGAAATTCAAAGGTGCGACTGATCAACGGCTTAACATCAATCTTGCCCGAACCCATCAGCGCCAAGGCTCGCGGATAAACGTGAGCGTACCGGAATACCGTCTCAATGGAGGCTTCCTTGGCACTAAAGGAGACAATATCCAGCGATACCGGCTTGATGGGCAATCCAACCAACACGATCCGGCCCCCTGGGCAAAGCGCTTCAGGGGCAGCTTGAATGGCTGGCGCTGCCCCGCTGGCTTCGAAAACGATGTCGGCGCCCCATCCGTCGGTGAGCTCGTCAATGACGCCGCGCAAATTCTCTTTGGCGATATTGACTGGCCGGATCGGACCCAAGGCCGCGGCCAGGTCCAGCTTAGGTTGTTGAACGTCTGTGAGAACGACCTGGCTGCATCCTCCGGCAATGGCCGCGAGCGCGGTAACGATGCCAATGGGTCCGGCGCCCATGACGACCGCGAGATCGCCTGGTTTAATTTTCGCTTTCACCGCGGCATGCATGCCCACCGCCAGCGGTTCGACCATGGCACCCTCGGCGAAGCCAACATTTTCCGGAAGTTTGAAAGTATAGGCCGCCGGATGAATAACATACGGAGTAAGGCATCCGTGGATTGGCGGCGTCGCCCAAAAGCGTACCGCCGGGTCCAAATTGTAGATGCCTAACCGGCTGGCACGACTGTTCGGGTCAGGAATTCCAGGTTCCATGCAAACCCGATCGCCGGGTTTGAGGTGCTTGACGGCCTGGCCGACTTCCACCACCGTCCCGGCGGCTTCATGGCCAAGGACCATTGGTTCTTTCACCACGAACGGTCCGATGGCGCCGTATTCGTAGTAATGCACATCGCTTCCACAGATCCCGACGGTGTGAATTTTGATCTTGACGTCGTGCGGGCCCAATTCAGTCGGTAAATCGATATCTCGAATGGAGAGTTCACCTTTTCGTTCGAGGACTAGAGCTTGCATAATGAGACGGAATACCAGGGTTAACGTTTGTCTTTGAGTCCCCTGTTTTCCGAGCGAGACGGGGACTATTTCATAATAAATAGCGCGCCGAAAACCGGTGCAGAATCCCGACGCCGCCGGAGTTCCGCTAATGACTATTCTCGGGGCCGGATTCCATTCGAAAAATGGTCTCGCCCGGTTTCATAAGATCCAGCTTATCTCGGGCTAACAGCTCGGTATAGGCTGGATCATTCTGCAGCAAAGTCAGTCTTTTGCTTTGCTTATTGTAGGTGGCTCTCTCCTGTTCCACCTGCTGCTTTAAATTCTGCAAAGCGTGTTGCTGCCGCTGCCGTTCCTTGACCAGGGGCAAAAACCAGCAAATCAAAAGAATGAAAGTCGCGACGAGAACCAGAAGATAAAGGATCCGGGTCAGGAGCGAGCGGATCCAGTCATCCCTGGGTTCGTCGTAATTGCCGTATTCAGAGCCGGTACTCACTCAGCGCATCTTACCTCCATACTCTGCGTTGTCACCAAGTTCTTCTTCGATTCGGAGGAGTTGATTGTACTTGGCGATACGATCAGTTCGCGAAAGTGAACCGGTCTTAATCTGTCCGGCATTCGTGGCGACCGCAATATCGGCGATGGTGGTGTCTTCCGTTTCGCCAGATCGGTGACTGATCACGGCGGTGTAACGATTCTCTTTCGCCAACTCGATGGCATCCAGAGTTTCGGTCAAGGAACCGATTTGATTCACCTTGACCAGGATCGAATTAGCCACGCCTTGCTCTATTCCTTTACGAAGAAAGTCGACATTGGTCACGAACAGATCATCGCCAACCAGTTGGACCTTCGCGCCGAGGGCATCGGTCAGTTTTTTCCATCCTGCCCAATCGTTTTCTGCACAGCCGTCTTCGATGGAAATGATGGGATATTTTGCACAAATCTCCTGATAAAAGGCGACCAGTTCTTCGGCGGATTTTCTTGAGCCGTCGGATTTTTTGAAAACATAGGCCCCCGAAGCGGCTTCATAAAATTCGCTGGAAGCGGCATCGAGAGCCAGAAAAATATCTTCGCCGAGTTTGTAACCAGCTTTTTCGATGGCTTTCGAAATGGTATCGAGAGTGTCTTCCACCCCTTTCAGATTTGGGGCGAATCCTCCTTCGTCACCGACCGCGGTAGAAAGGCCGCGCGCTTTCAGTACGCTTTTCAGCGCGTGAAAAACCTCAGTACCGTAACGGAGCGCTTCCGAAAAGTTGGGCGCTCCTTTCGGCATAATCATGAATTCCTGAAAATCGATGGGGGCGTCTGAGTGAGCGCCGCCGTTGATGATGTTCATCATCGGAACCGGCAACACTTTAGCGTTTGGGCCACCCAAATAACGGAAAAGCGGAATATCAAGCTGAGCGGCGGCGGCATGCGCCACCGCCAACGAAACTCCAAGAATTGCGTTGGCGCCCAGATCCTTTTTATTGGAGGTGCCATCGAGGGCGATCATCGCATGATCGATCCCGACCTGGTCCAGGGCGTCCATGCCTGTGACAGCGTCGGCGATCTTGCTTTCGACATTATCGACCGCTTTCAAAACGCCTTTTCCAAGATACTTGTCTTTCTCCCCATCGCGAAGTTCCCATGCTTCATGTTCCCCGGTGCTAGCCCCGCTCGGAACGATTGCGCGGCCAACTGCGCCGCCAGTTAGTTCTACGTCGACCTCGACCGTCGGATTCCCTCGAGAGTCGAGAATCTGCCGGGCGCGGACATCAGAAATAATCGTTAGAGACATGCGGGAAATGTAGACAGAACAGATCGTCCGTCGCAAGGATGGAGAGTTGAGATTCAGGAGACAGGAGTTGCAGGAGTTGCAGGAGTTGCAGGAGTTGCAGAATAAAAATCGGAATGTCCGCTCGGTTACGAGAAAAAAGACAGCGTTGAACCGGAGGATCAACAGGTTGAATCGCCGCTCCCAGCCATATCAGCCACCAGTTGGACCCAATCTTGCCCCGAGCGCGAAATTGCTGCCTCTACCACTACCACTGACACCGACACTCTCCTAGGTCGCCACTGCTTCGGCTATCTTGTGAGCTTCGATTTCGACAATCTCAACTTGGCGGCTGCTCGTCTCGGAAGGCAGTTCAACGATTTGACCCGGTTTTTTTCCGAGTAGTGCCTGGCCGATGACGGTCTGATAGGAAACAATACGTTGTTCTGGTTCGCTGTCCCAAGCTCCCAGAATGATATACTCAAAGGTCTCTCCCGAGCCGGTGTCACGCAGGGTAACTTTCGTTCCGATGGAAACCTGAGTAAGGTCCGCGTTTTCGAAATTTGAGCCCCGGGCCCTGGCGAGCATTTGTTCAAGTTCGCTTTTCCGCCGCATCAGCACGGTTTGCATCTCTTTGGCGGCTTTGAACTCAAAGTTTTCGCGCAGATCCCCGTAAGAACGGGCGATTCCGATCTCTCTGGTATTCTCCGGAATCTTTTTCGAAACCAGCTCATCGTATTCTTCTTTGCGCTTTTCCAAGCTGGACCAGGAGACAATTAGCGCTCCCTCTTTTTCTTCCGAGTCTCCGGTCAGCATGGACTGCAAATCCGGATGAGTTCTGATCATCCGGGCCATTAGAGAGCGCTTGTTCAGTTCTTCGAAAGCCGGGGTCACCAACATCCGGCGCATCAAATCGCGAGCTTGAGGGGCGGGCGCATTGATCAAAAGATCGGAGACCAGGTCTCGATCATCGAGCAATAGGTCATGCAGCCTCGAGCCGCGCCGATTCTCGGTAAACTGGTCGCGTTCCAGAGCGCTGATGATCGAAGTCATCAATTCGAAATCGAGCAGCGCGGCAAAGGAACCGGCCCCTCGTTCCTTGCAAAGCCAGAAAAGAGCCTCCGAGGAAATGGAATGTTCCTTGATCGCGCGATTCAAAGCTTGGCGGAGCTCCTCCGTTTGCCCTTGTTCGACCAGTATTTTCGCGATTTCTCCGATCACGCGGTATCCGGCGGACTGGAAAATTAAAAGCAGACGGGAGGACCAATCGTCGGGAAAAGTGAGAGGAAACTCGGCCAGCACGCGGCGTTGTTTGTTGGCCGGCACCTGGGAGATAATTTCGCCAAGCTTGTTCTGATGTTCTTTCAATAAGTCTGGAAGTACGATCGATCCTTTCTTCAGCTCCGGCATTTTCGCGCAAAGTTCGTCGCGTGAAATCAACAGTTCGATCGCCTGGGATGGGTTCAGCCGGGTATTTCGAGTGGCGATCTCTTCAATCTGAGAGACGACTGTTTGCAGTTCACTTTCTTTGCCGACGAACGTTTCGAGATTTTTCAGGATCTGATCGAGATAATTCAGTTGATCCTTCAGCTTGCGCGCTTTCTGGAACAGATTGATCACTTCCTCTTCGAACGAAGTGGATTCGTCGCGGATGGTGATGGACTCCGTTTTTTTGGCCGGCAAAGAGAAACGGCCGTCTTTTCGGATCGCTCGTTTGGCGCTTTCCCACCACTTTTTAAAATTGCCCTCGGGGACAATTTCCGGCGCCAAGGCTCGTTGCAATTGGTCCTGGGTTGCTTTGCCGCCGAAACTCTCCAGGACCAACTCGATGAGTTGAGGGACTTTGTTCGTCGCCAGATCGCGGAGAACAGCCGGTTCGTTGACCTTCCTGACAAAAATGTGGGTTTCCGGCAACGGTTGAAGAGTTTCCGCAGCGTATTGCAACTGCATCGAATGGTTCTTCTTGGTGTCGAAATCCACCACGATCTGATTGAGAAGGAGATTCCAGCTGCGTATCTGTCCGAATCCCCAACTTTTGTGGAGGCAAAAAGTGCTCGGTTTCAGCTGGTCAAGCGCGGTCGCGGTTTTGACGTTTAGGTTGCCGGCATCGACCATCGCTTGTAAATCTGCATCCATAGGGAGGGATTGAACATAGGGAGGACAAAGTGACGCGCCAGTGAAAATGTTCAGGGCACCGCCGTGGGTCGCGCCGGTTATCGATGTGCAGCACCTCGTTTTGGGTCACCAAAGGGGTACCAACGGGACTTATGCGGCCGCGGCGCCTTCCAAGAAAGGCCGCCAAAATGGCTCACCCAGAACGGCTACCTTGACGCTCCGAACGGAGAAGGCTACGCTTTCTTCACCTTGAGAACCGTAATTCTCCCCATTGGACAACGCGGTGCCAACTTCAGAGTCTCGTGGACGGTGATGGCCACCGTCGTCGGCTTGCTGAGCCCGCTTGTAGCTGTCAAAGCAGACCCGATCAGTGATCTCCGATCTTTATCGGTTTTCAAAGACGCGGATCTGAACAAACTGGCCGGCGGCGACGTTTTGGCGTCCAAGGGACCGACCATGAGTCTGGCGCGCGGGTTGTCGGTGCAGAGCGCCTACGTAGTTCGAGCACCGGTGAAGTCGACGGTTAGCATGCAGCAACAATGGAATCCGGTTCGCCATCCGGAGTTGAAGGTCTACGCGCAAGGGGACTATTCAGGGAGAGCGAATCCTGCCGATTTTCAAGGGCTGGCCTCGGCTCGCTCCAGTTCCTCGGTCAAAGCGTTCGTCGATGCGACGCTAAGATTGCCCGGGGATGCTTCCAAGCTTCAGCTCAGCAATGCTGAGGTCAAAGAGTTTACGGGCGGTGGTTCGACCGAAGGGACAATGCCGGCGGGAGTATTGGCTTTCTGGAGTAAAATCCTAGCAGATCGGGCGGCGAAATTTGCCTCTGGTGGTCTGGGCGCCGAACCGCCCTACGAAACCGCTGGATCTGCGGTCCGCGTCGAGGAGGAGGTGTCCCGACTAATCCAGGAGAGCGGGAACGTGCGCTCCTTTTTTGGTTCGCTGATCTCTGCCACTCCGATTGGCGGCGGGCGCGGGTCCAACCCGGTATCCCAGTCCTGGCAAATGTTCGATGCGGACGGGTTAGCGGCGGTTAGTCTAACGGCCTCCTACGGGAAGCCGGTTGGCGATGGCTGGCAATCAGCGGATCTCCAGTATTACGCCAGTGGAGCGATCTACGCGGTGGTCACGTTCTATCAACTCTGGCCGGTCAAGGTGGACAACCAGGATGCCACGCTGATCTGGCGGGTCGATATGACATCGGCGGCGCAGCTTGGAGAATTACGCGGAGTCGAGCGACTCGGCTCCGGTGCGGCCATGATGAGAGAAATTCAGAAAGGTGTTAAAGCTTTTCTTCACGACAACTCGCGTGGTAGGTAAAGGCGAAGGCGGCATTGGATCAAGCGCAGTCGGGCGAAGAAAGATTCCTGCGCGATTTCACGGGGGTGATTTCATGATCGGTAAACGATGGGCCGGTCGCGCCTCAAACTCGCCTACAGTCGTTTCGAAACGCTGGGTTCAACGACCGTGCCATTAGGCAGAACGACGACAAAATACATTTGCTTGGCAGGTCCTTGGACCGCCTCTGAGAATGAAACGAGCCAGAACGGAACCGGCGTGGTGTGAAATTCCTGAGTCTCCAGTGCTCCGATCTGGATGTGGTAAAAGGTGGTCATGAAGTCGGCAGCGATCTCGGCCACTTTCTCTTTGGCGACGGTCTGCGGGAGATCCTCTTTATCGGCTTCAAAAATATACTCGAGTGTCCCGCCGTCCCGGGCCGCGCCCCGGTATCGGAACAGCTCAAAGGCGAAGGCGGGGATCGTCAGCAAGAGGAAGACGGTGAGGATCGACAGGCGCACGGCTCACTCCAACAGCAACCCCTTGGCTCAGTCAATCCCCTTCAGGTCTAAAGAGCAGAACTGAGGCCCTGCTTGCTATTCCTTAACAAAAAAGTCTCACTCCTGCCTGGCGATTCGCAGATTTGAGATCCGGTCTTACCTGCGGGCACGACTCCATTATAAGGGATCATGTAAGTCATGAATTCGTTTAAGCTGCTGGATTCCCCGGCTTCCGATGAGCTTTTTAAAATCGCTACCATATAGAGCCGGACCCCAGACCTAACGCAAGCATGAGGAAGATAATCCAGTTGACCTATGGTCCTGATGGCCTTCCCGCCAGTCCCTGAGGGTCTTCTTTACCACGCGGCCTTCCAGATCGATCGTTTTCCGAGCTGTTCGTTTCCTTGAGTACCCCGCGAGGCTCTGGAGCTTTTCCATGAATGGACGCATTTCGCAGGCAACGAGACGTTCATCGTCCGCGTTCTCATTCCAATATATTGTGAAAATTGTAAAAATGATGATATTACAGATCCATTGCCACCGTAAAATTCGAATATGATTATATTTTCAATAAACAACCCTCTTTTTTGGGGAAATTATGAAGGAAAAGGAACCGTCCTCTGACTTGCTAAGTGCGCCGCCTTCCATCGGATCGAAGCGACCTTATCGTATTCTCGTGGTCGATGATGAAAAAGCCGTGCGCAATCTGAATTCGGAGGTTTTGACTGACGCTGGCTATGAAGTGATAGGCGTTGCGGATGGCGCTCTCGCTTGGGACGCGATTCAGGCTCAACAATTCGATTTAATGATTACCGATAATTCCATGCCTAAGGTTACCGGTGTTGAGTTGATCAGCAAAGTCATCGCCGCCGATATTAGGCTACCAGTTATTATAGCGACGGGAGCGTTGCCCCAACACGAATTCAAACGCCATCCCTGGCTTAACAATATTGCTGTCTTGGAAAAGCCCATCCGGAACAGCGCACTGCTTTCGATCGTCGAAAAAGTTCTCAATGAAGGAAAAGACATTCTAAACGAGAAAGTAGATTCCGGCGAAGCGGCTGCTGCAAAGATTGAAAGCGCTTCGCCTAAGATTGTCCCCAAGGAACGAATGACTGACAAAGCGGAGGACAGTTCTGATGAGGCGGCGCGAGCCGATAGGGTCGAGGCGCATTCGGAAGCCGCAGCGATGCGGAACATAGCTGCGCTGCGATCTTCGGAAATCAGGTATCGTCGTCTCTTTGAGGCAGCGAGAGACGGCATCCTGATTCTTAACGTTGAAAATGGACGAATTACCGACGTCAACCCGTATCTGGTCGAGATACTTGGTTTTTCCAAGAATGAAATGATCGGCAAGACCGTGGGCGAACTTAGCCCGTTCAAGGACATCGAGCCCAATCAGGTGATGTTGGACCGCCTAAAGCGAGACAGGTATGTTCGCTACGAAAATCTGCCACTGGAGAATAAAGACAATCAGCACATTGCGGTGGAGTTTGTCTGTAACGTTTATCAAGAAGGCGCCGCCCAGGTCATTCAATGCAATATCCGCAACATCACGGAACGGAAACGCGCTGAAGATCAAAAAGAACAATTCAGTTTGGAACTAGAGAAGCGCGTCCTCGAACGGACGGCGGAGTTGGAGGCATTTAGCGGTGCCGTCTCTCACGACTTGCGGGCCCCCTTGCGCCACTTGGCGAGCCACGTAGGTAAATTGCAAGAACAACCCGATCAGACGTTTCACAAAAACAATCACGGACTTCTAGCAAAATGCTCCCAAACCATTACACGAATGGGAAACTTGATCGATGAACTTCTTGCATTCTCCCGCGTCAGCACGGCCTCGATCGAGAAGGAGGCGGTCAATCTTGACGAGTTAATCCGAGAAACGTTGGACGATTATACATCAGAGATAAAAGACCGACAGATCGAGTGGAAAATCCAACAGATCGGGGTGGCAGAGGCAGACGCGGCCTTATTACGGCTTGTCTTCGGCAATCTGATTTCCAACGCGGTGAAGTTCACGGGTGGTCGCACGAACGCGAAAATTGAAATCGGCTGTAACCGAGAAAGTACCAAAGAAACAGTATTCTTCGTTCGTGATAATGGTGCCGGTTTTGACCCGGAATACTCCGAAAAACTCTTTGGCTTGTTTCAGCGTTTGCACAGCCAGGAGGAGTTTGAAGGGACAGGCCTCGGGCTTGCCAACATCCAGCGAATCATTCGCCGTCACGGCGGACGGGTGTGGGCGGAAGGGGCGGTAGATGTCGGCGCGACATTTTACTTTTCACTTCCACATGGAACCTAGCGCTCTCCTCTCTTTTCTCCTAGAATTTTCCTGAGAAATTAGTTTTTGGGAAAGGGTAAAACGTTCTGGTGTGACGTTGTATAGGTTCCCGAAATTGCGAGGCTTAACTATTAATCTAGAACTAATTGGTCATTGATCGCTCTACGGCGCGTTGTTTAGCCGAATTGGCTCGATGACGATACCCTCGGCGAACTCTTTGAAGACACGGCCGTGCGAGGATCAGTTTGTCGAAAAGATAGACTGATCTGAGGTTCACTCGAACAGGTTCGGGCTGTTCTCTTTCAGTTTTTCGAGGGAGTTAAAAAACGATCGCGATCAGGATCGGATCTCTTGATGATTCAGCGCGCCATTTCATGTGGGTGACGCCCACCCTGCAATCGACCGGACGTCGGATGCTTCGCGGATCCACGGGTCGGTGGTCAGGACGTCATCGACGAGCTGGACCAGTTGAGCGCACATTCCGGCGATGCGGTCGGCATGATATCTGGGTTCTTTTGTCTGGTGAATCTGAGTGCGAGCCATTATTTTCTGCCGGGAAGCGTACCACCAAATTGTTAGAACACTGCGAAACCAATTTTCACCGTCCCGATACGAACCCATCTAAGTGTCCTAAAGACAATGACTTAAGATAAATTAGGCAGTACTAACAAAAGTGATGTCGGATCATGAAAGTCCACGCGAGATCGATATTTGCATTCCATATTTTTTGCGCCGGAGCGTTTTTTTTCTGCTTTGGCGCGGAGAAGTTAAAGGGCCAAGGCTCTTTCAAATCCATCGGCGGATCCTCCGCGTCGGCCCTTTCTTGGAGCCTGGATGGGGAATCCTCCTTTTTCGGGCGTGGAGCTGCTAAGGCGGGTTCAACGGATTTTGGGAATATCACGGAAATCAGCAGTTCCGCGAGCTTCGTCTTGTCGGCCCAAGTTCGGGATAATGCGTTACTGCGAATTGGGGTCGAATGGCAACGCTATTCTTTTGAGCCCGAGGCGCAGGCTCCGGTACCGGATTCCGTCCAAGGATTAGACCTGGCAATTGGCGCGGACCTGCAAATCTCGCCAGCGGTTCTCCTCCGGGTTGAGGCGCATCCCGGAATTTACAGCGAGTTCCATGGTGTTTCCTGGCAGGATTTCAATGTGCCATTCGAAGTTGCCGGCACCTATTTCGTGAGTTCGAGTCTCCTTTTTATTGGAGGGGTTTATGTCGATGTGGACAGCGATGTTCCCGTGTTTCCCATCGTTGGTGTCCACTGGAAAGTCTCTGACAAGTGGGTGATCGAAGGAATCGCCCCCCGCCCGCAGCTTCAGTATCTCCTTTCGGATACCATCACGCTATTTGCGGGAGCTGACCTGCGTGAAGCAACCTTCCGGGTGGATAGCAATTTTGGACAGGCACGAGGAATTCCAAAGCTCAATGACGCGATCCTGGACTATTTCGAGATTCGCGCGGGAGCCGGGTTTACCTTGAAAGTTTCCAGGTACGTCGATTTGGATTTTGAAGGAGGCTGCACTCCTTATCGGCGGTTTGAGTATCCGCGGGCGGACGGGTACAAAGTCAAATCTGAGGATCTAGTTCCTTATCTTCGGCTCGGATTCTCAGCAAAGTTTTGACCTGAGCCGGAATTCTGGGGTATCCATCTCCTCTGCACCCAAGGAGACAGAGATCTCTTTCTCAATTTCATGCCTGAATCGCTCATCGTCCTGAAGAACCTGTCAAAAAGGTTTGGCAAAAAAAAAGCCGTCAACAGGATCACGATGTCGATCCCGGTCGGTGAGATTTTTGGTTTTTTGGGGGCAAATGGGGCGGGCAAAACGACCACCATCCGGATGCTGTGTGGGCTCACTAAGCCGTCCGCTGGCAGCGGTTTAATCGGCGATCTGAATATCTGGAAAGATCGTTTTAAAATCCGTTCGCATTTTGGTTATGTGCCACAAAAGTTCAGCCTTTATTCTGACCTCACGGTGAGCGAAAACCTGCGTTTTTTTGCCGGCGCCTATCGGGTTCCGGCCGGGAAAATAAGGGAACGGACGCACAAGGTTCTTTGCGATATGGACCTGGAAAGCCGCTCATCGGAAAGAGCCGGGAGCTTGTCCGGCGGTTATAAACAACTTCTGGCGATCGCTTGCGCCCTGATTCACGAGCCGAATTTGCTTTTTCTGGATGAACCAACGGCGGGCTTGGATCCCACCCATCGGCAGGCGATCTGGGACTTGATTTACGAATTGAGCCAAAGCGGAACGACAATTTTCGTTACCACCCATTACATGGATGAGGCTGAGCGTTGCACCGATGTCGGGTTTGTCGATGGAGGCCGTCTGATCGCCAAGGGGACGCCGCGGGACTTAAAAGAGAGACTTAAGGGACATCTGCTGGAAGTGCAGGTCGAACCGGCGATGGCCGCGATGTTTGAACTCCGCAAATTGCCAGGCGTCTACGGAGCGGACCTTCGGAGCGGAAATTTACGTCTGCAAGTGGAGGATCCGGATGCGCTGCTGCATTCGTGGCAGATCCATTGGCCATTTCCAAATCTGAAGTTTTTGGGTTTCAATTGGGTCGAAGCCGACATGGAGGATGTCTTCCAGGCTTATTCGCGAGGCTACTACCAGCCGACCGCGGACCAGGAAAAACCGGTCGAGATGGCCGAAATGGTATGATCTCCTTGAACGCCATCCTGGCGATTGCCTATAAAGAGTTTGTTCACGTCTGGCGCGACAGACGGGTAATGTTGCTGATCGTGGTCTTGCCGCCATTTTTTACTTTTCTGTTTGGCCACGCCTTCGAGAATTCGACGATCCGCGATGTGCCGGCGATGCTCTTCGATGCCGACCATAGTGACCAGAGCCAGGAGTTCCTGGCTCTTCTGAAGGCGAAAGATATCTTCGATTGGAAACCGTGGCACGGCGATCCCAATGGAAAGGTCGATCTTTTCCCGGCCGGGGTCGAAGCGGCGATTGTCGTACCGGCAGGCTGGGGTAAAGGATTGCTCGACGGTGAACCGAAGCCCGTCCGGGCGGTCCTCGACGGAACCGACACCAACACCGCGCCTTCAGTCCAGGGCGCTCTCCAGGAAACCCTCGGTGACTATCAAAGCAAACATCGGGATGGCCTGATCGAAAATCTACCGGATGAAGTTATCGAACTCGGAAAGCAACTCCCGGTAGAAATCAGGCATGAATTTGCCTCCATGATGACGCCTTGGGACGTCAAAATCGAAACGCTCTACAATCCTAATCTACTGTTCATCGATTACGTGATTCCGGGAATCGTCGGTCTCATTCTGCAGTTGATCACGGTGACTTTAATCGCCAGCACCATCACCCGAGAACGGGAAGTAGGCACTTTGTCCCAATTAATGGTGACCCCGTTGCGCCAGTCAGAAATCGTTATTGGCAAAGTCCTGCCTTACTTGGTGATTTCGATGTTTTTGATTGCTAGCACCATCGCGGTGGGGAGTTGGCATTTTGGCGTGAAGTTCCAACAGCCCTTATTGCTCTCGATCACCTGTTTTTTATTTCTGTTATTTTCCCTCGGGCTTGGATTGCTGATTTCAGCTTTTTCCCGCACGCAAACTCAAGCGATTCAGATTTCGATTTTCTTTCTCTTGCCAGTGATGTTGTTATCGGGCGCGTTCGCCCCGTTGAGCCAGCTTCCGAGACCGGTCCGGATTTGTTCCGAGTTTTTCCCTCTTACTCATTTTTGCCGAGCCTTTCGGAATGTGAATCTTCATCACAGTCATATCAGTTCGATCGCCGGTGATCTGGCCTTTCTCGCCGTGGGCGCCATCGTGACCTGCGCGGGCGCCTCCTATCTTTTGAGAAGCATCGACGAGTAGGGTGCGTTCCTAGATACCATCGGACCTCGCTTCCGCCTTGTTAGGACGTTCGATTTGGCGCCCCCTTCAGGGCGCGTCGCCCTTGGTGGACGATTCCCAGGGTTGAAACCCTGGGCTGCGTCGGCCTACAACCCTTTCGGAGCAAATTCATCTTAAGCTTGGGTTAGGCTATATATATACGGACCCGAGGGCTTGCCCCGAAGGGGCTACAGAACTCAGCCCAGGGTTGAATGGCGCTAAGTTAAGGGTAGTTTGGGATGTTTTTGCCCTGAAGAATCTTGCTCACGCGCTCCCTAGAAGCCGTTGGAACCGTCTGCAAGCCCGTCCCGGAGGGACAGACCGATCGTAGCCTGGCACGAAGTGCCTGGGAGAGCACCACCCCAAAAGAACCGTCCCATAGGGTACGGTATGATCGGGCGCAGCTAATGACGTTCTCGATCGATTCGTGCTTACACCTGAAAGAATCACACCGTACCCTACGGGACGGATCTTTTGGGGTGGTGCTCTCCCAGGCACTTCGTGCCAGGCTACGATCGCATCGTCCCTCCGGGACTTTTCAAACTTTCAAACAAGCTTTAGCCAGGGAAGAGAACTTGAAATTTGAGCGGGATTTTGCAGCGAAGCCAGGGCAAAATAAATCGCCTACGTCCTCCTTATCTTCGCGCCATTCAACCCTGGGCTGAATTCTGTAGCCCCTGCGGGGCAGGCCCTTGGTTTTATATATAGAGCCCATCCCAAATTCTCCTTATCTTCGCGACATTCAGCCCAGGGTTTCAACCCTGGAAACCCTCATAATAAACGGTTCGCCCGGAAGGGGCGAGAGATGCGAGTACCCGATTAAGGTCGCACCTATTGCCTCGCAAAAGTCAGAGTGCGCAACTGGAACGTGCGACAATTGCCCTCACTTCCGCCTTGTTAGGACGTTCGATCTGGCGCCCCTTCAGGGCGCGTCACTCTTGGTGGACGATTCCCAGGGTTGAAACCCTGGGCTGAATGGCGCTAAGTTAAGGGTAGTTTGGGATGTTTTTGCCCTGAAGAATCTTGCTCACGCCCTCCCTAGAAGCCGTTGAAACCGTCTGCAAGCCCGTCCCGGAGGGACAGACCGATCGTAGCCTGGCACGAAGTGCCTGGGAGAGCACCACCCCAAAAGAACCGTCCCGTAGGGTACGGTATGATCGGGCGCAGCTAATGACGTTCTCGATCGATTCGTGCTTACACCTGAAAGAATCACACCGTACCCTACGGGACGGATCTTTTGGGGTGGTACTCTCCCAGGCACTTCGTGCCAAGCTACGATCGCATCGTCCCTCCGGGACTTTTCAAACTTTCAAACAAGCTTTAGCTAGGGAAGAGAACTTGAAATTTGAGCGGGATTTTGCAGAGAAGCCAGGGCAAAATAAATCGCCTACGTCCTCCTTATCTTCGCGCCATTCAACCCTGGGCTAAGTTCTGTAGCCCCTTCGGGGCAGGCCCTTCGGTCCGGTTGAAACTCCTGAGATGAGTCCTCTACTTAAGCTTTCAATTCCTGGTTATTTGTGCCGTCCAGAATGAGGAATTTTTCGTGGTGAAAGGTGGGGTCGGTGCGGAAGGTTAGACGACCGGCGTATTTGCGTTCGATGTCGACCAATAATTCCTCGTCCTCGGTCTTCAAGCGATTGAGGACCTCGGGATTGACGATGACTCGAAGGTCGTGAACCTCCGGCTTTTGACGCATTACCGCGTGCAACGCTCTCTGGATTTCCACACTCATGCTCATCGGGCTCTTGACCACTGCCCGACCGTTACAATAGGGGCAGGTGATGAACATGGAGCCGGTCAAACTTTCTTGCGCTCGTTGCCGGGTCATTTCCATCAGCCCAAGCTGAGAGATGGCCAGGACGTGCGTTTTGGCTTTGTCCCGCTTTAACCGGTCCTTCATCCGGTTGTAGACCATTTGCTGATCTTTGCGGTTCTTCATGTCGATGAAGTCGCTGATGATCAGACCGCCGATATTGCGCAGTCGCAATTGACGTGCGATCTCGTCGGCAGCCTCCAGGTTGGTTTGGAGAATAGTCTTTTCAACGTCTCGAGCGCCTTTGTTGCGGCCGGTATTAACGTCGATCGCGATCAGGGCTTCGGTTTCGTCGATGACGATATACCCGCCGCATCGCAGCCAGACCTGCCGGTGAAACGCGTCGTCGATCTGCTTCTGGACGCCGAATTTTTCAAAAATGGGAAGCGAATCGCCATAATGAAAAATGCGCTTCTTCGACCGCTTGGAAATTTGGCCGACCAGGCTTTGCATCCGCTCGACGGCCGCTTCGTCGTCGCAGTAAACAACGTTTATTTCTTCTGTTAAAAAATCGCGCACGGTGCGATCGACGAGATCCGGTTCCTGGAAGAGGACGGCCGGGGCCGGTTTCGTTTTGAAGGCATCCTCAATCTGGCGCCACTGTTCGATCAGCAAGCCGAGGTCCCTAACGAAATAGCGCGCCCGCTGGCCTTCTCCGATGGTCCGGATAATCACTCCCATCCCTTCCGGGATATCAAGCTTTTGCAAGATCGCCCGCAGTCGCTCACGTTCTTTGGGATCCTCTATCTTGCGGGAAATACCGCTCTGATCGCTGTGCGGCATCAGGACCAGATAACGTCCCGCCAGGCTGATATTCGTGGTGATGCGCGGGCCTTTGTTGCTGATCGGGCCTTTAGTGACTTGGACCATCACTTCAGAGCCGATCGGATAAATCTCCGGCACATCTTTGGCCGTGATTTTTTTCTTGGATTTGCGTTCGCTGGCGCGATTGACTTCTTCGACGCTGCTATCCAGGCCGGGAAGGGCATCCCAGAAATGGAGGAAAGCGTTTTTTTCGAAGCCGATGTCGACAAACATGGCCTTCAGACCATGTTCGATATTTTTGACTTTTCCTTTGAAGATACTGCCAACGATGTTTCGATCGGTATCCCGTTCGATGTTGTATTCTTCGAGTACGCCATCTTCGAGGAGCGCGACGCGCCTCTCGAGTTTTTCACAACTGATGACTATTTGATTGCCGGTCTTACGATTTGAGAGGCCGAGAAATTGCTTAACTTTATCGAGCATGTTTAAAATTGGAGAAAGTTGAGGTCAAAAGGTTAGAAGAACAGAAAGTGATGTTTCTTCTGCGGTTGCTGCGCTGGCTGTTGACCCTGGGAATCATCCTTTGGCTTTCTCTTGAAAAAATCGAAAAAGCTGTGCCGTTTTTCCGGGGTCGGCTCAGTGCGCGCGGCGACGCGGTGGTTGTCTGCGTCCGGACGAATGTCCGGTTCGGCGACTTCAGCTCGGTGAGATTTGGAGTGCTTGGCCTCTTCATCCACCGGGGCGTCATCTGAGGTCTCGTCGTCCGTCGACGTCAATTGCGCAGGCACAGTACTGTTTTTAAAGTCTACGCGATCAACTGCTTTAAAATTACCAATACCTGGATCAATCGGTTTAAGATCAGGGTCATATCCGCGTTCGAGGGCCAGGCTTTCCTCGATGATCTTTGAGGCAATGGGCGCCGCGACTTCACCTCCCGCTTTGCCGCCTTGGACAATCACTGCCAAGGCGAGTTTCGGGTGGTCGTACGGCGCGAAAGCGATGAACCAGGCATTGTCGTCCTTTTTCCCGTCGGTCCAGGCCTGGGCGGTGCCGGTCTTGCCGGCGACGGTAACCCCGGGCACCTTGGCTCGAGCGCCGGTTCCGGAGTCATTGACCACCCGCCACATCCCTTTGCGAACGATCTCGATCTGGTCTGGCGTGAGGTTATTCATTTTAGTCAGGTCTCCGCGGATTTTATCCGGCCGACGCACGGAAGTGCCGTCTGGTTCCTGAATCTGATACACTAAGCTGGGTTGGTACGATCTTCCTCCGTTGGCTACGGTGGCCGCGATCATTGCCATCTGTAGTGGAGTGGCCAACACGTATCCCTGGCCAATCGAAGAGTTCGCCGTCTGGCCTTGGCTCCATCGTTCGTTGCGCGTGGTTCGCAACCATTCTGGCGAAGGGAGGATGCCAGGGGCTTCGTTCGTCAATTCGATACCGGATACTTCGCCGAGTCCCAAGCTTTTGCCGACCGAATCGATGGCATCAATTCCGGCGGCGTTCCCATATTGATAAAAGAAAGCGTCGCAAGAATTCTTAATCGCTTCGGTCAAGGTTTGCGGACCGTGAGTACCGCCGTGCTCCGCCTGAATCCAGCAGCGCATGTAAGTGTTTCCGTAAGTGACGCCGCCGTTGCAGACGTACACCGATTTGGCCAAACCCTTGGTCAGGCCGGCAAGCGAGGTGGCAATTTTATAGGTCGAACCGGGAGCATAGGCGCTGATTGCCCGGTTCGTCAATGGATCGGCGTCGGCGTCCTTGATGTCGGCCCAATCGCGCGCCGAGATGGCGGGAATGAACTTGTTTGGATCATAGGATGGCACAGAAGCCATGGCTAGAATCTGTCCATTGTTCGGATCGATGACCACGGCAGCGGCTCGGCCAACCGCGCGTAAAGCTCGTTCGGTGATGTACTGCATGCGGGAGTCGATCGTCAGGTAAACATTCGCGCCAGGCGTCGGTTGGATGACCTCTTTTTCCCCTTCGAGTTGATTCTTGGCGTTCTTTTTCAGGATTCGCTTACCAGGTTTTCCCCGGAGCGCATCATCCAGGTAGAATTCAATGTTAGTCTTTCCCTGGATATCCGGCTCGTAAAAACTGAAGTCCCTGATGTCGGGAAGCTTATTGATGTCTCGAGCGGTCCCGACATAGCCAAGAAGATGGGCCGCCAGCGCGTTATAAACGTATTTGCGCACTGGTCTGACACTGACCTGAACTCCAGGCAAACCGAGATCTTTCTCCGCGAATTTCGAAAAGGTCGAGAAATCAAGGTCTTCCCGGTAGGTGAACGGGACGAGGGTGTTGTTGCGATAATGGGTCCGGAGCCGTTGCGAATTGTATGGCTCGGCCACCTTCAGTTCTTCGAGGCGGGGAATGATGGTCTTGTCCACAATCTGAACGATGTCGGCTTCTTTCCGATCGTGCAGCATGCCGTTGGAGTCCTTGGCCCGGAACTCGACCATCGGCGGTTGACCGTACTGTTTCTTGTAACCACTGACCAGATCCGGGAGGTAAAAATCGACTTCATAACTTGGCCGATTGGTGACCAGCGGGACGCCATTCCGATCTCTGATTTCACCCCTGATCGAGGGAATCCGCACCGTGACCTCGGAGCTGCCCTGGATTCGACCACGATAAAAGTCCGCCATCTTGACCTGGACAAACCAGAGACGCACCCCGATCGCGAGCAGCAAGGTGAGTATGAAAACGGCCAGAAATAAAATCCGAAAATCAAGAACAGACGATTTCTTGGGTCGCGCCATAGATCTAGCTCATCTCGCCAAAGGCAAGCCTGGTCGGTACCCTAGCATGTGCGACAGCGGCGTGAGAATAAAGAAGACACATGGGGCAATCAAAAGAGAAATCAAGCCGGGACCAAGGATCCGCCATACAATCACGTCGTTAAAAAAGAAGTTAGTGCGTTCGATACTCAGGATAGCGTATTGCGCGAATAAAAGAAACGGAGTCAGGACGGCGCCAATTTCTGCCAGCAACCAATGGAGTTCCCAGCGGTGCCGGAGAAACAAAGGTTTCAACCCGTGCATGATTAATCCTGGCAACAGATAAACCAGGATGGACACTCCAGCCGTGTAGTCCACGTGACCTTTGATCTGCGGTACCATGAAGAGATCGTTCAAAAGACCAGTGATAAAGGTCAATCCCAGCATCAACGGGAAAGGGAGCGACAGGCATCCGTAAAAGTAAAGGGTCGGGGCGAATAGAATCGCCGCTCCATTAAGCAACAACACGGGGGGAAGAAAAAACTGAAAGATAAATGACCCGAAGATCAGGACCACCAGGGAAAGAAAAAAAGGGATCATTTTTGACGAAGGATCACAAACACATCTTGAATTTCCGCTAGATCGACCGCTGGGGTCACGGTGGCAATCCCTTCCAGTTCCTTGGCGGAAAAGTCTTTGATGGTGCCAATCACGAGGCCCGACGGGAAGACGCCGCCCGCACCGGCGGTCAAGACATTCATTCCGGGTTGCAACTTTGCTGTCTTGCTTAAAAAGCGAATCCGCAAATCAGGCGCGTAAGTCGAAGAAGCCCGGGTGCCGCTCACGATGCCCTGTTCCTGGGTGCCTTCAATGGAAACCGAGACCCGCAAGCTTTCGTCCGACACCAATAAAACGACCGCCACATCTTTGCCCACGGTGGTGACCTTGCCAACCAAGCCGTTTTCGGTCACCACGGCCATATCCGGCGCGATCCCATCCTTCGATCCCGATCCGATCGTGCAAGTATTCCACCAGGTAGCGCTCTCTCGCGAGATAACCCGTGCTGGAAGTAATTTGAACGGCGATTGTTCGCGAAAACCGAGCGCGCGGTTCAGGCGCTTCACTTCAGACTCCAGATTTTTCAACAGAGAATTGGCGGCCCGGAGCTGCTCGATTTCAGATTTCAGCTGCTCATTTTCGCGTTCGAGCTCGTCGAGATGTTTCAACCCTCCTCTGACTCCTCCGAGCTCATGTCCGACGGAGGCCCCGGTACGCAGGATCGGCGAGACCCATTGAAATAGAGCGCCCTGCATTTGCTGCTTTGTCGATTGCGGCAACAAAAGGACCAGTATCACGAGGAGCGCGAAGATGCCGATAACGGCTATGGAAGTGCTCTTCATGAGAGCCGCGAGAAGCGCAATTGGCCCTAGCGAACCGGTCTGTCGGAGGATGCGACCTGGCGCAGGAACTTAATCTCGCTAAGAGCCCGGCCGGTGCCTTCTGCCACTGCACTGAGCGGGTCTTCCGCGATGTGCACGGGCAACCCGGTTTCTTCCTGCAGTAATTTGTCTAGTCCCCGCAGCAACGCGCCACCCCCGGCCAACACCAGGCCGCGATCGACCAGATCGGCCGAAAGTTCCGGGGGACACCGTTCCAAAGTAACACGAACCGACTCGACAATGGTTGAGATCGGCTCAAGAAGTGCTTCTCTGACTTCTTGCGAAGTGATGGTTAACGTCTTAGGCAGACCGGCGACCAGGTCTCGACCTTTGACTTCCATCGCCACCTCCTTTTCCATTGGGTAGGCACTACCGATCTTGATCTTGATTTCTTCGGCGGTCCGTTCTCCGATCATCAGATTGTAGGCTCTCTTCATGTAGCCCGCGATTGCCTCATCGAGTTCATCGCCGGCCACCCGAACGCTTCGGCTAAAAACAATGCCCGAAAGCGAGATCAGGGCAACTTCCGTGGTTCCACCGCCGATATCGATAATCATGTTGCCCGCGGCATCCTGAACCGGCAAACCGACCCCGATCGCGGCGGCCATCGGTTCTTCGATCAGATAAACTTCGCGCGCCCCGGCGTGGGCGGCAGACTCTTTGACGGCGCGTTTTTCGACCTCGGTGATTCCCGACGGGACCGCAATCACCACCCGGGGACGCACCCATTTTCGACTGTTAACCTTGGTGATGAAATGGCGGAGCATCGACTCAGTCATCTCGAAGTCAGCGATGACCCCGTCTTTCAGCGGGCGCACCGCGACAATATTGCCAGGGGTTCGCCCGAGCATCCGTTTAGCCTCGTCGCCTACCGCCAAGACCTGGCTCGTCCCGGCTCGTACCGCGACGACCGATGGCTCCCGGAGAACGATTCCTTGGTCTTTAACAAAAACCAGCGTGTTGGCGGTACCTAGATCAATGCCGATGTCGTTCGAGAATAGTCCGAGGAGGCCGTTAAACATTCAAAATCGCCTTTGTCTTACGCATGTTTACTTCAATCCATTGCTGCGCGGGTGACCTCGCGCGCGAGATTTCGATCCTCACGTTCTTCGGCGACCTGCCTCCCGACAGCCAGCCTGTATCTAGGTATGGGGACCATGGTCGTCAAGGAAACAATCTGAATAAACCGATCGGGAGAATCAGGTCCTGATCTTCCCATTTTAGCAAGGGGCGGAGTCTCTTTCCAGTGGAGTTCGAGGTTCCGGTCTTCCACGTTCGGCGGCAACTCAGGACATCTGCAACCCTGTTAGTCGCTTTGACCAGCGAGCCTTTAACATTGAACGCCGAAGGCCGAGCGCTTATTTCATCGTGGAAGAAGAACGACGTGCCTAGCAAATCCGTAAGTCCAAATTGGTTCCAATCAATTCTGATTTCTATTTATCTCCTCGAATTGGTCGGAGCGTCAGCCATCACCACCCTCGGCGCTGTCGCCTGCGTGCTGTTGGGGATCGACTGGAGCCGATCGGCGCCACTTTGGTTCGCCGGCTATTTGTTGGTCTACAACGCGGATCGTCTCTACTTGGATCCCGCCGATCGTTTGAATACGCCGTTGAGGTCTAGCTGGGGTTCAAGATTGCGGGGCAGCCGGTTGCTCCTGGTCGGGATCTCCGCGGGAATTCTCGGAGCATGGACGCTCGTGACAGGGCGTTTCTGGCTTTTGTTTCCTCTAGGCGTGGTTTTTGGTATCCTCTGTTTTTATTCACGCCCGATTCCGGGTGCCGGTTTTCGCCTCAAAGATCTGCCATATCTCAAGTCGCTCCTGGCGCCGGTCACGATCGCCATCGTTCTGGTTCCGTGGCCCGCCTTCGAATCCGGAAACGTACCGCGCCAGAAAGAATGGCTAGTCTTTTTTTGGATCTTTCTCATCCTTACCATCAACGCGCTGGTTTTCGACTACCGGGATATCGTCGGTGACAGACTGAACGGAACGAAAACAATCCCAGTCCTCTTGGGTCATCGCCGAACTCGTGGGCTGTTGATGCTTTTGGCGGGAGCCCTCGTTTTCCTCAGCGTCGCGCTCAGCTGGCTTCGCCTGGCCAGACCGCTCATGCCGGTGGTGCTGACCCTTGGCTGCGCCGTTTTGCTCCGTTCATTGCAATGGCGAATCCACCCCACCATTTTAAGTGCGCTGGCGGACACGCTGTTATTCCTCCCGGCGGTCGGGGAGTTGCTGAGATAAAAGAGCTTCAGCAGGAAGTCGTCAGCTCCTGCGCGATGCTCACCGCGTGTGGAATAGCGCCAATAACGAATCCGAGGCATTCCACCGCGCCTTGCGGTTTGCCCGGCAGAGCGATTACCAGAGAGCGGTCGACGATAGCCGCCAGGGATCGCGACAAAATGGCGTTGGGCGTTAGCTTCATCGATTCGGCGCGCATCACTTCGCCAAACCCCGGCAGTTCGACCCGCATGATAGAGCGAATCGCTTCCGGCGTGACGTCCCGCAGCGCGGCGCCCGTTCCTCCGGTGGTCAAAATTAGGGCACAGCCTTGCGCCGAGAAGGACCGAACGGTTTCCCGGATACGGGCGCCATCGTCGGGGATAATCGCTTCAGCGAGAATTTGCCAACCGTAGCGGGTGGCCGCCTCCTTTAGAGCAGGTCCTCCCAGGTCATCGTAAAAACCTTGGGAGGCCCGATCGGAAACGGTAATCACCCCGACCGTGATCTGATTCATAGTGACTCTTTGGATTTTGAGACCAGGCGAAGACCGGAGATGATCATTACTTTGTCGATCGCTTTGCACATATCATAGATCGTCAGCGCGGCGAGGCTTGCCCCGGTCAGGGCTTCCATTTCGACTCCCGTCTGCGCCGCGGTGGTCACTCGGCACTCAATCCGGATTCCCTCTTTATTATTCTCAAATTCAACCTGCACGTGATGGATAGGAAGCGGATGACAGAGCGGAATCAATTCTCCCGTTCGCTTAACGGCCTGAATCGCCGCGACTCGGGCCGTCGCCAGGACGTTGCCTTTGGCCACCTGATTCGATTCGATTTTCGCGAGCGTTTCCGGTTGTAGCGCGATGATGGCTTCCGCTACCGCTACTCGCCTGGATATCGGTTTAGCCGAGACGTCCACCATTCTGACAGATCCGTCTTCAGCGAGATGGGAAAATTGGTCGGTCACGCGTTATCCCCCGATAGCCACCATCCGCCGACCGGGCTGGTAGTTGTCGCGAAAATCATGTTGTTCGGGCTTGCGTTCGATTACTTGGCCGAAAAACTCGCGCAGTTCCTCGTCACTGGCCCCTTGACGCATCGGCGCCTTGATATCGAATTCGAGGTGGCTGCCGAGACACGGTCGTAAATTTCCTTCGCAGGTGAGCCGCAACTTGTTGCAACTCTCGCAGAAGTGCAGGTTGGTCATCGCTCCGATGAAACCAATTCGCTGCTCTGAATCAGGGAACCGGTAGTATAACGCAGGGCCGTTCGTTTTGAAGTCCGGTTCTGGTAGAAGGGGACCGAATTCCCATTCCAATCGCCGCCGCGCTTCTCCTGCCGACAGAAAGTTCTCCTCGGTCAAAACGTCGGTCCTGGTCACGGGCATCAATTCAATAAACCGAAGTAACAAACCTTCAGTCCGAGCGAATCGGACCAAATCTGGCAAAACATCGTCATTGCGGCCACGCATCAACACGGTATTGATTTTGACTCTTTCGAAACCAGCCTCTTTGGCGGCCGCGATGCCCTGCAAAGTTTGCGGCAGAAAGTCGCGGCCCGTGATCGACCGGTACATCTCCCGGTCGAGCGTATCGAGCGAGATATTTGCCGTGCGCACCCGGTATTTCACCAGAGCCCTGGCGACCGTCAGACCGTTCTCAGTTTTCTTGGCCAGAAGCGAACCATTGGTGGAAATCCCGATATCGGTAATTTTGGTCAGTTCGCTGAGTTGTCGAAAAAGCTGGAGGACATTCTGTCGCACCAACGGTTCTCCGCCGGTGATGCGGATTTTGGTCACTCCGAGGTCTGAAGCAATCCGCACCAGCCTGGTAATTTCGTCGAAGTCCAGGATTTCTGAGCGCGGAAGCCATTCCTGCAGCTCTTGAGGCATGCAATAAAGACATCGTTCATTGCACCGGTCGGTGATCGACACTCTCAGGTAGCTGATTCGATGGCCAAACCGGTCCTCCATCTTGGGAAGCTACGCGGCGCCGGTCTCTTCCGCAACAGGCCACATGGCCGGAGCGTTAGGTTGTTCAAAGTGCCGCTAGCCAATTGCTCAATGCGGTATCAGGTCTAAAGTATGAGGGTTCGAAGGAAACTATGGATCGCCCACTTGGCCTCGGAATCGTGACGCTTCTTTATGTTTTTCTGGTCGGATGTTCGACGGTCGATTCCCGCATTCACTCAAACCCCCAAACTTTCGCTTCGTTGTCGCCGGCCGATCAGGCCGTGGTCCGGCAAGGCGGTGTTCGCGAAGGAATGCCAAAGGCGGCCGTCTATCTCAGTTGGGGGAGGCCGGACCGTGTCCGGTACGGAAGTCGTGCCGGCGTTCCCTTTGAGGCCTGGATATACACCACGATCCGAAGCGAAGTAGGGACAGGCGATTACCCGTCGTTCTATGGTTTCGGCTATTATCGTTACGGCTGGTACCGGCCGTTCTTTGGAAATGGCGGGTATTACGGCTACCCTTTTAGCCCCTACCTGGGCGACGACATCGTCAGCTACGAGGTTCCGTACAAAACGGCGTTCTTTGAAAGGGATCGTTGTACCGGTTGGGAGTACCTTCGCTAATCCTTTCGGAACGGCTGGCAAAGATCGCATCCTCGCACCTAAATAAATATGGCTTATCGTTCGTACGCTCATTTTATCGAAGAACTCGACCGTATGTCGGAGCTGGTGCGTATTTCCGAACCAGTGGCGACTGAATTGGAGATCACCGAACTCGCGAATCGACAGATGAAGGCTCCTGGAGGCGGCAAGGCCCTCCTGTTCGAAAAGCCAACCATCAACGGTAGACTTTCGCAGTTCCCGGTCGCCATCAACACCATGGGATCTGAACGCCGGATGGCCCGGGCGATTGGCCTGGATTCGGTCGATGAAATCGCGCACCAGATGCAGCTGATTCTGAAAGCAAAGCCTCCGACCTCCCTGCGGGAAGGTTGGTCTCTGCTCAAACAGGGCATCGACTTGCTGCACGCCCGTCCGAAGCGGGTCACGGATGGCCCTTGCAAAGAGGTGATTCGGCGATTCGATCAACCCGGCAATTTTTCCCTCGATGATTTGCCGATCCTGTTCTGCTGGCCGAAGGACGGCGGCCGCTTCGTTACGTTGCCGACCGTGTTCACGAAAGATCCTGACACCGGCGAGCGGAATATCGGGATGTACCGGATGCAAGTCTATGATGGCCGCACCACCGGGATGCATTGGCAGATTCACAAGGTCGGAGCGCGTCACGGAAAACGTTATTACGAAAGAAAGGAACCGATGCCCGTAGCTGTCTGTCTGGGCGGTGACCCGGCTTATACGTTTGCTGCGACCGCCCCGCTTCCCGACGGGCTGGATGAAGTGCTTTTCGCCGGGTTTGTCCGCAAAAAATCGGTCGAGTTAGTGAAGTGCGAGACCTGCGATCTGGAGGTTCCCGCAGATGTGGACTTTGTCTTGGAAGGATATGTGCAACCGGGCGAGCTACGCGACGAAGGACCTTTTGGTGATCACACTGGTTTCTATACGCCGGTCGACCCGTACCCGGTCTTTCATCTGACCGCCATCACCCGCCGGAAAGAGGCGATCTATCCTGCCACCATCGTCGGAGTTCCCCCGATGGAGGATTTCTACATGGGAAGCGCGAGCGTCCGCATCTTTCTTCCGGTCTTCAAAATGAATTTTCCCGAGATTGTGGATATGGCCCTGCCGGCGGAAGGGGTCTTTCATAACCTGGTCTTCGTCAGCATCCGCAAACAATACCCGTATCAGGCTTACAAGATCATGCACGGCTTGTGGGGGATGGGTCAGATGATGTTTTCCAAGTATATCGTCGTCCTGGATGAGGACTGCGACGTGCACAACACCAGCGAGGTACTTTTTCGGCTTTGCGCGAACACTGATCCGCAACGGGACACCACCTTTATCAAAAACCCGAGCGACAGCCTCGACCACGCGCCTACCGATCCAAACATCGGCTCCCATATGGGAATCGATGCCACCAGAAAATTGCCCTCGGAAGGCTACCACCGAGGTTGGCCCGAATTAGTGCGCATGGATGAGAAGGTGCGTGCAAAAATCGACGGGTTATTAGCAAATGGAGCGGGCCGAAAGTCGGTCCCGCGGGGCGGGTAACGCCGGGATGTCAGTATCGAGAGATTCTCGTGTTACTGTTCATTCGGCTGGTTGACCAGGCCGTACTACCTATCGGTATCCTTAGGATCATCACTGCATGACGATGATCAACGGTTGATCCGAGATCGGTAAGCCGCTCACCGTGAGTTGGTTACCATTAGAAGTGAGGGTGTAGATCGAAAGTGGAACTTGCGTGCCGGTCATGGCGTTCAGGACGTATGGATGAGAATAGGCAAACGGGACCGTGAAGGTCAGACTGCAGGTGCTTGAGGGCGGGGGCGACGAAATTCTGTGATTGCCAAACCACAATGAAACTACCGTCTTGTTGGTTCCCTGGTAGCCATATGACTTAACGTCTCCTAAATCCCCGTTGGCCACTGAATTCACCGTAACACCGCAACTAGCGGTTCCACCTTGAGCGCCGGCCAGAGTAGCAATAATCCGTTGGACAACCGCGAAAGCCAATTTCGGCGTATTGTTGCTGGTCTGTACGCCGTAAAGCTCTTTGCCGTTGTCTTCGAATTCGTAGATGAAAGTATGCTCAACGCCGAGACCAGCCGTCTTGCAGGAGTCGACGCGCGACGAAATTCGCCTGCCCCGCGGTCGTGAGCGGAGCCGAGGTGCCGATGCCCCATTCGGTTTCCCATTTGGGCAGTGCAGTCTTTGAGACGAGCGCTCGGATCCAGCTCTCATAATCCAGATATTGCCACTCGTACGTCGTTTCGGGTAGATCGGACCAAAAGGCATATGGATGGTAAACCACCCCGTCCATGGTAGTCCCGGTGGCCAGCATGGAGAAAATTTGGCTACCTTGTGCTCCCAATCCAATCACTTGGGTGGTTGGACTGACCGCGTGAACGGCAGCCGAAACCGCATTTGTCAGGGCGGAAAGCTTCGTTAGCCAGGTGGCTCCCTCATAGGTTTTGTAGGCGTTGTTTGGTTCGTTCGTAATTTCGAACGCAGTCACTAAACCCGTTTGAGCAATCCAGACCGCGAGGTTGGACATTGCAACCGGGTCATAATTGTCCGGGTAATTCTTGTTCGGGCCTAGAACCGCCACCACTTTCAATCCATTGGCCTTGGCGGCATTCAGCCAACCCATATCCCAGGCCGGTCGCACATAAACGCCGCGACTGGTTTCCCAGTTGGGCGCATAAAGGTCATCTCGAATGTAGGAAACGCCAGTGGAGGCGATGGCCTGCATAGTCGGACTGGAGGGCCAACCTTGGTCGAAATGCGTAGCGAAACCAAATCGATCATCACCGGCCTGGGCCGTGATGCATCCCATGACCACCCCGAGGAACGTCAAGAGCCTCATCGCGAGGGCGAGAAAAACCGAGCAAAGACCCGGGCGAGCGAAAGAACTTGGAAGAAAAAGCGACAAAAGGAGCGTGCATATGAATCATAATATCCATATTTATTATAATATCAAGAATTTCTATAATTTGCGAGGCGCGTTTTTGCTGCGCGGGTGTTGGGGTGACGATTTATGCGGGGGGAAAACGGCGATAGAGGACCGCCGACTAGTGAAAGCTAAGGCGAGGGGGAGGGGGAAATCGCCTGGCCGCTAGACTACGGGGGAGCAGAGCATTTCATAGCCCGGATGGTGACAAAATTCAGGTCGCCGTTTCAATCCATAAACGTTTTTACTCTCAGATTTGTTCTCTCAGCTGGGCCTGCCCAACGTACTACTGAGGAGTTTTGCGATCTCAACTTAAAGCTCCAGAACGGCGACTGCTTCGATCTCCGCAGTTTGGGGGAACATGTCGAAGGGTTGGACGGCGATAATCCGGTATTTGTGCCGCAGACGGGCCAAATCACGCGCGAGGGTCCCGGGATGACAAGAGACATAGAGCAATCGGGGCACCGAATGGCGCGTCAAGGTATCGATCACCCGAGTGCCGACGCCCTCCGCGGAAGGATCGAGGATAATCGTTTCGGGATGATACCGGCCAAGGAGAGACTCAATCATTTTGCTGACGTCGCCGCAGAAGTAGGTCTCGTTCGCCAAGGCCGAAGCCCGAGCGGTTGCGATCGCCGGCTCGTTCCAATCGATGCCCACCACCGTTTTCAATCGTTCGGCCAGGGCGTGCCCAAAAAAACCGGAACCGCAATAGGCGTCTACCAGGATTTTTCCAACGACACGGTGGCGGACAAAATCAAGCAGTGCCCCGGCAATGGAATCGTTGGTCTGGGTGAACGTGCGAGGTATTCCCGCACCGCGCAGGGTCCGATGTTTCCCATCGGCCAGGCCGGTGGTCCGAAGCTCTTTCAGCGCGTCATTGACGGCCGGAACCGCGATCGCGCAATGTTCAACATCCACCACCCTCCGGCTGTTTTTTTCGAAAAATCCGATCCGGCCTTGACTGGCGTGAACGGTGATCCGGTTTCGAAATGCATAAGGGTTGGCGGAGGCGAAGGTGGGTAGGACTTCGACATCCCTCAGGTGGCCGACCCTTTCCAGAAGCTGGATCACCTGGCGGCGTTTCAGTTCCAGCTGATGATGGTAAGCGATGTGTTGGTAATCGCATCCTCCGCATTGACCAAAATAAGGGCAGAGCGGTTGAACCCGCTGGGCCGAGCGAACGATCACCCTTTTGAGCTGGGCTCGATCGAAGCTCCTTCGGTGTTCTACTAACTCTACCTCAACTCGTTCAGTATCGATGGTGAACGGGACGAAAACGATTTTTCCGTCGAACCGTCCGACCCCGGCACCTCCGAACGCGACGTCATGAATGTCCAGTCCAATCAACGGAAGGGATACAGGGTGCGATGATAAACGTCTCACGGTTGAAGGCTATGCCGAAATGTGGTTGGCCGGAAATACGATAAATGCTCAGAGTGGAACTCGATCTGAACATCCTGCGGGTGAGCGGCGAGGGGTTCTGAAATGGCTGCCTCAGCCGGCGGGGGGTTGGCCAGGTCCGCTGCAGGATTAGCGGTTCATCAAGGCCCAACGCGAATGGCCGATGGAGCGGCAATTTCAGCGCGAATTACTGAGTAAGGCGAGACGCCTTACCTGGTGTAGGCAGGCCGTCCCGGCTTGCTCCGGCGGAACGCCGCCGGCCGAAGAGTAAGGCGAGACGCCTTACCTACTGTAAGCAAGCCGTCCCGGCTTGCTCTGGCGGAACGCCGCCGGCCGAAGAGCAAGGCGATCTCGCGGCTTTAAAGAATTGATGAAGGTTCCGGTTAGACGTGTAAGATTATTGCTCAGTTTGTAAAGCGCGCTGGCGAAACGCTCTGAGGGAGAGCGCCTTTCCAAGCGAGAGCAGGAGGTGGTGTTGGATGAAAAAACTCTGGTTGCTGGTGGGGTTCATGGGAAGCGTTTTTGTGAGCGTGGGTGCTCCGTCGGGCGCTGCTTCTCCCCGGGCCGATGGATTTCACGGTCGGTTTGTTGGCCACCATGGCGGCCCGGCTTTTAGAATGACCCGAGGCGCCCGTGGCGACTTCAGATTTCAGCAAAGGCGATTTCTTTCCCAGCGTGACCATCGTTTCTTTGTCCCCCAGGTGATCTGGCCCGTTTACTGGTATCCTTCTTACAACTCAGATTACTATCCTTTCGATAGTTCCTACTTAGATGACGGTCCGAGTTACGGCTATGCGGACGCGGGCACGCCCGCACCATCGGAGTATTCCAGGGGCACGGCAGATCAGAGACCGATTGTCATCGTGGTCGGTCAAGGTAACTCTCGGCCGACGAACAACTCTACTGCCGAGTACCCTAACCGGAATTACGGTTGGGTGGCGCCAGAAGGCCAACTAAGATTGATGCATAACTCGAGTGAGCAAATCGCTGAGCCGCCGCCGTTGTCAGTTTCTCCAGTGAACAAGGATCCGGCACCGGCTGCCAAGGATCCTCCGGCAGCTGGACCAGCTGCTTCAGAGATTCGCCCCGCGCAGACTGGAGCGGTTGATAAACTGGTTTTGGTTAGCTGGCTGAAGGAAGACGGAAAGGATGTGATCTATGTCCGGAATACTGAGACTAACGACGTACAGAAAATCACCTCCGAACCCAATCTAGACCATTTCCGAATTGTTGAGGTCCACCCCAATTCAGATCCCAGGCAGTTCGAGGCCGTCATCTCGAACGGCAGTGACCAAATCCCGGTCAGGTTCCATTTCTGATGGTCTGCTGCCGAGCCTGAGCGCCGTTTCGTACTCTCGATTCGCTCCGGGTACTCCCTTCGGAGTATGCGACGTCTTTCTATTGGAATAGGCAATTTCCTCACCTACGATAAGTGTTAGTTTCCTTTTCCAGGAAATCGCGCCGCTGAATGCTTTTTAGCTATACAACAACTTTCTCTGGCCGCTGGGGTAACTCCGAGAGGACCTTGGCTGAGGCTAATAAAGCGCCTTATTTCATCTACCCTCTCGAGACACTGCTGTTGACCATTGCGATTTGCGGCAATCTATGCAGAATGGCGGGCGTTCACGCAGCAAGGCGAAGTGCAGCATGACGACGGTATTTCTCAGCCACAAAAGCCAACATTCCTCCGCGGCAGAAACCCTGAAGGACGCGCTGAGCGTTATCTTTGGCAGAGACGAGATATTTCTCGCGGAGGAGATTGAAAAAGGCGACGACTTTCGGGAGGCGATTGATACGGCACTTGGAGAGGCCAAATGCTTCCTTCTGTTATACACCGATCCTCAATTGGACTGGTCGTGGTGCTTTTACGAGGCGGGTGCATTCGCTAAGATGAACGGCAGGCCGGAGCGTCCGGTCTTTTGTTTGCATCCAGCCGACGTCGCAGCCCCAAGCCCACTGGCAAACCTGCAGACGATCCCGGCGACATCCAAGCAGCTCGAAAGGTGGATTCGGGACGACCTCTGTAAGATTAAGGGATGCCGACAACCCGGTGACCATGAAATTTTACCGGGAATCCAGAAAATCAAGAAGCTCATCGAGGACGCCGGGCCGGTCCAGGAGAGGACATTAAAGCCATTTATCTGGATTGATCCTCCCAGCGACGAACAGAATTGGGACGACGACGATGCACTTACCCGATATTTTTCGCGGGCCACCGTCTCGATCGACGCTGATTCTGCCACCCAGCTAGGATACGCGGATCCACCCAAAGGAAAACAGCTGCTGCCGTTTCTGCGTGAACTCGCTTCCGACGCGGAATGGAGTGATGACAGAGTTGAATTCTGGATCGCAAAGTTTCTTGAGTCGCTACACGATGCGGCGAAAGAACGGCTGCTTTTCCAGGAGGCCGCATTTTTCCGCCATGAAAGCGGAAGGATTTTGCGCCCCGTGGTGGTCAGCTATGCGAAGAACTCCAGCGGAACGAAGCGCCGACTGCGTGTGATATTCGCATCTGAGCTCGGTTCGCCGCTCACCGACAACCCAAGTACGACACAGCGACTCTCGGTTGGGATACGCTTGGCGGTTCGGACGCGCCTTGAAGTCCTGGACCCGTTTCTTGGCCGGATGTCTCAGGTGCATCGAGACAAAGTGCTGAGCAAACGCCCGAGGGACGTGATCGCGAGGCGCAACCCTGTGGGAGGCCGGGTGACGGAGGCTCTCGATGCCATCTTGCAGGAGTCTTTGGCGCACGGGCTGCGGCCAAACGATGCTCCCCCGATATTGTTTGAAAGACCAGTCCAGCAGCAGAAATATGAGGAGATCCGGAATGGCTCGGTGGCTTGTTGGCATGAGCTCAAGGAGAAGGCGCTCGAGGAAGACCGGAAAGGAACGGGCGAGTATCCGCAAACGGAGCGACTGCTCGCCGAATTGGAGAAATATAACCAAGCCTATCTCGACCTTGGCCTACCTCGCCTGCGAGAGTTGCTCAGGCGAGGGCGTCAATGACCGAAACGCCCGTTCGGTTTTCTTGTCACTAACAGAGGTCCATTTCGGCCAGGAGGTTCATGCGATGACAAATGAAACACCTGCAGAAATCACCCGGACATGTTTTGTGGTGATGGGTTTTGGTAAGAAAACGGACTTCGAGACCGGTCGTACCCTCGACCTTGACAAGTCTTATCGGAACATCATCAAGCCCGCCGTCGAGGCGGCCGGACTAGCATGCGTTCGCGCTGACGAGATCGTCCACAGCGGTCTGATTGATGTGCCGATGTACGAACAGTTGTTAACTGCTGACGTGGTGGTTGCTGATCTCTCAACCTCCAACAAGAATGCTTTTTACGAACTCGGCGTACGGCACGCACTTCGTCCGTACACCACGGTGGTGATCGCGGAGGACGGAATCAAGACCTTTCCATTTGATGTGAATCATGTCGCGGTCAGGCAATACCATCATCTTGGCGAAGACATCGGCTACGATGAAGTAATGCGGTTTCGCGATCTACTGGCCAAAGCCATTGTTGAGATCGGGAAAAAGGAGCCTCCGGCAAAAGATAGTCCCGTCTATACGTTTCTCAACGGACTCAACCCTCCCGCGCTGGCCGCAGCCATGCAGGGCGTCGCGGAGGCGGCGGCGAAATCTGCTCCCGCCGCGGACGGAGAGCCTGACGGAGCGTCGGAGTCGAAGAATGCGAAAGTCTACAGCGTGTTGATGGAGGAGGTTGAAGAGGCAAAAAAGGCGGAAAACTTCGATCAGGCTAAAACTCTCCTTCTGCTTCTCCGTGAGAAGATGAAACCGAAGAAGCAGAAAACTGGAGGACTTCCGGAACCTCCCGAAGACCCGTACATTATTCAGCAGCTTGCGTTGGTCACGTACAAGGCTAAGCAGGATACGTCGGAGGAAACGACGGCGCTCCGAGAGGCGTCCGATCTACTTTCCAAATTGAACCCCGGGACTTCCAACGACACCGAGACCCTCGGCCTGTGGGGAGCGGTGCACAAACGGCTTTGGGACAAAGTGAACGACGCGGCTGCCCTGAATGAGGCGATACGCAGTTACAAGCGGGGATTCTCCCTCCGGAATGACTATTACAATGGGATAAACTTCGCCTTTTTGCTCAACATCCGGGCTCATCTCTCCGCCGGCAACGCCAAGGCTTCGGTCAGCCCGACGGAGGCTGCCCGGCATCTGGCGACGGCCATCGCCGACTTCGTGCAGGCCGAACGGGTTCGCGAGGAAGTCTTGGCGATTTGCGACGACTGGCTCAAATCCATTCCTCTCCCCGACCAGAAGGCGAGTGATGAAGCGCAAAAACAATATCTGAATAGCAAATACTGGGTCGTGGCGACGAAGGCTGAAGCGTATCTCGGAACGGGAAAGACGGCTGCAGCGGAAGCGGCCTATGAAGAGGCGTACGCATTCGCGTCCGCTTCCTGGATGATCAAGAGCGCCAAGGAGCAGCGAAGCAAGCTTGAGCCGTTGCTCGCTGACTCGCCCTTGAAGTACGTCAGAAGCGGCGAGTAAAAGTGCTGAGAGGCCCTGCGGGGCAGACCTTCGGGTCCATATATAGAGCCTAACCCAAGCTTAGGATGAATTTGCTCCGAAAGGGATGTAGGCCGCAATTTGGGCTAGGGCCTCTGTTTTGTGCCCCGCAGGGGCTCAAGAACTGAGCCCAGGGTTAGCCCAGGGTTTAGCCCAGGGTTGAATGGCGCGAAGATAAGGAGGACGTAGGCGATTTATTTTGCCCTGGCTTCTCTGCAAAATCCCGCTCAAATTTCAAGTTCTCTTCCCTAGCTAAAGCTTGTTTGAAAGTTTGAAAAGTCCCGGAGGGACGATGCGATCGTAGCCAGGCACTTCGTGCCAGGCTACGATCGGTCTGTCCCTCCGGGACGGGCTTGCAGACGGTTCCAACGGCTTCTAGGGAGGGCGTGAGCAAGATTCTTCAGGGCAAAAACATCCCAAACTACCCTTAACTTAGCGCCATTCAGCCCAGGGTTTCAACCCTGGGAACCCTCATAATAAACAGTTCGCCCTGAAGTAGCGAGAGATGCAGGTACCAGAAGCTCGCACCTATTGCCGCGTAAAAGTCGGAGTTCCAGTTGGGACGGGTTGCAATTGGACCATCGAACCCCTCTTGCGCCTTGTTAGGACGTTCGATCTGGCGCCCCTTCAGGGCGCGTCGCTCTTGGTGGGCGATTCTCAGGGTTTACACCATGAGCGCTAACTTAATGCGAGGCCCTCGATGGGCGAATGGCTTTTGTCCCGGAGGGACAGGCTGATCGTAGCCAGGCACGAAGTGCCTGGGAAAGCACCACCCCAAAAGAACCGTCCCGTAGGGTACGGTGTGATTCTTTCAGGTGTACGCACGAATCGATCGAGAACGTCATTAGCCGCGCCCGATCATACCGTACCCTACGGGACGGTTCTTTCGAAGACGCTTTTCCAGGCACTTCGTGCCAGGCTACGATCGGTCTGTCCCTCCGGGATGGCTTGCAGACCCGGTTCGCAACGGCTTCTAGGGAGCGCGTGAGCAAGACCCTTCAGGGCAAACACATCAAACCGCCCTTTCTTCGGAGCAAAATCATCCTAAGCCTTATCTTCGCGCCATTCAGCCCAGGGTTTCAACCCTGGGAATCGCCACCAAGGGCGACGCGCCCTGAAGGGGCGCCAGATCGAACGTTCTAATGCGGAGGCGGGGTCGACGGTCCAATTGTGCACGTCCCAGTTGCGCACTCTGACTTTGGCGGCGATAAGTGCGAGCGTCATTTGGTATCCGCATCTTTCGCCCCCTTCAGGGCGAACCGTTTTTATGCGATTCCCAGGGTTGAAACCCTGGGCTGAGTTCTGTAGCCCCTGCGGGGCAGGCCCTCGGTCCGTATATGTCTGGCAGTTTAAATTCCGCTTGTGGCTTGAAGAGGCGGTGCCAAATGTTGGTATGATTTACGAACTGCGCCACTACATTCCGGTACCTGGCAAAGAAGCGGCCATCTTGAACCGCTTCAAGAATCATACCTTTGGGATCTTCAAGAAAAATGGTTTCAAAACTTTGAACTTCTGGCTCGATGCTAAAGGGTCCGGCCAACTCTGGTATGTCTTAGGATGGGAATCCATTTCGTCGATGGAAACTGGCTGGGACACCTTCCGCAAAGATCAGGAATGGATAGAGGCTAAAGAGGCCACCGAAAAAGATGGGCCGATCGTTGAGAAGATCGAGTCCATACTGCTAACCCAGCCAGACGACATTGCGGCGGCGATTGCTTGATCGGAATGGGTGGCCTCTTTTTTTGCCTAAGGGCAAACCTTAATGCCCGTCATCTAAGAAAGGCCGATTGCGGCCGTGCAAGGTGAGAAAGCGAGGCGGTTGGGGAAAGTGATGTGGATGGTCCGGAAGCGATTGGGCGATAAAGACGTTGGCCTGCAAGTTTGGCGTATCCGTATTGCGAACAATGATGTCGCTGAGCCGCGTCCTCGAAATGACGAAAGACATCTGGGGACTGAACCCTTGGTTCTGCCAGAAGAACCGGTCTCCGGTTCTCAGTCTCCGGAACTGATCGGCGATAATCCTTTGAAAAGTTTCGCCGACCAAGGCATTTTGCGCATGCTTCTCAGCTAGACCGCCCATGAACAAATCGACGTTTTTGATCGAACCATAGGCGTTCAGGAACTCGGCCCGCAATTTGCTGTCCGAAACCAGATCGGACATGGAATTGTACGGGTTAAGGCCAATCGCCTTCCTGGTCTGGTTAAGTGAGCCCAGGCCCACGTCGTACTGGCGCTGAATATCAATGGCGATCAGGTCTACGGCATCCACGCCGCCGCCAACCAACCCCGCGAAGAGAAGATTCCGCAGCGCGTTGACCGCGAAAACATCAGTTGCCTGGGAAACCTCCGCTCCGAGATTACGGATCATGGGTTCAATTTGGGGCAGATCAGCCACGGCATCGTTCGTAAACTGCTTTTCCAAAGGGATAGCAAAGATCTCGGTTCCGTCATTGGTAATCCCGGCCTGTTCGCCCGAAACCTGGGAATGGCCGACCCGGAAAGCCCCGACGGCAAACTCCTGGCTGACCTGGGCATTCACGGCCGGGTTATAACCGGCGTACGGACCGAGGACAGGGCCGATCAGGGCGGGCAGGAACTCATTGTAGATAATGTTTTGGTATTCGGCCGCGTTGATCGACTTGGCCATGTGGTAAAGCTGATAGCCGTTCCAGTTGGGATGTTGCGTTTTCAAAGCGCGAACCCAATAGTTGTGCTCCCGCATGAAGAGGATGGTGATGGCGCTCAACTCGGGATTTTCCATCACCCGAGGGTCCCCAGTGATAAAGACGTCGGTCTTGACGCTTGGGTCTGGGTTGCCAAAGATTGGCAGAGCCTTCCCGCCGTTCGAACTTTTCAGGGTGCCATCCGCATTCCGCAAAGAAGCGGCGATTGCCTCGGTGGAACCGTAGAGCTGGGAAAGATCCAGATACCCGGCCACTGTATTGATGATGGTGTTGGTCTTCGAATCCCGGGTTGAGCGATACATTTCGATTTTTCCTCCAGACCTGGGGAAGTCCGGATTCGGATCGTTCGGCAAAATGGTAATGTCGATGTGTTGGGCGGTGAGCGGGGTATCCTCCAGACTGATGTCATGGTCCAGAAATTGTCCAAACACGTAGACCCAGGCGGAGATTTTCGGGTCCGGGGTTTCAGAATCATTACCGGCCGAATCGCTCCCGCCGGAGATCAGATTGCTGAGGTAACGGCCGTTGGGGCCTTCAATGGGAGTGTTCCGGGAATCGGTAAAATTGAGCGGAGTTAAAGCGATTTCGGGCGAACCGGGAGTGGCATTAAATTTTGATCTCAGGAGGTTATTTCCGCTGCCTCCGATGGGGCGAAACACCTTTAGCAGATTGACTTGAGGAAGCGTTTGCCCTCGAAGGTCATCCGCCCGGGCTGAGAGTACCACGGCAAAACCAATTAAAAAGAGCAGGAGTTCTGGCCGGAAATGGAAGGAAGCTAGGCTTGTTCTTCTGATCCTTGCGGTTACCGCCGAACACAATAATTCCCGTTCTTGTGCTAAATTTAGAAAAGTGATCACTTTTTTGCTCATACTCTTCTTTTCATGTCGTAAATGAGACAAAATGAAAAGTGAATTTTGCACGATAATACAAATAATGGACAGAGCGTGTAGTAGTTATTGAGTACAGAGTGTAAAAAATTTTTGTACAAACGGTGTTTACTATAATTATCTCGCTTTTTGTTAGGCGGGTTCGAGTTTGAGCGCCCTTCCGACGATACTGAGCTTCAGGACGTGGTGGAACTTGTCTTACCTCGCTAGCTCACTCTGGCGCGACTGAAACCAGGAAGGCAAGAGTGCGCCGTGAGTCGCATCGAGACCCGCTGGAATCTCCGTTACCCTCCCGCTTCTGAGATGATGTACTAGATCGGATTGAGGATCTGATTCAGATTAGAGTTATGTGCGGACGATATAGACGAACCACAGCAGAGGAAGAACTCGCTCGGCGATATCATATCGCGATACCGCCGCAACGAGATCTCCCAATTAGTTGGAATATTGCTCCGACCCAAGAAGTGTTAACAATTCGATTCAATCCTCGAACTAAGCAACGAACCTTGGATATTTTGCAATGGGGACTGATCCCAAATTGGGCCAAGGATCCCAAGATCGCTTTTAAGACGATCAATGCCAGGGTGGAGACCGTTGATACCGCCCCTTCTTACCGCCAGGCTTTCTTGAAACGCCGCTGCTTGGTTCCGGTCGATGGATTTTACGAATGGAAGAAGGTTCTCGGAGGCAAAATCCCTTACTCGATCAGCATGAAAGATGGTTCGCCATTTGTTTTCGCCGGTCTCTGGGAAGGTTGGAAAGATCCGGGCAACGACCAATGGCTGCATACCTGCACAATCATCACCGGCGAACCAAATGAATTTGTGCGGGAGATTCATACCCGAATGCCGGTAATCCTGCCGGAAGAACACCATGACAGTTGGTTATCGGGAAAAGCCGGGAAAGAAGTGTTGGTTCCGTTCCCAGCGGATCGAATGAGGGCGTGGCCGATCAGTGCGCGGGTCAACACTCCTAAGAATGATGACCCCGAAATTATAGTTCCGGTCGAGGTCGAATCCGTTGCGCAGCCGGCGGATTTTCCACAGCTGCTGTGAGGCGTCAAGAGCAGCGTTTCTTTTTCGATTTACACCACCGGGAAACGAGACACGAAAAAAATCGCTCAGCCGTCGGAGCTAAAATCATCCTTTAGTTTATTTCGTCCGTTTGAGGCCGGGTTTAGGCTCGAGCGAAATGAAAGCGGACAACAAAAGAAAACACTACCTGGCTCGACTACTGGAAGTTACCTTGGACGCCGCGCTTCTAATTGTCATTGGGTACGCGCTGGTTCTACTTTCGCTATCGCAGGCACTTTTTTAGGCCGCCAAATGCGGGGAACTCACCGTGCGAAATCCCTTGGACCCGAGCGTTCGGCGGGGCAAACCAACTGCCTTTCAAGATACCAATTAACTCGCCCTGGAATCTGATGCTGACAGGTTGCTGGAAAGTGAACGTAAAGCGGAATCCTTGTCCGCAAAACGAGCGGTTCGCACCGCGGCCTTCATTCCCAAATAGGATTTGTCCTCATCGAAGAAGGTACCGCTCACTGGCATGACTCCCCGCGGATGATTGCTGACACCTACCACGATATGGTTGCCCGACGTTGCGTCGCCCAACATCGGATCGTAACCAAGCCAGCCGACGGAAGGGAGATAGGCTTCCGCCCAGGCGTGGGTCGCAGCGTGGCCGGCGTCGGAGGCGCTACCCACCAGGTAGCCGCTGGCGAAACGTGCCGGAAAGCCTACGCTTCGTAGCGCTTCAAGCATCAACGTCGCCATATCACGACATGAACCTGACTCGGCCGCCAAGGTTTGACTTGGGCTCTGGACCCCTTTGGCTTCTCGTCGCCGGTATTTGATCGTTTTGCGGATCCTGCGGGCGATCGAGGCCACGATTTCCTCGGCATCGTGAGCGATGACGGGATCGATCGCTGTGCTGACCCATTCCTTCACCTTCGCGACATCGGCTGGATGGGTGGTCGCCAAATAAGCAGTGGCAACTGCTGATTCAATTTCCGAAAACTGAACAGGAAATTCAGTGCGGGTTTCTCGTTGCGCTGGGCGCAGCGGAAAGGGCGCGGTCTGATGAAGAAGCACTTCACTGTGAATGCGCAGATGCTCTGCCGGACTCAGGATATGTGCGGTTGCTACGCAATTGCCAAAAAGATCGCGGCTCCATTCCAGGTCGAATGTCGGTTCGATTTCCACACGGATCTCTTCGATGCGCACGTCGTGACCTTCGCGCGGTCTGATTACGAGGCGATGGGGACCAAAACGGACGGCTTTCTGGTAAGAATAGGTGGTATCGTGAACAATGTGCAACCAGCTCATGGACCGGGAGTTGTTGAATTTGTCAGTCGTTGCCCTCTCAGTCCCGTTGACCCAAAAGGAAGTCTTCGACTATCCGATTAAATAATTCTGGGTTTTCAACCGGCGGCAAATGACCGCATCGCGGAATGATTTCGATCCTGGAATTCTTCATTAGGTGGTGGGCACGTTCCGCCCAACTGACCGGTACGATCCCATCTTCTGCCCCGTGTACAAGAAGCGTCGGGATTTTGACCTCCGAGAGTTGAGGCAAGTAGTTTGTCCGCAGACCGTGCCACTGATATTCGCTTCGCTGCAATTGGCGAAATGCAGCACCGGCACCCGCCTGCCTGGCGAGGAGAATGATTTCGTCCAGCATTTCCTCAGTCAGCACTTGGTCACCGTTGACAAGAGCAGCGCACAATATTCTCCGCGCCAGCGTCCGATTACCAACCAAAAGTGTCCATCTCAATTCATCCAACAATGGCAGACGCATCGTCAAAAAGGAAAGTAGACCCCCGGGGATGTCGTTGCCCATGCCGGCGCTATCGACGAGGACAAGCCGATCGATTCGTTCCGGAGCCCGAAGGGTAAATCCAAGAGCAAAGGCGCCACCCATCGAAACCCCCATCAGACTCACGCGCTTGAGGTCCAGGGCATCCAGAATCTCTCCGACAAAATCAACACATTCTTCGACTCGCCAAGCCATTGGCATCGGATCGCTGCGGCCGAAGCCAGGCCAATCCGGAGCAAATACGCGGTGCTGTTCTGCTAAAACCGGGAGGGTGGTGCGAAAGCTCAGGCCTGCCGCATCGAGACCGCCGCCGTGCAGTAACAAGACTGGATGGTCTCGATTTCCTAATTGGAGGCAATGAACCCGCAACCGCTTGACTTCGAGCCACAGTTCTCGCAGACCCGGCAGGCCGAGGGTCGCTGCCCTTTCGCATGTTTGGGTCAAAGGGCTGCCCTTGGATGCCTCCCAGGCTCTCCTATTCACTGGACCCTTTGGGTCGTTCATACTTCTTCGCTTCCCCAATGGGTTGAGTGAAACAATTAGAACAGATTCGGTTGTAGTCATTTAATCGGATCCACTCCCAGGCGTCAGGTCCAGGAAATCGACAGAATTAGTGGCAATTTAAATTGCTGGAAAACACCCGTACATTGTCAAAAAGCTAGGGAATGCGAGGGTTGTGGCGATTCTAGGGTACGTCCCGGCTTGCTCTGTCGTCTGGGCGTCGCTGAGGGGTTTTGCTCCGAAAGGGCGGTAGGCCACAATCCTTGGGTCGAGGGTTTTGTTTTGCGCCCCGAAAGGGTTATGGAGTCAGCCCAGAGGGTTGGTGTCAGACCCGATGGCGTGAAGATAAGGCTTAGGATGATTTTGCTCCGAAAGGGCTGTGGCCACCCACAAACCCTGGGCAGAATGGCGCGAAGATAAGGAGAATTTGGGATGGCTCTATATATAAAACCAAGAGCCTGCCCCGCAGGGGCTACAGAACTCAGCCCAGGGTTTCAACCCTGGGAATCCTCAAAATAAACGGTTCGCCCTGAAGGGGCGAGAGATGCGAGTACCCTATTAAGCTCGCACCTATTGCCTCGCAAAAGTCAGCGTGCGCAACTGGGACGTGCGACAATTGCCCCACTTCCGCCTTGTTAGGACATTCGATCTGGCGCCCCTTTCAGGGCGCGTCGCTCTTGGTGAACGATTCCCAGGGTTGAAACCCTGGGCTGAGTTCTGTAGCCCCTGCGGGGCGCGAAACAAGGGCCTCAGCCCTAGAATTGTCGCCTACACCCCTCTCGGAGCAAAATCATCCTACTCCTTATCTTAGCGCCACAAACCCCGGGGCTGAGTCCTGTAGCCCTTGCGGCGTAGGGCCCTCAGTCCATAAATAAAGCCTAGCCCAGGGTGGATTAAGCTGGAATTCGACATGATTCGCTTTTGATATCGCGAGACGCGGTTCGAAGGCTGAACGTAGAGGAAAGGACAAAAATATGGCACCCGAGTTTCCCTACTCGATCAATTACGAAGTTGCGTACGGATTTCTGAAGTTGATCGATATCGAAAAGATCCGTTCCGAAGTCACACAGGAATGGTTCAACCAGACACTTTGCGAAGTGAATGACAGCGTGATCCGTCTTGGCGTAATTCGCGGCGAATTCCACTGGCACAAGCACGACAAAGAAGACGAATTCTTTTATGTCGTAGACGGAACGCTCTACATCGACCTCGAAGACAGGGTTGTGGAGCTAAAATCTCGCCAAGGATTTTCCGTTCCGAGAGGCATGCTTCATCGTACCCGTGCACCGGAACGTACGACAATTCTGATGGTCGAACCTAGGAGCGTCGTCGCCACCGGCGACTGACTGTGAATCCGGGTTCCCAAAAAGAAGGTTGAAGGATCCCACACTTATTACCACCGCAACACCAAATCCCTTGAACTGAAATGGTGTTTCTAGCCAGTGACGTTAGCCGCTTCGTCAATGCGATAGAGCTTTTCGTCGATGGCGGCCACGCCCAGGTGTAGACGATCGAATGCTATATGATTGGTGGCTGGTCATGAAGTCACCGTGAAAACTAGTTAAGCCTTAATTCGTTTAACGCGGCTCCGGCAGTCTTGCACCAAATTTGGAGGCGGCGGAAATATCGGTCATAGAACTCCTTGATATGGCCAAGTTTCATCATGAGTTACTGGCGAAGGATTTCAATCGCGATGGCTTTAGACCAGAGATAGCCGAACAAGGCAGGAGGATCTGACCAGAATAGTCAGGTTTATGAATTCAATCGCCATCGCTTCGATTTCCTTTGCCTCCATGTTTGGCGGTGCGTTGTTCGGCGTAGGTCTCCGACGGTCTCTACCCAGAGATCATCTGAGCCCGGATTCGAGAGACGTGGTCAAACTGGGGGCTGGTCTAATCGCCACGCTGGCGGCGCTGGTGCTTGAGCTGATGGTCAGTTCGGCAAAGGGTACCTTCGATGCGGTTAGCAACGGACTGACCCAAAGCGCCGCCAATTACTCCGATTTAAACAGGATCCTGCACCAGTACGGACCTGAGACGGAGGACGCGCGCGACCAATTGCGGCATTGCCTCGACTCCAAGATCGGACACATCTGGCCGAAAACCAAAGTGGATGGGGGAGGGATCAGGGCAGAGGAGTTATCAACCGAAATGGAGATGGTAGGCGATACGCTCCGCCAACTAAACCCTCACGACGAATCTCAGCGAATCCTTAAAGGAGTGGCGCTCCAAGTTTACGGCGAGGGAATGAAGCTGCGATGGTCGCTGATTGAACAGGCGCAAGCGTCGATCCCAACAGTCTTCCTGGTTGTCCTCACCTTCTGGTTCACGGTGTTGTTCGCCGTGTTCACGCTGCTTTCACCCGGAAACATGACGGTACTTATCGTGATGCTCTTTTGCACGCTTTCGATTGCTGGTGGGATTGTCTTGATTCTGGACATGAACCGGCCTTTCGAAGGCTTCGTTATGGTATCAAGTGCGCCACTGGAAAATGCCCTGAAGATTCTTGGCGAGATGAGGTAACCAACAGGGCTGAAGGCGATTCAGGGTATTTTTTTCACCTGCGGTATTGGTCGTCGCTGACCTGTTCCATCCATTCGACGAGCTTGCCGTCGAGTTGTTCCTGAATGGCGATGTGCGTCATCGCTGTAGTCGGCGTCGCACCATGCCAATGCTTTTCACCCGCCGGAAACCAAACCACATCTCCGGGATGGATCTCTTCGATCGGACCGCCCGCCCGCTGGACCCAACCGCAGCCGGCCGTGACAACCAGTGTCTGACCCAGAGGGTGGATGTGCCATGCGGTTCGAGCGCCGGGTTCAAACGTGACACTGGCGCCAGCCGCTCGAGCCGGAGCGTTTACCGGAAACAAAGGATCGATGCGCACCGTACCGGTAAACCATTCGGCCGGTCCTTTGTTGGACGGTTGTGAACCAACTTTTTTAATTTCCATATTTGAGCTCCGTTCTAATTCGTCAACTTAAGAGGCCCCAGTTTGGATGCTGGAGATTTGCGTGATGCCGAGCTCCCGCCACGGAGCCGGTGAGTTCCAGGATCGTGCGATCGGAAGAGATGGGCAAATTGCAGATTTCGGCACTGATTGTTGGCGAGCACATCCAGATGAGCTGCTTAACCGGCTACCCGGCCCGTGATCGTCGTGGGCGCCGTGGAACCCCAAGATACATTGGGCTCAACTTCCAGGCGCAGTTCGCCGCTGGTGTAGTGGAAGCGAAAAACCGGACAGAACTCGGCCTCGTAGTAGCAGACCCTCACCTCGTAGGTGTCTTCCGCTGTCCAGGCGCCGCTCGCGGCGACGGGTTCGTTGCCATGACCGCGCGCGTCGGTAGTCCCCTTCAGCCACGTGCCGTGGCCGATCTGGATCGAGTGCTCGCCGCGTTCATCTCGTACGATCATCGCGCCGCGCTCGGCCTCGAACTTTGTCGCGAGGCTCTCAAGTTTCAGATCGTTACTCTCCAGCTGATAGTTTTTTTCCGACCATCGCTTTGCCCTGGGTGGCCAGGCCTGCCCCTCTGCCAGCGGCAGCGAGAGGAGCCTTAGTTTGGCGCACAATTCGTCGTAGGCTTCTGGATCGGCGGGCAACGCTTCCGGTCCCAGGGCGGGCAGCAAATGCTTCCAGACGTTGTCCAACACAGTCTGCATGTTCCGCACGCCACCGATGATGGCCAGTACGGTGTCCTGCTCAGGCATGACGATACAATATTGGCCAAAGGCGCCATCGCCGCGGTATCCGTTGTGCCGGCAGCGCCAGAACTGGTAACCGTACCCAACCGTCCAATCTGGATTGGTCTGGGTATTGCCGTTGTCGGAGTGTGAGCTTGTCGCCTCGACAATCCATTGCTCCGTCAGGATGCGCTGCCCATTCCAAATACCTTTCTGCAGGTACATCTGGCCGAAACGGGCGATCTCCTCTGTCTTGAGGTGTAAACCCGACCCGCCGATGTTGACGCCGCGCGGGTCGATTTCCCAAGTAGGGTTCTCGATGCCCAACAGATCGAGCAGGCGCGGACGCAGGTATTCCAGCAGGGGCTGAGCAGTCAGTCTGGTGATGATAGCCGACAGCATGTAGGTCGCCGCGGTGTTGTAGACGAACCACGTGCCGGGCCGATGCTGCACGGGCAGGGATAGGAAAGAGCGAGGCCAGTTGTCATCCTCGCCTCCTGACTTGTGCCGGGTTGTCTCCCCTTGACGGCGTGCACTCGAGCCAAACAAGCTGACTTGATAGAGGTCTCGGAACACCTGCGCGGTGGGGTCATCCTGATGGCCGGTGTTCATCGATAGCAGGTGCCGCACCCGCATGTCCTTCAGGTTCTCGCTGGGGCTCGCCGGTGCGTCGTCGGGGAAGAACTTCAGGACGCGATCGTCCACCGTGAGTATCCCTTCCTGCACCGCCAAGCCGATGGCCGTGGCGGTGAAGCTCTTGCTCAGCGAGTAAAGCGAGTGCGGCGACTGTGGCCCGTAGGGCGTCCACCACCCCTCAGCCGCCACCTTTCCGTGGCGCAGTAGCATCAAGCCCTGCACTGCGTCCAACGGGTGAGTATGCTGTTCGACTGCCCGAATGAACTCTAGAACCGCCGAGGAGGAGATGCCCTCGACTTCGGGGCGGCTGCGCTTCAACTGCGGTACGTTGGTCAAGATACCGATTTACTCCTTACTTTTATTTGCTCATAACAATTAGAATATGTCGCGTATTTTTGTCACGGGATCTGCAGATGGACTCGGAAAAATGGCAGCTCAGCTTCTCGTCGAACAAGGGCATCAAGTTGTTCTGCACGCCCGCAACAAGGCGCGAGCGCAAGAAGCCCTGGCAGCGGTGCCGGGTGCCGAAACGGTGGTAGTTGGTGATCTAGCGAGCATCGCCCAAACTCGGGATGTCGCGGAGCGGGCCAATCAGCTCGGGGCCTTCGATGCCGTGATCCATAACGCGGCCGTTGGTTACCGGGAACCTCGCCGAGTGCAGACTGAAGACGGACTCCCTCATGTATTTGCCATCAACACGCTGGCTCCCTATCTGTTGACGGCCCTTATGGAACGGCCGAAACGACTGGTCTACTTAAGTTCCGGATTGCACCAGAGCGGCGATATAGGCCTCGAAGACCTTGCTTGGGAACGTCGACCTTGGCAGGGTATGGCAGCCTATTCCGATTCGAAGCTTCATGATGTTTTGCTGGCATTTGCCGTCGCACGTCGTTGGCCTGCGGTATTTTCAAATGCGCTCGAACCTGGCTGGGTGGCAACCAAGATGGGAGGTCCGGGAGCACCCGACGATTTGGACGCCGGGCACCGAACTCAAGTCTGGCTTGCCGTAGGCAACGATCCGGCGGCACGGGTTTCGGGCAAATATTTCTATCATCTGCTTCCTCGCTCACCTCATCCGGCCGTGTTCGACGTGGAACGGCAGGAAAAATTAATTGAAGCATGCCATCGCTTCTCGGGGACTCGCCTACCGGCGTGAGCGCCTTCCAGACCAGTCCGGTGCCCTGGCAATTGGGCTGCCGTCCCGTTCCCAATTTCCACTACCGCTCGCCCCACCAAACTTCCCTCCGCTAACCCAACCAAACGGAGCACGAAAATCATTTCCCTGTTCCCTTTTAACACTGAAAGATTCCGTCAATGCCTCCAACGTTACGTACACGCATTGCCCTCGACATGGATGAAGTCATGGCCGACACGCTCACCGCCTGGCTGGAGCGTTGCAACGAAGATTTTGGCACCGGGATTACCAAGGCGGATCTGCACGGCAAGAAGATTTACGATCTTGTCGGCCCGGCTCGGACGGGTATCGCGCGCGGTTTTCTGGACCACCCGGAGTTTTTTTTGAACTTACCTTTGATGGAGGGGAGTCAAGCGGTGGTTAAAAGCTTGTATGAAAGTATGAAATCTTTGTCACCTCCGCCGCCATGGACCATCCGAACTCTTTTCCGGCAAAGTACGTCTGGCTTAAAAAGCATTTCTCTTTCATCCCGGACAAAAACATCGTTTTCTGCGGAGATAAAAGCATTATCCGGGCAGACTGTATGATCGACGACAGTATCCCGAATTTAAAGGCCTTTATCGGTCAAGGAATTCTTTTCACAGCACCTCACAATGCCCTGGAGACCTCTTTTCCACGAGTGAACGGATGGTCGGACGTCGCCAAGTTTTTTGGTCTTTAGGGTATCGTCTCAAAGGCCGAGTAGCTCAGCGAACCGAGCCTCGTAAGAATCACAGAGAGGCGAGTCGCCGTTAGGCTCGACCCATTCCGGGTTCTGCACTCGAAGTGACACTCGGATCAGCTTCCGTAATTCCGTATAACTCCGGATGTTTTCAAACGTCACCGAGGGCAATGGTTGAAGAGTTTCGTTAGGTGTCACAGTGGTTCCCATTGTTTGCTTGGCCGAACGGTTAAAACATCTGCCGAGAACCGTAAATGGAACTAAAGTTCCATTTTCTGGTTTCCACCGACCGCATCCAGGCGACCGACGGTCTTTCTCTCTCCACGGATGAGCGGAGCCAATTCGTTATCCGACTAAGCACCCAACCATTTGCCTTAATCGGTGTAATCTGTGAAATCTGTGGTTAATCTCTTTGTCCTCCTTCAAAGATGCCGACCAAGCACCACATCGAAGTAGAAGGCCGGGAATTGACTATCTCGAATTTGGATAAGGTGTACTACCCCGATTGTGGGTTTACCAAAGGAGAGGTCATCTCGTTTTATTCAGAAATTGCCGAGGTGATTCTGCCGCATTTACGAAATCGGCCGCTAACCTTGAAGCGGTTTCCAGAAGGAATTACCGGCGAGCATTTCTATGAAAAGAACGCACCGGTGCACACCCCGCCTTGGGTGAAGAGATTCGGAGTACCACGTGGCGAGGGTGGTCCGGACATTCGTTATGTGCTGTGCAACGATAAGGCGACGCTGGTCTGGGTCACCAACTTGGCAGACATTGAAAAGCACGCTCTTTTGGCCGTTGCTCCGGACCTTCAGAGACCGACCTCGCTGGTATTCGATTTGGATCCGGGTGAACCGGCGGGAATTCTGGAATGCGGCCGAGTGGCACTGCATCTTAAGGATCTTTTGGATAACTTGAACTTGCAGTCTTTTGTCAAGGTTTCCGGTTCCAAGGGGCTGCACCTTATTGTGCCTTTAAATTACGACGTCACTTATGAGATGACACAGCCCTTTGCCAAAGCACTCGCTGAACTGGCTAGCCAGCAGATGCCGGATCAGGTGGTGTCCGAAATGGCCAAGACGTTGCGACGAGGAAAAGTGTTTATCGACTGGAGTCAGAACTCAGATTTCAAGACGACGGTTTGTGTGTACGCGATGCGGGCCAAGAGCGGAGAGCCATTCATCTCGATGCCAATCTCCTGGAAGGAATTGTCCCGCGCTGTGAAAGGAGGAGATCAACCGTCCTTGTCTTTCACGCCGGCAGTCGCGATCAAGCGCATCAAACGGATTGGTGATTTGTTCGAGCCTGTGCTCAGCATCCAGCAAAAGCTGCCTTCAGTATTTACCGAAGCGCTCGCCGCCGGACCACCCCAGACACTCTCCTCCTGGCCACGCAATAGAGGCCAGGTGCGCGACAGGAGCCTACGGGAATATGGCGCCAAGCGTGATCATTCGAAGACACCGGAACCGGCGGCGCGGCCGGTCAACGAGGCGAAGGACCAAAAAATTCATCGTTTTGTCATTCAGAAGCACCAGGCGAGTCACCTGCACTTTGATTGGCGCTTGGAAATGCAAGGTGTGTTGCGCTCGTGGGCGGTGCCGAAAGGTCCACCAACCAAAGGTCGCGAAGCTCGGCTCGCGATGCATGTCGAAGATCACCCTCTCGAATATGCAGATTTCGAGGGCACGATTCCGCCTGGAAACTACGGGGCAGGCACCGTGATGATTTGGGATCGGGGTGAATACGAGGATCTCACCGGCAATCCAGCCTCCGCTTTCCATTCTGGCAAACTCCATATCATTATGAGGGGCACTAAGCTCAAAGGTGAATGGATCCTGGTTAAAGACCGCCGAGAAGAAGACAGCAATAAATGGTTATTGATCAAAGCCGGAGAGCCACTCTCACCCTTTTCCGGGAAGATGGACGATAGTTCAGCGGTGAGCGGCCGCTCCATGAGTGAGATCGCGGAAGCCAATGACGCCCAGTGGCAAAGCAACCGACCGGCTGCTTCGGTCCGGAAGAAGAAAACCAGCGCTACCAGGAAGCACGTTGACGCGACCTTTATCGAGCCGATGCACTGTAAAACCGTGGCGACTTTGCCGGAGGATGAGCAGTGGGGATTTGAAATCAAATTCGACGGATACCGATGCATCGCGGTAAAAAAGGATTCGGAGCTCACGCTGTTCTCCCGCAACAGAAACGTCCTCAATGATCGATTTCCTAGTATTGTCGAGGCGCTTCGATCAATCGATGGCGACTTCGTCCTGGACGGAGAAATCGTGGCCCTAGATGAGCAAGGCAGACCATCTTTTCAGCTTCTCCAGAGCGCCCGGGTTCCTCTGCTCTCCGCTTACTTTTATATCTTCGACTTGCTTAATCAAGACGGCGAGGCCTTGCACAGGGAAACCATCGAGCGGCGTCGTGAGCGGCTAAGTGAGCTGCTGCCGGAATCCGTCGATCCCTTGCGTTTATCTCCGCTCCTGAGAGCATCGGCGGGGCGGATTCTTGAGGAAGTGCGAAAGCTCGGTCTGGAAGGAATAGTCGCCAAGCGCAACGGTTCTGCTTATGAACCTGGTGAGCGATCCGGAGCCTGGATTAAACATCGCACCAATCGTGAGCAGGAGTTTGTCATCGGTGGATATATCCCTGGTGCTCACGGCTTTGAGAGTCTGCTCGTTGGCCTCTACGAAAACGACAAGCTAATCTTTGTCGCCAAAGTGAAAAGCGGTTTCGTACCTCTCATGCGTGACGAGATCTTTCCGAAGCTCAAGAAGGTCGCGACGCCGAATTGTCCTTTCAGCAACCTACCCGAAAAGAAAGGATCCCGTTGGGGTGAGTCGCTGACCGTTGAGAAGTTGAAGGAATGTCGCTGGGTTAAACCTAAGCTAGTGTGCCAAGTCGCATTCGTCGAATGGACCGATGCGGGTCACCTGCGCCATTGCACATTTATCGCTCTTCGCGATGACAAGGACGCCTCTGAAGTAGTTCGTGAGACTTGAGGCTTGAGAATTCAGGAGTCAAAATTCAGGATAGGACGGAGCCGGTGCGTGATGAATGGCGCCTCCTCTGCGGAGGAAGGGCAGCAAATGCTAAGGACTTAGCTTTTCGCCTGCGGATATTTTGGAAGCTCCGGATCGAGCACAATCCACGGCAGCTTGTCGTCTGTCCAAATGTCGGCCGACGGAGCATACGATCCTGGATTTTCAATTGATCCGATAGTGACATCTACCGATTGGGCGTCTGGGCTGTCTTGAAACAAGATCGGCGTATGGCAACACGCTGCGAAGGATCGCACGCGATCAGCGAAATTCACCCTTTTCAATTCGCCGGTTATGACCTGAAGATCCTCGGTCTGAATTGATCCCCAGGTCACGAAGGGTGCCGCGCTGGCTCGCCGGCAATCGAGGCAATGGCAGTTGTTGACGTTACTTAGCTCCTGTCCTAGCTGATACTTGAATTTCCCACAGAGACATCCGCCAAGAAGGCTGCTTTTCGTCCGTTCAGTCATGGAATCTCGATACTTCAGGGTAATGAAGAAGACGAGAAAGAACAGCCCACGGATCCTGGGAAATCCAGAGTCTCGATGAAAGAACCACACATCCTGTCCCGGAGGGACAACCCGATCGCAGCCTGGCACGAAGTGCCTGGGAAAGTGCCCCTCGAAAGAACCGTCCCGTAGGGTACGGTATGATCGGGGGCAGCTCATCCCAGGGGGTGTTTCTCGTCGTAATGTGCGCCCAGTTTCTTTAGGAAGGCTTAATACTCTTTTTGAAAGGTTCGAGATTTCCTCATTCCGGTCATCGAATCGGTGCGCACACCTGCACGGATCACACCGTACCCTACGGGACGGTCTTTTTATGGGGCTTGTTCCAGGTTCCAGGCACTTCGTGCCGGACTACGATCGCCCTGTCCCTCCGGGACGTTTCGCAAAAGGCTCCCCAACCGAGGACCAAGGACGACCGACTAGATGCGGATGGCTAGCCGGTTACGTCTCGATTAACCGGAGAAGCTTTGGTTAAAAGTATCTTCGCGCTTTTCTTCTTGAGCCACGGAAGCCGGGAATGATCCGCTTGCGGCGTAGGTCATCAGTCGCTGATTGTTCGTCGTCAGGTGGTTCCTGATTTGCCGGCAACGCGGCAATCCTTCTCTCTTCGCGTCGCATCTTCACCACGAAAAGTTCCCTCCAGAAATCTTCCTCTTTTAGATCGTTCATTCAATGATGCGACGAATAAAGCAGTACCTTTTGGACAATCTTCTTTTTCGTAAATGCAGCTAAGCCTCTGCCGGATCTTACGGATGTCGATCACCGGTATTGTTCGGCAGACCAGATAACTTATTGATAGCCGAGACCACCGCCTCTGGTGCTTCACGCGGGAAAAGATGCCCGGCGGTGGGAATGAGCCGCCGTTCGAAACGGGCGGAAAAGTGCTTTTCTTGGTCTTCTGATAGCGCGGGCGGATGCACCCCATCGCATTCGCCGTGCAGCACGATGGTCGGGACGCTAATCTTTGGTTGTCCGGCGAGCTTTTGCTCGATCGCCTGTAGGTGCTGATCACCGGCTGCCGCCCCGTAGCGATGTCGATACGAGTGGACAACTATCTCGACGAAATCCGGATTGTCGAAGCTGGGAGCTGTCTCATCAAAGAGCGCCTCGGTGGACCGCAAATTGGGAGACCAGAGTTCCCATAGCAAACGGCAAATCTCCCGGCGGTTTTTCTCTAAGCCAGCTTTACCCCTTTCGGTATGGAAATACCACTGATACCAGCCGCCGTATTCGCGTCGGGCCGAGGCCGGTTCTTGATCCTGGGCCATGTCTTCGATGTTGTAGCCGCCAATCGAAACCAGCCCCGCGATCTTCGCAGGCCAAAGAGCGGACACGGTGCAGGCTGCCCGAGCTCCCCAATCGTAACCGACCAAGATCGGTTGCTGGAGTTGAAGACCGTCGATTAACCCATTTAAATCGTATGCCAGAGCCGCTTGTTGACCCGATCGAAGGGTATGAGCATGCAAGAATCGTGTTGGACCGAAGCCGCGCAAATAGGGGGTGAGTGTCCTGAAGCCAGCGTCACTTAGTGGTTCGACAACGCCATCCCAACTTCTCGGATCATCTGGGAAGCCGTGTAACAATATGACAGGCTTCCCGTTTGCTTGACCACGGTCTTCAACCGCAATTTCCAGAGTTTCGGTTTGGATGGTCTTCAGCACTTTTGGTTACCTCATCGCGCAGGTTCGAATCCGTCGCCGTTGGAGGATCTTTTCCCGTGCAGAACAAACCACTCCATTGGCCATTTCTTCGCAAGATTTTCCTGTTGGGGCAACCCCGAAACCAACTAAAAGGTGTTTATGAGTGATCATATCTACAAAAAGATCGAGCTGGTCGGTTCCTCTCCCAACGGCATCGAGGACGCAGTGAACAACGCCATTGACCGAGCTGCTAAAACCATCCGTAACATGGGTTGGTTTGAAGTCGCCGAGGTGCGCGGTCATATCGTTGATAACAAGGTTGAGCATTGGCAAGTGACCGTGAAGGTCGGGTTCACTTTGGATCGCTGATTAGATCGACTACCCGAACCTCGACGCTTTTCCGGTAGGCCATCATCGGCTTGCTCTGGCCGACGCCCGCCGTCCAAGAGGTAAGGCGCCAAATCGTCGTCGTCCTTCGTCCTCGATTTTCTTGGAAATCAGGCGAGTATGCCGCAACCGCCCCGCATCAAAATCGAGAACGAAGGACGACCACGACGAAGGACGATGGGAGGGCAACGAGACGCCTTACCTACTGTAGGCAAGCCTTCCCGGCTTGCTCCGTTTATTGAGTGGATGCCCCGGCCAGAGGGTCTCGCGCTTGGGCCATTACGCGCTCTTGGTGCCACATCCTGGAAAGTTCATCCTCCGTCTCATGAGCGGAGGATTCCCAGAAGACTGTCAATTTAGGGTGGGCTGAGCGGATATCCTCAAACCCCATATCCCAATCCATTTTGGCAAAATTGCGCCAACGGTCGCTGCAAGTCACGTAGCCCGTGATGTGGAGAAAAATAGTGTTGTATAAAACCTGGGTGATTTTAAGACTGCGGAGGTAGAAAAACCGGATATAGACAAGGCTGTTGGCGTCAGCCCTTGATCGGGATTTACGGTATTCGCCCAAATAGCGGGAAACCTGTCTCTGATAATTGGCTCTCCAATAGTCTGACATCGTAATAACCTGCGGAACCATGCCCCGATAGATGACGTTCAGGCTGTTCCAGGTAGCGTAGTAGGCTCGTAGGCCATCGCCTTCTAACGTATCCAAGTTAAACTCTGGGTCGCTCAAGCGCGCTGAGGCAGGGGTCTCGGCACGAAAATCGTCCGGCCTGGGATCACGATCTTCCTGCCCTAAAACCGGGACGATCATCAGGGACGTGTATAAAAGGAATAATTTCACTTCAAAGAAAGTTCTTTGCCAACGTAGGAACGAGCGAGAAAGGCGTTCGAAATCCGTTCCCCGAAGGCACTCCATTTCATGCTGATGGCTCGATTCGCTCGATCTTCCAAAATTATTAATGCTTTTCCTGACGGACTCCGACGAGGTTGGGCGGCGGTCGCCGGGTGCCACTGCTATATAAATTATGGCTTTCTTTCACTCACGGCAGAACCTATGCGTTCACAAGCCTGGCTTCCGCCCAAAAGCTCGAGGCCAATCTGGTGGATTATTCAGTGCAGCCTCTCGGCCAGGAAATTCATCCCGTCACGAAGACAATATTAGAATCCGAAGGTCACAACCTAACAACCACGACGAGGCAACCAACCGCCACGCCATCGCCTTACGGTGTTAGTACTGACGTTAGCGATTCGGCTGGTCAAAAGAAGGCTGATTTGATTCTCTCCTGTGGAAGAGTTTCTATTCGATCGATAACCATGAAGTTGCCGAATATTTTTGCGAAAAGTGCGGTTGCTGTACGCTACGCGGCGGGGGCCATCATTTTTGAAATTGGCCAGCCGCGCGATTTGATGTTCATCGTTCAGGAGGGTGAAGTGGAGATCAAGATTGGTGATAAGATAGTTGAAACTGTGAGAGCTGACGGGTTCTTTGGCGAGATGGCTCTCATCGACGGTGGGGTGAGAAGTGCCACCGCTATTGCCAAAACAGATTGCGCGCTCGTCCCGATCAACGAAAAGCAGTTTCTTTTTATGGTTCAAGAAACCCCATTTTTTTCCCTTACCGTTATGCGAACGCTAAGTGCCCGATTGCGCGAAGTTGGCCGTCAAATGTTGTAATCGGAGATGGTTAGTCATTCAGATCACTGCTCGTGGAAACACTCGCCACAATGATGGCTTCCGGCACCATGGTGCCGGTTAGCTTCAATCCGAGGGTCTTGACCGGAAAAAACTTTCGTGTTCCCATGCTCGATCATTCGAATTACGTTCTATCTTCAGTGTATCGTGACGTAGAGGATCATGGTGGCGGCCGATTGGGTGTTCTTCTCCCATGGGCGCCGGTATTCGAGTTTGAGCGTCAGCACACCATTCCGCTCCGCCCGGAATTTCCACAATTCCGTGCCGCTGGCTCCAGCAATCGCCCACCCGGTTGGTAGGCCGGTTTGCCAAGCGTAACCAGAACTGATGTTTCCGGGTCGGTTCGCATCCACCGGTAGCCAGTCGAGGGATTGCTATTCAAGGTGAGGATCAGTTCCTGTCCGATCCGAAGCGCCACCCGATGACCGGAGTCTGCCTCTGTCTTCGTAGCGGGTGGTTCCGCACTACCGCTGGCAAAGAGGCCGAATGTCAGAACCATCATCCAAATCGATAAAAGTCTCACGGCCTGATCACTTAATGTTTTTCCACCGGCGTGCCAAACAAGATAATTATGAGATACGCGCACCGGTGTTACTTCCCGCCGGTAACGAATTCGTAACTTGGCTCACGCACTGGTTATCGCGATGGTGATTGGATATTCACCTCCACGGATCTCTGAGCTTTTAGGATATCAAAAATGACTATCGAAGTCGCGGTGGCAAACCGGAACATCACGTTCAGGCTGGATTGGAAACATTGGCGCTGGCACTCCCTGGATGAACGAGAGGAAGCAGCTTTCCCTTTAATAACAGCTATCGATGCCAAGCGTTATGAATTGTACTCAGATGGACGTTCGCCGAGGTGGAGAAGTGAACAGGCATTTTTTTGGACGGCCATAGAACTATTCTAAGTCTCCACCCCAGGCGCAATTAAGGACCAATAGCCCACTCGGGCCATCAAGAAACCTTCTTTTGCAGGATTGCGGCGTGCTCTCCGTCGTGCTTCGCTGCAACATGAGCACACCGGCAAAAACATTCAAAATTGGCGGCGATCTGGAAGTAAATCGTCTTGGATTTGGAGCGATGCGACTGACTGGGAAGGGTATTTGGGGTGAGCCCAAAGATGTCGACGAAGCAAACGTGTTCTGAAGCGCGCGGTGGAACTGGAGGTAAATTTCATCGACACGGCCGATAGTTATGGTCCCGTGGTCAGTGAGCGATTGATCGGCGAGGCTCTTTCTCCGTTCCCCAAAGGTCTCGTGGTTGCCACCAAGGGAGGGCTGACACGCCAGGGACCCGACCAATGGCTGCCGGTTGGCCGACCGGAATATCTTGCGCAGCAGGTCGAAATGAGCCTTCGCTATCTGAAAACAGAAGTGATCGACCTTTGGCAATTGCACCGCATTGATCCTCAGGTACCGGTCGAAGAATCGCTCGAAGTAATCGCCAAGCTGCAGCAAGCGGGCAAAATCCGCCACGTTGGTCTAGTGAGGTAAAGCCCGCCGAGATTGATGAGGCTCGAAAAGTGATCGAGATCGTCAGCGTGCAGAACCTGTACAATCTAGAAGACCGACAACACGAGGATGTCTTGGAATATTGTGAAAACATCGAGCTTGCTTTCATCCCATGGTTTCCGGTAGCCGCTGGCAAGCTGGCTCAACCCGGTGGAAAGCTGGACGAGATTGCCAAACACCACGACGCCACCGTCGCTCAACTGTCGATCGCCTGGCTGTTGCACCGCTCTCCCGTCGTGCTGCCAATCCCAGGAACCTCATCGGTTGCTCACCTTGAAGGAGAACCTCAAGGCAGCAGAGATTCTATTGTCGGATGCTGAATTAAAGGAAATCGAAAAGGCCGCTCGATAAGCGAATTGGTTTCGCGAGGAGAGCCACCTGGGAAGCGGGCGAAGAGCGCACAAGGGGGAGGGAGGACACGGAGGGGGATGGAATTACCACAGAGACACAGAGAGCACGGAGTTTAGGAATTAAAAATGTTTTTCCAATTCGATTTCTTCCTTCCGGATCCGGACTCCGTGCTCTCTGTGTCTTTGTGGTAATTGGTTCGTGATTGGTTCCTTCTGGAAAGAAATAAGGATGATGGACTCCGGCGGCCCTAGTTGCTGCGGATGCGTCGAAGCCCATGCCCGGATTAGTACGTCTTTTTTCACCGGCCGTCTGTCGTGAGAATATCAAATCCCGGCCCACTATGGGTTTGGCTACTGACCGGAGCGTTGGTCAGGACCAAGGTTGTTCCTGGCGCGATCAGCGCGCGAACGTCCTGCAAAAAGGAAGGATCTATCGAGATGCGGCTGGCCAGATCTTTCAAGTTCGGCGGTCTTTTGCCGACACCGGCGGTGGTGATCCAGTCCCGCCGGCCACTGGAATCAACTGTCGCCAAAGCCGAGTAGACATAAGTCCCGGAGAGCCGGGCCAACTGCAGCCCTCCGACCGGCGCCCGGCCAATTTCGACGCTGTTGCGATAGACGTAAACTTTGCGATCCGCTGCGCTTACGATGATCGAAATTGGGCCCTCGGGAGCCCTTCCGGTCTCCATACGAAGCCGCCGGCTGGCGCTGTGCCCGTCTTTCCAGAAAAAGAGCAAACCCGGACGAAGGGAGTGGCTTGGCGCGGTCTTGTTATTGGCGATG
>CAWEGF010000006.1:0-59166 GCA_963808535.1 uncultured Verrucomicrobiae bacterium | reverse complement strand
TTTAAGAATTTTTTTAATTATTATTGGGAAAAACAATGTTAATGCCTGGCGTACGAAGCGGAAAAGCTTCTTTAAATTTGAGCCGTCAAAAATCGGTCCGTCTCAATGCGCCGGTCTTGTTTGATGGCCTGAAAAGGTCGTTCGTTGGCACGTCGGCCGATCGGAAATCCCAAGTCCTATCAATTTAATCCCCTCCGAAACTCCGTGTTCTCTGCGTCTCTGTGGTAAAATCATCCCCCTCCGCGTCCCCCTGCCACCTCTCTGAGGCCTCTCCTCGACCAGGCGCAGTGAGGGCACAGAGGGAGGGAAGGAGAAGGCGGAGGGGGGATGATTTACCACAGAGACGCAGAGAACACGGAGTTTCGGAGGGGTTTGAATGATTAGGACTTTGGGGCGCCGACTTTGCATCGTGAATGGACAAATCTTTTTAGGCCACTTTTCAGAATTGGCGCATTGAAGTTCATCAGAAGTCCAAGGGGAAGTTTGGATAGCTTGAGATAGGTCAGGATCTGAGCGTCGAAAATCGGGATCAATTCGGAAACGCTTTTGATTTCGACCACTAATTGATCTTCGATCAGAAAGTCCAGGCGATATCCGCAATCCAGTTCGAGCGTTTTGTATTTGAGACGGACCGGTTTTTGACGCTCAAATCTCAGCGAAGCCTTTTCTAACTCGTAGGCCAGACATTCCTCATACGCTGACTCCAGTAAGCCAGGCCCAAGCTCTTTATGGACCTCAATCGCACAGCCAATCACCAGATGGCTTAAGTAATTCAGTCGATCTTCCACCCAACCGAGTGTATATTATAACATATATTTTTCAAGTTCTTACAATTTCAAATTTTTAATCCCCTCTGAAACTCCGTGTTCTCTGTGTCTCTGTGGTAAATAATTCCCCCTCCGCGCCCTCCTTCCGTCCCTCTGTGCCCTCTCCTCTCCGTGGCCTTGTCTCCTGACTCTGCGTCCTCCCGAAGGAGCTGAGGATCAGGAGACCGGCGGCGATGCAAATACAGGAGTCTGCCACGTTGAACGATGGCCACGCATATTCGTTGATATAGAAATGCAGAAAATCGGTGACGGCGCCGCGAAAGATTCGATCGGTCAGATTTCCGAGGATCCCGGCAGCCAGGAGGCCGAATGATATTTTCGTTAGGTGATTTAACCGCTGCGCGGTATTCCGGGCCCGGGAATCCCGGATCAGAAGAAAAATGATTACCCCCAGCGCGGCCACGGCCAATCCGACAAAAAAGATATTGTTGCCGGTGAACATGCTGAAGGCGGCGCCAGTATTAGAAGCGTGGACCAGGCTGAAGAATCCCGGGATAAGCGGGAGTTCTGCACCGTAAGGAATATTCAGGCGGACCAGCCATTTGGTTAGTTGATCCAGCGCGAAGAGCGGCAGTCCGAGAAAAATCAAATATCTCATTCGTCGATGGCCAGATGGTCGACCACTTCCGCGCATCGATCGCACAGGTGCGGATGAGCCAGGTTTATTCCTACGGTTGGTTTGTGGCGCCAGCAACGTTCGCAACGTGGATAGGGTGTCTTGCTAACGAGGGCATTCGATTCGCCATCGGTCGCGATTAGATCCAAGTGGCTGAGGATCAAAAACTCCTCGATTTCGCTGACGTTCAACTGATGGATTCGATGCTCTTTTGGCAATGAGAGGACGACGTAGGCCTCCAAGGCGTTGCCGATCAGCTTTTGCTGTCGGGCAGTTTCAATCGCTTGGGCCACGATTGAACGTGCCGCCAGGAGCGCTTCTCCGTCTTCAATAGCTTGACGATCGATTTTCGATTGATCCGGCTCGGGAAATCTTTCCAGATGGACGGAAACCGATTTCCCGAAGAATCTCCAGGCTTCTTCCGCGGTAAAAACGAGGATCGGAGCGACTAGCCGCACCAGGTATCGAAAGTCTCGTGGAGGACAGTCTGAGTGGCCCGGCGCCGGTGGGAGGAGGGAGCATCGCAATACATCCGGTCCTTGGTGATATCGATATAGAGACTGCTCAGATCAACGGCGCAAAATTGGTTCACCCCATGGTAAACTTTATGAAATTCGTATTGTTGGTATCCTTCCCGGCACTGTTGAATCAGCTGTTGCAGCCGTGACGCGACCCATCGATCAATCAGAGTGAGATCCGCGACCGAGTCTTCTGCCGGCTTAAAATCGTAAAGGTTTCCCAGAAGGATCCGGAGCGTGTTGCGAATGCGGCGATAAGTATCGGTCAGTTGGCCGAACATCGTCTCGCCAAAGGGTACCTCGTCCGTGTAATTGACGCTTGATACCCATAAACGGACGAGATCTGCACCGTATTTGTGGATGTAATGTTCCGCTTCGGTTGGCTTGGCATATCCGCCTTGGTCAGACTTGGAAATCTTTCGGCGCGTTTCGACGTCCACGACGAAAGCGTGAGTGAGAACTTCTCGATAGGGAGCCTCTCCGTTGATGGCAATGCTGGTCAGCAAAGAAGAATTAAACCATCCGCGGTGTTGATCGGTCGCTTCGATGTAAACATCCGCTGGCCAATGTAAGGCTGGATGTTGGCGCAAGACGGCTTCGTGGCTGACCCCAGAATCGATCCAAACATCCAAGGTATCGTTACGACGGGAAAGCACTTTTGGCAGACCGAGTTCGTCAGCCAGCGCCGCGTCACTCAACTCAAACCAGACATTCGTGCCCCGGCGTTCGACCAAATCGGCCATTTTCCGGATCCAATCCGGATTAAGAACCGGCGCGCTGCCATCGTAAAAGACCGGCAGCGGCACACCCCAGCTGCGCTGTCTCGAAATGCACCAATCGGGACGGGACTCGATAGTGGCGTAAATGCGATTCCTGCCCCAGTGCGGGATCCACTTGACCCGGTCGATCGATTCGAGCGCGGCAGGCTTCAGGCGATCCACCCGGATAAAGAACTGTTCGACGGCCCGAAAGATTACCGGGGTCTTGGAACGCCAGCAATACGGATAATCGTGATGGTGATCATTCGCCGCCAGCAAACATCCCACCTCGGCGAGGCGATTAATCACATCTTTATTGGCGTCAAAGACATATTTTCCAACCCATTCGGGCACGCCAACTTCTTCCGTATAGCGCCCGTTATCATCCACCGGGGAAAGAAGCGGAAGTTTGTATTTCAGACCGATCTGATAATCTTCCTCCCCGTGCCCCGGCGCGGTGTGCACGCAACCGGTCCCGGCATCCAGGGTGACGTGATCGCTCAGCAGAACGATAGAGTCACGATCCAGAAACGGATGCCGGCAAAGCCATTTTTCCATCTGGACGCCGGCAAAAACTTCCAAAGGTTCGCCGATTTGCTTCCAGCCGGTTTCCTTTTCGAAATGGCCCACCAGGTCCTTGGCCATGATGAGCGTGAGCGATTTCGCCTGGCCAGGGTGACTGAACTCCTGAGCGAGATACCGGGAATTGGGATGGACGGCGATCGCCAGGTTGGCTGGAATAGTCCAAGGAGTAGTGGTCCAGATAGCGATTGAGGCCTTGCCGGCGAATGGGCCGGTTTGCAGCGGAAATGCCACGTAGATGGAGGGATCGGTCCGGTCCTTATATTCCACTTCAGCTTCTGCCAAGGCCGTCTGAGCGCCGGTGCTCCAAAAAACCGGCTTTTTGCTTTGGTAGACCAGATCCTTCTCTACGAATTGGGCAAAAACCCGAAGGATGACTGCTTCGTAGGATGGATCGAGCGTCAGGTAGGGGTGGGCCCAATCTCCCAAGACGCCGAGTCGCTGAAACTGCCTCCTTTGAATATCAATATATTTGCGGGCGTAAGCCTCTGATCGCTGACGCACTTCCAGTGGCGACAGGCCTTTGGATTCTTTAACGACTTTGAATTCGATTGGAAGACCATGGCAATCCCAACCTGGGATATAGGGCGCTCTGAAACCGGCCATGGTCCGGCTTTTCACGATCAAGTCCTTCAGTATTTTGTTGAGCGCGGTGCCCATGTGGACATCGCCATTGGCAAAAGGGGGGCCGTCGTGCAGAACAAAAAGGGGAGAGTCTTTACGCGCTTCTTGAATCTGCTCGTAAATCTTCTCGGCATTCCAATGGGCGAGGATTTCCGGTTCCCGAGTGGACAGGTTGGCCTTCATCGGGAACTCCGTTTTGGGCAGATTCAACGTCTCTTTGTAGTTCATTCGAAGGACACGGAAACTAGCACCAAATGGATAGATCGCAACGGAGCAGAGAGGGGCGCCCAGCAAGGGCACTGGCTCGGCAACCGGGATGGATCCGTCCCGCGGTCGAGGCAGAAATGTCGCTGATCAGCGTTACCCTGGAAGCCTGCCCTGCAAAATCGGAAATCGGGAAATAACTCTAGCCTTAGGGGCGTCGGGCATGGCATATGCCCTATGGCGCACCAGGATGCGTAGTCAGGAGAGCCATGAGATGGTCTTTTAAAGTTGCACGGATAGGGGGAATTGATGTCCGGATACACGTCACATTCTTCCTCTTGCTGGCCCTTTTCGCTTCTTTCTACAGCGCGCAAGGCGGCTTTTACGGAACCATAAAAGTCCTGATCTTTTGTCTTCTGGTCTTCCTTTGCGTGTTGCTACATGAGTTGGGTCATGCGTTCGCTGCGAAGGCTTACGGGATCCGAACCGTCGACATCACTTTGCTGCCTATCGGAGGCGTGGCCCGGATGGAGCGAATGCCGGAAAAACCGGCCCAGGAATTGGTGGTGGCGATTGCTGGCCCGTTGGTAAATGTGGTGATTGCCGGGGCCTTATTGCTGGTTCTGGCGGTCACCGGAAATTTCGATTTAGGTGAATTGCTGGATCCGACCAGATTCGACGCGTTGTGGGCATTGCTCTACACCAACGTCATGATGGTGGTTTTCAATTTGATCCCAGCTTTTCCTTTGGACGGCGGACGAGTGCTCCGAGCATTGCTGGCGACGAAGCTGAGCTACGAGCGCGCAACTCGGATTGCCGCCACCGTCGGTCAGACGCTTGCTCTATTAATGGGCGTATGGGCGTTCAGCCGCGGCCCAGCTTCCCTGGCGCTGATCGCGATCTTTATTTACATCGGTGCCGAGAGTGAATCCTCTTTCGTCCAAATGCGCCACGCGACATCCGGTATTCCGGTGTCGAGCGCGATGGTGACCCGGTTCGATACTTTGAATTACCGGGCGACCCTCGATCAAGCTGTGGACGCTCTCCTCGGAAGCTCACAACATGAGTTTCCCGTTCTGGACGACAATGGAGGGTTCGCGGGCCTATTGACGAAACACGACCTGCTGGTGGCGTTGAGGAAAGCAGGGCCCGAAACGCCGGTCAGTGACGTCATGATTACCGGATTGCCGACGCTCGTTCCGCAGATGAGTCTTGATCACGCGTTTTCGAAGATCAAAGAAACGAATGTCACCGCCTTGCCCGTAGTAAACAACGCCGGCCAATTGATCGGGCTGTTCACGACCGAAAACGTCAGTGAACTGATCATGGTCCAAAGCGCGCTGGCCAAGAAATCCCGCCGTGAGAGAAGAGGTTAACCACAGATTTCACAGATTACACAGATTTGAAGAAGGGGTTTGGCGTTTCGGCGAGTGACGGTTTGGCCGGGTAACAGGCTTCCTCTTAGCAAACGCCATCGAGGCGAGATTTCTTAACTGGACGGAAATTCGCTGGAAGATGGATTTTACGCTGCCAAACCGTCACACGCCGAAACGCCAAACCCTTTCTTCAAATCTGTGTAATCTGTGAAATCTGTGGTTAAAACCTCACGTTTTTTGCGCAACGGAGATACCGCTGACCTTTTCGAATAGCTTGATTACGGCAGAATCGTCCTCGGTCCCGAGGCCGGCGGCGGCTGCCGCCAGAAAGCACTGATGAGCAATGGCGGCCATCGGCAGCGGAAACCTCAATTCGTGAGCAACGTCGAGGACGATCCCAAGATCTTTGACAAAGATGTTCACGGCGCTCAGCGGGGTGAAATCTCCCTTCAGCATGTGCGGAACGCGATTGTTGAACATCCATGAAGAGCCGGCGCTGTTTGAAATGACCTCAAAAAGGACCTGGGGATCAGCTCCAGCCCGAGTACCAAATGCCATGGCTTCGGCCGCCAGTACGATATGGGCGCCGGCTAACAGTTGGTTCACGGTCTTAACGATCGAACCCAGCCCGGGTTCGGTGCCAATCCGATAGATTTTGGCGGCCATCGCTTGCAGGACCGGTTCCCCTATTTCGAATGCTTCATCGCTACCAGAGGCCATGATCGACAAGCCTCCGGATTCGGCGCCGACTACCCCACCACTGACCGGAGCGTCGATGAAAAGATGGCCTGTTTCGGTAAGCCGTTTCCCGAGATCACGACTAAAGGCGGGAGAAACGGTGCTGGTTGCGATGACCACGCTTTTAGGCCGGAGATTTTTCAGGGCTCCGCTGGGGCCGAACAAAACAGTTTCGATTTGTTCGGCGCTGACGACCATGGCGACAAATGCGTCCGCGTCGATCGCGGCGGCCGCTGGGGATTCGCACCATTCGCCACCAAACGCGGTCCATCGTTCTTTGACATCCGCTCGGGCATCCATGCCATTGACCCGAAACCCCTTTTTCAACAACTGAGTTGCCATGCCCATCCCCATGGCGCCAAGTCCGACAAATCCAACTTTATTCGCTTTAGGCATAAGACGTTTTCGGAAGCCATCCTAGACCTTCTTCGGTCACGCCTTTCGGGCGATATTCACAGCCGATCCATCCATCGTAATGAAGCGAGTCAACGAGACGAAACAAAAACGGGAAATTGACTTCGCCCAGGTCGGGCTCAGCGCGATCGGGAACGCCGGCTAACTGGAAATGCCCGATCTTGGAAAAAAATTTCTCCGTTCGACGCGTTAAATCGCCTCCCATGATCTGGGCATGGTACCAATCGAATTGAATCTTAAGTGCCGGATGGGAAATTTCCTGGAGAATGCTATCCGCCTGTTCGATGGTCGTAAGAAAATATCCCGGGATATCGCGAGTATTAATCGGTTCAAGCAAAATGGAAATTCCGGTGTTCTCGATCTGACTCAAGGCGTATTCGAGATTGGTCAAAAGCGTGCGGTGGGCGGCTTTCTGGTCCACGGCGCCGGTGATCCCAGACATGACGTGAATTCGTTGGCAACTGAGAATTTCCGCATAGGTGAGTGCTTCGCGGAAGGTTTCACGAAAATCCTTCTCCCGTCCGGGAAGCGCCGCCAAGCCTCGTTCGCCCGCACTGAAATTGCCCGGTGGGGCATTCAGCAGGACCATTTGTTGTCCGTTCGCTTGGAGCGCCGAAAGGATTTCCGAAGCTGGTTGTTCGTACGGAAACAAGATTTCGATCCCGGTAAATCCGGCCCTCGCGGCCGCCGCAAAACGACTCAAGAACGGCTTATCCTGAAAAAGCCAGGAAAGGTTAGCATTGAATCTAGGCATGATGTTGGAGTCGTTAATCTCGGTTAACAATAGTTAGCAAGGCCATAGCCGCTAGCATAGGACTGGCGGTCAGGATTCCCATCGGGCGCCGAAGGTTTCGCATAACTCCTGGATTTGTACCTGGTTCAGCGTCCGGATTTTTTGTCCCTGAAGAAGCAGGATTAGTTTTGCAGTTTCCTCGAGTTCTTCCATCGCGTACATCGCCGAATCCAGGTCTTGGCCGGAAACCACCGGTCCATGGTTGGCCAAAAGGACGGCAGCGTGTTTGTCGGCGTGCTTGGCAATCTCGAGGGCCAACGCCTTGTCGCCGGGGCGAAAATAGGAGATTAGCGGCAGTTGTCCGACGCGCATCACGAAATAGGGGGTGATGGGCGGTAGGCAACTGGCCGGGTCCAGCCCGTCTAGACAGGAAATCGCGGCGGCATGACTACTATGGAGATGGACGATGGCACCGCTCTGTGGGCGTTTTTGGTACATCGCGAGATGCAGAAAATATTCTTTGCTGGGCTTGGCGCCTGAAACAAGGTTTCCATTCCAGTCCAGCTTGGACAGAAGGGCCGGGTCAAGCTCTCCGAGACAGGAATTAGTGGGGGTCAGCAACCAGCCATCTTCCAGGCGGGCACTGATGTTGCCGCTACTTCCAGGACTCAATCCGCGGCTGTATAGGCTATTCCCGATGGCCACGATGCGTTCTCGTAATTTTAGTTCGGCGCTCATTTAGGGGGTCCGAGAAACCGCCAGGCGTTGACAAAAAATTCTTCTGATCCGAAATTTCCTGATTTCAGAGCGAGCGCGATTTCGTGGCGATCCCCGGAAGCCAGGGTCCATGGCACTCCGGGGTCAATTTCCGGGCCGATACGCAACAGGTCGATGCCAAGTTTTGTCACAACCGCTCCGGAAGTCTCGCCGCCGGCCACGATAAGTTGCCGGATTCCGTCTTCGACAAAATGCTGGGCAATCGTGGCGAGAAATCTTTCACATAATTCTCCAGCGCGACCGGCGCCCAGAACTTTCTGATTAGAGGCGATTTCGTCTGGAGATCCACTGGTGTAGACGAGGAGCGGGTTCGGATCTGAGCGATGCGCTTGTGCCCAGAGCAAAACGCTCTCGAGTTGTCTTCTCGAATTCGGAGGCCAATTTTTCTGGAATGATCCGGAAGTGGGGGAAAGATTCCTGGGCGACGGCAATCTGTCTCAGGGTCATTCGCGAACAACTTCCGGCCAGGATGGCTCGCCGGCCAGTCTGACTAATCGATTGAGCGGCCCGGCCCGGCCGGAGTCCAAAGTTATTCCCCAATCCGAGGGCGAGTCCAGAACCACCGGTAACCAGTTTCAGATCCTTGGCCGCCTCCGCTAGAATGACCAGGTCTTGGTTCGAGGTGGCATCTGTCACGGAGACCGAGGCCGGCTTCTTAACCGCAGAGTGTCAAAAGCCCGCGAAACTGCCTTCTCGCCTTCCCGGACTAAATCGAGCCGGATTAAGTCGACTGGTAAACTGGTCTGGGCCGCCAAGACCCGAACGATGTTCGGATCCGTCATCGGGGTGAGCGGATGGTGTTGCATTCCGCTCTCGTTCAGAAGCTGGTCACCAACGAAGAGATGGCCGCGGTAAACAGTCCGCCCATTATCCGGGAACGCTGGACAAGCGATCGTGAAGGGGGTGTTGAGCTCCCGCAAAAGGAGCTCGATCACGGGGCCAATATTGCCGCGGGGGGTCGAGTCGAAGGTTGAGCAATACTTAAAATAGAACTGTTGGCAGCCGATGGATTCCAACCAATTGAGCGCTTCCCGGGATTCGGTGATTGCTTGTTCGACGGGGCAGGTACGCGTTTTCAATGCGACGACCACGGCATCGCTGTTTTCGAGTTGAGTAGTCGATTTTGGAACGCCGATCGTTTGCACGGTTCGAAAACCGCTTTTCACCAAGTTGTTGGCTAAGTCGGTCCCACCGGTGAAATCATCCGCGATACAGCCAAGAAGAGGCATGGGGGTTAGTAAAGGGTGACGGCGATAACTTAACCGGTAACGACGCTTTTTGAAAAGGTTCTCGTGCTTTGAGTCGATGATTTTTGCCTGGCGGAGTAGATGCAAAGCCGAAGACTTCGTTTAGTATTGAAGGCATGGTGCTTCAGGAAACGATCCGTACCCCGCGATTGATCCTGAGGCCGTTTACCCTGATTGACGCGCCCAAGGTTAAAGCGCTGGCTGGCGATCAAAGAATCTACGAAACCACTCTTTGCATTCCCTATCCGTATGAAGATGGGATAGCGGAATCCTGGATCGCGACCCATCAAAGATGTTTTTATGAAGGTCACGGAGTGGTTTTCGCGATTTGCCTAACGAGTGGACTTCTCATCGGAGCTGCCTCCTTGAGCAGGCAGGGGCTCTTCAATCGCGCTGAGCTAGGCTATTGGGTGGGCGTTGACTATTGGAACCAGGGTTATTGTACCGAGGCCGCGAAAGCCATCGTAGAATACGGTTTCCAGGGTCTCGGTTATCACAAAATCTCCGCGAGGCATTTTGCTCAGAATTACGCCTCCGGGCGAGTGTTGGAAAAAATCGGGATGGTCCGCGAAGGAATGCTCGCCGACGACGTGATGAAAGACGGGAAATATCTCACGGTCCAACTCTACGGGCTGGTGAGGAGAGCGCAGAGGGGGGAGAGCACGAAGGGAGTGGAGGTCACGGAGGGGAATTATTTACCACAGAGACACAGAGAACACGGAGTTTAAGAAATTAAAAATTTTCTGAATTCCGATGTTTTGATTTTTTTAACGAAGCGAGGCGCGGGGACACTTTCACCACCCAGTCACGAGGAATCACGGTGTTCCCAAATTTTTTCAGTCTCTTAAACTCCGTGTTCTCTGTGTCTCTGTGGTAAAATAATCCCCCTCCGCGACCTCCACCCCCCCTCTGCGTCCTCCTCACTCGGGGGCGAAGCCGTGGCGGAGAGTGTTTTCTGTTACCACGCGCGAAAACATGAAATTGCGCAGGTAATCGGTGCCACCGGCTTTGGTTCCTCCGCCGGACATTTTGAAGCCGCCAAACGGGTGCCGCTCGACAATGGCACCGGTGATCGAGCGGTTGATATAAAGATTTCCCACCAAAAATTCAGATCTTGCTCGTTCAATATTTTGCGGACTGCGCGAGTACAGACCGCCGGTCAGAGCGAATGGTGTATCGTTGGCGATTTGGATGGCTGCGGATAGATCTTTTGCGGTGATCACCGAGAGAACCGGTCCAAAAATCTCTTCCTGCGCCAGGCGTTCGGACGGGTCGACGGCAGCAAAGATGGTTGGGGCGATGTAGTACCCTTCCAAACCGGCCGGCAACGCGGATTGAGAAGCAAGATGATGTTGGCGTTTACCCAACTCGATGTAGCCCTGAATTTTCTCGAACGCGTCCTGGTCAATCACCGGGCCAATGTCCGTGTTTGGGTGCTCTGGTCGTCCGATCTGGAGGGCGGCCACGGCCTCCGTCAAACGTGGCATCAACCTTTTGTGAACGTCGTCCACCGTGATGAGTCGCGATAAGGCCGAACATTTTTGACCCTGGAAGCCAAAGGCTGATTGGATGATGCCCGGTACGGCTTCGTCAAGATCGGCATCGGTATCGATAATCAGGGCGTTTTTGCCGCCCATTTCACAGATCACCTTTTTCAGGTTTCTCTGATTCTGTAGAGTGACGGCTGCGATGCCCCAGATGGAAGTTCCCACGGCGCGCGATCCGGTAAAGGCGATTAAATCGACATCCGGATGAGCCACCAGGAGCGACCCGACGATTTCCCCGGTCCCGCAGACTAGATTGGCCACCCCGTCGGGTAAGCCAGCCTCCTGGAGCAGTCCCATGAAAATTGCTCCTAGCACAGAGGATTGTTCCGCGGGTTTGATCACCACGGTGTTTCCGGTGACCAGAGCGGCGACGGTCATTCCGCAGAGAATGGCGAGCGGAAAATTCCAGGGAGCGATAATGGCGGCGACTCCGCGCGGCAAGTAGCTTTCGATGCTCACTTCCCCGGGTACGTCTTGCGTCAGTCGGCCATTTCCCAAGCGTCGCATCTCTTGCGAATAGAAAGTACAAAAGTCAATCGCTTCTACCACGTCCGCATCGGCTTCCGACCACGTTTTGCCAACCTCGAAGACTTCCCAAGCCGCGAGTTCGAAACGTGAGGCGCGCATTTTGTCGGCCAATCGTTCGAGGCATTTGCTGCGGAACTGCCGCAGAGGTTCTACTCCAGGCCGGGAACGCCTTCCGGGCTGCAGCCACGGCGTGGACCACATCCGCAGCCGCCCCGGCGGCCACCCGCCCGATTTCCTGTTTCGGTTGAGCCGGATTGATGGAGACGAGTTGGCCCGACCCATGGATCTTTCGGCCACCAATCACCAAGGGATATGTCCGTCCAAGTTTTCCACGGACAACATCGAGGGCCTGCCCCATCTGCTGGCGTGTACCGGCGAGAGTAAAATCGGAAGGAGATTCATTCTGGAAATGGGATTCCTGTCGTGCTGGGGGGTTGGGGGATTTTGCGGGAGCTTCCTCTCCCCGGGAATTGAATCCGTCCGGCCCCGCGGTCTGACCCTTTGGAATCTGCTGGACGGGATCGGCTAACAACTCGGCAATTGACCGGTTGGCGCTGAACTTGGCCCTCAGAAACCCTTCATTGGAAGTATTCTCAAGCAATCTGCGGACCAGATAAGCCATGCCCGGAACCAGTTCTCCGATTGGGCAATACTCCCGAACCCGATAACCGAGTTTGACCAGAGCGCGCCTGATCGGCGTCGCCATTCCATAAAGCATCTGGAATTCAAAGTTCCCCGGGTCAATGCCAAGCTTACGGGCGTACGATGCAGCGTGGGAAATGCTGCGCACGTTGTGCGAGGCAATGGCCGGAAAAACCAGAGAACGATTGTCCAAGAGCAGCCGGGTAATTCGCTCGTAGTTGGCGTCTGTCTCGGGTTTGGATAGGTAAACCGGGACTTCCCAGGTTTTTTGAGCGGCGGTCACTTTCTCGAAATCCCAATAGGCCCCTTTCACGAGCCGGATGGTGAATTGGCGACCCTCCCTTCGGGCCCAATCGAGCATTTTCTCGGTGTCGGCGTAAGAATCCCGCAAATAGGCTTGGATGACAAAGCCGAGGCGGGAGGAACCCAAGTCGGGTTCAAGCAAAAGCTTTTTAAAAAGCTCGAGGGTCAGTTCTTTCAACCCATAATGCTCCATGTCGAGATTGATCGAGGCTCCTAGACGGTCGGCGTGAATCGCGATGCCCCGGAGGCGCTTCATAATGGTCGCGATACTGGCCTCCGGGTCCGAGGTTTGAACCCGCGCGCAAAGAGCGGAAATCTTAACGGAGACATTTACCAGGGGTGGTTCACCTGCGGCGAGGGGGCCTTCCACTTTCCAGGAGCGAGTGGCTTCGGTCAGGAAATCGAGAAGTCGACCATATTTGGTGGCAAATTCGTCTGCTTCCCGGTCGCTGACCACCGCTTCGCCTAGGATATCCACGGTAAAGCGAACTCCTTCTCTCCAGAGGCGTTGAAGGTTTGGAAGGGCGGATCCTCCGTCCCGGCCGCAGATAAAGATATTGGCCATCGCCAAGACGTTTTGGCGGATCAAATGCGCGGGCATCGCCGGAAGCAGTCGCCCGAACGCCAGGGCGCCGCGGAGCACCCCGGAAGCAGGCGTCTTCACGCTGCTCAGATATTCCGCCATATGCTTCAACACCTCGCCGGAGGACGTCAGGGTAGGCAGAACATCAACGAATCTGAACATCTGGGTTTTGAACACCGGATCTCGCATCGCCCACTCCATCAGGTGCCCATAGAAATCCTTCTGTCCAAACAGTCTGGGAGTGCGTCGGTCGGCGTCGACCAGGTCAAAGATTTCCCGACCCAATTCCTCAATTTCCGGTTGGATGGTCCCGATGGCGCTCATGGAAGAAGGAGTTCAGGAGTTGCAGAATGGAACTGCGGAATCTTTGATTTGATGTTTGCCCCTTTTGCCATTGGCCCTGCAGGAGGAAGAAGGAGTTCAGGAGTTGCAGAATGGATCTCGCGGATCTCTGATTTGATGTTTGCCCTCTTGCCATTTGCCCTACCAGCAAACTAAGCCGGAAGGAAGATCCGTAAAGGAACAGATATCGCAGGGAGGCGCCGGAACACCGTGTGAATGGAGGCTAAAGTCCTTCCTCACTCAGTGCGTGGGAAAATTCTGTCCTGTCTTGCGGAGAGTTCTTTGCACCACCAACTTCTGGGGCCTAGATTTTTGCCCTTGAACCGCGCCAAGCGCGAAAAATTTCCAGGGCCGGCGGGATCATCGAGATCACCACGATCGCCAAAATCACCAGGGAGTAGTTCTTTTGGACGTACGGGATATTGCCGAAAAAGTGTCCCAGCAAGACGATGCCAAAGACCCAAACAAAGGCACCAATGACGTTATAGGCGAAGAATTTCCGGTAGTTCATCGAACCCATTCCGGCCACGAACGGAGCGAAGGTGCGAATCAAAGGAATGAACCTGGAGAGCATGATCGTTTTTGCTCCATGCCGTTCGTAGAAGGCATGCGTCTGCTCCAGATGTTTCTGGTTAAAAATGCGGCTCCGCGGATTGCTGAAGAGCTTCTGACCTATTTTGTTCCCAATCCAATAGTTGGTGGTATGGCCGAGAATCCCCGCGACCGTGAGCAAGACAAGAATGGCCAGCAAGTTCAGCGGGCCGTCCAGAGCCGTTAAGGTCCCGACGGTAAAAAGAAGCGCGTCCCCGGGGAGGAACGGGGTCACTACTAACCCGGTCTCGCAAAAAATAATCAAAAACAGCAGGGCGTATATCCAAGACCCGTAAGAGTCGGCGACTCCCTTGAGAGACACGTTCAGGTGCAGAATGATGTTAAAGAAATTTGCCAGCCAGTCCATAAGGCGAAAACGGCAAATGAATCGGTCAATAGGAGAATGTCTGCAACTGAAATCAAGATGAGGGTTCCGAGAATTAATTTAAACGTTCTGCCGTGCAACCGAGTCTAAGACTTCGAACGTACAAGTGTTTAGGGGCAAATGGTCTGGGAGGGCGGCGACTTTAGCCCTCTTTGAGAAATTGAGGGAACACTTGAAAGGATTGATTATGAAGAGAAGAAAATTGACAAATCGGCCGTTGTGCCTCGGAGACCTTATTTTAGCAGTCAGTGCCTATTCAGATTCGCAGGAGGAAACCGCAGCGACGGTTGCGGATCTTTTAGCTTCGGGCCAGGTAACATTGATGAACAATGGCCGCCAGGTTCGTGCACGGGTCAGGTAATAGGTGCGCCCCGCGCGCGTTCTTTGCTTAAAAAATGCTTTCCAACCGGGTCCTGGGCTTTAACGTCAGCGGGTGATTTTACGATATTCCCGGCCCCGGATTCGGGAAATTTGGGACGATTCGACCAAATTTTCAATTTGGTTGGAAATTGAGACTTTGGCCTGCGAGGCCATGGCTCAGTTGGGATTTATCCCGAAAGCTGATGCCGAGGCGATTCGGGCGCGAGGAAAGTTTTCAGTTTCTGAAATTCTCGAGATCGAGAAAAAGACCCACCACGACGTCATCGCATTTCTCGAAAATGTTGCTTCCTATATCGGACCTGAGGCCCGGTGGATGCATCAAGGATTGACGTCGTCTGATGTTCTGGACACCTCGCTGGCGGTCCAACTCGTCCGGTCCTGTGACATTCTTCTGGAAGATGTCATTCAAACTAAGGGAGACGATCGGACAGAAAGCCCGCGAGTTTAAAATCACGCCGATGATCGGTCGAAGTCACGGCATCCATGCGGAGCCCATTACGTTTGGATTAAAGATGGCGCTCATGTATGACGAATTTGGCAGGGCCGAAAAAAGGTTACGCTCCGCCCGAGACGAAATTGCCGTTGGCAAACTCAGTGGCGCCGTAGGAACCCATGCCCACCTTGATCCTGAGGTGGAGTCGATCGTTTGTCAGAAGCTCGGGCTAAAAACCGATCCCTTGTCGACTCAGGTGATCCAGCGTGACCGCCACGCCCAGTTTAGCGCGAACCTGGCGGTAGTCGCTTCGAGTATTGATCGCTGGGCAACGGAGTTCAGGCATTTGCAACGAACGGAAGTGTTGGAAGTTGAGGAGTATTTCAGTCCTGGGCAGAAGGGAAGTTCCGCCATGCCGCATAAGAGAAATCCGATCACCGGCGAACGGCTGAGTGGCCTTGCCCGGGTGATCCGCGGAAATGCTGTCGCTGCGCTCGAAAACGTGGCGTTATGGCACGAAAGGGATATTAGCCACAGTAGTGTCGAGCGGATTATCTTTCCGGACTCCTGTATCTTGATGGATTACATGCTGGCGACCTTGACTAAACTGGTCGCCGGGCTTCAGGTCTACCCTCAAAACATGCTGGAGAATCTTGGAATCACCAAGGGTCTCTATTTCAGCCAAACTATCCTGCTGGAGCTGACGCGAAGGGGACTGGAACGTAAGAGTGCATACGAAGCTGTTCAGCGAGCTGCCATGGCGACCTGGCAAAATCAGACCGATTTTTTAAGCGAAGTCAGCAAATTTCAGAAATCACCTCGGTGATCCCGCCCGCGGAACTCGAGAAGCTATGTTCGTTGGAGCAGCACTTCCGTTACGTCGATCAAACCTTCCGGGCGGTGGGCCTCGAGTAAGGGAAGGATTTAACCAGATTTCACAGATTACACAGATTAAGAACGGGTTGGCCTTTTGGCGCGTAACGATTAGCCGCGTAAGGCGCACCTTTCAAACGCTGAGCAAAAGCTTTCTCGCCGCTAAGTCGTCACCCGCCCAAACTTCAAACCCATTTCCCAATCTGTGTGATCTGTGAAATCTGTGGTTAAAAATTCTTTCTCTTTCCCGCTTGCTCTAATAACTTTTTTCGGACACTGGCAACTTCTTTCGGAACGTGATAACCTGCGCGCTTGGTAACTGGTATGCTTCGTCGTATTCTCCCGCTGCTCCTTGTCCTGCCGCTGTTAGTGGCAGGTTGTAAGAAAAGTTCGACCCTCGCAAAATTGGAGGATAAATCGTCCGCTGCGACGCCAACCCCTTCGGTGGCTGTCGCAACCCCGACACCAGCGCCCGCGATCGATCGTTCGGCCAAAGTGATCGTCTTTTGCTACCATCGGTTCGAAGACAATCCACGCGATTCCCTGGCAATTGCCCCCGCGGAATTCCGGATCGCAGATGAAACAGCTGAAAGATGACGGGATTGCGGTGGTGCCAATGAAAGATTTTCTAGCGTGGCGCCGCGGAGAAAAATCAATTCCTCCGAAAAGTGCGGTGATCACCATTGACGATGGTTATGTGTCCGGGTTTTCGGTCGCCTGGCCAATCCTGAAGGAGTTCGGGTATCCGTTCACGATGTTTATTTACACCAATTATGTAAGTGTCGGGGGCAAGTCAATCACCTGGGCCCAGTTAGAACAGATGCGTGACGCCGGAGTCGATATTGAGAGTCACACCGTCTCGCATCATGACCTTCGTCATGCGCCGCGGAACCAGGATTATACCACCTGGCTGCATAACGAGGTTTACGGGTCAAAAGATATCCTCGAACAAAAACTCGGGATCCATATCGTGGCGTTTGCCTTCCCCTACGGAACCCACAATGAAGTGGTGCGTAAAATGGCAATGGAGGCCGGGTACCAGGCGCTATTCACGGTCTACGGCCAGCATATGGGAATCGATGCTGCGGCCGATCAGCTTGGACGCTACGCGATAGAATCGATGCATCCTGACGTCTTTAAAATGGCCGTCAACTTCGGTAACAACGACGGAGTTGATCCCGGGGTGGAGGCTGCGCAATTGGCTTCTGCTGCGATGGTGACTCAGCCGATGAACGAGGAAAAAATTCCAGATAGCCGGCCAGTCATTAAAGCAAACCTTGCCTCCATGGGTGAAGTTGAGCCGGACTCCGTAGAGATGCGAGTGAGCGGTTTTGGACTGGTTCCGGCCAGATACGACGCCAAAACGAAACTAGTGTCCTATGAGTTCACCCAAAACCTAGTTCCGAAAACGTACACCGTCATTCTATCGGCCAAAGTGAAGGGCAAAAAAGTTGAGACCCGGTGGAATTTTACGGTTGATCCATCGGCACCAGCTGCCGGCAAACAGGCTGCCGCCCGAGGGACCTAAATCGTGTTTTCCCAACTTTCCGATAAGCTTCAAGACATCTTTAAGGATCTTCGTGGTCATGGGACCATCTCGGAAGCAAATATTAACGAGGCTTTGCGCGAGGTTCGTCTGGCCTTATTGGAAGCCGACGTTCACTTTCAGGTCGCTAAAGACTTCATCGCCAAAGTTAAGAGCAAGGCCTTAGGCCAGGAAGTCTTGCGGTCGATCACGCCCGGACAACAGATTGTCAAAATATTCTATGACGAGTTGACGCAGCTCCTCGGTGGCGACAATGAGCCGCTGAATTTGAATAAACCGGCCCGGATCATGATGGTCGGCCTGCATGGCGCTGGAAAAACGACCTCTTCGGCAAAGCTGGCTCTTTACTTAAAGAAGCAAGGCAAATCGCCATTGTTGGTGGCGTGCGATCTTCAACGACCGGCGGCCATCGATCAATTGGCACAACTCGCCGGCCAAGTCGGTGTTCCGGTTTTCCGCCCGCAAGCCGGTCAACACGACGTGGTCAAGGTGGGTAAAGACTCGCTGGAGTGGGCTGAGACACAGGGTGGCGACGTTCAGATTTTCGATACCGCTGGTCGATTGGAAATTGACGAGAGTTTAGTCGATGAACTGAAGAGGCTCCGGGATGCTTTGCAGCCCCAAGAAATCCTTCTGGTCTGCGATGCTGCCACCGGGCAGCAGGCGGTCAATGTCGCGACCCATTTTCATGAAGCGTTGGGGTTGACTGGACTTGTTTTGACCAAACTAGATGGCGATGCCCGTGGCGGAGCAGCGCTCTCGATGCGGGAGGTCACTAAACGCCCGATAAAATTTGCGGGTGTCGGTGAGAAGATCGAGCAATTCGAGCCTTTTTACCCGGAGCGCCTGGCCGGTCGGATTTTGGGGATGGGGGATGTGGTTAGCCTGGTCGAGCGGGCAGCCGAAGCAATCGATGAAGAAGAAGCGGCCCGTCTTGAGAAAAAGATGCGGACGGCGAGCTTCGATTTCAACGATTTCCTCTCGCAATTCAAGATGTTGCGTCGCATGGGCCCTTTGGAAAATATCCTTGGCATGTTACCGGGAATGAGTAATATGAAAGGCTTTTCGGTTGACGAAAAACAGCTGAGTCGAATCGAAGCGATCGTGCTCTCCATGACTCCTGGCGAAAGAAAAAGCCCGGATATCTTGAACGCCAGGAGGAGACAACGGATCGCTCGCGGCAGCGGAACTTCAGTCACCGAAGTGAACACGCTACTTCAACGGTTTAGCCAAATGCGAAAGCTGATGAAGAATGCGGGACAACTCAAGAAGATGCTGGCCCGGGTCCCGCGGGCTTAAGCAGGCTGAACGTAGGGACAGGTGAGGGACAAGGTTCTCAACATTGATATATGGCTGTTTCGATTAGATTAAGGAGAGAAGGAACCAAAAACCGTTCTTTCTATCGGGTGGTGGTCGCGGATAAACGCAGTCCACGAGACGGAAAGTTCATAGAAATGATCGGCAACTACGATCCGCGTGAGCCCGGTGAAAATTTTCACTTGGACCTTGGTCGCGTAGATTATTGGGTGACGCATGGCGCTCAGCCTAGTTCGACCGTCGCCAGTATGATTTTGAAAGCCCGCAAGAAGGCCGCCGCGACGCCAGTTCAATAATTTCCTGTGGAGACTTTTCTCGAGTTTGTCATCAGGCAGCTGGTGGAAGCACCGGAAGAGGTCCTGGTAACAAAGGTTGAGCAGGGTCGTAAATTGATTTTTAAAGTCGAGATGCGCAAGTCCGACGTCGGCAAGGTGATCGGTCGCAACGGGCATACCATCACCGCCGTGCGGAATCTCTTGAACGCCGCTGCGTCGAGATCTGGCCAACAGGTGCTCCTGCAGATTGTGGAATGAGTAAAAGAAGGTGATCTGGGCGCTTCTTGTTTCGACGGGGGCCTGAGATCAACAGTCGGCTCATTTACGGTGGAACTGTCTCACAAGATTAATAAGCTTCGAACCGGGGAGGCTTTTAATAGCCTTCTGGATGCCTATTACCGGTGGCGCAAGCCACTGAATGCCGAGGAGATGGTCCAGGAATTGGAATCCAAAGGGTTCGAGCGAATCCGTTCCAATTACGCCAATCCGGACGACAAGAAGGGTTGGCCAAAATATGTCGACGCCGGGCATCGGCTGCAATTAGCGATTCAACAGGCCCGGTCGGTGCAGCTCGATCGACGAAAACCGCTTCGGATCCTCGATATCGGCAGTGGACCCGGTTATTTTTTATTTGTCTGCAAGCAGTTAGGCCATCAGGTCCTGGGACTTGATCTAGATTGGCCGCCCATGTACGCAGAGATGTTCGAGATGATGCAGATGCCTCGTTGTGTCTGTCGGATTGAACCTTTTCATCCTCTGCCCGATCTCGGGGATCGCTTCGATTTTTTGAGCGGCTTTGCAGTCTGCTTTAATTCCCACGGCTCAGATCAGGTCTGGGGGATAAAGGAGTGGGAGTTTTTTCTCGATGACGTGCAAAAGAACGTTCTCTCGGAATCCGGTGAAATTTATTTCGAGTTAAATCCGGAGCCTTGGGGTTACTACACGCCGGAGCTGGGTGAATATTTCCGTCGGCGCGGCGCGCAGGCGGAGGGGAAGAAGGTCTATTTCAAGGCAGGGGCTTTGAAGGGGCAGGGGTAAGGGGGAGAGGGCAGATACAGGGCATTGAGCGTGCAGGACTCGGGGCGAGCCAAGTGCCAAGGCGACAGAATGGCTTAGATGAAGAGTTAGGATGGTTTGTGCCCGGCAGGGGCTATAGCCCGCAGCCCAGGGTTTTAACCCTGGGAATCCTCCATTCCGGTGTTTCGCCCTGAAAGGGCGACAGATTCGTTTGTCGCGATTACCGGCATACAGCGCGTCGGTAACCCATTCGGATCGGCTGAGAGTTGAACTATCCTCTTCGGCATTCTTTTATGCGAGACAAATACGGACACCTCATCCCGTTTTGTTGAGAACAGGCGTGGCGCCGAGGACTTCGCCACAGGGTTCTCCCATGACAGAGTCGACGTGATCTGTCGCCCTTTCAGGGCGAAGCATTGATTTGGTATTTCCCAGGGTTAAAACCCTGGGCTGAGGGCTATAGCCCCTTCGGGGCACAAACCATCCTTAGCCTCTATCGTAGCCCAATTCTGTTACAGGGCGCTTGAAGATCTTGAAATCAGGCACCCTCCTTCAGACCATGAACCGGTGCTGACCCCACCCTCCACCCCGAAAACCTCTCACCTATTCCGAACTGGCCAGGCAGGCCGCGATGAAACCTCTGAACAGCGGATGTGGCGCATTCGGTTTCGACAAGAACTCCGGGTGAAATTGGCAAGCGACAAAAAATGGATGGTCTCGCAGCTCGACCAGTTCGACTAACCTGGCGTCCGGCGACATCCCGGAAATCACAAACCCTTTCTCTTCCATCGCCTCCCGGTACTTCAGGTTGAATTCGTATCGATGACGATGTCGTTCGATGATCTGTTGTTTACCGTACATCTTCTCGGCGAGAGTACCCGGCACGATATTGGTCGGCCAGCTACCCAAACGCATGGAGGCCCCTTTCATCCGGACTTCTTTCTGGTCCTCCAAAAGACAAATGACAGGGTGCGGAGAGTGCTCTTCGAATTCGGTGCTGTTGGCACCTTTGAATCCGCAGACATCGCGAGCGAACTCAATGGTCGCCACCTGCATCCCAAGACAAAGACCTAGGTAAGGCAGGCGCTTCTCCCGGGCGTATTTGCAGGCGGCGATTTTGCCTTCGACCCCACGATCACCGAATCCTCCCGGTACGATGATGCCGGCGACCGTTCCAAGAGCTTTGCCAGGCTCGGCTCCTTCCAAATCCTCAGAATCGATTTTGACAATTTCGATCCCGCAATCGTTGGCCGCACCGGCATGGGTGAGCGACTCGTAGATACTCTTGTAAGCGTCCTGTAAATCGATGTACTTCCCGACGACTGCGACTTTGAGATTTTTTCTAGGACTAATGACGCGCTGAACGAATCTGCGCCATTCGGTCATTTGCGCCGAAGGAGTCTCAAGTCGGAGTAACCGGCAGACGGTTTCGTCCAGTTTTTCATCCTGCAGGGTGAGAGGGAGCTCGTAAATGGTGTGGTCGACATCCCGCACTTCCACCACGGCCGGCAGCGGTACATTACAGAACAGGGCCAACTTTTGCCGGACTTCCAGCCCGAGAGGTTTTTCGGTTCGACAGAGTAGCACGTGCGGTTGGAGGCCGATCTCTCGCAATTTCGCAATGCTTTGTTGCGAGGGCTTGGTTTTCAGCTCGCCGGCAGCCTTGATGAAAGGCACCAGCGTCACATGCATGATGACCACATTTTCGGGTCCGACCTCGAGTTGGAACTGTCGAATGGCTTCGAGAAATGGAAGTCCCTCGATATCTCCGGTGGTTCCGCCGATTTCGGTGATGATCACATCCCCGGTCTGTTCCTTGGCTAAGCGTTGGATGCGCCCCTTGATTTCATCCGTGACATGGGGAATCACCTGAACCGTTTTTCCCAAATAATCACCCCGCCGCTCCTTGGCGAGTACGGTTTCGTACACTTGGCCGCTGGTGACATTGTTGGCCCGGGAGAGCACGCAGTTGGTAAACCGTTCATAATGGCCGAGGTCCAAATCTGTCTCCGCACCGTCGTTGAGAACATAGACTTCGCCGTGTTGAAAGGGGCTCATGGTTCCGGGATCGACGTTGAGGTAAGGATCAAATTTTTGCATGATCACCCCTAAGCCTCGATGCTCGAGCAGCGTCCCGAGTGCTGCCGCCGCCAGCCCTTTACCCAGCGAACTAACCACTCCTCCCGTAACAAAGATGTATTTCATCCGCTTCTCCTGCTCAAAATAAGTCGTTCGACCTCGGTCGCGTCCTCGGGAGTATCTACCCCGATGGAGCCGGTCTCAGAAACAACGACGCGAATCTTCAGGCCATTTTCCAATGCGCGCAACTGTTCGAGCTGTTCTGCTTGTTCCAGGGAGCCCGGAGACATCCGGACAAATTCCAGCAAAGCCTTTCGACGATACCCGTAGATGCCGAGATGTTTGTATGATGGGATCTCGTTTGTTCCGCGGCGAAAGGGAATGGCGCTACGGGAGAAATAAAGCGCATCTCCCCGGCGATCCATGACCACCTTGACGTTATTCTCGCTCAACAATTCCTCCGGCAATATCGGGGTTGCGGCGGTGATAATCGGGATATTGGGATTATCTTGTAGTTTTCGAGCGAGGCGCCGTAAGAGAGCTGGATCGACCAGCGGTTCATCACCTTGGATATTGAGAATGATCGAAGCTTTTTTCAGCTTTCGGGCCACTTCGGCAACTCGGTCTGTTCCGCTCGGGTGATCGGCGGCCGTCACGGCGACTTCTGCCCCAAAATTAAATCCGACTTCAGCGATTCGCATATCGTCCGTGGCGATGACAACCTGATCCAGGCAGTCTGCCTCAAGGCAGCGCTCCCAGACATGGCGAATCAATGGTTTTCCGGCAATCCCATGGAGAGCTTTTCCCGGAAATCGGGTAGAGCCCCATCTGGCCGGAATGATGCCGACAATTTTGCTCATTGGCATGAGGGGAGTTAGCTTGAGGTTTGCCGGGGAATCAATCTTCCAGGATGAATTTCACTACTTCGCTGAAGGTTTTTGCGACCAGGCTCGCGCCCGATGCCTTAGGGTCACCGGCGGCCTGGTCACCGAAAAGGATCGTGGCCTTGACTCCAGCGCGGATTCCCGCCTCGGCATCGGACGGCTTATCCCCGACCATGTAACTTTGTTCAAGATCAACCCCCAATTCGCTGGCTGCCTCGAGCAGCATACCGGGGTTTGGTTTCCTCCGTGCCGACGCGTTGACTGGGGTATCCGCACAGAAATAGGTGGCGTCGATGACGCCGGGACTGAGACGGCTTTCGAGTTCGTGTTGGACCGCCCAGAAATCTTCTTCCGTAAAGTATCCTCGTCCGATCCCGCTCTGGTTTGTGACAATAACGATCTTAAAACCGGCCTCTTTCAATTTCGGAAGAAGTTGGCGAACCCCTTCCAGAAGTTCGACCTCGTCCGGCTTGGAACAGTAACCCACGTCCTTTATCAGGGTTCCGTCCCGGTCAAAAAAGATGGCCCTCCCGGGGACGGGCGTTCTCCTATCCATTTCGCTGATGAAAGCTCTCCAGTAGCTCGTCCGGCGTGAGGGTAGCCGTGCCTAGCTTTCCGACCACCACGCTGCTGGCGTGATTGGAAATTTCCGCCGCTTCAATCGCGGAGGCGCCCGAAACCAGGGCCAGGGTAAAAAGTCCAATCGCGGTGTCACCGGCTCCCGACAGATCGTAGACTTCGCGAGCTCGCGAGGGGATATGAAATGGCGGATTCTCCTGGTCAAAGAGGATCATCCCTTGTTCTCCCAGCGTGATCAACAGAAGATCAGGCTTCCATTGGCGCAACAATTCGTTCCCGACCAGGAGCAAAGGCTTATCGCGCAGCGGATCCGGTTGCGGCTCACTCCACGGCCGGTTAGCGGCCGCGAAAGCTTCACTGCGATTAGGCTTCACCGCGGAGGTTCCGCGCCAGATCAGTCGATTGTGTGGGTTAGGGTCTGCTGTAACCAACTTTCCAACCCCCTTGGCCAAGGTGGCGACCTGGTCGACAAAACTTTGTTGGAGGAAGCCTTTCCCGTAGTCTTCGAAAATAACGGCATCAAGCTGGGGGAGGAGTGCGCGGACTTTCTCGATGCAACGCGCCTGACCTTCTTCGCTGAGGGTATGTGGCCGTTCCCGGTCCACGCGTACCACCTGCTGCTGCCGGGCGATGATGCGGGTTTTCACAATCGTCTGAAAAGAGGGATCATTCTGAAGTCCTTCCAAGCTGATCCCGTTTCCATCGAGCAGGGTTCTGAGCTTCTGGGCATACGAATCTTCCCCGATTAGACCCATCACGAACACGAAGGGAGTAAACTCTCGCACGTTTCGGGCGACATTGGCGGCGCCGCCGGGGTAATAGGATTCCCTGATAACCTCGACTACCGGCACCGGAGCCTCGGGTGAAATCCTGGAAACCCGACCCCAGACGAATTCGTCCAGCATGAGATCGCCGATGACCAGGATCCGTTTGGTAGAGATTTCGCGCAGGAGATCTACAACCCGATCCAGTTTCATTGTCTCCAAGCCATATTTATAAACTGCGTTTGCTCAAAGGAAAAATTCCTTTTAGGGTTGACGGTCGTTAATCCTTAAAAATCAGAAACTTGGGCCGTGAAACAATTACTGACCGATTGCGTGAGAACTGCACTGGAGGGGGAGCGCCTGGATGAGTAGAAATCTGTTTGGCGCCATTTTGGTGATGACTCTTTTTTCCTCGGCAATTTTGGGCTTCGGCGAGTCGCCCCCGAATCAGATCGATCTGTCCAAGTTCCCCGCCACGCAACTTGACGATATTGTCGTTCCGCTCCCGAGTGAGGTGTTTAATGTCTTGGACAAGCTCGGTTCTCCAAATTGGCAGGAGCAACTGCGAGAACCAAACATCAAGAATCGCGGAGAACGCGAGCAAATTGCTCTGTTGCTCGGCTCGGTGGTGGCGGAAGGCTTTGTGGCCGTCGAGGCCGCGGACAAAGCCCGAGTCAAACAAATCGGTCGCGATGTGCTGGAGCTGGCCAGGGCAATTGGCGTAGAATCAACCGTCTTAACCCGAACCAACTCGATTGTTACCAAAGCCGATGCTGGCGATTGGATTTCGGTTCGGAGAGAGCTGGACGGCGCCCTGACGGACGTCAAGAGAGCGATGATCGAACTCCAGGATGCGCAGCTAGCGCATTTGGTCAGCTTGGGTGGATGGCTGCGGGGCACGGAAGTCCTGACCGCGGTAGTGCAAAAAAGTTACTCCGCAGACGGTGCTGATCTGTTGAACCAACCCGATCTTCTTAAATACTTTCAAGAGCGTCTCGCCGGGATGCCGCCTCGGATGCGAAATAAACCACTGGTAAGTAAAATTCAAAAGGGACTTGACGAAATTTCCCCGCTCATTAGTCAAAAGCTGACGCCGGGCTCAGTCAGAAGAATCAACGAAATCACGGGACAAATGGTGAAGGCGATCGCCTCGCGCGCTTAACGGACGAACTTTGTGAGACGATTTTTATTATTGCTGGGTTTTTGCGCGGTTCTGACCCCGGTGGAGGCGTCGCTGGATGACGCCATCGCGAGTGCGCTTCAGGCCATGGATCCCTACGTCAAGCAGGGGTTCATCATTCGCGATGATCAGTGGGGCGGTGATTTAGGCCTCCGGGAACAAAAGGCCATCCCGCATACGCTTTTTAAGGGGAACGATTACTGGTTTTGCCTCGGATCTGATGTAGAGAACGCTCGCTTGGCGATCCATCTCTACGACAGCAAAGGGAAACTCACTGAAAACGATTCCTGGCAAAAGGGCAGATTTGCGGCGGTGCGGATTTTACCTCCTGCCACGGGTACCTACTATATAATTGTTGAGGTGGTTAGCTCACCGAAGGAGCGAACCAACTGGGCAATGGTCTACGGATATAAATAACGGTGGTCATTGCAGATTGCTCGATCTTAGGAACCTGTCGGCCCGAACTTTCAGGGTGCGGAAAACCTTCTTTGCTTATTCCGCGCATTGAGATAAAGCGTAAGGCCGTGCAATTACCCGCTTGATGGTCGAATCCGAGACGCTTCAGTTCGATAACGCACGGACTCTCCAGAATCTGTACGCCAATGATTTCAAATTATTGCAAGCGCTGGAGGAGAAATTGGCGGTGAAAGTCACGACCCGGGACGGTTGGCTGCGTGTGGAAGGGGAGCGAGCGAACATTGAACAGACCAGAAAAGTCTTTAATCAGCTCGAGGAGGCGCGGCAGCACGGGATCCAAATTCGACGACATGAATTTCAGTATGCGCTGGATTCGGTGACGGAAGGGAGCCGCCAGCCCCTAGGCCAGTTGGCGGTCCACAAGGTTCTCACGCCGACCCGCCGTGCTCCGATTGTTCCCAAGAGTGAACAGCAGCTCAAATACGTTCAGGCGATTCAAAATTTCGATATTGTCTTTGGGATAGGTCCGGCGGGCACGGGAAAAACGTATCTTGCGATGGCCATGGGAGTTGACGCATTACGAAAGGAGCAAGTTAAGAGGATTATCTTGACTCGGCCAGCGGTCGAGGCAGGAGAAGCCCTTGGTTTTTTACCGGGAGATCTCCAGGAAAAGATTTTCCCATATTTGCGTCCCCTCTATGATGCATTGTATGATATGCTCGAGCCTGAAGAGATTCAGAGGTACATGGACAAGGGGGTCATCGAGATCGCACCATTGGCATATATGCGGGGAAGGACTTTGAATCACGCGTTCGTCATTCTGGACGAAGCCCAAAACACCACCACCGAGCAAATGTTTATGTTTCTCACCAGGCTGGGATCGGACTCAAAATGCGTAGTGACGGGCGATCAAACCCAAATTGATCTGCCGTCCCGGAAAGCTTCCGGTCTAGTCGAGGCGATGGAAGTGCTGGAAAGGGTGCCTGGCATTAACTTTTCTCGATTTTCTGAAAGGGACGTCGTGCGTCATCCGCTCGTCCAGTCAATCATCCATGCGTATCGGCTTTATCGGGATGAGCCGACGCGAGCCAATCAGGGTTAGTAGGAGGAGGATTTAAAGGCATGTTTGGAACTTCAAATCGCAAGAAGTTAATCAGGAAGGGTTTGGCTTGCCCGAAGACCCGTCGAAAATCGACTCAGAAAGAGTGGATGCGCAAACTGGAATCGGAACCTTGGGTAAAGGCGGGTATTTTTGGCGCCTTTGTCTTGGTTTTGGCCTTGTTGATCTTTTCCGGAGAGCATCCCGATCCAGCGAAGTATTTTTTGATCGGGCTCCTAGTGTTCCTGACGGCCGTCGCTCAACTCTGGATTAATCATCCGGAAACATTTCAAAAGAATTCGCGAGTCGGGCTGGTATTTGGGGTGATCCTATTCCACTTCTGCGTAGCGAAGCTGGTCATGGTGTTATCGACTCAGAGCCAGGGCGGCTTGCCGAAAGAGTTTGGCGTTCTTTTGATTCCGTTTGCCTTGGCGCCGCTCGTCCTATCGGTTTTGCTGGGCAAGAATCTCGGTATCTACGGAGCGATTTTCGTTAGTCTCTGGAGCTCCATTCTGTTCCGCGGAGTGGACGCTTTTCTCTTAGTGATGAGCCTGATCAGCGGGTTCATTTCAGTTTTTGTTACCATCCAGGTGCGGCGCCGGAGTCGGTTGTTGCGGGCCGGAGTTTATGTGGGGTTGGCGACTTGGATATTAGCGGTTTCGTTCGGAATCATCACCATCCCGTGGCTGCGACTGAATGACATGGATCTGACCATGTTTTTGAAGCAATCGGCAGCGGCGATTCTCACCGGCGTGGTTACGGCGATGGTCGTCAGCGGGGCACTCCCGATGCTTGAGGCGCTCTTCCGGATTACGACGGACATGTCATGGCTGGAGATGGCAGATCGCAACCATCCTTTGTTGCTCCGCCTTAGTCTTGAGGCGGCGGGGACATGGCATCACAGCGACGTGGTGGCCGATTTAGCCGAGGTGGCCGCGAATAAGATCGGAGCCAACGGTACGATGTGCCGAGCTTGCGCGTACTTCCATGACATCGGCAAGTTGGTGAAGCCCAATTACTTCTCGGAGAACATCGTCGGCGATGACAATCCTCACGACGACCTCGCGCCGACCATGAGTGCCCTGATTATCATTTCCCACGTGAAAGAGGGAGTGGATCTGGCACTGAAGTACGGACTCAATCAACGGGTGATCGACGTGATCCAGCAACACCATGGGACATCGTTAGTCGCTTACTTTTACAAGCGAGCCATCCAACAACAGCGGGATGCCCGCGAAGGCGGAAAAATCATGAATATTCGGGAGGAGGATATTCCCGATGTCCGCGAAGAAAGTTTCCGATACAGCGGGCCAAAGCCGCAGTTTAGAGAGAGCGGAATCATCAGCTTGGCGGATGCTGTCGAGAGCGCGTCCCGCAGCCTTGAGAAACCGACCCCCCAAAAAATTGAGCAGCTGGTCAGTGACATCATCGGCCGGCGAATTGCCGAAGGGCAATTGGACGAATGCGACCTCACCTTGAGAGAAATAAAGATCATCGCCGAAACTTTCCGGTTTACTCTTCAGAACATGCTGCACACCCGGATCAAGTATCCAAAAGATGAAGAGCGAGCCGAAGAACAGGGCCGCCGTCTTCGTAATCTTCCTCCTGCCACCGCGGCGTGAAGTCTGGTCTCGAGCTGCTTAACCGGCAGCGCAAAAAGCGGGTTGATCTAGTCCATTTCCGCGCCTTCGCGGAACCGGCGATGGTCAAGGTCACGGAACTGCTGGGCCCGATAACCCTCCCCAAGGAAATTAACGTCGTCTTTGTTTCCGACGCCCGAATCGCGAAACTTCATCGCGACTTCATGTCAGTCGATCAGCCGACCGACGTTATTACGTTTCACCACGGCGAAATCATTATCAGTGTGGAGACCGCCGAACGTCAGGCGAAGAGATTTTCCACCAGCTTCTGCCACGAGCTCCGACTTTATTTCGTTCATGCCCTGCTGCACTTGGCAGGTTACGACGACTTGGCTCCTGAAGATTTCGAAAAGATGGCCGAAGCCCAGCGAAGAATCGTCCAGGAAGTCGAACAGCTGCTGCTGGAAAAGTGATCAGTGGTCAGTTGCCAGTGGTTAGAAGTGGTGGTGATAGTGATCGTGATAGCGGCTGCTGGCGACTTGTCTGCTGATCAGCTTCCGACTACCACTACCACTGACACTATCACTTCTAACCACTGACCACCGCCCACTATCTACTAATCCCCCGGAGCGCCAGGACGCGGGCCAAGACGGGCGGGTGCGTAAAATGGAGGCCGACTAGCAACGGGTGCGGTGTCAGGTTAGATAAACTATCTTTGCTCAGTCGTTTCAAAGCCTGGATCAACGGGTTCGGATCGCCAAGGGCTTCGGCGGCGAAACGGTCTGCTTCGAATTCATCTTTGCGGCTCCAGTAATTCATCACGATGCCGAGCAGCACCCCCAGCGGTCGGATTAAGATCAGGTAAAGGACCAATCCCACGTAATAAGAATGGGAAGAGACATCAAAGGCTTGGAAAAGTTCCGGACGCGAAATGCAGAAAGATGCGCCCAGGAACAGCAAGAACAGACTGCATTGGCCGACGATTAAATGCCGAACGATGTGGTGTTTCTTGTAGTGACCGACTTCGTGCGCCAGAACGGCCAACAACTCTGAAACGGTGTGGCTGCTGATCAAGGTGTCGTACAGGGCGATCCGTTTGTTCGACCCAAATCCGGTAAAGAAGGCATTGGCTTTGGAAGAGCGTCGAGAGCCGTCGATCACCAGCAGTTCGCGAATCGGGAATTTTTCGCGAGTGAAGAAGGCCGTCACCTGGTCTCGGAGAGGGCCGGGAGGAACCGGGCTGAGTTTGAAAAAGAGCGGCAGGATCACGGTGGGCGCGATGTAAATCAAAATGACAGATACCGTGGCGGTACAGATCCAGCCAATGATCCAAGCCGAATCTCCGAAAGCCTCGAATAAGCTCAGCACCATGAAGGTAAACGCGACCATTAACAGGCCGGAGATAGACCATTCTTTCAGCCGATCCACGACGAAAGTGATGCTAGTGGTTCGATTGAATCCGTATCTCTGTTCAATAACAAACGTATGGTAGATCGCAAAGGGAAGCATCAGAGCTTCTCGGCCAACACAGAGGATCCCGAGGTAAAGCAGACCATTGGCCACGGTTGGCAAATGGAAGGCCCGAACGGCTTCGTCCAAAGCCCCGAATCCGCCGAGAAACCAGAAAATTAGCAGGACGGCAAGGTTAACAGTAGAGACGACCAGCTCAAACCAGGTGTTCGCTTTGGTATATTCCTGTGATCGCCGGTACCGGGCGGAGTCATAAATATCCATAAATTCCGCCGGGACCAGCGTCTGCAGATTCCGCAGATTGAGGAGTTTGGCGAGGGAATCCAGCAGATAATAGCCGACCAATGTGCTGAGAACAAACCTACCGATCATACGTCATAACCGTAAGAGCGAATCATCGCTTATAAATGGCCATTTTTCAGCCTGAATTCACTGGTCAAAACCGGATCAGCGAACGCGCTTGAACGGACCACTGCAAATTCCGGGTTGCGGTTGACCGATCGGTCCACTATGTTTCGATTGCGCATGCGGTTTTGTGATTCCAAGGTACGCCTGTTACAGACTGCTCATGAACTCATCTGGCTGCAAAGCTATGGGTCCGTGGGTGTTGATCAGATTTGTGAGCAATCCCGAGTGAAAAAAGGGAGTTTCTATCATTTTTTCCGCTCGAAATCCGAGCTCACTGTCGCGGCCTACGAATTTCGGTGGGAACAGATCCGTTTAGTGATGGATAGGATTTTTACAGTCGACGTTCCGCCGTTGGAAAGATTCGAAGCTTATTTTGCCCATATTCGCCGGAATCAGACCGAGCACTTTGAGAAGAACGGTCACGTGTTGGGGTGCCCGTTTTCCTCACTGGGGAGCGAACTGAGCACCCAGGACGAAGCGATCCGATTGATGGCCCAGCAAATCAGCGAAAGGAAATGCGATTACCTTGAATCGACCTTGCGCGATGCCATGGAAGCTGGCGAGATTGCCGAACAAGATCCCAAATTGTTAGCGCAAGAACTCCATTTTTACATCGTCGGTTTGATCCAGGAAGCGAAGATTTCTAACGATCTCGGTGTTTTGAATCGCATGGAATCTGGAGCCTTTCGAATCATTGGAGCGAATCGGGCCGAAGCCGTCTAAATCGGCGAACGATCAGTGGTTTCTCGGGCTGTGGAGGGAGGGACCCAGCCGAATCTCTATCGTATCAACTTTTTCCATCAATCTTTTATGGACCTGTTAATTAAAGAAAAACTCGCTTTGGTCACTGGATCATCGGCGGGAATTGGCTTCGCGATCGCCGAAGGATTGGCACGAGAAAATGCGACTGTGATTGTGAACGGGCGATCCGAAGCTCGAGTAACAAAGGCCGCGGACCTGATCCGGGAGAGGATACCGCAGGCTAAAGTTGAGACCTTTGCCGGCGATCTTTCGACCTCGGAGGGATGCGAAACTTTGACGTCTCGCTACCCTGATCTTGATATTCTGGTTAATAATCTAGGCATTTTTAATCCTCAGCCTTTTGAGGAAATCAGTGACGACGAATGGCGCCGATTTTTCGAGGTGAATGTCCTGAGCGGCGTTCGCCTGTCGCGACATTATTTGCCTCGTATGAAAAAGAAAGACTGGGGGCGCATCGTGTTCATATCCAGTGAGTCCGCCTTGCAGATCCCGGTCGAAATGATTCACTACGGTTTTACCAAAACTGCGCAACTGGCGATTTCCCGTGGATTGGCCGAGACCACCGTTGGAACCGGGGTGACAGTGAACGCGGTTTTACCAGGACCAACTGCTTCGGAAGGGGTCACTGATTTTGTCGCCAAGCTGGCGTCGCAAAGCAAGCAAACGGCTTCAGAATTCGAAAAGTTCTTTTTTGAGAAGGTGCGGCCGAGCAGTTTGTTAAAGCGGTTTGAAACGCCTGATGAGATTGCGAATTTGGTCCTCTTCATCTGCAGTCCGTTAGCGTCGGCGACGAATGGTGCGGCGCTTAGAGTGGATGGCGGCGTCCTTCGCTCGATCGTCTAAACAGGTTGTTCATCGGTATGGAAGCGGCTGGTATCTCGATTCATCGCGAGTTCGCCCCCGGTGATCTTGGTCAACTTGTTTATATCCATGGGGTACAGAATTTTGCCGACTATGGCTTCAATCATCTCCACGAGGCGTACTGCGCACAGATCGCCGCCGAATACATCCTGGCCCGCGAGAAAGGCCGTTCCCGTGTCTGGTTGGCCAAGAAAGAGGGAAAAATGGTCGGTTCAATTTTTATCGTGGAACGACCAGCCAATCGGGCGCAGCTCCGATTACTGTTTGTCGATCAGGCGATCCGCGGACAAGGCTTGGGCCGATGGTTGGTAGAAGAGTCAATCCGGTATTGCCGGGAGGCCGGATTTAGCATCGTTTACCTGTGGACAGTCAGAGGTCTGGATCGGGCAATTTCTATTTACGAATCATTTGGCTTTAAACCAGTCGAAGAGAAGCGTGTCGAGGACTGGGGCAGAACCAATCTCGAAGTACGTTTTGATCTGATCCTGGAATAGATGCAACTTCCTGGGGCGGTGGAATCTACTCAATTGGCAGTTCAATTGCTGTCTGGGTCCAACTCGGCAATAATCCGTTGGACCGCGGTCTTTGGGTCTTTGGATGCCGTGATCGGCCGCCCGATGACCAGATAATCCGCTCCGGCTTCGACGGCCTGCCGCGGAGTCAGGATGCGTTTCTGGTCGCCCGGGTCCGACCAGGCAGGCCGGATTCCCGGGATCACAGTGGTGAAGAGCGAACCGAAACGTTGGCGTAAAATACGAAGCTCGTGCGGGCTGGCCACCAGGCCGGTGATCCCAACATTTTTGGCCAACTCAGCCAGCAATAATACTTCCTCCTCGACCGATCCCCGGAAGCCGATTTCGGTTAGTGAAGAATTGTTGAGACTTGTCAGCACCGTGACGCCGAGAATCAGAACGTTCGAGATCCCGCGACCCATTACCGCGGCTTCGCACATGGTGCGTCCGCCGGACAAATGGATCGTTAACATGTCGATACCCAATGCAGAGGCAGACATTACCGCATGTTGAACCGTATTTGGAATGTCGTGGTATTTCAGGTCCAAAAAGACCTTTGAGCCCGCAGCCTGCACTTCCTTAACAATTTCCGGCCCGGCAGAGGTGAAAACTTGATTGCCAACCTTGAAAAATCCCACCGTCCCCCCGATTGCTTTGATGAGTTCGCGGGCGGCTTGAGCAGTCGGAACATCTAATGGAACGATTATTCTATCCTTTGCTGCGATCAGACTTTGCACAGCGTTACGATGCATGAAAACCCTTAGTCCGGCCAAGATCAATCTCACTCTGGAGATCCTCGGAAAGAGGGCTGATGGGTTTCATGAATTGGCCACCTGGATGCTGCCAGTAGGCTTGTATGATTTATTGGAAATTGAACCGGCTGACCGGACCTCATTTATCTCCAACGAGCCGGCGCTGAAGGAAGATCCATCGAATTTAATAATTCGAGCTGCGGAGATCTTCAACCGGGAAGCCTCCGTCGATACGCCGTATGCGATTCGTTTGCAGAAGACGATTCCCATGGGGGCCGGATTAGGAGGCGGCAGTTCGAATGCCGCGGCAACTCTGCGATTGTTGAATGACCTCCACGGTGCGCAGTTTAGCGAAGAGCAGTTGGAGAAGTTAGCCGCCGCTCTTGGCTCTGATGTGGCATTTTTTGTCGTGGGACAGTCTGCCTGGGGTACCGGGCGAGGTGAACGTCTCGAACCGCGGACCTTTGGTCACGACCTCTGGATATGTCTTTTTAAACCTGGATTTGCGGTCTCGACCGCAGGGGCTTACCAGGCTTATGCCCTAATGCCGGCTGATCAGAAGCGTGGGCTAGAAACCGAAACCCAATGGGGAAAGCTCCGGAACGATCTCGAGCCTGCCGTGTTGTCAAAGTATCTGTTTCTAGCGGTGGTGAAGGATTGGCTTACCAAGCAACCCGAATCGGTGTTCTCGTTAATGTCCGGTTCGGGATCTACCATCTTCGCGATCGTGCCAAGCCAGGCCGAAGGAGAAACGCTTCAAAATCGGTTTACCGCTGAGTTTGGCACCCAGTCATGGTCGGCAGTTTGTCAGTTGAACCCGGTGCCGCGTTGAATGAGAACCCGATTTTCTGCCGTGCAATGTAGGTAAGGCGTCCCGCCTTACTCTCGGGGCCGCGGCCCCCAGGAGAAAGCAAGCCGGGACGGCTGGCCTAGTGTGCCCGACATGGGCCCAATGTAGTCAAATGAAAGGAATTGACCGGAAGCAGTGATAACAACCGTAGCGAAAAGGCAAGGCACAGGCCGCGAGGCACTGAGCTGAAAGAAGCCATAGCAAAGACACGATCGTAGGAACACGAACGGGCAGTGAGGCCGCTTGCGGGCGAAGAGTATGCTAGGGAATACGAAATCCAACCGTCACCGAAAGACGCAAGAGGTAGAGCCCGACGACACGGGTCGAAACATTGGACACCTTACTCGGGGAGATCTGCCGTGCGAGAGCTCGGCAGAAGTCAGCAGAGGCCGTAGTAGTGAAGAAAGCCGGTGAAAGCCGGACGGAGCGAAGGGCCGAAGAACCAAGAGACAGACCAACTGAAAGAACTCTGGCAAAGCGGAGCGAGAAGCTTCCCGAAACAGTCCAGGAGCGAGCCAAGAGCACACTTCCGAGACCGGTCAGCACGGGGAGAGTAAAGCAGTGGACCTGCTTGAAGGAACCGAGCGATGGGAAGCGAGCCCGCACCAGGCGAGATACAGTGCAGAGGTGCTGAATGAAGTGACCATGGAAGAAGTGCTAGCGGCTTCACCCTGGCAGGACGCAGTGGGTTAACCCCCACTGCCGGGTTCAACCGCCGGATGCGGAAAACCGCATGTCCGGTGGTGTGGGAGGGTCACGGCGCGCAATCGTCGTGACCCGACCCGATCGTAGGTAAGGCGTCCCGCCTTACCCTTGGGGCCGTGGGCCCCCGCGGAAAGCAAGCCGGGACGCGTGCCTAACCTTTTTTCCCGCTTGGCAACCGCCACTAGACGTTGATAACAACTTCTGGGATCGAGAACGAAGAACGACGACGAGGAGGAGAACGATCGAAGAGATCCATCGCCTCCCCGCTGAAAACTGATCACTGACACTGGCAACTCCCTCTGGCAACTCTCTCCGGCAACTCCTCCATCATGCGTTATATCAGCTACGGCAAGGGCGGCGGCCCGGAGGTTCTACACCTTGAAGAGGGACCCGTTCCGGAGATCGGGCCAAGCGAGGTCCTGATCCAGGTTCAATTTGCCGGGGTGAACCGTCCGGATATTTTGCAACGGTTGGGAAATTATCCTCCTCCGCCTGGCGCTTCGCCGATTCTTGGTTTGGAGGTTGCTGGTCGGGTAGCCGCCCTGGGCTCGGAAGTAACCGCCTGGAAAATTGGCGATCCAGTTTGTGCCTTAACCCCTGGCGGAGGTTACGCCGAATTCTGCCGGACAGACGCGAGCCACTGCCTGGCTTTGCCTCGAGGTTTCGACCTAGCCACCAGTGCCGCCATTCCGGAAACATTTTTTACCGTTTGGACAAACCTGATAGGTCGCGGGCGGCTGAGATCTGGGGAAAAGGTTTTGATCCATGGCGGTTCAAGCGGAATTGGCTATACCGCTATCCAGATGGCAAAACATTTTGGCGCGATCGTTTTCACGACGGTGGGTAATGAAGAAAAAGCCAATTTCTGTCTAGGCTTGGGCGCCGACCATGTCATCAACTATCGAACCCACGATTTTGTCACGGAAATCAAAAGGATTACCGGGTCAGGCGGGATCGACATTGTTCTCGATATGGTGGGCGGCCCTTACATCGGAAAGAATATCAGCCTGTTGAGATTGGAGGGGAGGCTGATCCAAATTGCTTTTCTCCAGGGGAACACCGTTTCTAATTTCGATTTTCTGCCCATCATGATACGCCGGTTGACGGTCACCGGGTCGACGCTGAGACCGCGGACGGTGGAAGAGAAAGCGAGCATTGCCCAAGCGTTGCGCGAGAATGTCTGGCCGTTGCTGGAAACCGGCCAAATCAAAGTAGTCGTCTATAAAATCTTTAATCTCTCAGAGGCCGCCGAAGCCCATCGAACCATCGAAAATGGTCAACACACCGGAAAGGTAGTTTTGCGCGTCAGCCAATGAGTGAACCCGATCGGGCAACGATCGAACCGGTTGCCGAAGCTGGTATTCCAAACTAGATCTTTCCGATGGAAAATCAGCCCGCGCTTGGAATCATCGCCGGAAACGGCGCTTACCCGTTTCTGGTTGCCAAAGCGGCGCGACTGAGGGGAGTATCGGCGATTCATGTTGCGGCCTTTGAAAATGAAACCCGAGCAGAATTAGCCGAGGAAGCTGATTCGATCGAGTGGATGCGAGTGGGCCAACTCGGCCGGTTGCTTAAATATTTCGAGAGGGCGGGGGTGGAGCGGGCGATCATGGCCGGGCAAATTGCTCCGAGAAAGTTGTTTGATCTGCGGCCCGATTTGAAGGTCTTGATGGTCCTGAGCAAGCTAAAGAAGCGGAACGCCGAGACTTTGTTTGGGGCCTTAGGGGATGAACTGGCCAAAGTCGGAATTCAATTGCTGCCAGCGACGACTTTTCTGGAGGATTCGCTGGCCACCGAAGGATTGATCGCTGGTCCTAAACCAAAGAAACGGGCCCTCGAAGATGTAGCGTACGGGTTCGAGATCGCCAAAGAGGTCAGTAAGCTGGATATCGGGCAAACGGTCGTCCTTCGAAATGGCACGGTGCTGGCCGTCGAGGCCTTCGAAGGGACGAACGATGCCATCCGTCGTGGCGCGGCTCTGGGAAAGCAGGGAGCGGTGGTTGTGAAAGTATCGAAGCCGAACCAGGATCTTCGGTTTGATGTCCCGGTGATCGGGTGCGAAACCCTGGAGGTGGCTTCCGCCGCAGGAGTCGCGATCATCGCGGTGGAAGCGGGGAAAACGCTTTTGTTGGATAAAGAGGCGGTAGTAGCCTTAGCCGCAAAACGGCAGGTTACGGTATACGGTTACAAAGTATGAGCAGTCCCATTCGAGCAGGCGTCGTCGGAGTCGGCAGCATCGGCAAAAATCACGCGCGCATCTATTCTGGCCTTGAGGGCGTCGAGTTTTCCGCGATTTTCGATACTAATCCAGAGGTCGCCGGCCACTTATCGCAGGAGTATGGCGTCAAAGCGGCGACAGAACTTTCGGAATTCGCCCAATTGGTCGATGTGGCTACGGTGGCTACCCCAACGCCGGATCATTATGCAGTAGGAAAATATTTGTTAAGCCTTGGCAAGCATCTCCTGATTGAAAAGCCGATCACCGAAACGCCGGGACAGGCCGAAGAACTCGTCAAGTTGGCCAAGGAACATTCGCTGATTCTGCAGGTTGGGCACGTAGAACGTTTTAACCCAGTTTTAAGCGCGCTCGAGCAACGCTTGACCAGGCCCCGATTTATTGAGGCGCATCGATTGTCGCCCTACCCATTTCGCAGTGTCGAAATCGGGGTGATCCTGGATCTGATGATTCATGATTTAGAAATAATCCTGCACCTGGTTCGTTCGCCGGTGAAGAGTATCGATGCGGTGGGTGTTCCGGTTTTGAGTAAAGGAGAGGATATCGCGAACGCGCGGATTCGTTTCTTGAACGGGTGCGTGGCCAACGTCACGGCCAGCAGGATCAGCCCGGAAAAGATGCGCAAGATCAGGGTGTTCCAAGAAGACGCTTATCTCTCGCTCGATTACCAGAATCAAAGTGCCGAAATGTTTCGCCTGGTGAATGGAAGAATCACTCGGGAGGCGGTGGAAGTTGATAAAGATGAACCTTTAAAACGGGAGCTTCAATCTTTTGTCGAATGTAGCCGTCGAGGTGCTCAACCGGTAGTCTCGGGTTCTGAAGCCGCCGCTGCGCTTGGGTTAGCGATTGAAATCACCGAAATCACAAAATCGGCTACCGGCGAATTGATCAAGGAGATGCGAGGAGTGACAGGGGATGCCCCCCGGTAAGCGCATTTATTTAGTGGCCGGAGAATCCAGCGGGGATACCCATGGGGCGGTCCTGATGCACGAAATCGTCCGCCGGATTCCCGATGTGCAATTTTTTGGAGCGGGAGGTCCGGAGATGCAGACGATCGCCGGGAAGCATTTCCTGGATTGGACAGTGGAGGCTGTCGTCGGGCTCTGGGACGTGATCGTGAAGTACCCCTACTTCCGCCAAAAGTTTTATCAGATGTACGCCGAAATCCGCGAACTCAATCCGGAGGCGGTGATCTTTGTCGATTATCCCGGGTTCAACCTGAGACTGGCCAATTACCTGCGCCGTAAGCAATTTCCCGGGAAATTGATCTACTATATTAGTCCACAGGTCTGGGCGTGGAACCGGGGCAGAATACCCGGGATGGCGAAGTTCCTGGATCTAATGATCTGTATCTTTCCGTTTGAAAAAGCATTGTACGAAGCCAGCGGTCTCAGGACGGAGTTCGTCGGCCATCCATTGATCGAAGAGTTGGACCAGCATCGAACGAGCGAACAGCGCGTGCCCAATCTGGTCGCTCTTTTTCCAGGTAGCCGTAGTCGAGAAATTAAACGCATTTTTCCGGTGATGCTGGAAACAGCCAAATTGCTCCATCGCAAAGACGGAGCAATACGGTTCGAGGCCTCCGCCGCTTCAGAATCGGCTCTCAATATGATGAGGAACTTTATTGCAGATGCGGGCTTAGGCGATATTTCGATTGGCCTAAGAAATTCATGGGAACTGATGCAGCGCGCCTGCGTCGGGCTGGTGGCCTCTGGAACGGCAACTCTCGAAGCCAATTTTTTTCTTTTGCCATTTGTTCTCATCTACAAGGTTTCCTGGCTTACTTATCTTCCCGGACGTTTGCTCATCCGCGTTGACCATTTGGGGATGCCCAATATTCTCGCCGGCAAAGAAATTATTCCTGAGTTCATTCAGCACGAAGCGACTCCCGGCCGAGTGGCGGATGCGGTTTGGGATCTCTACCATAATCCTGTCCGAAGAGCCTACATGGTCGGAGAAATGGCGCGGGTGAACAAACTTCTGGGCGGAAAGGGAGCCGGGCAGCTGGCGGCCGAAGCAGTGATCCGGGAACTGCATCTTACCAAATGATAAACCTCGAGAGTAAGGCGATGGCGATGGATGACCTCCAATGGTCGGCTTTTTGCGAATCGGTGTTGGAAGTCCAGCGAAGCGACTTCATGAAAGAAATGGAGGATCGTCTAAGGACTATCGGAACCAAAAGTTCGATGGGAATGTTTGATTCTGCGGTACTCCTGGCATTGGTCCGGAAGTTTGCTCCAGCGATTTGCGTAGAAACGGGTGGCAATCTCGGGATGTCGTCATCATTTATCCTCCAAGGAATGTACGAGGCTGGGGTCAAGGGAGGCAAACTGTTCAGCGTGGAGGTTGACCCAAACATTCCCGTGGGTTCGATGATCCCCGAGAGGTTAAAGAGCGGCTTTAGTCCGCTGATCGGCGATGTGAAACAGTTCATGAAGAAAGAAGCGTTTCCCGGTCAGATCGACTTGTTTCTGCACGATAGTTCCCATCGATATAAGTACCAGTACCTGGAATTCAAATATTTCTGGAAAAAGCTTAAACCGAACGGTGTTTTGGTGTCGCACGACGTTAATTTCAACGCCTCGTTCGTCGATTTCGTTTCGACTACCTACCGGCATGATAAAATTGGCGTCACCGATAAGTCGCGTACCACGCATACGGTCTGGGGACGTCTTGGGACGGTTGGATTTATGGTGAAATCGTAGAATTCTTTAGACCTTCCGGCACACCCCAAGTTAAACATACTTTGTGAATGAGTTAGGAGGTTGGCTCGAAAGTCTGTGGGCTCCCTGGCGAATCGAGTATCTGGAACGGGAGCGGAAGTCCGATTTTCTCCGGGAAGCGGCCGAGGCAGCGAATGATGCGGACCATTTAGTGGTTTGCCGCAGAAAGAGCGGTTTTTTAATGATGAACCTCTATCCGTATGCGCCGGGCCATCTGATGGCGGTGCCTTATCGGATGATTTCACGGCTGGCGGAACTGACTGACGGCGAGAAAATAGAACTTATGGATCTGGCGAGTTATGCCGAGCGCCTCCTTGAAGAGGTAGTCAAAGCTGAGGGATTCAATATTGGTTGGAACGTGGGCGCTGCCGCTGGAGCTGGTGTGACTGACTATTTACACCTGCATATCGTCCCGCGATGGAGCGGTGATCATAATTTCATAACCGTTCTTGGGGGGGTGCGAGTAATCCCTATGGGCCTGGCGCCGCTCTACGAAAAGTTGCGGGCCGCCACCGAGCGCATTCCCTTTACCGCGTGATAGCGAAAAAGGGACTGAACTAGCGGTCTGAAGACGTCGGTCAGAATTAGGGTAACCACCCCCCTTGACTTCCCTGGTCGATCAAGATAGAAGGCTCCAAAGTCGGAGGCAGAAAGGAAGTTGGAGCCTTGTTTTGGGTTGGATGGTCAAACGTCCGAAATGCCGACGGCGATAGTGGCTACCTTTCCCTGTTTCCCCTGACAAACCCATGGTCCAAGAGAACCCGACAGCATCTGCTCCGACCAGCTTCCCGGGCGATCCGGCGCTGACTTTGCGGAATGTGACCAAGACTTTTCCGGGCGTCCGCGCTTTAGACAGTGTGTCATTCGACGTCTGGCCCGGGGAGGTGCACGCCTTACTCGGTGAAAATGGCGCCGGGAAATCGACCCTGATCAAAATTATCTCGGGGGTCTATCCGCCAGACGCCGGCGATCTTGAAGTCGATGGGAAAGCGGTTCGTTTCGCGAGCCCGGGTGAGGCGCAAGGTAAAGGGATCGCGACTATCTACCAGGAGTTTAGCCTCTATTCGGAGCTGACCGTCGCCGAAAACATTTTTGCCGGGCATATGCCGCGTTCCAAATTTGGCACGATTGATTGGAGCAAGGCGGCGCGCGAAGCGAAAATCTTGCTTGAATCCCTGGACGCCGGGGAACTCGATGTCAACAGCCGGGTTGGCATGTTGTCGGTCGGGAACCGACAACGTGTGGAGATCGCCAAAGCGCTTTCCCGAAAGGCGCATATCCTGATTTTGGATGAACCGACGGCCGTCCTAACCCAGCACGATACCGAGCGATTGTTCGGCGTGATTGGTAAGCTGACGGCCCAAAAAGTCGCCATCATCTATATCACCCACCGGCTCGACGAGGTTTTTACTCTTTCGAACCGAGTTACCGTTTTGCGCGACGGTAAGATGGTCGGAGTCAAAAATACCCGGGAAACCGACGAAGCCGGCCTGGTTCGAATGATGGTGGGACGAACTTTGGAACTCGACCCCTCGGCTCATCCAGAATTGCCAGCCGGCGATCATCCTGTCGTGCTCCGGGCGAAAGGATTGTCGCGCGCTCCTCTTCTGAAAGATGCCCACATTGAATTGCGCGCCGGCGAAATCGTGGGGCTGGCCGGCTTGATAGGTTCAGGACGTTCAGAACTGGCTCAGGCGATTTTTGGGGTGGCACCTCAGGATTCGGGCACGGTCGAGGTCGACGGAAAATTGGTGCGGATCCGCCGGCCCGAAGACGCCATTGCGTTAGGGATTGCTTATGTACCGGAGGACCGGCAACGTCAAGGGTTAGTCACCGCGATGACGGTTAGCCAAAATATCGGGTTAACCCGCATCTGGCAGCTGGTTCGCGGTCCTTTTCTTGATTTCCAAGCCGAGGAAAAGCTCGCCACCCAGTATATCGACTCGCTTCGGATCAAGACGCCGTCCAGCCGTCAGCTGGCGCGAAATCTTTCCGGAGGGAACCAGCAGAAAATTGTCATTTCAAAATGGCTCGCGATCAAACCTCGAATCCTGATCGTGGACGAACCGACTCGCGGAATCGACGTCGGTGCGCGTGCGGAAATCTATCGATTGCTGGACGCGCTGGCTCGAGAGGATGGCTTGGCTATTTTGGTAATTTCTAGTGATCTACCCGAAGTATTGAGGCTCAGCGACCGAATATGCGTCATGAGAGCAGGCCGGTTGGTGGCCGAATTTAATCGGCGTGACGCGACGCAGGAGTCGGTCGGCGGTGCGGCGATCGGAGCGCGTTCTGCTGTTGACCTCACTCAAAACAATTAACCGAAGCGTGTCGATTATTTGCTAGCTACTTATGTCCTCGATCGGACCACACCAACCCTTGGTCAATCCGCTGCCGGCCGACGCTCCTGCGCCTGTTGAACCGCACCGGCTACGCGCTCTCTTTAATCATCAGGAGATGGTTTTAGCCGTCGCCTTCGTTTTGGTGCTGATTGGGGTAACGCTTTTGAATCCTGGATTTATCGCGCCGGGCAACCTGGTCGACATCCTTTACAACTCCTCTTACATCGCCGTGGCGGTCGTCGGAATGACGATGATTATTCTTTGCGGTCATATCGACATTTCGATCGGGGCCGCCGCCGGGGTTTGCGTGAGCATCGCCGGAAAATTGGCCACCGCGGGAGTTCCCTTGTGGATCGTTTTCCCGGTGACCATTCTAGCCGGCGGTTTGATTGGCGTCATCAATGGCAGCCTGGTCGCCTACGGCCGCATCCCCGCCATCGTTACCACTCTCGGAATGGCTAGTATCCTCAAGGGAGGCTTGATTCTGGTTACGGGCGGAAAATGGATTTACGGGGTTCCCCCGGGTTTCAGCATCAGCCGGGGCGCCTTTCTGGGAATTCCGATCCCGATTTGCGCGATGCTTTTATTTGGTTGCGGCATTTCCTTCTGGCTCAGGTATACGGCCGGAGGTCGCCAGATCTACGCGGTGGGCGGTAACGCGGAGGCCGCCCGGCTTTCCGGCGTTTCCGATCGCCGGGTCACCATGCGGGTTTTCATCCTGAATGGTCTGCTCGTCGGTATTGCGGCGATTGTTTACGCCACCAACTTTACCTCCATCCAGGCCAACGCGGTGCCTGGTTTCGAATTAACGGTGATCACGGCAGCCGTGGTCGGGGGCGTCAGTATCATGGGCGGTGCCGGAACGGTGATTGGCGCGATCATGGGAGCCATCTTGCTGCAAACGATCGGCACGGCGCTGGTCTTCATGCATATCCGCGCCGAATGGTTTCAAACGGTTCAGGGCGGCTTGATTCTTTTGACCATTCTTCTCGACGTTTTTCGTCGCCGCCAGACGGTGGGCACCGGAATCGTGACCGGTTCCGGCGGAGGTGTGCAGGGGGCTTCCCCTCAATTCATGCGTCTCCCTTGGCTGACGGTCCAAGAAGCGGTGTTGTTGGGGTTGCTCCTGGTTGCTGTCTTCGTCCTGTCCTTCATGTCCGATCGATTTTTGACGGTGACTAATCTTCTCAATCAGACGCGGTTCATGAGTGAGGTCGCCTTGATCGCCGTCCCCATGACCATCATCATCATTCTGGGCGGAATCGATCTTTCCGTGGGATCGATCATGGCGATCAGCGCCGTGATGATGGGTTTTTCCTGGCAGGTTCTGGGAATACCCTTGTGGTTAGCCGTCTTTGTTGCCATTGGGACTGGCGCCTTGGCCGGCTATCTAAACGGTCTGATCATTGTTCATCTTGGGGTTCCACCTTTGATTGTCACCTTGGCCACCTTAGCAATCTACCGTGGGCTTTCGTACGGGATTAGTCAGTCGCGCTCCTTCAACGGTTTCCCGGACTCCTTCGCCTTTTGGGGCAGCGGGGAGATTTTTGGAATGCCGGTGCAGCTCTACATTCTTGCCGTGGTGCTGGTCATCAGCTCGGTTATTCTGGCCGCCACGCCGCTCGGACGATCTATCTACGCGATCGGTAATAACGAAACGGCGGCGCGATTTGCCGGACTTCGTGTCGGCAGTATCAAAATCCTGGCCTACACGATGAGCGGATTGATGGCCGGCTTGGCCGGCTTCATTTTCACTTCGCGCGTCACGAGTACTCGGGCCGACGCCGCCACTGGTCTGGAGCTGGATGTGATCGCCGCGGTCGTTTTTGGAGGGACCAGTATTTTCGGCGGACGCGGGACGATTCTTGGCACCGCGTTGGGGGTGGTAACCATTCAACTGCTCAAAAACGGACTTCAGCTCACTGGTGTCCGGGGCGAAGGAACTGTGATTTTGATCGGATCTGTGCTAATCGTATCGATCCTCCTAAATCAATCTTTGGAAAAGGTGGCGCTTTTGGGGCGACGCCTGGCCAAATCAAAACAATCCTCAACGAACGTATCGTCGGGCGCTTGACTACCCTGTCACATGCAGGGCGGTTCGCTCGTTAGGTTACCCCCCAACATAAAAAATGATAAAAATGCGTCTGTTTAAAGTAAACTGCCTTTTGGCGATAGCGATGCTTGGCACCACTGCGTTTGGTGCTGATGCCGCCTATGACGGCGGTAAAGCGACTAACCCTAAAGATCTAAAAGGGAAAAAGGTCGTTCTGGCTGATGTCCCGAAGTTAATCGGAATCGGTTATTTCGCAGCAACCGCGAAAGGAATCGCTGACGGCTGCGCTGACCTCACTAAAGCCGGTCTACCCACTGAAGTCACCACGGATGCCCCCACCGAAGGCGATATCCAGAAGCAAGTCGAATTCATCGATAACGCCATTTCTCGCGGTGTCGACGGAATCTTTTTTGCCGCCAATGATCCGGTCGCGATCTCTCCCGTCTTGAGGAAAGCATTGAAGGCTGGCATCCATGTCATTGGATATGACGCCGAATCTCAACCGGACGCCCGGGAATGGTTCCTGCAGATGGCCACTCCGGACGGAATTGCCAAGGCGTTGATTGATTCTCTGGTCGCCGAGGTGGGACCCGATGCGGACATCGCGTTGGTCACCAGCTCGTTGACGGCAGCCGGCCAAAATGCCTGGATCGCGGAAATCAAAAAGTACATGCCGACCGCCTATCCTAAGCTCAATCTGGTGACGATTCTGCCCGCAGAAGAAGATCAGCAATTGGCTTTCAAAGTGACCGGCCAGATCCTGAAGGCCTATCCAAAGGTTAAAGGGATTATCGGTCTCTCCAGCGTGGCGTTTCCGGGTGCGGCAGATGCCATCACCCAAGCCAATCTGGGCGGCAAAATTGCGGTGGTCGGATTGTCGACCCCAAATCAGATGAAGCCGTTTGTTAAGTCGGGCGTTGTAAAATCAGTGATCTTATGGAATCCCGTAGATCTCGGTTACGCCTCCGCTTACGCGATGCGGGCAGTGATCGATGGGAAACTAAAACCGGGCGATACCGAACTGGACGCCGGCAAACTGGGTAAACTCAAGGTCATCAACGGCAGTCAGATTCTCCTCGGTCCTCCCACGGTGTTCACCAAGGACAACATCGACAAATACGACTTCTGAGAGACAGGAGTTGCAGGAGTTACAGGAGTTCAGGAGTTACAGAATGGGCGGCCGGAAGGCCGCTCATTTTTTTTGCATGGGTGAGGGGACGGGCAAAAGCAGGGGTTCGGAATACAGAATCGTAGGCGGAACAAAATCAGCGTTATCAAAGTGCTCGCCTTCGAGTTAGGAGCCAAAATCTAACCCTGCGGCCATTCTGTAACTCCTGAACTCCTGTAACTCCTGCAACTCCTGTCTCTTGTCTCCTGTCCTACCAACATGTATATCCACCGTCGACGACCAGATTGCTTCCGGTGAAATAGCTGCTGGCATCCGACGCCAGGTAAACGACGGCAGTCGCGACTTCGCGAGTTTCGCCGACCCGGCCCATAGGCGTGAACTTTAGCCAGTCCGCCTGCCATTCGAGATTGGCCATTCCTCCCTTGGTCATTTCCGTGCCGATATAGCCAGGCGAAATACTGTTTACCCGAACGCCGCGCTTGGCCCATTCGCCAGCCAGCGATTTTGTCAGCATGATTACCCCAGCCTTGGAGACGTTATAGGCGGATTGCGGTTGCGGCGTGTTAGAAATGATCCCGGACATTGACGCCGTGTTGATAATGCTGCCTTTGCCCTGTTCCAGCATCACTTTTCCGAATTCCCGGCAACAGTAAAAGACGGCGTGCAAATTAATGTTGATTACCTTGTGCCAGTCTTCGTCACTGCAGGCTTCTGAAGGTGTGTTGACCGCGATGCCTGCGTTATTAAAAGCGATATCGATACTCCCATGCTTTGCTCGGACCGCGGCCGCTAGTTTGCTAACCTCGGCCGACCGGGTCAAATCGGTGCGTACGAAATCGGCAGCCAATTCTTTGGCCGCTTTTTCGCCAGCCTCCTCATTGATATCGACGATGACGATCTTGGCCCCGTTTTCTTTGAGGGCTCTGGCAGTCTCCAGTCCGATTCCGCGGGCGCCTCCAGTAACGATTGCAACTCGACCATCCAAGGGGGTCAGGGGGGAATAGCTCATAGATCCAATAGAAAATGAAAATCGATCCGCCGAAAGCCAAAAAAGATTTCCAACACGGAATCTGAGAAAATTCACACAGAGATCGCAAAGGGACGGACGACTACGGATGGATGGGTCGCCTAAGGCAGATCGGTCTTTGCTTGGTTCGCGGTGTATTGCGCAAAACCTTCGATCCTGAAGAAGAATTCACACAGAGATCGCAAAGATCGCAAAGGAACGGACGGCTACTGCTGGACGAATTCACCCAGTGCAAATCGGTCCTTGCTGGTTCGCGGTGTCGTGTTTAAGAACTTCGTTCATGAGGGAGGAACTGACAGAGATCGCAACGCAAACGAATGGACAGCCACAGATCGAAGAGTCACCAATCAGATCCCGGCTTTGCGACCTTTGTGATCTCTGTGTGTAAAAATCCAGTCATACAGGACGACCCACAGAGGAGAACGTGGAGGAACAGAGCAGCCACAGATCGAAGAGCCCCAATCAGATCCCGTCTTTGCGACCTTTGTGATCTCTGTGTGTAAAATTCCGGTCAACAGGACGCCCACAGAGGAGAACGTGGAGCAAGAGAGCAGCCGCAGGTCAAAGAGTCACCCAATCAGATCCCGCCTTTGCGACCATTGCGATCTCTGTGTGTAAAATTCCGGACATACAGGACGCCCCGGACAAGAGAACGTGGAGAACCTAAGCAGCCACGGATCGAAGCCTCACCCAAACCAAATCCGGTCTTCGTGATCTTTGCGATCTCTGTGTGAAAAAATCCGGTCATACAGGACGCCCCACACAAGAGAACGTGGAAGAACAGAGCAGCCACAATCGAAGAGTCACCCAATCAGACCCAATCTTTGCGACCTTTGTGATCTCTGTGTGTAAAAATTCCGATTATACAGGATGACCGGACGACCCACACAAGAGAGCGTTGAGAGGCGATACGGCCGCAGATAGCAGGATCGAAAGGTCACCTGATCCAGATCGATCTTTTGATTCCCTTTGCGATCTTCTGTGTCGCTCCTACATCAGGGTCGCACCGGCTTCCGCGAGTGGGCTTCGTTCGCCCTTGGTCAGGCACACGTGTGCGGTGATCGCCTGGCCCTTCAAACGGTTGCGGGTGTAGACCAAGCCATTTGAACGGCTGTCCACATAGGGATTATCGATTTGAGCGGGATCACCCACCATCACTAGCTTGGAACCTTTTGACATTCGGGTAACCACCGTCTTGGCTTCCAGCGGAGTGAGTTGCTGGGCTTCGTCCAAGACAAAATAACGATTTGGAATGGATCGGCCGCGGATATAACAAAGCGCTTCAATCTCGACGATTCCCTGTTCGATCAATTGCGCATACGGTTTCACCGGAGTGTCAGCGCCATTATTCTGGGAAACCTCGGTCACACTGGCTTTCTTCTGTCGTTTGCCCACTTCTGCGGTCGGGTTAGAGGGCAGGAGCAATTCGAAGGCATCGTAAATCGATTGCAGCCAGGGCTTCATTTTTTCATTCAGGGTGCCGGGAAGAAATCCGAGGGTTTCTCCCATGGCGACGACGGGTCGGCTGACGGTCAGGCCACTGTAAACCTGGGACCAAAAAAGATGCAGCCCGGCCGCAACGGCTAGAAGAGTCTTCCCGGTTCCTGCCTGACCATAGCAGGTGACCAGGGCAATATTGCGATCAAGCAAAGCGTCGAGAAGACACTGCTGGCCAAGATTCAACGGTTTCAAATGTAGTCCTCGAGGATTAGTAAGGACGTGCGGCAGATTCAGTCGGCGGAACAGCCCAGCTCCGGCGTAGCGCGCCGCCATAAGTTTATTATCGCCATCCGAAAGGAAAACATACTCATTGAGGTGTAATCCATCGGCTTCTTTTGCGGTAAGTGTCAATTCGCGAGAGCTGGCGAAACGCTGAAGGGTATGCGGATCGATCTCGATCGTGCGCTGGGCGTAGCCTTCCACGTCGGCGACCGCAACCTTGTCGCTTTCGTAGTCTTGAGCCTCCAGTCCGATGGCCAGAGCTTTCAGCTGCATATTCAGGTCCTTGGTGACCAGAATAGTGCGCTCCGGAGATTTGCTCTTGACGTATAGACAGAGGGCCAGAATTCGGTTGTCCGCCTTGTCGAGGTCTCTAAAAACCTGCTGAAACCGGCGGAGTTCCTTGCTCATTTTCTCCGCGGTCAAAAACTCGTTGATCGCGATGCGAACCGTTCCGCCCTCCGGAGTCTTCGCTCCGCGCATCACCAGCTTGCTGTTCTGGTTGAAACAGCGCGATAAGAACCGATGGACAGTTCGGGCGTTGGCTCCTCGTTCGGTCTGTTCGTTCTTGAACCCGTCTAACTCGCTCAAGACATCGATCGGGATCCAGACATGGTTGTCCGCGAACCGGTAAACGGAGTGGGGATCGTGCAACAGGACATTCGTATCAAGGACATAGTTCTTGATGTGAGTCCGGTTCCCATTGGTCGAATCCGGGGACAGCAATCCTCGGGACTGTTTAACCGGTTCTTGGAACAGTCCGGGTTGATCTTCGGTGATGCGCATTTGGTTCAACAACAACCGCACCGCCCCGTTCCGCAGCTGGACCTTGGGGCTTGGACTGCAGAGCGTGCACCCGTCATGATGCCTAGTCCTCCGGAGATTACCCGGCGAACTTTTTGACCGGTCTGCGGGTCTTGAGTCAAAGGAGCTTCTTTCATGCTTTGCTTAATCTCAAACCGTCGAACCGCGACCTCCGGAGAATCCGGCACCGTTTCATAGATATAGGTAGCCATGACTAGTGCGGATACTATCGGTTGTAGGTTAGCCTTGGCAAGAGAAGAAGACGGAAATCGGGAGACAGGAGACAGGAGACAGGAGACAGGAGACAGGAGACAGGAGACAGGAGACAGGAGACAGGAGACAGGAGACAGGAGACTAGTCTCTGGCTTGGTGATCAATTGCAAGCTTTTGATTCATCCGAAGGCCGGTTTTTCCCCGTTTTCACATTCAGATACCCTGGTTCTGCCCTATTGGACAAAAAGCGAAGAATTGATACGGAGAATCCGCCTTATTTTAGCAGTTCCTCCACCGATCGGGCGAAGGCGGTCTCGGGTGGACCGGGGGGACTAACCATTTTGGCGGCGGCGATGGCGGCCGCATTCCCGTGCTTCATCGCCACTCCCATCCCGGCCCATTCCAGCATCTGCACGTCATTTTCACCGTCCCCAAAAGCTAAGACCTGTTCGCGTGGTACGCCAAACTCCCGAGCGACTTTTTCCAAGGCCGCCGCCTTATTGATGCCGCGCGGCATGAATTCCAAATTCTCCGACTCGGTCGACAGCACATCGACTTTCTCACGATACTGCGCGGCTATTTCCGGACGAATCTTCTTGAGCACGGTCGGATCCCCATACCAGACGATCTTTAAGGCCCGGCGACCGTCCAGTTGACTTAGACTGGGAAGAGTTTCGGCACGTTCTCCAACTCGCGATTCGTAAAGATCAATCCAGTGGTCATTCCGTTCCGGCACGTAAAGATGATCCAAGTGATAGTAAATGGCCTGGATTCCGTTTTTTTCTGCTTCGCCGACGATGTCCTGGGCCACGGTTTGCGGCAGAAAATGCGCTTCGATCACGTTACCGCTTTCACCATCTCTGATCAGGCCGCCTTGGCAGGCAATGATCGGTCCGGTCAAGTGAAGCTGGCGTTGAAAACGAATGCTGTTCTGATGACGTCTTCCGGAGGCAATGATTACCTGTGCGCCATTTTCGTTCAGTCTGTGGACGGCCGCCGCATTTTGTTCGCTGACCAGTTTGTCGGGCCCGAGAAGTGTCCCATCCAAGTCGATCGCCGCCAGTCGATAGGGAAACCTCGGTGCAGATGGATCGTCGTTTTTCATACTCGCTAAAGGTAAGAATAGATCGCGCGTTCATTTCTTGTTCGCCAGAGTTTGCGAGAAGGTTTTGTCACCGGCGAACTCTCGCACGAAAAATTCTCCCAAGAAGCGGTCCTCGAGCTAATGGCTTAGTGCAGGCCACGGAGGAAGAGGGGAGGAGAATGATTTCACCACAGAGACACAGAGAATACCGAGTTTGGAAAACGGATTTGATGGAGCAGATTTTGGATGGTTGGATTTTCCGAAGCCTCCGTGTTCTCTGTGTCTCTGTGATAATTTTCTGCCTTCCTCCGTGCCCTCTCCTTACCTCCGCGCCCTCCTCCTAACCGGCGGCGCTGCCGATGGCGGCGAGATGCATCACTTTTTCTTCGGTCGCCTCGGCCCGGGTAAGTTCGCCGCTCAATCTGCCGTGACGCATGATCAGGATGCGATCTGCCAAGGCCAGCACTTCTGGAAGATCACTTGAGATGACGAGGATCGCGATCCCTTCTCGAACCAGTTCATCGAACAAAGTATAGATCTCGGCCTTGGTCCCGATGTCGACGCCGCGAGTTGGCTCGTCCACGATCAGCACCGCTGGTTGAACGGCCAGCCATTTTGCTAACAGTACCTTTTGCTGGTTGCCGCCACTCAGAAGTCCGGTGCGCTGGCGGAAACTTGGCGTTCGGACGCGCAACCGGGAAACATATTTACCAATCAGTTGGTTTTCGGCCGGTTGATCGACGAAGGGGCCGCGGGCTACTTTTCGCAGAGCTGCACTGGAGATATTCGTGCCGACGTCTCCGATCAGAACCAAGCCCGTCGATTTTCGGTCTTCCGGCACATAAGCGACTCCGGCGATTACCGCGTCCTTCGGTTCGCGAAAATGCACTTTTACTCCTCTCAGGAAGATTTCGCCTCGGTCTGGCGGTGGTGAACCGAAGATGCCTAAGGCCGTCTCACTTCGTCCCGCGCCGATCAGTCCGGCCATGGCCACGATTTCACCGGCTCGCACTTCGAAGCTCACGTCTTCGTATTCTCCCTTTTTGGAGAGGTTGCTAACCCGGAGAACAACGTCGCCCTTGGGCTCAACCGGATGGCGGTGAAAGGCCAGAAGTTCTCGTCCAACCATGAAACGCACCGCTTCGTCCTCGGTAGTGGCTTTCGTTTGCACCGTGCAGACATGCCGGCCATCTCGCAAGACCGTCATCGTGTCGCAAAGAGAGAAGACTTCCGGGAGCCGATGCGAAATGTAAAGGATGCTCACCCCGTGGGCTTGAAGATCGAAGATGACCCGGAAAAGAATGGCCGACTCGGTTTCCGACAAGCTGGAGGTTGGTTCATCCAGAATTAGCAGCCGCGGATTTCGGACCAGACTTTTGCAGATCTCGATGAGCTGTTGTTGGGCCACGGTCAATGTTTGGACGATGGTGTCGGGATCGTGCCGAAGTCCCAGCCGGTTCAAAATGGCCAAGGTCGCGACCCTCAGTTTCTGCCGGTCGAGGAAGACTCGCGAGTGTCTTGGTTCGAGACCCAGAAAAATATTTTCAGCGATCGAAAGATTGGGAGCCAGGTTCAGCTCTTGATAAACAATGGCCACGCCTTTGGCCTGCGCTTCCGCTGGATTAACGAATTTGATGGTTTCCCCATAGAGTTCAATCGTCCCGGCGTCAGGCTGATGAACTCCGGCGATGATCTGCATCAAGGTGCTTTTCCCAGCTCCATTTTCACCCATCACCGCATGGATGCTCCTCTCCTGAACTTCGAAGGTAACGTCCTGAAGCGCCTGGACGCCCGGAAAACGCTTGGAAATTCCCTTTATTTTGAGGATCGGCGGCATAAGCCACAAGTGGACGAAAGCCGTAGTCGCTGGTGTGCTCCGAGGCGACACCAGGACCTGAGCCTTCGTCCACTTAAGAAAATGACTACTTCAAAAAGGTGTCGACATTGCTGGCATCGACCACATCTACCCCAGTGTCCACCACCGGCGGAATGGTCTTTTTGTCCGCGAGATCGTTGAGCATATCGATGCTCTTCACGCCCATCGCGTAGGGACGCTGGCCAATCAGGACGTTACAATAGCCCCCTTTCAGCAACTTCAATTCCTCTGTTAAAGTGTCGAAGGAGACCACTACGAAGGTCTTATTCTTGATGTCGGCCGCATGCTTGCCGATCGCCTTGATATACGCTTCGGGAGCGCCAAAGAGTGGCCAACCGCCAGAAAAGAAAAATCCATTTAGATCTGGGTTCCGGGTGAGCACATCCTGAATAATCTGAATCGCCTTGCTGGCATCATCGTTGCAAGCAAAAGGCGAGCCGGCTACTTCGGTGTAACTGTCGCCAGTTACAGACTCTCGAAATCCTTTGATTCGGTCGTTAAGGTTTGCCGCGGCCAAGCCGCCGGTGATTACCGCAAATTTGCCTTTCGGCAGGAGCTTCTTGAACGCCTTTCCGCCTTCCTGGCCTCCGCCTAGGTTGTTCGTTCCCACAAAGGCGATTCGATCCGCCTTCGGTGAGTCGGAGTCAAAGGTAATCACCGGGATGCCTTTCTTCCGCGCCTGGCCAATCACCCCAATGACGGAATCCGCGTCCATCGGAGCAACGGCAATCCCGTCCACTCCCTGACTAACTAAATCCTGCAGGATCTGGACCTGTTGGGCCGCATCGGCGGTGGGTGGACCAATGAATTTTCCCTGCACCCCGAGCTTCTTCGCCTCGTCGCTGCATCCGCGCTCCACGTCGTTATAAAAGGGGACGCTGATGGTTTTTGGGACCAGGGCGAAAACCCGCTGTTTATCGGCTGCTCTGGAGACAGTCAGCGCGGTAATCGAGAGACTCACGATCCCGGCTGTAAGTAAGAATGGCATTAATTTCATGTTAGATCTTTTTTCAGGAAGCTAGTGTGCCTGCGGCGCACTCTGGTTGAATTTGGGACGCCCAGCGTCCCTGTTATCCCGCTTAACCCCACCGCGGTAACCCGTGTAAGAGAATCTTTCATTCGCTGCGGAACAGTTTGCGAAAATAGTCAATCGAAACAGCCAGGATGATGACGGCGCCCACAAAGACGCCTTGCCAATAAGGGTCGATACCGAAAAGCAGCAGCCCATTTCGCAGGACCTCCAGGATTATCGCCCCGATCACCGTGCCGAGAACCGTCCCTTCGCCGCCGGCTAGATTTGCTCCACCGATCACCGTCGCCGCGATCACGGCCAGTTCTTGGCCGGTCCCTAAATCCGCGGTGACACTTGATAAATAACTGTACTGGACGATCCCGGCCACGCCGGCGACCAGGGCGGAAAGGATGTAGACGATGATCTTCAGTCGATCAACGCGTAGTCCCGTCAAACGAGCCGTTTTCTCGTTTCCTCCGACCGCGTAGACGTATCGTCCCCACACCGTGCGCGACAAAAGAATCCAGAAAAAACCGGCGATCAGGCAAAAAATGATAAAGGGGTTGGGGACGCCAAAAATATCGCCGCCCCCCAGCCAGAGGAAAGATTGATATTCCTCACCGAAAATCGAAATCGGTCTTCCGTGGGTGACGATCAAGGCGAAGCTCCTGGCGATTGAAAGAGTGGCCAGCGTCGGCACAAACGGTGACATCTTCAGACGGGTGATGCACAAACCGTTCATCAGCCCGATTCCTCCCGCGGCGAGCAGGCTAACCAGAATCGCCAGGGGGACTGGCCATCCGTGGGTCAGCAAAAAGGCTACCACCACCGCGGTCATTCCCCAGACGGACCCGACTGACAAATCGATTCCGCCCGTCAGGATAACCAGGGTCATTCCCATGGCGACGATCCCGACAAAGGAGAAATTCCGGGTGATGTTGGTGATGTTCTGGAGGTCCCGGAATTGCGGGATAAAGACGGCCAAAACGAGAAGCATCAGCCCAAGCGCACCGAGGATTCCGATCTCGCGAGGCAGACGGAAGATTCGTTGCGGGACTGCTTTTTCTGGTGGGGGAGGAGCAACCGTTTCGGAGCTCATTGGGGGTGACGGAAGGTTATGGAGGTTTTCTCCCGAGATTCAAACAAATTAATTGTTTGTTTATAACCTCTTTTTACCGTGCTCCGTCTAAAGGGGGTCGAGAGTGACTCTAAAGTCGCGCAATTCGGCCGGGCGGGTTTCGGTCTGGGGATGGAAAACGGTTGCAGCAGTCTGCTGGTATGCAAGAGGAGATTGATCCAATGACTACTAAACTACAGGGTATCGTGGCGCCGGCTCTCACTGCGATCACTGATAACTTCCAAATCGACCGGGAGCGCACGATCGCCCATTTCGAATGGTTGCTGGGAAACGGGTGCGACGGCCTCGTGGTTTTCGGAACGACCTCAGAAGCAAATTCCTTTTCCGTCGCCGAGCGCCGGCGATTTCTCGATCAGGTCGTCGAAGCCGGGATTGAGCCCCAAAAGCTCTTAGTGGGAACCGGGTGCTGCGCTCTGCCCGACTCCATTGAATTGACAGAACACGCCATTCAAGTTGGATGCGCCGGCGTGCTGACTCTGCCTCCCTTTTACTACAAGCAACTAGCCGAAGAAGGTCTGTTCCGATATTTTGCCTCTTTGATCGAAGGCGTGTCCACCGATCGGCTGTGCCTTTATCTTTACCATATCCCGCCGATTGCGGTCGTTCACTTTTCGTTTTCGTTGATTGAAAAATTGCTCGCTCATTATCCTGGCATCGTCGTCGGCATCAAAGATAGTTCCGGGGACTTCGAGCATACCAGGCAGCTTATCGAGCGTTTTGGCGGGTCTGGATTTGACGTCTTTCCCGGCAGCGAGTCCAACCTCGTTCCCGCGCTCCGCCTCGGAGCGGCGGGTTGTATTTCCGGAGTCAACAACGTTAGCGCCCCGTCACTCCAAACCATCCTGAAGACTTGGCAAAGCGCTGAAGCGGAAGAACGGCAGAATGTCGTCAATCAGGTTCGACAAGTGTTCCAAGGGTATCCGCTGATCCCTGGCTTAAAGGCTGTGATCTCGAAAATGCGTGAGGAACCGGCCTGGAAAAATGTGCGGCCACCGTTAGTGCCGCTGCCTGAATCTGCTCTCAAAGGATTTTTCGAGAAACTGGACGCTGCAGGGTTCCAATGGCCGTCGTAGAAAGGAGTCACATTTTCAAGAATCCAACCGGGAAATCTCAAGTTTCGGAGATCCGTACTCCAGTTTTATCGAGCCATCGGCAGTCGATCCCGGAGCTGACTCGGGTTGAGATAGGCTTTGGCGTAGCCTGTTTGCTCCTGCTGCTCTGCCTGAGATGGTTTTACGTCACGACTCAGTCCTGGGATTCAGATGAACCCCAGCATCTGCACGTCGTTTGGGCCTGGGCAAATGGGTTGCTCCCCTACCGGGACGTCTTTGATAACCATGCTCCTCTCTTCCAAGCGATGAGCGCGCCGCTTTTTTCGCTGCTCGGTGAGCGCGCCGATATTGTCGCTGCGATGCGCTGGGCCATGTTGCCGATTGCCGTGGTGATTTTGCTGACGACTTTTTGGATTGGGAGACGGCTTTTTTCACCTCGGGTCGGCTTTTGGGGCGCGCTGCTGGCCGCCTCGTATCCAGATCTTTACGCCAAATTCGGTGAATATCGCCCAGACCTCTTCTGGGCCGCGCTTTGGCTGGTGAGCTCTGGCGATCTTGATCAGCGGAAAACTGGACGCCCGCCGATTGTTCATCGCCGGAGCAGTAATCGGGATCGCCTTTGCCGTCTCGATGAAAACCACTTTCCTGTTGCTGGACGTTCTGACGGCAGGCCTTGCCGTTTGGGTCCTTGGTTTTTCCAGTTTTCTACTGGCCGGGAGTCGTCATCGCCGGCGAGATCCTGGCTCGATCTTATTGGCCGTGTTCTGGCGGCTCTCGGCGGGGCGGCGATCGCCCCTATTCTGGTCGTCGCCTTTTTCGCCTTCAAAGGGGCGTTACCCCAAATGTATTATTGCGTGATCACGCACAATCTTTCGTCCAATGGGAATCCATGGCACTCCCTGCTTCAAAAGATCTGGGATGTTCGGTTTTGGCTATTTATCCCGACCATAGCCGGTGGGCTATGGTTGGCCAAACGGGACCCTCAATCGGACCGGGCAACCGCAAGATTATTCCTTCTCGCCGCCACCGGCTTTTTCTGTCCGCTCCTTTTCACGTTTTGGCCCTTGGTCTCGAAGCAGGATTTCCTGCCCTTTTATCCACTTCTGATGCTGGCCATCGCTGTCCTCCTGATCGAACTCGGAAATTGGATTGGATCAAAGACCAGATGGCCGATTTTTTTGCTCCCATTGCTGGTGGTTTGCTGGCAGTTGGCAGGAATCCTCAGAGTCCATCCACCATTCGAGCAAACGAACCAAAAGAATGTCCAGATTATCAGCGATACCTTAAACCTCACTCATCCAGGAGAGACCGTGCTTGATGCCAAGGGTCAAACGATTTACCGGCCGCGACCCTATTATTATGTTTTCGAGCAGATCACGCGAGAGCGGGTCGAGCGAGGTGATCTCGTCGATGATGCGCCAAAACGGCTGGTCCTGGCGCGAACTCCCGTGGTGGTTGAATCGCACTGGCTGACTCCAGCTACCGGTCGGTTTGTCAATCAGAACTATCTTTCGGTAGGAGCCGTCCGGGTTCTGGGAAAAAAGATTGCTTCTCCGGCGGTTGGACATGTTGGATTCGAGATCGCCATTCCCGAGAATTATACCCTGGTGGGTTTGAATGGCCGAGTCTCCGGCACGCTGGATGGTACGGAGATTAACGGTCCGCGTGACTTGGCGGCAGGGCCGCATGATCTCGTGCTGAACTCTCCGGAAGACTCGGTGGCGATTGTCTGGTCGCGTGCGATAGAGAAAGGGTATTCTCCGTTTGGCCGGGGCAAAAAATAGAATTGAGTTTTAAATGTTATCATTTTCGAATTCAGACAAAGTTTTGGTCGTTGCGCCTCACCCGGATGATGAGTCCCTTGGTGTCGGAGGCTTGCTCCAGCGAATCTTTGCTCAAAAGGTCCCTGTTCGAATCCTCTTTGCGACCAACGGCGATAACAATCCCTGGGCGCAGCGCTATTGGGAGAGAAAATGGCTGATTGGCGATATCGAACGGACGCGCTGGGGTCAGCGTCGCCGTGAAGAAGCGTTGCGTGCGATTGTCGTCCTGGGCGGAACTTCAGAGAGTGCCAGATTCCTGAATCTGCCCGATCTTGGAACGACTGATCTTCTGATGAAAGGTGCGGCCGGGTTGTCCGGTCGGGTAGCTGCGGAGATCCGGGAATGGCAACCGACGGTGGCTTTGATTCCGGCTATGTTCGACGCCCACCCCGACCACAGCGCTTTGTCGGTGGCGGTTTCGATGGCGCTGGATTCGGCCGAAGGGCCAGCAATCCGCGTGTGGGAGTACTTGGTCCATAAGCCAAAGGCGCCGATTCTCCAAACGCCGGTGAGATTGCTCTTAAGTGCGGAAGAAGTCGGGCGCAAAAGGCAAGCCATTCTCTGCCACGAAACGCAGGTCGCTCTGAGCCGGCGATCGCTTTACCAGTTTCGCCAAGGTCGAAGAAGTTTACTTTCCGCATGATCGGCAGACAGCTGGTGATTTCGGTCCGCTGGAGGCCGAGGGACGCTTATACGAAGGCGTTTTGCGGCTTCGATTCAAGCCTTCCCCAGGGGAAAGACTCCGGTCGAAGATCTTGCTCGCTTTCAGATCTGGCGAAACCAACGAACACCGCTGGCTGTTACCACTGCCAGTTAGATCGGGCGAGGCGCAAGTTTGGGATACGATTAGAAGTCAGCGATTGCCCAATGCCATCGTTAGATGGACTCCGCGAAAGCTCTTGGTCGAGATACCTGTTTCTGGGACGTCAGAGTTTGATTTGGTCTACGCGAAATTCTCCGGGTGGACCCTCTTCTTTGATCGGTCAGGATGGGTCCAGTTTACCCTGCTCCCGAGTCTTGAGAAGAATCTTGTCCCGAAGAAAGGGGCGGAGGCATCCAGTTTGGTGACCCTTTTGTAGTGTGCAGGCTTGCCGGATGAGTGAAGCCAGTCAAACTCGTTGTTTGAGTTTTGTATGTTGCGTCACACTCTCATCGAAAACGGTTCCCGATGACAGCCTCTAAGGAAACAGTTCTGGCGATAATTCCAGCTTACTCTGAAGGGCGATTCATCGGACAGGTAGTGCGCCAGGTCTTAAATTCTGTGCGGGACGTTGTGGTTGTTGATGATGGGTCGCCGGATAACACGGCGGCTGAAGCCGCCGCCTCTGGGGCCAAAGTGATCCGGCATTCGACAAACCTTGGAAAAGGGGCCGCTTTGAAGACGGGACTGGACTACGCTCTCTCGGTCGGAGCTGCTTACTTCCTGTTTCTCGACGGGGACGGGCAACATGATCCTTCGGAAATTCCCGCCTTTATGGATGCGATTAACCGTACAGACGCCGATCTGGTCGTTGGTAACCGGATGGGCGATCTAGCTTCGATGCCTCTTATTCGCCGGTGGACCAATCAATTCATGTCCTGGCAAATTGGGCGGATCTGCAAAATCCCGATCCCTGATAGCCAGTGCGGCTTCAGGCTGGCGCGGAAAGAATTGCTCCCTGTTCTCATGGGACCGAGCAACCGGTTTGAGTTCGAGAGCGAGAGTATTATTCTGGCGGCACGCCAGGGATTTCGGCTGGTCTTCATCCCGATCCGGACCATCTACACGGATCAACACAGCAAAATCAGACCGCTGCGAGATACGCTGAGATATCTACGCCTGATTCGCAAATACCGTCATAGCAGCGAGTTATCGA
>CAWEGF010000005.1:0-258809 GCA_963808535.1 uncultured Verrucomicrobiae bacterium | reverse complement strand
AAACATTCTTTGACGGCGCAATGAAAACAAAATGAGGCCAAAGAAAACCCAGAACAAGAGGTCGGAAATCCAATCGCTCATGTCCCCGGTCGCTCCATTTCTTCCGTGGCGATGGATTGCATGATAGCTTCTTCGGAAATTTCCGCTTCCGCCAATTCCCCGACCTTTCGTCGATCTCGTAAAATTACCACTCGCTGACTTTGCCGGACGATTTCTTCCAATTCGGAGCTGATAAAGAGCACGGCCAGGCCTTCTTGCCGAAGCGACTGGATCAATTTTTCGATTTCCGCCTTTGCCCCGACATCAATTCCCCGGGTCGGTTCGTCGAGGATAAACAACTTCGGCTCAGTGGCCAGCCAACGAGCCAGTAAAACCTTTTGCTGGTTTCCACCGCTGAGATTGCGCAATAGCTGCTCTCGATTGGGGGTCTTGATCCCGAGCGATTGAATGAATCGATCAGCTAGTTTTTCCTGGTCCGGGACGGAGAGACGGCGCCAGGTTCCTCGACTGGCCTGCATGGCCAAGACAATATTCTCGCGGACCGTGAGGTTGGGAATGATTCCGGCCACCTTCCGGTCTTCGGGAGTCAAGGCAATACGGTAACGGATCGCAGCCCGCGGCGAATTAAATTTCACGGTTCGGCCATTTACTGAGATTGAACCTTGATCGGGCCGGTCGACTCCAAAAAGGAGGCGCGCTGTTTCAGTCCTCCCGGAGCCAAGCAAACCAGCCAACCCCAGCACTTCTCCTGGCCGGATTTCCAGATCAAGCGGATGGATAAACCCTTTCCGTCCCAAGGCTTTCGCTTCCAGCATCGGTTCCTCAGATCGAATCGTCGCGGTGCTGGCCCGCTTTCGTTCCAAGGCCTCAACCTCCCCGACATCCTTGCCGATCATGTGGGAAACGAGTTTGATCCGCGGAAGCTCTCTGGAGGCAAAACAGCCCACTCGACGACCGTTTCGCAGCACCGTGATCATGTCGGAAACTTCGTAGACCTGTTCGAGAAAATGGGTGATGAAAATGATTCCCAGACCGTTTTCACGGAGTTTTCGCAGTTTCTTGAACAGCTCTTCGACCTCCGATTTATCAAGGCTTGAGGTCGGCTCGTCCAAGATCAATAACTTGGCGGAAACATCCAGAGATCGCGCGATGGCTACCATCTGCTGAATGGCAATCGAATAGGAAGAGAGTTGGCGCTTGATGTCCAGCGTGAGGTCCAGCCGGGCGAGAGCTGCTCGCGCTCGATTGGCAATCGCACCCCAGCGGATCGCACCAAAGAAGGTTGGCTGACGGCCCAGGCAAATATTTTCCGCGACCGACAAGTGAGGGACGAGATTAACCTCTTGGTAGACCGTGCTGATGCCGAGCGCTTCCGCCTCTCGTGGCGACTTTGGCGCAATGATCTTGCCCTCTAAGCGAGTTTCGCCGGAGTCTCGCGGAAAGACCCCGGTGAGAACTTTAATCAGGGTACTTTTGCCGGCACCGTTCTCTCCCATCAAGGCATGGATTTCGCCGGCCTGCACGGTCAAATCGACCGCCTCGAGGGCCTTGACACCAGGAAACCCTTTGCTGAGAGCCGTTATGTCTAAGAGAGGAGTAGCCACTGCGCGATATAAACACAAAAGTCGGGCGCTCGGCCATTCGGTTCGAGCGCCCGCTTTAAATCTGGAGAACGAGAAATTTTAGTACTGTCGTTTTGGCAGCTCGGCAGCCGCCTGGGATTGTTCGTAAACCCCTTCTTGAGTCACTACTCGTTTAGGCACTTCTTTTTTGGCGGCGGCCGCTTCGACCAAGTCAAAGAGCTGCGGTCCAAGAAGAGGGTTGCACTCTACGGTGACGTTCAGTTTGCCATCTTTCATCGCCTCAAACGCGCCTTTAACGCCGTCAATCGAGACAATTTTGATGTCTACGCCAGGTTTAATCCCAGCCTCTTCCATCGCTTGGATTGCTCCCAAGGCCATGTCGTCGTTGTGCGCAAATAACAGATTAATATCCTTGGCATTGGGCGATTTCAAAAAGGCTTCCATTACCTCTTTGCCTTTGGCTCGGGTAAAATCACCACTTTGCGACATGATGATTTTCATGCCGGGATTTTTAGCAAGGATGTCCTCAAATCCCTTTTTTCGATCGATGGCCGGCGCCGATCCTACCGTGCCGACTAGTTCAGCGATATTCGCTTTGCCATCGGTAAGCTTGACTGCCGCGTTGCCCGCGCGTCGCCCTTCCTCAATGAAATCTGAGCCGAGGAAAGAAACATAAAGAGAGGGATCCGAAACCTTGACGGCGCGATCCGACAAGACCACCGGAATTCCCGCCTTCTTTGCTTCTTTCAACACTGGCTCAAACCCCGTTTCGACGACCGGTGAAAACGCTATCACATCCACTCCTTCAGCGATGAACGACCGGATCGCTTTGATCTGGTTTTCTTCCTTCTGTTGGGCGTCCGAGAAGCGTAGGTCGATGCCTCTCTTGGCGGCTTCGGCTTTGATCGAATCCGTGTTGGCCGTCCGCCAACCGCTCTCGGCTCCGACTTGAGAAAATCCGACCACCAGCTTTTTGTCTGCGGCCAATGTTGCGGTCACTGTACCGGCAAGCACCGCTGAAAGACCGATCAGGCTGATAGAACGACTAAAGAACGTTGATTTTTTTCATTTTTTCTGGGGAAACACTTTTCGCTGAGCACCGCTGAAAAGAGCGGTCAAATACGACACCCCCCAATACGTTCTTTCCCGGAAAAATCAACGCCTACTTTTTGCAAAGCGCATGAAGGCATGGACTTATCCCGCAATTCTCTCCACCAACAGGGGTTCTACCAACCCTAAAAGCAGGGGTTGGCCACCCATGGTCCGCTAGAGGTCTCGCTGCGCTCTCGAGCAAACCGACAAACTGAAACGCTTCCGATACTTGCTTTCGCGCCATTTTCATCGCACCCCTCTGTCGGCAACACACTAACGCGGGAGCGGAGTCGAACGGATGATTATCCTTACCGCGACGCAACGATTACAGATTACCAAACCGACCATGGCTAAACGAGTCTTGATCCAATTTGCCCACCCGGCCCTGCAAAAATCCCGGGTTAACCGGAGACTGATCGCGGCCGTGAGTAACCTGGAGAATGTGACCATCAACGATCTCTACGAAGAGTACCCGGATTTCAGCGTTAACGTTAAGCGTGAACAAGATCTGCTCCGGAGCCACGATATTGTCGTCTTCCAGCATCCGTTTTACTGGTATAGCTCCCCCGCCCTTTTAAAGGAATGGACAGATCTGGTTCTGGAGTACGGTTTCGCTTACGGCGGCGACAGCGCGGAACTCAACGGAAAATGGGCGCTATCAGCCATCACTACCGGCGGCTCTGTTTCGGCTTACCAGCGAAGCGGCGGCAATTATTTTACGATCAGGGAATTGTTAACCCCGTTCGAACAGACGGTTCGTTTTTGCGGAATGGTTTACTTGCCGCCCTTTGTCATCAGCGGAACCTTTGCCCTAAAAAATACCGATGAAATCACCGGATTCGCGGCCCTGTACCGATATGCGGTGGAAAGTTTACGGGACGGTCGCCTAAACTCTGGGGCCTTCGAGCACGCCAGCTACTTGAACGAGGTTCTGCGGCCATCCTCTTCGATCGCTTAATCTTCGCTTTCATATCCTGGGCTCGTTAAACCGGACAACAGCATAAGGAGTTAAAAACTTTGTGACCGAAGAACTGCTCTTTCAGGCGTTTATCTATCTATTGGCGGCGGTGGCCACGGTGCCGATCGCCAAGCAATTGGGACTCGGCTCAGTCCTTGGCTATTTGCTAGCGGGAGTGATTATCGGTCCGCATCTGTTAGGATTGGTGGGTCAGGGCGAAGGCGGCGTGATGCATGTCGCCGAATTCGGGGTGGTCATGATGTTGTTCCTGGTCGGCCTGGAACTTCGTCCGAACTTGCTCTGGAGGCTTCGGGGACCAATCCTTGGGACGGGCGGCGCTCAGGTTATAGTGACTACCCTGGTGGTCGCTGGCCTGGCAGCTGCCTTGGGACTAGAAATCAAACCGGCCCTGGCGATCGGGATGATTTTTTCTGCCTCCTCGACCGCGATCGCACTCCAAACATTGACCGAAAAGGGTTTGCTGAAGAGTAAGGGAGGCCAGACTTCCTTCTCGGTTCTGTTGTTCCAGGATCTCGCCGTCATCCCGATTCTAGCGATCTTGCCTCTCCTGGCCGTTTCCGGCGCAGTTTCATCCTCCGCTCAGCAAGGGGGACATGGCGCGCCATGGCAGCGCGCGTTGTTAGTAGTGGGAGTGGTTGCTGCCATCGTTGGTGGCGGCCGCTTCCTGATCCGTCCGGTCTTCCGGTATCTAGCCAGCACCAAGCTTCACGAAATATTCACCGCCGCCGCCTTGCTCCTGGTGGTAGGAATTGCCTTGGCCATGGAGAAGGTGGGATTGTCGCCGGCCCTCGGAACTTTTCTCGCTGGAGTGGTTCTGGCGGAAAGTGAATATCGGCACGAACTCGAGTCGGATATCGAACCTTTTAAAGGGCTCCTGCTGGGACTTTTTTTTATATCTGTAGGGTCCAGTATCGACCTGCCGCTGGTCAAATCACAGCCCGTGATGATCCTCGGGCTAGTCCTGGGCTTAATCATCGTTAAATTTCTCCTCCTTTTCGGGATCGGCAAAATCACCAACCTGGAAAAGAGCCAGAATTTTACCTTCGCCTTCGCCTTGGCACAGGGTGGTGAGTTTGCCTTTGTCTTGATTTCGTTTGCCGCCCAAAACCAAGTCATCGACCAACGGATCGGGAATGTTCTGGTCGCCACCGTGGCTCTGTCGATGGTGGCGTCGCCTTTCCTTTTCTCGATCAACGACCGCTTTGTGCAACCGATGTTCTCGAGCCAATTGCCGGACCGGGAGGCAGACGAAATCGATGAAAAGGGCAATCCGGTGATTTTGGCGGGCTTTGGTCGTTTTGGGCATATCGTTGGCCGCGTTTTGAATTTGCAGGGAGTCAAGACCACGGTGCTCGACCTGGATGCTGATCAGGTGGACTTGGTACGAAAGCTAGGCGTAAAGGTGTTCTACGGCGACGCTTCCAGACTGGAACTGCTCCAAGCCGCAGGTGCAGAGTCGGCGAAACTTTTGATTATCGCGATCGATGATGAAGAGAAGTCCATGGAGATGGTCGAGATGGCTCATAAGCATTTCCCCAATCTGCAAATCCTGGCCAGAGCCGCGGGTCGCGACCACGCTTACCGACTTTTGAAAACTGGCGTCAAGCACATCTATCGGGAGACCCTTGGCAGTTCGTTGGACTTGAGCGTCAACGCCTTGCGCCTGCTCGGTTTCCGGGCTTATGAGGCCCAACGGGCAGCCAAGGCATTTCGGGATTACGACGAACAAACCGTCAGAGAGCTTGCGCAATTCTCGGAAGACGAAACTCAGTTAATTGCCAAAGCCAAGGAGCAGATCCGGAGCTTGGACGAGATATTCGAGATGGAACGGCATCGCAATCGACCGTCCGACGCGGGCTGGGATCCGCCTAGTCCAAGCTGAAGCGACCCGGTCGCTTTGACCCCGGCCGGTCGGATGGTAGATCCGAATTTGGTCCGCGAGTCGACGGATAGCGAGGCGCCAAAAAATTCAACGGGCGGCGATCACGATCCCCAAATTCATTTCGGAAACTCCGTGCCCTCTGTGTCTCTGTGGCAAATTCCTCCCCTCCGTGCTCTCCATCCCCCTCTGGGATTCTATGGCGTGATATCCGGGGTCTTCTTCAGTGGCGGTTCACCCCATTCACCAGCCAAAAGCGGCTCCCCTCTAGAGACTGTCCGCGTGGCTGACCAATACCCGGTAACAATGTAAGATCTGTTTCAGGCTGAAGACGATGGCCGAGATCTGGTTCTCCAAAGGCATGTGCTTAGGGGTGCGAATCAGCAAAGTAAAAGGTCCCGGGCGCGCGTGTCCAAGACTGAAGAGCGAATGCCGATTGTCTGGTAGTCGCGGGAAAATCTGGATTGGTTCGCTCGCCAACGGAAGAAGCCGTTGAGCCATTTCCAGCGTGGGCCAGAGAACCTCCGTGGCGATTACTCGACTGGAAACCTGAATTTGGAAACCAGCGATCGGTTCGTTCGTTTTGATGGCGATAACGCCGTCCAATTGGTTTTCCGTCAGCTCCTGCTCAAAATACCGGATCACCGGGTCAGAGCCATTTTTCCAAAAATCGGTCGTGAAATCCGGAGAATAACCCGAAGTACGTTCGGGATTAGCGTCTGGGTAACCAAAAAGCGCGAAATCCTGCGCTAAAAGCGGAGCCAGGTCGAGTTCGACGAACATCTTTACCAAGGCATTGGTACTGGGCAAATCTCCCGTTCCGATACCGGCCAGCAATGCCAACCGAATTGGGACGTGCCCTCCCCGGGGACCGATGAAGACGTAGCTGGGCGCGACGCGCCCATCCAAGGCAAGACCACGCCATTTCGCCAGCCCGGGCGAAACCGTGGTCAAGAAGTCGAGTGGATTCCAGATTTTCTGGGCAGCATCGGTTTCGAATAAATCGGGCGACCCTGGTTGGGTGCTTGAGACGGACAACGAGGTATTCACAGCAATCTCCTTTTTTAAGAAATGCGGACGAGGAATAAGGAAAAGGGTAACCGGAAAAAAGATAATGTCTACTAATATAATATAGATTAAAGAGACCCCCTGATTTCCGACCGAACGCCCGCCTGGAAACGAAAAAATGCGTTTCGATCCTTGCGAAAATCCTAAAGACGGATTAACCGATGAATCGTTACGAGACTTGCAACGATTGCAGTTTTTGATGAATTATAGCCTTAACCGGGTTGCTGCCATCCCACAGTAGCCGCTTAACCAAAATTGAATATGTCCAGGGAGTTTACACACCCATGGTGTGTCCAAATGCCGTCACCTTTGAGGCCGTGTCGAATTTATTCGGTCCACCGGGAGGTCTGTCTAATGCCATTGACCTTTAACGTTGTCCTTGAATCAAATCGCAGTGCGGATAGCTTGCGTCGCACATTCGAATATTAAAATATGCGTTTTCCTTTGGCGCTGACGTTGAAAATAGCGGGCCATCTCTTGCGGCATAAGCTGCGAGGATCCAAGAGGTTTGCCACGGTTCTGCAGCTAGAACCGCTGCATACCTGCAATCTCACCTGCACCGGCTGCGGAAGAATTCGTGAGTATTCGACCTCGATGAAAGATGTCATGCCTCTAGAAGATTGTCTTCAGGCAGCCATCGAGTGCAATGCTCCCATGGTTTCAATCTGTGGGGGTGAGCCTCTGATTTATCCCCAGATCGAGGCCCTGGTCAACGGACTGCTTGGCCAACGCCGGATTGTCTACATTTGCACGAACGGCATGTGGATGCGGAAGAAAATGCGGGATTACCTGGCGGTCACGTATGCCCGCCAACCGGAGGCGGTAGCTCCTCAATTGGCTCGCCTGGGAACCGAGAAGCTTCTGACACCCAGCGAGATCGAGCAGATCAAGAAGGGTCCCAAAGATCCCAACAAACCGGTGATCGCGCCCAGCGGATGGATGTACTGGAACGTGCATCTGGATGGGTTGGAGAAGACTCACGACATCATCGTGGAACGGGAAGGGGTGTTTCAGGAGTGCGTTTTAGCGATGCGCATGGCGAAGATCCTGGGATTCCAAGTGGCTACCAATACGACCGTTTATCGAGAGACGGATGTCTCTGAGATTGAGCATCTTTTCGATTTTCTGGCGACGCTGAATATCGATGGCCACACGATTTCACCCGGCTACGATTATGACGCCGCCAAGAAAGATATGGCGAAACGGCTGGGTTTGGACCCGGCCAACTTCTTCCTGACCCGACGAGCAACCATCGAGAAATTTTCCCGAGCGACCATCTGGGGTAAAAAATACCCACTCTTTGGTACGCCGGTTTACTTGGAGTTCGTGGCTGGGTTGAGAGATCTGACTTGTTCAGCCTGGGCGATACCAACTCGGAATATCAAAGGCTGGAAAGCTCCCTGTTATTTCATGACGGACGGGCATTATGGGACTTTCAAGGAGCTGCAGGAGAAGGTCGATTGGAGCAAGTACGGCGTCGTCGATGGTGTCGCGCGGGATCCGCGATGCGAGAATTGCATGGTTCAGTGCGGTTACGAACCCTCGGCAACCATCGGTTTGCAAGGACGACCCGGTGATACCTTGAAGAACATTTGGTTTAACTTTGGCCCACGTCCCAGACCAAAGACTATTCCGGATCCTCAGATCGTGTTCAACGGGATCTCGGCCGCTGCGACCAAGCCGAAGCAGGAGGCGGTTGTTGCGCGCGGCTAAAGTAAATTGTTGAACGGGAGAACATGGTGAATGACGATGAAGGAGCACACGCGCTCCTAAAACAGGCCATTTCCAGGGCGCAGCAGCATTTAATCAGTCTTCAACATCCCGAGGGGTATTGGATAGGTGAGTTGATCGTCGATTCCACGCTCTGTTCCGACTACGTGACGTTCATGCACTGGTCGGGTGATATCGATTTCGATCTGCAGCAAAAGTGTGTCGATCACATTCTCTCCCGGCAACAGCCGGATGGCGGCTGGAACATCTATCCCGAGGGTCCTTCGGAGGTCAATGCCTCGGTAAAGGCCTATCTGGCGCTGACTCTCGCCGGGTTGTCAAAGCAGGATCCGATACTAGTGCTCGCCCGGACGAAGATCCGGGAGCTGGGTGGCATCGAAAAGACAAACACCTACGCCCGGCTCTACTTGGCTCTACTCGGTCAAATCCCTTGGGACGCCGTCCCTACGATACCGGTCGAATTTCTTTTGCTTCCTAGATGGTTGCCGGTCAACCTCTATGCGGTTTCTTCCTGGACGCGGGCCATGGTCGTGCCCCTGGCGATCATTAACCATTACAAGCCGACGCGCGTGCTGCCCACCGAGCGGGGAATTTCCGAACTCTACATTGATCCAACCAAGGTACCTCACACCAAAGCGGCGGGTCTGAAACAGTTCTTCATTCTGATCGACAGGTGTCTGAAAATCGTTGAGCGAAATGGCTTTTTGCCGTTGCGCAAGACGGCTTTGAACGTCGCCGAACAGTGGATGCTAGAACGCATTGGGGATGGGTGCAGCGGATTAGCCGCGATCTTTCCGGCGATGCTCAACTCGATGATCGCCTTGCGCTGCATAGGATATCAGCCAAGTCATCCGATTTACCAAAAGGCCGACGCCGATTTCCGGGAACTTTTCGTCGATGACGAGCAGGGTTTTAGAATCCAGCCCTGTTTTTCTCCAGTCTGGGACACCGCCATCACGTTGGTCTCCCTGGCGCGTTCGGGAATTGGAGAGAATCATCTAGCATCCCGCCGGGCGGTGAGCTGGCTTTTGGCGCAAGAGGTGCGCATTGCCGGCGATTGGGCGGTGAATAATCCCGAGCCGGAACCGACCGGTTGGTGTTTTGAATTCAACAATCCTTTCGGCCCGGATGTGGACGACACCGCCATGGTGTTATTGGCGCTCCATACCGCTGGCTACCAGGACGACCCTCCTCTGTATGACCGAGTGGTTCGCTGGCTGTTGAGCTTTCAAAATAGAGACGGCGGATGGGCTGCTTTCGATAAAGACGTGCAGAACCCGCTTCTCGAAAACGTCCCGTTCGCCGATCACAATGCGATTTTGGATCCGAGCTGTTGCGACGTCACCGCACGGGTGCTGGAAATTCTTGGCAATATCGGGTTTCGTCCCGGTCACCCGGCAATTGATAAAGCCACCTTGTTTTTGCGGGAGAAGCAGGAACCCGATGGGGCTTGGTATGGCCGCTGGGGCGTGAACTTCATCTATGGGACCTCGCAAGTATTGCGAGGTCTCCAGGCGGTCGGACTGGACATGAACGAGCCCTGGATCCAACGGGGTCGGGATTGGTTGGAAACCTGTCAAAATGATGACGGTGGTTGGGGTGAGAGTGTGGCATCCTACGAAGACCCGAGCCTGCGAGGCCAGGGAGTGAGCACACCGTCTCAAAGCGCGTGGGCCTTGCTCGGACTATGCACCTTCCCAACTGTCAATCGGACCAGTGTGGAGCGAGGCGTAAATCATCTGATTTCGTCTCAAAACCCTGATGGTTCCTGGAGCGAAACCTTAATTACCGGAACCGGTTTTCCACGGGTCTTTTATCTTAAATACGATATGTACCGGAACAATTGGCCCCTCATGGCGCTGGCCCGCTATGCGCTGGCGGTTTCGGCGAGTCGCATTGAAACTGAGGTCCACGCGAATCTGGTCAGCAAAACAGAGCGAGATTCTGCCTTGCAACCGGCGCGGGAGCCGGCCTTTTCGTCTCTGATCTCTAGCTTCGCATCGCTGCCGGTGTTTGTGTTGGTTAAGGAATTGTTGACGAAGCTGAATCATGGATAAGCCCAAAGTCCTGGTCGCTGATTCCATTTCGCCAAAAGGGGTCGAATTGCTCGAAAGCGGCGGTCAGCTGCTCGTCCAAGTTAAAACGGGTCTGAAAGAAGCTGACCTCGTGGCCATCGCCGCTGATTTTTCCGCTATCGTCGTCCGGTCGCAGACCAAGATCACGGCCAAGGTCATCGATGCGGCTAAACAGTTGAAGGTCGTCGGACGCGCCGGAGTCGGAGTTGACAATGTTGATGTAGACGCGGCCACTCGTCGCGGGGTCATCGTCATGAATACCCCGGGAGGCAATACCATCTCCACGGCAGAACACGCCTTTTCCCTGCTGGTTTCAATCGCTCGGAATATTCCCCAGGCGGATGCCAGCGTGAAGGCCGGCAAATGGGATCGAAAGAGTTTTGAGGGCGTCGAACTTCACGGCAAAACAATCGGCATCTTCGGGATGGGGCGGATTGGCACCGAGGTCGCACGTCGGGTAATGGCCTTCGGGATGCGGGCGATAGCGTACGATCCATACTTGTCCCCCAGCCGCGCGCGGTCGTTGCAAGTCGAGCTTTTTGAGGACCTTGATCAAGTGCTGGCCCAATCCGATTTCGTGACCATGCATATGCCGTTAACGGCTGAGACGAAGCATATCATTAACGCGGAGCGAATCTCGAAGATGAAGCGAGGCGCTCGGATTGTGAATTGTGCCCGGGGCGGTTTGATCGATGAGCAGGCCTTGCTGGAAGCTCTTAAATCCGGACAGCTCGCCGCGGCGGCGCTGGACGTTTACGAGACGGAGCCGCCCCCGTCGGACTTTCCTTTGCGAAGTTTCGCGAACGTGGTTTTCACGCCGCATTTGGGGGCTTCTACCGCCGAGGCGCAGGAGAGCGTGGGGATCGAGATCGCCGAGGCTATCCGATCGATCCTCCTTGAAGGTGTGATCAGGAATGCGGTGAACGTACCGAACATTGACGCCAAGACGCTGACCGTGATCGCTCCGTATCTGGCGTTTGGTGAAAAGCTCGGACGATTTTTGCGTCAGGTCGCCCCCAAACGCTGCGAAATGCTGACGATCAATTACAGCGGGAAAGTCAACGAGTTCGAAACAAGTCCAATCTCTCGCTACATTTTGAAAGGGTTTCTGGAAGAAGCGGGGGGCGGAGAAGTAAATCCCGTCAACGCCACCTCCCTGGCTGCCACGCTGGGATTAAAAACGGTTGAGACCAAGGACAGCGCCGCCGGCGAATTCACGGATCTTGTCGATCTGCAAGCAGTTGGCCATGGAGAAACCGTCTCTGTCGCCGGAACCTTTATCGGATCGTCACCAAGAATCATCCGGATCAACGGTCGCCATGTCGAGGCACGTTCGGTCGGAGTTCTGCTTCTTTTGGAAAATCACGATGTCCCTGGCATCGTTGGGCAGATCGGCACGGTGTTAGGAGCCCACTCGGTGAATATCGCCAACATGTCCTTGAGCAGAGACCACCGGGGCGGCGAGGTTCTCACGGTCCTGAACCTTGATTCTGTCCCCGATGAAGCCATCCTCGAATCGCTACTGACCAATCCCAATATCAAGAGCGCGAGGGTCGTGAGATTATAAGGGTTGTTTTCAACTCACCAAGTAGTCGTCCTTCGTCCTCGAGCACTGAGTGTGACCGCGCCTTGGCGTTGATCCACGAACTTTCCACTGGACTCAGTGATCGATAACAAGGACGACGACGAAGGACGATTGAAGAGGCCCGTTGGATCCTGGAATGCCGCAGCGTGACGTAGCACAGCACGGTTCTCTGCCGTCCCTTCAGGGCGGCTGCCGAAATAAAGTTAACCCAGGCAGGAGCCCATAAGCGCTAACCTAATGCGAGGCCCTTCGATGGGCGAATGGCTTTTGTCCCGGAGGGACAGCTGATCGTAGCCCGGCACGAAGTGCCTGGGAAAGCCTCCCCCAAAGGACCCGTCCCGTAGGGTACGGTATGATCGGACGCAGCTGATCCGACAGGTATTTCTCGTCGAAATGTGCGCCGTGTTTCTTTAGGAAGGCTAAATGCTCTTCTTGAAAGGTTTGTGTCCGTGATGTTCGAGCTGCTGCTCAAAGCAATGGAGCGTGCTTGCGAGATACCACCGCTGAATACGCCTTCGCCCGTTCCCAATATTCTGCTTAGCGATACCGCATTCGAGATTTCCTCCCTCCAATCTTCGAATCGGTGGGCGCACCTGCCCGGATCATACCGTACCCTACGGGACGGCTCTTCGAGGCGCACCTGTCCCAGGCACTTCGTGCCAGGCTACGATCATTCTGTCCCGCTGGGACGATATAGATTCCGCGCCGAGGCTGGAGGACGATTGAAGAGGCCCGTCAAAGTTCCTCGTATGGCAGCCGATGGGCTTGCGCAACGGCCTTATTCCGAATCCGCCCTCCCATGACGTTGATGCCACTGGCAAAAGCCGGGTTCTTTCTTGATAGCTCCCTCCACCCCACCCTCTGCCAGGTATTCCACGAATCGCGCGGTAACGTTTGTTAGGGCTTGGGTTGCCGTCCGAGCATAGGCACCTGGCATATTCGCCACGCAATAGTGGGTGATTCCCTCTTCGACGTAGACCGGATCGTGGTGGGTGGTCGGACGCGAAGTTTCACAACACCCTCCCTGATCGATGGCGATATCTACCAGCACGCTCCCAGGCTTCATGAGTTTCAGCATTGCTCTGGTAATCAATCTTGGCGCCCTCGCTCCCGGAACCAGGACCGCTCCGATCAGCAAATCAGTTCGCGGCAACATTTCCAGGATATGCGCTTCGTTGGAATAGAGCGTGTGGGCAGTGTGCATCGTAATATCCAGAAATCTCATTCGATCGAAATCAACCTCCAGAATCGTGACGTTTGCTCCCAAGCCGCCGGCCATTCGAGCCGCGTTGACCCCGGATGATCCACCTCCGATCACCAGGACGTTCCCGGGCAAAATACCCGGTACTCCACCGAGAAGAACTCCTGTTCCACCGCTATGCTTGGCGAGAAAATAGCCACCGACGATAATCGACATCCGTCCCGCGATCTCGCTCATCGGTTCTAACAAGGGCAATCGCCGATTGATTTCCACTGTCTCGTATCCGATGGCGGTGACCCCCGATTTTATTAACTCCTCAGTTAAAGACCTGGCGGCGGCAAGGTGAAGGTAGGTGAACAAAATCTGTCCCTCCCGCAACAAGGGATATTCCGCCGGCAACGGTTCCTTCACTTTTACGATCAAATCTCCCTCGCGAAAGATCTCGGCGTGATCGTCCAACATGATGGCCCCAGCTTCTTCATACTCTTTGTCCGAGTACCCCGCCCCCGTTCCGGCGTCTCGCTCCACGTAGATTTGATGACCCAGTCTCTTGAGTTGGTAAACAACCGAGGGCAAAACCGCCACCCGGCTTTCCTGCTCTTTGATCTCTTTGGGAACACCAATTTTCATAGGTCAGCGATCTTTCGTGAAGGATGGAACGTTTGCCCTTGATCCATCATAGCAAGAATCAACCTCATCCGTCTTGCCCGGGTCTCCGGCTTTTTGGCGGTTTGCAGGCGATAAACAATCGCATAAACATTGGCTCTATTTAATGTCTCAAAGAAGTCCTTCGCCTTCTTATTTTTATTCAACTCCTGCAAAAAATCCTCCGGAGGATAGGCGTCCCGAGGTGAGGCATAAGCAGCATTCCAACGGCCATCCGCCTTTGCCGCCTCTATTTCCTTCATGCCGGCGTCGGTAATCCTGCCAGCTTCAATGAGACGTTGGGCGTGTTGGGTATTGATTTTTGACCATCCACTCCTGGAGCGCCTTGGCGTGAATCGCTGGATCCACGAATGATCGTCAAAACGGTCAAGTTGGCCGTCAATCCAGCCAAAACAGAGAGCTTCTTCGAGGGCTTCCGCACGCGTGATCGTCTTTTTGCCACAGCCCTTCTTGTAAAAGCGGATCCAGATACCGTTTGATTTGGTGTAATTTTTTTCCAGCCAATCCCGAAATGATTTCTGATTGCGGAAGCCTTTGACTAGGCGCCTCACCGTTCCTTGGCCTCCGGATTCCAATTTCCTTTCCACAATACCTTGGCTCTAGTTCAGCGAAGGATCATCCGGCGCAATGGCTAGCAAATGGTAAGCCGGCCCGAGGTTCTTCATGACCTCGAGCCAGATCTCATGGTTCGATGAGCCATCCAGGATCGATTCGGTGGCCGGATGGACTACCCAGGCACTTTGCTGGAGCTCAGATTCGAGTTGCCCTCCGGCCCAACCAGCATAGCCAACGAAAGCCCGAATCATTTTGGAGCCGGTTCCGGCGAGTGTCTGCACTTGATCCAGCGAAAGCTGCGAATGAAAGGTTATTTTCGCTTCGCCAGCAACCCAATCGAAGGAAACGATCGTCAACTCCTGCGCGCCAACCGGGCCTCCCAGGTAAACAGGAACTTCACCGAGGGCATCGAGTTCGTGGTCCGGGAGGAAGTCGGTCAGGCTTTTGTTGGTCGGGCGGTTGAGCACCAAGCCATGCGCCCCTTGCTCGCTGTCGTGGGCGCTGAGAAACAGTACCGTCTTACGAAAATTCGGATCCCGTAAGTTCGGATGCGCCACCAAAAGCTGACCCGCCAGATTTGGAGTTTCGCTACCGGATGGGCGCATTTCAGAATCTAGAAAGCGATTACTTGCTGTTCAAGGACGGAGTCAGTAATTGTCCTGAGGTTCTATTATATGTCCAGACCACCGTCCATGTTAACCATCGCGGACCGCAGCTTTGAATCACGGCTTCTGGTTGGCACCGGAAAATTTGCCAGCAATTCCCGGATGCGGGACGCTTTAGTAGCCAGCGGCACTCAAATTGTCACCGTAGCGCTGCGAAGGGCGGATTTATCCGGCGGGCACGACCCATTTGCCGACATTCTGGATTACATCGACCCGGCTCGTTACCTGTTACTGCCCAACACCAGCGGAGCGATGACCGCCGAGGAAGCCGTCCGGTTGGCCCGCCTCGCCGCCTCCGCCGGATTGCCAAAATGGGTCAAACTAGAAATTCACCCGGACCCCCATTATTTGCTGCCGGATCCGATCGAAACCTTGAAAGCCGCCGAGCAACTGGTTCGAGAGGGGTTCGTGGTGATGCCATATATCAATGCCGACCCGGTCCTGGCCAAGAGATTGCAAGAGGTGGGTACGGCCACCGTTATGCCTTTGGGCTCGCCCATTGGAAGTAATCGCGGAATCCAGACCAGAGACCAGATTCGGATCATCATTGACCAAGCGACGGTTCCGGTGGTAGTGGATGCCGGAATCGGAGTACCTAGTCACGCGGCGGAAGCGATGGAACTGGGAGCCGACGCCGTTTTGGTAAACACGGCGATTGCCATTGCCACCGATCCTGAGCGGATGGCGGGCGCATTCCGCAAAGCGGTGGAAGCCGGGCGGGCCGCCTACGAGATCGGCCTTCCTGAATCTAGCACAGAAGCAGCTCCTACTAGCCCACTTACCGCTTATTTTACGCATTCTGTGTGAATATTCTGGAGGTTCGTAATCTCACGATCTGGTTTCCTCGTCGATCTTCCTTCCTCGGTGGGGCGATGGGCGAAATCAAAGCCGTGACGAACGTTTCGTTTAATGTCCCTCTGGGCAAGACCGTCGGCTTGGTTGGTGAAAGCGGGAGCGGCAAAACGACGATCGGAATGGCCATCCTCAGGTTGGTGCCAATCACCAGTGGTAACATCCTGTTTCGCGGAACCGACATTACTACCCTGTCGCAAAAGGCATTCCGGCCGCTACGTCGACAGATCCAAATGATTTTTCAGGATCCCTTTGGTTCGCTTAACCCGCGCTGGGACATTTTGAAGACCGTCACTGAGCCGCTCCGGGTGCACTTCCCTTCGCTTAATGTCTCTCAGAGAGAAGACCGGGCAGCGGAACTCTTGCGAAAGGTCGGGTTGAAGCCTGAACTGTTGCGGCGCTATCCCCACGAATTCAGCGGCGGGCAGCGGCAGCGGATTGGAATAGCCCGAGCCCTCGCAGTAGAACCTGCGCTCATCGTCTGCGATGAACCGGTGAGCGCCCTCGACGTCAGCGTTCAAGCCCAGATCGTCAACCTGCTGGCGGATCTCCAATCCGAATTGGGGATCACCTATTTGTTCATTGCGCATGACCTTGCCGTCGTTGAGCATATCAGCGATGAGGTTGTGGTGCTCTGCCGGGGAGAGGTGGTTGAAGCTGCTTCCGCCGAAATGCTTTATCGCCAGCCTAAGCATGAATACACGCGAAACTTGCTCGCCAGCGTTCCGACTCTCGATTAGTAGGTTTGCTATCGAATGAACTTACTCCTGCGCAAGCTAATCGGAATGAATTGGTTGTTATTGGCCATCGCCGTCGGCTTATCAATTTTTGGAGTGATGGCGATTTACAGCGCCACCTACATGCGGGAGGAAGTTTACCTGACCGAAATGTGGAGGCGGCAGATTGTCTGGCTGGCTATCGGGATCGTGGTGTTTTTTGTGGCCGCTTTAATCGATTATCGCGCTTGGTTGAACCATGTTTCTTTTCCCCTCATCATGTATCTAGGCGGATTGGGGTTCCTCGCCCTCACCCATTTCATCGGTCGAACGACCTACGGCGCCAAGAGCTGGCTGGAAATTGGCCCGATCAGCTTTCAACCAGCTCAACTGGCCGTGATTTCAACCTTGCTTCTCATCTCCTGGTTGCTGGCCAATACCGAAAACTGGGTTGGATTGTGGCCGACTGTTGGGCGAATCCTAAGCTGCGGTGCGATTATAGCCCCGCCGTGGATTCTCATTCTGATCCAGCCTGACCTTGGCGAATGCCTGGTCTGGATTCCCGCCGTGCTAGCTCTCCTGTACGTCGGCCGGGTCCCGAAGCGTTATCTCCTGGTAATGATCATTGTCGCCATAGCTGTGGTGCCGGTGGTTGCAAATTTTGGACTGAAAGCCTATCAACGGGAGCGTCTGACCACTTTTCTTAACCCGGATTACGATCCCCAGGGCGCCGGCTGGACGATCAATCAATCTTTAATCGCCATTGGATCGGGAGGCTTCTACGGCAAGGGATTTACGGCCCCGAACACCCAGGTGCAGCTCGGTTTCTTACCGTCGACGATCGTGCACACCGATTTTATCTTTGCTGCCATCGGAGAGCAGCTGGGCTTTGTTGGGACTATCACCCTGGTGGCGGCCTTTGGAGCCCTTTTGCTGACCGGCTTATTGATCGCGGCCTCTGCCACCGATGATCTGGGTCGGCTGGCGGCGGTTGGGATTATTACGCTTCTTTTCACGCACGTTTACATGAACATTGGGATGACGATCTCGATCACCCCGATCACCGGCGTTCCGCTGCCGATGATCAGTTACGGCGGATCGTTTCTGGTTCTGGTCCTCTTTGCGCTCGGTGTCCTGGAAAGCATCTGGATTCACCGAAAGATCCGCGGCAACACGCAGCTGCGGCCGGACCCCGCCTGATCTCGGATGTACGTAAAGCGTCCCGCTTACCTCTTCCGGAACGTAAACCGGGACGGTTTACCTACTTTTGGGGACAGCTCAAAGCTAAAGTCTGTTGCGAAACGTCCCGGAGGGACAGTGCGATCGTAGCCTGGCACGAAGTGCCTGGAACAAGCCCCCACAAAAAGACCGTCCCGTAGGGTACGGTGTGATCCGCGCAGGTGTGCGCACCGATGCAATGACTGGAATGAGGAAATCTCAAATTTTTCAAAAAGAGTATCAATCTTCCTAAAGAAACACGGCGCACCTTACGACGAGAAATACCCTCAGGAATTAGCTGCCCCGATCATACCGTAGCCTACGGGACGGTTCTTTCGAGGGGTGCTGTCCCAGGCACTTCGTGCCAGGCTACGATCGGGTTGTCCCTCCGGGACAGGATGTGTTATTTATTAGCATCCCAATCGCCCAGTTCCTAATGTACGTAAAGCGTCTCGGTTTACCTCTTCCGGAGCAGTAACCCGGAACAGTTTGTTGGCCACGTTACCAACTGAGGCTCATACCGCCGGTGGCACCACCGCCATCGTTTCCTCCACCTGCGCCGCCGAAGAAGGCAGGATCATTTTTCTTTAGAGGGTCTGAGGCTGAACAACCGCCGAGCAACAACGACGCCAGGAGCAGCAAGGCTAATAGCCATCTGAATGCCATCTTTAGCCTCCGACTGCTTGATACCGTTTGAGCCCTTGCTGCCAGAGGGTGTTGGCAGCGAAGGCGATGATCAAGACCCAGCAAAATTGGATTAACAAACCTTGCCAGAGTTCAGCCCCGTGGACTTGACCCATGAAGATCGCGATCGGGAAATATAATTCATAGGGAAAGGGTAAGAACTTCAGAACCGCTTGAATGGAGGGCGGCATAAAGCCGATCGGGAACATGTGGCCGCTCAAAAAATATTCGAAGGAATAAATGATGAACACGACAGTAGATATTTCCAGCATCCAGAACGCGAAGAGGGCTACGGAATAAGCGATTAAAAATTGGATCAATGCCGCCTGAATCACACTGATCAAAGTCAGGAGCCAAACTGCCCAGGATGAGGGCCACGCCAAGTACCGGTGGAATGCCGCGAAGATGATAATCACCACCGGAAGCGTGACCAGAGTATAGAGCAACCGATTGCTGACAAAGAGGGCCCATCTGTAAATCAGATAGTTTACGGGCCTGATCAGAAACGAGTTCATCTGCCCATCGCGGATGTCAGCCGCCACCTGCCATTCATCGTCCCCTGGCGTAATGAGGCTATCGAGCACCAAAACCAGGAGAAAATAGAAGACGACTGAGGCATAGTCGAAGTTGTTGATCCCTCCCCCTTTCGCCTCGAAAATGGCTCCCCAAATAAAGACGGTGCCTAGAAGCGGAAATAAGCCAAAAAGAGAGCGGAAAAGGAAATTCCAACGATAAACGAAAGTGTTCTGCAAACCGATGTCAAATACCTTAAGATATTTGCGCAACGGAGATTTTCGTTTTTCGCGATGATCAGCGATTCGTCCCGGTGGGCGGGTCATCCTTATTCTCGTTCGATCCTCACCCACCAGGCCGGGGGCCGCCAGAACGAAGAAACCATTTTCTTGCCGCGGGCCTAATAAATCTTAATAAACGCTTTTTCCCTCAGGCTATCGATCCATCGCTGGGTGGCCTTTTGCCGTTGCACTTGCTCCAGCTTCTTCTCGATGCCATCCCGAACTTCGGGAAGCGGAATGGTGCCGGAGTTCTTCTTAGACTCGCAATAGCAGATATAAAATGAATCCCCGATTTGCACCACTTGGCTGGTTTGCCCGGGCGAGAGAGCGAAAGCGACGTCGGTTAACTGCTGATTCAAAGTCTTGCGGTCGATAAGTCCCCAGTCGCCACCCGATTCGGCGGTGCCATCCATGGAATACGTTTTGGCCATGGTGGCGAAATCCGCTCCAGCCTTAACCTTGTCGCGAATTTCCTCAGCCATTTTCTTGGTTGAATCGCCCGAATTGGCGTCGAGCGGGTCCGCGTTCAGAACGATCATCCGTAGCTTCAATTGCTCTGGGGTTAAGAATTCCTGCTTATTGGCATCGTAATAAGCTTGGATTGCTTGCGGAGTCGCCGTGAAGTTTCCTTTGACGTTATTCTGACGCATCGCCCCGACAATCACCTTGTCCTTCTGGATCTGACGGAACCTGTTCATCGTGAAGCCTTGCGCGTTCAACGTCCGCAAAAAGGCCTGTCGATCCCCAGCGAAATCATCTTTGATGATGTTCTGGATCTGATCGTCCACGACGTATTCCGGCATGCTGTATTCCTTCTTCTTGAATTCCTGGACGATCAGTTGGCGATCGATCAAATCGCTTAGGGCGGCAAGACGCGCTTCTTTGATCTTATCGATCAATTCCTGTCCGGTGAATTGCTCGCGCAAGGTCCGTTCACGCGGACCCGAGACTTCCTGCACTTGAGAAAAAGTGATGACATCTCCATTAACAACCGCCGCAACTCCATCAATAACCTCGGGGTCAGCGGCCCTGATTTTCGGAACGACGAGCAGGATGGCGATTAACAACGAGAACAACAGCTTCGAGGGCATTGGTATGGTCAGGAAAGTCGGCTTAGGAGAGCTAGCAAACTGGCAATGTTATTTTCGCCTGTGCTGGAAGTCAAGCGGGGAAAGCGATCGCCGATTAGAAGGTAATCGCCGCCCCTCATGAGCATTACTTTCGAATCCTTTACTTCGATGGAAACCACCTTCGTGCGGGCCGCCATCAGTTTTATTTCGTTCAGAGTGAGGAGATTACGAACCGCTTGCGGATGTGGGCCAAATTGGTCTCGCCAATTGCGGGCCAGCTTCTGGAGGGCCTCTTTCGAATTCGCTTCCGCCAATCTCTTGTACGCCTGGATGCGCGTTTGCGGTTGGGAAATATAATCGGCCGGGATAAACGCCGGCTCGAGTTGGGTCTGAGCAGTGAGATATTCGGATTCGTTGGTGGAGACGAAATCAAGGCGGAGAGCGACATCGTTCCTGACGCGAACTCTTTTTCCCTGCAATTCCTCCACGGCTTGCTGCAGTAATTGGCAATACAAGATCAAACCCGATATTAATGATGTGTCCACTTTGCGCGGTTCCGAGGATATTGCCCGCGCCCCGAATCTCGAGGTCCCGCATCGCAATTCGAAATCCCGCCCCGAGCCCCGAATATTGTTTGATGGCGTTTATCCGCCGGCGAGCTGCTCCGACCGTCATCATATCGCGCGGAAGCAAAAGATAAGCATAAGCCTTGTGCTGGGCTCGGCCCACCCTGCCGCGCAGTTGATACAAATCGGCGAGGCCGAACCGGTCCGCCCGGTCAATGATGATTGTGTTGGCGTTCGGGATATCCAAACCGCTCTCGATGATCGTGGTCGAAACCAGCACATCGGTCTTGCCGCCGACGAACCGTTCCATGACCTCTTCCAGGTCTTGTTCGTCCATCTGACCGTGGCCGATATCAACTCTGGCACCCGGGCACAACAAACGGATTTTGTCCCGAACGCGATCGATCGATTGCACACGATTATGGAGGAAGTAAACTTGCCCGTTGCGATGAAGTTCCCGTTGAATGGCATCGCGAATAATCCGCTCGTCGTACCCGCAAATCACGGTCTCGACCGGGAGACGATTGGGAGGGGGCGTCTCAATGACGGACATATCCTTGGCTCCCGACCAACGAAAGGTAAAGCGTTCGTGGAATCGGCGTTGCGGAAAGGGTCAGGACATCGATCAACTTGAACTGTTCCTTGAACTTTTCTTTGTGGCGTACCCCGAATCGCTGTTCCTCGTCTATGACGACCAGAGCCAAGTTGCTTGAACTGAATGTCTCCGGTGATCAGTCGGTGGGTTCCAATGACGATATCAATGGTACCATCTTTGAGCCCTTGCACTGTTTCTCGCTGCTCTCGTTGCGAGAGGAAACGGCTCAACATGGCCACGCGAATCGGATAATCAGACATCCGCTCTCGGAAGGTGTTGTAATGCTGTTGAGCCAGAACGGTGGTCGGTACCAGCATCACGACCTGCTTCCCGTTAATCACCGCCTTGAATGCCGCGCGGATGGCAACTTCGGTCTTTCCAAAACCCACATCTCCGCAGATTAAACGGTCCATCGGGCGGTCCGTTTCCATGTCCGCCTTGGTGTCCTGAATGGCGCGCATCTGATCAGTGGTTTCTTTATATAGAAACGACGATTCAAACTCATTTTGCCATTCGGTATCCGGAGGATGGGCATAACCTGACCGGGAATTTCGCTCCGCCTGGATTTCGAGAAGCTTGGCGGCATAGTCGAAAACCGCAGTTTCTGCCGCCTTCTTGGCCCTGCCCCAGCGGTTGTCGCCGAGCGTACTGAGGGGCGGATATCGTTTTCCGATCCCAACATAACGAGAAACCAAAAACGCCTGTTCAAACGGAACATAAAGTCTGGAATCATTGGCGAATTCCAAGACCACAACTTCCTGTTCGGACCCGTTCTGTTGCAATTTCTGGATACCCTGATACTTGCCAATCCCGTGCTCCAAGTGGACGACCAGATCCCCTTCGGCGATTTCCGAAAAATCAATCGGCGCCCGTCCCCCTCTGAGCCGCGACCTTCGAAGCGCCAGGCGGCGCGCGCTGGGGCTCTGGTAACGGCCGAAAATTTCGGCGTCACACAAAATGGCCAATTTTCCCTCTGGGAAAACAAATCCCCGGGTCAGTGATCCGACCACAAACCTGATCGCCTCCACGTCCACCTCGTTGTCGTGCAGGACATCGCGCAGACGCTCGATTTCTCCCTCATTGTGGCAGATGGCAAAGAGGCGCCAGTGCTCGCCAATCCAAGTCCGGAGCTGGCGAAGCGCCATCTCTCGCTTGCTTTCTTCAACTAGAAAATCACCCGCTTCAAAATCTTGAAAGCCGGTTCCGAAAAAGGCCGTTCGAAAGTCCTCGACCGACTCCCCGACAGTTGCCCCGGAGGTAATCTTGATCACCGCTTCGTCCCGCTCCGACTCGATGCCAATCAGAACATCCGCTTTCCGGATATAGTTGCGGAGCCCGACATTCCGATCTTCGATGTCACCCAGAAGCAATTCGCAGCGATCCAGGGTCTGAATCGAGGTCTGATCATCCAGTTCGAACTCTCGCAGAGAGTCGATATCCTCCCCGAAGAGTTCAATTCTGACTGGCAAAGAATGATGCCAGGAGAAGATATCCATAATCCCACCACGAACCGCAAATTGCCCGCGAGCCGTCACTTGCGGAGATTTTTCATATCCGCTCTTCAAAAGGGCCGCGGACAATGCGTCCCGATCGAGGCGATCGTTTCGCCGTAAAATCAGCGTCTGTTTCCGGAGTGCTTGGGCGCTTGGCACCGCGTCTTCCAGGGACGCCTCCGTCAACACGATGACCGTTCGTTTACCTTCGGCCACTTTTTGCAAAACTTCTAAACGCTCCGCAAGCATTTCCGGATCCGGAACCGACTCCGGGACCGCCGGCCACTCCATTTCAGGAAAAAACAAGGCCTCGACCTGCCAGTTCAAAAGGCCATTGAAAACTTCTTCCTGACGCCGAACATCCGGGCAAAGAATCCAACAGGATCTGGAGTGATGGTGCCGCACTGCACAAGCCGCGACAAAAGCCTGAGCGCCCTCGCAAACATGGTCCAGCGTGACCGGACCTTTTCTTTCGAAGAGCTCCAGAATCGGCTCGAAATTGCGGATTGAATCAACTATCCCGGCCAACTGCTCAGACATGGCGGCGTGAGATTGATCCTGGCCAGGAACGATACCTTTGGCGCCTTCCGGTTCCAATACGCTCAATCTAGTCACGTCGATCGCCGCCCGAATAAGCTACTGAAAATTCAGCTCCCGAGTAATCCCATAGCGCTCGATTCGTTTTCGCAGCGTCGCACGGGTAACCCCAAGCAATTTCGCCGCTTTGACCTGGTTTCCTTTGGTCCGCTTCATGGCGAAAAGGGTGAATTCCCGCTCCAACCAGGGAAGCAATTGGAGCGAGCGATCCGTCGAGGCCGCATCAAGGAGGATTTCAACGGCCGTCTCCAGAGTTGGCCTTACCGGATTGCTACTAATTGCCACCGCGACATTCTCCGGTCCGCCGTCGGATTGTTGGCTTGCCGCGCCCAGTGGAATATCTTTCGGAAGCAACACATCGCTGGTGGCTAGGACGCAAGCGCGCTGAATGGTGTTCTCCAGTTCGCGCACGTTGCCTGGCCATGGATAATCTTCCATCAATTTTACAGCATCCTCCGAAAGCTTGAGTTGGGGTAGATGCTTAAGCGTGGCAATCTTCTTCAAGAAATATTCCGCCAATAAATTGACATCTTCCTTTCGTTGCCGAAGCGGCGGCAGGTGAATCCTGACGACATTCAAGCGATAAAAAAGATCTTCCCGGAACTGCTTTTTGGCGACTTCTTGCTCCAGCGTCTTGTTGGTGGCGGCGATGATTCGCACGTCGGTTTTGACCGTGGTGTTCCCTCCGACCCGCGAGAATTCACCCTCCTGAAGGACCCGTAAAATTTTGCTCTGGACGGCTAAGGCCATGTCTCCGATCTCGTCCAGAAAGAGAGTTCCCCCGTTGCTCTGCTCGAATCGTCCGATTCTTTGGGCGGAAGCCCCGGTAAAAGCTCCCTTCTCGTGTCCGAAAAGCTCGCTTTCGAGCAGATTCTCCGGAATGGCGGCGCAATTAATCGCGATAAAAGGCTGGAGACTGCGGTTACTGTAATGATGGATCGCCCTCGCCACTAACTCCTTGCCTGACCCGCTCTCTCCCGTAATCATCACCGGGGCATCGCTGTGAGACACCCGGCCGACCATCTTGAAAACCTGTTGCATCGGGGGAGATTGGCCGACCAGACTGTCCTGGTACTGCTCAACGGTCAATTGGGGCTTAAACGCCGTCGCGGAACGCATTTCGGCTTGAGCGGTTAGAGCAGCGTCCACGACCGGTTTCAAATTGAACGGCAACGACTCCTTCCTCAGGTAATCGAAAGCGCCTAATTTCATCGACTCGATGACCGATTGGGTCGTACCGAAAGCACTCATCAGGATAACGATGGCATTGGAATCCCGCTGGCGAACTCGGGCCAACAACTCCAATCCGCTGAACGGCATCAAGTGCGTCTCTGAAATCAAAAGATCCGGATTTTCGGCAATGTAGATTTTGTAGGCTTCGTCGGCAGTCGTCGACGTCACCACGCGGGTCGTCGGCGTCTCGAGCTGATTTTGCGCCCACTCAAGGAAATCGGTTTCAGGATCAACTAACAAAATCGTCTGCATCAATATCTGTACGGATGAGTTACCGGGAACGGTTCAAAAAGTCCCCGCTTCTCGAGTGAAGGCATATATTTTGCGCACCTACGGGAATGCACAAAAACACGCTCAATTTTGAGCACCGAGCATAAAGCCCTTTTGAAGGCTGGTCCAATGGCGATGCGCAAAAAAAGACATTTCTTCGTGAACTGAGATTCTAAACTCCGCCGTATCTTCTGTTTCGTCGCCCGAATTCTTCCACGGCCTCGCGAAGATCGTCCCTCCCAAAGTCCGGCCAAAGCTTCGGGGTCACGTAGATCTCCGTGTAACTCAATTGCCAGAGCAAGAAATTAGAGATTCGCATTTCGCCCGAAGTCCGGATGAAAAGATCGGGATCCGGCCATTTATGCGTGTACAAACGTTCGGCGAAGATCTCCGGAGTGATCTGGCCGATCTCCATCCGTCCGGCGACGACTTCCTCCACGATCCGTTTCACAGCGTCGACGATTTCCGCTCGGCCGCTATAATTTAGCGCCAGGATGGTCGTCAACCGCTTCCCGTCAGCGGTGGCGGCGATGGATTGGCCCAATTGCTTTTGCACCGCTGCCGGAATTTCATGGAGCCGACCAATGGCCTCCAGCTTGACGCTCCGCTTTCGTAAATCATCAGTGTAATCCCGCAGAAACTTCTGTAGAAGCCCCATCAGAGTGTCGATCTCCGCTTTCGGGCGACGCCAGTTCTCCGTCGAAAACGTGTAAAGGGTCAGGTATTCGATTCCGAGTTCGAGGCAAGCTTCGACGCATTCCTTGGCCGCATTGGCTCCTTCGAGATGACCCCTGGTCCGCGGCCAACCGCGTTGGTGGGCCCAACGGCCGTTGCCGTCCATGATCACTGCAATATGTTTCAGAGCTCTCGTGGACATTCTTGAAACCCTGGGTCCTGCGAAAGACTCTACACCAGAATAGTCTGGGCGCGACTTTGGCCCACACCAACCAGCTTAAGTTTTGCCCCTGTCAGATCGCAAATGAGGCGCAGATACTCTCGAGCGTTGACCGGGAGGTCCTCCAAGGTCCGAGCCTCATTGGTTGGAGTCTGCCAACCATCCACTTCCACATAAACCGGAACGCATTTGGCCAACTGCCGCACACAGGTCGGCGGTACTTCGATCTTTTTCCCGTTTAGCTTGTACGCCACGCAAACTTTCAGTCGCGCCAGTGAATCCAAACCATCCAGATTTGTCACCGCCAATTCATCGATCCCATTCAAAATCTGAGCGTAACGCGTCGCCACTGAATCAAACCAACCACACCTCCTGGCCCGACCGGTGTTCGCACCATACTCTCTTCCCATTGAATGCATGAGATCGGCTACCACGGCGTCCTGCGTGGGAAACGGCCCTTCCCCTACTCGCGTCGTGTACGCCTTCATGGCGCCGACCACCCGGTCAATCCTGTTCGGAGGAACGCCCGAGCCCGTGCAAGCACCCCCGGCGGTCGTATTTGAAGACGTCACGTACGGGTAAGTTCCATGATCCACGTCGAGGAAAGTTCCTTGGGCGCCTTCAAAAAGGATCTCCTTGCCAGCCATCATTGCTCGGTGAATCGTCAAAACCGTATTGGTGACCAACGGTCGTATTTTTTCACCAACTTCCAGATATTGATCCAACAACGTCTTAAATCTGATAGGCTTTTGCCCCAAATCTCTCAGGACGAAGTTGGCATCTTTGACCCGCGCCTGCAGCTTCTCGGTGAATAAATCAGCCTGCAAAAGTTCCCCTATACGAATTCCAACCCTCGCGATCTTATCGCCGTAAGCCGGTCCGATCCCACGTTTGGTGGTTCCTATTTTTTGCGCTCCCTTGGAGACCTCCCGCTGTTCGTCGATGGTTTTGTGAAATGGAAAAACCAGATGCGCGCATTCGCTGATCAATAGATTCTTCGAATTGATCTTCACCCCTTGCGCCGCCAATTCCGATATTTCTTCCCAAAGGGCGATGGGATCGAGCACCACCCCGTTACCGATTACGCAAAGTTTCCCTTTGCGCAGAATGCCGGAGGGAATCAGCCGAAGGACATATTTCTCTTCCCCAACGACGACGGTGTGCCCCGCATTGTTCCCCCCTTGGCTTCGCACCACGACGTCAACCTTATCGGTGAGGTAATCGATCACCTTTCCTTTACCTTCGTCCCCCCACTGCGCGCCGACTAAAACGATATTGGACATAAATTCTTCCAGACAGGAAATCGTCCCGGAACCCCTGAAGGCGTTCTCGGGACAAACGCCATCAAACTAGGTGGCCCCTCTCCGCTCCGCAAGCACTCTTGGAGAAGTTGCAGGAGTTCACGATTCAGGAGTTTCAGGAGTTCAGGAGTTGCAGGAGTTACAGAATAACCAGGATCATTTCCGACCCTGTTTTTCCGAACCGCCGCAAAGACCTGATTTCCTTACGTTTGAGGCAAATGCGCCAAAGCCTGCGGCAAACAGCATTCCGAACTTCTTACGGCTTCTTTGAAAACACCGCGATTGAGAAAAACACGACCCGGAGAACGGTTTTTATTCTGTAACTCCTGAACTCCTGCAACTCCTCTCTTCCTACGGTCCTATCGCTCTGATCGCGGCCACTGCCGGCCGGTGGTCACTGGCTGAGTACCAGTCCGGCGATCGATAAAGATAGGAATGCGCTTGATCGATCTTCGGCCAAAGCGCCTTGTCCGCCAGGATATAGTCGATGCGATCATAGGTGTCACTCAGACGCCGATAGTAGGTCCAACGATCCCCCTGAGAATCCGCGAGGGGGATCTCTTTCAGCCGATTCGGACCTTGCCGCAATCCAAGAATCTCTTGAATCGGAGGTTGATCCCTGGTGTCGTTGAGATCGCCGTAGACCAGCAGATTTTCATTTGGATCCTTGGCTAACACGGCGTCAAGATGTTGTCGGAGCAGGCGAGCCTCATTACGCCGAAGAAGCGCTTCTCCCGATGGAGCCGAAAGCTTCGATTTCAAATGGGCACCCACCAACCTTAGATGGAAGGATGGATTAATCTCGATAGTGACATCTAGAAATCCGCGTTCAACGGGTTCCCGTTGCCCGTTCAAATCAAAGAACAAATCCTTCGCAGAATGGCGCTCCAGAATTTTGAATCGACTCAGCAAAGCCAGATGACGATCTCGGTCCGGCCCATCGACATACTCGTTAAAAGGATACTCCAGACCGGCTTCCTTAAGGCGCTTTTGAAATTCCTCGAATTGATCGGGCGGTCCCATCTCGGCGACACCAAGAATGTCCGGCTGGATCTCTTTGATGATCCGGACCAGCGTCTTCTTTTCGTTTTCTGGTTTGGGGCCGAGAACAGCTTCCTCGCCCTGCCGACGATTCATCTCGAGATAATTTTCGATATTGTAATGGGCGAAAATCACCGTTTCCGCGCCGCAGGCGGCCCCGGGTACACCAAACAGGCTCCATAGGACCAAAATTAAAATGCTCTTGGGCGGCATAAAAAAACCCGGTCAGGCTGACGCCGGACCGGGTTGGTGAAATCTTTTGGGCTAAGGTCTAACCTTAAGAAGGCTGAGTTGGCGGTTGTTGCGGCGGTTGTGATTGCACGGTCTGCACCGGCGCAGCTTGCTGAGCAGGCACCACTGGCTGAACCGGTTGGGTGGCCTGGTAGGGTTGAGTATTTTGGGGAGAAGCTTTCAGGTCTTGCCCGGCTTGATGAAGTTCTTTGTCAAACTCCTCACGGGCTTTCCGAAACTCATTCATACTTTGACCCAAACTCTTCGCCAGCTCGGGCAGCTTTTTCGCACCGAACAAAACGAGGACGATGACAAGTATCAACACCCATTCGGTCGGCCCGGGGGTCACAAGAGCAATCGTATGCATACCTTAAATGGTACCGCAGGCTGGGATGGACTTCATCCAAAACCTGCGGGCTTCCTTAGTTTATATTTATTTTAAAGCGTTCAATCGGGAAATCAGATCCGCCTTGCTGGTCAAACCTACGACTTGGTCTTTTACCTCGCCAGATTTGAAAAATAACATCGTCGGAATATTGCGGATCCCAAAACGGTTTGAAAGAGTGGGATTGTTGTCGACATCCACCTTGGCGATACGAACGGCGGTTCCCTGCTCTTTTGCTATTTCGTCCAGGACCGGCGCGATCATCCGGCATGGGCCACACCAAGTTGCCCAAAAATCAACCAGCACCGGGACGTTCGCGGCGCTGACCGTCTGATCAAAAGTGGTTTCGTCTAGATGAGTAACTGATTCGGTAGACATAAAAACTTAACATTTTCTGCTTTGCGCCCACCCGGCCCATCCAGGGTCAACTGAACGCAATCAGTAGTTGGACTATAAGCGATATGATTGAAAAAGCTAGCAGTAAGCCGATCAGGGGCACAGTCAGCGGATCCCGTTTTTCCTGAACCACATCCGACATCAGCATGTGGACTCCGCGGGTCTCGTTCTCCGGGAGCGACTGCTCTCCCGGGCGCTCAGAATCTTCCGGAGTAGACCGCTTTCTGGGCGGGACCGGAATCCTTGCCACTCCCTTCTTCGCTTCAGCCATCAGACTTATATACCGTCCTAAAATTGGCCGATGTCAACTCCGGAGTACAGGGGCTCGGCCACCTTACCCCATAGGCGCTAACTTAATCAAAGCCTCGGCGCTGAGAATATTACGTCCCAGAGGGACAGCATGATCGTAGCCTGGCACGAAGTGCCTGGGAAATCGTCCACCGAGAGAACCGTCCCGTAGGGTACGGTATGATCGGGCGCAGCTAAACCCAGAGGTATTTCTCATCGAAGATGTGTGCCGCGTATTCAAAATTTCGTCGCTCCAATCATCGAACCGGTGCGCAGGCCTGCGCGAATCATACCGTACCCTACGGGACGGCTCTCGTGGGTGGCGCTGTCCCAGGCACATCGTGCCTGGCTACGATCATGCTGTCTCTCCGGGACGAAATACATTCCGCGCCGAGGCTTTGATCAAGTTAGCGCCTATGGGATTTACCCTGGGAAAAAGTCAAACTAAGGGGCCCCCTGAAAGTGGCGCTAGAATCGGGAAAACGAGACAGAGCGGCTTTTATAACCCGGATGAATTCTTCTGCTCCGAAAGCCAAACCCTCGGATTTTCAGTCATCTGGAAATCCCGATAATGTCGAATTTAGCTCTGAATTTCGGTTTCTAGAATAAAACTTACTCCTTGCGCTCCTGAAGTTTTCCTCCCAGTTTCGAGCCCGTCGCGATATGAAAGTACTAGTAACCGGAGGCGCCGGGTTCATCGGTTCGCATTTGGTCGAGGCTTTGTTGGCCGGTGGGCACACCGTCTCGGTGGTGGATGATTTCAACGACTTCTATGATCCCAGAATCAAGAGGCAAAATTTGGAGCCGGTTAACGGCGATATTCGACTCCATTCCGTCGATATCCGGGACCAGAAAGCTGTTCTGAACACTTTTTCAGTGGAACGGCCAGAAGCAGTCGTGCATCTCGCCGCCCGCGCCGGCGTTCGACCTTCGATCCAGCACCCGGACCTCTATCTGGCCACCAATATCAACGGTACGTTTCACCTTCTAGAGGCCTCCAAGAAATACGGAGTTGAGCGCTTTATCTTTGCCTCCAGCTCCTCAGTTTACGGCGCCTGCCGCGTGATTCCGTTCCGCGAAGATCAGGTCTTGACCCAGACGTTGAGCCCATACGCTTCCACCAAGCTGGCCGGTGAACACCTTTGTTCAAATTATTCTTACCTTGACCACATCAGGGTGGTCTGCCTGCGTTTCTTTACCGTCTATGGCCCGCGCCAGCGGCCGGATCTGGCGATTCACAAGTTTACCGACCTAATTCATCAGGGAAAACCGATCGATGTCTACGGTGACGGAACTGCTCGGCGGGACTTCACTTACATCGAAGACATTATCCAGGGGGTGATCTCCTCCCTCAAGTACGAGGGAACGCTTTTTGATATCTTTAACCTCGGAGAAAGTGAAACCATCGAACTCCACGAGGTAATCTCTAGAATTGAAGCGGCTCTTGGGAAAAAGGCGACCATCAACCGTCTTCCTCCGGTGCCTGGGGACATGCCAGCGACTTATGCTGACATCTCGAAGGCTCGGCAGTTGCTGGGCTATGCGCCCGTCACGCGCGTCCAATCAGGTTTGCGGAAATTCATTGAATGGTATCTTCCAGGGCATCCCTTATGAACCTCTCTTCCATTTCTAGCGTCGTGGATTTATGCCAGGCCTTAGTTCAGATTCCGAGCGAAAATCCGTCCGGTTCGGTGGCCAGCCAAGGAGAGGAAGCCATCGCTCGGTTTGTCGGCGCTTTCCTGGAAAGTCTTGGTGCCGAAGTCGAGTACGAAGAGATCGCACCTGGACGACCCAATGTTTACGGTCTCTGGCCTGCTCCGCCTGGGGCCACCCAACGCATCCTTTTCGCGCCGCATCTGGACACCGTGACCGTTGAAGGAATGACCGTGGACCCTTTTCTTGGCAAGTGCCTGGACGGGAAACTGTACGGGCGTGGAAGTTCAGACACCAAGGGACCGATGGCCGCGATGCTCTGGGCGCTCAAATCGGTCGATCTGTCAAAACTCAATGTGGCCGTCGGATTTGCGGGCCTGGTGGATGAAGAGTTCGAACAGTTTGGAGCCAAAGCCTGCGCCGTTCGGCAAATGGCCGACTTCGCAATCGTCGCCGAGCCGACCAGCCTCAATGTGGTTTATACCCATAAAGGAACCGCCTGGATCGAGATCGAGACCCAGGGGAAGTCAGTCCATGCCTCCCTTCCGGAAACCGGTCTTAATGCCATCGATCGTATGACGGACACGTTGAAAATCCTCCATCAGCATTTCCCCGAGATCTGTCCTGTAGAGCCGGATCCGGTTCTCGGCAAAGCGACGATCAGCACCGGACGAATCCGCGGTGGCGCCAAGATCAACGTAGTTCCCGATCGTTGTTATGCCGAGATGGATATCCGGATTTTACCGGGACAGGAATCGATGGCTATGGCGGTGGCGGATTTCTTTCTTCAGCACGAGGTTCCTGCGATTGTCACGCCCATCAAGATTTCAGCGCCCCTTTATACCTCGCCGGACAACCCGTTTATTGCCAAATTTGTTGCCTTAGGGTCGAAGCTAACCGGAGCCAACTGGTTTTGTGACGCCGCGTTTTTCGCCCTCGAAGGTACCCCTTCCATTGCGATCGGGCCGGGCTCCATCGCCCAAGCCCATACCGCCGACGAATATATCGAGATCGCCGAGCTCGAACGCGGGGCCGAATTTTTTACCAAATATTTACTTTCTTTCAACCATGGCCGACCCCAAGCCTAAATCCGCGATCACTCCCACCCGGGCCGAGGATTTTCCCGAGTGGTATCAACAAGTCGTTCACTCTGCCGATCTTGCCGAAAATTCGGAGGTTCGCGGCTGCATGGTGATCAAACCTTGGGGATACGGAATCTGGGAAAATATCCAGGACCAGCTGAATTCGATGATCAAGGCGACCGGCCATAAAAACGCCTATTTCCCCTTGTTTATTCCGGTCAGTTATTTTGAGAAAGAGGCCGCGCATGTAGAAGGTTTCGCCAAGGAATGCGCAGTGGTGACCCATCACCGCCTGGAAATGGGGCCAGACGGTAAGATGCGTCCGGCGCCTTCGGCGGAGTTGACCGAACCTTTGGTGGTCAGGCCAACCTCGGAAACAATCATCGGCTCCACCTTCGCCAAGTGGGTTCAGTCTTATCGCGACCTTCCTCTGCTGATCAACCAGTGGGCCAACGTGGTCCGGTGGGAAATGCGCCCTCGCCTTTTTTTGAGAACTTCGGAGTTTTTATGGCAGGAAGGCCATACCGCCCATGAGACCGAACAGGAAGCCATCGAAGAAGCGGTTCAGATGCTCGAAGTCTACGCTACCTTCGTGAGGAATCATCTGGCGCTTCCCGTTTATCACGGGGAAAAGACCGCTAGCGAGCGGTTCCCTGGCGCTGTCCAGACTCTCTGTATCGAAGCGATGGTCCAGGATCGAAAAGCGATTCAAGCTGGCACCTCTCATTTTCTCGGCCAGAATTTCGCGAAAGCCTCCGGGATCAAATACATTTCTCGCACCGGTCAGGAGGAATACGTCTGGACGACCAGCTGGGGCGTTTCAACCCGTTTAATCGGCACTCTCATTATGACCCACGCCGACGACGATGGAATGGTTTTGCCCCCCAGGATTGCGCCGTCCCAGGTGGTCATCCTGCCAATCACGCCCAAAGAAGAGACCAGGCAAGCTGTTCTGGAGGCGGCCGCCACGCTTAAGACGCAGATCGCCGCCCAGCGGTATGCGGATGAACCAATCCGGGTGGAAGTTGATCGACGCGATATCGGTGGCGGAGCCAAAAACTGGGAGTGGATCAAGCGAGGTGTGCCCGTCCGCATCGAGATCGGTCCGCGCGATCTGGCCGCCGGGACAGTCGCCGTCTCACGCCGCGATCAGCCCATTAAGGAGAAGTCATTCCAGAGCTCCGCCGAAGTCGTAGACCGCTTGCCGGCCATTCTCGAAGATATTCAACGGAACCTTTACCAACGGGCCAAGGTTCTCCGCGATACGAGCACCGTTCGAATCGATTCGAAGAAAGACTTTTACGACTTTTTCACGCCAAAGAATAAGGAGAAACCGGAAATTCATGGTGGCTTCGCACTTGCTCATTGGTCAGGAAGTCCCGCGGTAGAAGCGCAAGTCAAACAAGAACTCAAGGTCACGATCCGTTGTATTCCGTTTGACCAGGAAGTCCGTGACGACGAACCGGGCGCCTGTGTTATTTCGGGGGAACCAAGTCCGCGCCGAGTGTTGTTCGCCAAATCTTACTAGGTTTAAAAACCTGGCAAGAGGTCGAGTTCCATTTGCGGTTCAACTTGCCGGAAGCCGATTCCTCGATACATCGAACGAGTTTCCGTGTTTGGCCGTCCGACTAGAGACTCCAAGCCTTCTGATTTTGCCAATTGAGTGATTTCCTGGAGCAATTGTCCTCGGAGACCCTGTCCGCGATATTGCTTTCGAACGCAGAGCGTGATGAAGCCGTATTCCCGGTCTAAGCGTCCGGGGCGGGGCAGCTTGGCGATCTTCTGCAGGTAAGCACAACCGGCGAGCTGTCCGTTAATTTCCGCAATCACGACCAACCATTCCCCGGTTTTGATGCGCTCGAGCAGAAACGTCTCGAATGACCGGCAAAAGTCTGGAATCGCTTGATTGGCTCCGACTCTGGTCGACCCTGCCTGCTCCTGGCGAAACCGGGCTAAAACCGGTAAATCAGCGGGCAGAGCGAGGCGAAATTGAACTGACGATGAGGAGGAGCGAGCAGCCACGGAAGCGAACCGATTCAAGGCTATTTCTGTAGCTGCAATAGAAACCATATTTCCCATATTAACTGGCATTCGATGACCGTCAAGGTCTTATTACAGAGCTCAACCGGGAAATTCGGCCAAGGGGTGTGCCACCGTCGTCACTGACTCTTCTTATCCGGCAACTGCCGTACGTACGGCTCAATCCATTGCCGCAAAGCCTCTTCCTCGTTCAGCGATGGAGGGCTAACATCCGAAAAAACCACCCACGATTCCTGGTGAACCACCGTTTTCCCAGGCAAAAGCGACTTCAGCGGCCCCAGAGTCTCCAGTTCAAGGAATTCAGCATTGGCAAAAGCTTCGAAATTGGAGCCTAAATCGGGATAAATCTCTTCGTCCAGGATGGGAACACTTTTCACAAAAAGACGGCCATTTTCATAATAGGCCGCCCATCCCTCAGTCAGTCGCAGTCCGAACTTGATCGGTGGTCCGGTTTCCTGGCGCAGGCGAATGATGTGCCGCCCCATCAGTAATCTTTGGTCCGAGAAATCAGTGAAAGGCCACAGGATCAGCGCGCGGTTCGGCACGAAATCGTCTGGGTGCTTTCCAGGATGAGGTTGAGGGATGATCGCACAACCACCGGGCGCCATTACTGAAAGGGCCCAAGGTGCCACGAGTAAAGAACTGCCACTTTCGTTGGTTAGCCGATGCTCAACGATCACTCCCGGTCCGGTCTGGTCCAGCGAGAGAATCATCTCCCGGCGTACAGTTCTCGGGGACTCGGTCATGTGCGAAACAGTGACCTGGTATTCGTTCTCGATGGTATGCTCGACTTCTGTGTTATCAGGCGCATACGTCAGGCTCTCCTTTTTGCCAAAGTCTTCCGGACCGACCCAGAAGCGATGACCGCCGCGAATTTTCCACTCTTTTTCCCCGGACGTTCGCGCTTCCTCTTCCATCCATTTAAAAACGTTCCGTCCCGGCAGCGACCGGTAAGAGATAATGCGGGGACCCACCTCCAGGGTTACCATGAGCTCGACAGAGTCATTCGCCAGCTTGAGGTTCTTTTTCCATCCGGCGAAAGCTGAATATTCTACGGCCACAATGGTCTATTTACTTTCGCCACCGAGCAGTCTGTCAAGCCTGGCTCGGCGCCGACGACTCCGAGCTGAGGAATGCGCCTAAGGCTTGCCTCTCGGACTCACCAAAGCCGAAAGCCGCGCTTACTCATGACATCTCAGGCGATCGCATTGACATCCCATTTTTCCGCTTTACGCTCGAATTCCCTTCAAAAGACCAAAATATATGGCACGAGTCATCGTTACAGGAGGCAGCGGCAAAGTCGGCCGGGCGTGCGTGCAGGAGCTCCTCCAGCACGGATACGAGGTTTTTAATGTGGATCTCGCACCACCCGCCAAGTCGCTCTGCCCATTCACTCGAGTTGATCTGACCGACTTTGGGCAGACCGTCGAGGCTTTGTCGGAGATCGATGATTTGTACAAGGGAGTGGATGCCGTCGTTCACTTGGCGGCCATTCCGGGTCCAACCCAATTCCCCAATACGGTGACCTTCCATGTGAACACGCTCAGCACCTACAATATCTTTGAAGCGGTGCGCAAACTAGGGATCAAAAATGTCGTCTGGGCGTCGAGTGAAACGCTGCTCGGTTTACCGTTCAAAGTTCCGCCGCCCTACGTGCCCGTCGATGAAGAATATCCCGCCCGGCCTGAGACTTCTTACTCTCTTTCCAAATTGCTGGGCGAAGAGATGGCCAAGCAATATTGCCGCTGGGATCCGGAACTTAAAATTGTTGGTCTACGTTTTTCCAACGTCATGGAACCGGCAGATTACGCAAAATTTCCCGGTTATGACCAAGACCCTAAACTCCGGTCCTGGAACTTGTGGGCCTACATCGATTCGCGAGATGCCGCCCAGGCGATTCGCAAAGCGCTGACCGCGTCCTTTAAGGGCTTTTCGGCTTTTGTTATTGCCAATGCCGAGACAGTAATGACTCGCCCCAACGCAGAATTGGTAGCCGCTTGCTTTCCGGGGGTACCGTTTAAAAGAGAGGTCGGGCCCAACGAGACGCTTTTGTCGATAGAGAAAGCCCGTCGGATTCTCGGCTACGAACCCCAGTACAGTTGGCGTAAGTACGGAGCGTAAGTTTGACCATTTGCCGGGGCCAGGATGGCGCTGGCCAGTGACGTCCCGGATTGTACGCCCCGATAACTAGCCTAGTTCCCCCTTTATCCAATCTGTGCCACCTATGTAATCTCGGGTTAACCTCTCCCGTCGCAGCGGTCAGGCGGGCAATTCAGCCTGAACCCGCATTTGAATCATCTCGACCCGCCAATTGGCTTTCCTAAGATTTAGACAATAAAGACGCTTTTATGCCGCAACACGAACTGGTTCTTGGACTTGATATCGGAACCACTAACCTGAAGTGCCTCGCCCTGGATGACACCGGAACCATTGTCGCTCAAGGCTCCGAAGCGACTCCGCAATCTCATCCGCGTCCGGGCTGGACGGATTTCGAACCCGAGCCCATTTGGGAGGCCGCCTGTCGCGTCATTCGCTCCGTGATTTCGCAAATCGAGAATCCCGCAGGCATCCGAGGCATTGCTGTCTCAAGCCTCGCTGAATCAGTCGTGCCGATCGATTCGCAAGATCGCTCCCTCGCTCCGGCCATCGCCTGGTTCGACATTCGAACGATCGCCGAATACGAGTGGCTTCGAGATCGAGTGGGTTATGAGACATTGTTCAAAACTTCAGGCCTCAGCCCTGATCCGATGTTCGGACTCTGCAAGATTCTTTGGGTCAAGAATCACGATCCCCACACCTTTGAAAAAGCGCGTTACTGGCTCCATTTTGCGGACTTTATTGCCTTTCGGCTTTGCGGAGTGCCGGCCACCGATCCGAGTCTGGCCTGTCGTTCTCTGGCGTACGATTTAAACCGAGGGGATTGGGCGACTGAAATCTTGGAAATCGCCGGCGTGCCACCCAGCTCCCTCCCTCCTGTCCGCCGGAGCGGAACCCCGTTAGGCCCGGTCTTGGCGTCCAGCGCGACCGCCACCAACCTTCCGCCGACCACGGTCGTGAGCGTCGGCATCCATGATCACCTCAGCGGAGCCTTTGCTACCGGAGGACTTAACCCCGGCGTGCTATTTGATAGCATCGGCACTTCCGAGTCCTTGAACTCGGTAATTCCCAAACCCGTTTTTGATCAAAGGATTGCTAACCATGGACTAGCGCAAGGAGCCCTCTGGATCGAAGAACCAACCTGCTATTTAACCGGTGGACTTCAGACCGCCGGCTCGGCCATGGAATGGTTCAGGCGAGAACTAGGTGGCAACGCCAGTATCACGGAACTGGCGAATGAAGCGGCCCAAGCCGTCGAGGCGGTTCCGGTGTTCCTGCCTCATCTCGTCCGCAGCCTGACCCCCCATCCTGATCCGCGTTCATCCGGTGCCTTCATCGGAGTCAGATCGAATACGACCCGTGGAGCCATGTTCAGGGCGGTTTTGGAGGGCTTGGCTTTTGAGGCTCGGGCCATCGCCGACGCGATGGGCACGGTCGCTGGACTGCCCCCCTTCGAAAAGATTCTGATGATCGGCGGATCGCTGCAAAACACCCTTTTTGCCCAGATTAAAGCGGACGTCTACTCTTCCCCAATCAAGGTCAATCCGGTTCGCGAAGCGGTTAGCCTTGGAGTCGCCCTTTTGGCAGGGCTGGGCTGCGGTCTTTTTCCTGATCCTGCGGCCGCAGTACAAGCGGCGCGCCAGGAAGAGATTTGCCTCGAACCAAATCCCGACCGCTCGAAACGGTTACAAATGCGTTATCAAGAGATTTACCGCGAACTCTACGGACACCTCCGAACTGCCCATCATCGGCTACATGCTCTGGCCGAGTGAATCAGGAGTTACAGGAGTCAGAAGTCAGAAGACAGAAGTACAGAAGACAGGAGCAGGAGTCAGGAGTCAGGAGTCAGGAGTCAGGAGTCAGGAGTCAGGAGTCAGGAGTCAGGAGTCAGGAGTCAGGAGTCAATTCTTCGCCCCGAGCGGAAATTGCAAGCTTTTTAGGGCTTCCAACTGAAGCCACTAGTCAGTTATTAACTAAAAGAGAAACCTACGCACCAAAGACCCGACACTACCTAAAGAGGCGCATCGTTCCACTATCAGCTTGCAATCTTTCGATCCTGCCGAAGTCTCCTGTCTCCTGCTCCTCCTGCTACTCCTGTCTCCTGTCACTCCTGCCCTACCGCGGTCCCCCTGAAGAATGCCGAATGACCAGCGAAGTCTCGAAAGTGATAGCTTCTACGGGGTCGTCTGGATTTTTGAACCGCTTCAAGAGTGCTTGCATGGCTCGTTGGCCCATTTGGTAGTGCGGTTGATCCACCGTGGTGATCGCCGGATCGTACCACTCCGCGATAGCGATGTTGTCATAACCCACGACCGCCACGTCTTCCGGCACGCGATAGTGCAGTTCTTTAAGTTTGGTGATCGCGCCGATGGCTGCCATATCGTTGGGGGCGACGATCGCCGTCGGAGGCACCGGAAGTTTCATCAGGAGAGCGGCTCCGCTTTGACCTTCTCGCACGTGCCATCCACCGGGCACCAGGAGCTCAGGCGCCACTTTCCTTCCTCGAAGGGCATGCGCCTTCAAAAAGCCGGTCACGCGCGGACTTTTGCCATTTGGATCGGCCGGCGGCCTGATCATCCCAATACGATCGTGGCCAAGATCGATTAAATAGGAAGTGGCTTTCACGAAGCCCGCAACGTCGTCCACGCCGATCTGGACTACGTTGACCGTTGGCCGGTAGCTCCCTAAGGCAATGACCACCGGAACGCCTTGAATGGCTAACTTTTTCAGGGCCTCCGTCCAAGCCGGGTGTACTTTAATCGTGACCGCAATCAACCCGGCAATGCGGTGGCGACGCAAAAGTTGAAGGTAGCTGACCTCCTTCTCCGGGTTTTCATCCGAATTACACAAAAAAAGCGAGTATCCGTGGATCTGAGCTTCATCTTCGATCCCTCGAACAAATTCTGGGTAGAAAGGGTTGGTGATGCTTGGAATGACCACGCCAACCGTGAGGCTGCTTTGGCCGCGCAAGCTGCCGGCTAACAGGTTAGGCTGGTAGTCAAGGCGGGCGACGATCTGTCGTACCCGGACACGCGTTTCTTCAGAAATGCCCGATTTGTTGTTGAGGACGGCCGAGACGGTCTGTTTGGAGACCCGTGCGGCACGGGCCACATCGTCCATCGTAAGTTTCGCGCGGCGAGGCATAGCGGCTCCGCTCTGCTTTAGCCCTGGCATCATCTTCCAATCATGGTGCTACTAATTCGTCGCGCACGTACCGAAAACTGATTTCGAGCGAATCGAACGGATCCCCCGGGGTATAATCCTGTTCCACGATGTACCACTGGCATCCTCCGCGTTCGGCGTCCGCAACGAGGGTGCGAAAGTCCAGATTTCCCTGGCCGACCTCGGTCAAGAATGGAGGTGCGTCTGGCTTGCTAGCAATCCCATAATCCTTTAGATGCAGGCTGACTAACTTGTTGCCGAGAGTTCGCACCCATCGCTCCGGGTTCATCCCACCGTATTGGACCCAATAGGCGTCGAGTTCGAAGGTTAACCCCGGCGCCCGGGAACGAAGCACGTCGTAGACCACCTCTTTACCAAGACTGGCAAATTCGATCGCATGATTGTGATAGGCCAGCGTCAGGCCTTCTCGCTGGAAAAAGGCGGCGCTTTGTTCCAATCCGTCTGCCAATCGTTCGACCTCTGTTCTTGATCCGAAATCTACCCCTCGCGGAAAAGGGTAAACGCCAATTTTGGCTCCGACGATTTTTAACTTTTCTGTCGCGGACTCGGGCCGTTGGAGAATGACCTCTCCAGGAATGTGCGCGGCGGCAACCTCGATCCCGGCGTCCCCACAGATTTTGGCGATTTGTTGATCACTCACGGTTTCCGAATTGATAAGCTCTACCGCGCGGTAGCCGATGCCTTTCAGGCGATCGATGGTCCGGGCAAACGCGGATGGGTCTTTGAGATGCTCACGCACGGTGTAGAGCTGGGCTCCAACTTGAGAAAGTTTCATAAAGGGAGTTTCTGTTTTTGGTTGAACAAATATATCTGCATTCCTGTTCTGAAGCTCGCTAAGAAGCGACTCCTATTATCACCTACGGTTCTCGCATCAAACGCGCCATCTCGGAAAATAGCTCCAGGTCTTGAATAAAGTCCGACGGCGAGGTTTTCGGGGTCTGGTTTTTGGACACATTGTCATAAAAGGCTTTCCATTCTGCCACAAATGGGTCTCCCCAAGCGGTATGCGAATCGAGCCCGGTGACTCCACCGAGGCCGTTGTCCTCGGTGACGAAGAGCCGGATCGGCAAGTTCCGGACGTAAGGCGTATCGTATTGGATCCGAATCACCTTTTGGTTGCCATACACCTCCAGGTGAGCATCGAAACGCGGGATCATATCAATGCCAGTTTCGAACTGACAGATAAACGAGCCGTAGTCAAAGGCCGCCGCCATGTAGGTTCCGCCGCCACGCTGAGCCGCAAAAAGCACCTTTTCCGGCATCCCCAGCAATTCCCGCATCGCGGATAGGTCGTGGCTGCTTAACCCTAACATGATCGAGTAAGCGCGGCGGAGCGCCGCAGATGGAGTTCCGCCCAAGGCCTCTTCAATCAACGCTTGATCGCGCAGTTGGGCGTCTTTCTGCAAGGATTTTGGTAACTGCGGATCACGAATTACTCGGGAAGTAGGGTTAATCACTAAGGAATTGCTCCCCAGAAAATCGCGGACTCGGGCAAACTTAATCTCCGGTCATGGCCTTGACTGCTTTGCATCCGGCGAGAAAAGCCGGGGCATAACGGCGCATATAGCCGACCTGCACAATCACCTTACGATTCTTCTGGGCAGCCACGATCTGGTCTGCCTCCCGGCGGGTAACACACATCGGTTTCTCCACCAGCACGTGCTTTCCAGCTGCGATGGCGTCCAGGGTGACCTCGGCATGGAAGGCGTTTGGATTAGACACTAAGATCACATCCACCTCTGGGCTCTCCACTAGCTCCCGGTGATCCGTGGTCAGAGTCCGAACATTCCAGTGCTTTCCCAATTCTTCCAGGATCAGCGGACTGACGTCGCACAATCCCGTAACCTCATACTGATCCGGCAATTGGTACAGGCTAGGCCAGTGGATAATCTGCGCCACTTCGCCGCAGCCCACGAACCCTACCCTCAGTCGGCGGCGGGTTGGAGACGGGCGGCCTTTTTTGGCCGGTAGTTTTTCTGCTTGATTCGACATAGTTGATTTTCTTGCTTAGCCCTTAACTGCCCCGGCGGTCGCACCCGAGACCAGGTACTTCTGAATGAACAGAAAGAGGATCAGGGTCGGGACCATCGCCAAGGTCGCCGAGGCCATCAGACTTCCCCAATCTGTCGAGTACTGTTGCATGAAGGATTGGATGCCGACCGGTATCGTCATTCGGTTCTCATCTCGCAGGAAAACGCTGGAGATGAAGAATTCATTGTAAGAAAATAAAAACGAGAAGATCGCCACCGCGACGATACCAGGAAAGGTCAGCGGCAGGATGATCTGCGCAAAAATCCGCAAGGGCGAACAGCCATCCATTTTGGCGGCTTCATCCAACTCTCTCGGGATGCCGTCAAAATAAGAGCGGAGCATCCAAGTTGCGAAGGGGAGTTGAGTGACCGTGTAAACTAAAATTACGGGGAGGAAGTTGTTCACCAAATTCAGGCGGCGAAAGAAAATGAAAAGCGGGATGATCGCCAGGATGAGCGGGAACATCTGGACAATCAGCAACCCCTGGTTGTACGGGCCAAGGATCACGGCGTGAAAGCGTGACATCGCAAACCCCGCCAAACTCGCCAGGATGATGCCAAGCAGCGTACTTGATAGCGCCACCATCCCGCTGTTCAATAAAAACGTCCAGAAACTGGTCCGCGTATTAATATAAAAATAGTTAGCCAACGTCGGCTCAGTGGGCAGGATGCCACGTGAGGAGATGATCGACTCGGTGGTCCGAAACGAGTTTAAAACCACGGTCAAGATCGGAAAATCCACGATGAAAACGATCACCAGTCCTACCAGTAGAAGAAGCCATTTATGGTCCGGTTTCATGCTCAAAATTCCCTCAGACGCTTTTCCCCTGCTGGCGCATCATGAGCGTGGAGAGCACCATTAAGACGATTAAAGTTAGAATTGCGACGGCCGAACCAAGGCCGACATCGTTGCGGCCGAAGGTGTAGCGATAGGAAAGCAGGATCAGGTTCTCGGTGGCGTTGGCCGGACCGCCTTGGGTCAAAAGAAACGGGGTCTCGAAATCATTGATGCTCCAGATAATCATCAGGATGGCCTGAACGATGGAGATGTTTTTCAGGTGAGGCATCGTGATGTGGCGGAAGAGTTGCCAGTGGCCGGCCCCATCTATTTTTCCCGCCTCATACAGCGTCCGGTCGATCACCTGGAGCGCAGCGAGGAGACTTAACATCATGAACGGGAAGCTGCGCCAGATTTTGATGACGATCACGGCCACCATGGCCCATCCGCTTTCGCTGAGAAAGTAAATCGGTCCGATCCCGAATGAACCCAGCATGATATTGACTAGCCCGCCTCGATCGGCGATCAGCCATTTCCAGCTGACGATAGAAACCACCGCCGGCACGATCCAGGGAATCAGGAGAGCGACCCGGCAAAACCCTCGTCCGGGGAAATCCAGATTCAGAAACAAGGCCAACGCGAGCCCCAGTAAATAACTGACCAGGACATTGAAGAACGCAAAAATGAAGCTGAACCAGAGCGAATTATAAAAACTCGCGGAATTAAACAGACGCAGGTAGTTACCAATCCCGACGAAGGCGCCAGTACCTAACAAGGTGCCCCGGTGTAAGCTGAACGAAACGCCGTTAATAAACGGATAAAACTCAATCAGGAAGATGAGGGCCAGCGAAGGAAGCAACAACAAGTAGGGCAGCGGCTGGAAGGGCCACTTGAACGCCTGCTGAGTTCGCCGCGAAGCTGCCGGTGAACGTTGTCTAACCTGAAGGGGCATCAGCTGATCTCTTGACTCGAATTGTTCGGGATCGCCGGGCCGCTCGGGCACCCGGCTTCCCGCTTCTGACGATCACTAATCTTCCATGATCGATTTCAATCGGTCGGCGGCTGTTTTCACTGAAGAATCGACATCCTTGCCCTGAAGAAGGCTTTGTGAGAGTGCTTGGAGAGCCCCCTCCCCTTCGACATCATTCAGCTTGGGAAAGATCTCGGTCGCATGAGTAGCGGTGGTCTTGGCGACCGGTACATAGTTTTCCAGGATGAACTTGGTTTCCGCATTGTTCTGAAAATAGGGATCGGAGGCGAAGGATTTCCGGGGCGGAAGCTGAGTCACGTGCCCCTTGGTCCAGAGATCCTTCTCATGCTCTGACCACCACTCGAGAAAAAGCTTGGATTCCGCCGGATGCTTGCCCTGCTTATAGAGCATGATGTTGTTGACCCAGAAAATGGTTCCTTGGTCGCCATGTGGTCCGGTGGGCGGCTTTAAGAGCCCGATCTTGTCGGCCACCTTCGGAAATCGGCTGCTTAGCCCAGGAGTAGTTAGGAAAAAGGCTCCTTTACCCTGAGTGAACGCGCTTAGAGCATCCTCACCCGAATAGCCTGCACTGGCCGGGTAAACAGATTTGGCCTGCTCCAGGTCCCCGATGAATTTAAGGGCCTCCAGGTTTCTCTCTGAAGCAAGTTCGAGCTTCCGATCTTTCGAGAAAAGCCCTCCGCCGTTATTCAGCATGAACGTGAGCAAAAGGTGCTCTCCCAAGGTGTCTCCAGCAGCCACCATTCCATATTGGTCAGCGGCCGGCTTGGTCAGCGTCTGGGCGGCCGCCTTTAATTCATCCCAATTGCTCGGCGGCTGCACCTTCCCTTGCTCCAAGAGATCTTTCCGATAATACCAGACGCGAATATCGATGGCCCAAGGGAGCGCCACGTAGTGGTGATCATAGTTAAGGGTGTCAACGGTGTTAGGCAGAAAGTCATCTAACTTCCCGCTCGCTTTCCATCCGCTAATAACATCGTCGATGGGCAGAATCGCTCCCTGGTCATACAATTGCACCGCTTGGTACCCTGCTCCGGTGCTTAAATCCGGTGCAGTTCCCGAGCCGATGGCGGTCAAAAAAGTCTGGTACCAATTGGTCCAAGGTACAGATCGGTAAGTGACGGTAATATCCGGATGTTCCTGGTTAAACTGGGCGACCAGCGCTTTGCCGGTATCGATGTACTCAGGTCCCCCCAGATCATATCCCAGAACTGGAGGTCAACGTGATCCTTGGCTCGGCCCGCCCACGGGCTAGCCAAGATCGTAACCGAAGTTACGACGATGGAGGTCAGGAAGCGCGCCCTGCAAGAACGCGATGCTGGAGCTTTCATATATTCGAAGGGGGTCTTCCCGCGGTGGCCCGGGAAGTGAATCGCTACCGTTCACATGAACAGTAACGTGACCGATCATGTAATATCGCCCCCACCCTGTCAACCAAGTTTTCCTCTCCCCCGGTACGTAATGCGTCCCGCTTTACCTTCTTGAATCCCTCCCCTCGCCAACCTCCGCCTAATAACCTCACCCCTCAAAAGCCACTCCCACAGAAGCCCAAACGCCAAGCATCTCCTCCCTCCTCCCTCCCTCCTCCCTCTCCGCCCCTCTCCCGCCAAACGCTGAACGCTGAACGCCCGAAACCTGCCATAACAAGTTAACCCGCTCGTCATCAAGAGGTTCGGAATCATTTTCGATCTTGGCCATCCCAGCCAAGTTAAAGTCTCGCTGGCTCAAACCGATAACGTGCTATGGTGGGTCGCAGTGAATGAGTTTCTCTGGGCATTCCGGAAGGCGCTTCGATTAGGAGTTGCCGTTCCCGAATGCTGAGAGAAACAAGAGGAGAGACCCCGACCGGGTGTCGGTATCTGACTCTCATAGTTGAGGACTTAACTGGAGAAAAGAAGATACTATGGAAACGATTAGCATTCACGAGGTCGGCATTATCTTGGCGTTCATCGCCTTAGCGATCGCTCCGCGAGCACTCGCCACTTGTCTAGCCGTTCGAAAATAACGAGCGGCTTATCGCCCAACGCTTAACCGCTACCACCTTGCTGCCTTGGTGGCAGCTCTTTGAAAGGAAATTTATAAAATGGAAATCATGACATTTGCGCTGATCGCCGTACTTCAGACTGTACCGGCCAGAAAAAAAAGTGATTCCCGAGCCCCGCGAGTTTCAGCCTTTTGACGTGCCAACGCTGCAACAAGTATTTAGCGCCAAGGTTCAACCGGACCTCGGTGCCGGATCGCCGGAAGTCATTTCGCGTCCAGCCTGCTTCCTGAATTGCAGTTTATGAGTGCGCGACGTAAAGAAGTTCTCCCCAGACAGATCTTTCGTTGAGCCACGAACATGCCTCAGTTTGCCGGTCCGGAGCCGTCGTGAGGGCAAACGGATATTTTTCGTCCTTCCCTGAGCAACTTCCAAAACTTTCAAAACTTGACTCCTCGCTGGAGTTCGATATGAGGAGAAATCACGGGGCGCATGTTGCATCCAGGACTGTTGTTATTGACAAGGGTAACCAGCACATGACGATGGATACAGTTGATAGCGTAAACAAACGCAGCACGGTCGCTAAAGATCAACCGCTACGAGGGTTGCCCCATCCGTTTGATAAGCTCCATCCACGAATGTATGCCTCGGAGCTAGTCGGTACGGCCCTGCTGGTCTTCCTCGGTCTTTCCATCGTGATCGCGCTTTGGGGTCGCGATGCTCCGCTCGCTTCTCTGCCTATTTCGCCGGACGCTCGCCGGCTGCTTAATGGTTTTTTATTCGGCAGCGTCGGGGCAGCCATCGCTTACTCGCCCATTGGCAAAATGAGCGGAGCGCACATTAACCCGGCGATGACCTTTGCTTTTTGGCTGGAAGGAAAGCTGCAGTGGCGCGACACCAGTGGTTATGTGCTGGCGCAATTGGTCGGCGCCGCCTTCGGGGCGGTGGCGCTTCTATTCTGGGGATCCATCGGAGCCAGCGATGCCTGGGGCGCCTCAGTGCCGGCCAGATCGGTTCCTGATTGGCTCCCGGTCGCCGGGGAGACGGTCTGCACCTTTCTCCTCGTTCTTTTAATCTTTATTTTTGCCGCTCACAAGAGCACCCAACCATTCACGCCGTTGGTCAATCCGCCGCTCTTCGCCCTTCTCACCTGGCTGGAGGCCCCCCTCTCGGGCGCGAGCGCCAACCCAGCGCGTTCCTTCGGACCTGAACTGGTCGGCTCACTCTGGCAGGGCTGGTGGATCTATTGGATCGGCCCCTGCCTGGGTGCGGTCCTTGCGGTAGCCGCCATGCGCCTTCACCTTTTTCGACGTCACCGCCCTCACGAAGCCCGCTTGTGCCATTTCGGCCATCACGGGGCCACCTAAAATGTTTCTTCGTCCCGGAGGGGACATATGACAGTAGCCCGGCGATTTATCGCCGGGGCGGTCCCGGGTTGCGTCCCGGAGGATTCGATGCGATCGTAGCTGGCACGAAGTGCCTGGAAAGCGCCCCTCGAAAGAACCGTCCTATAGGGTACGGTATGATCGGGCGCAGCTAATGCCGGGCATTTTCGTCGTATCGTCGCTTTCCTGAACCTGCAAGATTGCGTCACATCGTCCCCTACGAAATGATCTTTTCATAGAGGCGCTGTCCCAGACACTTCGTGCCTGGCTACTATCAGCCTGTCCCTCCGGGCCTTGCCCGCCCAAGCGTCTCGCAGAAGCCCTGGGTTGCCTTTGGAAACCGATCGGCCATTCAGCTCAGTCCCGGAACTACCACTGCCACTACCACTACCACTTACCACCATCATGCCACTATCCCCCTAGCTGCCGCCGTGCCAATGAGTCTCCCAACCAAAATAGGTGGAGAACGCCTCGTGGAGGGCGGCCGCGGAATGCGATTGGTTCATCGCTGCATGATGCTCAAAACCCTGCCGGCAGACATACTGGAGCAGCCCTTGCAAGTCCTGAACTTCGACCACGGCCCGGCTTCCGAAGGTATCCAAAGGATCATTCACAAATTGCCCATCGCCGACATAGGCGCGAATCACGCCATGGCGGTCATCCGTAGTGATGCGGGAATAGCTGAACGGTCCCTGGGGCGTCCTGCCGGCTACAGTTCCGTAGGTGTTCTCAGTTCCCAGAGTGGTGGCCAGGATTTCCGCGTTGGCCATCTTTACTTCGTCGAAAAAACTCTTCGCCCAATTGCCGCAGTGAAATAAGACGCATTTGTCAGGATCGTCACCGTAGTTGTTATTCCAATCGACGAGGGCGCTCGGTTTGCCGGACGCCAGTTGCAAAGCGTACATCGACGCCACGCCGGTGACGTCGACCTCGCAGGCGCTGGGCAGCAGGCTCTCGCTCATCATGCTCATCAGCGTGCAAACGTTGACCCCATAATTGTGCTGGAGCGAATCCCAGCACTGAATGGCGCTGGCCTGCAAATCGTAAGTCTTCATCCAGTCATCCAAGACAATTCCGAGCTTAGCCATTTTAAGAATGGCTGGGGAAGGTATCCCGCTGGTTGGCACGTAGGCACGGATCCCCTCCAGACGATCCTTTACCGGTTGATCCTGATCGGAGATTTTCTCCGCTCGACCAAAGACTTCCGACAAGTCGATACAGCTCACGCTGATCCCAAACGCTTCCAAAAGCTTCTCGCTGTACCGGGTCGTATTGAAGGCGTTTGGTCGGGCGCCGACCGCTCCGAGGCGCGCGCGTTTCATTCCATGCACCACCCGGCAGACCGCGACGAAGGCGTCAAGATCCGCTTTAAAAGCGTCGCTCTTCGGTAGAACCGTGTGTCGCTTTGTCACCGTGAAAGGGATCCCGTATTGGTAGAAGTTGTTGCAAACGGAAATCTTTCCGCAAAAAGCGTCCCGGCGCCGGTCCAAGGAAAATTTTGTCAGATCGTCTGGATAGGCCTGGACCAGGATCGGGACTTTTAACCCAGACAACTTGATCGTATCCGCGACGCCTTTTTCATCGCCGAAGTTTGGCAACACCACGAGTACACCGTGAATCCGGTGTCGTTGTTCATCAAACAGGGCAGCGCACTTTTTGGCATCTTGCCAGGTCTCGACACCCCCGAGCTTGGTCGCCTGTTCGTCGAGAATGACCGCTTCGATCCCTCGTTCCGCTAATACTTCCAAGATATCGCGACGTCCTTGCGTGACCAGGGTATCAGGAAAAAAATCGCGGTTGCCGACAATAACACCTAGGGTAATCGCTCGATTCTGGGGCATATAGTTTTGTTAGTAGATCTTGCGCAGGGTCACCTCTCAGGCTGATCGGCGTTAGTTAGAGGTGAAAAGTCATCTCAAAACGCGCTCCGATTGCTTTAGTGGGTGTGACCCTACGCTAGTGGTGAAAGGCCAGCTGTTCCGCCGACTTCCTTAGTCCTTCAGGCCAAATAAGGTGTAGCTCTTAACGTTATCGGGATTGATCAGAACGCAATCGATGGTCTGTTTTTCGTCCTGGCTGGCTTTGCCACTTTTGATGTATTGATCGGCTTGGTCAACGGCTAGTTCAGAGAGGTGGACCACCGGCTGCAGCACGGTCGCCCGAATCTCGCCCGCCTTGATCGAATCGGCAACGTCTGGACTTCCGTCGAAGCCGACGACAATCACTTTCCCTTTCCCAGCCGCTTTCAAGGCCGCGTAGGCACCGAGGGCCATGGTGTCATTCCCGCTGATCACTCCCTTAATGTTGGGGAATTGCTGAATGATCGTTTGCATCTTTTGGAAGGCTTCGGCCTGATTCCAGTTCGCGCTTTGGGCGGCGACCTTCTTCAACTTGGGATATTGGCTCAAGGTGTCGTTGTATCCCTTGGAACGAATGCCAGCGTTGGTGTCTGTTTCTTTCCCAATCAGCTCGACATAATCCCCTTCTTCACCCATCACTTTGGCAAATTCCTCAGCTCCCAGGGTGGCTCCCTGATAGTTGTTGGAAACTAACTGGGCGACCGCGGTACCGGTCGCGTTGATTTCACGATCGACCAAGAAGGACGGGATGCCGGCATCCTTGGCTTTTTTAACCGCGGCGATAGTCGCATCAGCGCCTGCATTGTCTAGAATGATGGCGGCGGCCTTTCTGGCGATCGCCGTGTCAAAGAGCTGGTCCTGCTTGACCGGGTCATCATTGTGGACCAAAACGAGCGTCTCGTAACCAAGCGCTTTCGCTTTGGCATCGGCCGCATCTGCTTCGGCCTTGAAAAACGGATTTTCCGGGGAGGGTACGATGATGGCGATAAGTTTCTTTTGTTGGGCCAGCGCGGATTGAACCATCGCTCCGGTGGCCAGGACGAGCGTGAACATCGTCAGGCAACTGACGGCTGATTTCCATTTTTTTCGAGTGTGCTTAAACATGACTATTATCGATTGTATTGGTTTGGGTTTTTGGGGTTGAAGAAAGGGGTAGAACGGCTGGCTTGATCGATAGCAACAGGGGTCTAATTCCAGATGAGTTTCGAGATCGGGTAAGCCTAGGTCCGTTTGAGGGCCAGACGCTGTTGAAGGCGCTCCTGGAGCTGATCGAGCACCACCGCGAGGATAATGACCAGACCGGTAATGACCTTTTTCCAGAATTCCTGGACGCCCAGCAGCACCAGCCCATTGGTCAGAACGCCGATCACCAGTGCGCCGACAATCGTTCCCCACATGGCTCCACGTCCGCCGGACAATGACGTACCGCCAAGGACCACGGCCGCAATAGCGTTGAGTTCGTAGCTTTCGCCGACCGCCGGATGCGCGGCCACCAATTGCGAGGCTGTGATCAAGCCGGTCATCGCCGCGCAAAGACCGCAAATCATATACACACTCATTTTGATCCGATTCACGTAAATGCCGGATAGTTCAGCCGCACGTTCATTTCCGCCCACCGCATACACCTGGCGTCCAAAGGGGGTCTTGCCGGCCACAAACGCCGCCACCGCGGCGAAAATAAACATGATCCAGATGACGATCGGAATTCCCAGGATGCTGCCCGCGCCCAGGATCGGAAAGCCCATATTGCCGAGGTCTGCCTTACCGACCAGATTGGGGAAGGTCGCTCCGTTATTGCTCAATTGAGCCGTCCCGCGGGCGATATAGAGCGTTCCTAGCGTCGCGATAAATGGCGCCACATTGAAGCGGGTGATCAGCACCCCGTTCAAAACTCCGACTAATAATCCCAGGACCAGGCAGATCACAATGATCATTGGGATATTGAAATAAATCACCACTCCGAGCGGCTGAATCGGAACGCCCCGGTCAATCAACAGGCCTGACATCATCGCGGCGAGGCCCACCGTGGAACCTACCGACAAGTCGATGCCTCCCGTCAGGATAACGAAGGTCATTCCGACAGCCATGATGGCGTTAATTGCGGTCTGGCCGACCAGGATGATCAGGTTCTGTTGAGTGAAAAACGCTGGCGAAAGCACTGAAAATATCCCCAGCAACACAAACAGCGCAATCAGGGCCCTTAACCGGAAAAGAAGCACTCCGAGGGATAAACCAGACGGTTTTTTCAGGGCTGGGTTGGCGGGAGAAGCGAGCGTGGTAGGCATTTGGCAAAAGATTTACGGCCGGGTCAGATTAGGGCGCCGGAAGAGGGTGTTCAGTTTGTGGCCGCGCACCGGCGGCCAGGACTAGAGCTTCTTCGTTCAACTGATCGTGGAGAAATTCCCCGGTGACCCTCCCTTTCGAGAGGACGATCACCCGATCCGGAATCGTAAACATTTCGGGCAGCTCAGAAGAAACGAAAAGGATACCGAGACCCTTCTCGGCGAGGCGATTCATAATCTCGAAGATTTCCGCCTTCGCGCCTACGTCGATCCCACGCGTCGGTTCATCCATCATCAGGACTTGAGGCTCAGTAAGCAGGCTCTTGGCGATCACCACTTTTTGCTGGTTGCCACCGCTCAGCGAAGTGATCGGCTGCTGGGGATTTAGCGTTTTAATAGAAAGGCTACGAATCATCGCGTTGATCTCGTGGATCTCTCGCCGTTCCGAGAGCCAGAAAGAGGTCACGAACCGCTGCAGGTTGGCCAGAGTGATATTATGGGCCACGGAAAGTTTCTGGATGAGGCCCAAGCGCTGCCGGTCCTCCGGCACTAACATCATCCCGAGGTCGATCCGGCCTCGAATGGTTTCTTTCTGCAGTCTCCGGCCATCGAGTCGGATCTCTCCGCTCGCCTCCGGATGCTGTCCCATCAGGCATTCGAATAACTCGGTTCGGCCGGCGCCCATCAATCCGAAAATGGCCAGGATTTCTCCCCGTCGCAGAGTCAAAGAAACGTTTTCTAACGTAAACCCGCCGCCGACCCGGGGCAGGCTCAGATTTTTTACTTCCAACAACGGACGATCGCCTTCCGAAGCTTTGGTTTGCGAGCGGTGCCTGGGGGCATTCACGTTGCGCCCGACCATTTTTTCGATGATCCAGGCGATGTTTATCTCTCGGGCAGGCGCGGCGGCGGCCAACTTACCGTCGCGCAACACGGTCACATAATCTCCAATGGTCAGAAGCTCTTCCAGCTTGTGCGAGATATAGATAATCGCCACTCCGTCCGCTCGCAGATCCCCGATAATCCGAAAGAGAGCCTCGGTTTCCGAGGCGGTTAGAGCCGACGTCGGCTCGTCCATAATCAGAATGCGGACGTTCTGGGAAAGGGCTTTGGCAATCTCAACAATTTGCTGCTGACCCATGCGCAGATCCCTGACCAGGGTGGCCGGATCCAAAGGCTGTTCGAGCCGGTCTAATAACTCCGCGGTGACTTGCTCCTGTGCCCGGTGCTGGACCACCCCACCTCGCGTCATCTCACGAGCCACAAAGATATTTTCCGAGATGCTCAGATTTGGATAGAGATTCAATTCCTGAAAAATAATGCCGATTCCGGCGTGCGCGGCGTCACGCGTGGACTTGATTTCAACTGGCGAACCGTCGAGCAGCAAACGTCCCGAGGTAGCCCGCTCCACGCCGGCTAAGACTTTCATCAAGGTCGATTTCCCGGCTCCATTTTCTCCGATCAAAACGTTGACGGCACCGGCGTAGACAGTGAAATCGACTTCGTCCAGGGCCACCGTTCCCGGAAAACGTTTAGTGATCTTCTCCGCGACCAAGACGACTTTCTCCTCCTTGGGGAGCGCTCGGTCAATTAGCCCTGTTCCCGACTGGTTTGTAGGTGCCATTTACAGAGCAATTTTCACCGGGGTGATCAGAATTGGTGATTTCGAGTGCGGGTCGAAGGTGAAAGCCCCAAAAAAGGTCACCGTTTTGCCGGCCAAGGATGCCGGAGTGGCGTTCGCAAACGCCGATTTCAACGCCCGTCCATTCATTTCCTTGGAGACATCGGCGTAATCGAGCTGGTTCGAGAATTGGTTGAATGAAACAACCCCGGTGGCGTCACGTAAGGCAGTTCCGCGGACCACGGGCCCAATCTGGATGGCCACTTTCTCGTCCAGACCCGGGACTTCGACGATCGCGGTTCCGGCTTGAGATTCGCTTTTAATTTCCGTTACCTTACCTGTCCCTTTGACCATGTAATTGTAAGGATTGGTGGCTTCCCGCCGACCGTATTTTTGCCCGGCCGAGTCCGGATTGGTCCGAATTTCGGGCACCACCTTCGTAATATCCTCGGCTTTTTCTTCAATGACCGGCAGCACCTTGGTGGTCCAGATCGGGTCGACAAATTTCGCTGCTACGCTCTCCACCGGCTGTCCGCCATTGCTAGCGCCGTTCGCGCCCGGGAGGGGCCGAACTACGAACGGTGGTTTCAGAATGAAAGCGATGACGATCAGAAACAAAACGCCGGCTAGCGCTATCCTCCGCTGCTTCTTGTGCCGGCCGGCCACTCCAGCTCGAGCTTGTGAATCGCTAATCAGAGAAGTCATCTTGGGGAGACAGTCAAACAAACTACCACGGTGAAGCAGCAGCCCTCAAATCGGCGGCCTGAGAATCTCATGAGGCCGAACGCTCGGAAAGGTCCGATTCTGAAAAATTGTCCAGGAGTTGGGGGAACATGAAGCAGCTAAACCAGTGGGTTGGAGGTCCGGGTGATTATTTATTCATTCAATGTTATCGAATCCTCGGCAGAAGAACATGCGCCTTCTTTGGCGTCAAGAAGCATTTTGCGATCTTTGCTTTTCTCCCTCGCTGTCGAGGCGGCTCGTGGGCCCGTGGCACAAAACGGGACCGAGTCCCCGTTTCGGGCCGAAAACAGATTGACAGTCCCAAGCGCTCAAACTATTTAACTCTAACTGTATAAATATACCGCAGGACTCGGATGCCTTCTTCATCTCCGCTCCCAACAACCCGACCTTCATATCCCCACCGCTCCCAGTTACCTGCCGCGACTCGGTTCAAAAAGCCGGTCTGTCGCTGAACAATTTTAATCCCGTTTCTCTTATCCATTTAAATTGACCTCGTTCCCGATGTTCTCCCGGAAGTAACTTCGCGGGGCAGGTTAACATTTCACCAATTCTCTCCCCAGCCAAAATGCCCACTTCACCGTCAACCGAAGACTCCAGTACGCTCCCTGCCAGAAAGTCAAAGTCGGCCAGTGTCGGCGATGATTATTTGCGGTTTCTCCCCTGGGTATTTATCGCTCCCGCCTTGGTGATCTATACCGTGATTGTCGTTTACCCGATGATCTACTCCTCCTATCTAAGTCTCTTTCGTTGGGACGGAATCTCGCCTCGTAAGGTCTTCGTCGGATTGCAAAATTACGTCATTTTACTCACTCAGAATGAGGTGTTTTGGATTGCCCTGAAAAACAACGCCGTCTGGTTAGTCGCCTCCTTGCTTTTGCCGACTAGCATCGGTCTCGGGTTCGCCTTGATCTTGAATTCCAAGTTTCGCGGCAGCCACGTTTTCCGGAGCATTTTTTACTTTCCAGCGGTTCTCTCTTTAGCGGTCGTCGGACTGATTTGGACATGGATCTATCATCCCGACCTCGGCCTGTTGAATCAGGCCCTGAACTCCGCAGGCTTAAAGTCCTTGACTCGCAATTGGTTGTCTGATCCGCAAATCGCCCTCTATCCGGTGATCATCGCCGCCACCTGGAACGCTGTCGGTCTCCCGATGCTCCTTTTTCTGGCCGGCCTCCAGACCGTCCCTGAAGAGTTGTTAGAGGCAGCCAAAATTGACGGGGCCGGCCCCATTCGCCGGTTCTTGCTAGTCACCTTTCCGTTGCTGCGGGAAACCACCTTGATCGTTCTGGCCATCACGGCCATCAATGCCCTCAAAGCTTACGATATCGTCTACGCGATGACCAACGGCGGACCGGCCAACCGAACTCAACTGCTCAGTACCTGGATGTATTTCTTGACCTACAATTACAACACCGTGGGCCAGGGCACCGCCATCGCCGTCATTCTCTTCGCGATCACTCTCATTTTCGCGATCCCTTACATCCGCTTCATGACCAGGAAATCATAAGATGAGCCAAACGCTTGAGAAAAATTCTGGTCTTTCTGCAAGATCGCTGAAGTTTACCCTGTTTTACGCGGCGCTCGTTTTGCTGGGCCTGATCTGGTTCGCACCGGTCATTACCCTGGTCTTAACCGCCCTTAAAGATGCAGGCGATTTTGCCATGCACGGGGCTTTCTCACTTCCTAAATCGATCCGGTGGGAAAATTTCAGTGAGGCTTGGCAAACAGGGGTGCAAAACTATTTCTGGAACAGCGTGATTGTGACTGGGATCAAGGTTCCGATCGGAATTGTCCTCGAATCACTGGCCGCCTTTGCCTTAACCCACATGCATTTCAAATGGGCCGACCGTGTTTTCACTTACATTCTGATCGGCCTGATCGTGCCCACTCAGATGACGCTAGTGCCTCTGACGTTGCTGATGAACGCCCTGAATCTCATCGATACCTTGACCGGGTTAACGATTCTCTACATCGGTTTTGGGGTGCCGTTTGGCGTCCTGGTCATGCGCGGTTTTTTCCGAACTATCCCGACGGCTATTATCGAGGCAGCCCGCCTGGATGGTTGCTCCTGGTTTCGGATCTTTTACCGCATTGCCTTGCCGCTGGCCTTGCCGGCCGTGGTTTCTCTCTGCATCCTCGATGGAGTCGCCACCTGGAATGAGTTTATCCTGGCGCAAATCTTTTTACGTTCGGACGAATTGCGCACCTTGCCCCTGGGACTGGTTCAATTCAGTACGCAGTTTTCCACTCAGTACGACCAACTTGCCGCGGCCGTGCTGATTTCCGTGGCGCCCATCGTCTTAGTCTTCTTGTTTTTCCAGCGTTACTTCATCACCGGGATGCGGGGAGCAGTGAAGTAGCCAATTTCTCGGCCTATCCCTGAGTCGGATGAAACCGATGCCATCCGGGATAACACTAGTAAAATCCACTTTTTTCACCTGGCAGAATTAACCTTACATCTACCCTAACTAGCTACCAAAACTATGGACCCACTCTTTGTTCCGGATCCCTCGAATAGAGTCCGAGTCATTCTCAATACTGACGCCAAGAATGAGGCCGACGATCAATACGCCATCGTCCACGCCATTTTGACGCCGCTCTTTGAGCTTCATGGGATTATCCCCGCCCATTTCGGGGACCGCCGGGGACCGGGAAGCTTGCAGGCGAGTCGCGAAGAAGTGTTTAAGTTGCTCGACCTGATGGATCTCAACGGTCGGATCCCGGTTTTTTCTGGCGCTCCTGCTTCGCTTCCAGATGAAAAGACTCCCCTTCCCTCGGAAGGGTCGGCCCTGATTATCCAGGAGGCTTTGAAGGACGATCCGCGGCCGCTGCACGTTGCCTTCCTGGGCCCTCTCACGGATATGGCTTCCGCACTGTTAGAAAATCCCGCCATCGCCGAGCGCAACGTACGAGTTGTTTGGATCGGCGGTCAGGATTGGCCGGTCGGCGGATGGGAGTATAACCTTTCGAATGATGTGACAGCGGCCAACGTGGTCTTCCGCTCAAAAGTCGAAGTGTGGCAGATTCCTAGCACGATCTATAAAAGATTGGCCGTTAGCTATGCCGAACTGGTCGAGAAGGTCTATGATAAGGGAGCTCTTGGCAAGTACCTGGTCGAACAATTGGTCGAGTGGAACAAGCGATATCCACATGGTGGACACATCGAGCATCGATCACTTGGAGATTCGCCGGCGATCGGGGTGATGATGTATCCGGAATGCGGCTGGTCCGAGTGGCGGCCCGCCCCAGAATTTAACACCGAGATGAACTACGTGCATACCGGGCGAAATCGCCCCATCCGCGTTTACCAAGCCGTGGATCAACGGTTTATCCTCGAGGATTTCTTTGCCAAACTGGCTTGGTGGCACCGCAAAGCTCCGTGAGAGCGATCCGCGCGGCAAACAAGAAATTTCACACAGAGATCGCAAAGATCACAAAGATTTGGCGGTTTTGAATTTCCATCGCTCGACCTCGGCTTTGGGCGGACGTGACCTAAATTTTCGGCCTCGCCTCACTGACGACTCCAGGAGGTGAGGACGATCCGCGCGGTGGCAAACAAGAAATTTTCACACAGAGATCGCAAAGATCACAAAGATTTGGCGGTCTTGAATTTCAATCGCTCGACCTCGGCCTTGGGCGGAGCGACGTGACCTAAATTTTCGGCCTCGCCTCACTGACGACTCCAGGAGGTGAGGACGATCCGCGCGGTGGCAAACAAGATATTTCACACAGAGATCGCAAAGATCACAAAGATTTAGCGGTTTTGAATTTCAATCGCTCGACCTCGGCCTTGGGCGGACGGTGACCTAAATTTTCGGCCTCGCCTCATGACGACTCCAGGAGATTTGAGGACGAAATTCCGCGCGTCCGGCGTGAACAAGAAATTTCACACAGAGATCGCAGAGATCACGAAGAGTCAGCATCTTTGAGCACCATGCGGTAAATTCCGTTCTTTAGAATGGGCTCGTGAAAATTTATTAGAAGGCCTAGAGGCTTATTGAGTAGTTTCAGGTAACTCAGAAGTTGAGCCTTGTGGATCGGCAGTACTTTTTCGACGGCTTTCAGCTCCACGATCAACAGGTTGTCGACCAAAATATCGACCCGGAGAGATTGGTCGAAAACGAGACCTTTGTACTCTAAAGACACCCGCAGTTCCTTCACGAAAGGAATGTTACGAAGCTCGCATTCCCGACCCAGGCATTTACTGTATATCTCTTCAAGGAGGCCAGGTCCCTTTAATCGATGAACTTCGATCGCCGCGCCAATGACGATCTGGCTCCAGGCATTTGCTCTTTCCATCATCAGAGTCGTCATCATCGATATTCTTCGCAAAACGGTTTGAAATAACAATATTTATTTGTGTATGTATTCACCTTTTCATCCTTGTGATCTCCGTGTGAAATTTCTTCTTCTGCTACGGCAAGGCTAATCCTCACCTCTTGGAACGCACACGAGGCGAGGCCAAAATCTTAGGTCACCGTGGCAGAGGTCCAGATCGAACGGTCGAAATATAAAACCCTAACTTCTTTGTGATCTTTGCGATCTCCGTGTGAAATTTCTTCTTTTGCCACGGCACGGATCGTCCTCACCTCCTGGAACACACACGAGGCGAGGCCAAAAATCTTAGGTCACCGTGGCAGAGGTCCAGATCGAACGGTCCAAATTAATACCCTATATTCTTTGTGATCTTTGCGATCTCCGTGTGAAATTTCTTCTTTTGCCACGGCACGGATCGTCCTCTCCTCCTGGAGCAGTCGTGAGGCGAGGGCCAAATATTTTAGGCCTTCGTTGCAAAGGCAGGCTTCGAACAGGTGAGATTATAACCGTTAATTCTGTGTGATCTTTGCGACCTTCTGTGCGTTTGCCTTTTCTACGCAAAAGATCGTAAGAGTCGGCTGATCTTTGCGACCTTCTGTGCGACTCTTCCGGACTTTACTGATGAACGACCTAGCCAACCTTATCGTCCAGAGGCGACTCCTAGTGGGAGCCCTGGTTTGCGCATCCCTGCTGGTCGGCGGCTACCTGCTTTACGTCAGTACCCCTTGGGGCCATCAACTGGATGATGACGCGTACCTAGGGCGCAAAGCGGTGAGCCGGAAAGCCATAATTTTGGATGCCAAATTGCTCGATCATGTTAGCAAGGCGGGATTGCTGGTGGCGGCCCTGGTCCTATTCACCATCGCGGCCGCACGCCGTTGTGCCTTGGTTGGCCTGATAGCAGTGATCGCACTAGGGTGCGCAATCATCGGCGCTGAATTTCTCAAGCATCATCTTCCCTGGCGAGCGTTGGTGCCCGATGACAAGTTGCTCGATAGACGGTTTCACGTCGAAACTTACCCGAGTGGACACGCCACGATCGGGACCTCCCTCGCCTTGAGCTTGCTTTTGGTCTCGTCGTCCCGTTGGCGACCTTGGTTAGCGGTGGCGGCCGGCGGGATCAGTGCAATTTTTGCCACCGCCGTCTTATTTGCCGGCTGGCATCGACCCTCTGACGCTCTGGGAGCGCTCGCTTGGTCGGGCCTCTGCATGAACGTGGCGGCCACCTTTGCCGTCCGTCTGCGAGGCCGACCGGGGCCATCGACTGCGCATCCAGGTCGCGCCATCTTGACCAGTCTGGGGTTCGCGATTCTGGTCTCGGCTGTCACCTGGCAGATCGCCGCGACGGCGGCGCCGGCTTATCCACACGGTGACCTTCCCTTCTTTATGCTGACCGGACTTATCATCGTGGGCGCGTTCTCGTTGAGCGCTTGGTACGGTTGGCAGTTGCGGGCCGTCGATTGGTCCCGCGGCTGATCTTTGATTACGGCTTCAGGAGCAGGCTAATCTCAATCTCGCGATTGCCGCCTGCATCCCCAGGCCAGCACGCCGGGCAATGAATAGTGGCGAGTCCGAAGTCGTTGGTAACCATTTTTTTCTATCTCTGAGGCAGCTAGTCCAAACCAATCCGGGCCGAAATGGTCGTCCCAGAAGACCAGCGTTCCGGAAGGCGCTTCACGCAGAACCGCCAGCGTCGAGTCCCGGTTGGTAGATCGGAGCGAAGGGCTCTGAACAAGAGTTAACCCAGAAACGATGCACATCCGGGCATTGCTCCAGATCAATCGCCTGAACGGCACCGGATGCGCCCGAAGCCAATCAGACATTTCACCAATGGCAATTGGATCGCGGGCCGCGGTAAATGAATCCAGATAACAGAAACTAGTCACCAGCGAAGCGCCCAGGACCGCGACCCCGAGTCCCGCCGAAGCAATCCTTGGCCAATGGGCAATCTGAGAGGCGATCGTATTCCACCCCTGCAAGGTCAACACCGCGATGGCCGGCGCAACGGAAACCATGTAACGCGGATAGCCAGCCTCTCCAAAGAGCCCATACGCCCGGAAGAGGGTATGCAAAACAAAGAGTAAAAGGACCGAGGTGGTCACCGGAACCCATTTTCCCATCCGGATGGTGTTCCACAATCCGAGGAGAAATGGGACCACCAGCAATAAGCCGATAACTTCCGAAGCACGTTGGCCGTAGCTGAAAAGGTTGCCGTGACCGTACATGTCTTGATGCCAGGTCTCCGGCCAGTTATGGAGAATAAAAAGCGGATCGCCGGTGATGAAGATCGCTGCCATCCACCATAAAAAGACGCCCGCTGGCGAGCATTAGCGTCGAGGGAAGGACGCGGATAAGCCGTTGAAAAATCTCGACCGGGGTCGAGTCCACAGGATTAATGTTTTCCGCCAATACCCACCCACCCCAAAGCAGGCAAAGAAAAACCCCTTCTGGTCTGGCCAACGGCAGCAGAGAAGCCGCCAGCATTCCGGCCTTTGTCCGGCCGCCTAAATGCCAGCGCACTGCGATGACGAAAACCAAGGCGAAAAGCGGCTCGGTGAGCAGGTCTGGAAAAAGTTCAAAAAATACTGGCTGAGCCAATAGCAGAGGAATGACCAACCAAGCTCGTTGTAGGCCCAGGTCGCACGCCAAGCGCCAAGTTTGCCAGGCTGTCACCACGCCGATCGCCACGGCACAAAATCGCGCCGCGGTGAATCCCAGGAGGGCCGGCAAAGCATAAAAAGCAACGTACAACGGTCGTCCCCAGACATCGACAAAGAGCCACGGGTTGCTCCAGGCCGTGCGCGCCTCAAGAAAGTGATATTCCGTGTCCTGCTCGGGACATCCGGGAAAAACAAAAATCAATGCTACGCCGAGCAAAGCCAGCAATGCCAGTGCGGTAACGGCGGCACGTAGTTCTTTGCTATGCGGAACCATCAATGATTTCTCCCTGACAACTGGCGCTGACACTGGCCACTTCTTTCATCATCCACGGAATCAGGACCGTAATCTTCGCCGCTTGTCGAAGCAGAACTTCAATTACCTGCATCTGTTAGCAACTAACTTTCCCTTCAATAACTTGACCTCATTGATCCCAAGTAGGTAAACCGTCCCGGTTTACTCCTTCTCCTCAGAGAGCAAAACGGGACGCTTTGCGTACATCGCAAGAGCTCCGCAACCTCTCTTGGATCGCACAAAGTAAAACTGTTCCGGTTTACTCCCTTATCCAAGGGGGCGAGAGGAGAAGTTTCCTGCCGCTTAACGGAAATTTTTGCAGAGATTGAAAAAAATATCTCCGTGAGGCCGAAAGATGATCACGGCGCCTCCGAAGCCAAGGCTTCCAGACGGCTGTCAGAAACGGTTCGGACGCTTGACGGTTCGAGTAATTCTGTTAAAAGGAGCGTTATGATGACCCCCAGATGCTCATCCCATAACCCCCGCTTAGAAAGTATAACGTGAAATCAACCTTTGTGACCTTCCTGTTGGCTGCCAGCCTCGTGCTGACATCTAACGCCGGGTTTGGCGCCGGAACCGACGTTTCAGCCAATCTCCGCGTAATGACCTTTGGCAACGCCGCTGAACTCAAGGCGGTCACCAACGCTGTCGGACGTTTCAATCAGAAATACCCGAACGTAAAGGTCGAGATTGCCATCGATCCGATTTCCAATGGCTGGGGCGATTACGTCACCCGGGTTTTTTCGCAGTTCAATGCCAACAATGCCTACGATATTTACGGGACGGCCATCGAAACGTTCAGGACCTTTGAGACTCGCGGTCTCTTCATTCCGCTCGACGACTACATTGCCAGTCACGCGAGCTATTCAGATTTCGATCCGGCTCTCTTTAAATATTCATCCTACAAGGACAAGACCTATTTTATCCCGATCGGGTGGAACAACATCATGATCAACTACAACCGGAAGCTCTTTAAAGACGCCGGGGTTGATTTGCCGAAGTCCGGCTGGACTTGGGATCAGTTCCGAGAGATTGCCAAGAAACTGAGCGTTCGCGACGCCGCGGGCAATACCACCCAGTTTGGTTATGAGGTCCCGAATCAATTCTTCTTCGTGCAACCTTGGTTCTTTTCGAACGGAACCTCGATCCTGAACGCCGATTGGACGGCCTCCAACATGCTCGACCCCAAAGTGTCCGAATCATTGCAATTCCTTTACGACCTGATTCATGTCGACAAGAGTTCGCCGATCCCCGGCAAGGAACCGATGAACAACCAATTCGCCGCGGGACAGGTAGCCATGATCTCACGTGGCCATTGGATTGTGCAGAACGCGTTGGCTGCCAAGCTGGACCTGGACATCGCGATTCCACCCACCAAAGTGAACGACTACACGGTCATCGGGTTCGGAGGTTACGGCGTCTCGAAGACTTCGAAAAATGCTGAGCTGGCTAAAGAGTTGGTCGGAGAACTGACCAGCGTCGAAACGCAAAAAGAAGAGGGAGACGGTGGAGGCGGCGTTCCCGGACGAAAATCGGCTGCTGAAACACCGGCCTTCCTGGCTTTTCCGCCGAGTGCCGCGCTCTACTATCAAACTCTGCCCCACACCTTGCCGGTGCCGTCGCCGGCCAATTTTCAGGAGGTCGAGAAAATTTTCATCCGCAATTACATCGCCATGATGTCAGGCGAGATTTCGATTGCGGACGGTGTCAAACGCGCTGACCAGGAATTGAACGAGTCGTTCAAGCGTCTCGCCGCGCACCAAGGCAAATAAGCCTTCAGGAATCGAGCCCGGTGTCAGTATCGCAAAATGAAAGGTACCGGGTTTCCGCCAATCTTATCTCTCTCAGGACAGTTCGATTTCCCGGGTCTAGGTCTGTTGAATCTCCTTAATACTCCAGCCTTCCCCGGTCCCGCTACCACTCAAACCGTCACTCCTGCCCCCCTCCCCGCGGACCGGCGAAATGAAATCTGACCTCGCGAGGGCGCAAACGCGTGCCGGCTACTTTTTCATTCTGCCCGCCTTTGCCCTCTACGCCGTTTTCGTGCTGGCACCGGTCATCGTGACCTTCGTGCTCAGCTTCACCTACTACGATCCCATGGGCGGTTCGCAATGGGTTGGATTAGATAATTTTCACCGGTTCTTTACCGGTGATCGCTCGCTGCAGATCTTCTGGAATACGCTCTACTTCTCGATCTTCGCAGTAGCGGGAAACGTCACGGTCGGACTACTCCTCGCGCTGGCCCTTAATCGCGCCATGCCGCCGTTCCTTCTCTATCTATTCCGGCTCGCTTATTTTTTGCCGGTTATCATCGCGGCCGCCTTCGTCTCAATTGTCTGGGGATATTTCTACGGCGACGATCTCGGCGTGATCAACTATTACCTGATCAAACTCGGCATTACACCTGTTCATTGGTTGACCTCCAGTCGGACAGCCATGATGTCAATCGTCATCATGGACGTTTGGAAAAATGCCGGCTTTTTTATGATCATCTTCATTGCGGCTCTGCAAGGGGTGCCGAAATCTATTATAGACGCCGCCATCATGGACGAACCCTCCTATTGGCGCCGGTTTTTCCGCATCGTTTTACCATGGATCTCGCCGGTGGTTTTCTTCGCCATCGTCTATGCATCAATCGGCGCGCTGCAGGTCTATGAATCGATCGTCATCTTAACCCAGGGAGGACCGGGCGACGCTACCCGTTCCATGTCCATCCATATCGTTGAAGAAGCCTTTGGTAGTTTCGAGATCGGTTACGGGGCGTCGGTCTCTGTCATCATGACCTTGGTGATCCTGATCATTACGTTGGTTCAGTTACTCGCCTCCCGGCGATGGGTTCGCTACTAAGATGCAGACCAAAGCCGCTAAGCGTTGGATTGACCGAGGGATCATTGCTCTGATGGCCGTGCTGGGAGTGTTCATGCTTCTGCCCTTTGCCTGGCTCTTTAGTATGTCGTTCCGGCCCCCAGAGGAATCCTATCGGATGCCCCCCAGCTTCCTGCCGCCCACTCTCGATTTTAAGAACTACTGGGCCGTTCTTCATTCCAGCGTCCCTTTCCTGCAAATCTACTGGAATAGCGTCGAAATCGCCGTTCTCGTGACCCTCGGCCAGCTGGTCACTTGCACCCTGGCTGCTTTCGCTTTTGCCCGGCTCCAATTCCCGGGCCGCGATAGTATTTTTTTCGTGATGCTGGTTGGACTGATGTTCCCTGCGCAGGTGACTATCATTCCAATCTATCTGGGCTTTGCGCAGATCGGTCTTCTCAATCGTCCGATCGGCCTCGTCCTCATGTACCTAACGTCGAGTTTTGGGGTGTTCCTAGTCAGACAGTTCATGCGCTCGCAGCCCAAGGCCTTGGAGGAGGCGGCCTTGATGGATGGGGCCGGCTATTTTAAGATCTTTTATCGCATTTCGTTGCCCCAATTGAGACCTGCCCTTTCGGCCTTAGGGATCATCACCTTCACTCAGACTTGGAACTACTATTTCCAAGCACGAGTATTGCTCGAACCCCAGCCGGCCTTGACTCTCCCGGTAGCCATGGATCTCTTACGGGGCTACCTGGCTTCCGGTAATCTTTCGGTCGTCATGGCCGCCATGAGCATGTCTGTGCTGCCCGTCATTCTGATCTTTCTCCTGGCCCAGAAATTGGTGATCGAGGGTGTGACCATGAGCGGCATTAAAACCTGAAAACAAGAAAGTCAGCCGAATGTTGCAAAATCCCCAGACCATCGACGAACGTTTCATTTACCAGGGCCCGAGGCGGAAATACGTCTCTTTTCCTTTGGGCGGCATCGGAACTGGCAGCGTGTCGTTGACCGGCAGCGGCCGGTTGATCGACTGGAGCATTCGCAACCGGCCGGCGATCGACCAATTCAACGGCTACAGCCACTTTGCGATCAAGGCCGAGCAGGACGGAAAACTGCTCGGGGCGCGGGTCCTGAATGGACCTTATGAGGGAACGCCGACCGGTTCGCCGAGTACTCGCAAATTCGACGGGTTCGGTTTCGGCGCTAATCGCGATTCATTGGCTGGGGTTCCTCACTTCGACGACGTAACCTTCATCGGCCGTTTTCCGGTCGCCGAATTACTGTTCCGACACGCCGACTTTCCGGGGCAGGTGCGGATGGCCGCCTTCAGCCCCTTCATTCCGCATCGGGATCGCGAATCCTCAATGCCGGTCGCCCTTTTCACTTTCTCGGTGGAAAACGATACCAATGCCCCAATCGATTATACGATCGCTTCGACTCTCGGCAATTACGGATGTGACAGCGGGACCCACACGTTCACCCAACGAAACGGACTCAGCGTCCTCCACTTCACTTCGGCCGACACCGGATCTCCGGCCGAGCAGCGCGGCGATCTCGCCATCACCGCTGATGGCGAAGATCTCGAGCACGTCGATTATCATTTTCGCGGTCAATGGTTCGACAGTCTCGGTCTTTACTGGCGAGAATTTGCGCGTGCCGGGCGCCTTCGGGAGCGGCATTATGACCAACCCCGGGCCACCAGGAATATGTTTCAACAGCCTGAGCACGGCACGCTGGCGGTGCGTGTTCGCGTGGCACCCGGCGAGACGCGGCAAGTGCGTTTTGCCATCAGCTGGAACTATCCGTTCGGCAGCATCTATTGGTTTAACCGCGAGGGGCCCGGCAGCCCGTTTTTTGAGGGCACGCCTCCGACCTGGAAGAATTACTATGCCACCCAATGGGCTGATTCGGTGGCGAGCGGGACAGAGGCTTTCCAGCGATGGAACGAGCTCGAGAGACAGACGATCGATTTTCGCGATTCAATTTTCAGTTCCTCGCTGCCACCCGAAATAATCGACGCCGTCAGCGGCACCCTTGGCATCCTTCGTTCCGCGACGGTAATTCGGCTCGAGGGCGGCGAGATCTGGGGATGGGAGGGTCAGCATATCCGCGAAGGCTCCTGCGAAGGAAGTTGTACCCACGTTTGGAACTATCAGCAGGCGTTCGCCAATCTTTTTCCCGCCCTGGAGCGGACCCTCCGTGAAACAGAGTTCACTTTTAATCAGTTGCCAAACGGCGGCTTGACCTTTCGCCAACGGCTTCCTCTCGGGTCCGGTTTCGATATCATCGGTCCCTGTGCTGACGGGCACTTCGGCGCGATCGTCAAGGCATATCGCGAATGGAAAAACCTCGGTGATGACACCTGGCTGCGGCGGTTCTGGCCGAATATCAAGCGCGCCATGGAATACGCCTGGTCGCCGGAGAACCCGGACAGATGGGATCCGGATAAAACTGGCGTGCTCTGGGGTCGCCAACATCACACTCTTGATATGGAGCTGTTCGGTCCAAACTCCTGGCTGACCAGCATGTATCTCGCGGCACTCACCGCCGCTTCGATCATGGGGAATGCCATGGGCGAGCCGGATTTTGCGAACCAATGCGCCGAACTGGCCGCCAAAGGCCGTACCTATGTGGACCGCGAGCTCTTTAATGGCCGCTACTACGCTCAAAAGCTCGATCTATCCGATCGTTCGGTCCTCACGCCTTTCGACCACAGCCGGAAGGCCGGCGTGCTCAGTGATTCGTTTATGGAGGCGTACTGGTCGGACGAGTACGCTGAGATCAAGTACCAGATCGGAGACGGCTGTCTTACCGATCAAATCCTTGGCCAATGGCACGCCGATATCGCCGGCCTTGGCGACCTGCTCGTCACCGGAAAACGTGCGGACCGCACTGCAGTCCGTGTTCACCGAAAACTACCGGCCATCCCTTCGTGATCACTTCAATCCTTGCCGGGTTTATGCTTACGAGGACGAGGCCGGAGTTCTCCTCTGTACCTGGCCCACCGGAACTACCAAACCTGCAGTGCCGGCACCCTATGCTGAAGAGGTGTGGACCGGATTGGAATACACCGTGGCCTCACACCTGATCCAGCGAGGCTTAGTCGAAGAAGGACTAACGGTCGTTCGCGCGGTCCGGGCTCGTCACGACGGGTCGCGACGCAATCCGTGGAACGATATCGAGTGCGGCAGCTACTATATTCGAGCTCTCTCGAGCTACGCCCTGGTCAACGCCTACTCTGGTCTTTGGTTTGACCAACGGCGCGAAGAGATCGGCTTCAAACCTGCCCGAACTGGCGACGGCAGTTTATTTTTGGTCCGCCGGCCGAGGATGGGGCGTCGTCGAGCTGCAAGGATTAACCGCGACGCTCCTGGTGAAAGGCGGTGAACTGGCGATTTCGAGACTTTCCTTGCCGGGATTGGCAGGAACCGTCACCGTCAACGGGCAGGCTAGGGAACGGGACGGAAACGTGATTCTGCTGGGAGGGCGCCAAACGTTACTGGCTGGTGATCGCCTGGTCGTGGGAATGGACACCTATGGCGACACTTGAGCTAAAACGCGTCCACAAAAGCTTCCAGTCAGTCGAAGTGATTCACGGCATTGATTTAACCGTCGAAGACGGATCTTTCACCGTGTTCGTCGGTCCTTCCGGCTGCGGGAAATCGACCTTGCTGCGGATGATCGCCGGACTTGAAGAACTGAGCTCCGGAGAAATCCATATCGGTGGGATACGCTGCGATCACCTGCTTCCATCGGCGCGCGGAATGGCGATGGTTTTCCAGTCGTACGCCCTTTATCCCCATATGAGTGTCTATGAGAATCTCCGTTTTGGATTGGTTAACCAGAAAATACCAAAACCCGAGATTGAAGCTCGCATCCGACGAGCCGCCGAAATCCTGCAGATTTCCGAACTGCTGGCCAGACGTCCTTCTCAGCTCTCGGGCGGTCAGAGTCAACGCGTAGCCATTGGACGGGCCATCGTTAAGGAACCGCGCGCATTTCTGTTCGACGAACCGCTGTCCAATCTCGACGCTGAGTTGCGCGTCAAGATGCGGGGCGAGATCGTCAGTCTGCATCGCCGGTTGAAGTCGACCATGGTTTATGTGACCCACGATCAAGTCGAGGCCATGACGATGGCCGACTCCATCGTGGTTCTCCGAGAAGGAACCGTCGAGCAAATGGGCACCCCGATCGAACTCTACGCCCGGCCTCGGAACCAGTTCGTGGCCGGTTTTCTGGGCACTCCCCAAATGAATATGCTTAGGGCTAAGGTCCGCACGGCCGGCGCGGAGGGGATGAGCTTATCTATCGACGACGGGCAGAGCGTTATCCAGGCCACGGTGGACGGCACGGGGAGCGTTGTTGACGCCGATTGCACCGTCGGGATTAGGCCTGAACACATGGCCCTCTCTGATCGCGGCGAAATGGTCGGATCGGTCGTCGCTACGGAGATGCTCGGCGCGGAGACGATCGTTTTCGCCACGTCTGCATTCTGGCGAAAGCATTACCGCCTCGATCCGCGGAATTCGCAGCCTCCAACCAGGAGCGCCCGTCCGATTTTCGGCCGACCGCCGGTTCGTCCACGTCTTCGATGCTCACGGCCTGTCGTTCCCTCCCCTCCGATCCTGGAGGGAGGACTACCTCGACGACAGCCCCATACCGTCGTTGGGGTCAAACGTGGTCGGGGGTTGACCTGTGACATTGTGGGCTTGGATGCGGGTGCCAAATTAAGAGATCGAGGACGAGAACGACGACGAGAGACGATTCTCGCAAGACAGTCTCGCAAGGCCGCCCGGATCCGCGGGATGGTCTGTCCGAAGGGACAGGAGGAGTCGGCCCAGGGTTCGACAGTTCGACCCATAAGCGCTACGTAAATGTCGAGGCCCTTGGATGGGCGAATGGCTTTCGTCCCGGAGGGACAGCATGATCGTAGCCAGGCACGAAGTGCCTGGGTAGCGATGCAGAAGGGGACCCGTCCCGGGACGGCCGAAGTCATTGCCGGTCCCAAAGATATCTGTCGCCGAAGACCGAGTCCCGGCATGAGCAAGCGACAGCGCGTCGGATGCTCATGCCGCTTTAGAAACGCGAGGTACCGTTAAGAGGTATTTTGGCGTCTAATCAAAGCGCGATCGGTTCAACCGTCCCGCTGGGACGGAGCAATTCTTCTCAGACTCCAGGCGCTTCGCGCCTTGCTACGATCACGCTGTCCCGCCGGGACAAAATACATTTTCCGCGCGGGTCGAACCCTGCGCTGACTCCTCCTCTCCTTTCGGGAGAAATACCATCCCGGCCCTTGAGGTCTACGAGACCGTCTTCAATCGTTCGTCGTCGTTCTCGTCCTCGATCTCTTAATTTCGCACCCGCAACCAAGCCCCCAATGCCATAAGTCAACGAGTCAACGTCTTCCTCAACGTGTGCCCCGACCTCTGCCCCCTGCCTCACGGCCCGCTGATTCTCTTTCCCTCGTGGATTATCATATCGATCTTCATGGTGTTGCGAATGTCGTCCAGTGGGTTGCCATCCAGCACCAAAAGATCGGCCTTCTTTCCCGGCTCCAGCGTGCCGCGATCGGATGCCCCAATCACTTCAGCACTATTTTTGGTGGCGCAAACGATGGCTTGCGCCGGGCTCAAACCAGCTTGCACCAGTAATTGCAGTTCCCGATGTTCGGCGAATCCTTGTACCCTGGTCGGCAACGCTCCTGAATCGGTGCCAAAGGCCACTTTCACTCCCGCGTCAAAAAGCGTTTTAAGGTTCCGTTGACCAATCGCCGCGGCTGCTTTGTTCTTTGGCGTATTGGGATTAGCCTGCATCTCCTTGGCGTAGAGCAAGCTTTTCCAGCGTTCCAGTAGAACCGGATCAACCGCTTTGGTAAAAAATGGTTCCTGCATCCAAGCCGGCTGCTCGGCATAAATAAATTGAGATTCGTCGAGGTCGAGGGTCGGGATATAGACGACGCCGTTTGCTTTCATGGCCTCAATAAATTCGGCATCGACTGGCTGATCTCTTACACTGTGCGCAATGATATCAATCCCTGCCTTGACCAGAGCTTTCGCGTCACTCAGGTAAAAAATGTGAGCCGCCACCTTTAGCTTGCTTTTGTGTGCCTCATCCGCGATGGCGTGCGCCTGCTCAATTACCGCCTGGAAGATTTCCGGTTCCATTTTTGGCGCGGTACCGAACAAATCGTCTAGCCAAATTTTGATCAAATCCGGGTGACGTGCCACAGACTCCCTGACGTCGGCCCGAGCTTCTTCGATACTGGTCGGACGATAGACCTGATCCTGCAGGAGCGGAAAGGGAGGCGCTCCGCGTTGCACCCCTAACCCGCGGTCCGCAGTAAAGATATCCGCTCCGCCCAGTTTGCCCATCCGTTGCTCTTCTCTCCAGGCGTAAAGGATATCTTTGTTGACCCCCAGTGACATCACGGTCAGTACGCCATACCGCTCGTATTGCTCGAGTTGATGTTGAACATTCTCACGGGTGTAGTTCTCCGGTTTTGGACCGAGCGCTCCTTGACACAAACCGAGATGACTGTGGGCGGAAATCAGCGCCGGGATGATTGACTTGCCGTGGACATCGACTACCTCAGCGCCAGGAGGGGCTTGGACTTTATCCGCTGGCCCGACATCCAGAATCTGTTTTCCATCCAAGACCACCACTCCATTCTCCAGAGGTGCTCCGCCCGTTCCGTCGATAATCCGCGCTCCAGTCAGAACCAGCGTGGCGCCAGCCAGGCGAATCCCGGCCAAAGCGCAGCAACCGAAAAGTACTAACTTGCTCCGCCACCCTCGATTTAACACGGGCGGGTCGCGTTCCCCGGTTGCCGACCGATCCGACCAGCGTCTCAATTCCTTCTTCTGATGTTGCGGCAGCCGCTTGGGATTATTTTTTTGCGCTTTGCTGATCTTCATATCTTTCCCTTTCATTCGTTGGTCATCTACTTTGCGGTGGGGTTTCCTCCGAAGTTTCCAAGAGTGACCTTGAGCGATTAAAATCAGGGATTGAAGATTGGCAGATCGCGTACCCGTTCTGGAGAGGATATCGACGACTTCTTCCTCTGATTGGTTCAGGATTCGTGATCCCTACCTTGCACTGAGCAAGACGATCATAGATAATACTCGACAGATTGACTAATCTGTAAAAGGGCGGAGTTTTTCGTAGCTATTGTTTTTTTCCCGTGCCCTTGATAAATTTTCAGTCGTGGCTGACACGGCTCCATTCACGGTGGTGAGAAAAAAGGGAAAGCAGCGCCGGACCAAGACTAACACTCCGCTGCCACTCTGACGGCCAAGTGAGCGACCGACGCTCTCTGTCCAATTGTCGGTATCGGCGCCTCGGCAGGCGGGCTCGAGGCCCTGGACTTGTTCTTGCGGAATGTTCCGGCAGACACCCGCATCGCCTTTGTCATCGTCCAGCATCTGGAACCGACGCAAAAAGACTTCATGGTAGAACTCCTCCAACGCGCTACCACCATGAAGGTGATTCAAGTCAAAGACCGCACCGTGGTTCAGCCGGCTTGCGTCTATGTAATTCCGCCGAACAAAGAAATGAGTATCCTGCACGGGATCCTCCACCTGCTGGATCGCACTGAACCGCATGGATTGCGCCTGCCGATCGATTTCTTCTTCCGTTCCCTGGCGGAGGATCGAAAGGAGCGCAGCGTTGGTGTAATCCTCTCGGGGATGGGCTCCGATGGATCATTAGGATTGCAAGCGATCAAGGAAAAAGGCGGCGGCACCTTCGCGCAGGCACCCGCTTCGGCCAAATGCGATGGGATGCCCAAAAGCGCGATTGCCGCCGGCTTGGTCGACTTTGTCGCACCAGTGGAAGAACTGCCGAGCAGAATCATTGGCTATCTTCAGCACACGCCGCTGGTCGCTGAATCCGGGCTTGCACAGGCGGACAAAGCCCGGAGCGGTCTCGAAAAAATCCTTATTCTTTTACGCGATCAAACTGGTCACGACTTCTCCTTCTATAAGAACATCGCTGTGTATCGACGGATCGAACGGCGCATGGGTATCCATCAGATTGACAAGATCGCCACCTACATCCGGTTTCTTCAAGAGAACCCGCAAGAAGTGGGGTTGCTGTTCAAGGAGCTTTTGATCGGGGTCACCAGTTTCTTTCGCGACTCGGAAGCCTGGGAGAAACTCAAGACCGAGATCATCCCGCAGATCCTGCAAAACCGGACTTCCAATCGGACGCTCAGGGCTTGGGTCATCGGTTGCGCCACTGGGGAGGAGGCTTATTCCCTGGCGATCGTTTTCAAGGAGGCACTGGAGGAGATCAAGCCGGCCCCATACTTTTCGCTGCAAATTTTCGCGACCGATCTGGACGGAGATGCCATCGAAAAGGCCCGGACAGGCGTTTTCCCGCCCAACATTGTGGCGGATGTCTCACCGGAACGCCTGAAGAAGTATTTTTTTCAAGTCGAGCACGGCTACCAAATCGCCAAAAGCATCCGGAAGATGGTCATTTTTGCGCCGCAGAACCTCATCATGGATCCACCGTTTACGAAGATGGATATCGTGAGCTGCCGGAATCTGCTCATTTATTTATCGCCGGAAGTGCAAAAAGGCCTGCTGCCGCTTTTCCATTACAGCCTGAATCCCGGCGGCGTTTTGATGTTGGGCAAATCGGAAACCGTTGGTGAGTTTTTCGATTTCTTTGCCCCGCTAGATGAGAAGACCCGGCTTTACCGGCGGACCGACACTCATTTGCGAACCAAGCCAGTCAAATTTTCTTCGGCGTTTGTCCCCGCGCAGCATGCAGCGCCCTTACCGAAAGTCTCGAAGCCGGGCGTCAATCTCCAGTCGATGGCAGATCAGCTGTTATTGCAGAAGTATTCTCCAGCGGCGGTCTTGGTCAATGACCAGGGCGACATTCTCTACATCAGCGGGCGGACGGGCAAGTATTTGGAACCCGCCGCGGGTAAGGTCAACTGGAACATCTTTGCCATGGCTCGCGAAGGTCTCCGCTATGAACTGCATAATCTTTTCAAAAGTGCGCTGCTGCAAAAAGATGCCGTTAGTCTCAAGAACGTCGTCGTAAAAACTAACGGTGATGTCCAAGCTGCAGACATTACTATCCAGGTCATCACGGAACCGGAGGCGCTCCAGGGATTGGTGATGATCGTCTTTACGGATGTCTCCGACCATCCCGCAAACGAAACTATTGGGGAAGGGCCGACGATCCGTCCATTCCATACCAGTCCAGATGGAGCGGGAACTCGAGCAAGCTCGCCAAGAGTTGCGGATCGTCCGCGATGAAGTGCAGATCTTCGAGGAAGAAGCCAAGTGCGCCAATGAGGAAATGCAGTCGATGAACGAAGAGCTCCAGTCGACCAACGAGGAATTGCAGATGCTCAATCATGAGCTAAATCTCAAGCTGAACGACCTGTCCCGGCTAAATAACGACATGAAAAACCTGCTGGACAGCACGGAACTCACTACCTTATTCCTCGACAACGCTCTGAACGTGCGTCTCTTCACGACCGGATCGACTAGAGTCTTTAAGTTGATGCGATCCGATGTCGGTCGGCCGATCACCGACATCGCCTCCGACCTGCTGTACTCTGAATTGGCGAACGAAGCGCGCGAAGTTCTCCGGACCCTAATCCCTCACGAGCAACAAGTCACTACTCGCGATGGCCTCTGGTTTATGATGCGCATCATGCCCTATCGTACGCTGGAGAACCTGATTGACGGGGTAGTCGTCACTTTTGTGGATATCACCGTTTCCAAGAAGCTGGAGGCGGAATTACGGACTACCCAAGCGGGGCTTTATAAACGGATTGACGAGCAAGATTCTCTGTCGAAGCCTCGCGGAATTCCCGGCAGGGATGCCGAAACAACGTCCCAAAGCTGGAAGAAACGAAGTTATCTTCGCTACGAACATGACACCCTCCAATCCACCGGACGCCGCCGAACTGCGCCGCCGAGCAGAAGCTCGGCTAAGCGAGCAGCACCAGAGTCAGCGCAAGGTGACTGGAACTGAAAGAACGGCTCACGACACGCAGCGACTCGTTCAAGAATTGCAAATTCACCAGATCGAACTCGAGATGCAGAACGAGCAACTCGAGCAGGCCCGAACAGAAACCGAGGCGGCGCTGGAGCTCTATACCGATCTCTATGAGTTTGCGCCGGCAGGATATTTTACCTTGGATCGCGATGGAACGATCCTCCAGGCGAATCTGACCGGCTCGGCGTTGCTCGAGGTAGATCGCTCGCGCTTGGTGAACCGGCGCTTCGGGCTGTTTGTCGCCGAGAACTCCCGGGCCGCGTTCCGGGCTTTCGTCGCCAAGGTCTTCGCCGGCGAGTCACGAGAAACGTGCGAAGTAATGCTCTTGAGAGAGGGAAAATCGCCCTTCTACGCCCGCCTGGAAGCCAGGGGCTCCGACAATTACCATGAGTGTCGCGTAGTGGTTCTGGACATCACCGAGCGCATTCGGGCGGAAGAGAAGATTCAGGAGCAGGCCAATCTTCTCGGACTCGCTCACGATGCCATCTTTGTCCGCAGTCTAGACGAGAGGATCCGATACTGGAACAAAGGCGCGGAACGGCTTTACGATTGGACGGCCGAAGAAGCTGTCGCCAGCGTTTCCGGACATGTGGGATACGAAGATCGGGCCTCGTTTGAGGCTGCCAGAGAAATCTTGTTGGAGGAAGGAAGTTGGTCAGGTGAGGTCCGCAAGCTAACCAAAAACCGACGAGAAGTAGTTGTCGCCAGTCGTTGGACACTCCTACGCGACAATGAGGGAAACCCGAGCTCGATTCTGGTGATCGACACCGACATTACCGAAAAAAGGCAAATGGAAGCGGAATTCCGTGCTCAGCGCCTCGAGCTCGTCGGAACGCTGGCCGGCGGCATCGCCCACGATCTCAACAATATCCTTCAGGTAATTATTACCAATTTGGATCTGGCGACCGCCGCCGCAGAGTTCGATGAAGAGCTGCCGAAGTATCTCGACCACGCCAGGCAAGGGGCCAGGCGCGCGACCAGCCTCTCCAGACGACTACTCACGTTTTCGAAGGGCGGTGCCCCGGTCAAGCAGCCTCTCGACGTCGCGGAAATTCTTACCCATGCAGTCCATCTCGCGCTCAGCGGCTCCAAGCTCAAATCTCAATTTGCCTTTCAGCCGGACTTGTATCCAATCATCGGCGATCCCGTTCAGCTTACGCAAGTCATTGAGAACGTGGTGATCAACGCCTGCGAAGCCACGCCGAAAGTTGGCCAGCTTTTGGTGCGCGCCGAGAATGTAGACGAGAGCAACCTGGCGACCTCCGAATTTCCCGCCGGTCAGCACGTTAAGATCGAAATTGAAGATAATGGTACCGGGATCGCCAAGAGCATTCGCGACAGAGTATTTGAAGCTTGTTTTACGACCAAGCCCGGCGGCAGTGGCCTTGGCCTGGCGACCGTTAAATCCATCATGCAACAACATGGGGGCGCGATCGCCATCGATTCCGTGGTTGGCCGCGGGACCATCGTTTCTCTGATGCTGCCGGCCGCCGCACACCGCCCCGACCCACCGGCTCCATCGCTTCCCACGCCCGCCGTGAAGACCACCGGGCGGATCCTGGTTATCGATGACGAGGAGATGATCCTCAGCGTCGTCGGATCGATGCTTAAGACACTCGGCTACGAGTGTGCGGTGGCCCAAGACGGGCTCAAGGGCTACCATCAGTATATTCGAGCCAAAGCCAGCGGCGAACCCTTTGCCGCAGTGTTGCTGGATGCCACCATCCCCAACGGACTGAGCGGCGAAGAGGCCTTGAAGCTCCTCTTGCAAGCGGATCCGGAGGCTCGCGTGATCTTATGCAGCGGGTACGCCAACGGCGATCTTTTCAAGAAAGCCGAAGAAATAGGATTCCGAGCGTTCCTGGCCAAGCCCTTCAGCATCTCGGAATTCATCTCCGTCTTCAACAAAGTCCTTTCCTAATTGGGATCAGACGTCATGCGCGTGCTGATTGCTCCCGACAAGTTTAAAGGCAGTCTTTCAGCCGCCCAGGCGGCCCACGCTTTGGCGGAGGGTTGGCGCCAGGGTTGGCCACCGAATCAAACTCTGGAGATCGAATGCCTGCCGATCGCCGACGGTGGCGAAGGAACGGCCGAAGCCATTCACGATGCTCTTGCTGGCCGCTGGGTCACGCTGGCCGTTCGCGATCCTCTCGGTCGACCGACGGAAGGTCGCTACGCCTTGATCGAACACGCCGGTAATGAGCGATTGGCCGTTCTGGAAATGAGCAGCGCCTCGGGATTCGACTTGGTGCGAGGAGATGACCGGAATTTGCGGCGTGGGAACACCTTCGGTACCGGGCAACTACTCGCCCATGCTCTTCGGGAGGGCGGCGCGGACCGAGTTATCATTGGCATCGGAGGCAGCGCCACCAACGACGGGGGGATCGGAATGGCCGCTGCATTGGGCTTCCGCTTTCTGGACGCGGAATCTCGTGAGCTGGAACCGACTCCGGAAAATCTGCCGAAGCTCGCAAGACATCCAACCTCCGTCCGTGGAGTTGTCTCTGGTGCCCATAGACGTGGCCTGCGACGTCAAAAACCCGCTCCTGGGTCCGCGCGGTGCGACTCGCGTCTACGGTCCGCAAAAAGGATTACGTGACGAGGCAGAAGCGGTGTTTCTCGAACGCGGCCTCTCCCGACTGGCAGAGGTGACGGCACGAATCTTCGGACGAGATGAACGGGATGTTCCCGGCGCGGGTGCCGCCGGTGGTCTGGGCTTCGGGTTGATGACGTTTTGCCGCGCGAAGATGGTCCCGGGTTTCGATTTGGTAGCCCATCTGATTGGACTGGAGGCGGCCGTCGCCCGTGCCGACCTGGTGCTCACTGGAGAAGGGAGCCTGGACCTCCAGACACTAGAGGGGAAAGCCCCGATTGGAGTGGCGGCCTTGGCCCGGAAGGGTCGCCGACCGGTCATTGCGTTCGGTGGCCGGCTAGAGGACGCGGCTCGGCCCGATCTTCGTACCCATTTTGATGAATTGCTGGCTCTCTCCGAATTGGAACCGGCGCTCACTCAAAAGCAGCGCATGACGCAAGCACCCGAGTTACTGCGCCGCCACGCCGCTCACTTGGCGGCCCGCGTCGCGGCGAAGACTTAGCTAGGTAACCGGGAAGCCGCCTACTTGTTGTATTGTTGGGCAACGGCCTGCAGAGCTTGGCCTTCGTTCGAGAAAGCGGTCACCGCAGCCGAGACGCGCGGCGCGTCTTGATAAGGTTTCAGCGCACTATCGAAAGCATCGCTTTCACCGGTCAGAACTTTTCCCACCTCGCTCATCCGCTGGCTGGAATCGATCATTGATTGCCTCTCCAGCGTCGTAAGAGTTCCGGCGGTTTTGGCCTTGAGAAATGCGGGCATCAGATCTTTGAACGTTGCTGCCACGTAGTGGTAGACGACGGCGTAGGATTCGATCCGCGTCGCTGCTTCATCGGCATTATGCGAACCTTGCACGTCGCTAACCAAAGTGGCGGTCGCTCCCTCGAGAGTCTTGGTTTTGACTGCATAGGTTTGCAGCAATTGGTCTAAGTCGTCCGCAGCGTAGGAAACCGCTGGGAGAAGGAGAAAAAAACTGAAGATGAAAGCCAGGTTACGCATCTTTGGGCCTATCGGTGTTAAACCAAATCTCTTTAGCTGGGAATTTTGCATCGTCCTCTTTCTTGCTGCATTTTATCGCCGTTCGAAAGTTTTAACGTTTCTGCGGGGTAAATTAATCATCAGACCTGACGCATTGATTTATTTCGACGCCGGAATAAATCGGCTCTCCAAGGTATCTTAATGAAAACGAATTATTGTTTATACGTATGAAACCTTTCATCGCAATGGCAGCGGTTTTCTTTGGGCTGGTAGCCAGCATCTTCGCCGTATCTTCCGAACAGACGAATGGCAAACTCAGTGTTGGCGATTCGATTCCTGACGTCACGGCACAGGATCAGGATGGACATTCCGTCAATCTCGCGGAAGCAGGCAAGACTGGGTACGCCCTGGTTTATTTTTATCCGAAAGCGATGTCCCCGGGTTGTACGGCGCAAGCGTGCAGTCTTCGCGACTCTTACACCGAGCTGCAACAAAAGGGTGTAAAGATCTTTGGAGTTAGCCTTGATACGATCGAAGCCCAGAAGAAATTTCAGGAAGAGGATCACCTGCCTTTCGCCCTTTTATCGGATCAAAATAAGCAGGTTGTTTCTGCTTTTGGAGTCCCTTTAGTCAAGGATGCTTTTGCCACCCGGCAGGCCTATCTGTTCAAGAACGGGAAATTAGTCTGGATCGACACCAAAGCTTCGACGGCTAAGCAGGCTCAGGACCTTATTGAAGTGCTAGCCACCCATTAAAGGGCTTTGTGCCCCGAAGGGGCTACAGAAATCAGCCCAGGGTTTCAACCCTGGGAATCGTCCACCAAAAAGCGACGCGCCCTGAAGGTGGCGCCAGATCGAACGTCCTAAAAGCGCAAGCGGGGTCCGATGGTTCAATTGTAACACGTCCCTATTGCGCACCCTGACTTTTGCGCGGCTATAGGTGCGAGTTCATCTGGCACCCTCATCTCTCGCCCCTTCAGGGCGAACCGTTTATTTTGCGGGTTCCCAAGGTTGAAACCCTGGGCTGAGTCCTGTAGCCCCTGCGGGGCAGGCCCTCGGTCCATCGATAGATCCTAAAGGGCGCTTACAGGGTGAATCCTGGCTGAGGTCTGGGTTATTTTAAGGGCCCTTCGAGCCGCAGATGTACCCCCGCCCTTATACCGATCAATAAGTAGCGCGGCCGCCGGATAGATCGAAAACTGCTCCGGTGGTGAACGAGTTCTCCTCGGTCGCCAGCCAGCAAATCATGGAGGCCGCCTCTCGCAGTTCGAGCATGCGGCCACGCGGGATTTTGGAGAGAATCATCGCCAGAAAATCTGGCTCCTGACTCATGGCCAGCGTTGTTTTGGCGACTGCGGGAGTGACGCAATTAACGCCGATATTGTAGGCAGCCAGTTCCTTTCCGAGTGACTTGGTTAGGGCGATTACGGCGGCCTTGGTGGCGCTGTAAGCCGGCGCCTTGGGGTTGCCTTCTTTGCCGGCGATCGAACTCAAATTGACAATCCGTCCGTAGTTGGCCTCGATCATCCCGGGAACGATTGCCCGGCAGCAGTGAAACGTTCCAAGTAGCCCAATATTGACTACATCCCGGAAGGCTTCTGGTGGGTATTCCCAGGTCGGCAAATTCGGGCCAACGATGGCGGCGTTATTGATCAGGATGTCGATTTTTCCGAACCGCTTGAGGGTCGCAGCAACGGCAAGTTCGACCGCCGCGAGGTCGCCAATATCCGCTTCGAGTCCTTGAACCCGGGCCGGCTGATCGAGATCGGCTATCGTTTTCTTCAGGAGGTCAATGTCACGGTCCCAAATGCTGACTTTCCCCCCGGAACTTAGCATTCGTTCTCCCACCGCTCGTCCGATGCCCTGGGCGCCTCCGGTAATGATCGCCACCCGGTTCTCAAAGTCGTATTTGTTCACGGTTTAACTCTACGGTTCGACCTTGGTTCGGTAAAGCACGCCGCGGCCTCTCTTTTGTGTCCCGCTCGCCTCTTCAGCTAGGTTCCCCTGCCCAAATCGTTCTCGTTCTCGTCGTCGTGCTCGTTCTCGACCTTTTAGCCGTTGCTGGTCAAGAATCGCCTCTAGAGCAAACCGCAGCCGATTTTCCTATCTCTCGGCTCCGCTGGTAGAGCTCAGGTAACGGCCTTGTTTCGACCGCGACCCGACCTCCCTTGGACATGGAGACCAGCACCGCCTGTGAGATCACTGCTGCGCGGTATCCGTCCCAAGCATCCGGGCCATCCACCGGATCGAGATCATCTTTTGGTCCAGCTGAACGCCAGCGGGAAATCGCGTTCACCCAACTCTGCAACTCGAGCCGATAGGCTTCGGCAAAGCGTGGTCGCCAATCCGGCGGCAGATCCTGGTGGACTCTCAAATCAGAACGCATGACCACTGGAGCAACTGGAGCCAGCTCTATGGTGCCGTTCTCGCCGACAACTTCACACCGGATCTCATAGCCGTACCCTGATCTGATGAAGACTTCGTCGAAGATAAGTGCTCCATTATCAAGCTCTAGAATAATGATCTGCGGGTCACGCAATCTGCCATCAGCCGCTGAAATGGGGGAAAACCAATTCACCCCAACTACCTCTCGGCCGAAGAGCCAAGGCATGACGTCGATTTCGTGCACCGCCGAATTGAGCACGGTGGTTTCGGAGGTCCAGTTGCTAGGTGCGCCGACGTTACGATGAGCACAATGAGCGAGCATCGGAGTGCCAACCACTCCCTCAGCAATTCGTTTACGTAGTTCGACATAACCAGGGTCGAATCTCCGCATGAAGCCCACTTGCACGAGACGCCAGCCTCCGGCTTGTTCGAGGCGTAGAATTTCCTCGCATTCATTCACCGTTGGGGCGAGCGGCTTCTCACAAAGAACTGGCTTCCCGATAGCCACATTCGCCAAGACGTATTGGGCGTGCGTAGCGTCATTCGAAGCGATGATTACGGCATCGACGTCAGGGGACTCAATGAGTTCCTCAGCCGACGGTACCGCTCTGACTCCGGGAATGCCTGAAGCGATCTCTTCGGCGCGGGCAACGTCGATATCAGCGATGGCCCGGACTTCAGCTCCGGAGATCGCGGTGGTGATTGTCTTAATGTGATCCGCGCCCATTATCCCCGTGCCAATGACTCCGATGCCGAGATTCGTCATGTTCTCCTCACTAAATGATTTTGGCTTCCTCTCTTGGCCAGACCGGAATGAATTTACCTTCCAACCGTCGTCGCAGTTAAAGACCGTTCGTGCGCAATTTTCCGTCCAGGAAACGCTTAGCCCGCGGCACATCCGCCTCTTCCAAGTGTTCGATGACGATCGGTATATTGGGATGCTTGTGAGAAAGGCGCTGCAGATAGAGGTCGTAGTTCAAGGCCCCCAGCCCGGGGGCCGGCAACTCGATGGCGCCGACTCCCCTGAAGGTGTGACTTTCCGAAGCGTCGATCTCGGCGTGCTTTTCCGTCGCGTCCCCGGCGGATCGCTTCACGTCTTTGGCATGGGCGATCCAGATTTTGTCCGCCAGCGTGTCGAAGATCTGATTTAGAACCGCATCCATTCGGTCGATGTTGTGGCCTTCAAAATAGTTCGTGGGATCCATTAACAGACCCAGTCCGGGATGTTCGACCTCAGCAAACATTCGCACCGTCTCCTCGATCGATCCGACCACATTATTGACATAAGTCTCCAGCAGAAAGACTGCCCCGTGATCGTAAGCTATTTGCGCTAGATTCTTGATAATCCCTTTGCACTCCGCGAAAGCTTCCTCGGTCTTGTTTTTCGGATGCGAAACCCAGTCAGAGTCCGGGTTGAATGTTCCGGTCTCGGAAATTACATAAGGTGTCCCAAACAACCGGGCGTTTTGGATCAGGGCCTTTAGATAGTTTAACTTTGCTTTCCGCTTGGCCGGATCCGGGTGCACAATATTCGTGTAGCCCGAGATACAACAAATCGGAAGATTGTAATCACGAAAAGTCTCCCGAACTCTCTTCGCCTTCTCGAGGGTGATGGATTCCGGGGTCGAAAAGTCGAGGTCTTTGAAAGCGAGATCCAGTTGCACAGCGTTGAAACCGAGCGCGCGGATTTTCTCGGCCTGCTCCTGGAGGTTGTAAGGAAAATAACCGTTGAAGATGGCGGTTTGAATCATGGGTTTGATTGGTTTTCGAATTTACCGGAACTCCTCGAGCCTGACCGCCCGTCTTTCGTCAAGCGAGCGATAAGCAGCCTCTATCAGAGCCATCGTGCGCAAGTTGTCGTTAAGCGACAACTCGGGCACGGTTCCGGATTTGATTGCGAATTGAAGTTGTTCCATGACGCCAGCGAAGGCATCTGGAAACCATCGGGTTTCCCATTTCGGTTGCACCCATTGGCCGTTGGTGGTTTTTCGAGACACGAATTTCAGGGTCGACGGAGAGCCCGCCGGATAATCCGGCCAACCAATGGTGCCAGTCGCCAACCCCTCGGTCCCTTCGACTCTCCATCGAATATAAATATCTGAGGCGAACCCTTCTTCTCGAGGACCGGACCAGACGTCTTCCAGTGAAACTGCTAGAGCTCCGCTTTCGAATCGAAGGATGGAAGTACAGATCCCATCTCGATGTGCAAATTCCGTCCGGGGATCCGGACACGCCGCCGTATAAATGTCGATTGGTTCCCCGAATAGAAACCGGAGCACGTCCAGATGATGGATGCTCATGTTCAGCAAGGTCAGGCGATCGTACTGTTCCAGGAAGGTTTGCCAATGCGGAATGGCCCGCATTTCAATTGTTCCAATCACCGCTCTGCCCAAGTCGCCGCGGGTCAACAATTGCTTGAGAACCCGCATCGATTGGTCGAAGCGCATATTTTGGTTCACGGAGATCGCTTTGTCGGTACGGTTCGCTTCTTCCACCAATGCGCGGGCAGTCGCGAAATCCATCGCTAGTGGTTTTTGGGCCAGGATCCCGAGCACATGCGGTTGAGCCAGGGCCAACCGGATCAACTCGGGCTGTTGGTCTGGCGGAAAGGCGATATCAACGATCTGGATTTCAGGATCTTCAATCAGTTCAGCCGGAGTTCGGTGGACCTTGGGAATACCCCACCGGTCAGCCACTTGCCTGGCATGCCCTGCGGACCGGGAACTAATTGCCACGACCGGAAAACCGGCCCGTTGATAGGCTGCCAGCTGGACGTCAGCCATGATAAAACCTGCTCCAATGCAGCCGACGCGATACGCCGCACACCGGATCGGTGGATCGGGCGAAAATTCATCAAGTTCAGTCATACGAAGATAGCCCCTACCGGAATTGTCCAATCGTACTCGTGCTCGTTCTCGCTCTTTGAGTATTCATACGACACCACACCCCATCCAAAGGATCGAGGACAAAGACGCCGACTTCGCTCAGGCCCGCCCTGGCTTGAGGATCACTTTCACTCCTTCTTTATTTTTCACTACGTCGAGCGCGTCATCCCATTCGGCGATGCCAAAGCGATGGGTGATCAGGCCTAAAGCATTCACTTTTTTCTGGCTGAGAAGTTTGAGCGCCTTCGGCCAGGCGGACGTCACGCTTGCATTGGTTCCGGTCACGACCAGTTCTTTGTAGCAGACCGCGTCCTGGTCAAAGGTAATCGGCTTGCCGTAGAGACCCATCTGACAAAAGCGAGCGCCTCGGCGTGCCACGTCAATCAAGGTCTTGGCAGCCGGTGCTGCGCCTGAGCACTCTATCACCAGGTCGGCGCCATCGGCACCGAAGACGTCTTTTGCCGCATCACCTAGGTGATTTACTTCCTCGATATTGATGACCGCATCGGCACCGAGCAGCTTCGCGAGTTTCAATCGTTCGATATCCAAGTGGGTACCGATCACTATGACCGTCGCTCCGGCGATTTTGGCGAGTTGCATCGCCAATAACCCGATCGGTCCCGGCCCGGTAAGCGCTACATTATCTCCGGCCTGAACCCCCGCGGTTTCCAGGACTCCATGTACCGTGCAAGCCAACGGTTCCGTCAATGCCGCGCTCTCGAGATCGAGTTCGTCTGGAACGAGATGCAGATTACTGGCCGGCGTTAGTAAGTACTTCGTAAATGCACCATCTTGTTTCGAGCCGATGGAACGGCGATGGAGACAAAGATTTCGTCTGCCGCGCCGGCAATCTAAACAGTGACCACAAGTGGAGAAGTAGGTTTCAGTGGTCACCCGATCGCTCACCTTCCACCCTACAACACCCCTCCCCAATTCGACGATTACTCCCGCTAGTTCATGACCAATAGTCACCGGAGGATTGGTTTCAAATTCGTCGAGGTAGATGTGCAAATCAGTCCCACAAATTCCGGCTGCCTGAACTTCGATGATAACTTGACCGTCACCCGCATGAGGTTCCGGTACTTCCTGGAGTTCAATATTACCAACTCCCCGCGCGATTTTTTGCACAGCAATCATAAAGTTAAATCAAATGCTTTTGTTCGCGGTTGTTTTCTACTGCCTAAGCTAGGGGATGGATTGGATCCACCCTAACCGCCCGTTTCAAAGCCCGGGTACAGCGTCATCCCACCATCGATAAAGATACTCGCTCCCGTCATGTAGTCGGCATAGTCCGAGGCCAGGAAGACTGCCAAACGCCCAATTTCGTTTGGCTCCCCAATGCGCCCGTAAGGAATCAGGGTCATCAATCCGTTGTAAGCTTCTCGCTCTTCCCAGGCAGACCTGTTTAGCGGCGTCCGAATCGCCCCTGGACAGATGCTGTTGGCCCGGATTTTGAGTGACGCCAATTCCTGCGCAATACTCTTCATCAGAAGCATGATCCCGCCTTTCGACGCGGCATAGTTAACCCGTCCCCCCCAGGGAATGATCTCATGCACCGAACTTATAAAGATAATTTTCCCCGCGGAGACGGAGACCGCTTCGACGACTCCGCGTCGTTTGAATTCCCGGATCGCTTCCCGGGCACACAAAAATTGACCAGTCAGGTTCGTGCCGATGACCGAGTTCCATTGCTCCAGGGTCATTTTGTCAATCGGCGCATCATTCTGAATACCGGCATTGTTAACCAGGATGTCGATGGTTCCCAACGCTTGAACAGCCTGCTTGAACATCACCTGAACCTGATCTTCCCGAGAGACATCGGCGTGAATGGCCACTGCTTTGGTGCCGATCTGCTGAATCGCGGAGACGACTTCGGTCGCCGCTTCCGGCCGATTAAGAAAGTTGACGGCGACATCCGCACCAGCCTCTGCCAAAGCAATCGCTACGGCTCGGCCTATCCCGGAGTTTGCTCCTGTCACTAACGCCTTCTGACCGGCTAACAGACTACCGGGAATAGGGCGCAAGGGAGATCTCGATGAAATATCCTCTCGGTTCATAGGGGGCAGAGCCTGATTTACACTCGCAAAACAATCTGGGAACCGACCCAAGCGAGACCCGATTTTAAACGATGAATTGCTTCAAGAATTGATAGGATTGGCGGAGCGCTCTTTGCCGGCCCTCCAGAGAATATTCATAGGCTCGGTCTTCCACTTCCACGCAGACCGGACCTCGATACTCGATATCCGTTAAGGCGGAGAAAAATTGGTTCCATTGGACATCACCGAAACCTGGGAGCTTGGGTATATGCCAGCCAAGGCCCATTACTCCTCGATCGTACAAACGGTCAGCCACTGTTTTATCATCCTTGGCGTGGACATGGACGATTCTCTCCTTGAACTCATCAATCGCCCGTACGTAATCGATTTTCTGCCAGACCAGATGCGAGGGATCAAAGTTCAGGCCAAAATTCGCACTGGGAATCGACTCAAACATCCGTCGCCAGATCTCGGGCGAGCTAGCCAGGTTTTTGCCACCTGGCCATTCATCATTGCTAAAAAGCATCGGACAGTTTTCTATCCCTATCTTGACCGCATGATCTTCGGCAAAAGAGATGAGCGGTTTCCAGACCGGCTCGAACAAACTCCAGTTTTCCTCGACAGACTTTAGATGATCCCGACCGATGAATGTTGTCACCACTCCAATTCCCAACTGGGCCGAGGCTTTGATCACTTGCTTAAGGTGATTCGCATAGGCCTCCCGGTCGGCTGGATCCGCACATAATGGATTAGGGTAATAACCGAGGCTCGAGATCCGAACTCCGTATTTGTCGATTAACTCGTGCGTCTGTGCAACCTCACTATGACCAAAAGATGTAACGTCAAGATGAGTCACCCCGGCATACCGTCTTTCGGCCTCGCCCTTCGGCCAACACATCACTTCAACACACCGAAATCCTTCCTTCGCTGCGAACGACAGGATTTTTTCCAAAGACAATTCCGGCAGGATCGCCGTGACAAATCCAATATGCATATCAGGTTATTTGAGAAGCTTGTTCATTAAGCTGGTTTGTTCCCCACTGGTCTCCAGGCCTCTTCCCGATGGCTCCGAAGGATCGCCTCACAAAGCAATAACTCCTGATGACCATCGTCGAATCCCGCAAAAAGTTTTGCACGGGAGAAATCTTTCGCCGCGAGACGCTCGTAGATCGCTCGATAAAGTTGCTTGAAGGTGTCCGGAAAACCTTCGTTGTGACCGCCAGGATAGCTGGCGAAAGTTCGGACGGCCGGATCGAGTAACGAGGGATCACGGATCAACAGCTCGTTTGCTTTGTCCCGGTGACCGAGCCAGAGGTCGTTGGGGTGCTCCGAGTCCCAGGCCAGCGACCCTTCCGAACCGGCGATTTCGAAAGTGATTTTATTTTTCCGGCCGGCCGTAACCTGGGAGACACACATAGAACCTCGGGCCCCGTTGGAAAATCGAAAAAGCACCGATCCCCAATCCTCGGTAGTGATCTGGAATGGTTCAGCCTCCGCGGCCCCGGAGTTCACCTTATTCCCTTCGAAGGTAGCCCTGGCAACCTTTGGGCGTTGCCGAACGGGAATCATCGTGGCCAGATCCGCAAAAACCGAATCGATCTGCAAACCAGTCAGGAAGAGAATCAGATCCATCCAATGGGTTCCAATGTCGCCAATGGCCCGCAGTTCGCCTCCCTCTTCAGGGAGCAATCGCCAATTCCAATCTGTCTCCTTGAGCAACCAATCTTGAATATAGGCACCCCGGACGCTTAACACTCGACCGATAGCGCCCTGTTGGATCAGTTGCCGAGCCTGGAGGGCCAGCGGGTAAAACCGGACATTGTAATTCACCACCGTGAGTAGCTGAGGACTCTTCGCCGCGCGCTCGACTAACTCAGCGGTTTCCATCGAGTTGGTGGCTAGCGGTTTTTCGCAAACGACATGCTTTCCAGCATCGAGTGCGCCGATGACCATTTCTCGATGCCAGCGGTTGGGCGTAGTAATATGCACCACTTCTACTTCGCGATCAGAGAGCAGCTCTTCATAGCTGACATATGCTTTCGCCAAACCCAATTCCTGGGCTGCGATTTTGCTTTTGTCAGGTGAACTGCCAAGGATGCCCTTAACTCGAATTCCCAAGCGGTGGAGCGCCTCGACATGGACGGCGCCGATAAATCCGGTGCCTGTCACCGCTGCCGTGTTCTGGGGGAAGGTCATAAGTGTTATTCCGGTTTCAGGAGCGCCTTTGCACCGCCAGCTTTGCCTGGCCTCCGCCGGCGTGAATTTCGTTTTCCAATTCGTAGTGCCTTGTGAAAGTGGTGTCGATGCGTCTTATTTATGAGAGGGACCCTGATTGCTAGGCAAATCTCTCCAGGATCAAAGAACCTCCGAGACCTCCTCTACGTTGGTCTCTCTGACTGGTTTGTCCAAAACGATTTCGCCCCGGGCCATGGCCACAATGCGGTCGCACGATTCAAACACGTGATGCAGGTTGTGGCTGATTAAAATTCCGGTCACTCCCTGCGCGGACAGGCTGCGCACGAACCCAAGGACCTTCTTGATTTCCTTGACTGAAAGGTGATTGGTCGGCTCGTCAAGAATCATCACCCTCGATTTGAAATGCATCGCCCGGGCGATGGCGACGCCTTGCCGCTGACCGCCTGAGAGTTCACTTAGTAGTGCGTCGGCGGAACGCAAGTGCAAATCGACGTTGGCGATGGCCCGCATCGCATCCTCGCGCATCCGCCGGTGATCAATTAACCCCAGCCCGGCAAACCCGAACCACAACGGCTCGCGGCCAATGAACAAGTTGCGCGCGATCGACATGGTAGGCACCATGGAATTGTCCTGGTAAATGGTCTCCAGACCTAGCTTCATGGCCGCCTTGGGCGATCTGATTTCGACCAACTGGCCTCCAATCCTGATTTCGCCACTGTCTGGTCGATGAACTCCTGCCAAAATCTTAATCAGCGTCGATTTGCCGGCGCCGTTGTCGCCGACGAGTCCGCAAACCTCGCCGGACTGGAAATCAAGGTTAACTCCTTTGAGGGCGTGCACGCCGGAATACCACTTTTGCAGGTTGCGCACGGAAATCATCGGGGTGCTCATCTCAGTTCTCCACTTTGATGCGCCGGGCGGTTTGTCGGAGCCAGGAATTAGCCACCACCGCAAAGATGGTCAGTCCGCCGACCGCACATTTGAACCAGTTGGCATCGACCCGAGACAACACCAGACCATTGTCGATGACCCGGATGAGCAACGCGCCGACAATGGCCCCGAACACCGTGCCGATCCCGCCCGTCAGCGCGGTGCCACCAATGACCGCCGCGGCCACGGCTTGCAATTCCAACCCATCGCCAATCGAAGGAAGCGCCGAACCCAAGCGGAAAACCTGGATCGTTCCGGCGAAGCCCGCCAACATGGAGCATATCACAAAACAGGCCATCTTCACCCGCCGCACCGGAACTCCCATGGCCTGCGCCGCATCCGTGAAACCGCCCGTGGCATGGATCCAATTGCCAAAATTCGATCCCCCCAACATCGTTCCGGCAGCCAACGCGATCACCGCAAACCAAATAAAAGAGGCACGAAAAATTCCGCCCGGACCTACGTATTGCGTGAAGAGACCCAACGGCAAATCGCTCGAAAGGAGCGGTGGGAATCCCCCCGTCACGACGACGGTGAGTGAGCGCACGATGAAAAGCATCCCCAACGTGGTGATGAAGCTGGGAATATTAAATCTCAAGGTGATAAAGCCATTGGCGAACCCCACCAGGGCGGCGATCAGGAGTCCCAGCAACATTGCTGCGAAAAAAGGGAAGCCGGCATTGGTCAGCAACGCGACCGAGACCGGCGTGAGCGCAAACATCGAGCCCACCGAGAGATCAAACTCCCCACAGATCATCAGCACGGTGACCCCGATCGCGACCAGGCCGACTTCCGGCAGCAGGCCAAGAATACCCCTCAGGTTCTCGGCAGAAAGAAAGACTCCCTTGGAGCGGAATTCAAAACCCAGTGTCAGGAGAACGAGCAGGGCAACGCTCGCCAGCTGCGGCTTCTCGAGATAAATCTTAAAAAGCCCGCCCCAGCGTCGTGGTCGCGGCGAGCTGCCGACGGTTGGCTGTACTGCCTGACTCATGGCTGGCCTTTCTTCCGGAGAGCCGTTCCCTCGCCAATGCCGTAGGAGTTCGGATCAAAACCAGCAAAGCCAATACAGGTTCGCCAAGGGCGAGAGGGGGAACGTAAAACTAACATAATTTGTGCGTTTCCGGCCAGCGTCTGCACTGAGCCTGACCATGGATAGTGGCCTTCAATCCCCTCCGAGCCGAGCGAATTCCATCGCTTTTGTCACGCCGACCTGGAACGGATCGGAAGCCAGGTCCGCCTTCGGGCGACGCGTCCTCGAGCAGTGGGCATCCGTTTCAGAAGACTTACCCAAAACGTTGCCACTGGGCGGTCAATTGGGCCGGGCAAAGCGTTGACCACCGACGCATTCAGCAGACGATGCACCAATCAAAGAGGCCATGGAGGCAGGGCGAACCCGCATGGGAGTCGAGTCGACCCTGCCTGGCTAATATAAGGCGATCTAATTATTTGATGTAACCGCCCTCTTTCATGGTGCGGAGGGCTTGGTTTTGGTTGGACTTCAAGGTCTGTTCCAAGGAGTTCTTCCCGGCAACCAACCCCGCCACGTTTTGGCCCACGATGGTGCCCAAGGACTGAAACTCCGGGATGCCGACAAAGGTTATACCAGTGTAAGGAACCTTGTGCACACCAGGTTTGGTCGGATCGGCTGTCTCCATCGCCTTAAGAGTGGCTTGAGCAAAAGGGGCCGATTTTTGATAGTTGGGATTTTCGTAGGTCGATTTACGGGTGCCTGGAGGAACCGAGGCCCAGCCGAGATCGTCCGCCACTAGCTGGATGTACTCTTTCGAAGTGGCCCATTGGACGAATTTCTTGCCGCCGTCCGGGTTTTTGGCCTTCTGGGGAATGGCAAAGGCCCACGACCATAACCAATGCGACCCGTTGGGCGTTACGGCAATGGGCGCCGGAGCATATCCCACCTTACCCACGACTTGAGACTGTTTGGGATTTTCCAGGATCCCGCCTGCTACCGTGGCGTCGATCCACATGGCCGCTTTGCCGCTGGCAAACAGGGTGAGATTTTCATTGAATCCATTGGACGTTACTCCGGATGGCCCATAGTTCTGCACCAGATTCAAGTAAGTGGTTAAAGCCTTCTTCCATTCCGGGGTATCGAGCGTTGGCTTCCAATCCATGTCGAACCACCTCGCGCCGAAGCTGTTGGCCATGGTGTCCACGGTGGCCATGTTCTCCCCCCACCCGGGTTGTCCGCGAAGGGCAATGCCATAAAAACCTCCCGCTTTGTCGTTCAAGGCTTCCGCGAATTTCGTCACCTCGTCATAAGTGGGCTGATCCGGCATTTTAAGTCCTTTTTGTTCGAAGAGGTCTTTCCGGTACATCAGGAAGGAACTCTCCCCATAGAAGGGTAGCGCATAGAGCTTGCCTTCATAAGAGAGCCCATCCCGAAGCGATTTGAAAACGTCTTCCAGGTCGTAGTCGCTCGATAACCCCTCCATCGGCAAGAGCCAACCGCGTTTGGCGAAGATGGGCGTTTCGTACAAGCCGATGAACACCAGGTCAAACTGCCCACTGCCGGTTGAAACGTCTGTCGTGACTCTCTGGCGCAAGATGTTTTCTTCGACAATGACCCACTTCAGAGTGATGTCCGGATTCTTTTGCTCGAAGTTCGAGGAGAGCTTTTGAAGTTCGATCATGTCGGGGTTATTCACCGCCGCAATGGTAACCGTGGTCGGTTCCGCCCGGAGGGCAGACACGCTGAAAAGGAAGGGACAGAGAAGGGAAAGAACGCGCAGTCTCATAAAGGGGGGATTCTTGGTGATTGGTTAGTGATTAACGGTTAGGCATTTTGGGTTAGGTTCGTCTAGCACTTTTTCGTCCTTTGTGGCTGGCCGCAAGAAACAGCTCTCGCAAAGCGGTTCGCCACGCATCGTCGGAAAGTAGACTGGGCTGGAACCGGCATTCGAACCCGGAAAATTGGGATGCCTTCCGACCTGTTCGTTGACTGGACTCTGATCGTGGTTATTCTGATTTTTCATCGCGCCTTGCCACCAGGTGTCCTTCTCCTCTTTTCATACCCAAAAACATGAACCTTGAACTGGAAAACAAAGCTGCCTTGGTCACCGGCTCGACGGCCGGTATCGGATTGGCCATCGCCACGAGTCTGGCGCGAGAAGGCGCCACTGTGATCATTAATGGTCGCACCAAAAAAAGAGTGAACGCCGCGATTAGTCAAATCATCGGTCAGTATCCCAACGCGAGACTTAATCCGCTGATCGCGGACGTCAGCACCAGCGCCGCCATTACCGACACGATCAAACAATTTCCGAAGCTGGATATTCTGGTCAACAACGTAGGAATTGGTGAACTCAAGCCGTTCGAAAAGATATCGGATGCTGATTGGTTCAAATTGATTGAAACAAATTTCATGAGCGGAGTTCGCCTAAGTCGTTTTTACCTTCCGCAAATGAAAAAGCAGAGTTGGGGAAGAATCATCTTCATCTCCAGCGAGTCTGGGGTCAACATCCCTAGCAACATGATTCACTACGGGGTGACCAAGACGATGCAGATTGCTTTGGCGCGCGGATTGGCCGAGACCACGGCTGGGACTGCGGTGACCGTCAACTCGATTGTTGTCGGGCCTACCTCGACGGAGGGAGTAAACAAGTTTCTTGTTAATCTCGCCAAGAAAGCAAATGTCAGCTTGGCTGATGTGGAAGGGAATTTCTTTAAGTCCGAACGTCCGGGATCGCTTTTACAACGCTTTGCTACCGCAGAAGAAGTGGGGAATTTGGTTCTCTATTATTCCAGCCCCTTGTCGAGCGCGACCAACGGAGCCGCTATCCGCGTCGACGGAGGTGTCGTCCGTTCTATTCTCTAGTGCACCAAGTCAGTGACTGGTGTCACTGACTTGGTGCACTATTTCTTGAAACTCCCGTTGCTACCGGCCTCGCCTCGTGCCACCAAAAAGCGATCCCATGATACCGCGGACAATTTCTCGTCCCGCCGTATTGGCAATCGTCCGGGTCAAATTCTTGGAGAAGGCTTCGACGATGGAATCGCTCTGCCGCACTCTAGCTCCGGAGATACCGCCGACCGCTCCACTGATCACCTGACTTAGGATTCCACCGCCGGCAACGGGGGCGGCACTTTTCTGACCCGGTGAGTTTCTGGTGGCGTCCCGTAGATGTTCGTAGGCAGATTGCCGATCAATCAGCTGTTCGTACACTCCGGTCACCATTGAGTCCCGGAAAAGCTTTTGCCGTTGTTCAAGAGAGATCGGCCCAATCTGGCTACGAGGTGGCACTATGAAAGCACGTTCGACGACGGAGGGTTGACCCTTGGCATCCAGCAGAGAAACCAGACCTTCGCCCACTCCAAGTTGAGTCAGCACCGTCACCGTATCAATTTTTGGATTGGTTCGGAACGTTTCGGCCGCCACTTTAACGGACTTCTGGTCACGAGGGGTAAACGCCCGCAACGCATGTTGGATTCTGTTCCCTAGTTGGCCGAGCACGTTGTCCGGAATGTCGCGCGGATTTTGAGTTACAAAATAAACGCCAACGCCTTTGGACCGGATCAGGCGAACCACCTGTTCAACCTTTTCCAGCAACGACGGCGCCATATCACTGAAAAGCAGGTGAGCTTCATCAAAGAACAAGACCAGCTTCGGTTTCGCTAAATCGCCGACTTCAGGTAAACGTTCGTATAGCTCAGACAAAAGCCACCATAAGAGAGTGGTGTAAACTTTTGGGGCGCCGATCAGCTTGTCGGCAGCGAGAATATTAATGATGCCCTGCCCGTTACAGTCGGTCTGGATTAGGTCATCCAGGTTCAGTGCGGGTTCGCCAAAAAACTTTTCGCCTCCCTGCGATTCCAAGCTGAGCAAACCTCGTTGGATTGCCCCGATGCTGGCTACCGAGACATTTCCATAACGAGTTGTGAAGTCAGAGGTGTGATCTCCTACATATTGGACAGTGGCTCGTAAATCCTTGAGATCGAGCAACAGCAGGCCTTGTTCATCGGCAATCTTGAAAACCAGGCTGAGCACCCCGCTCTGGATCTCGTTCAACTGCAACAGACGGGTAAAAAGCAACGGCCCCATTTCCGATACCGTGGCCCGGACAGGATGGCCTTGTTCTCCGAATACATCCCAGAGTGTCACCGGACAGCCCCGAAATTCATAGGCCTCCAGTTTCAACTCCTGAATCCGGGCGGTAACTTTCGGATTTTGGCCCCCCGGCTGGCTGATGCCAGTCAGGTCCCCTTTGATATCCGCCATGAAAACCGGCACTCCAAGAGCGCTGAAATTTTCCGCGAGAACCTGAAGGGTCACGGTTTTCCCGGTTCCTGTAGCGCCAGCAATGAGACCATGCCGGTTCGCCATTTCCGGGAGAAGGAAAAGTTCGGACTCGCCTTTGGCGATCAGGATAGGAAGCATATACAAGCGGGCTGCGTTTGCATGGTACGGGTAAAAGCAAGGAACGCCTGACCGCGTAACGGCCTGCGCCCCTTAGCTTACGGTTTCCGACTTAAAGTGCAACGGCGTACGCTTGGTCTGATGGTCAGGTGGGGCTTGAGGGGGCGGGGTCGAACAGGGGCCAGAGTAGCTTTAGGCGGCAGATGACTATTTTAGAATTGCGGAAGGAGAGTTGGGCCGAAAAAGCGGTGGCGGCAATCATCTGGTTGACCAAGGTGCGGAGCGTGATTTTTCCGAAGACGAATGTGATGTCCCCTTTGACGATACACCCAGTCATTTCCCCGGAGACCACCTCGAGGCGGCCTTGCAAAAAATCGAGCAAATCGCCTATTCCAGGGGGGCCGAAGAACCGGATGTGGTTGGTATCTTCAACGGACGCTGCTTCCACTTTTTCAACAGGTAAAACGGTCCAGATGGCTTCCTCACTGACAAAAGGTTCGAGGTCCTCAGGCAGCGCTTCGCCACAAATCACCTTGCAAAAGAGTTCGGCGATCTCGGTTGAGGTCATCATACGTCCTGGTGCACGAGGATTGTTCCTATTGTCTGGCCGAGACGTTAGCTCACTTGAGGGTTTAGAGAAACTCTATCTGATCAATCGCTGCCTGATAATCAAGACTGGAGGATCAGCGGAGTTTTATCCACATCGGGCATCGGATTTGTCAGCCACGGTCATTGAGGGCATTGACCCGGTCGGTTCGAACCGCCAACCTACAGTTCCGTACTTCTTCTGGGATGTTTCCTTCTGCGCCGCCGTGATTACTATTGATCCCATTTTTCTTCGGTAAGCTCTAGCCTTAATATCGAATGGCTCAAAGCGGCTCATCTTTGCACACAGATGATGCCAAAAAGTGATGACCAAATTTTCGCCAGGGCCGAAATTCATGTCCGCTTGGTCTTCGCCAATTCCCTTCGGAAGCCTTTCGCCAAGCTGGGTGCGTGTCACCTTCCAACAAATCTGGGCTTTCGCTTCTCGAAAAAGGCCTTGAGACCTTCCGTGCGGTCTTCGGTATCGAAGGTCTTTTCGACGAGCGCACGTTCGCGCAAAAGGCCCTCTTGTAGCGGAAGCTCGAAGGACGCCAGAACGGCAGCCTTAGCGAGTTCAACGGCCATAGGTGGCAATTCCGCGATGCGCTGTGCGATCTCCAGGGCCCGGGCGATTGTCTGATCCACTGGCACGACCTCCGAAACAAGCCCTCCCTGTAGCGCCCGCGACGCAGTGATTGGCTGACCGGTCAGAATGAGCTGCATGGCCAGCGATTTTCCGACAAAGCGAGGCAAGCGCTGGGTACCTCCATCACCGGGAATTGAACCAATCCCTATTTCTCCCTGACCGAATTGAGCGTTTTCGCCGGCAACGACTATATCGCATAACATGGCTAGCTCGCAGCCTCCGCCAATCGCATATCCGTTCACTCCGGCGACAATCGGTTTCCTGAAGTTCTCAATCACGCTCCACGCGCCGAGTCTCTCTGGATCGAGATACGCGAAGACACCTCGCTGGGCAAAGTCTTGAATGTCAGCACCGACAGAGAACGACCTTTGGCTGCCTGTAAGCACCACACACCGAATGTCGGAACACTGTTCAGCCGCCGTGAGCAGGCTTCCTAAGGATTGAAGAAGTTGTCGACTGAGGGCGTTGAGTTTCTCAGGACGGTTTAGGGTCAAGAACAACACCCCTGCGGTATCCATCGAACTAGAAACGAGATCGGAAGGCGGGCTGGACCAGTTTGTGATGGGCGAGGGCATAAGAATCGATTTCCTACAGTATTGTTCCCCTGTTCAGGCGAGCAAACCGGCTTCTTGTAGCAACGCCTTCACTCGCTTGATCTCATCGGGTGGAAGCTTCATTAAGGGCGGCCGCACATATGCGCTCTCAAGTTTCCCCAGTAAGACCAGCGCCTCCTTCATGCGGTTATGCATATCGACTAACGGTGGCGCATAAAATGCCCGGACAGTAGGATAAATCCGGTCGCTCAGCCGTCGAGCCTCACCTAGATCGTTTCTTTGCACCGCGCGGAACAACTCCACCTGTAAGGCGGCAATAACGCTGCCGGCACCCGAGAGAATTCCTTGGCAACCCAGGACCAGCGAGGAGAGTAACCACATACTGTGGGTGGTTAAAACGTTCACCCTCCGTGGCAGCGCCGACAAGACCCGGACGTTACGCTCGTGCTCCGCTGGATCGCCGCACCAATCCTTAATTGCTTTGATGGTGGGAAATTTATCGCAGAGTTTGAGCAATGTTTCGAAAGGGTAAGAAATCGCCGAGACAGGTGGATATTGAAACAGAATAATTGGCAAGTCGGATTGATCGGTAATCCGGCGAAAATGTTCCAGGACCATTTCTGGGCGCATATACCCCCCAAGAGCCAGCGACTGCGGGGGAAACACCAGAAGACAGTCGCTTCCTTCAAGAGAAGCGGTGCTGGCCAACCGCCCCGCTTCAAGGCTGCTTTCAGAAAAGATGCCGGTCACAATTTTCGTGGTTTCGCCGACCGTTTCCTTCGCGATGGCCACGATCCGCCGTTGTTCGTCTGGCGTCAAGGCATGCACCTCACATGAGTGACCGTTGATCGTGATCGCGCTGATGCCATCGACGGCCGCCAAATCACGCAGGTGACTTTTGAAGCTTACTTCATCGATCGAGAAATCTTCTTGGAACGGGAGAAGGCAGGCGGGAATAACACCCGAAGGAAATGACATCGGAAGATTCATAGGCATAGAATGGTAGCTAAAGTCAGCATGCGGTACCGGTCCTTCCGGTACCGCACACTTAACTAATAATGTTCAAAGACGGATGATGATTTATTGATTGAAGCCAACCTCAGAAGCCCTTCCCGAGATATTGATCAATATTCGACGGGTCCACCTGCGTTGACTTTAGTTCGACGACGGGTGGGACTTGTTCGCCTTTGGCTATCTTGTAGGCGTATTCAATTCCCTCCGGCGCACAAAACGGATAGATGAAAGTGGCAGCTAATTTTCCGTCCTTCACCGCTTGGAAGGCGCTGTTCTGCCCATCGATTCCGATGACCACGATTTCCTTTGACCGGCCTGCGGCTTCAACTGCTTTGATGGCACCCAACGCCATCTCATCGTTATGAGCGTAGATCGCTTGCAACTGACCGGGCCCGAACCTTTGCAGCATATCCTCCACGAACTTCACCGCTGGCTCTCTTAAGTAGTCGCAGAATTGATCCGCCACGACTTTGATCCCGGGAGAATCTTTGAGGGCCTCCCGAAATCCGTCATGTCGGTCGATAGTGGCCGAGGCACCTGCAGTACCCTGCACTTCGATGACGTTTCCCTTGCCATTCAACTTCTCGGCAATGAATTTACCGGCCTCGACTCCGATCGGCTTATTTTGAGCGCCCACCTGGCAGGTCACTTTCGTATTCACCGCACGATCAAGGGTGATGACAGGAATATTAGCTTCCATCGCCTGTTTAACAATGGGGGTCAGGGCCTGAGCCTGCAGCGGACTAATCACCAACACTTTGATTCCCCGCGAAATAAGACTTTCGACGTCGCTGACCTGTTTGGTGGCCTGGTTCTGGCCATCGGTCACCACCAAGTCCACATCCGGATAATGCTCGGTGGCGTATTTCTTGTTGCCATCGACCATGGCGACTCGCCAAGGGTGATTCATGGTGCCTTGAGAAAAACCGATGACCAATTTGTCTGCCGCCGTCGCACTGGGTAAACTGTTGGCCAACGCCGATCAGGGCGCCCAACAAGGCGGGCCCAGCGCCGATATTATTCCATACTGTTTTCATTTATGTTATTTATATACTGGGGGTTAACTGCTTGTTTGTTTGAATACGCTCTGCGGCGTATTATTTTTTCCTCTTTTTGATTACTTCCAGGAAAACTGCGGCGATGATGATGGCCCCTTTGACAATTTGCTGCGTAAATGGAGATACCCCGGCCAAGTTAAGAATATTAGCCAACACCGCCAGAATGGCTGCCCCGACAATCGTACCTGAGATGGTTCCTTCTCCACCAAAGAGGCTCGCCCCGCCAATCACGGAAATCGCAATGGCCTCCAACTCGATCCCGGTTCCGGCCGTCGGTTCGGCCACACTCAGTCTAGAAACGAAGATCACAGCGGTCAGCGCGGCCAATACTCCGCTGACGACATAGACCGAAGTCTTAATCAAAAGAACGTGGATGCCAGAGAGATGAGCGGCTTCTTCGTTGCTTCCCACCGCGTAAATGTATCGACCGTAAGGAGTAAAACGCAGCGTTAGCATCGCCAACAGAGCAACCGCGGCAAAAATCCACACGGGGACCGGGATAGTTAGCAAAAATCCGCTCCCAATCCAGCTGACCGATGCAACGGCGGCATCCGAGAGTGAAATGGGTTCCCCGTTTGCTAGCGTCATCGCCAGTCCGCGACCGATCACCATCACTCCAAGGGTCATGATAAAGGCCGGGATACGCCCGAAGGTAATTCCTAAACCGTTAAAAGCACCGATCGCGCCGCCGGCCAGCAGACTGATGGTTAAAGCGAGAATGGGTGCCATTCCACCGTTCAAGAGTTGGGTAGCAATGACCGCAATAATGCCAACAATCGATCCTACGGAGAGATCGATCCCGGCCGTTAAGACCACGCAGGTCATGCCGATACTGACCACGCCGTAGAGAGCCATTTGCCGCAGAACATTGACGATGTTCGACAATCTGAGGAACTGGGGCGAGATCAAGGCGGCCGCCAGACAGAGTAAAATTAGCACCCCGACTAACCCCGACCTCCCCAAGAGTCGCGCCAGCACGCGATGTCTCGGCAGGGCGATAACATCGTCCGCTCTCTGCTCGGTTCCGACGGTCGTCGTTTTCATAGCTCGTCGATTCTTTCGACCTCTGAGGCAGCCGCCCGTATACCGCGCAAGTTCATTCCCTGGCCAGGAGCGGCGTTCTTTTGCCTAGATGGAAGAGTACCGTTTTGATCTGGGTGAACTCTTCTAATCCTGCATTACCCATTTCGCGGCCGTATCCACTAGCCTTGTAGCCACCGAACGGGAGTTGAGGCGAACCGTCGATCGTAGTGTTCACCCAGACGGTTCCGCTTCGCAATTCCCGGGAGACGGTCAAAGCAGTATCGACGTTTTTGGTCCACAAAGAATTTGCCAATCCATACTCGGTGTCGTTGGCCAGGGTGATCGCTTCCTCTGTGGTTCGAAAACGAGAGACGCTTAGCACCGGTCCGAAGATTTCTTTCCTGAAAACCTCCATTTCAGGCCTCACGCCGCTAAAGATTGTCGGCTGGACGAAAAGGCCTTGCGCACAAACTCCCGCTGATTCCCGTCGGCCTCCAATCAGCAATTCCGCTCCTTCTCGTTTGCCCGATTCAATGTACCCGAGCACCTTGTTCAGATGACCTTCATGAATCAAAGCGCCGATATCGGTCTCCTCGACCAGCGGTGAGCCGACTTTCAGGGAACGGGCGGCTTCCCGCAGTTTCGACTCGAAATCAGGCGCGATGTCTTCATGCACCAGGAGTCGCGTCGCCGAACAGCAGCATTCCCCGTTGTTAAAAAATATTCCAAACAACGCTCCATCGATGGCATCGTCGAGATCGGCATCTGGAAAAACGATATTGGCTGCCTTCCCGCCTAGTTCGACTGAAACGCGCTTGGTCGTTTCCGCCGAATTCTGAATGATTTTCCGTCCGGTGACGGTAGAACCGGTGAAAGAGATAAAGTCCACCGAGGGACTGGTTACGAATGTTTCGCCGACCGGGTTACCATATCCGGTAACGATGTTGATGACGCCTTCCGGAATACCCGCTTCCACTGCTAAACGTCCAATCTCCAGGGCTGTCCCAGAGGTCATTTCTGAGGGCTTGATCACCACGGTACAACCGGCGGCCAAAGCAAACGGCAGTTTTTGGCAAAGGATCAGGGCCGGAAAATTCCATGGGACGATCATTCCCACCACGCCGACCGGTTCGCGCAAAATGTACCCGTGCTTCTGAGAGCCTAAATTGGCGTACGATTCCCCGTGCACTTGCGCAGCCAGTCCGGCGGCATAGGTGGTTAGCGAGGCGGCCCCTTCGATGTCAGATCGGGCGTATCGAATCGGCTTGCCGACTTCCTCCGCTTCGATGACCGCCAGGCGTTCCTTGTGCTGCCTTATCTTGCTCGCCAATTGCAGGAGAAAATCTCCTCGTTCAATTCCGGACATTCGGGGCCAGGGACCGGCATCGAAAGCCTTTCTGGCAGCGAGAATGGCGGCTTGCGCATCAGCCACTGTTCCTTCAGCAAACTCGGCCACCGGCTGGCCGTCCGCCGAACTCTTCCGGACGATGAATGTTTTGGAAGACCCGTTTGTTTCTTGGTTTGAAATCAGATGTGTGTATTGACGTGTCTGCATGCTTTTGGTCCTAGGTAGCAAATCGCATTATGGCTTCTTCTGAGGCTTCTTTTCGGTCGAATTCGGCTGCTATTCGCCCTTGTCTCATGACCAGAATTCGGTCACTGCAGCGGAGTACTTCCGGCAGTTCGGAGGAAACGATGACGATCGCCATTCCTTCTCTTTGCAGAAGATCAAAGAAAAGCTGATAAATTTCTCGTTTGGCGCCGACATCTATTCCTCGCGTCGGCTCATCCACCAATAGGAGGCGACAATTGGCATTTAGCTTTTTGGCGAGAACACACTTCTGCTGGTTACCGCCACTCAAATTGGTGACCCGAACCTGCAGAGTAGGCGTTTTAATTTGCAGGCTCTTCACCAGTCGCTGGACCGAACTCTTTTCTTTAGCCTGATTGATGAAACCGCCCCGCAGACTGTTACGGATATTGGAGATCGTGACATTGAAGGCCACAGACTGTGACAGAAACAATCCTTGTTGCTTGCGGTCTTCTGGAACTAACCCGATGCCAAGTCGAAGAGCCTGCCGCGGCGAACGAATGGATACCGGCTGCCCGCAATACTCTACCAGGCCGCCGTCGACCGGATCCGCACCGATAATTGCTCGCAAAACCTCCGTTCGACCCGAACCGGCTAACCCGCAGATGCCGAGAATCTCACCCTCTCGAACTTCAAAGCTAATATCGTGTAGAACGCCTTTGCGCTGCAGACCGGTTACCTTGAGCAACGCTTTACTGCCTGACTGGGGCCGAGTGGGAAGATAGTGGGCGATGTCACGGCCGACCATCCATCGGACCAGCTGCTCTTCGCTCACTTCACCGACCGGTTGCGAAGAGACGACCACCGCCCCATCTCGCAACACGGTGATTCGATGCGCGATCTGGAAAACCTCCTTAAGCCGATGCGATATGTAAATGAACGAGATACCCTCCTGACTGAGTCCTTTCATCACTCTGAAAAGGTTCTCGATTTCTTTTTCCCCAAGGACGGCGGAGGGCTCGTCCAACACTACTAGCTTGGCGTTCAACGAAAGTGCCTTGGCAATCTCCACGAGTTGCCGTTGGGCCACCGTCAATGAACTCAGTCGAGCTTTCGGATCGAGATGGAAACCTAATCGCTCGATAAGTTGAGCAGCTTCTTTTTGTGTCGCCGACCAGTCCACGATGAAGGGGCCATATTTCGGGAAACGTCCGAGAAAGATGTTTTCTGCTACACTTAGGTGCGGGGCCAGCATCAGTTCCTGGTAGATCACGGCCAGCCCATGGCGGAGCATTACTTCCGGCGTGGGGTGGAGAATTGCTTTTCCGTTGATCGCAATCTGTCCGGCATCGGCGCGTTGGGCCCCGGCCAGTATTTTCATCAGCGTCGACTTCCCAGCCCCATTTTCGCCGACCAGGACATGGATCTCGCCTTTTTGCACCGAGAAACTAACATCTTTAAGCGCTTTAACGCCCGGGTAACTTTTCGAGATACCCGTCATTCTTAGTATTTCGGAAGCCATGACAAATGTTAGGTTCCCCAATGGGAAAATCGAAACTCCTAGTAAGCAGCTTGGAGCACCGCTCGCAATTCCGCCTGGCTATTCTTTCTCGGATTGGCCGGGCGATCGAGCTGGACCAGGGATTCTTTGGAGATTTGGTCAAGTAGCTCCTCTTTGACGCCCAGATCGCGCAGCCTCGATGGCATACCGACGTCGGCAATCAAGTTCTGAACCGCGCGCACCGCCATGGCTCCGGCCTCGCTTAATGTCAGTTCTGTGGTCTTCTCACCCAAAGCGAAGGCAATCCGAGAAAACCTCGGCAGATTAGCAATAAGATTGAACTGCATGACATGCGGCAGCAGGATGCCATTGGCGGCGCCATGATGAACATTGAAATGGCCCCCGATGGTGTTCGCCAAGGCGTGTCCGATGCCGAGCCCGGCATTGTGAAAGCCTGCCCCCGCCAAGCAGGCCGCGATCTGCATCTGGTGCAAGGCCTCGCCGTTTCCGGCCGTCGCTGGCCTGAGATGGAGACCAATCAACTCAATGGCCGACAGATTCAAGGCGTCACTAAAAGGATTCTGAAAAAGCGCGACATACCCTTCGATAGCATGCGTCAAAGCGTCTAACCCGGTGGCGGCGCAGATAGAGCCCGGAAGCGATTCCACCATCCTGGGATCGAGAAAGGCGATGCGGGGATACATCTTATTTGAAACCGCAATGATTTTATGGTGCCGGGCATGATCGGAGATGACCGCTCCTTTCGTCACTTCGCTTCCAGTGCCAACCGTGGTGGGAATAGCAATCAGCGGCAGAGGAACTGCTCTGAGTTTTTCAAATCCTTCATAGTCACCGATAGTTCCTGGGTTGGTGGCCAGCACGGCCACCGCTTTCGCGGTGTCGATCGCACTTCCTCCGCCCACCGCCACCAGCACATCGGCGGCGAAAGAGTTTTGCGCTGCGTGTCCAGCCGCCACATTTTGTACGGTAGGATTGCTCTCCACCTCGGTGAAGATCTGGACCTGCAACTTCGCCGCTTCGAGCGCTCGAACAATTGGGTCGATCAGACCGACTTTCTGCACGCCCGCATCGGTCACTATCAACACCTTGGAGCCAAGACTCCGTGTTTCCTCGCCCAGCGACTGCAAAGCGCCGGGACCGGAAACGACTCGCGTGGGGGAATAGAATTGCTTGATCATAGGTTTGTTACTGTCTGAGAATGTAGTTTGCTAAAGACGCTGAATCTGTAAGCCGCCATCTATATTAATGACGGCTCCGGTTGAGAAGGGTATCGAACCCGTTGCTAACGAAGCCACCGCCTCAGCGACCTCCTCTGGCTCACCCCACCTGGCGATCGGTGAAAGCCCACGTTCAATCTCCACTCCATACTTCTCCCGCACGCTGGCCGTCATCTCCGTCCGAATCAAACCCGGCCTGACTTCGAACACCCGGATCCCGCAACTGGCCAGACGGACCGCGAAAAGTGTGCTGGCCATCGATAAAGCAGATTTGGAGATGCAGTATTCGGATTTCTCGACCGATGCCATAACGGCATTGGAAGAGGTAATGGTGATAATTGATCGAGGCGCGGCCGGTGACGAATTCAGCGCCAAAACTCTTCGGGCAAACGCTTGGGTCAAGAAGAACACGCCGCGCAGGTTGGTCCCCATCATCTCGTCGAAACGTTCAGGAGTTACATCGAGAACGTCTCCCCGGTTTCGCACTTGAATTCCGGCATTGTTGACCAGGCAATCCAGCGAACCAAATGTTTCCAAGGCCCGATCCAGAATGAATTCATGCCGGTCCAACCGGGAGATGTCACCTGGCACGAAAAGAGACCGAACGCCAAGCTTCTTCAATCCTTCCGTGGTGGCATGAGCCACCCGGTCGTCGATGATGTCATTCAAAACGATGTTAAATCCCCGGCTGGCCAGGGCGTAAGCGATGGCCTGGCCAATTCCACGCCGTCCTCCGGTCACGATCGCGGTTGGACGGTCAGAGACGCCTGCCTGCTTTTGGCCAGTCAAGGTTGTTAACTCCTTTTCCATGCGATTAATCGACAGATCATGGTTTAGCCATCTGCCGGCACGAGCACGATATTTCTGGAGGCCAAATCCCGGATCTCCTCCTCAGTGTGTCCCAGTTCGCGCAGAATATTGCGCGCATCGGCGCTTGGTCGAATCGCCAAATGTCTGAGCGTTGGCGCTTCGCCGTCGTAGCGCACTGGGTGATTGACTAATCGGACGGGAGTGCCGTCAATTTCCGTGGCTAAAAAGACTTCATTGGCTTTGGCTTGAGGATCTTTTGCGACATCGTCATAGTCCAAGACCGGCGCATGCCATATCGCTAGCTGGTCAAAGCGCGTTGATACTTCGGCCAAAGTTAGCGGTGCCAGGGCCCTGGCCAGGGCCTGGGCATAAACGTCACGCTGTTCGTATCGATCGATCTGGCAAAGCTTGGCTAATTCGTCGCTGCTAAGAGCCTTCGCCAGCAGGTTAGGATCATTCAATGGAATGGCCAGAAAACCATCGGCCAACTGGTAGACGCCGTACGGGGCTTCGTGAAACCAAGTCGCCAGCCGAGGATCGCGTCGATACCGATCGTTGGTGTGCCCGGCGTTCAGATAGGCAGCCAAAGCTTCTCCCTGCAGGTCAATGCCGGCGTTATAAAGATTCGACTCCACCCGGGTCCCCTCACCGGTCTTCAGCAGTTTCACGAAAGCGGCCAGCACTCCCATGGCCAAAAGAGCTCCTCCATGTTGATCGACGATTGCTGCACCGACGGCTCTCGGGCCTGTAAAGCGATCGCCGGTCCCGGCGATCAACCCGGTCCTCGCTTGTGCCAGAAGATCCTGGCCTGGCTTGTCTTTGAGCGGACCTGTCGTACCAAAGCCGGTGGCGGATGCGAAGATTAGGTTGGGCTTGATTTTCCTAAGCGCGGCAAATCCCAGTCCGAGACGATCCATCACGCCCGGTCGAAAGTTTTCGACCACCGCATCTGCCGAAGCAATAAGCTTCAGGACGGTCTTCAATCCTTCTGGCTCTTTAAGATTGACCGCCAAGCTTCGTTTATTTCGATTGGCCGAGAGAAAAAATGTACTGACCCCGTTGACGAAGCCCTTGCCGCCTGACCAGTGCCGCTCGTGCGCCCCGGTAATGGGCTCAATCTTAACGACGTCCGCTCCCAGGTCCGACAAATATTGGGTGGCCGCCGCGCCCTGCAACCAATGGCAGAAACTGACGATCTTCAATCCGGAGAGGAGATTGCAGGCGTTCATAAGTTCAGATGAATGATCGACGGGGGTGTCCAAATGATTGACCCAAAAATAATGGTATCGATTCCATTTAGCAATAAAAAATTATCTGTTTTACGGAGGACTTGAGATCTGTCTAGTGCAGCTATATGATATAAGTCTTTTGTAATGAACGTATTATGAGTTATCAAATTGGGCCCGGTAAATTTGGAATGAAATGGTTTTTCTTTGGCATCGATACTATTTTCAGTTGCTGGAAGTCAAAGTTTCGAATAGAGGTTTGGCCAACATCTCGCGTTGAACAGGTCGGGGAATGGAACGCCATCAAACCCACTTCAAGAAATGGCGGGTTTTGTTGGCAGCGATGCTTAGATTTCTGAGATAAAGCAAACCCAACACCGCGGCTTTGAAGGCTCATGGAACCGAAAACTGTCAGCGTATCCCCGAACAAACACTTGAGCTTTAAGAGGGCCAAGTCGATTCGTCTCTCTGATATCGCACGTGAGGCGAGAGTCTCCACCACCACCGCATCTCGCGTCTTTAGCACTCCGGAAAAGGTCAGGCCGGAAATTATTCTCCGCGTTCAAGCGGTAGCGGAAAAGCTCGGTTATCTTCCCAATAGCGCCGCTCGAGCGCTACGTTCACGGCGAACCAGAATGGTCGGAGCGATCATCCCGACGCTTAACCATGCCATTTATGCCAAGGAGGTGGAATCGCTCAACAATCGTCTCCGGCATTCGGGATATTCTCTGGTGATTACGACTTCTGATTACCACCTCGATTCCGAGCTAGAGCAAGCTCGGATCCTCCTGGAACGCGGAATTGAGGCTCTGGTCTTGGTCGGCGATGAACATGATCCAAAGCTTTATCGTCTAGTTACGGACCAAGAGGTCCCCTATATCAATACCTATGTTTACAAGCCTGAGCAGCGACATGCCTGCGTTGGCTTTGATAACCGGTTGGCCGGCCGAAAGTTGGCCAACCACTTGATTGATCTTGGGCATCGGACCATCGGGATGATCGGAGGGGTTTCTTATCACAATGATCGAGCTCGCGAGCGAATCTTAGGAGTACGAGAAGCGCTCTTAGAGAAGGGTCTGGAACTTCCTGACCGCCTTCTGACCGAAAAGCCCTATGACATCGCATCAGGACGCGAAGCCTTGCGGTACATGCTGGCAGCTACCCGGCCCCCGACCGCCATCGTTTGCGGCAGCGATGTCCTGGCTTTCGGCGCACTTGCGGAATGTCAGGCGATCGGTCTCCGGGTCCCAGATCAATTATCAATCGTTGGATTTGATAACCTCGAATTCGCCGCACACTTGACCCCTCCCTTAACGACCATCGAAGTTCCTGCGGAAAAGATGGGGGAAAGAGCGGCGGACTTTCTGGTCCGCCAGCTGGCAGGTAACCGCGAATTGGAATTCATTGAGCTCGAGGCGAATCTCATTCTACGCGGGACCACCAGCCCGCTGCGATAAATGCACGCGCGCTCAAGGCTGAAAATTTCGGTGTCATCGCTCTCCTGATGTTCCTCGGGGGGTCACGCAGGATACGAACTGGTCCTGAGCTCAGCCAAATTGTGACCGGCAGCGATTCTCCCCGGGGCCGTGAATGGCCACCGTCTGGATTTAGAAACCTTCTGGATTTTCGTGGAGTTGGCTCACTCCGGATCTGGAAGTTGAGAAGTCACCGGAATTCTTAAGGAAAAGAGATTTTCGAATGAGGTCTCCAAAAATCCATAAATCAGGATTGACACCGGAAAAGCTATCAAATACCTATGCATAGCTATGCAATCTTAACCCTGCGCCCGTTTCTCCTTTGGCAGCGGTCCGCTTGATACTGAGTATGCATACCTATGCACCCACGGTCACCATCGTGATAAGAACCAGAAGAACAGTCGCTTCGTTGGACACGCCAAGCCGGAGCCGAAGTGTCCCGACTTCATTCAGAATGCCAGCTCAGCAATGAGCTGAACCACCCAAAATAGCCCCCTAGACATCGCCAGAAACGCTTCGACCCGCTGTAAACATCACGGGCCGCAAAACAAACCCCAAAACACACACTGCCTGTCAGCATACGACTTGCCTCAGCGGAAACTTCACTCAGGCAATTCGCCAGCCGATGGAGCCATCAGCCTGAAAATGAAATCCCCAACCGAAAACAACGTCCCAAACTATCCCCGAGGCATCTCTCGCCGGAACTTAATCAAGCGAGGTCTGATCGCGGGTATCGCGCTTAGCCCAGCAAGCCGTCTATTTGCCGCATCTGGCGATCAAAAAGGTAGTAACGTCCAGTCTAGCAACCTCGCCTACAGCGTCGACACACTGTCGAGCCCCTCGCAGGCACAGCAGGTCAAGGGTGGGCAGGCCTTTGCCCAAACGGTCGGTTCGGATCTCAACACCCTGCTCAGCAGCGGCAATACCGAAAGGGAAATTGCCGACGTGAACGCCGTACTGTCCAAGTTCAATGGCCAGGTCGCTCTGATGATCGATCCACTCGATTCGCCCGATGCGCGCCCTGTCGTCGAGGCGTGCGCGAAGGCCGGTGCGTACGTCGTGACGATCTGGAACAAGACCGAAGACCTGCACCCATGGGATTTTGACGGACACTACGTTGCTCACATTTCCTTCGACGGAATCGACTCTGGCAAATCCACCGCGGAGTCGATGTTTGCCGCAATGGGCAGCTCGGGAGGAATCGTAGGGCTTGGCGGCATCGCCAATAACGTCCCAGCAATCGATCGCAAGACTGGACTTCAGCAGGCTATCGATGCGTCCGGCGGCAAGATTAAGTTGCTTGATTTTCAAGTCGGCGACTGGGCTTCCGCAAAGGCGTTCTCTATCACCCAGGCGTGGCTCACACGCTTCGGCGATGACATCAAGGGCATTTGGGCCGCGAACGATGAGATGGCTCTCGGCGCGATCCAGGCGCTTACGGCGGAGGGACTCAATGGCAAGATCAAGGTTTGCGCCACTGACGGCACGCCGCCGGGCATTGACGCCGTCGAGAAGGGCGACCTCGTCTGCACGTCAGACTGGAACCCGTACCTTTGGGGCGCTCTAGGACTGTCGCTGGCGTACCACGCGGCAACTGGCAAATATGATCCAGCCAAGGAGCCAAAAGCCCATCGCGAGTTCTATGGTAAGAGCTCGCTGGTTGACGCCAGCAATGTCAAGGCCGTCAAGGCCGTCAAAGCCAGCAGCCCACCGATCGACTACGACAAGCTCTGGGACAACGTCCTCGGCCAGATTCGCTCCTAACCACAGTTCCTCCTTTCTGGCTCGCCGGCAGCGCCTCTAGGCGCTCCCGGGAATCTTTGCAGCTCTAAGCTTGGGGCGTGTGATCGCAGACAAGACATTGGCAAAATGGCAAAACTGAAGACGCTGATCCCGCTTTTGGTTCTTATCGCATTGTGCCTCGCAATCGGAATGATAGCTCCGCGGTTCCTGACCGTCTCGAATTTCATCCGTCTCTGCACTGGGGCATCCGTTCCGCTGATACTCGCGTGCGGCATGACTTTCATCATCCTGATCGGCTCGATCGATTTGTCAGTCGAAGGCAATTTAGCTGTAGCGGCGGTCACCGTAGGCCAAATCGGCCTCCAGTTTGGTGGCACACCCTGGATCTTGCTAGTTTTCCCCCTCGTCACCATCGTGGGTGCGTTAATCGGTTTCTTGAATGGAGCCGTTCATGTTTACCTTCGGGTTCCATCGTTTCTAACCAGTTTAGGCTTCGGGTTTGTTGGGATTGGCGTGGCGACGCTGTTCGTTGCGGGCGGATCGATCACCATAACCGATGCCTGGATTCGTGGCGCCGCGTTCTACCGCGTCCTGGGGCTGCCGATGGCGGTTTGTGTCGCGGTGGGTGCTCTGCTGGCGGCGCTTTACGTCCAGAACTACACTCGCCTTGGGCGGTGGGCATATGTGTTGGGCGGCGGTGAAGATATCGCCATCCTATCCGGCATTCCGGTGAGGCGAGTTCGGCTCGCCCTTTACACCTTAGCGGGCGCGTTCTTTGGCCTTGGCGGCGGTATCCTCGCAGCCCAGCTCGGCTTAGGCCAAATCCAGATCACCACTGGCTATCTTTTCACTACGATCACGGCCGTGGTGGTCGGCGGAACCGCCCTGACCGGGGGAGTCGGAGGAATTCTGAATAGTATCGTGGGCGTATTCGTCGTCACTGTTCTGTCCAACGGCATGGTCCTGATGGGCGTCCCGACGGCGGCTCAATTGGGCGTGCAGGGGATTTTAACCGTGGCCGCGGTTGCCACATCGCTCGATCGAAAGAGACTGGTTTCAGTAAAATGACCGGCACGCTCGCGCTATCTTCAATTAGCAAGACCTTCAGTACTGTTCGAGCACTTGACCGGGTCAGTATCGAGGTACGGCCGAATGAGGTCGTCGGGCTCATTGGAGAGAACGGCGCCGGTAAGTCTACGCTCCTGAAGATTCTGAGCGGCGTCTACCGTCCGGACAGCGGCCAAATCCGCAACGAAGCGGGCGAACTGACGTTTCGGTCGCCTCTCGAAGCGGAGGCGGTCGGAATCGGTATGGTGCATCAAGAGCAATCGCTGCTGCTCAATATCTCGGTGGCCGAGAACTTATATCTCGGACGGGAAAGCCAGTTCGTAAAGTTCGGCAAAATCGATTGGAAGAGCATGCATGCCGCCGCCAAGCGTCAGCTGAAGAAGGTGAAGCTATCAATCGATCCAGGCACGCGAACCGAACTGCTGAGTTTCGCCGACAGACAGATGGTCGAACTGGCGAAGGCGCTCGTCTTGGAGGAGCGTTTCAACGAGGGGATCGTCATCCTTCTCGATGAGCCTACATCAGTCCTCGAGAGCTCGGAAATTGATACCCTATTCGAACGCATCCGGACGCTCCGCAACCAGGCTTCTTTCGTGTTCGTCTCACATCGAATTGATGAGGTGATCGAACTCTCCGACAGGATGTACGTCCTGCGTGACGGCAAAGTGGTCGGCGAACTGACGGCCGCCGACGCGACGATTCCAAAGATCCATTCGATGATGGTAGGTCGTAGTCTGGACGAGGACTACTACGGACAGACCAAGAAGATTTCGGTGAGATCCGAGATAGCCCTCAGGGTCCGCGGACTACGGCGGACCGGAGACTATCAAGACGTTTCATTCGATCTCCACAGAGGGGAGATACTCGGATTCTGCGGGGTGATCGGGTCGGGGCGCGAAGAGGTGTTGCGCTCCATAGCTGGGCTACGTCGTCCAGAAGGCGGGGAAGTTTCCATATCAGGCCGAGTGCAGAGCCTAAGCAGTCCTGTGAAGGCGGTGGCAGCGGGTATTGGATATGTGGCCCAAGAGCGCCGCACGGAGGGGCTGGTCATGGCCCTTCCGGTCGTCGACAACATTTCGCTTCCTTCGTTGCGGAAGTTTCGCCACTTCGGAGTGATCTCCTATCGTCGCCAGCGGGAAGCAGCCCGGGCTTGGGTGACCCGACTCTCAATCCGGCCTCCTGATTTTCGTCTGCCAGCTTCCAGCCTATCGGGCGGTAACCAACAGAAGGTGGTCCTGGCCAAGTGGATTGAGTCCGGAGTAAAGATACTCCTCCTGGATCATCCGACCAGGGGTGTCGACGTGGGCGCCAAGCAGGAGGTCTATACGGTGATCCGCGAGCTCGTAAGTCAGGGCGTGGCGATACTCCTGACGGCGGATTCTCTCGAAGAGACGATGGGACTCAGCGACACCATTTTTGTCATGCGCGATCATAAGATCACGGCGCGTTTCGACATGCTGGAGGACAGGCCTTCGCAAGTCGACATCATCAGGAACATGGTATGACGCTGCCCGACCGCATCGAGAAATTCAGAACCTTCATCCCGCTCGCAACGCTAGCGGTGTTGGTGTTGATCGTCGGCAGCCAATCGCGGGTCTTCCTCACGGTCGAGGCTCAGGCGACACTGATAACCGGTACGGCAACTCTCTTTATTTTGGCCGCCGGTATCACCTTCGTCGTGATGCTAGGCAGCATCGATCTCTCGGCCCAGTCGGTGGCCTCACTCGCCAGCATTGTCGTGGCGTCGACGGTCGCATCCTACGGCTATCTCTCGATCTTGTTTGCGATCGCCGTGGGCACGGTTTTTGGGCTGCTCAACGGCATTCTTTATGTCTACCTCAAACTGCCGTCGTTCATCGCGACGCTGGCGATGGGGAGTGTGGCTTCCAGCGCTGCGCTGCTGCTCTCCGGAATGCGGTCGGTCCCCATCGCTCCTGAACTGCGCTACACGGTGTTTTACTGGATCGTCGGTAACACCTTCGGGGTCCCGAACCAAATCATTGTCGAGCTCTGCGTCCTGGTACTTAGCCTGCTGATCGAGCGGTACTCGCTCTTCGGCCGATGGAGCCGCGCCGTTGGCAGCGGCGAGCCTGCCGCATTTGCCGCGGGCGTGCCGGTGAACCTTGTGAAAATCGTGGCGATGACCCTCTCCGGAGCAGCGGCTGGGCTGGCCGGAGTCGTCATCGGGGCCCGACTATCGAGCGGGTCGCCGACTATCGCGAACGAGTTTCTGCTTCCGGCCATCGCAGCCATCGTTGTCGGCGGGACGGCAATTACCGGCGGGACGGGATCTGTTGTTTACACGCTTATTGGCGTACTGATCATCTCCGTCGTTCGCGTCGGGATGACTTTTATGAGTGTCGATATCTTTGCCCAACAGATCGTTTTCGGTCTGCTGATCGTCGTCGCGGCCGCGGCCACAATCGATCGCAATAAACTTCCCATCGTTAAATAGATAAGTACAAGGAGTCTGTTAATGTCTTACGATTTACTGCGCGAATTCGGTCGCCGAATTAGATGGGGGATGATTGGTGGAGGACTCGATTCACTCATTGGTGAAGTTCACCGGCTCAGCGCGCGACTAGACAATCGCTTCGAACTCGTCGCGGGGGCATTGTCTATTGATCCGGCCATCGCCGCCGAAACGGCTGCGGTCTGTCTGCTAGATCCCTCCCGCAGTTACACCGACTTTCGAGAAATGGCAGAGCGGGAGAGTGAGCGCGAAGACGGCGTCGAAGTGGTGACCATCGCAACGCCGCCCCATCTCCACGCAGAGGTTTCGAAGCTCTTTCTCTCCAAAGGTATCGATGTCATCTGCGAGAAACCGCTGACTCGGACGCTCGAGGAGGCCATTGAACTGGAAAGGGTTGTCGCCGAGCGCCCAGAGCGGCTATTCATGGTGACGCATTGCTATACGGGCTACCCTTTGGTCCGGGAGGCGCGGGCTCTGGTGCGCAATGGCATAATTGGCGACGTGAGGCAAGTCGAGTGTGACTTTCCTTCCGGGCCCTTCATGACCGAGAACCCGGATCGCCACAGACGACATTGGCGCTTCCTCCCTGAGTTCATGGGCAAAGAGGCAATCCTCAGCGAAGTTGGGGCGCATACGATCAGTATGGCCCAGTTCGTCAGCGGAAAGAAACCGATTTCCGTATCTGCGGCCATGTCTACCCTCACCGAAGGGCGGGAGACGTTCGATGACGCCCATCTTCTCCTCCGATATCCCGGGGGTGTGCTCGGCCGAATGTGGCTCTCGTTCGTCGCGGCCGGCAACGATCACGGCCTCGCTTTCCGAATCTACGGTACGAAGGGATCGCTGATTTGGCGGCAGACGGAACCCGACACGTTATTGCTGCAGCACGTCGACCGACCAGCGGAGCGGCTGACCCCCGGTCATCCGGAGCGACTGACACCGGAGGGCTGGCACGCTTGTCGCCTGCGCGAAGGCCATCCGGAAGGGTACGTCCTCGCGTTCGGCAACCTCTATCGCGACTTTGGCGACACCTTCTTTGCCCGCAGGCTCGGGAAGACGGTTGATGAAAGGCTATTCCACGTTCCCACAGTTGAGGACGGGGTCCACACCTTGCGTGTCTACGAGGCTGCCGCTCAGTCGAATCAGCGCTCTGGAAGCTGGGTCAATCTATAGGCCAGCGGCGGGTCTGGTTAGCCAAGGACTCACCGGAGGCTGCGAAAGCTTACTCTTGGCACTGCTCCGATGCTGCCGAGGCAATGATGGTGTCAAGGATTCGGCAACTTGGTATCCATCCTCGAATGTTGCTCCCATGGGCGCGATTCTCTCCTGGCGTTCTACCAACTTCAAAATGTGATGCATTTGATAACCAAACAATCGCGCCACGAGATCGGATGGGCTCCTTGAATACCGACCGTCAAAAAGACATCGGCATCAGGATTGAATGCGCTCTACTTAAGCTTCGGATCTAATAGCTCCTGGGACCGAACGCTGTTCATGTTTTGCTGAGTGATGAGGTTCACACCAGTATCAATCTTTGGTTCAACTTTTTCGCCTTTAGATGCTGCCAGAGCGGTCTTGACGCCCTCATATCCCATCCGAAACGGATCTTGGACAACCAAAGCCGCGATGGTGCCATCCTTCAGGAAACCGACTAACTTGTTGTCGGCATCGAAGGAAACAAGTTTGATGGTATCTCCTTTTTTGTTCTCCGCGATGGCCTGACCGGCCCCCTGTCCCATAAAAAGCGCATCCGCGAAAACTCCGCGTAGTGCGGAATCCGCGGTAATCAAATCGGTCATGATGTTCAAGCCCGTTATCGCTTGACCATCGGCAACTTTCACAGCCACCAATTTGAGGCCAGGATATTTAGCGGCGATCTCCTCCTTGAAACCTTGATCCCGCTGCTCCAGCGAACCAACACCGGGAAGCGAGTTAATCAATGCCACCTCGCCCTCTATCTTGCCGTATTTGGCCTTGATGGCAGCAGCCAACCCCTCTGCGGCAACACGTCCTCCCTGGACATTGTCGGTCTGGAGGAAGGCCGTGAACGCTTTCGAGTCCGCCGCTGAGTCGATGCCAATGATTTTAACCTTCGTGGCGGCTTGGTCGATAGGCTTCCCGAGTGCGGTGAATTGAGTGGGCGCGATGACAATTGCCCCCGAGTTCTCCGAAACCGCGTTCTCCAGAATGGAAATTTGGCCGTTAATGTCGGACTCAGACTGGGCGCCCAGTTCTGGCACGCTGACCCCGAGATCCCGACCCGCCCTGCGGGCACCGGCGAGCACCGTCTGCCAGTAGAAGGAGGTCGTATCTTTGACTATCACGGGAATGGTCGGTTTCTGGTCGGCGCCGTGAGCAGGACCAAACAACAGGAGGGTAGTGCCGATGGAACAAAGGAACAAAAGCAGAGGGGAGCGTAATTTCATGGTGGTGGATGGGTGGTAGGTTTTCTGTTCTCTTACAGGAGGGAAAGCCGATACGCGCTTCTGTTGCATAGCTATGCATTTAAAGGAGGGGAATCTGTCTAAAAGACGCTTGATTCATGGTCATTCACCTTGCTTGGCGATCTAATCCATCACGGCCCCACCGCTCACGTTGATGGTGTTTCCAGTGATCTCGCTGGCTTCGTCAGAGGCCAGGAATAAAATCACCTTGGCAATGTCCTCCGGTGCTTGAAACCGTCCCAGAGGAATTCGATCCAGCCATTGGCGCCGGACTGCTTCGGCATCCGCATTTTCTCCGCGCGAGATACGCCAATCGATCTCTTGTTGAATCATCGGCGTGTCGATCGTGCCCGGACTCACCGCATTGACTCGTATGTTTGGCGCCACTTCCACGGCCACAGCTCGGGTGAAGCCGATCACGCCCATCTTTGAGGCGCTATAGTGAGCGGTAAACTTCTGGGCACGTTTCGCAGCCTGAGACGCGACGTTGACAATCGCTCCCGAATTCTTCCCGACCAGCCGAAGGAAGTGCTTCGTGCATAACCACAGTCCCTTCAAATTCACACCCAGAACCAGATCCCATTCCGACTCGCTCAGATCGAGGCAACGATTCAGCGTACACACGCCAGCGTTGTTAATCAAAACATCGAGTTTATTAAAGCGATCACGCGCCGTTTGCAGCGCCCGTTGAACCTCCATTTCGAGGCGAATATCCGTTATCAGCGGAAGAACGCGCTTTTCGCTTGGGTCTAAAATAGTGGCGTACTCCCTTACCTTCTCGCTCTTATCGAGCAGGACGATGGAGGCGCCCTCCTGGAAAAACCGGCTGGCCACCGAAGCGCCGATTCCCTGGGCTCCCCCAGTCACAATTACGACCTTGTTTTCAAAGCGGTTCAGGAGTCACCTCCGTTCCTTTGATGGATACGGGCTGCCCGGCGTGCGCAGATCGATCGGCAGCGGACGCCAAGGCCAAAGCTCTTAGACCATCTACCGCCGATACTGGGAATTCTCTTCCGCCTTCGATGGCTTCCAGGAAGGCCCGGCACTCAGCAAGATACGCATTCTCATATCGCTCGAGAAAATGACCTTTCGGTCCGGCCAAGTGCTCACCGGCCTCGTTGCGAACAGACAACGTATTTTCGCTTGGAGCCTTAATGGTAGCCGTACCATGAGAGCAGAGGACCTCAATGCTTTGCTCAAACCCGAAAGATGAGCGGCGACTGTTAACAATCGTGCAAGTAACACCGTTACCAGTCCAGAATGTGGCCACTGCAGAATCAAAATCTCCGTTCTCGGCAAATACTGGATCTACCAAACAGCTTCCACGGGCGAAGACCCCAACAAAACCCTCCGGCACCAACAGAGTTGCCTGATCGATGTCATGCATCATCATGTCGCGGAAAATCCCACCGGTGTTCCGCAAGACTTCATAAGACTCGATTCGCGGATCACGGGAATTAAAAATGATCTGTTCGATCGGACCAAGCGCGTTAGAAGTGACGACTTCTCGCAGTTTCTGATGGGTCACATCAAATCTGCGGTTAAAGCCGATCATGACACTGGCGGCGCGCGTCAGGTCCGCTTCCACAAACCGACGAGCCTTGGCCAGGTCCTCGTCCAGCGGCTTTTCACAGAAAACATATTTTCCATTAGCTAACGCTTCCTCCAGTAGATCGATGTGGGTACGCGCGGGGGTGCAAACAAAAACAGCATCGATGGTTTGGTCTCGAATTACCTGCGGCGGAGAAGAGGACCAATCCGTCCCGAACTGTCGTGCCGCATCTTGGGCTACTTTCGGCCGGGTGTCGCAGACAATGCGCAAACGCGCGCCACTTTTGACGAGGCTGCCAGCGTGGACGCGCCCGATCCGGCCCATACCGATCAAAGCCACGTTGATCATAACTCTTTCTAATTTCCTTTCTCAGTCGGTTTATCCAATTGCCTGCGAGAATGGATCCGGTCCGCTCACCGGCATCCAAGAGTTAATCTCATGACGATTCTGGGGGTACTAACGGGAATAAATTCAACACCTAATGCATAGCTATGCAAGCAAATTTTGCATTTCTCCCGGCCTTTTTTGCTAAATCTCAGCGGATACTTCTGCCGCCATCCACGGGGATGGCTAAGCCGGTCATAAACCCGGCGTCATTACTGGCCAGGAACGCGATCACACTCGCTACCTCTTGCGGTTCACCGATCCGCCCGATCGGATGTTTCTGTACTAAAGCAGCTTCAGCCGCTGCTTCGTCGGCGGATTGACTCAGCCAACTCGTCACCATGCGGGTCCGGATCGCGGCCGGACAGACAGCATTGACCCGGATATGATCTCTAGCCAAATCGAGCGCCAACGAAGCCGTCATCGCGATGACCCCACTTTTTGACGCACTGTAAGCCACCATATTCTCGGTCCCGCGTATTCCAGTAATGGAACTCACATTGACGATAGCCCCTCCCCCACTCCTTCTAATGGCAGGAACGGCCGCCCGACAGCCCAGAAAGGTGGAAGTCAGGTTGGTATCCAGCAAATGATACCAAAGCGGCAAATCCGTCTCTTCGATGGTGCCGCTCTCGCGGATTCCGGCGTTATTAATCAGCACGTCCAGGCGTCCACTCTGAGCGATGATTTGTTCTATAGCGGCTGCCCACTCTCGCTCATCGGTTACATCCAGGTGTAGTGGGCGTGCTCCGCGCAAATCCATTTCAGTTTCCTGGCGACGATGGGCCGCATACACCAACCCACCTTCATCTTGGATACGAACAATGGTCTCGAGACCGATGCCGGTCGAGGCCCCAGTTACCAGTACTACTTTGTCTGCGAAACGCGTCATTGATTGAAGATTTAGTCAGAGATTTTAGCGATGCATTTTCCCATCCAGTTGAACATATAATCGATATAAATTCATATTCTTTGCATAGCTTTTCAATTGCGGAGACTTTTCTGATTAGCTAATCTCTTCTCGGCGTGCGGGCAGCCGGTCCCCCTGGCCCGCTTAAAAACGCTTCTTCCTTCGTTTATTCCCAAAATGGCTAAGACTACCACCCTTACCTCCGCCCAGGCGGTCGTCCTCTACTTGCAACATCAGTACTCGGATTGGGATGGAGATCGTCAACGATTGATTCCCGGAATGTTCGGCATCTTCGGTCACGGAAATGTCGCTGGACTCGGTCAAGCTCTGGAAGAATACGGACTGAACCTGCCGTTCTACCAAGCTAAGAACGAGCAATCGATGGTTCACGCCGCGATTGGATTCGCCAAGGCGAAGAATCGGCGGTCCACCTTGGCCTGTACTGCGTCGATTGGCCCGGGAAGCACCAACATGCTGACCGGTGCAGCAACCGCAACCGTTAATCGAATTCCGGTTCTGCTTTTCCCGTCCGACATTTTTGTAAACCGCGGCCCGGGAAACGTGCTTCAACAACTGGAACACCCCCTCGAAGGCGATGCGACAGTGAACGATACGTTTCGGCCGCTGAGCCGGTTTTTCGACCGAATTTCGCGTCCGGAGCAATTACTGACTGCGCTCCCTGAAGCGATGAGAGTGTTGACCGACCCGGCAGAGACGGGGGCCGTAACCATTTGTCTTCCGCAAGATGTCCAGGGCGAAAGTTACGAGTTTCCGCCCTCGTTTTTTGAGGACGCCGTTTGGAAAATCCGGCGACGCCCGCCCTGTGCTGAAGACATCGCGGAAGCCGTGGCGGCATTCAGCAAGGCGCGCCGCCCGCTCTTGATCGCAGGTGGAGGCGTTCGTTACGCGGAAGCGGAAGCCGCGCTTGTTGATTTCGCAAACCAGTTCGGCGTTCCCGTTATGGAAACGCACGCCGGAAAAGGTGTCGGCCGCGGAGCACGTCAGCTGCTGGGAGGCGGAGGGTTAAACGGAACCGGGGCTGCCGCCCGATTGTCGGAACAAGCGGACCTGGTTCTTTCCGTCGGTACTCGACTGGATGACTTTGTCACCGCCTCGCGTTCCGCTTTTCAGCATCCCGAGGTAACTTTTATCAGCATCAACGTAAACAGTTTTGATGCTCACAAATTGGGGGCAATTAACATCGTCGCAGACGCCAAATTGGCCGTGTCGGCACTCTCGAAGGAACTGAACCGGATCGGGTTCGTGACTTCGGAAGCCTATCAAACCGAAGCCGTCACCAAGGTGATCGATTGGCGAAAGGCTTACCTCAACAGCTTGGATCTAAACGACTCAGGCTGGATGAGTCAGGGAGGAATCATCCACTTGGTGAACAAAGCAGCGAAAGCAGACGATGTGGTGATTGCGGCAGCGGGCACTCCGCCGGGCGAAATTCTGAAAGGTTGGGACAATGAGGCCGGGGAAGAGGTGTTACTTGAGTTTGGTTTTTCTTGTATGGGTCACGAGATCCCTGCTGGTCTTGGTGTACGCCTAGCCCGTCCCGACAAAGGCGAGATTTTCGTCATCATCGGTGACGGAACCTATCTCATGGCGCCTAGCGAGTTGCTCACTGCCGTTCAAGAGAACCTCAAGATAACGGTAGTGCTCATTGAAAACAGCGGATACCAATGTATCCGCGATCTACAACAGAGCACCACCGGCAGCCCGAATTTTGGAAACGAATTTCGGAAACGCCCGGAAGCTGGCAGGCCGCTCAATGGTGATTACGTTGAGGTGGACTATCCGGCGATTACCCGAGGCATGGGGTGTCGGACGTTTGCCGTGCAATCTCCGAACGAACTACGGCAGGCGTTGCTCGAAGCCAGAGAGGTATCAGGACCTGCCGTCATCGTGGTTAAGGCTGACAAACACAGCAAATCAAAAGGTGCCGACCTGTGGTGGGACCTTGGAATCGCCGAGACATCCGGGCTCCAGCGTGTGCAGACAATCTACCGTGATTTCCTCACCGGACGCCGGAAGCAGCGCGTCTTTACTCGGAATAGTCGCCATGGTTGAACACGTGATCGCTGCCGGTAACCAGTTAGGGGAATCGCCGGTGTGGAGACCTGAGGAGAATGCTCTTTATTGGGTCGACATTCCAAAAGGATTGATAATCAGACACGTTTTGGCCACCGGCACCAATAAACAATGGAAGCTGCCGGCTCCGATTGGCAGCTTCGCTTTCCGAAGCACCCGGGGAATGGTGGTGTCACTGAAAACCGGGATCTACTTTTTCGATCCGGATACCGGTGATCTCCAGCAAGTCCAAAATCCAGAGGCTGATCGACCGGAAAATCGATTCAACGAGGGAAAATGCGATCCGCGCGGCCGGCTATTCACCGGGACTATGAACGAAGTGGTGCGTGGCAAGCCGGATGGATCGCTTTATCGGCTGGACCCTGATGGCGAGTTAAACGTCATTCTCCGGCAAATCACCGTCCCGAACGGCCTCGCTTGGAGTCCTGATGGCCGCACGATGTATTTCGCAGATACCCGGAGACACGTGATCTTCCAGTTCGACTATGATATCGACGCTGGACTTCCTTACCATCAACGGTTGTTTGTTGATCTTTCGTCCTACGAAGGGCTGCCGGATGGGGCGACCGTTGATGCGGACGGCTGTCTCTGGAGTGCCATGTTTTCGGGAGGTCGGATCGTTCGTTACACCCCGAAGGGCAAAATCGATCGCGTGATCGGGTTACCGGTCACGCAGGTCAACTCGCTGACTTTCGGTGGTTCTGATCTGCGAACCATTTTTGTGGTTACGTCCAAGCACCTACTAAATGAAGGCGGACTCGCAGGCCAGCCATTGGCCGGAGACATCTTCGCCATCGACGCCAGGGTCACCGGGAGGTTGGAGCCATTTTTTGCGGGGTAGCGAGCAATTGCCGGAACCTGCATTGACCCTCACTCGTCGAATTAGCCTTTTGGTCGGCGACTTCTCGCCCGGATTAACGAGCACAGGCGTTAATTACAGCGGACGGGATTTCGCCGGACAGCGCCGCGAGCACGCTGTCCGTCGCGGAAATGGTCATCCTGCGAATCGATTCCCGGCTGAGTCCTGCGAGATGGGGAGAACAAATCAAATTTGGAACATCTCGGAGGACAGGCCAAGGAGGCGGTTCCTCTTCAAATACATCCAATGCCGCACCACCCAAGGAACCCGCTCGCAAAGCAGAAAAAAGAGTGGCCTGATTGATCAGTGGCCCGCGAGAGGTGTTGATCAGGAGCGCCGTTGTTTTCATTTGCCTGATCTCGTTTGCGCCAATGATTCCACGCGTCTCAACCGTCAACGGGAGGTGCAAAGACAGAATGTCCGATCCGGACAAGAGGGCCGATAATGAATTGACCTTGGTCGCGTATTCAGTCCGCGTGACAAGCGGGTCAAAGAAAAGAATCTTCACGTCAAAGCCAACCAGGCGCTGAATTAGTTTGCGGGCGATCGTTCCCGCACCCAAAAGGCCTACGGTCCGGCCGGCGAGTTCGACCGGCGTGAATTCGCCGACCCGTTCCCATTGACCGGATTTTACCAGCCCATCTTGGTCTACGACCTTGCGAACTAAAGCGAGCATTAAAGCGATGGTGTGTTCCGCCACCGTATCGGCGTTGAGACCAGGAGTCACCGTTACTAACACGTTCCGCTCGCTGGCGGCCGCCAGATCAATCGAGTCGGTCCCGACGCCAATCCTGGCAATCACCTTGAGATTTGGCTGACCCTCAATCACCTCCCTCGTGAATGGATCGGTACTGACGATCGCGGCGACCGCGCCGTCTAGCAACGGAACTAACTCGTGAGCAGATCGTGCTCCTAATTTGGGGCGAAGCAGAACCTCGTAGCCAGCGTCCACCAGGCGTCGACCGGTCGTCGGATCGGAGATCGAATAACCGGGCCAACTGACAAAGATTTTGTTCGAATAAAGATCCATAGCTTAGCGGTTTACTCCGTCTCCAGTTTTGGATTCACCGGTAATGTCCCGATAACGAATTTCTGCCGCTGCACCGGTCCTGGCGGCATTTTCGATTGCTGCGACTATCTCGGCACAGAAATAACCGTCGCGGAAGGTTGCGCCGATCGGATCGACCCGATGAAGACCAGCGATAGCGCTCAGCAGATGGATGGCTTCATGAGAAAACGTATCTACCCATCCAAGCGGATGGCCCGGAGGAAACCAATTCGTTTGATAGGGATCACCATTTCGTAGCACCGGAATCGACCTGAAAGCGCGATCACTTCCGGCCACCGAGAGTTGGTTTAAGTTTTGCAAGCTGAACCGGATCGATCCCCTGGATCCGTCAATTTCGACCCGGCTGGTTACGAGGTGGCCTCCAGCAATTCGCGAAGCCTCCAAAACTCCCACGCAACCATTCTCATATTCAAGGATCGCGGCAAAAAGATCATCGGTCTGGATTGCTTCGCCCGCCCCGCTCTCCGGAATTACAATCCGAGTCACTGCTTGAGCCCGTCTGGGTTCACTTCCGATCAGAAACCGCGAGAGATCGATGTGATGCGCGCCAAGATCGCCCAGAGCGCCGCCACCCGATGAGCCAGCATCCCGCCAATTTGGGGTTCGATTTTCCTGGAGCGCGGACGATAACAGAAAATTTGATCGATAATGGTAAACTTGCCCGATCTCTCCGGCGGCGATCATCTCTCTGGCCAATTGCAGAGCCGGGATAAACCGATAATTGAATGCGCACATGTGCTGGACCTTGGCGCGCTCCACCGTGCTCCACATGCGAAATGCGTCATCAACGGTCGCTCCGAGAGGCTTTTCGCAATAGACATGTTTGCCGGCCTCGGCAGCCGCAATCACTGGCTCAGCGTGAATTTGGTTCGGACCTGAATTGTCGAGCAGCTGAATTTCTTGATCATCGATCAGCCGGCGCCAATCTGTCACCGTTTTCTCCCAACCGTAACGCCGCTGCGCTTCCCTTAACGGAGCTTCGGTTCGGCCATAGATCGAGACCAGGCGTGGCCAGGGCACACCGGGAGGCGCGACCACGGGAACATCGCGATAACCGATGGAATGCGCTTTGCCCATGAAAGCATAACCGAGCAGACCAATGCCGATCAATGGTTGAGGCGGTTGCATGGATTTGCCGGGATGGTGGTGCTTTACCTGCGCCAGGAACCTCGGGCTAAAACCGGGGCGGAGTTCACCCAGAAACAGGCCTTCTGCATAGCTATGCAATGAAGGACCATCTGTCAACCCTCATTCTTACCGCCGTTTGAGCCAGCCCGTGGTGCTGCCCCGCTGTACCAGGGTGCCGCGGACCAGTCGCAATAATCCGCGAGCGTCGTCACCTCCCGCCGCTTTGGTCCGCAGAATGGCCACCGCTTCCTGGACCATCCGTTCTACTTCCTGACGGACCGTGGTCAGACTATAGGAGGCCCAAGCGGCAGCCGGAATATCGTCAATACCGGCGATCATGACCTCTTGCGGAATGCGCACCCCCGCTTCCTTACGTAAGGCGTCCATCGCGCCGATCGCCATCATATCATTTGCACAGAAGATCGCTTGAGGCGGCCGTTTCTGCCGCATCAGTTCGAGAGCCGCCTGATAGCCGTCTTCATATCGGAAATTGCCCGAAATCGATTTAATATCGCTGACTCCATTCTCTTTGAGTCGATCAATAAATCCGGCGGACCGATCCTGGTTGGCCGGCGTTACTTGTCCACCGGCGATGTAACCGAAACGTCTAGCGCCATAGTTGAAAAACAGATCGGCTACCTCTCGACCGGCAGCGACGTTATCGCAACAAACCGACGATACCCAATTGCTGCGGACCCGGCCGTTAAAAAGCACAATCGGCACCCCGATCTTTTCACATTGCTCGGCTGCCTCTTCCGATAGAATCGGATGGGCGGTGATAATGCCATCTACCCGGTAACCGGCGAGCGAGGGAATCGCGTCATCCACATATTCCCCGTGTCCGACGGCACAAAGTAAAACTTGATTCCCCTGCTCCTGCAGGACTCGCGAAAATTCCTCTAGAACCCGAGCGTAATAGGGATTCGACATCTCGCCGATGACAATCGCCACTAATCGGGAGCGATTAGTAAGCAGGATTCTGGGCAGCATATTTGGGCTATACCCGAGCGCTTCCGCGGCTTTGGTGACCTTTTTGCGGGTCCGTTCGGAGACACTGGCTCCGGCCGTGAACGTGCGGGAGACCGCGGATTGCGAGACGCCGGCGACTTTGGCGACTTCCGTCGACGACGGGTATTTCCTGGCGCGCGAATCGGCAGCCCGATTCTTTTTTTGAATGGTCATCGGCGGGTTTTGGTTAGCATCGAGCGAGAGATTCGGCGAGCTAAAATTCCAAGAATGTTATTGCATAGCTATGCACTCGGGCTAGGTTCTTTCCCGGATATCTCGAGCCCTGGTCGCTAAAACTGGTCAGGTGAAGGAGGCACTAAGGTGACCCGAAAGATTAAACTTTACGCGATTACTCATAACATCCTGGGAGACATTTTTTGGGAGGTATTCAGAAAAGGGCTCCTCGATGCCGCTTTCCGCTATGACGCTGACGTAGAGCATCTCCGACCCGGCAGATTCGCACCTGAAATCCAGGCTTCCCTGATCGAAGCAGCGGTGGCGGCAAAACCGGATGGGATTATTTCGACTATTCCCAGCGTCGCCGCTGTCGACAAACCCTTGCGGCTTGCTAACACCCAAGGCATCCCAGTGATCTGCGTCAACGCAAAAGATGATCGTCCCGAGGTTGAGCGGATACCCTACCTCTTTTACATCGGAGGCGACGATCGAGACGCCGGGGAACTCGCCGCCAATTATCTGTGCAGATCCCTAACCCTCGAAACTGCTCTCTGCGTTGATCACTATCTCCACGATCATATTTGCCACCACGCTCGATGGACCGGTTTTCATGACAGGCTGGCGCAAAAGAATATAAGAACTGAACGCCTGCGGATACCAGGCGAAGACCTTTCTACCTCGGCAGCAGAAATCGCCGCGTTCATCGAGAGACGCTCTGACGTGGGTGCAATTTTGACACTTGGACCCCCAGGGGCGCAGGCGGTATTAAAAGCGGCCGATCTGGTCCGCCGGCCGAACTTTCCGAAGCACCTGACCTTCGACCTCGCTCCGCTCCAGATTAGGGCCATCCAAACCGGACAGATCCTAGCTGCCATCGATAGCCAGCAATATCTGCAAGGCTATCTTTCGGTTCAGTGGATGTGGTTTTATCTCAACTGCGGATTCACGTTGTCCAAGGACATTTACACGGGTCCGGTCACCGTCGACGCCGCCAATGTCGCGTTGGCAGCAGATGGGGTTGCGCGCGGATTTCGTTAAGAACTTTCTAGCCGATGGACTCAACGGACGCTGCGGAAGCTAACTCTTTGCACCGCTCCCGATGCTGCCGAGGCAACGATGGTATCGACAATTTCGGCCACTTTGTATCCATCCTCAAATGTCGCTCCGATGGGTGCGATTTTCTCCTCCCGCTCGACGGCCTTCAACAGGTGATGCATTTGATAAACAAAACAATCGCGCCACGAGATCGGATGTGCTCCCTGAATACCGACCGGCAAAAAGAAATCCGCATAGGGATGACCAGGACCTGTCACAAGAAAGGTTTTTCTACCACCACGATCCTTCGATATCTCCAGTTCGTTCAATCGCTCCATATCGAATGCTAACGAACCGCGCGTTCCGTCAACCTCGATCTTTCCAGTCAATGCATGCCCACCGACAACCCTGGAGGCATCGAACGTCGCCAATGTTCCATCCGAAAGCTTAGCTACCGCGACAAATGAGTCTTCATTGATGTCAAAAATCTGACCCGCTGGATCGCTCGAGATCGTCTTGGTAAACGCACCAATTTCTTCCACTTCACCGATCAGAAAACGCGCTACGTCAATATGGTGAGAACCAAGATCGCCCACCGCTCCGGCGCCGGACTCGGTCTTGGCGAACCTCCAGGAAATCGAGTGATCCGGATTTCTCATGTCTAACAGAAAGCGGCTTCTATAATGAAGCAAGTCCCCCACTTCGCCGGCTCTGATGATTTCTCGCGCCAGCTGAATCGCAGGGATGAAGCGATGGACAAAGCCACACATGTGCTTCACTCCGCCAGAAGCCACTTCTTGCCAGGCGCGGAAGGCCTCATCTGCCGTTCTTGCCAATGGCTTTTCGCAAAAAACATCCTTTCCTGCCTTGGCGAAGCCGATCGAAGGCTCAACGTGTGCCTTGTTTGGTCCCGCGTTTAAAAAGAGATCGCATTCGGTCGAACTAAGAACCTCGCTCCAATCCCGGGTGGTTACCTCTTCAAACCCGAAACGCTCGGCTGTCTCTTTACCGTGTCTCTCTCCAGCCGGTGTTTCAATCAAACAACGCAGTCGAGGACTCACTCGTCCACCTCCCAGTGCGAATTGAGACATTCGCAAAGAGAGAGCATGGTTCTGGCCTATATAGCCTGCGCCCAGCATCACTACCGAGGTAGTTTTCTGTTCCATATACTTAGGCCTCGATCGCTACAGGTTGACCGAGACGCGCCGACCGATCCGCTGCGTCGGCCAGCCTTAGCGCATTCAGGCCGTCCAAGGCGGAGATCGGAAATTCTTTTCCATGCTCAATGGTTTCGAGGAACGCTTGGCACTCCGTTTCGTAGGCAGAGTGATATCTCTCGAGGAAGTGGCCCATTGGGGCCGGACAGTGTGTGCCTCTCTGATCTCGAACCGAGAATGTCATTCCCATCGGCGTGTTGAGTGAGGCGCTACCTTTGGAGCAATAGACTTCAATGTTTTGCTCGAACCCGAAAGCGGAACGCCTGCTGTTCAGAATCGTGCAAGTCACGCCGGTTTCCGTCCAAAAAGTGGCCACCGCGTTGTCGAAGTCGCCGCGTTGCGCAAAGGCCGGATCCACGAGGCAGGCTGTTCGGGCGAAGACTCCCGTGAATGTCGCAGCCCCCAATAAGACTGAAGCCTGATCGATGTCGTGTAGCGTCATGTCTCGAAAGATCCCGCCTGTAAAGGTCAGCACGTCATATGACTCCATCCCCGGGTCTCGCGAATTGATAACGATTTGTTCAATCTGTCCGAGACTGCCTGAGTGAATCCTCTCCCTGAGACGCAGATGCGTTTGATCGAACCTTCGGTGAAAACCGATCATGATTTTCGCGGATCTCTCCGAATCCGCATAAACAAAACGCTTCGCTTTCTCAAAATCTTCGTCGATCGGCTTTTCGCAAAAGACATACTTCTCTTTCGCGAGAGCGGCCTCCATCAGGTCGATGTGAGTATGGGCGGGGGTGCAGATGTAAACTGCGTCTATTTCTTTATTCTGAATTATCTCATCCGGTAAGGCAGAGAATTCGGTCCCGAATTCGTGGGCCAAACGCTTTCCTACCTCGTCTCGAGTGTCGCATATTGCTTTAAGGCGAGCCAGTCGGTTCCTTACCAGATTTTCGATATGCACTCGTCCAATTCGACCCGCTCCAATGACCGCGACATTTATCATAGCAAGTTAGCGAGTCATTGCTCTATCAAGCGTTGATAGTTGCTGGCACGAACGGGTCGGCTCCCGGGACTTCGATCCAGGTGTCCGATTGGCTGGCCTGCACGGCGGCCTCAATAATACGGCTGATGTGCAACGCCTGAGTAAAATTGGGTTCTGTGCCCGGGTTCTCGCGTTGGATCCCCTGGATGAGGCGCCGAGCTGTCACCACGAAAGCGTCGCCGTAACCGAGTCCTTGGCCTTGGGCCTGCCAGAACAGGTCTGCCTCCGGGTGGATCCCGCCGATGACGATCCTCCGAAATCCAGCCTTTAGCTTTTCGTCCTTTGAGGAATAAAAGTGCACCTCATTATTCCTTTCCCAGCGGAACTCCAAAGCCCCCTCGCTCCCGACAATGCTAAAAGCCAAATCACTCTTGTGGCCCGTGGCAGCCCAACTGGCGTGAATCGAACCCGTAGCCCCAGTTCGAAACTGAACCAATGACGCTGTCAGGTCGTCCACAGTAACTTCTTTTCCCTCCAGCCCGTCCAGGACCGGACGCTTTGGGTACATCCTCCGTGACTTTGCGGTCACGGAACTCACGCCTCCCATCAGAGCACACGCTACGTCGAAAATATGTGATCCAAGATCTGCGATGGCGCCCCCACCAGCCAGGCTGTGGTCAAAACGCCACGAAAAAGGCAGCGATTTATCGGCGGCATAATCTTGGAAGAAGTGACCTTCAAAATGGATAGGCTCCCCGATATCGCCGCGCCGGATCAGCTGCCGGGCGAACTCTACCGCGGGCCAGCAGCGATAGGCAAAGTTGACCACGTTAACTTTACCTGATTTTACCGCCGCAGACTCCATACGTTCTGCGCTTTCGACGGAATTAGAAAGCGGCTTCTCGCAGAATACGTGTTTGCCATGCTCAAAAGCGTCGATTGCGATCTCGGCATGACTGTTGTTTGGCGTAATAACAATCACCGCATCGATATCGGAGGCTCTCGTGATCTCCCGCCAGTCCGCGGTCGACTCTTCCCAACCCCACCGTGACGCGCCGGTGGAAGCGGCGTTTCCGTTAACATCGGCCATTCGTCGTAAAACAATCGTGGGCACATCCGGCCAGAGCAGGGGCTCAATATTGCGGAGCGCCAAGCTGTGTGTTTTGGCCATATACCCTGCCCCAACTATTCCCAACCTCAGTTCTTTTAGCATCGTCCGATTAAAGGCATTGGGTGGAGATCAGAATGATTCATTCTAACAGGGGGCCGTCTGGATCAATCAACAAGCCGAGCGCATCGCGACGATTTGCAAAGCTATGCAATCACCTCCAGCATGGCCCTGCAAGGCCTTTTTTTGGAAATACTTCTGGGAAAGGGTATTGAAAATGAGGCTTTCCCGGGCGAGAAATAAGTGTTTGTAAATCCGGTTGCATAGCTATGCATACTTGCTAAAATCGTATTGTGCCTCCCCCACCTTTGTCTCTCAAACTCGCTAACGCTCCAGTGTCCTGGGGTGTTGATTACCCAGACGACCCGCAGAATCCGGACTGGTCCTTGGTTATGTCGCAGATCGCAGAGGCTGGTTTCAAGTACACAGAGCTCGGTCCCTACGGTTATTACCCGACCGACGTGAAGCGCCTCCCTGAGGAATTTCGTGCCAGAGGCCTCAGCGTGGTCGCCGGATTTATCTTTCAGCCCTTGAATGTGCCAAGTGCCGAAAAGCAGGTTTTAGCGATTGCTGAGAAGACGTGTTCCCTTTTGTCCGTGGTGAGCGCTCGCCGCCTTGTGGTGATCGATCATATCTCACCCGAACGCCTGCAGACTGCGGGAGACCAAAACTCCGCCGTATCTCTCGATGACGATCGTTTCAAGTATATGATCGACCTCATCCGTCAAATCGCGCAGGTGGCGCTACGCCATGGGGTGATGCCTGTCCTCCATCAACATGCAGGGTCCTACATCGAGTTCGAAGTCGAGTTGGAGCGTGTCTTGTCAGAACTTGATCCTGGCCAAGTGGGTATTTGCGTCGACACAGGACACATGGCGTACGCTGGGATCGACGCCGTTGCATTTTACGAACGGCATCATGAACGGGTAAAGTATTTCCATTTCAAAGATATTGACCGCAAAGTGCACCGGCAAGCCGTCAAAAATAAGATCTCTTTCCTCGATGCGGTTTCGCAAAATATCTTTTGCCCACTTGGTCGTGGAGTAACCAACTGGCATGACTTGCGCGATGCGCTCATGAGACACAACTTCGAAGGATACGCGACGATCGAGCAAGACATAGATCCCACCGTCTCATTTGACGCTTTAGGCAGCGCTCGAGATAGTTTGAAATATCTTCGTTCCATCGGTTTCTAACCGCCCTTCTTTCGATGGACCCGGAGACGAATTGCCGGAAGGATCGCTTTAGGCTTGATGGACGCTTTGCCCTTTTCGAGGGAGGATGGACCTCCCAGTAGATAGAACTGCTGACTCAGCGCCTTAGATTAACCCCCTGAATAAAACAATCACTAAAATTATCAAAGCCGGAGTTTCGAGCGCTGAAAAGAAACAGATCAACACCGAGGTACAACGGACCGTAATAAATATTATCGAGCAGATTGCCGCGGGCGGAGACCAAGCGCTTCTGGAACTCTCGACCAAATTCGACCGGTGGGGCCGCGATGATTACCGCCTGAGAGAGGCAGAGATTGAGAAGATCGTAGACTCGGTACCTGAATCGGTAAAGGCTGACATCAAGTTCGCCCAAAAAACAAATTCGCACCTTTGCTGAGGCACAACGAGCGACTCTCAAAGAGGTCGAAATTGAGACGATTCCAGGCGTGCGACTTGGTCGTTTGGAGTGATCAGGCTCAGTAAGCACCGGCAGCGTCGATCGGATCCTTCTTCTGGGCGGTTCTCGCGGCTTGTAATTCCCGTTGGACGGCCGCCACGAAAATCCGGATGTCCGTGGATAGAGTGGCTAAATCGAAGCCCCGATGGAGCATCTCTGAGACCACCGCTCCGCCGCTGCAGTGGATACCGACAAACTTGTTCTTCCGTTTGGTAACCAAGCGTATATGCTCGATGGCATCGATGACTCTCTGGTCGGTCACGACGAGCGAAGGCGCCAAACCCATCGAGAGAGACAAATCAGCTGGCCCAATATATATGCCATCGATTTCTGGGACAGCCAAAATATCGTCAAGGTTGTTAACCGCTGCTTCGGTCTCGACCATGGCGAAAGTTACAATCTGATCGTTAGCAGATTTGCCGTACGACGGACCAAAAGCGTTGAGAGATCGCGTCGGACCAAACGAGCGTACACCCCTTGGCGCGTAGCGGGCATACGATCCAAACTTTTCCGCCTCTTCCCGGTTGTTTATCATGGGGCATATGATGCCTTCGAAGCCGGCGTCGAGGGCTTTCATTACTGGTATCGGATCATTCCACGGGACACGGCATAGCGCTGGGATACCGGTAACTGCCACGGCTTGTAACATCGTCAAAGAACTCTGGTAATCGATAAGGCCGTGCTGCAAATCGATGGTGACGGAATCAAAACCCTGACGGGCAAGGAATTCAGCCATAATAGGACTTGGAGCTGAGCAAAAGCCGTTGACGACTTTCGCGCCTGCATCGAGCCGTTTACGCAGTTGGCCGAACGGAGATAGTATACTCATGGAATTGCTCTGTGATTCTTCAAGACCGCCTTTCGAGCTATTGTACGCCGCCTGCTTTTGTGGATGCGGAACGATGTCGCAAAATCTTGAGACCTACGAAATGGCTACTTCACCGCGGAGAGCGAAGCCGGTCCGTCTGAAATATCTATCCATTTCCCAGTGTTGGCTGACCAGTCGATGCTATTAAAGACCCGCTCCATCTTGATTCCGTCGCCAAAACTAGGAAAGGCCGGTTCCTTTCCTTCGATGGCTTTTAACAGGTGTGCCACCTCGATGACCTTCGTGTCATTGAATCCGAGAGTGTGTCCTCCTGCGATCCCGAACGCCGCAAAGGGGGGGTGTTCCGGACCCGCCAGAATAGTCTTGAACCCTTGATTTTCGCGAGATCCTTCATTGGTGTGAACCTGAAGCTCGTTCAGCCGTTCCTGATCCCAGAAAAGGGAACCCTTGGATCCATGAATTTCTATTCTGATGCCGTTCTTTCGTCCGTGAGCAATACGGCTGGACGCGAGAACGCCAATAGCACCGTTACGAAATTTGACGATCGCGTGAGCCAAATCTTCGTTGTCGACCGGTTCCCTTCCGCCAGGCTTCCCGGCTACCTGCCGGTCTCTATAGACAATTTCGGTCTTCGCGACCAAACCGATGATTTCGCCCAATAGCAAATGCGTGATCGAAATGAGGTGGCACGTAAGATCGCCCAAGACACCCAGTCCAGCCTCGCGCTTGGAATGTCGCCAAGTCCAAGGGAGGTCAGGGTCGGCGTTGTAATCTTCATCATACGACCCCCTATAATCGAATACCTTCCCGATGGCTCCTTTATCAATCAGGCGTTTCGCGTAGAACAGAATCGGATTTTGAGCGAAGTTGTATCCCAACAATGTGACTCTGTCGGTCTTTCCTGCCGCCTCCGCCATGGCTTCTGCGTCCTCAAGTCTGGACGCCATCGGTTTTTCACAATAAACGTGCTTTCCAGCAGCTAGCGCAGCGATTGAGATTTCTCGATGAAAACGATTGGGAGTGGTAATTGACACTAAATCGATCTCTGGATCGTTGACGACATCCCGCCAATCTGTGGTGACGCGAGCGAAGTCAAACTCTTCGGCTTTGCGAACAGCACTTTTCTCGTCGATATCACAGATCACCTCCAATTCGGGCTTTACGACATCCGTAAAGACCCCTTTCACAGCCTTAAAAGCCAAACAGTGGCACCTCCCCATCATTCCGGTTCCAATTATTGCGACCTTCATGTTCACATAAATTTTTCGGAGACCATGGCAAAAATCGGAACGAGCGCTGCACGGATATTCCTTCCATGATCATCACCGAAATCTGATCAAAATCCGCCTGTTTTTTCGGGATATCGCTCGCGACTCCGCCTTTGCGGAAGCACGACAAAGTGACCAGCAACTTGAAAAGCTTGGCCATCATAGCTGATGAACCGCACCGACGTACCTTTTTCTCGGGTTCGTTCAACTGTGCCAAGAACCTGGGCGTTTGGCGCTGCCCGCCGGACCATCCCTCGACGCTCCCGACTTTATCTTGATGAGAGTTGCTATCGCCTTGGACGCCGCCCGCTTCGCCTGGGCCTGAGCTGCGGTCCTAGATCAAAAGCGAACTCACCAAGAGACTTCACAGCTCCCTTTTTCTTCCATCACTGTCCAGAGCTACCTTGCTCCGCATCGGCTATATTGCCGCTCGTAACGATCACCGGTGCTAGGGTAGCCGGAGTCAGAGCTTTCTTGTCCCGCAAGAAACCAGCCATCGCATCAAGAGCGGTCCGCACTTGACCGCCAAGACGTTGATCGACCGTAGCATACATCCATTGATCTTTCACCGCGTTTAGCGCGTCCGGCATGGCATCGCAGCCAATCACGGCGACCTTGCCCGCGGCAAGGTTCTCCGTTCGCAAGGCTTCAATGGCTCCCAAGGCCATGTCATCGTTGGCCGAAACAATGGCATCCGGCTGGTAGCCAAGCGAGGTTAGGATATTCTGAGTTACCCGTAAACCTTCTGGCCTCTGCCACTTCGCCGTTTGGCGTGCCACTACTTTATACTTGTCCTTTTGTTGTTCAATTGCATCGAAGAACCCTTTCGCACGCAGAACTGCGGAACCAGAACCAGGTTCCCCATCTAAAAAGATAAACTTCGCACCATTCGGAAATTTATTTTCCAGAGCCTCTGCCATCGCCCGGCCTACCGCTTCCTGATCCGCGCCGTAATGTGTCGCCGGTTTAGCAGTGCCCTTGACAACGCTGCAGAAGGTCACCACTGGCACCTTTTCGGAGACCAGATCATCGACGATCGCCGCCGACGCTTGTTCGTCGACCGGCTCCATCACGATCCCGTCAACCCCCCTGGTCAAGACACCGCGAAGATCAGTCGCCTCTTTGCTGGTATCACCCTGCGCGTCGACGATTACGACATTAACCCCTAACTTCTTTCCTTCGTCCTGGGCACATCTTCCCATAAAGGCGGTGGCCGCCCACGCCAGATTAGGCAAACTAACAGCGATTTCCAGATTCTTCGTCTCGGCAGAAAGCGGACCCGACATGGACACGAGGGCTAAAGCCTGGAAAAACCAACGCAAAGAGGAGGGCATTTTCATAGTAATGGGGGTGAATAATGTTTGGATCTTGCGGTCAACTGGTCGACCAGTCAAGGGTTTTTGGGAAGAAATTTATTCCCGACCTTTTTGCTCTTTCGCCCGCCGCACCTTCTGAGGTTAATCTCCGATCAGCATGGTCATCCAATAAGGTTAGGGTCAACCGGTTGACCACTTGCCAGATCAAGGCTATGATCGCACCAATGCTGCCTAAAGACGGCTCCCCCCAAACCACGGTCCCGCTGCTCGACGTTCAATCGATTAGTAAGTACTTTCCAGGCGTCACCGCCCTCAACCACGTCTCCTTTTCACTCTCTGCCGGCGAAGTCCATGCCTTGTTGGGTGAAAACGGCGCCGGAAAATCCACCCTCCTCAAGATTCTCTCCGGCGCGCAACATCAGGCGGAAGGGACTATTCGGTTCGCCGGCAGTCTGCTCCGCCACGAATCCCCTCTCGAACGGCAACGGATGGGGATAGTTACTGTCTATCAGGAATTCAATCTGATGCCGAATCAGTCGGTTGCTTCAAACATATTGATCGGCAGAGAGCCTACCCGATTCGGCTTTGTTGACTGGAAAGCGATGTACCGGCGGGCCCAAGAAGTTGCCCAACAGCTCGATCTGACGGTCGATCCACGAACTCCAGTGGCGGCACTCAGCGTCGCCGAGCAACAGCTAGTCGAGATCGCTAAAGCGATTAACTTGCAGGCCAAGCTGATCATCTTGGATGAACCGACTGCAGCCCTCAGCAGTCGGGAAGTAGATCGGCTGCACAGACTTATTCTCGACCTGAAAAAGAAAAATCTCGCCTTCATCTACGTAACTCACCGGTTGGATGAAGTTTCCTCCCTATGCGATCGATTTACCGTTCTGCGCGATGGAAAATTTGCCGGTTCCGGAGACCCGCGTCGTTGTCCTACGGGCGATATCATTCGAATGATGGTCGGTCGTGATCTCCAGCCGTCCCCTCAGCACTCGTTCAGATCGCAGGAGCCCTCAGAGGCGATGTTGAAGGTGGTCGATTTCACCCGGACGAGAAAGTTAGCGTCGGCTCCCTCGATCATGTTACGGAGCATGAGCCTCAAGCTGAATCATGGTGAGATCGTTGGACTTGCAGGTTTGGTGGGTGCGGGCAGAACCGAACTTGTCAGGGCCGTTTTTGGGGTCGATCCCATCGAGAGTGGGCAGCTAATTTTGGGCGGCAAAACCATCGTAATCAGATCACCGCGTGAGGCCATTCGTCGTGGTATTGCTATGGTTCCGGAGGATCGCAAACGACAGGGACTGTTTCTCAATCAATCAATCCGACACAATATCAGTCTATCGAGCCTCGCAAAAATATGTCGCCTGAAGTATTTTATCGATCCGGCAGCAGAAAATCGCCTCATTGAGCGGTTCCGACAGTCACTGCAGATTCGAATGCCGCGGGCCGAATTGCCCGTACGAACACTTTCCGGTGGCAATCAACAGAAGATTGTTTTGGCCCGGTGCCTGGCATTGTCCCCGAAGATTCTGATCGTTGACGAACCTACCCGTGGAATTGACGTGGGGGCGAAAGCCGAGGTTCACCAGCTGCTCCGAGAACTGGCCGCGACTGGCACTGCCATATTGGTCATTTCATCAGAGCTCCCTGAACTACTTTCGCTTTGCCGCCGAATCTATGCCGTCAAAGAAGGAAGAATTACAGGCCAAATGGCCGTCGAAGAAGCGTCCGAAGAAAAACTCATGACCCTTATGACCCTCGGGGCGAGTGAGCAGCACGCTCATGCCGAGATTGATTGAACGAAAAGGATCTATGCCAACAACAACGCAATCCGGAGACCAATTGACAATTCCATCGGGAAAAGTGGAATGGATTGCGATTTTGGAGAAGTTCGGCGTTTTTCTGTTTCTCCTGCTCCTAATCATCTTTTTTCAATTCCAGAACGAGAGATTCCTCTCCATCAGGAACGTGGTGAACATTCTATCCGATGTTTCGATTTATGGAATTCTATCCGTCGGAATGACCCTCGTAATCCTCACTTCCGGGATTGATCTCTCGATAGGGTCCTTGCTAGCGTTCGGCTCCATGTGTGGTGCGGTAACGGTTAAGTCCTGGCCAGGTCTCGTGGCCAGTGGGTATAGCTGGGTCGTGGCACTAGGAATTTCGCTGACCGTCGGAGCAGGCGCTGGTTACCTTCATGGGAAAGCTATCACCAGGCTGCGGGTCCCGGCCTTTATCGTCACTCTGGGTGGGATGACCCTATGGCGCGGAGCCACCCTAATGTTGAGTAATGGATCGCCGGTGAGCGGGTTTGACAATTCCTACCGCTGGTGGGGCCGAGGCGACGTTCTCGGTATGCCGTTTCTTGTCTTAGTCTCCGTCATTGTGGCTTTCGGTGGCTTTGTGATCCTTCGCTATACACGCTTTGGACGCCACGTATATGCCGTCGGCGATAATCCGGAAGCCGCCAGATTGTCCGGACTGGATGTCGATGGAACGCTGACCTGTGTTTACGCCATTATGGGTTGCCTCGCCGGATTGGCGGGCTTCATTCTATCCGCCCGACTCAGCTCAGCCGAGGCTGTGGCGGGTGAAGGTTATGAGCTGCGGGTGATCGCCTCTGTCGTCATCGGCGGCACCAGCCTTTTCGGTGGACTAGGCGGAATTGCGGGGACGATTGTCGGAACGCTCTTAACCGGAGTCCTATTGAATGGCTTGGTGATAATGAATGTGTCAGCCTATTCTCAGCAGGTAATTATCGGGATAATTATTGTCCTGGCCGTCGCCTTCGATACCTACGCCAAAACGCGTCGGGGCCGCGCGATTGGGAAATAGTGCACTTCTCTTAATCACTGTCAGCGACAAAATACGATTTATGGCAAATATCTATCCGCGATCTTTCAATCATGTCGGAGTGGGCGTGAGTGATCTGGAGCAAGCCATCAAATGGTACCGCGAGGTATTCGGTTTCGCTCTTTTACGTGAACCGTTTGAGGTGCGCACTGATGACGGCTCTTATTCTGGGCGACAAGCAGCTAATGTTTTAGGAAATCGCTTCGGTAGGATGCGGATGGCCCACATGAGTAGTGGGAATGGAGTAGGAATCGAGTTGTTTCAGTTGTTGGTCCCTCCCCATGAACGGCGCGCCACTTCTCTGGAATTCTGGAAAAGCGGTTTTTTTCATATTTGTCTCACTGATCCTGACGTCGAAACGGCAGTTGCTCGGATTGTGGAACATGGGGGCAAGCAGCTATCGGATATTTGGGCGGTCGAGCCTCAATCCACCGACCATAAGATCTGCTATTGCGAGGATCTATTCGGAAATATCATCGAGATATATTCGCATAGCTATGAGCAGATGTACGGCGGGATTTCTCATCATGATTAGGTTTGCGCTCTTTGGGGCCGGCCGGATTGGCCGCGTACACGCTCACAATCTAAAGGCCAGCGACGCTGGTTATCTTAAGTACGTGATCGATGTCAATGAACGAGCGGCCAACGACTTGGCAGCGAGCGTTGCCGCGAAAGCAGTGCGGTCCGACGTGGCACTCGCCGATCCCGAAGTAGATGCGGTTATTATATCAAGTGCTACTAATACACATGCTGAATTGATACATTTGGCTGCCAAGGCGCATAAGGCGATTTTTTGCGAAAAACCTTTGGACACTGAGTTGGCTCGGTCACGCGCCGCGCTAAACGTAGCGGAAGAAAATTCTGTTCCTTTATTTTTGGCATTCAACCGCAGATTCGATCCCGAATATGCCGCTCTACGTCATGCCCTGACTAGCGGGGTGATTGGAAAGCCGGAACTCATCCTCATCACGAGTAGGGATCCTGAACCGCCGCCAAAGGAGTACCTCCTTTCCTCGGGAACGATCTTTCGCCATATGACAATCCATGAGATCGACGTGTTTCGATGGTTGACAAGTGAGGAACCCGTCGAGGTTCAGGCCACGGGCAGCTCTTTCGTCTATCCAGAACTTTCGAACGGACCTGACACTGCGGTCATCACGTTGAAAACTGCTTCGGGCGTGCTAGGCGTTATCAACAATGTTTTGCGTTCATCTTTTGGGTATGACCAAAGGTTGGAAGTCCAGGGCGAGCACGGAATGCTACAAGTAACCAATCGCGTGAGCTCGAATTTGGTCATCTCGAAGCGGAGCGGGGTCCGTTCAGCGGGACCCCAAAATTCCTTTATCGAGCGATTCTCTGAGGCCTATAGAATTGAACTTGCCGTGTTCATATCGAATCTTCACTCGGGCGAGAGTATGCAACCGAACGGCCTCGACGGGCTTCGCGCTTCGCTGATTGCCGAATGCGTTGAGCGAGCTTTTCAAACCGGAAATACGGTATCGGTCCCTGGTTCTGAGACTTTTTCAAGATCATCTTGCCCAGTTACCCTCGAAGCACGGGATGGCCGGCATCCATAAACTATTGGTGGCCAATTTGGGGTATGCTATCCTATCGCTTTCTCCGAGATTCAGGCCTGCCCATAACTCTTAAATGAACCTTCCTAAGATCGCCATCTCCAAGCATCCGCCCGCAGCACAGCAAATTGCTCACCAACTATTGGAATACTTCGTCTCCGGCAAGGTCAAGCCTGGCGATCGCCTGCCTTCTGAGCGACAACTCGCTGAAAAACTTGGTGTTAGTCGTTCGATTGTCCGCGAAGCGCTTAAGTCGCTTGGTATGCTGTCTCTCATCAAGGTTACACCCGGAGGCGGTTACTATCTGCAAGACGTTCCCTCTAATCTCCTCCCAAGATCGGTTGAATGGGGGCTCCTTTTGGGAGAACGCCACACCATAGATTTGGTAGAGGCCCGAGGCTTTGTTGAAGTCGCCGTCGCTCGTCTAGCCGCCGAACGTCGGGATGAGAAAGCCTTAAGGCGGCTCCAAGAGCTGCTTATGCAGATGAAAGATGCTCGAAATGATCGGAAGAAATTTGTGGACGCTGATATCGCGTTCCATATCGAATTGGGTGAAGCCTGCCAGAACTCTGCTTTTCGAGATATTCTTTCCGGAATGCGAAGCCTGCTAGATGTTTGGGTACGGCGAGTCATCGACGCGGCGGAAGATCTGGGGCCACGATATCGGAGGCATTTAGCCATTTTTGAAGCCATAAAAAAGGGCGACTCGGAGGCGGCGGCTCAAGCCATGACTGAACATATGGCTTCCGCGAGTAAACATCTTCGCGAGACGCTTTCGAAGAGAACTCAATCCGACGAGGCGGCTTCAGCTGCGAGAGCCTCTGATCGTTCTCCGCAGCGCAAAAGCGTCGGTCTTGCGTCAAAGAAGTAGCTTAGCTAGTCTCAATAAATGGCGAACGTGGCGCGCTCCCTCTTAGAGTCAGCGATGCAGGATACATACTAGTGCACCAAGTCAGTGACTGGGGTAGTGGCGCTGCTGCGAATTTTGACTGGATGCGCGAAGCGAAGAGGGAGAATACCCGCGGTGGTCTTTGACCGATGAGCGACAAAGCAGCCGGTCAAAAGGCGCGCAGCCCGGAGGGTTGCGATGAAAATGGGCCGGCGGTCGCGTTGCTCCTCAGTCACGTATCGATCTAGATATGCTCCTTCGTCGCGCCTTGCCGGCGGCCCATTTTGATCGCAACGCCACTACCCCAGTCACTGACTTGGTGCACTAGTGTACCAAACGCGGAGGACGCTGGTGCTGCGGATCTTATCGCTGGTGGAGTTGGGAATACGTCGCGGTCCTCCCGAGTTCGACCCTCAAGTTCGATGAATCCGGAGAACCCTGCACGTCCAGTAACCTGCTCAAATTAGCGCTTTCCGGGCTGCCTGAGCCGAGGCCGGCCACCATCGGGTTCCACGAGCTATCTCAAATTGTATCGCGTTCTAGGCACGGGTTCCCGCCTGACTTGCCGGTGCTGGTAAACGACGGGATTCCAACGTTGGCTACCTCACCCGAAGGGATTATTGCGCAGCGCGGGCCCACGACGAATAGTCGTTGGGCGCTACCCCCAAATCCATCATGAATAGTACCCAACCCCACCGAGGTTTATGAATGTTGACGAATTAAGGGTCTTTATAAGTTATACTCATGACGACAAGAAAATTGCTTCCGAACTAGAGGGACTCTTCAATTTAGCACTTGGTCCGGCGGTGCATGTCTTCCGGGACGAAACTTCTATTGCTTACGGCGGCGACATTCGGGACACGATTTTAGACGAGTTGGAGAAGGCGGACGTACTGATTGCGCTCATTGCCGGCAGCCAACCAGCCAGCGCTTTGAACTGGGTAGGTTGGGAGATCGGTACCTTTGAGGCCGCGTGGAGAAGGAGGGAAGAGGCCAGGGATCCCCGCGTGGATCCATCAGAAGAGAGCGTCGTTGGCAGAGTGCTGATTTTGTGCAACGGAGAGACTTCGTTAGGTCCGCAGTCAGGAAGAAAGACGGTTGGATTGGGCATTCCTATTACCCACATGTCTGAACCGCCAACGGACGAAGACCGGGACCGCTTCCGTGGCGAAGCCCGCGGCCACACCGAACTCCAGGGTCTAGCGCGGAAGATGGAAAGGTTAGTCGAAGATGGGAGACACCAAAGGTGGATTCAGGGCCGTCAAAAGGGAATTGATATTCTAGTAATCGATTTCAAGGAGAACGCCTTCAAGGCATTAAAGGGCAGGGTAAGGCGCGTCTCCAAGCCGACCAAGCAGCTATTAGTTCGCTTTGGGGTGGCCGCTCCTCGGAACGTAGACATGGGCCTCCCAGGTGAGGCCATCCTCCCTTTTTTCGGTCTCACCGCTGGGGTCTTCGGATTACAGCAGGACGATCCGACCATCTTTCAAAAAGTGGAAGAACCTCCTATCGGTATCGAGCGCTACGAAACGACATGGCATAAATTCAAAGATGCCGTAAAGCATCATCGGCATGGCGTCTACTGGCAGCACGTGATCGAGCGAGTCGCGCTGGGCTCCAAGAAAGGTGGTGCCGCCTTGGATGCGAATCTGGTCTTGGTGGCCGACAATAAACAACGGCACCGAGTGGTGGCGACGACGGTGACAACCTTTTTCAACAATGAGTGTGAGGTGAGCCTCTATCTAATCGAGCCTTTGCAACGCCGCCCGCGTTTTGCTGGCCCGTGGTTTGCCATCCACATCAAAGTTGACCAGCTGGCGATTCTCCAAGACGGGAAAATTCCACCCGAAGCTGACCTGAGCGGTGAGGGGCCGTGGGAGCTGATTTTCGGTAAACCGGTAGGCACCGAAAGTTGCAAATGGCGGGACGCCCTAAGGGGATTGGAATCCCCCGAACCGTGGATTTACCCGTTAGCAATCATGATGTGGCGGGCCTACGATCTACAGCTGGTTCAATATCCGTCCGTTGGAGCCCGAATAAAATTTGTCGACGATACGGCCGACGAATACCGAGTTTTTCGACTATGTCTTCAGGAGGTTGATGTCATAGGAGATACCGCTACCTTTTCCTTCTCGGCTGCGGCGGTGGTTGTTCCTTACGAACCCGCAGGCAATCCTAAGGAGACGAGACTTTATCACCTGTATAACTTGGCTTGGTTTTTTCGTCGCCGCTTGCTAGAACGAGAGCTAACCAAGCTCGAGTGGGAGCTGGATAATAATCCTCCCAAGGAAGAAAACTTAAGAAAAATTATTCGGGAGATTGGCAATGATTTTGCGACCTTGTTGGCCGATGCGCAAGTCCGCGGAATGGAGCAGGAGGCGGCGGTTATTCAGTCTTTCGATGCTCATTCTCCCTTGCGAGAGGAGGTCAGGACCAAGCTTTTCGAAGAATGGCCGCAATTGTACAGTGAATTGATCGATTATCTTAAGGTAGGGGCACCGGCCGCTGAGCAAATCAAGCAGACACTTGAGAAGATGAAGCTACTCAATCGGTTTTTTCTAAATGTCTCCATCCAGGAGCTGAATAAATATCTCGTTGATGAATGACCCGGCTGCCAGCAAACCCGAATAACCTGGAGTCAGTTGTTCTTGCGTTGCCGAAGTGCACGCGGGAGCGTTCCCGTCGCAACGCGCCTCGCCTAAAGATCACGCGACGATGTTGATTCTACTCCGTTGGTTTGTCGATCATCTTGTTGAGTTCAGCCAGAACGTCATTCAACTTATCAGCGTAGTGCATGAACTCTGTGGACGTTGTATGTTCGGTCACAAACACCAGGTGCGCCTGAAGCGCAATGTCGCGACCCTTTGTCACCGCAGCGTAAATCTCCTCCGCGTACTCCTGTTCTGTCTTGCCCTGTTCTCTTTCTTCATCCATATGGGCTGGATTACCAGAATTAATGGAGCGTGTCATTGATGATATCGTGGCCATGCAGCCGTTAACTTGCTGGTGACCGTCAGGGATGCGACGTCGCGGAGGGTTCGAGAAGTGATTTCCACGCATGATCGAAGCTTTTGCGATGCCGCACAAACCACCACCGGCAGCTGGGGCAAGCTGAAGAGGATCGGGACAATCCTGGAAATATTGCCACGCCTCCCCTCTTTCGCATGCTGGACAGACTGGCAAGGGCGTTTCGCGAATGACGTTGCCTTCCGAATCCTTGATCGACTCCAGGCCGAACACCCGTCGAAGTTCCTCCGAAATAGTCTGGGATCCTTCACCGTGGCACTTTGTTGCCCAGTCGAACGAACGAATCGAATAGGCGCCAGGGCTGCTAGGCTCCCTGCGAAATCTCCTCGAGCGTCCGATTATTGGTGAACGGTCCGAAGACCCCGATCACCAGAATCACCATGGCCATTGCGAAGGCGATGAAGGAAAAGACGCCGATCGAGCCGAAATGCAGCAGGAAGAAGGCGATCATGTAGCTGTTGAAGGCTGTGGAGATGCGACTGAAGGAGTAGACAAATCCCACTGCCCTGGCCCGCACGCGCGTCGGGAACAGCTCGGCCTGGTAGGCGTGATAGGCATAGGATAGGAGGTTGTTCGATGTCGTGATCAGGATGCCGAGCAAAATCAGGCTGAAGGCGCCGGACTGGGTCGAGAAAAGGAGCCCGAAAACCGCCGTTCCGAACGCGGCGCAGCAAATCTGCCATTTCCGTTCGATACGGTCGGCGAATAGGCTGCACAGGAGCGGACCGAGCGGGAAGACGAGGGCGATGGCCACGCCATATTCCAGGCCCTTGACGACGCTCGTGCCTTGGGCGGTCAGCAATTGCTGCACCCAGCTGCCGAAGCCATAGAAGCCGATGACCTGAAAGAAATTGAAGACGCAAAGCATGATGGTGCGCCGCCGATAAGGAGGCTTCCAGATCTCGGAATATCCTGCGCCGCCGCTCTCGACCACGCCAGGCTGCGGCGCCGGCAGCGCGGCCTTGGTCTCAGCCGCAACCCGCGCCTCGATCTTGGCCGTAACGCGGTCGGCTTCATCTGGCCGGCCTTGCTGGGCGAGCCAACGGGGCGATTCGGGCACTTCGCGTCTGATCCACCAGACGAAGAGGGCGCCCAGCACCGGAACAGCGACTACCCAGCGCCAGCCAGCGATCCCCAGGGGATCGATTGGGACGAGCTGCCAGGACAGAAAGGTGGCCACCGGGACAGCGACGAATTGGATCGCCTGATTGATGGCAAAAGCCCGGCCGCGAATCGACTTGGGCACGAGCTCGCTGATGTAGGTATCGATGGTGACCAGCTCGACGCCGATGCCGACGCCGGCGATGAAGCGCCACAGCAGGAGGCCGCCGCGCGAATCCTGCGCCGCCATGATGCCAGTCGCCAGCGCATACCAGAGCAGCGCGTAGGTGAAGATGACGCGCCTCCCGAATTTGTCGGCGACGGAAGCGAAAACGATCGTCCCAAGAAACAGGCCGGCAAAGGTGCATGACAGGAAAGATGCCTGGTCCGGCAGGCCGAACAAGCCGTTCTGCCCCTCCCGGAAAATCTGGCTCCGTATCAGGCCGGGCATCACATACGGAGTGAAGAACAGGTCGTAGAACTCGAAGAACCCGCCGAGCGACAACAGCACCACCAAACGCCAGACGTAAGCTGACGCAGGCAGACGATCGAGGCGGGCTGTGATCGCGGCAGCTTGAGCCGAAGACATGGTTCTCTCCCCGTTTGGCGGCCTTTTCCAGCCTTGTTAGTCGCGGTCGAATAGTGCAAGGATGGAATGCGTCTCCCTGGATGTCGAGCGTCTTCATCACCCCTCTAGGCGACACTTTTCGTACTCGGCCGTCCTCCTATCGACGTCTGGATCCAACAGATGGATATCGAATAGAGGGCATTGCGACATCATTCTCAAAGGCCCGTGATTCTGACGTCGTGAATGTTACCTTGTCTTTGACTGCGTCGTGAGGTCTCCGCTGGCTTTGCCGACGCGTTGACTCACACAATCATACCGCGTCTCGATGGGCTTTCGCAGCAGCTAAATTCCCCAGATGGCTCATTTCTCGACATTGGTGTGGGCGTGGCTGGTTTATCGATCGCGATGGCGCACCTATGGAAATCGACGCTATCGAAATCCTGATGTAATTTCTCTTTGACTCTCTTCCGCCTGTTCGAATTTTTCCGCCTCCAATACAACCGTTTCGCGACTCGCGGTTCAATGATCGTTCCGTCGGGCATGACCACGACAAAGAACAATTGGCGCAACGGTCCCTTGACGGTATCCGAAAAACAAACCAACCAGAATGATGTCGGCGCTGTGCGGAGTTCCTGGGTTTTCAGTGCGCCTATCTAGACGTGGTTAAACGTCGTCATGAACTCGGCCGCGATTTCCGCAACCATGTCTTTCGTCACGGTCACGGGTTACCATCAACGTAGGCAAAATGTTACCAGCTATCTCTACATAAACCATCTATTTTTCAACATAAGACTTTGATGGTATGGGCTTTACAGATATATGGCGGAGTGGGATTCGAACCCACGGTCCAGCTGTCGGTTCATTGATGATCTCGGCGCTACGAAGCAAAGCGATTCAAGGTACTCTGCACCTCTAATGATTCAGTCCTTGGGTTGCCGGCCCTAAACCACCGAGACGCCGAAAAAGTGTCCAAGCACGATATTTCGCGGCGGCGGTTAAACTGCGTAAGTCGTTAATATTGAAGCGAGCCGGCAATCGGGTTCGAACCGATGACCTGCTGATTACAAATCAGCCTCTTACAGAAGTGGGATTGCTGAGCTTCCTACCCGAAAAGTTGCTAAGAAGTTGGCTAAGCCATAACTGCAAGGGCTCCAAATATCTCGTGTAACCTGTTGAGGCTTAGGGATGCACCGCGTTGGAATCGAACCAACAGTCCGCATGGGGTCGCCTTCTCTCCTGCATGAGTGATTCAGAAGCAGTACAGGGATAAAACGGAAGCTCTTGGTCAGGAAAGAACTTCGAAGCGAAGATCAAGCTGTCGTGGCCGGGCTTGGGCTAATGATCGCAGGCTGGAAACGCTTGGCCTCGCGCGCGGCACCGATCGCGCCGATTCAGGAGGCTCGCCGAGAGCGCGCGTTTGTTACCGGACCGGCAAATACCCGCTACCCGGCACATATCGCGGAGAGAATCACGTTTATAGGAATTTGCCAGCTCCTCGGGATTGTCTGTGAAGCGAGACAGTTTCAAGCGCAGTTCGCGTTGCGCGAGGAGAGGAACAATGACCGTTTCTTTTGCTACCACAGGAAGGAGAGCCAAGAAGCTTGGCCAAGGCTAGAAGCTCTCGCAGAGAGAGAGCTTCGGCAATTCAAACTCATTCCAGCGTTCGGACTGAAAATCGTACATGAGTTCGAAGAACAACGCTTTGGTGGTTTTCATCAGATTAAACTCGCTTCTTTGAAGCTGAAATAACCTGGCCGACCCTCCAAAGACTGACCCACAATGACGTGATCGAGCATGTTGATTTGCAGGATTCGGGCTCCTTCGGTCAACCTGCGAGTCAGCCGGATATCAGCTTCGCTAGGCGCCGGCTCACCGGAAGGATGGTTGTGCACGAGCACGAAGGCATAAGCCGATTGGCCGATTACCGGCCGAAAAATGTCCCGAGGATAAGCCAAAGACTCGTTGATGCTTCCTTTGGTGATTTCGACGGTCGAGGCGAGACGGTAGCGCGTGTCCAGCAAAATGACGCGCAGTACCTCTTGGCTGAAAAGCTTCATATCTGTGCAGGCTCGATAGATGGATTCGGGGTTGTCGAGCTGCTCAGCACGGGCGTGCTCGGTCTCTGCTATGACGGACATGCTCAATGCGGCAACAACTGACTCAGCCTGACGCCGCGGAAGGAATTGCCGTAATTCCTGAAAAGAAGCGCGAGCCAAAGCCTTGAGCGAACCAAAGTGACGAATCAAGGCGAGAGCGACAGACTCTTTGCCAACAAGCAGTGTCAGGTGTTCTACGCCAGATAACGCGGAAGACCCATAGCGGGCGAGTTTTTCAGAGACGGAGAAGCTCAGCGAGGCTTTGGGAGCAGCTTCGGGGATATTTTGAAGTTCGCTTTCGAGCTGAGAAATATGGTGCGCCATATTTTTTGGCCGAAAGCGAAGCGATAGCTTTGCGACCCACGGAAAGAGGCCGTACGAGCAAGAGCGCGGAACGCGGTCGAGGATTTAAATGGAGGGCACCGACGCGCAGCGTTGGGAGTAGGCCGTTTAAGCCGCAGACGGCACTCTTGCCCGAAGGACGTCCGTGGGTTCGAAGTGAACCTGGCGTGAGCCAGCGAAGAGCTTGGGCACACTTGCTCGTCGCCAGCCAGTCCGCATAGGCTGCGGCGATTGCAGCCATGTCGGCGGGCTCGCCCTCGATGGGGATCTGCCTAGGCCACGTCAGCGTCGGTCGTCGCCCCTCGCCGGGATCGGCGAACGGCCGTCGGTACTCCGCCATCTCCTCGCCGGAGAGGGTGCGCAGGATGGCCTTCGGCAGGATCTGCTCGATGAAGAAGTTGTCTCGCAGGACCATCGCCTCGCCGGCAGGGGAGCGAAGCGCCTGTAAGGCTGGACGCATTCCGAACTTGTCCCAGTGGTCCCAGTACTGCGGCCCCACGATTACTTCCATGTACGCGATACCCTTCACGGCCTCGCGTTGGCGGTTGGCCCAGTCGAAGCCGAGGGCCGAACCTCAGTGATGGACGACCAAAGTGACCCGCTCGTGCACGCCCAATGCGTCGAGGAGGGCGTCAAGGTAGCGGCGGTGTTCGACGAAGCGATACGAGTCAGGGCCACTGTTAGGCAGCTTATCGGAGTCGCCCATACCGATCAGGTCGGGGGCGATGCAACGGCCTAGCGGCTGCAGGTGAGGCACTACGTTGCGCCAGAGGTACGACTACGTCGGATTGCCATGCAGCAGCACGATGGGATCGCCCTCTCCCACCTCTACGTACGCCATCTCGCTGCCGAGAATCCGCCACCGCTGCTTTTGGTGGCGCCACTCTCTAGTTGGTTTTAGTAGGTTGATTTCTGTTCTCATGCCCGGAGCTGTCTATCTCGAAATGGAATTCTTTCAATATTCACTGCGCCCACCGGCCAATGCGACGCGTATGCAGAGAAGCTTATCGGTCGGATAGCCGCACGAGATCTCGGACCTAGGGATTTTTCGCTCTGCGAAACTACGCGTTGCCGTCTTCTTGATATCTGCCCGCTTTCGCTCCGATCGGCGTCGAATTTGGAGAAATTGTACGGGTGCTATATCGAGATCAATACTGTGCTTGCCTCCCTGGACCGTGTCACGGCCAGTGGCAGGCTCCTATTCCTCTCTCAGCCCTGCGCGAAAGCGCCGACCGCAGACAAGAAGCCAAAAAACGCCCCTGTGATTGGAAGACTGACCGGGTGATCAAGTTTTACCATGAATGGCTCTCTTAATACTAGATTCGTATTCGTTTCTCCATCGGGTGAGCCGACCATAATCCACAAAGATGCAACTCGCCCCAGCGGCAATCCAGACGATCAGCGAGAGGACCGTTTGCGGAAGATAGTAAAAAAGGCAAACAGCGACAGTCAAGTAGCTGAAAATAACCGCGAAATTTGTGAAGAGAATCTCCAGACGTCTGCGCCAAAACCACTCAGCCAGTGCGAATTCGCCGTGATTAATTGTCACGCTCTCCAAATGAAGTGCTCCAATCAATTCGGCTGGAGGCAACTCATCGCAACTCCAGTTAGTATCCGCGTCAATATTTTTCCGCGGCTGCATAGAGCAAGGGTTACACCCAGGGTTGAATGGCGCTAAGTTAAGGGTAGTTTGGGATGTTTTTGCCCTGAAGAATCTTGCTCACGCGCTCCCTAGAAGCCGTTGGAACCGTCTGCAAGCCCGTCCCGGAGGGACAGACCGATCGTCCCTCCGGGACTTTTCAAACTTCCAAACAAGCTTTAGCTAGGGAAGAGAACTTGAATTTGAGCGGGATTTTGCAGCGAAGCCAGGGCAAAATAAATCGCCTACGCCCTCCTTATCTTCGCGCCGTCCACCCAGGGTTACACCCCCTCATCGCGCCGCGGTACCTTGTCAAGCGATTCGGCTCCTTTTTTTTCAATGCGCTGACGCAATCGTTGTTAGCATGAGTTCTTCATCTCAATGAATTTGAAGTAGCTCCCGAAAACGCTAAGCCACCTAAAAGCGTTCACGACCAGGAATCACTGCTGCTTCCCGGATTTCGCGGCTATTTTTCAGTCACAGCGCATGGATGAGGCCGATCGCTTTACCAAGATCGCCTGCGCTGGACTTGGCCCGTCTCCGGATAAACCAGCCGGAGATCGCGCAGTTACGTTTCCATCCGCTTTTCTTCGGCATCATAGGTGTCGAAGAAGTAGTCGATATGATGACGGAGATGTGCCGGTACAAATTGCGGGATATAGTCTTCCATAAACTCCTGGATTCGATCCGGCAGCTCCGAAAGGCGCTTGTAACGGAGATCGTTATTCCATCTGATGATCTCGATCCGTTCTCTAGGCTGAGCGTGCTGCACGATCCAGGCAGCGATCTCCTCGTCTTCGGCATCAGTCGATACATACTCATATTATCCAGTGGGCAGTCAAAATGATAGTCGCCGAGCGAGTTGTTGAGAAAGGCGCCCGGCACTTATCCACCGTCCGGGCAGCGATGATATAGCCCGCCAAAAAGTCACGCGGGCTGCGTGGATAATCCTTGGTCAAGTCCTTGGCAAGCGAAGCGAGATTTCGAGAATTCCGAGTAGTCATAATCAAGTTTGGCATCGTGGGTGTCAGGATTTGATGCTCTTTATAGAGGTCGCAAATCTTTGATTTCTTCCTGATCGGTGGCCGGATCTGGGCGCCGCGCGACTGGTGGAAGTCGTCTTAGAGGGCTCGCACGTCCGATAGACACGTACGTAAGACTACTTTGGTTTTCAGATTCTGCGAATAAGCTCGACTTTCCGGGCAATCCGCGCCATCCTCCTATACATTTTCCATAGCGAATATTTGAGCCGGATTCCGGCCAGCTTAGTGTAGAAAGGCGCGCAGATTCCTCTTCACTTTGGAGTTTCGGAGAAACGAAAACGTTCACGGTTCCATGCCACCACCTATCAGTACGATCCACCTTCTATATCCGTGTGACGCCGAAGCTCCGATCGTTATTTCAACATCCGATGGCTTCCAATAAGAAAAGGGTGGTCGTGGTGGACGACCATCCCTTGCTCCGAGAACGCCTGACTCAGCTCATCAATCATCAGCCGGACCTTACGGTGACGGGAGAAGCGGAGAGTGCTGAGGAGGCGATGGAACTTATCCAGAAGACCCGGCCAGATCTGGCCATAGTAGATATTACCCTGAAAGGGTCTAATGGATTGGAACTTATCAAAAATGCAAAAGCCCTCCTCATTGATATACCAATGCTTGTTCTCTCAATGCACGAAGAATCGCTTTATGCGGCACGGGCTCTGCGCGCTGGCGCCGCCGGATACATCACAAAACATCAAACCGCTGACGAAGTCATATTGGCCATTCGACGGGTTTTGGCCGGGGAAATATACCTTTCATCGGTGATGACCGCGAAACTTTTGAAAGGCTTGATAGCTACCGGAGCTAGCAATATTGCTAAATCGGTCGATGATCTGACCGACCGCGAATTGGAAGTTCTGGCTTTGATAGGACGGGGTTATACAACGCGCCAGATTGCCGACACACTTCAACTCGGCGCAGCAACCGTCGATACTTATCGAGCGAGGATCAAAGAAAAACTGGATTTTCGCAATGCCACTGAATTGCAGCACTTTGCTGTCAGATGGGCCCGGGATCGGGAGTAGAAATCCCGTTGGCCTTGGGAAGCAGGGCTCCGAACTGACCAGTAGAGGGATTTTCTACAATCAAAACGTGGCTGAATCGGTCCGACCCGAGATTCAATTTCGACCGGGAGGCCGGGCCTATCTCACGCCTAGAAGGCGCCGATAGGAATAATACTGCTAAGCGAAATAGGCCGTGACCGCAGCATAAAGTGAAGCGACGGCCACTGCCAACATAAGAGTAGATGGCAGGCGCAGAGCAGATTCCTTCCGACTGCGCCAAAAAGTGCCTACTCCGCGTCCGGCAAAGAGCATCGCAACTAGGAAAGGAATTACATACGCGATACCTCCTCGTCCTGGAGTGGTGCACATATAAGCGGCAAACAACAGACTCACGCTCGCAACAACGGTGTTTAGAATGGTGGATTTGCTGCTGGTCAGTCGCCAGGTCTGAAAACCGAGCCCCAGAGTTCCCAAAGAGACAATGACCAGGACGATTGAAGCGGAATTATGAGCCATGCAGAAGTTTTCCTTAATGGGTCACGGGCCGTCGACGTTCTGAAGCTCTAACCAATCCGGAAAGCCACCACAGGATTCCGGGCTGGCAGCGGCTCTTCGGCAATCCCAGGTTAGGGCAATCGACCGAACCTTCGGAATGCAAATTGCGGGACATCGCACAGCAGCGTCACGCGGGCGGAGAGGATTTATCGGTGAGTTGGTAATCAGGGTAAGCTTCCGCACCCATCTCTGGGATATCGAGTCCCACAATCTCGTCTTCTTTCTTGGAACGCAACGGAATAATTAGGTTTGAGATCTTGAACCAAATGAGAGCGAAAAGGGCGACGAAAACAAAGTTGGTGAGTGTGCCGACGATTTCGGCGCCCAGCTGGCTCCAGTCACTATAAGCTGCGCCAAAGAGGGTCCCGAGACCCCCGGTGACACCCTGATCGGTCCAGCCGTCCGTGAGAAGTTTATTGAATTTGTCGATCGTCTCTTTCGCTCCGTCATTCGTTATAATTTGCATGGCGCCATCCTTAATCAGCTTATGGACACCGCCCCAACCCTGCCCATAACTGCCATTCGCCAAAATGCCGACAGAGAGGACGCCCCAAGATCCGCAAGTACCATGCACGGAGATCGCTCCGACTGGATCGTCCAGTTTGAGGACTCTCTCGACAAAGAATACGGAGGCGACTACCAGTACGCCAGCAACCGCGCCGATGATTACGGCGCCCAGCGAATTAACAAACGCACAAGGAGCGGTGATGGCCACCAGGCCGGCGAGCATACCGTTGCACATCATCGAAGGATCAGGTTTTCCAAATTTCCACATCATCACTAGAGTTGAAAACAGTGCACCGGAGGCCGAGGCGAGCATGGTGTTGACCGCAATGATAGCAATGCGGTTATCCGTACCAGATAGCGTCGAGCCCGGATTAAAGCCGAACCATCCGAAGGCTAGAATAAACGTACCCAGCATCACCATCGGGATGTTATGACCGGGAATCGGTCGTGGCTTGCCATCCGCCCCGAATTTCCCGACTCGGGCACCGATTACCCATGCGCCGGCTAACGCAATCATCCCACCCGTCTGATGGACCACCGAAGATCCGGCGAAATCGACATGACCGTGACCTAATCCGAAGTTCATTCCCAATTGCGCCAGCCAGCCGCCGCCCCAGACCCAGTTGCCAAAGAGCGAGTAGGGCAGCATCCCCACCCAAAAACCGTAGATCATGAAATTTTTGAAATTCCACCGCTCCGCCATCGCGCCCGTCGGGATGGTCGCCGTCGTGTCCATAAACACCATTTCAAAAAGAAAGAGGGTGAAGATGGCGGTGTCGAAAACATCATTCCCAAGGAAAAATCCGGCGCCTCCCATCAGGCCGAAGGGTTTCCCGAATATAGGTAGAGTCAACTCTTTGTTCAAAAGGAGAATTCCTTGGCCAAGGGACGGCTGTGATCCGATTGCGCCAGGTGCGACTCCGACTCCGCCAAACATGATTGCGAATCCGCAAATCCAAAAGCCAAGCATACCAAGGCCGTAGATCATGAAATTGGTCGACATCACGTGGGCAGCGCTTTTTGCCCGACACAGGCCAGTTTCGACCAGCGCAAATCCCGCTTGCATAAACATAACGAGAAAGCCGGTCACCAGCGTCCAGACCACATTGATTGAAACCTTGTTGTGAGCCACGTTCTTCACAAGTTCCGAATTCGCTCCGGCCGTAGTTTTCCCAGCGTCATCGATGGTCGGTTCCCCGGTACTCAGGCTGCTTTTGGGGTCGGCCTTTGCCGGAGCGGGCCACGTCAGATCAATCCCAGTTCCGTTGTTATTTGCCGTCGCGGTTGAATCCGGCCCAACGGGAGTCGCCGACGGGGCTGCTGCCGCTGCGGCGGCGGTGGCCGAAGGAGAAGCGGCCGGAGATGCGGAAGGCGATTCATCTGCGGCCAGGAGAGACTCGGCAGCGAAAATCACGATTGAGAGCAGTGCAGGGAGAACCGCGTACTTGAGTATCTTTTTGTGAACGGGCATTGGACTGGCTTCCTTGGTCGCGTTTAGGCGTTAGCTGTAACAGACGTTTTGGATTGGATCATCTATCCTATTGGCTGCAGAATCTCCCTGGTGAGGTTCAAGCCCCCCGTCAATCGATTCAGTCGAAGAGCGCAGTCAGCCGGTGATGGATAAAAGAACCAATGCGCGTTTAGCACGGCCTGTGCCACCAAAGGGGCGTTAGGTAATTTACCTAGTGAAGAGAGACTATTAGAAAGCAACTACCTAATTGCCGCTCAAGGTAAGACGATATTAGTAATCGTATTCACTACATTAATGTAGTGTTTTCAGTTACAGTTTTATATCCACGGCCATCGCGTGGCAGTCGCTTTTCGTACTTTACGGACAAATAAAACCGGAAACGAGCTGGCAGGGATTTTTCCCGAGCGCGCAACTGGCATGCTTCGACTCACCTGAATAACATGAAGCATCCCCCAACGATGATCGTTGGAATGATCGCAGCAAGAAATAACCCTACTGGAGAGACGCCGTTCTCTCCGAACTCTGGGCCGAGAATCGCTTGTCCCACCGGGTTGGGGGCATTGGCGATCACGGTCAATCCTCCGCCGGTGACAGCACCGGCCATGATAGCGTATTTAAGCCGATCAGAAAAATCCGGGACGAGAGAACCGAGATAAGTGATGGCAGCGTTATCGTTGAAGCCTGTGAGGATCGTAGCGCTGATCATCAACGGCCATTCGCCGAGTCCACCTAGCACCGGCTCAAGCCACCATTGTTGACAGGTTCCATGCAAAACGAGGGCAATCAGGAAGAAACCGACAAGCAATGGTTCGCGAATGGACACGTTGTCCTGATGCCGATTACTGGCCTGGATAAACGCCAGATAGAACAAAAATCCGATTATCACGAGGGTCGAATAGTGAGCCGTCGCGACCGTCCAGGCCATAAACAGGACATGGACTATCATGACTTGCTTCGGAATTGGTCGGATTTGTGTTACATCGCTGAAGAGAATGGCTTTCAGCGAAAACAATTCCTTCCGATATCGAAAAAAATAAATAGCATTCGCGATGAATGTCCCCAACGCCGCTTTCCACCCGAAGTTAGTTAGCATGTGAAGGAAATCCCATTTCCAAATGCCCGCCACCATCACCACTGGCGGCGCCGCAAATTGACTGAGTGTTCCGCCCACAGAGACCCCGACAAAGAGGAGGCCCAGTGTCGCGTAGCGAAGCTCGAGGCTTGGATTCAAACAATAGATCCGGTTGCGAAGCAGAAGCGCGCAGATCGTCATTGCTCCTGGTTCGGTGATAAAAGAGCCTAGAAGTGGACCGACACTTAGAATCGTCAACCACCAGGCAGCTGGGCCATAGCCTCCCAGCGCCGCTATGCTCGCGAGAGCACGTTCGGCCATGGCCAGAACCGGCCTCGAGCTCGACATGGCCATGATCACGACAACAAAAATAGGCTCCGTGGAGTTTACACTGGCGCTGTAATTTACAAGGGCTGACCATCCTTTCATCAGGATGATGCTGGCAAATAGAGGGATCAACCAGACCCCGAAGACCACCTCAACTTCCCCCAAGAAACCCCATGCCTGGGCTCTAAACTGAAGTTTGTCGCGACGTTTGGCTGCCGCTCCGGCAAGTTGAGGATTTTTCTCCTCAGCTTCCAGTGCATTAAACTCGTTTTCGTAACGGTGAGATATCCTGGTGAAAAACGAGGCTAAAAAAGTATGAAGAATCGCTGAGAAAAAGATCAGGGTGCTGATTAGATTGAACGGCTCGACAGAAACGCGATGGACAAGTTTGTTGAACAGGCCCGGCACTTCGCGATCGTGATAGTCGGTAAGAGATAGCGGGAACTCCGGGCCCTGCGGCGGCGTGAAACGTTCAGCAGCAAAGGCCGAGCGACTAGTGAAAAGCAAAGCAGCGGAGAATACGGCGATCAGAAGTCGCCATAAACTTGGTTTTGCCGAGACGGAGCGCAACCAACTCGTCAACCCTTCGATTTGGTGGTCGGCAAAAAGCCTCAGAGTCATCGATCCATGGATCGCGGTTTCGCCATCATTAGCCATTGCCCGCGCGCTGCAGCAATTTCCAGACCCGCGGCGCAGGGATCTCGCTGCTACCTTATCCGCAGAGAACCGAGCGCCATTCGCACAGATGGCCTTTACTCAAGATCCGCTCCGTGCCTCTCGTTCCAACGCACTGCGACGCTGAAAGATCCGCAGCCCCTCGAAAGCCCAGTTTTCCGCGGATGTTGCCGCAATGGACTTGGACGGTCTTGATGCTGATGCCGAGGATATGAGCGATTTTTCGGGTGGACTTGCCACGGCCTAGGAATCGGAAAATCTCAATTTCGCGCTCGCTCAATAGGGTAAGGTCAAAATTATCCTCAGAAGTCCGAGAATTCGAGAAAGAGCCGATTTCTTGGCTGACAAAAGGAACGCCATTGAGGATGTCGCGAATAGCCTTACAAATCTGACGGGTTGGCTCGGTCTTAACAACGTAGCCGTCGGCACCCGCGCGCAACGCTCGACGCGCATAAAACGCTGAATTGTGCATCGAGAGGACGATAACTTTGACCTGCGGTGCGCGCCGCCTGATCTCGCCAATTAGATCGAAACCTGAACAATCTTTGAGGGATAGATCTTTGCCGGGAATCGGGCCTCCGGGAGAGACCATTATTCATCGCGCCTGAATCTCAGCCGCGGACGGGTATCAACCTCGGTAGATAATTGATCCGCGATATTTCGTCCTTCGCGAGGCCCATTCCGGAAGGTGGCGAAGAATCCTCAAGGACGTGAATGGCAATGGATCGGAATCATCGTTGCCTTTGGGCCTCTTGGCTTGGCCGGTTTCCACACCTTTTGGCACCTACCAGGGCAAAGCTCTGATCGAAGAAGCCACGCCAAGTGTCGGGGCAGGCTGGTTGGAGTGGGTATTCATGTTGCCTCCGCTTTGAATAGCACCGCGATCAGTCAAGGGGTGGAGCCGGTGCGTTCGTTGGGTGAGAGTTACGTGGCCGTTTGTCGCCTGTCTTCGCCGCGGTTTGACCATGCTTCGCGCGCTGTGACCTGGGCGCGCGCCGCCACGCGGGCTATCCAGCGGCTTGAATACGACTGGACGAAGTTCGTTTCGCTGCGTTTCGGACTCGCCTCCGGCGAGCTCGACGTCCTGTTGCTTGGACGATTTCACGCCACCTACGATATTTGGGGTAACACCCTCAGAGTTGCACGGTGTGTCGTCCAAGAGACAGAGCCCGGTTACATTAGCCTTAGCGATAGCACCTACACGCTACTGACTGACGTGGACGGGTTTGCGCCGCGCCCGCCGATTGAAAACCCGGCCCTCGGAATCATCACCACCTGGAGCCGCCCCTTGGTCGAGCGTTTCGGTATCGAGATCACTCCGCCGGAAAGCCAATCCCTGCCTTATGCGGCGAAGTAGGCCTTCATGCGCGTCCTGATTCATTGGCCAGTTTGCCGGCTTATCCCGATCCTCGGTTACACGGCGCCGACCATCGCCGTCTGGCCCAGTTAGTAGGCCAACTTGCAGAGCAACCTTAACTGCAGTACTGCGTTTTAAAGTGAGGTGGCTTGGTTCCGTCGGTGGCGCAACGACCCTTGCCTTGGACCAAATCTACTTCTTTTCGGAGGACTCCACTGGAAAGGCGACTTGTCGGGTGCTCGCGTACGGTGGACCAAAATAAGGGAACTCAGCCTGTATGCGGCTTTTATCTGGAGCCACGCCATCGCCGAGCGCCGTATTTGTGATTAAGGCGAGCATCACGTCCATGACGTCATCTGCGAGGCCTCGCCCGTTGAATCCCGCGACCACGAAGGCCGCCTCCGAATCCAGCGCATAGGGAAGGGTCGTCGGGCAGATCCGGGCAATGAACTGCCTCGCGTAGTCAACCGGATTGGTCGCAGAGCTCGCGAGCCGTGTCACCTTTTCAACAATTTTGCTGATTTGTGAAGAAAAGCGGGGTAGGTCATCGGCCGGAACAGCGCGATTGTACTCCTCCCTCATGCCCATATCAGGCATGAAAATATTCGTAATAAGAGGAAGACCCCACCGGGACACCTGGACTTCCGGCGCATGACCGTAGAGTGAGACTGTGGCCCAGGCACGCACCTGGCCCCGACCAATTAACTGGCTCGGAACTTCCAGCACGATCACGGTGACGTTCCGCCCTGCGAAAAAGTTTTGCCGATTCTGAAATGCTTCCGGAGCAAACCTGTCTTCCTTGTAAAGAGCGCTTCTAAAGAGACCGAGCGCCGCCGCGTCGCCTGCAAACAGGTCTGGTGCCAAGCCGGCAAATGCTCGGACACCGGATTCTGTCACCGCGACCTGTCCGGTGTGCCCGCCGACCAAAAGATCGCCTTCCTCGCCTTTTGGAGCCAAGTCTCCGGTAGCCCGTCGAACCTCAAAGCTTTGGACGTGCCGATGTTCGTCGCCCGTGGCATGCATCACCTCACCGAAACGAATTTTGAATGTTACTTCCTCGCGGGCATCATCGTTGACATCAAAACGGAAAGCGTAAAGTCCCTCTTCTCGAAAAGTATCGGGGCCGCCGGCCCCTGCATCTGGATTGACGGTCAGAGCCATCGCTGCGGTTCCGGGTCTTCCGCGAAAGAGATAAAAGTCGCAGAGGTTGATTCGGGGATCCTCCCGAGCGGTTGGTGTATCAAAATGGTGGGACATAAAAGTCTCTCCTTAGACGGCAGACAATTGTCTTCTGCCATTCGTCGGGTCGAATGCGAAAACCTTACAGCTTCTGCCTTGGAATCTTTCAAGAACCGAGCAGCGTTCACGAAGAGCCGCGACTTCGGTGGAGAACGAGTATCTGAAACGGTAGCCTGAGTGAACAACTCTTATTGCAGCCCCTAGAGCCCGAATCTGAGCAGCCGAGGGTTGCGTTCTACCGACTAATCCAGGGCATCATCCGAAAGCTGGTTTTGCAATCGAAGGACATCGTGAAGGGTGACGATCCCAATTGGCGTTTTTTCGGTCGTAGACACCACCACGAGTAATCTCAAAGAGCTTTCCACCATTTTGGCGACCGCTTCCCTAATTGTTGAGTGCGCCGGCATCGCCTGCGCTGGCCCGGCCCCGACCTTCGGCAATTGATTGGTCAGGAGCTCGCTTCGGTCGATCAATCCCAGGAGTTGGCCGTCTATCACTAACGGGAATTTCTGATAAGGATATTCGGCACAGAGACGCTCCAATTCATCGCGATCGGTGCTGCTGGCAAATATCGGAGAGAAATTTGCGAACGTGGAGATTGGTCGGCTCTGCAGCGAAGCGAGCGATCGTGGCGGCATGTGGCGCTCCAATTCTATTCCATCTCGTTCAATGATTTCGCTGTAAAAATTAGTGTGGCAAAGGGCACGGCTAACCGCTTGGCTCGCGATCGTGCCGATCATCAGGAGCGGAACAAAAGAAAACTGATGGGTCATTTCGAACACAATAAGAATCGAAGTAATCGGCGCTCGCACAACCGCTCCCAAACAAGCGCTCATTCCAGCCACGGTGAGCGCGATTCGATCGTTCACCCCTAGGTGCAGCACGAGTCCGCGCCCGTCAGTGAAGGCGAGACCGATGGCAGCGCCAAAGAAAAGGGTAGGCGAAAAGATACCGCCGGCACCGCCCCAAGAGTAGACAGCAGTCGTTGCAGCTAACTTCGCGATCACCAGGAGAACCGCCTGTGGGCCACTGATGCTGCCGTAGAACATTTTTTCCAGATCTCCGTAGCCGAGGCCAAACACGCCGATTTTGCCGATAGCAAAGAAAACCGAGATAGCAATCAGCCAGTTTATGGCCGCGCCAACCGCTGGTTTTAGAAAGAACGGGATTCGTTTGACCCGCTTAATTTGTCCCGCCAGATCAAAATGCCTTTCTGAAAAGCGGCACCCGCTAATGCTGCAAGCCCTGCCGTGGGAACCACCAGCACATACAGAATACTGGAAAGATGCCCGATGGATGGGATCACAAACGCGGGGTCTTCCCCCAAAAAAATATGGCAGACGAAAGTAGCCGTCACGGAGGCGATCAGCACCTGGGCCAGGTAACCCCGGTTATTGAGGTCTTCGATGATCTCCTCAAGGACAAAGGTGATGGCCGACAATGGTGTATTGAAGGCCGCGGCCAGTCCTGCAGCCGCCCCGGAAAGGAGCGCCGGGCGCCGGCCCTGTTTGGCAATCCCAAGCCAGCCAGCAATATTCGAGGCGAGAGCCCCGGCAATATGAACCGTCGGGCCCTCTCGCCCAAGACTGCAACCACCCCCGATAGAGATCGCACCGGCAAAGAATTTCGCGATCATGACCTTGGACGGCATGAATCCAAAATCCCTCCAGAACGCGACTTTCGCTTGGGGAATACCGCTTCCGGCCGCGTCGCGACTGACAAAAGTAAGAATCAGGCCGGCGATGATTGAGGCCGTCAAATCACGGCCAAACTGAAAAGCGCGAAAGTCCCTGGTGGCATCTGTTGGGAAGGCACTTCAAAGAAGATTGAAAATAGGATGCTGACCAATTTTTGGAAGGCAACTGCAGCAAGGCCGCCGAACAATCCGTAGATAACCGGGAGAATGTACGTTCGAAGATCAATGGGGAGTTTTCGGACATAGCCTGCCAGCACTTTCGCAAATCACTTCCTCCGGATTCTCTCAACGATGGGGTCATATTAGCCAGCGCGCAATGACTACCCTGACTTTGGCGCACGGCTTCGAGTTTTGAGACTTTAATTGGCCCGCCGGAAATGGTAATTGGCTGGTTCCATCCATTCTGACGCTTCAAGATGCCTGAGAACAACAAGGAAAGCGATCCTCTGCCGAGTCGGTCAGATGAACCCGACCTCGATTTCCGGACACGTCCGGCGGCGTCGAGTGACGTTTCCCAACGCAAACTGGCGGACAGGACGCTGCGCATCATCGCAGAAGGGACTGCAGCGGCCACGGGTGATGAATTCTTCCGGTCATTGGCGAGGTGCTCAGCCCGGGCGCTGGGTGCGCGTTATGCCTTTGTCGCAGAAACGCTCAACGAGATGGAGTCGCGATCTCTAGCCTTTTGGGACGGTTCAGATTTTGGCGAGGGGTTCACCTATCGTTTTCCAGGAACGCCCTGCCAGAGGGTCGCGGCCGGTCACATCTGCGTAACTTCATCGGGCTTGCCGGCGAAATTTCCCGAGGACCTTTGGCTGCAGCAGATCGGCGCCGAAAGCTATATCGGTGTGCCGATGCGGAACGCGCAGGGCCGAACGCTCGGGCATTTGGCGGTGTTGCACCAGAAACCTATGGAACCGTCGGGAGAGGACATCGCCGTGCTGCAAATATTCGCAGCGCGCGGGTGTGCCGAGCTGGAGCGCAAGCGGGCTCATGAAAAATTGAGCAAAGCGCACGAGGATCTCCGCCGCCTCAATCTTGAAACCGCGGCACTTCTCGACATCAACCGTGCCATTGGTCACCACCTGGACCGGGTCGTTTTGTTTGGTGCGCTAGCCGATTGCTTGCAAAAGGTGGTGCCAACCGACCGATTCGGGATTGTCTTGCCGACGAAGGTCAACCAACTGCAAGGTTACGTCCTGACCAAGCGCGACGTCCTGTCGGAGAGCCTCCAATCCAGTCTTTTTCCTTCGGAAGGAACAGCAACGGCATGGGTTTTGCAAAACCGCGAATGGCTTGTCGCTGGCTCGGGAGATGAAATGCGAGACCGCTTTCCAACCACTGCGAAGATCATGCAGGAAACCGAGATGCAGTCGTTGTGCGAGCTGCCGCTTCTCTCCGGCGTCCGAATCCTGGGATCATTAATCTTCATGTCTTCGAAGAAAGCCGCCTACCAGGATCTGCAGCACTCTTTTTTGCAACAGGTGGCGAGCTCGGTCGCTGTGGCCTTGGACGACTGCCTGGCGCACGAAGAGATGCGCCGACTTGGCAATGAACTATCCGCTCGGACGATCGCGGAATTGGAACGGCAACAACGACACATCAGCGATGCTCTTCAGGAGGCGAGCAAAGCGCTGGACGCCAGCGAAGAGCGTTTTCGTGATCTTTTCGATGAGGCGCCGATTGCTTATGTCCATGAGGGCCTTGATTCACGATTTATTCGCGCCAATCGCGCGGCAATGAAGATCCTCGGCATTGAACCCGAAGACGTTCCGACAACTTACGGAAAGACGTTTGCCCCCAATACTCCCGATGCACAGCGCCGGATGCGAGAGGCGTTTGAATCGATCGGGCGCGGGACCGATACCAGCGGCGTGGTGCTCGAAATGTGCCGCAAGGACAACGGCAAACCGCTTTGGATCCAATGGTGGTCGAGGCCCGACCCCAGCGGCACCTACACGCGAACAATGTTCCTTGATATCACCGATCGCGTGCTGATGGAGAAGCAAAAGGCGCAGTTGGAGGCGCAGAACATTTATCTGCAGGAGGAAATCCGCAGTCAGCACAACTTTGTTGAGATCGTGGGGAATAGCCGCTCGTTGCTCGCCGTGCTCCAGCAGGTAGACCAGGTGGCAACGACGGAAGCTACGGTACTCATTCAAGGCGAGACAGGCACCGGCAAAGAACTGATTGCCCGCGCGATTCATGATCGAAGCCGACGCGATGAGCATCCACTGGTGAAGGTCAACTGCGGAGCGATCAGCGCGGGCCTCGTCGAAAGCGAGCTCTTCGGCCATGCGAAAGGAGCGTTCACGGGGGCACTGGCCAATCGCGACGGCCGTTTTACCCTGGCGGACGGCGGCACCATTTTTCTCGATGAAGTGGGCGAGTTGCCTCCGGACACCCAGGTCAAATTATTGCGCGTCCTGCAGGAGCAAGAATTTGAACCGATTGGCAGCAGTAAGACGATTAAGGTGAACGTGCGAGTAATCGCCGCTACCAATCGCGATCTCTCCTTAATGGTGCGGGAGGGAAAGTTCCGTGGCGACCTCTTCTATCGCTTGAATGTCTTTCCGGTAACCATGCCGCCACTACGCGAGCGTCAGGAAGACATCCAATTACTCGTCATTTTTTTTCTGGAGAAGTTCGCTCGAAAGCTGGGAAAGGCCATTACCGAAGTAGCGGGAGAGACTATGTCGCGACTCTGCGCCTACTCCTGGCCTGGCAATATCCGTGAACTGCAAAACGTCATTGAACGTGCGGTCGTATTGAGCAAAGGACCCGTACTAACGGTCGAGGGAACCGTCTTGTTCGACTTTAAGCGATCGGACGACCAGGCGAAGAGTGCTTTCAGATTGCCTGTTCAATCACCGCCTGGTGCGCCAGTCACAAGCCGCCTCCCGTCGCTCGAAGAAGTCGAGCGGCAACACATCGTCGCTGTCCTCAAGGAAGCGAACTGGCGAATCGAAGGCGACCGAGGCGCGGCAAAACTTCTGAACCTTCAGCCGAGTACGTTGCGGAGTCGGATGCAGAAACTGGGTATCGTCCGGAATCCGGTTTAGTTCCGGCCTGATTCAACTACTGTTCCAACGATCACCCGCGACAATGCGCGGTGGCCACGGCATTTCGAGGCGGCAAATCTCGTGGCCGTGGTGAGGAAAGACGCTTCCAGACGCTACTTTAGAAGGTTTTCCTAACCGTCTGAGAACTCCAATACTGCCTTCCCGCGGCTTTCCAAACTGAGACTTCAAATGAGTTGCAGCAGGGGTAACTCAATCCAATTCAGGAGTTTAACCTGACCATCAGTTTACCTGACCCTCGACTCGCTACGCGAAGAATGAATCGGGAGTGACCTTTCACAAGATCGCTTCAGCCGGCGCTCCAACGAAGATTTTCGTCCGTGGCACGGCAGATGCAAATGAACTCCATATGAGTTCACCGATCTCCATCGGAGCCAGACGAAGCAGGCGCCTTGAAGTGCATCCGCAACGTCCACGAAAAAGATTTTCGACTTACACCGTAGCCTGGAATTTACGTCCATCCCTCACCTGCCGACTAACACCATGTTAAGAATTTCCACCAACGATTCCGAAGAAAATATCGTCACACTGCGACTCGAAGGTCAGATCGCAGGTGCCTGGATATCCGCGTTGGACGAAGCGTGCAAGCGAAGGCTCGGAGGGGGCCGGAAGTTAATCCTCGATTTAGGAGACGTCTCCTTCATCGATCGCCAAGGGCTTTCGCTCCTCACGTCCCTTTCGCACCAAGCGGTAGCGTTCGTGCGCTGCTCGCCCTTCCAAGAGGAACAGCTTCGATTGGCATCATTGTCGCAGGCGGACAAAACACTCTAATTTCGCGATGAACCGACTTCAAGCCTCGGCCAGTGCATCTTCCGAAACGGTTCCGCAAGCTGATCCGAATCGGTGGATCGACGATCATGGCGATTGCCTGTTTCGCTACGCGCTCATCCGCGTCCGGATTCGGGAGGTCGCGGAAGATCTCGTTCAAGAGTCACTGCTGGCGGCAATGCGGCAAATAGACAAATTTGGAGGCCGTTCGTCAGAGAGAAGCTGGCTTTGCGGAATTCTAAAAAACAAGGTCTGCGACTATTTCCGAAAACTCGGGCGCGAGACGAACTTTACCGATCTTGAGTTTTTTAGCGACGAACACTCGGATCGATTCGATAACGAGAGCTACTGGATTTACGAACGGGGCCCGGAGGATTGGAAGTGCGAGGGCGAACAAGCAATGAAGTGCGCCGAGTTCTGGGAGGCGTTGGAGGCCGCTCTCGACAGGCTCCCGACACGCGTAGCCCAAGTTTTCGTCATGCGTGAGATGGACGGCGTAGCGAGTCGGGAGGTGTGCCACAGGCTAAACATCAGCGAGGCGAACCTTTGGGTTATGCTGCACCGTGCCCGCATGGCGCTTCGCGAGGACCTGGAGGTGAATTTCTTTAAAGGCAAGGGCAGCACAACGCTGTGACTTATCGGGAGTCAGAAGTTGCAGGAGTTCCAGAGTTTCGGAATCGGACGGTGGAATTGGGCTGTACGGCGGATAGTTATATTCGCCTTCTTCAAGATGAATATTTGTTGTAGCCCAAATGTGTTCGGTCCCGGAACTTCTCCAATTTCTGACGTTTCTTATGTAAGTTTTCGGCCCTCGGAGCGACTAAGCATCAAATGCTATTTTCGTCTGGCGATCGCGATCCGTGGAACTGGATCACGGGCAAGCTTTTGTATCTGGTCTGGAGAATTACGCCCGATTGCAGAGAAGTCGCGCGGCTGACCTCGGAAGGGCGTGATTGTCTGCAGCCTCTTGCCACGCGGCTTCGGCTTGGCCTTCACCGGCGCTTCTGCAAGTGGTGCGCTCGCTACGCGAGACAACTCGATTTTTTGCACGAGGCGATCAACCTTTTCGAAGCGCACGTGGATCAGCTCAGCGGATCGTCTCTCCGCAATGGTGCGAAGTCGCGAATGAAGCGCACTTTGCACATGCGGGCCGCCAGAGAATCGCGGCAGACGCCGGTTCGCGACTCAGGAAAATGACCAATGGCGGGAGTTGGAGCGTTGGAGCCGAGGTTTCCGAGCCCGAGCGGGACAACGGACTCACCTCCTATTTTCGATCCGAGAGATGAATTGCTCTTTTAACACTGAACTCGTATTCAGTTCTCCACCGGGTGAGTCGGATGTAATCCACAAAGATGCAACTCGCCCCGGCGCCAATCCACACGATCAGCAAAAAAACGGTTTGCGGGAGATAGTAAAAAAGACAGACAGCAACAGTTAAGTAGCTGAAAATAACCGCAAACTTTGTGAAGAGAATCTCCGGACGCCTGCGCCAAAACCACTCCGCCCGAGCAAAGTCCTGCTGATCAATTGTCACGCTCTCCAAATGTAGCGTTTCGATCAATTCGGCTGGAGGCATTTCATCGCAATTCCAGGCCGTCTTCGCGCCAATCTTTTTCCGCGCGTGCATAGGGAAGGATTCAGGGGTCTACTTGACATATCGCGCCGTGGTGCCTTGTCAAGCGTTTTGGCTCCTATTTTTCTTTTCAGTACACCGACGCAATCGTTCGTCACTACGAGTCCTTCATTTCGATAAATTCGAAGTAGTTCCCAAAAGGGTCCAACACGTAAAAGCGTTGACGATCAGGAATCACGACGGCTTCCCGAATTTCGAGTCCGTTCGCCTCCAAATAAGCTCTCACCTCGCCAAGGTCTTTCACCTCAAGCGCAATATGCCGATTTTCCGACGGCTTGGTCCAGGGTGGCGTGAAGTCGATATGCAGCAGGACGTCCAATAATTCATACCAGATGATATCATAGACGGCACCTAGCGCCTCTGGCCGCTTCACCTCCTTGAGGCCGAGCAGCCCAGCGTAAAACTCCCTTACCTTTGCGTGCTCATCGGCGGGCACAGCGACTGTGACGTGGTTAATTCGGCGATAGGTTATTGTCATATTTATTCCTCCATTAGCAAAATCGCATGTCCGTCCGGATCAAGAATCAAGGTGCCTTTGCTAAAGCCGAGCTCGCCTTTTGGCATCACGGTTACGCCCGAGGATACTAGCTCGACGCGCTCGGCTCGCAGGTTGCTGACGACCGTTTCGAGATCGTGTGTAACCAGCATGGTCTGCCAATGGATCAAGTCGTTTGCTTTCGCGTCGCGTGCGCGCGGGCGACCGTCGCGAGGTGTAAGATACTCCAGGAATTCGATTCCCGGTCCGGATCCAGCATGCATGCTGGTAATCCGAAGGTGCGCGCCGAAGATCTGGTTTAAATGCTCCTGTTCGGTCCCATAGTTTTCGCTCTCGCCAGCCTTGCGGAATCCAAGAAGATCAGTGTAAAAACGCAGGCTGGCGTCCGTATTCGCGACGGCAATTGCGGTGTGGTCAATGCCTAGAAAAAGCTTGTCTGTTTTCTGCTGCCAGCGCGCATCCCCTTTGCCGGGCGGGAAGTTAATAATTTCGAGGTTGTGACGATCCGGATCACGAAAGTAGAAAGCCTTAACCCCTGCTGCGCCCTTGCTCCAATCCGGCAGCCGCTGCGGGCCTGTGCACACAAACTCAACTTTAAGCGCGCGCAGCTGATCGAACGCCTTGTCCATGTCGCTTACGACGATCGCGAGATGCTGAAACCAGAGGTCGTTGCTCCGGGAATCTTCTGGAACCGGTCTGCCTCGCGGCGTGAGATATTCGGTCAAATACAGGAACTCATTACCCAGCCGGATTCGCACAATCCGCATTCGGACCCCAAAGATGCCCACCAGTTGATCGTAGTCGTCTCCGAGTACTTCCAAATCCGATACTTTTTGAAACGTAAGCGCCGAATAGAAATCAATCGCCCGATCCATCTCGCTAACCGTCATGCCAACGGTTGCAACCACTTTGACCTGGGCCTGGGCAACGAACGCGAGACCGCAAAGATTAAAGATCAAAGCGGTTCGAACCATATAAAAATAGAGTTTCATCTGGATTCCTGGTCAAGGAGCCGGTTGAAGCGACAGTTGAAAATACAACGGGAACTGTTGTGGTGATGAAATTTCGCACAAAAGACAATTCGCCTGGAGCGGACATAAAGTTCCGCTGCAAGCTGCATCGCTAAAACCGGCGCGGTGAAGTAGATCCAAATGCCGGTCCAGAACGATGCCACGGCTGCCGAGCCGAAGGTGCGAGCAGGGTTCATACTCATCCCAGAAAACGGCGCTTCGAAAGTGATGTAAATGGCCACCAGACATCGGCAAAAACACCGGTCCAGCGCGCGAGACCAGGGGTATTGCTGACAAAGAGCACCACTAGCATCAGGAAGAATGCTATGACGAATTCCGCCACAAACGCTGCCAAATCTCCAGCTGCCCCTGGAGCGGGCACGACGTAGTTGACAGGCGGATAAGCTAACGCCCGGCCGAGGAAAAACCCGACAATGAGGATGCCTATAACGCTGCCCAGGAACTGGGCCACAATGTAGAAGAACGCGTCCCAGGCCCTCATTTTTCCTAGCCGAAAAAAAGTAAGAGTGACCGCCGGGTTCATATGGGCTCCAGAGCGTTTTCCCAACGGGGAAAATACCAAACCGATCGCCGTCAAACCCATTACCAGGCCAACTAAATTTCTTCGCACAAACGGATCGGCGATCATTCGGTGGAGCGGCGAAGCGGGTATTCAAAAAGAGCAGTGAAAACGCCGGCGCAGATCATAAACATCCCCAAAGCCGTCGCTTCACAAATATATTCGAGCCAGTGTTCCCGCAGTGCGTGATTCATACCAACCATTGGTCGTGCAAGGGATCGAATCATTACAACGATCCCATAGTGCGACGCTCATTCAGAGAATTCTCCCCTCATGGACGTTGGCTATAAGACCAAGGCAATCCGCCCACCCTATGTTAGTGAAGCGAACCGCCCCTTAAGTTGCGGATGCATTGGATCGATAGTTCTCTGTAAGGAATTCGCAGAGCACGCGACGAATCGGGAAATCGAGCTTCATGGCTCACGCGAGTTCCACCCAAGATCGGAAGTCGAAAAAAACCATCGCACTATAAGAATGGACCTTTCACCGCACCTGTTGCCGCTTTGCAGCATGGCGACACCCAATGACTATGAAAACCAACGAAGAAATACGGCTCGAGGAAGATGCTCGGCGCGAGAAAAACTGGGAGCGCTGGGGACCCTATCTATCCGAACGACAATGGGCAACGGTACGCGAGGATTACTCTCCGTATGGAGGTTGCTGGGACTATTTACCGCACGATCATGCCCGAAGCCGCGCTTACCGATGGGGCGAGGATGGCCTGCTTGGGATCACCGATCGCCGGTGTCGGCTCTGTTTTGCCCTGGCTCTTTGGAACGGTAGAGACCCTATTTTGAAGGAGCGCCTATTCGGTTTAACCGGCTCCGAAGGGAATCACGGCGAGGACGTCAAGGAAAGTTATTTCTATCTGGATTCGACTCCGACCCATTCCTATATGCGAGCCCTCTACAAATATCCACAGGCGGAGTTCCCCTATTCCAGGCTGATTGACGAGAACCGGCAACGCGGCCTTCAGTCGACCGAATTTGAGCTTGCGGATGCTGGAGTCTTCGATGGCAACCGATACTTCGATGTATTTGCTGAGTACGCAAAGAATTCGCCAAACGATATCCTGATCCGAATCACGATTTACAATCGTGGGCCCGAAGCCGCGAGGCTGCATTTGCTGCCGACGCTTTGGTTTAGAAACACCTGGTCATGGGGGCCGATTTTCGATGAAGTCACAGCCAAGCCTTCGCTCACGCTCGTTCGGGCAGGCCTGGTCCGAGCGGAACACAGTGAACTCGGGGAATATCAGTTCGCCTACAAAGACGGCCACCCGCTATTTACGGAGAATGAAACCAATGCTAGGCGGCTTTTCGGCGTGCAGAACGGCTGTCGGTATGTGAAAGACACGTTTCATGAATATGTCGTCCACGGACGCACCGACGCCGTTAGCCCCAACGGCACCGGAACAAAATTTTCTCCGTACTTTGTCTTGTCAATCGACGCTGGTGGTTCTGAGACGATCCGCCTGCGACTATCGGCCACAGAAGAAGCTCCAGCCGAGTCATTTAACGGTTTTGACGAAATTCTCAACCGCAGAAAACAGGAGTCCGATGAGTTTTACGACTCGAAGATTCCTTCTACAATACCGAAGGACGGACGAGAGGTCGCCCGCCAGGGGTACGCCGGTCTGTTATGGAGCAAGCAGTTTTACCACTACGTGATTCGGCAGTGGTTATCCGGCGATTCAGCGCAACCACCGCCTGACTCTCGTCGGCAGCAAGGAAGAAACAGCGAATGGTTGCACTTATTTAATCGCGACATCATCTCAATGCCGGACAAATGGGAGTATCCGTGGTTCGCTGCTTGGGATCTCGCCTTCCATATGATCCCCATGGCTCGGGTGGATCCTGATTTTGCAAAACAGCAGTTACTGCTCTTTTTACGCGAGTGGTATATGCACCCAAACGGCCAGATCCCGGCCTACGAATTCGCCTTCGGCGACGTGAATCCGCCGGTCCACGCATGGTCCGCCTGGCGCGTTTACAAAATGACAGGCGCCCGAGGCGAGCGAGACAGAGCATTTCTGGAAAGCGTGTTTCAAAAACTGCTAATCAACTTTACCTGGTGGGTGAACCGCAAAGATCTCGAGGGAAACAATCTCTTTGCCGGAGGCTTCCTTGGGCTTGACAACATCGGTGTGTTCGATCGTTCGCACCCGCTGCCTACGGGTGGGTTTTTGCAGCAGGCTGACGGCACGGCGTGGATGGGGTTTTACTGTCTAACGATGCTTTCCATGGCGCTTGAACTCGCTGAGGCGGATCCGGTCTATGAAGACATGGCTTCGAAATTCTTTGAGCATTTCATCGCCATCTCCGACGCGATGAATTCGCTTGGAGGAACCGGGCTTTGGGACGAACAAGACGGATTCTACTATGACCGACTGAAGGTGGACGGCCAGCAGATTCCTCTACGTACGCGGTCGCTCGTGGGGCTAATTCCGTTGATTGCGGTCGAGGTAATCGAGACTTCGCAGATCGAAAAGATGCCCGGATTCAAAAAACGGATGGAGTGGTTTCTCGGCTACCGGGCAGACCTCAAACCACTCATTACCTATGGTGAACCATGTTCTCATTTCTGCCATCGAATGCTGGCCATTCCGACCCAGGAACGGCTGAAGCGGGCACTGCGGTACATGCTCGATGAGAACGAGTTTCTGTCCCCGTATGGTCTGCGCTCAGTATCGCGCTTTCACCGCGAGAGCCCGTACGTTTTCCACGCCGGTAACCAGGAGCACCGGGTCGAATATGTGCCTGGCGAAGGCACGAGCTACTTGTTCGGCGGCAATTCGAATTGGCGCGGCCCAATCTGGTTTCCGATCAACTATCTAATTATTGAGGCCTTGGAGCGTTACCATCATTTTTACGGCGACAAGTTCAAAATCGAATGCCCCGTGGGTTCAGGAAAAATGCTGACGCTTCAGGAGGTCTCACAGGAGCTTTCGCGCCGGCTCTCCAGCATCTTCCTGCCCAATGAAGAGGGCGTCCGGCCGTTCCATGGAAACGATACGCGATTCGCGAGAGACCCGCACTGGCGCGATTTAGTCTTGTTCCACGAATATTTTCATGGAGATACGGGTCGGGGATTGGGCGCTAGTCACCAGACCGGGTGGACTGCCCTGAGCGTAAAGTTGTTGGAACATGCGGACGAAACAGACTTCCAGAGCTCTCACGAACACAGAACTTAGATTCGCGACGCGTCAATTTCAGAAATAGTTAGTCCATGATTCAAAAGTTAGCTGAACAGAAAGATTATCCTGTCGTCGCAATTCTTAACTCTGAGAATAGGTGGTTAACTGTCTCCTGAATCCATTGGGCGTCATCGCTTGAAAATAGGTCACCTGCGAAGGCGGGAGGAAAGATCAAACCCGGAAATGTTTCGTGGCTGAATCGGCGGCCGCCGGACTTTTTCGCCCGAGATCATTGAGATCGCGGCGCTTGGCTAGCCCCTTGAAAATGACCCTTGTCTGACGAAGCCCGAAGGGCTGAGGAAGTCCCGCACTAGCTCCGTCTTGGCTTGCCTTCGGTGATGACGAGCCAGGGCCACGTTTTGTCCGCTGCCGTTAAATTAGGCACGAAGCTCCCATCGAATTTGTCGCGGGTGGCACGGTTATGGAAAAGGAGCAGGCGGCCGTTTACCACTCGGAATGCCTCAATTGCGATCGTGACCAAGTGGCCTCTGGAGACACTGAGAGCGCAGTAGCCGCCGAATTGTGGTTCATAACGACACGGCTTTTGATCGAAGGGGTTCTTGGTTTCCTCCGATACAAATTGGTACACAGCGCTGTGATAGCTGCTCCGAAATTTAGCGTCGGCCATCATTGGTCTGGCGTAGGCGAGAAGGGCCACCGGGTCGTAACCCTGCAGGGCCAAGCCATCGGTACCAAGATTCACTAAAGCTTTTGCTTCCCGCGTGGCTGTGCCGGCAAGTAAAAAGTTTAGCGTCCGGAGAAACGTCGCCTCGCGGTTTGCTGTCGCCCTCAGTGTCCCGGCCAATTGGCGGCGGGTCACGTCAGCTCACCCTTTCTAACAAATGCTCGCCGACACGCAGCGAATTGGCGATGATGGTCAGCCCTGGATTGACCGCACCGCTGGACGGAAAGAAGCTGGCGTCCACGACGTAAAGATTGTCGAGTTCATGTGCCTTGCAGTTCACGTCCAGAGCACTGGTCTTTGGGTCTGTCCCGAAGCGAATCGTGCCGTTCTGGTGCGCCACGCCGGCGAGCGGAATCCGCTGGCCGAGAAATAAATTGCGCCCAAAGAGTCCTTCATGACATTTATGGCCATGCATTGGGCAGTTTGTTTGCTGCCCCATAAGCCACTCTAGCCTAGTGATGAGACGATTGTGCCCTTCCTCATTGTTCGGCTTGTAGGCCAGGACGACCTTGCCATCCCGATCGAGGGTAACGCGGTTATTTGGGTCAGGCAGGTCCTCTGAGGTGAGCCAGAAGTCCAGTGAATGTTTGCCCATCAGCTCGAGCGTCCAGCCCGGCGCGATTGCCGGCGCCCCGGCTTTCAGCGTCTCGCCATCAAGCTTGCCAACGAACGAGATATGGCCCATCGGATACGACCACTCTTCCGAGGAATGATAGAAATCGTTTACTGAAAGAGTCTTCTGAAACACGGTTGGGTTTGGGCACTTTGCGATGGCCATCAGCACGGAATTAACGTGTCCCATGTAGTGGCGACCCACGACTCCGGAACCGTTTGCCAAGCCGTTCGGATGTTTAGCGTTGGCCGAACGCAGTAACAATGCAGCCGAGTTAATCGCGCCCCCTGAGCTGACGACAATATCCCCTGAATAGATCTCCTCCGCTCCATCCCTTTCGACTCGAACCGTAGTGACCGCCTGGCCCGAGGCATCGGTCTCCAGGCGCGTTACCTTTGCATTGGTGAGCAACGTTACATTCGGATGCTCGAGTGCCGGCTCTACACAACAGACGTGCGCGTCAGCTTTGGCGTTGACCATGCAAGGAAAACCGTCGCAGGTATTGCAACGGATACAACGACACTTATGTAATTTTTTCTCATCTAACATGACGCCCAGCGGGGTATGGAAGGGTTTTAGGCCTAGTCTCGCGAAATCGTCGCTCAATTGCTGGATACGCGGCTCGTGACTAATAGCTGAAAACGGATACGGCTCGCTGCGGCGCGGTTCGGAAGGATCTTCTCCGGCCAAACCGTGAACGTGAAAGAGCCGCTCAGCCTGGCTGTAGTAAGGCTCAAGGTCATCGTAGGAGATCGGCCAAGCCGGGGAGATCCCGCCATGGTGCCGGATCAGATCGAAGTCGGCTTCACGCAGCCGGAAAAGAGCTGCTCCGTAGAATTTTGTATTTCCACCAACATAGTAATTCGTGTGGGGGTGGAGATCTTTTCCGTCCTTGTCTCGCCAGACTTCTTTAGTGTTATACTTTCCTTCCGCGTTTACTGCGCGAGGACTCCAGTTGTCCTTCTCCCTGGGGACATATGGTCCTCGTTCGAGAAGCAGGATGCGCTTGCCACTCGGCGCGAGCTTCCAAGCGAGAGTCCCTCCCCCCGCGCCCGTACCGATGATAACGAAATCATAGTGTTCGCCGTTCTTCATAGTGATGATTCGTCGACGAAAACGATGTTTCCTTACAGGCGAACTAGGGAGAAATATGCGGGTAAACTTGATCCTACAGACGAAAGGGGGAAGGTTCTCAGCGCTTGGCCAACCAGATCTCGTACATTCCTGGATCGCCGTTCATTGCATCGCCAACCAGCTTCGGTTCTTCGCCCGTCAATTTCTTGACCTTCTCGGCAAGTCCGGCTAGTACCGCCTCGCCATTCACGCTCTTCGAGAACCGGATTTCCAACATCTCGGGAGCAACTAATTTGGCGTCCTTAGCTGCACTGATTACATCGACACCTTGAGTGTCGACTTCGTTTTCCCTGAGTAATTGAGCGAGGCGCTCGCCCTGTATCTGTTCCGGCGCTACGATGAAAACGGGAGATATGCCTTTGCGGCCGCCGTCAGCCACCGGCGGCAATGAATTGCCTTCGCTCAGCGCTTGGGTCGCTGATCTTGCCACGACCCGAAGCGCCGTCCTCGGACTCGAAATCAGGAGAATCTCCAGTTGTTCACTGACGAATTTTGAAAGATCTGAGGAACCCTTGGCAAGATCCACGATGCCAGCGGCAATCTCTCGTTCGCGACGGTAGTCCCGCACCAGGCCAAGCAACGCTAGCTTTACCTGCAGTCCGACGCGGATCTGCTTCTGATCGGTATTTCCGCCCTGCTTGTTATTGATAAGATTCCAGCTTCGGTCCAAACTCGTGAGCTCGACGATCAATGGTTTTCGATAAGACTCATCCGCCTCGACCAAGGTCTGAATATCGAGCATCACTTGCCTTCGGAGTACTTCAACGTCGGTCAGATTTGGGATCAGGCTGGAAATGCTCCGCACCAGCAGAGGCTTGAGCTCATCTTGATAACCCTTTTGCGCGAGCAGGTCCGGCATCATTCGAAGCGCATCGAGCCGGACGTTGTCATTGGTTGCATTCGCGGCCACGGTCGTTAAAACGCTGACGGTCATTTGCGGAGAGATGCGGCCTGATGCCAGCAAGTGGTCCACATAGAAAATGCAATACTGCTGTTTGATCGGATCTTTGTCGAAAGCGTCCGCGAGCAGCTTGCGTGTCTGCTCCATCTGCCGCTCACCTTCCATGCTGAAATAGCTCAGAATGGTGATCAGAGTACCGGCGACGGACAAAACGACCGGAACCGAGATCTTGTGAATTAAATCAACGAGCGAGAACTTCGGTTTGGGCTCATTGATGACGTCGCCGCAATGTGGGCAAGTGCCAGCGTTCTTAGATATCTGCCCGCCGCATTCTTTGCATTCAACCAGCGCCATAAATAAATCGTAAGAGGATTGATTTGAGTTGCGCCTTGCCTCGTGACAATCGCGACATCACTGTGCCGATCGGGATCTCGAGAGCATCGCCAATTTCCCGGTAGGATAAATTCTTCAAATAAAAGAGCTCTAACGCGGTACGGAATGGATCGTCGACCTGCAAAAGGGCCCTGCGAACGGTGGGCGCATCCAAGGTGCTCCAAACGCTGGGATACTCGGTTTGCAAGCCGTGGATATCGGGCAGGAACTCGACTTCGCGATGTTTCGCGCGATGGCGAACTTCCATCAGGAAGTTTCGGCGCAGCGTGCTAAACAACCAGCATTTGATTCTCGAATGGTCCCGGATCTGATGCAGGTGCTGGATCAGCGTGAAGAAGGTCTGCTGAACCAGATCCCCGGCGTCCGATTCGCTCTTGGTAAGACGTAGAGCAAACTGGTAAAGCGGTCCGTAAAAACAGTCAACAATTGGCGGCAGGCTCGTCGCTCCGATGAGTTTGCTTTCATTTTGATCAATCGTCTCGTTGCTCTCAACCATTTTGCTCCGGCTCCTTTCTAGATGAGTCGCTTTCTTACGCGAGACCTTACAGAAAATCGGATCTCTCCGGATCTTGAGAAGAAACGCCGCTGGTGCCAAGAAACCACTAAAGAACAGCTTGCGACGGCGAGCAAACAACGAACCGAAGTTATTGGCAGGTATTGAACGGCCGCGACCGTAACGTCGCCTTATCGCGGCTTTGCAACTTCGCTAGACGACGGCTGGCAACTCTTGAATCAAGTCACCCGCGTGCGCTGGAATCAACACCCGAAGGAGAATCGGCGGGCACCACGCTGCCGAACTTGTCGTACGATCATTCATCTTGCTTTTCACGGAGCGCCCGTTTGATTCGCTCTTTTGATGAGTACGGCAAAGCCTCTTGACCGCATTCGTCCAGGTGCTCCGGGAGCGAAGAAGCGATTTTCCGCAGCGCCCGGAGCTGTTCTCCGTAACGGTAACACCATACGCAGATCAAATAATGAAATTGAATCTTAATCCGAGTCGCGAGGGGTAATTCTACCTCCTTTGATTGCGAGAGCAGGCGCACCACCTCCCGGCATTTCGGAGTACGTTCGGCGATAAAGCTCACCAGCATTCTTTCAAACCAATTCCGACCCGCAAGGAGAGAGGGGTTTTCGGCGGACGAAGATTTATCAGCGATGCCCATGGGCCGTAGCTAGGTTTTATTTTCGAATCAATTCAGCTCCAGACATTCCCGGAGCGCCTTGCGCGCGCGATGTAACATCACCCATAGGTTATTCTGCGAAATTCTCAAGGCCTGGCAGATCTGCGTCGCCTCCATTTCCTCGTCTGCTGGACGAGATCTTGCCATGAGATGTAAGGAATTGGCGATTGCCTCCGCCTAAGGGAGCGTGTCCGACGATCTCGGCCGGCCACGACTATTCAACTAAAACTAATTCAATTTTCCCATGCATACACATCATCACGATTATCCAACCGTGCACATGCCGCAGGTACCAGCACGCCGTCTGCTGGAAGGTCAGACCGCGACTGTTACAGGGGCCAGCTCAGGAATTGGTAAATCTATCGCGGCCGCCCTTGGAGCCGCCGGCGCCAACGTCTGTGTCAACTACGTCACCGGGCCGGAGAAGGCCGAGGCCGTGGTAGAAGGAATCGAAGAAGACGGGAGCCACGCTTTCGCACAGCAAGCGGACGTTTCGAACGAGGCAGAAGTAATGGCGATGTTCGAAGCAGCCCGCCATGAATTCGGATCAGTCGATATTTTAGTCAACAACGCAGGCCTTCAAGTTGACGCCCCATTCGCTGAAATGACGCGCGCACAATGGCAGAAGGTCATCGACTGAACTTGACAGGGCAGTTCTTTTGCGCTCGCGAAGCGGTCAGGGAGTTCAAGCGTCACGGCGTGCGACCGGATATTTCGTGCGCCGCTGGAAAGATCATCTGCATCAGCTCCGTGCACGAGGTCATCCCGTGGGCCGGTCACGTGAATTACGCTGCGTCGAAAGGAGGTGTCATGCTGATGATGAAAAGCATCGCCCAGGAAGTCGCTCCTTGGCGAATTCGTGTTAACTCCATCGCGCCGGGTGCAATTCGCACGCCGATTAACATGGAGGCCTGGGATACACCGGAACATTATGCCCAATTGCTCAAACTGATTCCTTATAAAAGGATTGGAGAACCTCAGGAAATCGGCCGCGCAGCCGCGTGGCTTGCCAGCGACGACTCAGACTATGTTCATGGGATCACCCTATTTGTTGACGGTGGGATGACGCTTTATCCGGGTTTCGAAACCGGAGGCTAGAAGGAAGATGTTTAACGGATTTGTAAGGTTTGGCCTGCGGCTCCGACAAAACTTCAGACCCCACCGATGTTCGTCGATCGCACGGCCGGGGAAAAACTAGATCGCGTAAACATCAAATCCATGAAAAAAACTCGTGTTCTGATCCTTGGTGGCGGCTTTGGCGGTCTCTACGCGGCGCTGGAGTTCGAAAAGCGGCGTGATCCCGATATCGAAGTCACGCTGATCAGCGAAGAGAATTTCTTCCTTTTCACGCCGATGCTCCACGAAGTGGCGGCGAGCGACCTGGATCTAACGCACATCGTCAATCCAATCCGCAAAATGTTGCGGCACGTCCGATTCTTTGAGGGGGAGATTCAGTCTATCGATCTTTTGGATCGACGAGTCGTCGTTGCTCATGGGTTCGACCAGCATACGCATGCGCTCGAATATGACCACATCGTCTTCGCCCTCGGTTGCGTGACGAATTTTTATAATATCCCCGGCCTCCACGAACGTGCAATTACCATGAAGTCGCTCGGAGACGCGATTGCACTGCGGAATCGCTTGATCGAGCACCTAGAGGAGGCGGACACCGAATGCGCTGGGAACGATCGTGAGTCACTCCTGACCTTCGTCGTTGCCGGGGGTGGTTTTGCCGGGGTCGAGACGATCGGCAGTATCAATGATTTCTTAAAAGAGGCCCTCCCCTATTATCCCAACCTCAAGCCAGAGATGGTCCGCGTGGTGTTAGTTCACCCCGGTGAATTCGTTCTTCCCGAACTTGGTGAAGAACTTGGCCGCTATACCAGCCGGAAGCTCGCGGAGCGTGGAGTAGAGGTTCATCCCAACACCAAAGTAAAAGGGATAACCCCGAGAGAAGTTCACCTGACCGACGATTCACGCATTACCAGTTGCACGCTTGTCTGGACGGCCGGCACGTCGCCGCACCCCTTACTCAATCAGTTAGATTTACCGAAGGAACGCCATCGCCTAAAGGCTAACGCCGCGATGGGAGTTGAGGGATTTCCAGGCGTGTGGGCGCTCGGTGACTGCGCGGTGATTCCAGACGAAAAAGGAGGATATCAACCACCCACCGCACAACATGCCTCCCGCGAAGGCAAAGTGCTGGCCCACAATATCGTCGCCAGGATTTACGGGAATGACTTAAGGCCCTTCCGATTCAAGACACTCGGTCTATTAGCTTCAATCGGCCGGCGCACCGGTGTCGCCCGAATTCTTGGCATCAATTTCTCTGGATTCGTCGCCTGGTGGCTCTGGCGAACGATCTACCTTCTGAAACTCCCCCGCTTCGAAAAAAAGTTGCGTGTCGCTCTCGATTGGACTTTGGATATCTTCTTCTCCAAAGACTTTGTCCAGTATCTTCATGAGCGCGCCCCGGTTATATCCAGTCCATCGGACACCCATCTGTCGACCAGATTAGAACCCCTTTATCCGACTCCGACCCTTGCCCCTCTTTCTAATTCGCAAAAGCAGACTTTCGATGGCGTTTCGGGGATCACTTAACCAATCAAGGCATTGACCAGGCAAGGAAAAGCTATTGATATATTACAGGAATGATGGAATTCAATATCCGGCCCGCTTCGATCAAAGATGCAGAAATACTGCCTGAGATCGAGAACTCGGCAGGAGAAGCCTTCCGCCAAGTTCCCGATCTGGCTTGGTTTGCGGACGGAGCGGACCTTCCGGCTGAATGGCACCGGCGAGTAATCGCTCAGGGCACCTGTTGGGTGACGGCAGACGCGCTGGACTGTCCGATCGGTTTTCTCAGCGCTGAAGTATTCTTCGATGAGCTGCACATCTGGGAGCTTTCCGTACTCTATGAAAGGCAGCGTGCGGGGCTTGGGTGCCGCTTGATCCAACATTCCATAGATCACGCTAAATCGCGGGGCCTTTCAGCTATCACTCTGACCACTTTTCGCGATGTACCCTGGAACGAACTATTTTACACGCGACTCGGCTTCATGACGTTGCAAGAAAGAGAAACCGGTCAGCACCTTAAACACATCTTGCAGGCGGAGATAGAACGCGGTTGGCCGAGGCATCGGCGGTGCGCCATGCGCCTACCCATCAAGTAGACAAAGTACAATCGGAAAGGCACGATATGACCTTTCAAATAGAACCCCGACACGCTCTATCCCCGAATGAGATTGACTTCATTGAAAATCGACTCTCCGATTATAATAGCCAGGCAACTGGACGCCATGATGGACAAGGCTTGGGCTTTGTAACCCGCGACGAGGCGGGACAAATGATCGGCGTCGCCGCTGGCTATTCGTGGTCAGAGATTTCCGAACTTAAACAGATGTGGATCGATGAGGCATATCGAGGACGCGGTTACACGCGCGCATTATTGAATGCTTTTATTGCTGGGGCATGCAGTCGAGGAGTTCGTCGAATTTGGGTAGCCAGCTGTGACTTCCGAGCGTCGGAGATGTATGAAAAGGCAGGCTTCAAGCGTATGGCCGAGTTCAAAGGATGGCCGAGGGTCATATCAATGTGATTCTCTGCAAATCAATAACAGCTGAGAAAAAGTGCATCGCTAACACGGAGCCAAATCGGGGTCACCTGTTCCGGTTTTGCCGTTTCCGAGACAATCCGCTGTAAATGATTTCTTAAAAGAAGCCCTCCCTATTATCCCAACCTCAAGCCGGAAACGGTGCGCGTAGTGTCAGTTCACCCCGGTGAGTTCGTTTTCTCCGAACTTGGTGCAGAACTCGACCGCTATACTAGCTGGAAGCTCGCCGAGCTTGGAGTGGAGATTCATCCCAATACCAAAGGGGCGGGCGCAGAAGTAAAATGACACTCAGTAAACCCCTTCTTACTCGGCATTTTAAACTACGGAGGCCTGTGGAGGAACAATCGCGCGCAAGCGCGGTCGGCTCGCCTCTCCGTCCGTTCGTAAGGAAACCGACGCCCAAGGCACGCTCGCGGAACAATCGTCGCTGCCATGCATTTGCTGAGCGCTGGGATAAAGGAAGACATCTTCCCCCGATGAACAGACTAGGAATCTAAGCTAAGGGCGAAGTGGTGGCACTGTCGACTCCGATGGCGGTCGCGATCGCAGACGGCCTTGCCACCGAGGTGATGCCGGGTGTGTAACTCCAATTCGCGCACAGAAATTGGCGGACATTTGGGGGATTTTTACGGAACGTCCTCGCCTTGTTGACGGCTTCTATCTCGGTTTCGGTCATCCTCTCCTGCTCTATCCTGCCCGAGACGGAACCATCAGCTTTGCGCAATAGGTCTTCAGACTTCCGCAATCTACGCAGTTGGCCCTAGGTGCAACCGAGTACATCTGCGCTCTCACTCCCGCGTTAGCAGCGCCTGCCACTCCGGGTCGGATTTCTCGGAAACTGCGCCGTTCTGCATTGCCCAGTTCAGGAAATCTGGCGGTGCGTTCTTGACTCCGAATACATTGGCCATTTTCACGTCTGTGATCTTCTCCCATTTGACGTTACGGAAATCAGCATTTCGCAAATCCGCCTTTGAGAGATCCGCCGCTTCCAGATCTGCTTCGCTGAGATTCGCTGCAGTCAGGTCTGCATCCTCCAAGTTCGCGTTCCGCAGGTCTGCCTTGTGAAACGTGGCATCGCGAAAATTCGCAGACGTCAAATCAATATACTCCATCTGGGCTCCGCGAAAATTCCCGCCGCGTGCGTCAGCCGCGCGGAAGTTCGCTCGGAGCAGGTTCGCGCCACTTAGATCAATACCCTGGAGGAAGGCACCGCTGGCGTCGACACCTACCAACGGCACTCCATCCTCGTGAAGCTCCTCCAGCGCGTCAATCCTTCCACCGCTGCCTCCTTTTGCTTGTGCCGAGTTGATGACCTGCCAAGCCTGGTAGTGTTTCTGCTTAATTCTGTCGCCGCTCTCCGCAAAATAGGAGACCACCGCGAGCAACAGAGACAACGTTCCCAAGTACTCAAGTACCTCCAGAAACGCCCACCCGCTCAACCAGTAGGCCAGCCAGCTCCAAATCCACTCAACGGCAAAAAGAGGAATCAGCCATGCATATTTCGCTCGTTCCCGATGACTCGCCCATGGCTCCGGCCGCGTTCTATATTTGAGGATTGCCATACATACAATTCCGAGGTTGGCTTAGGCGAACTAGCTTTTAGCCGCAAACCTCCTGGGGGCCTCGGGTCGAAAGCCGCATTTCCTGCTCTCGGTTCCGCTTCGGCGCGGCTGTCCTAATATCCGTTTGATCAGGGCGTCTATTGAAAACCCGCCGGGGCCGAAGACCAACACGATCAGTGCACAAATGAAATACGGGAACGGGTCTGCCTTCACAAACTTATCAGGATCGCTGAAGATGCTGGTAATGGCTTCTAGATCAGCGGTGAGATAGGCCACTGCCATGGTGACCACCACCGGGATCGCCGTGAAGCGTGAAGCGAGTCCAATCATCAAGAGCAGACTCCCGAAAAATTCTACGAAACTAGAGAGATAGGCGTTTAAAGTTGGGAATGGGATGCCAAGGCTCACGAAAAACTCGGAGACTTTTCCGATATGTGCAAGATGACCTTGGCCCGTCATAAAGAGCTGCCAGAAAAAATAGACTCGCAGAAGCAGTAGCAAAGGTGACTGCAGTAGATTGCCGCTCGCGACGAGCAGCTCATAACCGCGACGAAATGGTTTAACTATTGTGTTCATAGGATTACTCGATTTGTTCATTCGTCGAAGAACTCCGCAAATCCTTACGTCTGAAAGATTTCGACTTTTACAAAACTGCGCCCAGCGCGATAAGCGCCTATTTACCCGGAGGCGTATGACTACGAGGCAGATAAAAGTCGGAGCGTCGAACGAACCGACGGACCCGAAGCTTGTAAAACCGCTGACCAATGGCGGCAAATGAAGATCAAAAACAACCTGAAGCCCTCGATCGCTGCTCATCGCCCATCCCGAGGTGCTCGTCACAAGCCTCGAAAGCATTCCAACTCCCAGTGTTGGCTCTTGGCTCGTGCCTCAAAGTTCTTTCCACGCGGACCTGGATCTGGATTATCGGTGAGCTCCAGAACTGACCCTTCGGCCGTGACTTCACTCGCTGCTCGGAAGGAGCTAAATAGCGTCCACCTGAGCGAAATCACGTTGCGTTCAAAGACCGCATTGCCTCACCCTGCTCGGCCCGGGCGCCAACCCCGAAGCGGAGCAAAAGGGCACAGTTCCCGAAACATCCTACAGAGGCACACAGGAACGACAAAGGAGCTGAACTAGCTAACAACAATCCAATGGCGAGCGGCTTCGTCACCGCTCGCCATCGCTTCTCCATAGAAACGGATTACCTCTTTAGGAAATCCAGGAGTAACCTACCCACAGTCGAGCTACGCAACAGAATTGACGCGCTCGTCGCAAGGAGCGCCACCAGCACCGAGATCGTTGACGCCATGCTGACAAGTCCCAAAATACCCAACACCATCGCTGCCAATCCTACCAAAGCCTGAGCGCACGCCGAAGGCAAGCTCATAGAGCGCATCAGATGGCGCACCACGTCGTTCTCTTTCAGATCTAACGAGCCTAGGCACAGCGACTCACCGCTCGTCAACATCATTGCCGCACCATAAGTAATTACAGCGACAGACAAAAGCGTCGTTGGTACAATTCCTAACAGTGCCAAAACACCCATGACAATGCCAGCCATACCCGCTAGCAGCTCGGTCGTTGTCCCTTGACTAACGCGCGAGGCGTCAATCTGATTTGTTGCCCCCGCTTCGTACAGAAGCGCGCTATATTGCACAACGACCTCCACACTCCGAAAGAGCAGGACCACGCCAAGCCCGATCACGGCGATGGCACTAATATAAGTTGGGAAAAAAACCCACAATCCCAAGTATCGAAAGCACAATGGTTCCCAATGCTAACACCGTCTCCGTCATCAATGATACACCCTCCCATCGCTTCGCACGCCTGATAAATTGAGAAGAGGAAATGCTCTGCACCGCCATTTCAATCACCTTCTTTCCACTTTTATCGTACTATTCTGTGCGCAGGTTTCAATTATTATTGTACTAATGATTGGCTTTTCTAATCTCCCTTCATTACTGACGGCTGCCCCTACCTCTAACGGCATCAATTGTTAGGCCCTAATTATTACCAACGATTGTCCACTTGGCGTTCGAGCCGTGTAAGCTGGGGATATTATAATGATGGAAAGAAGCGTCTCAGTGGACCGTATTCTGCAAGAGACGAAAATGGCAGGCCACGCGATATTTTATTTAATGAAGGCAAATAGACCTGAATCGACTTTGTTGATCCGAACATGGACCTTTCTCGTACGACGCTGAAGAAGGCGCATCCTTACCAGGGAATTTGTGAATTCTGCGGTCGAGTGGATAAACTGAGCTACTACGACGCTGTGCTCGAATGTGCCGTTTGCGAAGATTGCGCCGAGGATCTCGCTCGCGGCGAAAATGAATTAGCCGCCGCGGGAATCATTTCCCCGGAAGCAGAGAATTTCGATGGATTAGGCTCCTGAGTTAACGGGAGAGATCGGAGGATCAACCCGATGCGCACACCAGCGCTCCGATGTCTTCACTTGAAGCAGAGCGCGGTCGCGCCGATGGTATAAGAAGCGTGACGTGGCCACGATCTGAGTTATTCAGGTACGGTCCTCTGATTTTTTGCTTCTCACTGGCAATTGCGGCTTGCGGTGAAAAGAGAATCGCGAACTCCCGCCCGGCAGCTAAGAATGTACTGGTGACAAGGTACAGGTGATGAATGTACCTGTTCAGCTTCACGAGTTCGGACGACTCTCTTCTCCCGAATCAGTGAATGTACAACCGCAAGTGAGTGGAAGGATTATGGAAGTCCACTTCGTTGACGGACAGGAGGTGAAGAGAGGTGATTTGCTCTTTGTTATCGATCCGCGCCCTTTCCAGGCCGACCTGGAGCAGTCACAGGGCCAATTGAAATCCGATCAGTCGCAGTTGGCTCTGGATCAAAGAAATCTTCAGCGCGATGTACAGACCGGAGCGGGGCGCTTCGTTTCGGCGCAACTGATAGACACAGATCGTGCCCAGGTTGAGAACTTTCAGGGAGCCGTCGCTAAGGATCAGGCGTCCGTCGATCTCGCTCGACTGAACCTGGAATATTGCTACGTTCGCTCTCCGAATGACGGACGAACCGGTCGACGGCTCGTTGATCCGGGGAACTACGTTGCTACTGGAGGAGCGACCCTGGTAAACATCCAGCTGCAGGATCCGGTTTACGTCGATTTCACGATCTCAGAGAACGATCTCGGGCAGCTCCGCGAAAACATGGGGCAAGGCCATCAGAGGACTTTTGGATCGGCTTCAGAGCACATGTTAGTAACTCGCGGCTATTCTAACCAAAATCGCAGACCAGTCTCAGCAAATATCGGTTCTCCCCTCTCTCTCTTACTTTCCTCTGTAGTCTCGAGGCGCCCGCCAATGATCGAAGATCTTTGTGCTCTTGGCTTCTGGCGCCTTTGCAAGATCCTTTTTGTCTCTAGACAAATGCTGGCTACAAGACCGGGGCATTGACGATCTGAGCTTTGTCAATGCGTGCTGCTATCGTTTACTGCGGGCGCTATTTGGCCAGAACGGCCACAATGTGAACTGCGCCAACATCGAGCGCCGTTCGAGTCTGCGGTGGGCCGATTGAAAGCAATCGCGATTGAGACGGTTTGCATGACCCAGGAAAACCGCTTCGGTTTTCATGAGCTCAATAAAGTGCCTCAAGTTAGTTTCCGCCGTCGCCACATCTTCAGGCGTCTGGCGACCTTCCACTTCCATGCGCTGTACGGCCAGGCAGTTCCAGGCCCGCAACAATCGTTCGCAACGCGGACCAAACGTCCCCGGGCTCGCCGTCTCAACGGCCGTCTCCCACAGCTCATCTGTTAACCTTCCAGAATCAAGACTGTCGGGTGTTGACTTGTTTTTATTTATTATATTGTTCATTCTAATTATTGTTTCTATTCGGAGACGGTTGCCGAGAAGCGTTCTCGTTCGATGATCGATGCGCGCAACTAACTACGGGCCTCGAATAGAATTCTTTCTTCAGTACAAAAACAAAGAAAGCCTCGAAGGTGACAAGATCCTTTCCCGAACATTACAATCGTGAAAGATTGAAACGGGGGCGTCGACTCGTTTTTGTTCCTTTAGCCACTTCTTTTCTCTTGGTCAGGTGCCGGTGGCTGTCACAGATCAAAAGGTGGCGGAAGGACGGCGAAGAGCATGCCCTCTTCCGGCTTCCGATTGAACATTTGACCACTGTAAGTGTCTCTATCATTGCTGCGAGATGAGAATCGTCTTGCTAAGTGTAGTCGCTAGAGCCGCGTGCGCGTTAGTCTGTGACTTTATTAAAGCATGGGCTAACCCCGTCCGTGTCGTTCTTCTCGGGACCTGTATCTGTCTGGCATTCATGACGGGCTTCTTTTTTCACAAAATGTGGGTCTCCCGGAAGGAGAAGCCGATTAGGCCGCCTAGCTACGTCGGTGTGCCGCGGGTTGTCGGCAAGGGCGATGAGAAGTTCTTGGATGATCTCTTCCAGCAACAAGATAAGAAGGGGCAGGGAGAAAAGAATCCAGAAGCCAAAACCGGTAATGATGTTGCCACGGCGGAGAGTGATGCCAAACCAGTTCGAAGGGCCGAACTGATCGTTGATACTTCGAGAGTCAGACGTGCTGAACTCGTTGTTAATAGAGGAGTTTTGGAACGCGGGGAACTGGTTCGGCCAAAGCCCCGATAACTTCGGTATATTAAAGATTTCTAGCAACCCTGCCTTCGATCATCGGCGGATGCCCATTTTCGTCCGCTTAGACTCCCGAGCCCTTAAGAACGACAGATATTCACTGGGGGTCAGTTAACGGGCTTCGTGGCAAAAGGGAAATCTCTCTCACGTTTGACAGGGCGCGATCCAGTTCGTCTTTTCTTCTAAGCCTGTCCCACTGCGTGCGCCGGGCGCAGTGACACCGGAAACCGAACGTTGGCACGTTTAGCCAAGAGATCACCGTGACATGGCAACGGGTGACACCAGCACAATAGCACCTTGCCTCCAGAGAGCTCAGCCAACCGCGCCAGCAGAATCGGGTCGTCGTCCAAGTAGTGGCTGTATCGTCTAACCACTCGGTCGTGTTCCTCCGGTGCGTGAGTTTGAGGTCTAAACGGATTGCCCCAGCCTGTCCCGCGCCATCCGCGGAAATCCCTGCCGATGTATACCGCCCTGTCCGTGCATTTTGCCCAAGCAACTAGGTTGCGGTCCTTTGTGATATGGGCGACGACCGTAATGCCGTCTTCGGCCAAGGCTTTTCGGTGCTGTTGGCTTGACACGAAGATGTTGGAAGTTTTTGCGGAGCGAGCCGGTCGCAGGGCAAATCCGTGCGAAACGTCTAGGATGGGTTGGCTTTTATTTCTGTGCATCGTTTCCTCGTCATATTAATTGATGCGCGATCTATATGCAGGTGCCGTGCCAGGCGACAGAAGCGGAAGCTACATCTTCCTCAACGCTAGGTGGTTGTAGAAATCAGCTCCTGACTCACGTCTTCTCTCCGTGATCAACGAACGACCACAAGTGGTAATTGATTGATCATCCAGTAGCGCTACGGGTTCTGGGGATTCTGTTAGTGCCTGCTTCGGTGATGGGAGGCTCCGTGACCTTCGGAGAGACTTCGAGCGGCGTTAATGAGTCCGACGTGAGAAAAGGCTTGAGGAAGGTTACCCACTTGGCGCTGTTTCTTGGCGTCGTATTCTTCAGAAAGCAGGCCCAGGTTGGTGCAAACCGCTAACAAACGCTGAAAAAGATCCTGCGCCTCCGCTTGGCGTTCCATCAAACACAAGCAATCCACCAACCAGAATGAACAGGGCAGAAAGGCTCCTTCACCGGGCGGAAGACCATCCACCTGTGCTGAGCCGTCTGGGTGGTACCTAAGGACAAATCCGTCCACTACAAGTTCCTTCTGAATGAGTTCTATGGTTGCCGCGACGCGCTCATCGCTTGGCGGTAGAAAACCAACCAACGGAATCATCAAGAGGCTGGCATCCAAATTCTCCGAACCATAAAACTGGGTGAACGAGTTTCGCGTTGGATTGAAGCCGTGAGCACAGACGTCTTGATGAATCGATTGCCGCAGATTTTTCCAATGCTCAACATTTCCCGGGAGTAAAAAGTTTTCTACGGCCTTAACGGCACGATCGATGGCCACCCAAGCCATCACTTTGGAATGCGTGAAGTGCCGTCGCGGCCCGCGTATTTCCCAAAGCCCATTATCGGGTTTATCCCAATGCTTCTCGACGAACTCCACCAAGTGCCGCTGCAGGCGCCAGGAGGTGGCTCCAAAATCGATCCCAACCATCCGCGCCAGATGCATCGCATCCAGAACCTCGCCATAAACATCGAGTTGGAACTGCTCGGAGGCGGCATTTCCTATTCTAACCGGACGGGATTTCTCGTACCCAGACAAATGATCCAGCGTGAATTCGGTCAGCCGGCGCTCCCCTCCCAAACCGTACATTATCTGCATCTGCGCTGGGTCTCCAGCGATGGCACGCAATAGCCATTTGATCCATGCCGAAGCTTCCTCGGTAAAGCCGGACTGCATCAGAGAATAAAGAGTGAACGTGGCGTCCCGAAGCCAACAAAACCGATAATCCCAATTGCGCACTCCTCCGAGCTGCTCCGGAAGAGAAGTCGTGGCAGCAGCGACGATTCCGCCGGTTGGGGCGTAGGTCAAGGCCTTCAAGGTGATAAGTGAACGAACCATTAGATCCCGCCATTCCCCTTGGCAGGTACAGTGAGAGACCCAATCGATCCAGTAGCTCTCAGTTTCGTTCACTGCACGTTCTGGATCGATTGCTTTCGGCGGCTTTTCATAGGAGGGGTACCATGAGAGAACGAAATATTTCCGCTCTCCCTCGCTGATCGTAAACTCCGCCACAGTCGAAAGCCCTTGACCCTGGGTTTTAACGTCGCTGCGCAACAAGAGCGCGTCCGGCCCCGCGATTATAATTGTTTGACCGTCGTCCCTTTGAACCCACGGAATAGTCGTTCCGTAATCGAAACGCACCACCAGCTTCATCTCCATTTCCACTTGTCCGCGGATTCCTTCAATGACCCGGACTACATCCGGAGAGGACCCACGCGGAGGCATGCAGTCGATGAGACGGATGCAACCCTGCTCCGTCTCAAATTCCGTTTCCAGGATAAGGGTCTCTTTTCGATAAGCCTGACTGGCCCTCTGCCATGGTTGAGCGGGGGCGATTCGCCAACAGCCGTTTTTTTCATCTCCCAGAAGAGCCGCAAAACAAGCGGCAGAGTCAAAGCGTGGCAGACACATCCAGTCAATAGAACCATTGATCCCAATCAGAGCCGCTGTTTGGGTGTCTCCAATAAATCCATAGTCTTCGAGCTTCACGTTCTTAAAATGTTCTCGACTACGCTCTTGATAAAGTTGTCCGAACCTATAGCTAGACGTGATTCTGACCGCGTCGCTGAACTTCTCCCATACCAGTCAAGGTACCGGCTCCGCCAAAATGATGAACACCGTCGATTCGAGTTGGTCAGTCGTTTTCAGGATGATCACTGCTTTTCGCCCTAGGAGCCGCCCTCAGTGTAGGGCTGGACGCTGGCAGCCACAGAATCCGCGACGTGTTCCTTGGTGATGACTCCGAGGACCTGGTCAGCCCCGACGACGCCATTGCCTTGGCTAACGACCGCCATTGTGGCCCCAGTTTTCCACATCCTTCCAATCACCCCGAACATAATCTCTTCCGGATGGGCGATAGCAAAATGGCCGCTGGCCACATCCTCGAGACTCACGCCAGTGTAGGTTCCTTCCAGACCGTGATGGAGCGCCGTATTAATTCGCACCACGCCGACCACTTTTTCGTCTCGAGTAACGACCACATGACGAACCCTTCGGTCGTGCTGTGGAAGACGCACAAAAGCGTCCAAGCTCGTTTCGCCTGGCAGTAACATCACGTCACGATCCATGACGTCTGCCGCCTGCTGGACCAGGAACATGTTGGCGTGAAGCGCCTTGGGAATGAAGTGACGGCGGCTCACCAACTTAATGGTATAAATGTTCTCCCGAGACAGCAGGCGTCGAATTCCGATGCTGATGGCGACAGAAACGATCATTGGCATGACGATGTCATAGTCACGCGTCATCTCGAAGATCATTGTCACTGCGGTCATCGCTGCACCGGTCGCACCGCCCACCATTGCCGCCATCCCAACGATGGCAAATGCCGGAATGCTGAGTTCCGGCAGCGGGAGAACCATCTTTGCCAAGGCACAGAAAGCGGCTCCGAGAGTCGCCCCAATAAAAAGCGACGGTGAAAAAATGCCCCCCGAAGCCCCCGAACCCAGGCTCAGGAGCGTGGCCACCAGCTTGCAGCCAAACAGTAGGGCGAGCAAAGGCGCTGCGTGCAACCCGCCCACCAGCACCGCCTGAATCGTCGCGTAGCCGACTCCTTCGACATAATAATGCCCGAATGTCTGGAACAGGGCGTAGATCATCAGACCGACGATCAGCATGCCAACGGCATGTCGAAGATAGGGATTGCGAATACGGTCGAACAGACCCTCGGTTCGATGCAGCCCCTGAATAAAGGCCGTGGCGCCCAGCCCGGTTAATAGCCCGATGCACGCGTAGAGAAGCAAGGCATAAAACGAGGCAGGGTGATGATCAGACGCCAGTATCGGAGGGGTCTGAAAAGCTGGATCCAGCCCAACGAAGAGTCGTGCGATAAAGGTGGCCGTGCCGGTCGCCAGAGCGACGGGAAGGAATGTTCGGACACTCACCTCGGGCATCATCAACTCCACCGCAAACATGACTCCACCGATGGGCGTGTTAAAGGTGGCCGCAATACCTGAACCGGCCCCAGCGGCAACCAGGGTGATCCGTTGCCATGCCGCCAATGGAATAATCTGGCCAAGCGTAGATCCGAGAGATGCGCCGATCTGGATAATGGGCCCCTCGCGTCCAACGGCCGCACCGCTCCCAATCGAAAGTGACGAAGCGAGCGATTTGATTGCTGCCACCATCGGCCGAATCCGACCCTCGGAATAATAGACGGCGTCCATCACTTCGGGGACGCCATGGCCGCGCGCTTCCGGCGCAAATTTCGTTACCAACAGCGTCACGATCAAACCGCCCACCACCGGAACAAGGACAATAAAAATGCCCCACGGGCTCGCTGGGGTAAACGTATTGGCGTCATAAAGGAACGAAAGACGCCCAAGAAAAAAAAGATTGTGAATGAAACCGATCAGGCCTCGGAACCCAATCGCTCCAAATCCGGTCACCGCGCCGACGAGGATCGCAATAAGTGAAAGTCTGAACAGACCAATATTTTGATGTGAAACCGACTCGCCGTTGGCTTTTGGAGCTATCATAGTGTTTCGCTTTGTCTGACCTCTCGCGGATTACGCCGACTGCGGTCAGGGCGGGGGCGCCACCTTCCCCGGTTCCCAACTTAACCCTCAACTAACGAAGCAAATCATTTTCAGACCAGAAAATCGAAAGGCAAGAGCCGTGGACAATAAATTCCCATAAAAGGAGCACACCTTCAACGCTCCTAACTAAACTACTTGATCATCGCTGCTGAACGATCGACGAAATTGAGATCAGGCAGGTAAAAATCGGCTGCGTAAGTCGACATACATGGCAAGGGCAATGCCGCTACGACCACTGATTTCTCCCACGTCGGGCAATTCGCAAGCTGATCTCAGCTTTGCCGGCGGTGCCTCCTTTTAAACAGTAACATTTCGGAGGTCCGCAGACCGAATTTCAACTGTCTAACGATGTGAGCGGCGGTTTTGAGTGCTCGTGCGGCTTCGCCACGCCTCGAAGTAGCAAAGTAAACTCTTGTAATGTTCGGGTAAGCCTTTTGTCATTTTGGACCGGCAAATTGTTGTGTGGCTCTCGTACGATTTAAAGGGGAGCGATTTTAATAGGTCCGGTTATGGAAACACGCAAAATCGATGTAACAGGCGTAGTGTTTCTTGGGTCAGGCAAATGGGGAATCGTGTTGGACTTCGTCTTGGAAGAAAATCAGCTCATTGGTAAACAACTGGTGGTTGATTACGATGAAACAGTCGGCCTTGACGAGTGGCTGAACGGTTGCCTGATGATCGAAACCCTCGAGCCGCCGATGGTTAAACGTGGTGATACAGTCGAGATCACGATCCGGGACCGAAAACGAAAAAAGCGAAGTAGTGGTTCGAATGGCGAAGGACGCAAAAATATTGCTCACTGATGACGACGAAGAGGTTCTGTCCGCCTTGAACGACGTCCTCAGATCGGAGGGTTACGAAGTCATCACGGCCAGGAACGGTCGCGAAGCAATCGCCCACTTCTACGAGGAGCACATCGACATCGCGCTGCTCGATCTCAATATGCCCGTCAAAGGAGGATGGGATACTTTCGAAAGACTGAGCACAATTCATCCATTGCTGCCGATCATTGTCATTACCGCGCGCCCGGATCAATATCCGCTGGCGGTCGCCGCCGGAGTCGGGGCTCTGATGGAAAAGCCGCTCGACTTACCCCTTCTGCTCAAAGCAATCCAGGAACTTCTCAGTGAGCCGATCGAGCAGCGGTTGTCTCGCTTGGCAGGTAAGCGACCGATCACACGTTACCTGCAGACTCAGGAATGACAAGGCGATGAAACTTTCACTTCGCTCCCGGCTGGCGGCGATGGTGCTGGTGATCTTGCTTTTGGCGGCAATAATCGTGGGCTCCGCCGCCATCGCCTGGCGGCAGGTTCGAAGTTTACGCCGGCATTTCAGCGGTGTCCGCATCGAGAGCTTCCGGATCGCGGATTATCTCCAGGCTAATGTCCTGGATTTGAACGCGACGCTACTGCAATTTGTGCTCGGCCATGATCCCAAAGACTGGCAAAAATTTTCACTAAACGCCGAAACCCTTGACCGTTGGCTGGCGCAGCAGCACCCTGGCACCCCCCGTGAGCGAGAGGATCTGACTCGGATCCGTTCCAACTTGATGGCTTATCGAACCGAAGCGGGGGCGATCGCCGATGGCAGCGGGACCGGCCAAGCTGACGTCTTGGCGATTCTGACCAAGATCGAAGGCGCCTCAAAGCAATTGCTCAGTCTAGGGTACGACCTGGCGGGCGCTCATCGCATGGCCGCGGCGGAGCTAGTCGATACCTCGCAAAAGTCGCTCACGCTATTGCAACAAGTTATTTTCACCGCTCTTGTGCTTTTGATGATACTTGGCGCGTGGGCGATTACGATCATTTACCGCGAGATGATCGCTCCGATGCGGCTCAAGCTGGTCGAGAGTCGCCTCACAATCGAGCGTCAGGAAAAGTTGGCTTCGCTCGGCGTGCTCGCTGCTGGCGTTGCGCATGAAATCCGAAACCCGCTGACGGCCATCAAGGCTCGTATCTTCACATTAAAAAAAGCGATCGGAGATCAGTCGACTGCTCTGAAGGATGCCTATGTCATTGAGCGCGAAATCGGACGGCTCGAGCGTATCGTGCGCGATGTCCTTTTGTTCGCGCGACCAGCCGAACCAAGGCGACAGTTGATTTCTGCGATGTTCCTCCTGCGGGAGGTGGCAGACTTAATGCGCGCGCAACTGGAAAAGTCGAGTATTTCGTTGTTAACTGCGGCCTCGGTGGACGCAACGATTCGAGGGGATCCCGATCAGTTAAAGCAAGTGCTGATCAACCTTGTTCGCAATGCTGCAGAAAGCATCGGCGAGCGTGGGCAGATTACACTGTGCCTGCACACAGAGCGCACCAGCCTGGATGGTCGATTCCTGGATGCTGCAATCCTGGAAGTGGTAGATACCGGAAAAGGCATCCCGCACGAAGTGCAAAAGCGGCTATTCGATCCTTTCTACACAACCAAGGCCACCGGTACCGGCCTCGGACTACCCATTGCAGCGCGGATCGTCGAACAGCACAACGGAGCTCTGCGGTATAAAACCGAAATCGGTCGCGGAACGACTTTCGGGATCGCACTGCCGCTCATAGCATCCTAATTCTTTCTGATCCTGAACGCGTCGGCGAATTTTGTGTACCCTTGAACTCGATCTAGAGCGAGTGAGACGTGTGACGGGCACGAGGTGCCGAGAATAAAGGTCGATAATGCGTTCCGTCATACTCCACATTTGCTGAGTTTGCGGGTTGTAGCGATAGGTCAGAACGCCAGCAGTAAAATGACACAACTGCCATTGCGGCACCATCCTTCCACCTGAAGCCCGACCGGGCTGTCGTCCCTGCTTGAAGGCGAAATTCTGTTTTCGACCGCGCTCAGAGGGTCATTCGGGCATGGCTGATGGTCGGATGTCACGCCGCATATTCGAACGCGCTCCGGGTCGGGCTGTCTAATTTCATTGAACTTCATGAGAAGAAGCCGATTAGAACATCGTGAAGACCTGGAAAAGGTGATCAGGGGTTTAATGTTTGTTTCCCTCGTTCTTTTTTCCCTTCCCATTTGTGTGGGTCTGTTAATCCTGGCGGCGGCGGTTATGACTTCTGGGCACAGGCCAGGGGTGCCCATCTTTCCTTTAAATTCCCCATGGGCGAGCTTGCTCTCCGGCGGATTTCGAATCGGCATCATCCCCGGATTCGCCGTGCTCGTGTACTATGTGGAAAATAGATTGCGGTACCGTCCCTTGGAACACCGACTGGCTTTCGTCGCATTCTCCCTCATGATTTTGGCAATCTTTGTTTTCGCTCCTTCGCGCTCTCGCTCTCGCGACGGAGTCAATCCAGCCGTTACATTAGCGGTTGAAGAGAGGAATGTGGGCGTCTATTCGGTTCCTCGAGGGTCAGACACCATCGAGGTAAAAAATATCCCAGTAGCAACGCCGCCGTCTAGGCAAGAAGATAAAGATCCCTCCATCCCGCAAAACGCGGAGACTGAATCGTAATTCTCTTCGGCAGCAACTCGACGCCCGTGCGACTTCCTGTCGGCGGCGAACAGGCTCCGCTTCTAAGCTGCCGACTTGACCTGCCGAACAAGCCAAGCTTCGGGCGGCATACGAGCGCATTAAGTCGACGCTGGGATCGACTAGTTTATCAAAGGTGACGGGCCTTCCCAAGCGGACTTTACCACCGACACCTCGCTGGCAACGTAGCATTGGCCTGCGAGCGATAACGAACGGTTGCCATCTAGGTCCCAACAACGGATTGATAGCGGGGGTCGCGCATGAAGTTGTGCTGTGGCCACGATTTTAGGTGAAGGCCGTCCTTTTATGAGCGTATTCGAGGTCATCGCGCTGCTGCTCACGCTCACCGCGTTGTTCAGCTATGCGAACTATCGTTTCATCAAGCTCCCAACCACCATCGGCGTGATGCTTATCGCGTTAGTTGGGTCGCTGACGCTCATCAGCCTGCAACATTTTGGGTTGGACATCGCGCCGATGGCCGCCCAGGTGCTGCAGGGTGTGGACTTCAATCAAACCTTGCTCCAGGGCATGCTAAGCTTTCTGCTCTTCGCCGGTGCGCTGCACATCAACGTCAACGACCTAGCGGAACAAAAGTGGGTCATCACAGTGCTCGCCGTGGTCGGCGTGCTGATTTCAACCTTCGTCTTCGGAACCGCCATCTGCCTTGTGCTTGCCTGGTTGAATCTGAAACTCAGTTACGTGTGGTGCCTGCTATTCGGTGCATTGATCTCCCCGACCGATCCCATCGCGGTTCTCGGCATCCTCAAGATCGCAAAGGTGCCGAAAAGCTTGGAAATTCAAATTGCCGGGGAATCGCTGTTCAATGATGGCGTAGGAATTGCCGTGTTCGTAGTGTTGCACGACATTGCTGTGCGCGGAGAGCAGCCGTCGTTATCCCATATCGCCGCGATTTTTCTACAGGAAGCAGTTGGCGGGGCCGTCATTGGGCTCTCTCTGGGCTGGGTAGCCTATCGGCTCCTGAAAAGCGTGGACAACTACCAGGTCGAGGTGATGTTGACGTTGGCCCTGGTGACAGGCGGCTACGCACTGGCCAGCGCTTTGCACACCAGCGGACCGATAGCCATCGTTTGTGCCGGCGTCCTGATCGGCAATCACGGACGCCGATTGGCGATGAGCGATAACACTCGCGAGCACCTCGACACCTTTTGGGAATTGGTGGATGAAATCCTCAACGCCCTGCTGTTCGTCCTGATCGGATTAGAGGTCCTGGTGCTTACGTATACCCGAGAACTGCTTTTCGCGGGTGTCTTGGCGATTCCCGCGATGCTCTTGGCGCGATGGGTGAGCGTGGGGACGCCGATGTTGGTCATGAGCCTCTGGCATAAATTTCCGGTCGGCGCGATCACCACCATGACCTGGGGCGGGTTGCGCGGCGGCATCTCCGTGGCACTGGCGTTGTCGCTGCCAGCCAGCAGAGAGCGCGAGTTGATACTGACGACCACCTATGTGCTGGTCGTCTTTTCCATTCTGGTGCAAGGCTTGACCATCAAAGGAGTCGTGAGCCGATCGATGCGCTCGTAAGGGCAGTGTCCGTCCCAGTAAACTGACCGGCGCAGCCGCAGTTCGCGCGGTGGCACCCTGGTGGGATTCTCGTCTGAACTCGCACTGTAACACCCGAACGGCGCGCTAGAAAAGATCGGTGCCTCCTCGGGAGTCTGTCAATACCCCAGTTTCGCGGCCATCAATCAGGCGACCCTGCCAACCAGGTCTCGCCGTAAAAGCAGATATCTCTAAAAGCTGGTCATGGAAGTTGCGGAGCGTTCCTCTGTGACCGACGCTCACAATCGTCGGACGCCATGAAGCAGCGCGCAAAAGACAATAAAATTGCGACTCGGAGCTTTCGTCCAACGCCGAGGTCGCCTCATCGAGAAACAGAAGGGTCGGCTTCAGAAGAAAAATCCGAGCGAACGCAAATCGCTGCTGCTCTCCCGGCGACAATCGCTGAGACCAATTCTGGACTACGTTCAGTTCGTTCACGAATCCTCCAAGGCCGACTTGCGTCAGCACATCTGTCAGCCTTTTTGTTGAAGGCCTGTTGTCATCTCCCCCAGGGTAGAGCAGCGCTGCAGCGACCGTGCCCATCGGCAGATAAGGACGCTGGGGTATGAAAAGAATTCGTCCGCTCGGCAGCCTGATTTCGCCCTGACCGTATGGCCATATACCTGCGATCGCCCGCAGCAAGGTGCTCTTTCCGGCACCGGCGGGACCGGAAATTAGCACCGATTGACCACCCCCGCAGGTAAACGCGACGCCACGCAAGAGCGGTGTACCGTCAGGAAGATCCAGATCGACTCCGTGTACGGCAACCCCAATCTCCGAATGACGAATTACGAACCTATTCGCTTCGGGCGTGGCGCGATGAATCACGGAGAGCCGCTCTTCGAAGCCGATCAATCGCTCTGTCACGGCCTGCCAGGCAGCGATGTTGGTGTAAGAGGTAATGATGAAAGAAAGCGAACTCTGAACCGAGTTGAACGCGTTGACCGCCTGCATCAGACCGCCCAGTCCGATTTGCTTGGCAAAATAGCGCGGTGCGACGACGACGACGGGGAAAATAAGTCCAATTTGGGCGTAGCCCGAGGTAAACCAGGTCAATCGCTTTTGCCGCTTCATGATCTGCCAGAAATTCTCGAATACGCTGCGGAACCGCTCTTGAAAGCTGCCAAGCTCCATCGTCTCGCCCCGATAAAGAGCGACGCTCTCCGCATTCTCCCGCAAGCGCACCAAACTGAAACGGAAGTCCGCTTCGAACCGTTGCTGTCGGAAGTTTAGGGGCACCAGCGGTCGACCGATCTTAATAGTTAGCCAGGTACCTGCGCCCGCATAGAGCAGCGCCACCCAGACAAGATAGCCGGGGACATAGAGCACTCCCCACGGGCCGAGCGGGATCTTGGCAGGACCGGAAAGTCCCCAGAGAATGACCATAAACGAAATCAAGGAAACAACCGATGTCAAAAGGCCGAGTCCCAGAGTCAAGACGTACGAAGTAAATTGATTGAGATCTTCAGAAATACGTTGATCCGGGTTATCTGCCGCGGGCTTTAGTTCCAATTGGTAGTATGCACGATCGGTGAGCCAGGAACCAAGATATCTCCGCGTCAACCAACGACGCCAACGTATCTGAAGCATCTGATTCAGATAAAGTGCATAGACCGCCATGACAATGTAGAGAGACGCCAGCACGCCAAAGAGGGCCAGTTGGCGAAAGAATTCACCTCCGTCGAATTTTTGCAACGCATTGTAGAACGCGTTATTCCACTCGTTAATGCGCACACTGATGTACACAGTACCGAGGTTGAGCGCTACCACGGCGAGGAGAAGTCCCCAGGCGGATCGCTTTTCCTCAGAGAACCAGTAGGACTTAGCAATCCGCCATGCGTCCCGCACCGTGTTCTGTTTTGGGCTTTCCATTACCCAATTTAGCGACCTGGATTAGCGTCGGTCATTTGGATCAGTTTCATTGGACAGGATGTCGGTGCCCAACGACATGCTCTCCCGATTTCTCGAGAGAGCACGTCATTCTACTTCTTAACTATCTCATTCAGCTCTGACGCGACTCGTCCACGATCAGATAATGACTTCCTCCCTTGGTCCACACTTTGACCAGGGTCTCACTACCGGATTGTCTTTCAGAATCTGCAACCGCGTCCTGCGCACTTTTCACCGGTTGGTGATTCAGCTCGGTTATCACATCCCCACTTCTCAATCCGGCTTGATACGCCGCGGAATCGGGCGCTACCTGCGAGATAACCGCGCCCTGCACATTGCCGGGAACGTTCAACTCGGCCCGGGTGCTTTGATCCAGATCGGCCACTCCGACACCTGCCAGAGCTTCTTTTTGCCCAGTCCTATTGGTCTCATTCGCTGTCGCAATCTTGTTCTCTGGCGCATTGCCCAGCGTGATATCGAACGTCTTGTCTTCGCCGTTGCGATTGACGATCACCGGCACCTTTGAGCCCGGTGCGGTTTCTGCCACGCGCAGCTTTAATTGGCTCGCATCCTGGATCGGCTGGCCACCGAATTGCGTAATCACGTCGCCGCTCTTCAATCCGCCTTTAGCAGCGGGACTTCCCGACGACACATCTCCAACCAGTGCACCGGACGTCCGATCCAGCTTGAACGCTTTCGCCAGGTCTGGAGTCAGGTCCTGAATCATTACCCCCAGAAGTCCGCGTTCCACGCGCCCATTCTTCACCAGGCTGTCCATGACCCATCGGCAGAGGTCGGAAGGAACCGCAAAGCCAATTCCCTGGTTTCCTCCGCTGCGCGTCAATATCGCCGAATTGATACCTATCAACCGACCTTCGGTGTCGACTAGCGCGCCACCAGAATTACCGGGGTTGATCGCCGCATCAGTCTGGATGAAGTCCTCATCCCCGTCTCCCGAAGTGGTGCGATCTTTGGCACTCACGATACCCTTGGTCACCGTTTGCCCGATGCCGAAAGGGTTGCCAATGGCCAAAACCACGTCACCGATCTCGACCTTGCTGCTGTCTGTCAGCGTCAACGCAGGCAGGTTTTCTGCGTTGATCTTAATCAGCGCAACGTCAGTTTGCGGGTCGCTACCGATGACTTTCGCCGTGAATTGACGGCCATCATTGAGAGCCACTTGGATCTCGCTTGCTTGGTTCACCACATGATTGTTGGTCAGGATGTAACCGTCGGGCGAAACAATGACTCCAGAGCCAAGCCCGTGTTCAGTGGGAGAATTGGGCTGACCCGGATTCATTTGATTCAACCCGTCACTCCCAAAAAAACGGCGAAAGAACTCCATGTCTGGATTTGACATCGGATTATCCGAGGCCTTCATCGTGACAAAGACTTTAACCACGCTCGGAGCGACCCTTTGCACGATCGGCGCGAAGCTGGTTCCATCTTTCACGTCTCGGACCAGCGGCTTATCGTCTTCCCGAATTTGCAGCGGAGCTTTCCCTGTTTCACTACCATTCGATACAGGGATTAAGGCCAAGCTCGTCCCTGCACATAACCCTACCCCCCCTAGCATGAGGGCCCCCAACCTAAGTCGACTAATTGATTTATTCATTATAATTCCATTCGTTAGCTATATTTACAGTGGAGCCACCGACATGACCAAGCTCTTGCTGGTACATTACAAGCTTGAAAGAAAGGCGTATTCTGCCATTGCTAGCTAGCAATTATGTCGGGGACTACCTCAACTAAGGTATCGATGTATTTAGATTCATCAACTTCGTTTCGTTAGGTTCGAGATAGTAGGTGCCCTAAGGAGGTTCCATTATTCTCGCCTAAGGTAGAAGATCATTTCAAACGGAGGATGGTTTGCCCCAGTCAAAACAGGAATGAAAAGGATATTGATAGCTCTTGCTGTGCTTGGATCCGTTGTCGGGACCTCGCTGACCGCGTCGGCTGACGAGGATCATCGGGATCACAACTGGCGTGATAGTTACTGGCATCATAATCACTACGGTTACTGGCACGGTAAACGAGGATATTGGCGTTATCACGAGCACCACCACGAATTTGTTCAGATCGGCCCCCTAACCATTGAAACAGGACGCTGAACCCTAGCTCATTGGCGATATCGGCCGCTCGAAGGCCTTCTTTCTGGGAGGTTGCGCTATTTCGGAGGTTGCGAAAGTGCACCCCTCGATTCCTGAATCGTGCGTAAACGGGAAGCAAAATTCTGGAGACGAGCGATAGTCAACGGTTGATCTCTCGGTAAAAAGCAGGTTACTATCGCAGAGAAAAACCTCCAAAGCGGGCCGAATGAAATGCAGCCTCACCGCCTTCTCGTTACAATTCTAAGGTTGATGGCAGGAACCGTACAGTTAACCGCTTACGGGCAGAGTGTTGCTTCGCCGAATGTTCCTGCCCCGCCTGTGCTTCCAACCGGCCCGGTTCAGGCCAATCCATTTGAGTCCGAGGTCACAGCCCTGCAAGCCAGGCTTTTACTCGCTCCGGTGGCTTCCAGTCCGATCGTCTTTTATGGCAGTTCGTCCATCCGGCTTTGGAAAAGTTTGCAACAGGACTTTTCCGGATACGCGGTACTGAATGTCGGTTTCGGCGGATCGCGCCTAACCGATTGTGTCCAGTATGCCAATCGGCTCGTTATCCCTCGGAAGCCCGCAGCCATCGTGATTTACGCAGGAGAAAATGACTTGGCCTTGGGCATCGCTCCAGAGACGGTTTTTAATTCATTCCAGAAATTGTTTGGCATTTTCCGTAGCTATTCTCCATCCATCCCGATCGCCTTTGTTTCGGTAAAGCCGAGTCCGGCGCGACTGGTATTCTTGGCGAACATCCTAATATTTAATCGACTGGTGCGAGATTTCCTCAAAACCCAACCCGAGACAGATTATATCGATGTCTTTGACGACATGCTCGGGCAAGACCATAAGCCGGTCTTGGACCTGTTTGTTAATGATCATATTCATTTGAGTCCGGCCGGTTACGAAATCATGCGCAAGGATATTGGAGAATTTCTTTTCCAGGATTGTGCCAAATCCAAGCTGAGTAAAGCCCCACCCTGATCGCAGGTTAGACTTTCATTTGCGCTGCCTGGAAAACAAATCCCTGAAATCAGGTTTTCGCGCTCGCCACTCACCGTCTTGAATATCATACCTCTTCTAGGCACAAGCGTAGCGCAGATGAACGATCGATCGACCTGACATGAAATGGTTTAACTCCCGCTTGAATCACTTGAGAGAGCGACCATGCGCATCAACCGCCACAAACCTACTAACTATCAAACCCACCTACTCAACAGATCATTAGTTATAGACACCGAATCCTTGTTCATGTTCAAATCAGGCCACATTTTCGCTTGCCCATTTTGCGCCGCTTCTCTCTAGCAACTTCAACCTGACTAAAGTCGGATCTGAGGTCGTTCGAAGTGCCCCCAAATTCTGGGGACTCGCACCTGACCCGAAGGATCGGTCGCGGTGTTGCGCCTTGGCCAAAATCATCTCACGACGAGCATGCAGTGCGTTTTAGTCGTTTCATCCTGATCGCGGTGTTCGCTGAAACAGTGCACAGCACGGTTCCTTCCCCAGCAATTAACTCATGATTCCTTCCTATGGATGCCGGTTGTTCTCTGCAACTGCGGCTTCCCATCCCACCCCCCCGAATATCGAGGCTTCCCATTTGCGCATTAAGACAAGAAGAATTAGCTACCGAATGCTTTTATTTGGTGTAGCTTGGATGCTGCCCCCCCCGCGAACCAACGGGGTTAGTATTCCCCCAACTATTATTGCAAAAAAGTTTACCGTGGATGCTTTTTTGACCAGTCGCAATAAAAATGGGGCCTGCACGGTTGACGTACTCATCTCGCGTAGCAGGCTGGCATGGTTGCTCATTTCAGCCGTCATTCTTCTTCCGGGCAGGTCGCTGGCATGGACGAACGGCGAGCTTCTAATCTGGATGGATAGCGCCAGGGCGGACGCCATGAAGCGGATTGCCCGGAAGTGCGAGAATGATCTTGGGATCAAAGTCTCCATCGCCACACCACAAAACATTACCACCGATTTCCCGCTGGCTGCGGAAGCCGGAAAAGGCCCAGATATCGTGATTTGGGCGCATGATAAAGTCGGAGAATGGGCAGACGGTGGATTGATCGCGCCGGTCGAAGTCTCACCCGAATATACCAAGAAATTCTTCGCCGAAGCTTGGCAGGCCACTCGGCACCAAGGATTGTCTTGGGCTTACCCTATCGCCATGGAGTCAGTGACCTTGATTTATAACAAACGACTTCTCAAACGACCCCCTCCGAGGCAGTTGTCCGAGCTGGTATCTATTAACGCGCAGCTAAAGGAAAAGAACCCTAGGGTAAAAACTATTCTCTGGGACTACGATAGCGCCTACTACTCCTGGGGAATCCTCGCGAGTGCCGGTGGCTACGTCTTCGGTAAAAGGTCCAATGATTACGACGTCCGAGACGTCGGGGTGGCGACTCCTGGCGCGATCGCAGGCTTAAACGAGATTGTCACGCTAGTCCGGGCCCGGATCTTGCCTTCCTACGTTACCTACAGCACAGTGGAAAGCCTGATGGGTCAGGGGAAAGTCGCCATGATTATCTCTGGGCCCTGGGCCTGGTCGAATCTCTTCGCCAGCGGGATTGATTTTGGATTGGCACCCGTCCCGGGGGTCGACGGAAAACCAGGGCGCCCGTTCGTCGGTGTTTCGCTGGCCTATATCAATCGTTCGAGCCCGAATACCAACCTTGCTCCCTATTTCATTGAGCACTACCTCCTGACAGATGAGGGGCTCACAGTGATGAATCGGGTTAAACCGATTGGTGTTCCGGCGCTCATTTCGCTCTACCAAAGGCTCTCGCAATCCAACGCTCGTTTACGGGAGCTAGAGACCTCGCTCGAACTCGGCGAGGTTATGCCCAACGTTCCACAGATGGGGCGATTTTTTAGCTCAATGGCAACTGCGCTCCAAATCGCAACCGAAGGTCGCGCTTCCGCTCAAAAGGCTTTGAGCGACGCCTCGGCGACCATCAGAGGCGAGTGAAGGAATTTCGTTCTTGGTTCTTGACAAAACTTGCCAAAGGACACCTCAAAAAGCGAAATACCTTTTCGTCACTGCCCGCCCTTCACGGCGACGCTATTCGGCCAATACGGCCAAAGTGTGAACTGACTCAAGACTGAACGCCGTTCGAGTCTGCGGTGAGCCGCCTGGAAGCAATCCTGATCGAGGCGACTAGCATGCCCTAGAAAAACCGCTTCCGTCTTCATCAGCTGAATAAAGCTTCTTAAGTTATGTTCAGCGGTCGCTAAATCCTCCGGTGTTAACCGACCCTCGGTTTCCATTCGTTCAACCGCTAGGAAGTTCCACGCCCGCAAGAAATCTTCGCAGCGTGGGCCGATTTCGGCAGGACTAGCCGTCTCAACCGTCGTCTGCCAAAGTTTGTCGATTAACATTCCAGGGTCCAGCCTCTTCGACGTTTCTCTATCGTTTTCCATCATCTTATCCTTTCCATTCAAAATCTTCGTAAGAGCGTCTCCCTCGATTACCAACGCGTCTAAGGCATTTTCATGCTGCCTTCCTTTTTCCTCTCTTAATAAAGGAAAGACTTGAAGCTGACGCCAACCTTTCTCCAAGATTACAATCCTGAAAGAATTTGAACTTAGCGATATCTGCGGTTCTGAGATTTGCAAAGCGTGCTCAGAGATCTCCAGAAAGCTACCTTGGTGTGAGAAAGATGAGCGTCTATTTGCCGGCGCACTTTCGAAGTATTAAGGTGAAAGATGCGCTATCTCTGTGGGCGGTCGCTGCGGTTTTCCTGAACCGCCGATAGGAGACACACACCCGGAGAAAGCGCAGTAAGGAGGAAGTTACTCTTGAGAATTGCCATCAGTGGCGCCGGAATTGCCGGCCCGACTCTTGCCTATTGGCTGCACCGAAGCGGCCATGAAATCACCTTGATCGAGAAAGCGCCGCGCTTACGCACGGGTGGTTACGTGATCGATTTTTGGGGTGTGGGCTATACGATTGCCGAAAGAATGGGCGTCCTGCCGGAGGTGCTAAAGGCCGGCTATTCGTTCAAAGAGCTTCGCCTGCTCGACAGGAACGGCCGCAAAGTAGGTGGGTTTTCCACTGACGTCTTTCATCGAATGACCGAAGGGCGATTTACCAGTCTGCCCCGCGGTGATCTAACTGCGATCATCTATCGAACCATCGAAGATTGCGTCGAAACGCTATTTGACAACAGTATTTCAGGAATTGAGGAGCACCATCGGGGAGTGCGAGTGGCTTTTGAGCGCGGTTCGGCACGTGATTTTGACCTTGTGGTCGGAGCCGACGGATTGCATTCCAAGGTACGGCAACTCGCATTCGGGCCGGAAGATCAGTTCGAAACGCGACTTGGATACTGGGTGGCTACCTTCGAGGTCGAAGGATACCGCCCTCGTGAGGAGCTCATTTACGTCGCCCGCGCGTTGCCTGGTCGGCAGGTTGCGCGAATTGCCCTGCGCGGCGATCGGACCGCGTTTCTCTTTGTCTTCCGCGCCGAGCTTATGCCCAAATCCGAGCCCTCCAACTTGGCGGAAAGGCGTGCCATATTGCACCATCTATTCGAAGATACGGGCTGGGAGAGCCCGCAAATTCTCAAGGCGATGGAAGTGGTGGAGGACATCTATTTCGACCGCGCGAGCCAGATTAGAATGGAAACTTGGTTCAAAGGCAGGGTGATGCTCATTGGAGATGCGGCGTCTGCTGTGTCGCTTCTGGCCGGAGAGGGAACCGGTCTTGCCATAACTGAAGCCTACGTGCTGGCGGGCGAATTAAACCGCGCGAAGGGAGACTATCGCGCAGCTTTTAGCAGCCACGAGAACCGGCTGCGGCCGTTTGTGAAAGGCAAACAGGCGTCGGCCGGAAAGTTCGCTTCGTCTTTCTTCCCGAAGACCTCAGTGGGGCTTTGGATTCGCGATCAGGCGATCAGACTTATGCGTTGGCCTCGAGTTGCAGATTTTTTGATCGGCCGAAATGTGAGTTTGAGTGACGACTTCGATTTGCCGAATTATGGCATATAAGTTCCGTGCCGGAAGCCGATCAGTCGATGTGCTGTATTTTCTGGCCAGAGCGTCGCCAACTCTTCAAGCCCGGGAATCTCGACTCAGCTTTTGTCAGGGTGTGTTGAACAAGCTAGCCATAGAGTGTATCAAGGCACGAGCCATCGGAAGGCCCGCTCCACGAACGGTTTTGCATCGTGCTCGATGCAGACGCCATGAGCAATGATGAGCTTATCGAAGTCCCATAAAAGCAGCTTCTTCAGGGATCGCCGTGCGAGGTCTCGATTGGTGAAAGACAGCCTGATGTCGAGCGCAACGCCACCACGCGGATATGCGACGCCAGAAAGTTTGAACAGCGCATTGAGCAAAGGCGTACCCTTTTCTCCTGGGTGATTTTGAATGAAATCGGCCAAGATGGCGGTGCGCGAATTCAAATGAAGGAAAAAAACTTCATCGACAAAACAATTTCCCCTGAAGACGAGTTGGTCAAAATCATCCGCCCAGTTGTGAGGCGGCACTTCTCCCAGAATGCCGGCGAATGGCAGGCGCTTGAACTTATCCGGTATCTGAGAAGGCCCCCATAGTTCTGCGTCGGGAAACAAAGCGTGCCACTCATTCAATCGCCAGACGTGCGTCCTGGTCGGTGCAATGAGATATCTCACTGGCCCCAATGCCTTGATTCGATCCAGCATATCAAAGGAGACAGAAACAGGAGAATTCACCCACAAAGAACCGTCGACGAGCTTAACGATGATCATGCGAGTCGTTAAGGTGATGCCAAGGACGCGAACGGGCGGGCCGGCGACGACGAAGACGTTTTCGCCGAATGCCTGAAGGTCGTGCATAGATATTCCTTCTGAGAATATACCGCTTCGGTCTTCCTATAGAGTACGATCATTTCCGCGGGTCAGACGAAACGAACGCTCACCTTTTCTTAGCGATGCGCGCTATCCAGAGCAAGCGGCAGCTTCTTCCGAACGCGTTGACCTCCGCGCGCGAAGTTTGCAATGGTGGCTCTAGCCATCAATCTGCGCGTTCCTTCGTTTGGGCAAGCCTGAGCCCATCGCTTTTTGGCTCGCCAGATTACTCTGTGAAGCTCACTTTCTAATTTTGGCTTACTAACGAACTGCTACTTTCTTCGGCTGGATTTAGCCATGCTCAGCTGCTCCTGAATTACGGGCATGCCACCATCAATCGTTCTTATCTGACACTACCGGTTAAGGCGATTCGGACTCACGCGCCAGATCTCTCTTAATCCTTGGCCTGAGAAATTTATTTTACTCCTTGAAAGGGCGCGCGGCCCGGATCACCTTTTTCGAAGCTGTCCTATTGCCTGCGTCGTTTGCTCAATACCGTAAACTGAAGGTTGGCGCCTTTAGCCAGGAGATCATCGTAACATGGTAACGGATGACACCAGTACGATAATACCTCTCCTCCCAAAAGCTTAGGCAATCGCGCCAGGAGGATCGGGTCGTCTTGCGAGTACTGGCTGTTTCAATTGGTACGAATGAGAAAGCGTTTAATGTCCCTCCTCCCTGGTGACTATTTTCGCGCCCATAAGATCGTAGTCTGGGAGGAGACTGGCGTACTCAACGCGGGAAGACCTTCTTCGAAATCACCGGCGGGCAGCATTTTTGCATTCATGTTATTTCTGTTTGCAAGCAGGTACCGCGCCAGGGGCAGGAGCGGAAGCCGCATCTTGTTCAACGCTAGATATTCGTAGACATCGGCTCCTAGTTTACGTGCCTGCTCTGTGATCACTGAACGACCACATGTGGTAATGTGTTTATCATATGGCATGAAGTTTTCTCGCGCGTCCGGCTACCCGTCAGGACGGTGCCAATCGCTACGACCGATAATTCGCCGGTGCTGTCTCAGCTATTTGGCGCCACGCGAGCTGATCACCCCAGTCCGCCAAACCGCATGGTGTACCGGTCAGGGCGACAAAATCGTGATGCAGGGAGGCGCAGAACGTGTCAGTCTTATCAATCGCCTCCCGACATTGCTCCTTGCGGAATTAGAAGCCAAAGGCGAAGCCGTACCACCCGACCGTGCAAAAACGATTTTTGATTCGCTTTACAGCGCGAAGGCCACCGGCACCGGCCTCGGATTGTCGATCGCGGCGCGGATTTTTAGAGATGCACGGTGGAGCTGTGCCGTGCAAGAAAGATTGGTCGCGGAGGCTTTCGGTATCCGTACTGCCGCTCACGCTATCCAATGAAAACTGAAATTCTGCTCGTCGAAGACGATTTTTCCCTAGCCGAGTCACTCGAACGCGTGCTTTCGCTCGCTGGATATGGTGTGACTCTCGCCGCTTGCGGCGAAGTCGGTCGTGAACGCGCGAGCCAAAAACGATTCGCGGCTGTCCTGACGGATTTCAAACTGCCGGGTCTCAGCGGCTTGGAGCTCGTAAAACAGGTTCATGCCGCGAATAGGCGTGTTCCGATTATTCTTATGACGGCTCACGGCACAGCTGAGTTGGCAATCGAAGCGATCAAATGGGGGGCGTATGATTATTTGCTCAAGCCTTTCGAGATGCCAGACTTGCTTGCTATGATCGAGGACGCCGTCGCTCGCAGTGCTCTAAGCAGCGATCCTATTGAGATCACGGATAAACGAGCTCCGTCCCTGGCGCTGATCGGAAATAGCGGAGTCATGCAGGGGATTTATAAAGAGATAGGACGGGTCGCCGCGACGTCAGCGACGGTACTCATTCAAGGAGAATCCGGCACGGGCAAGGAACTCGTCGCCAGGGCGGTCTGGAAATATAGCAGTCGGGCGATGCAACCGTTTGTGCCCGTCAACTGTACGTCGATCCCCGAGACGCTGGTGGAAAGCGAGATGTTCGGTCACGAACGCGGGGCCTTTACCGGCGCAGAGAAACGGCACATCGGGCGGTTCGAGCAAGCGCACAATGGGACTATTTTTCTCGATGAAATTGGCGACATGACGTTGCCGACGCAGGCAAAACTGTTGAGAGTGTTGCAGGAAAAGTCATTTCAACGCGTGGGCGGTCGTGAGCCGATTTCAACCGATGTACGCGTCATCGCCGCCACCCACCGTAATCTCAAGATCGCCATCAAGGAGAAGCAGTTTCGAGAGGATCTCTACTATCGACTCAATGTGGTCTGCATTACGCTCCCGCCGTTGCGGAACCGTCCCGAGGATATACCCGAGCTGGTAGGTTATTTTCTGCGAAGACAAAGCGCCGAGATGGGGATCGACCAACCGTCAATCGAGACTAAGGCCATGCAGTTTCTTCAAGAGCAGGCATGGCATGGAAACGTGCGCGAACTCGAAAGCGCATTGCGCCGGGCGCTTCTCGTCACGCCAGGATATCCAATCACACTCGAGGATGTCCGACGCGGCATGATTGTGAGCAGCGAATCGGGCGCAAAAAGCGAGCAGTCCCTGTCCGTATTGGTCAGGGATAAGCTCTCGCGGGCAAAATGCGGTGAGGCGATCGATGTCTATGCCGAATTAGTCGGGACGCTCGAGCACGAGCTTTTCGCGCAAGCCATGAAGCTCGCTTCCGGTAACCAGCTGCGAGCCGCGCGCTGGCTCGGCATCTCGCGACTCACTTTGCGCCACAGACTCCGGAAGCTTGGTTGTACGGAACCCGGATCATCTTTTTGTGATTGATGCATTGTAGTTGCCCAAAGAGATCGAGATTTCTGATTTCGAAGGCGTTTGACAACGCAGTACACCGATGGAGCATGGTCTGAGTTGATCGAAAAGATTGAAAGGGTTAACGGAACCGCGGCACGCCCAGTCCATGAGTGCCCGGAGGGGAAAGCTCACGGCGCACCGGAGGCGTCGTCATATTGCGCTTGTCTGAGTTAAAGATACTGGTCCCCTGCGAGATGAGATAATCCGCCGTGCGTGCGGCCAGCGCCTGGATCGTCAATCCCGGGTTAGCCGAACCTTGCGTGGGAAGAATGCTGCCGTCGCAAATGAAGAGGTTGGCGATATCGTGCGTGCGCCCAAAACCGTCCACCACGCTGGTGGCGGGATCCCTGCCCATCCTCGCCGCGCCGACCAGATGAGCGTAACGCGATTCTTGCACGATCTCGGTGGCTCCGGCCGCGCGCATGACCTGTTCCACCTTGGCCTTGCCGAATTTAATGAGTTTTTTATCATTATCGTACAAATCGAAGTTCACATAAGGTACTCGCAGACCGAATTGATCAGTTTCTTTCGCCAGGGACACCCGGTTGTCCGACCACGGCAGAATTTCCCCGAGCAATCCAAACGCGGACCAGTGATTGTAGTCCATCATGATTCGCCGCATACCCCATCCCCAGCAGCCTCGGGCCGCCATCATCTGCTTGGCAAAAGCGATCGGGAGCGGGCCCACCGTCTGAATCGCGAAACCACGGGCAAAATCGCGCCTCGGATCGGTTTCATAAAACTCTTCCGTTAAGGCGTGCGCAGGTGGCGCTTTGTACATTCGCACCGGCTCATTAAACCTGCCCAGGATCACATTCCCGGCTTGCGCCATTAGGTAGCGGCCGACGGTATCACTGGAATTGGCAAGCCCGTTTGCATGACCGTCACATGCCGAATTTAGCAGAAGGCGAGGAGTCTCGATGGCGTAGCCAGAAACGATGACGGCTTTTGCTTTCTGAAAATGCTCGCCGCCGTCCTGATCAAAGTAGCTGACCCCGGTGACGCGGTTGGTTTTCGCGTCGTGATGAATGCGCGACACCATGGTGCGGGCTCGGATTTCTGCGCCGTTTTCCAGTGCATCGGGGACGTGGGTGATCAAAGTGCTGGCTTTTGCACCGACTTTGCAGCCCTGTATGCAGAAACCCCGGTAAATGCAATGAGGCCTTTGGCCGCGTGAACCGGAGAGAATCGCCACTGGACCGCCCGCGCTCACTCCAATGCCCAGCTTCGTGCAGCCTCGAACCAGGGTGTTGCCTACACCTCCCATCGGATGCGGCCCGAAGGCGTAGCCATGGGGGTCACCCCACGGGTACCACGGCGGTCCGGCCACGGGCATCTCTAGCTCCAGCAACTCGTAGTAAGGTTTGAGGTCCCAGTACGAGATCGGCCAGTCTGCGCCCACTCCGTCACGGGTGTAGACCTCAAAATCCGAAGGATGAAAACGCGGGGTGAATGCCGCCCAATGCACGGAGCCGCCGCCAACTCCTTTGCCGCAGTTATTCGCCCCTAGCGCGAGGGGGTTTTTCCCCCCTGTAACGCGGAGATCTTCCCAGTAAAGCTGGTGGGAACCGGCCTCGTCGCTGACCCAATCACGCTCCGTATCCCAGAACGGGCCCGCCTCCATGCCGACCACCTTAAATCCGGCCCGCGCCAGCCGCTGCAGCAATACACCGCCAGCCGACCCGACGCCCACAATGAGGTAATCGATTTCTTCGTTTTCCGTATAGCGATGCATCGGAAAATCAATCGTCTGCATTGGCCCCAACCGATGGACAGGATCGTTCGCCGGTGTAAAGGAGCCACCAATCGGCGTTTTCAATGCGTCCCTCCTTGACCGTGGGCAGGGTCTTCACTATGCGCTGCCACCTCCGAATCGGCTGGGTCGGAAACGGAGTCGGCGGGGACCGTCCAATCGTAGCGGCGTTCCTCGACCTCCCATGGTTCCGGTTCACCGCGTTCCAGTCGCATGTACGCGCGAGGGTAAGCCGGGCCGCCGAAGCCGATCTCATCCCATGCCCAGGGATGGGCATAGTAGACCTCAACGCAGTCCTGCACCAAGAGCGCCCAGTACCGGTGCACCGGCATTCGTTCCCAGATTTCCTCCGCCCCTGCTTTGGGATTCGCATCGTGGATCGATTTTAAAAGCTCATCTTGATCGCGCCATGAGACCTCCTGAAACGTTTGGCCGTAAGACTGCTTCGCAATCTTTTCGATAGCCTGAAAACCCAGCCGATACGCCTCTCCATCAGGAGGCATGGTGAGGAAGCGATAGCCGGGAATGCGCCCTTTGTGTAAGCGTTCGTCAATGTGGGGAACAATAGGGATTCGTCGAGCCAGTTCGCGATCGTCCTGCGGCAAAATATGCGCCGCGAGTATCTCCATCAAGCGAGCCTCCTCCGGGCTAAAAAAGCGGATTGCGGGCACCTCGCTTACCCGTTTGAGCACCTTCTCGCGGGTAGCCGCATCCCAGAAGTCCTGTTGGCTGAGGGTGCTGTATCCTGGATAATAGCCCGGTTGCGCGACCGGAGTAAGCGGTTGTCCGGTTTTCGGATCAACTGGTCGACGCGCAGCAGCATCAACATGGTTTTGGCCGTGAATTGGATCCATTAACGTTCTCTCCTCATCATGCAAGCGAGCAACCCCAGCACGCCGCACGCGGCAAAAAGGAGGGGGGCGAAAATAGGTGGTCCATAGATCACGTTGTAAATCGGTTTTTTCAAACCGCCCGACCGGCGCAACACACCACGCAAGTGATAGACAAAGCCGATCCCGCCATCCAGAATTGCCAAGGCGGACATGGCCGGGAGCCAGGTCCTCGCCACCTTCGGATTGTTAATGGACATCGCCGCCGCCGCCATCAAGGCTGGAGCGATAATTACCGGCGACCACTGCGCTTTGTAACGGAAGTTGTTTTTGTAATGAGAATACAGCGCTTCGAAGCCGCTGAAAAATGTGCTTAGGACCGTCGCGACAGCCAAATGTTGTTGGAAACGACCCACGGGCAGTTCCGAGCTCCACACAGATCGTTTCCGGCCTGGGAGTAGTGCGGAGACACTCCCCAGAAGCTTTTTGGAAGTGCCGTTTTTTAAGGATTCCTCCGGTCGAAGAAACGAGGCGATCAGCCCAAGGTAAGCGCTCACGCCGAACAGCAGCGGGGCAAAGATCGGCGGGCCCATGATGATGTTCGTAATCGGCAATCGCCACCCGCCGGGCTTTCGGGCAATCCCGCGTGCATGAAAAAAGAACCCGGCTACACTGTCCAACAATGTTACCGCCGCAGTCCACCGCAAGAGGTTACGGGCGGCCCACTTGCTGAAGAAACCCGAGATGCCGGCCGCAGTCATTGCCCCACTGAGGATCACCGGCGTCCACATTACTTTCTGTCCGTAGCTGCCACGGTAATGTTCATAAGAAACCTCCAAGCCGGCGAGAACGCTCGAGGCCCCCGCAAGAAGTGCCATGCTCCGCTGAAAACGGCCTTCGCGAATGTGCGCTTCGCCATCCGCCAGCACTTCGAGCAAGGTTTTTCTCCAGGTCCGCCCGAGAGGATCGTCTGTGTCCCAGAAAGATTTTCTTGTTTGATGAGACGTGAAGATGTCGTCCTGATGCGGGAAAGCCATGATGGTGGAAGGATGGGTCGTCTTTAGACAGCGAAGCGTGCGGCGTCGGCGCGTTTGAATTCGAGCCCTAAGCCTGGTCGAGAGCGATCGGGCACCAATGCCCCGTCCATCGGCTGCGCCGCGCCTTCGAAAAGCATCGCTTCAATCCTAGCGTGGTCGAAGAAATACTCACCTACCCAGAATGCGGGCACTGCGCAAGCTAGTGGCGCGTGCAGGGCCGGCGCGCAATGGAACGAAAACGGTAGTTCGAAGGCCTCGCACAATGCGGCTGCCTGCAGAAAACCCGAGACGCCGCAACAACGGGTGGCATCCGCCTGGAGAACGTCTACCGCGCCGGCAGCAAGCATCCGCCGGAAATAATAAGCGTCATAACCGTATTCTCCGGCGGCAATATTCATTCCGGCCGGTGCGCGGTCCCGCAGCAGGCGCAATCCGTCCAAATCGTCCGAGGACACTGGCTCTTCAAACCAATTCACGCCTGATTCAGCAAATCGCTCCGCCTGCTTAAGGGCTTGTTTACGGGAGTAAGCCCCGTTGGCATCCACGAAAAGTTCCACTTTTGCCCCAATCGAGCATCGGGCCGCCCGCACCCGGGCCACATCGGCAACCGGATCTCTGCCGATCTTCATTTTGACCATCTTCATGCCCTTCGTTGCCCAGTTACCGAGTTGTTCCTCGAGCTTCTCCACCGAATAGGAAGTGAACCCGCCGCTACCGTAAACCATAGCCCTCTGGTGCCGTGCACCGAGTAGATCCAGCAGGGAGACTCCGAGCAGTTTGGCCTTCAAATCCCAGAGCGCGTTATCAACCGCCGAAATCGCCATCGATGCGATCCCAGGCCTTCCGAGATTCCTGATTTTGCGGACCATCGAGGCGTGTGCACCGGGAATGTCGAAGGCGTTCCTTCTCTTGATCGCCTCACTCAGCAATGATTGAATCAGTTTGCCGGTGGCCACGTCGGCGTAGGAATAACCTAAGCCGTCTCTCCCTCCCGCCCTCGCCTCCACTAGCACCAGCGTAGTGTTTTCCCACTCGAGGGTTCCGTCAGACTCGGGCGTTTCTGTCGGAACTGTATAGCAAGAAACGGTAATCTGTTCGATCGATGGGCCGGCCTCGATTTGAGGATTCATGGCGCGACAATGATCCTCACGACTTTTTGTGCGGGACAAAGGTTTCCACCATGTCTTTCATCGCGCCCCGAATCATTCCCTGGCGGGCCGGATCGTGGAGCAATGATTTACTAAAATCCATTGCTTGTTTAAAAGTGATATGAGGTGGCAGCGGCGGCACTTCCGGGTCGGTTACGACTTCGATGACAACCGGCCGACTTGCTGCCAGAGCCTGGTCCCAGGCTTGGCCGATTTGTTCGGGTTGATCAACTCGCAGGCCGGTGAGACCCAGCATCTCGGCATAGCGTGCGAAGTGGAAATCCGGTACGTCCTGGCTGGGCTGGAACTTCGGATCCCCGTTCATGACCCGCTGTTCCCAAGTCACCTGGTTCAGATCGTGATTGGCTAGCACCATGACAATCAGACGCGGGTCGCTCCACTCTTCCCAGTATTTGGAAATGGTCACCAGCCCATTGATCCCGTTCATAAGCATCGCCCCATCCCCGACCAGAGCGATCGCTACCCGATCCGGCCAAGCGAACTTGGCGGCAATGGCATACGGTACGCCCGGTCCCATGGTGGCCAGATTGCCGGACAGAGTTGCCATCATTCCCCGCCGAACTTTCAGGTCACGTGCGAACCAGTTTGCTGCGCTGCCGCTGTCCGAGGTGAGAATGCAGTTTTCCGGTAATCGCGGCGAAAGCTCCCAAAAGACTCGTTGCGGATTGATTGGGTTGGCCGAGTTCATCGCGCGTGCTTCCAGCACTTTCCACCAATCAGCGATATTCTTGTCGATCGTCTCACGCCAGGACCGATCAGTCTTGCGGGTGAGCAGGGGAATCAGCGCGCGCAAAGTTTCCCCGCTGTCCCCCGCCAGCGGCACTTCCATTGGATAGCGCATGGACAACAACTTGCCGTCGATATCGATCTGCACACCTCGAGCCTGTCCCTCCTTAGGGAGAAACTCGGAATAGGGGAAAGAGCTGCCGACCATCAACAGCGTATCGCAGTTCATCATCAGATCCCAACTCGGCTTGGTGCCTAGCAGCCCAATGGAACCACAGCAGCCTGGAGCATCATCCGGGATCACCGCTTTGCCCAGCAAAGCTTTGGAGATCCCCGCGCCCAGGAGGTCCGAAATCTGCAGAACCTCGTCCGTGGCCTGCAGTGCTCCGGCGCCGACCAGGATCGCCACTTTCTTGCCGGCATTGAGAACGTCGGCGGCACGGCGCAAGTCGCTGTCGCTCGGGATAACCCGCGGCTGGCAAAATCCCACACCGCTGAAAAGGGTTCCATGCTCCCGTGACGGTTCCTCATAGACCAGTTCCTGTAAATCGTTTGGCACAATAAGGCACGTTACGGTGCGCTCAGCTTTAGCGATGCGGACCGCTCGATCCACCAAGTGCCGCATCTGTGAGGGGATTGTAGCCATATGGACGTAATCACCGGCGACATCTTTAAATAGTGTGACCAGATCGACTTCCTGCTGGTAATTGCCGCCCATCGCCGTGCGCGCCTGCTGCCCAACGATTGCGACCACGCTCTGGTGATCCATTTTGGCGTCATAAAGGCCATTGAGAAGATGGATAGCACCCGGTCCGCTAGTGGCTAAGCAGACACCCACTTCCCCGGTGAACTTGGAATGAGCGCAGGCCATGAAGGCGGACATCTCTTCGTGACGGACCTGAACATAGTTCACCTTCTCGCCAGCACGCCCAATGGCCCCAATGATGCCGTTTATCCCATCACCTGGGAACCCGAAGATTCGATGAATGCCCCATTCATTGAGACGTTGGATCAGGAAATCGCTGACGTTGATACTCATGGTATCTAATTATCGCTGCCGGACAGGCAACTGCGCCTGCCCTGTTGAAAAAAAATCAATAATCTCAGCGGTGAACCCGACGTCCATCTCCTAACGATCTGGGGAAGGAAATGTCAGCCTAACTACCGGCCTCGATCGTTAGGTCGGTTCTTAGCTCTCCAGCTGAAGCGCCGAAGGCGTCCAATTGAAAAAGGCTAGCATCAGCAAGGGACTCGCCTTGCTGGTAGCGCTTAGCGAAGGCCATCAATGCCGGCTAAGTTTGATTCACTATTCCGAAGACATCGCCGTGACCTGAACCGCCAGCGTTTTCGTTGGATCTCCTTTGGCAGGAGATTCTAACTGGTATACGCCTGGCTTCAAATTAACGGTCAATTTTTCGGTTGCACCAGGCGGGAGTGGCGCGGTAAAGGAGCTTTCTAAGCCGGGCCCCGAGACCTTGAACCCTCTCTCCTCGGTACCAACGTTGGTTACGTCAAAAGTGACGGCTCCGGCATCTACGCTGGTAGGCATTTCCATGTGCGTCTCGCCCAGTGAAACATCCACATCGTGACCTGCCACCGCCTGCTTTACATCATGGGCCACGTCGCTGAATCCCCGGCCGATCCCGCGAATCACATCCTCAGCTTTATCCCCGATGTCCCCAGCCTGACCCGAGGCCGGAAAAAGGATCAGCGCTCCGATCGCAACAAGAGATAACGTTCGTCTCATAACAATATATCGAAATTGCGAGTGCAAATGGATCTGCCGTTCGATAGATCCAAAAGCGATATCCTCCAGCTGCCGTTGCGGCTCCCGGATCCTCTTTTCGCGAGGCCAGTAAATTAACTCCAATCCGGCGATCAAACGGCCGGGCCTAGGAGAGCACATTTCCTGAATGAAAGGCCGGCGCGCGCGCCAAGGCGCTGCCCGATCGGGTATCCTGTCCGAGACAACTATTTAAATTTTTATTTTCCTGGAGAGACGCAATTACCCGTTCGCGGGCGATCGTATGCGGCATGAGTGTCATCGTTAGAAATTTCGAGCGCCTGTGGAGCGCGGACGTCGTGGGCGTGCTGCAGGCCGAAGCGACAGGATCCGGCGGGTTGACCGGCTTCTTCCAAACTGCCCGCATCCATTTATGAAACCCAAAACACTCGCAAGTCATAGCATGGAGATCCTCGCTCTGGCGATGATCGGCGAAGGAATCGTCGGTCTGCTCCGCCCACAGCGTTACTTGCTCTTTTGGAAAGTCGGTCCGACCTGGTTGCGCGATACCGCGAAGGCTCTCGCGGAACATCGCGAAGCCACGCGGTTGATGTGCCTTGCCGAAATCGGCCTCGGCTTGTGGATCGCGCTACGTGAAATCGAAGAGTAACCACCACAATTTAAGGAAATGTGCTCATCTCGAAGCCGACGACAAACCGGTCTACTCAAACGAGAGGCTCAATCCTCGCGGCGCGGCGAAACTATCTTACTCAGATGCTTGGAGTCTGCCAATCAAACCATGAAAAAAGCAACGCTTCCCATGAAAGAACTAGAAACCATCGCCGCGACCCGCTTTGCCTTCGGCATCGGTATGGCCTTGCTCCTCGGTCACTTCCTTACAAGCTCCCAGCGACACTGGGTCGGTTGGACACTCGCCATCTTCGGGGCACTCAGCACGCCGCCGCTCATTTACGACGTTTACGTCCACCGTGCTCACGACTGACGCTAAGCACAATCAAAGTCTTGACTGAGACGCCTAAGCGCACCATGGCCCCGTTTGATCCCGCCCAAGAAGCCGCCGCCGGCCGGTTGCTGATTACGATCTAACACCACAATTGCCACCATGAAACAAACCATTGGAAAGAGAACCTGGGCCATCGCCGAGGGCTACATTCCCGGCTGGAGCAATGGACCGGCACCGGAATTCACCAGCCACGAAGCGTTCTGCATTCTCAATGCCACCGACGATGAAGCGCACATTGAGCTAACGATTTTTTACGCCGACCGAGAGCCAGTCGGGCCTTATAAAATCACGGTCGCCGCGCGGCGTACGCATCATTTTCGATTCAATCATCTCACCGATCCGAAGCCGGTTCCGCTTGGCACGAGTTACGCGAGCGTGTTCGAATCGGACGCCCCAATCGTCGTCCAGCACACGCGACTCGACTCGCGGCAGGCAGAGAATGCGCTGCTGAGCACGATCGCCTTTCCTGGGGCTGAATGAACCCTTTCACGTTTTGAATTGTATCGACGCGCTCCTTTTTACTGCGCACCTTGCGCCAACGTCCAAATTCCCAAGCTGGACGCTTTTCCTACTGCTTGGGATGATCAAAGTGCTCAGCTAGGGCGGTGGCAGCGGTTTTCGGCATGACGCTCGTTTGTCTTCGGCGGCTGTCATCTCTTTTGATCGGGGAGAATACTGCCGGTCATCGCGTTGTTGACCCACACCACAATTGGTCCCGTCCGGCGGCGGCTTTGATCGCGTCAGCATCGGCCACTTCCTGTCATATGAGCGCTTGACGGTCAGGCGACAATTGAAACGATTCCAATGAACCCTTCACACGCGTAGCGAAACAAAAGGGAAGAGTATTCTTTCTTGCAATCAAAACGGCGAGTTCCCTCACCGAAGACCCGGAGCAACTTGGAGAAGCAATCGCGAGTCTCATATCTTTTCAAAAGCCCAACAACCATCGAAGGCATGACCATTACACCGATAGTGCTTGGCAGTTTGATGAAGCTATAGTTTATGTTGCTGTATAACGCTGTCAGCGCAAGCAACGCGGCGACGACTTGGAATACGGTCAGGACGGAATTCGTACACCAAACGAAAAGTATTAAGTTAACGAAATACTTCAGTATATTTTAGGTCAGATTCAGTCAAAGCGCAGCCGTGGAACAACGGTTAGGAAGCCGGCATGGAGGGTCTCCCGCGTCCACAAAATCGCGTACTGTTAGTTAATTTATTGATTGAGGTCTACCTCGATAGGGCGATAATAAGTAAGATGATGCCTCCAGTGGATACGTTCCAGATTGCGGATCGCAAAATTGGGAAACCGGCGCTGTAGGCCACTGCATAAATAAGCCGTCCCCAAAAGTAAAAACGCGTCGCCCAAAGCGTCAATAAACTGTCGCGGTTTACTAAATGGGCCGCAATGACTAAAGCAGCAAAAAAGGGAAACGTTTCAAGAAAGTTGATTCCAGCACGATCAACGCGACCGACGATACCCTTAAGTGGAGGTTTTTCTTCTTCTCGGTTGCTGGCCGTCCATCTATAGCCATATTGATGACTGATAAAATGGGATGCAGCGACAAGGTGCAAGAGACCAAGGATTGTCGAATAGACAAGGTAACGAAGTTCCGGCGTCATCATTGGGAATTTTGGGTGTCTTTCTTTCTGATATTTCCAAGAGAATAGATTACCAGCGTACATTCGATCTGCCAATAAATGGCAGCAAAAGGTAACCAATGCTCAAGCGGGCACCGCGTCGGGTAGATTCGATTCAATCCGAAGCAGCAAAGCCTTTTTTGGTCGTTTGAGGAGTAACCGGCTCGCGGAAGGGAGCGCGACCGACCCCAAGAGATCAGCCAAGCCAACGGCCACAACAATACTCTGAAGAAGAGTAAGAAAAAGAGGTTTTCATTCAGAGGCTTCGGTTGGGTGGCTTGATGTCCTTTCCGCGCAGAGCGTGACGCTAAAAAGATGATCATTTCGATCGGATGACGTAAGCTAAACAGTCATACGGAATTCTCTCACATGCTCGCAGCCTCAGCGGTCATCGCTATCCGACAGCGGTCAGTTGAAGATCGAACAAATCAGCTTTCGGGAGAATATGATTTTCCTTAACATCTCGAACATCGGCCTAATGGGTTCGTATAGGTTTCACGGCTGATCGGATCCTGCGGCTCGTCCGTTTGTTGTCCCTCGGTCGGCTTTCATCGTTTTATCTTTCAATTCAATCATATTGCAAAGCTTGACCACGACGCCGCTGTTCCGATATCTGGGTTGACTCGCGACGGCACGATCCGAGGAAACCGCCATGAAACTCCGCTTGATCAAACTCCGCGACTCCCTGGCCGATTCCTTTTTGTTTTTACCTGCGTTATTGGCTCTGCTGGCGGTAGGCACCGCACTGGGGTTCGTCGCGCTGGATCACGCCGTGGGTGGAAGTTGGGAGCAAAACATTGGCTGGGTCTGGTCCGGCGGAGCGGACGGAGCGCGCGCCGTATTAACGGTCATTGCGGGATCGGTGATGACTGTTGTATCGATCGTCTTTTCGTTGACCATCACTACACTGGCGCAAACATCCTCGCACTACGGTCCGCGTGTCCTGCGCAACTTCACTTCCGATCGCGGCGTAGAATCGCTTGGCACTTTCATCGCCACCTTCGTCTATTGCCTGCTGGTTTTGCGGACAGTGCGCTCAGTCGAGGAATCCAGCTTTGTGCCGTACCTTTCAGTCAATGTCGGCGTGTTGCTGGCTTTGGCCTCGTTGGCGGTGCTGATTTTCTTCATCCACCACGTTTCGCAAAGCATTCAGGCCGAAAATCTGATTGCTGACGTAGGCCAGGATTTCCAACGCAAGCTATCTACCTTGTTTCCTGAACGCGTCGGCGAAGGCAGCGACGCAGAGCAACCACCCGACGACGATTACTGGCAACACGCCCACCAATTGACTTCCAAGGATCATGGTTATTTGGAGCGCGTGGACGATTCGGCGCTGATGCGGCTGGCCGTCCAGCACGATTTGCAACTCAAACTGGAAAAGCGGCCGGGCGAGTTTGTCTCGAGCAACACCCTACTGGCGCGAACTTTGCCGGCAACGGGCATCACCGACGAAATCGAGACGGCGCTGCGCGCCTGCTTCAGTCTGGGACCCATCGGACGCCGCATCAGGATGCGCTCTACTCGATTCAGCAGTTAGTTGAAATCGCCGCGCATGCGCTATCTCCCGGCATTAATGAGCCGTTCACGGCATTGACGTGTATTGATTGGCTTGGCGGTTCGCTACGCGGCGTTATTCGTCGTGATCTACCTTCCTCAGCGCGCTATGATCAGAACGGTGGACTGCGCATAGTTGCCCGTTCGTTGAGGTTCGAGGAAGTGGCACAGGGCGCTCTCGACCAGATCCGCATCTACGGAGCGAGCAATCCTGATATCATGGTGAGCCTGCTCGACACCCTAGCAGGTCTCTCATCTGATCTACGACGCCCTCTCGACCGGGAAGTACTTCAACATCATGTTAAGCTAATCCGGGCGGATGCGGTGCAGATCAAGAATGAGGCGGACCGTGAACGGGTGGCAAAACATGTAGAAACAGCATTACAACCCTCACATCCTTTTCTTGATACCCGCACCCGGCGATGACCAATTGCCCGAATAGCTGGTCAGAAAAGCGGCGGCATGCTGATCACGTCGCAGCCCTCGATTTGTCTTCCCCGTCGGATTTCCAAGAGACGCTGCTCGAGCTAGTGCTAGCTTTATTTAGAGTTAGCGCCCAGCCAACCCCGCGCTGGCCGGGCGTTGCTATACATCGCCTGAGGAGGAAGGCCACGCCGATGCCGAACACAAATCAGGTCGCAGCGATGGTTTCAAGTTTCTTCATGAGGAGCAGTGCTTCTCCGTAATGTGCTCAGTCGTCGCGAGAGTGCAGCAGCCAGACAATCGCGGCGATCACCAGCGCGGGTGCCAACAACGGCGATTTAAAGTGGGTTTAACGCATTGGTTAGTTTTCCGGATACTTGCGTTCGGACAAATTTCCCTAGGACCCTCGCGACCGGCAAGCCTATCCATACGGTGGTTCTCGATGCCGGTCACGCTGGTTTCAATCAAGGAGCCCTTTCGCACGCCATTTTTCAAACCTGCCGGAGTGGATCACATGACGACACTTTTTTTAGGCACCGGGACGAGCTTCTTGCCGGTCTACTCTAGTTATTTAGGCGCCGAGTATGGACCTTGACCTCCTCTTGGAGGAGCAGCTCAAGAAAAAGGACCGCCCGCACCGTCGTTGACAAACTCGAGGGCATATAGGAATAGCCTAGCGTCACCGTGGCAAGCCAATCCGTCGTTAGTGGCGCACTTTGGTGAAGCTATTATGGCCATCAGGGCCATACACTGGGCGATGAGTAATGCTGCGTTGGAAGCAGCTTGACGGGTCGAATCAGAAAACTGACAGAGTTGAACAAATAATTAGAATGTCCGTTTCTGGTGAGAAAAAGCTTTTTCAACGACACTATTTCAAGTTTCTCGGAATCCCGTGAGCTCATCGTTGTCCTATTGCTTCACAGCACGAGAAGTTTTATTAATATTTCTTACGTAGTTCAATGGATTGCACTTAGCCCGTGAAACTTTTCTCCCGTGACCTATATTATCTGAAGTAATGAGGGTTTTCATGATGGCAGGTAAATTGGATTTGTGTTGAACTACCTTGAAGTTTGGTTCTGGCTTCGAAATAGCTATAAACAATGTGTGGGGACTTTGGGCGACAATGTTTTCGTATTGAGGCTTATTTTCACTCTGAAAAGTGAGACTGGTACCGTGCCTTTAATTCGTCAGCATGCAGCGGTTGTCGAAGTTCCGAAGAATATCGTTCTTCGGAGGCGATCAGAGTTCATCGGTCGAAATTTATCGGAGAAAGCGATCGCTCTCAATCTTGCTCGGCAAGCCGCGCTCGCTACCCTTTCAACTAGCGTGGAGCCTGTTATTTGGCCGTGTGACGAAGATGCGCTTTGGTATGAAGATCGCCCGAACGTCATGGACGAGAAAACTTACGATCACGAGGAAAATGGCGTTAAGGTGTGGAAAATCTCCCTAGCCTCAAGCTGAGAAGATCGCAACCGACGTGTGAGTAATGGCGCAGATACCATGGGTCTTCGTGCTAATGTAATAAGCAGCCAATCGACCTCAAACGGCTCCTTTGACTTCGTCCTTTTTTTACCGAGCAGGCTTAAGCAATGCCAACATCTGCAGCAGATTCTGACGACAGTATCTTCAAGGGTTGGGGCGATGGAGGTAACCGGGAACGAGGCGACGTAATCCCATCCGCAAGCGACAGAAAGCTTTGAACCGCCACTTGTACTTTGGCCGGCGATCGCATTTCGGCTAAAACGCCCGGCCTCGTGCGCGTTACCGATCACGCCAATTCAGGAGGTCTGTCCGGTCTAAAGTATTACTCTGACAGCTAACCCAGTTGTATTCGCGAAGTTGAAGGCACGAAGTGCTGACCAAATGCTGACCAGATCAGGGTGATTCCAATACAGGATTAGTCGTAAGTACCTCAGCCTGAGGCCTGCACCCGGACGGGTTCGAACCGCCAACCTACAGTTCCGTAGACTGTCGCTCTATCCAGTTGAGCTACGGGTGCTTTATGTTGAGGACGTGACCATAGGGCACCACCCGGTTTTGGCAAGGCGAAAATCGATGGCGCGATTGGAGCCATCATGGCCATACGAAGGAGAAACCAAGAGGCTGGTCAGCCCAATCTTACTTTACCGATGCGGTTCTTCAAACGACGTAGTAATCGGAAAGAAACCAATCGATATGCTCGATGAAAATGGTCCTATTTTACGTGACAGCAATACCGTCCCACAGCGAAGCCCAGCGAGCTTCACGCTCTACCGCCCAGGCAAAAGATTGAGTACGCCATTTGGCCGATCCGGTTTTCTTCAGCTTCTGGAGGTGGGGATCGTGGGGGTCATGACTCTTCTGTTTTGCCAATGCCGTCAGCCATCATCGTCGACTCCGACGCCAACGCCCACTTCGACGGTCACTCCTACCCCAACGGCAACCCCAACCCCGACCACTACCGTGGTGGCTACGCCGACGGCCACTCCCACTCCAACGGCCACCACCCCGCCCCTCCCGTCACCCACATCGAGTCCAACTCCGGACGCTTTCGAAGAGGGCATCAAGAAGCTGCTCCAAGCCTCAGAGAATGGTTTCCTCGAGATGCGCGGGAAGTTCGAAAGGACAGAGGACGGTTCTGGTCCGGATCCACTGTTCCGGGTCAGGAAGATGTATGCAGGGACGTTCCTGTTGGAAGGCGCGACTTCGGCCACTCTCGAGGAAGTTTATTTTGGCCCTGGACAACAACCGGTCTACAATTACCACCTCTACTACCAATCGTTCTCGGGCCGTCGGGCGGTGGAGAAATATGACGATTTGAGACTGAACTTGAATCGCCTGCTTCAAGGTTTTGCGCATACCTTCGGCGATCGGTACGATGCCTGGGCAAGAAAGGATCCTCTGAAAACGGCCATCTTACTTAGTAGCAACAGTCTCACCGATCTCCCTGGCTCGCCAGAAATCCAGGTCCATGCCGCCTTCTCGGCTCCTCAATGGTGAATCCGAGAGTAGCCGCAGACCTGCAAAAAGGCCGCCTCGCCCGTCCCTCAGACAACCGGCGCGCTAATGCACCAATGGGAAACCCAAAAAAGTTCAAGACAAACGGTCGGCCTCATGGGTCCCACCCACAGACCGAAATCTCGCTCTCCCCATTCTGCAACTCCTGAACTCCTGTAACTCCTTCTTCATCCACTCTATTCGTTCGGAAAACCGGCGAGCGTGAGAACGCTTGGCAAACAACATTCGAGCGAGTAGCTATTCTTCCGTTTGAAAACAGGAAACGGTTGCCATGTCGTGCTATAGTTAGTAAGTGCGCTGGGGTGGGTTTTATGTGAACCCCCAAGCGCTATGAAAGAGGCGAAAGCTACGAAAAAGGGAATCGGTCAATTAACGCAGAGACCTGAAGTGCCAGACGCTGGCAAAAGCCTCCTGGCCGAGGGAAGCACCGTGCCTACCGGCAAAGCTGCCAAAAAGTATTTGCGGATGCTGATTTGGGCGGGTTTGAGCATCGCTTCTCTCGGAGAAGGCAGCTTGGCGTCCGGTTTGCTTTCAATGGAAGAAAATTCCGTCACAGCGATCCTCCTGTTTCTGGCGGCAATCATAGGAGGCGCGGGCTGCCTTTTCTTTTTCTTTTGCTTCTTGCGAGAGATTTCTCCCAGGCCCAGAGGTCCGTTCATCTCGACGCTGCATTAAGGTTTCGCTTTGACCCGCACTTGAAGACGCGAAGCGGGTCGATGCGCTACGTTTCTTCTCGAATAATCTTTTTATACAGATCGGCGCTCGGCGTGGGCACTCTTTTGAGTTCCGGATCATGATCGAGATCGATATGGTAAAGGCCAAAATCACTGGCGGGACCAAATGGTAGTCCCCACTCCCGGTTAGAGGTAATGCTCCAATAGATGTAGCCGTGGACCGGAAGACCCAGCCTTCTGGCCCGAGTCACCTCGCGAATGTGTTCACGGAGATACTCCATCCGGGTGAAACCGTCGGCGTGATCGATGCATCCATTTTCGATGATCATCAAATCGAGAGCCGGGAACCAGTGATGAAACCTGGTCAGCGCCCGCAAGAGACCTGGCGGATCAACTGGCGCAGAATCAAAATGACTCATCGAAGCGTCGATTAACTGATGCATTCGATCGAATTCAAAAGAGTCAATCCCCCAATAGTAATCGAGACCGACAAAGTCCTGCTGGCCGACACATTCCTTTGGGCAAAGAAAATCGGGCAATTTTCCGGCCATTCCAAGGTGCCACCAATTACTGTTGAGCACACTACCGAGGACACTCATGGTTTTCAGGAAGGGCTCCAGAATTTTGCTCCAGGAAGTCAGCAGAGAGATGCGCTGATCCAGAGTAACCTTCTCGAATCGGACACCATCATCGCGACCGAAAATCCGGTGACCGACGGCATTGGCCAATTCGATTTCTTTTTGGCTCGTTTCGTGCGACATGATTTCGCCGGGATCACAGACAATACCGACTCGCAGATATCCTCGGCGGCGAATCCGCCTGAAGGCCTTGGGACGCTGACGCCGCGGTCATCCGGTCTGGTAAACGCGCGATCGTGGCGTTGACGAGACCCAAAAGATCCGGATTACCTTTGGCCACGCCGACGGCGTATTTCGTTTCCGCGAGCACAGCGTCAAGAACGACAAGATCGACGGGAATAGCCGCATGGGCGAGAGCAACGTCATCGGCGACGAATCCGTCGATTTTCCCGTCCCGAACCGCCCGCAATCCATCTTGGTGAGTCCGGTAGGCTTGTTGCCGAGCCGTCGGCACCAAGCGGGCAATTGTTTGAGTGGCTATCGAACCCCGAGCGAAACCGACTAACCCTCCGGCTAGATCAGACATTTCTCTGGTCGAACTTCCTTTCTTGATGACCAGACGTTCGACTCCCTCGGCGTAAATATGGGAGAAAGCCACTTTGGCTGCTCGTTCCCGGGTTGGCGTGAATCGGCAAATCATCAAGTCAACCGGCGTTTGTGACAGCAGCGATTGCTCGGCCAATCGACGATTGCGCCGACGAAACGACTTGGTCGAGCTCGTTCGGGTGGCCACCAGATCGATGAGAAACTGCAGGAGACCGGGAAGTCCAAGCACGAACGGGTTGGCGCCAACCTGCGCCTTCGGGTTCTTGGCCCGGATGACGGCCCGGCCCAACTTGTGGGCAACAAACATATTCCGAATAAGAATCGCCGACTTGTCCAATTGATCGGATAGAGTCGTAGCCGAGGCAGTTCCTGGCGGGACGAGATACGAGGACTGCCACCAAGGCTTGACGTAACCGTAGACCAATAGGTTTGGTTCGTTAAAAGTGATCCAATACGGGATCGATTCACCGATGGCTTCGACCACCTTCTGGACGTAAGTACGGTACCATTGAGGAAATTGCTCCGCGGTCATTCCTCCTCTCTCCTGTACGTGAACCGGCCACGTAAAATGATGTAAGGTAACCAACGGAGCCATGCCGGCAGCGAGGACAGCGTGGGTAACTTTGCGATAGTGATCCAAGACTTCCGCAGCGAACTCTCCCTGACGCGGTTCGACTCGAGACCAGGAAATCGAAAAACGAAAAAGTTTGCAGCCGAGATCACGGGCCAGCGCAATATCTTCTGGATAACGATTCCAGAAATCGGTCGCTTTCCCACGAGGGGTCTGACCTTGAAGCTTCTCCCAATTATCTCGAAAATCCGCGAACTCAGGCTCGTAGGCCTCCGCTTGATGATCGGAAGTCGCCACGCCAAACAAAAGGTCAGGTAATCTCACCAGAACAAAAACAAAAGCCTAGACGGTCTAGGTTTTCCAGGACAAAAGAGCGCAGAGGTGGGAGGGAGAGCGCGGAGGGGGTAATTCACCACAGAGACGCAGAGGGCACGGAGTTTTGAGGATCCGGAAAGGAAAAGATTGGGTAGATTTCGGACTGCGTTGTTTGCTTTCCCTTGATGATTACGACTGTTAAGGTCGGCGGATGGTACCTTTTTCGGCGTGTTCGCAGGAAGAGGAGCGACTCTAATGCATTCCGCGCAACACAGGGCCGACAGGAAGGCCCAGAGATCAACTCGCCGCCAATTGGATGGGTTGGTCGTCAACATAGAATTGACGCTGGTCAGTATCATACAAGGGGTGGCTCTCTATTTCCTGACGGAGAGTTCGCGGGGACCAATTGATAACCTTCGATTCGACCAATGGCCCTACGTCGCCAACGGGTTGTTGGTGATCCTCTTGTTCTGGTCCCGATCGACGACCCACACCCTGACCCTGATTCGCTGGCCGCTGGAATTCAGGCACAACTTTCTTTACATCGGGTGCACTTTGGTGGAAGCGATCACCTTCACTGATCTGACCAATCCTTTTCGATGGTATGCCTTGAGCGGAGCATTCGCGGGGACGGTATGGATCTTGTTTCTGGCCGATTTGCGCCTTATCCGACAGCGGCAAGCCGAGGCGGTTGGACCGGCAGAAGAAGAGTTGTATGGCCTGGTCTTACGCGATCAAATGATGAACATTTTTGGGCTGGTGCCAGGCTTGGCTCTATTCAATTTAGCCGCGGTATTCTGTATTTACACCTGGCCCGAAGTCCTGCTGGGCCAGCACGTTCATTTGGTGTTTGCGCTGGTGCAAACGGTCTCGCTGCTGGGTTACCTAATTTATGTGGTCCGCTTTTACGGGCGGCTCGCTCCAATCGTTCTGAAGGCAAATCAGGAAGAATCTACGGATCAGAATTGAGGCTCGGTGGAAATACTGTATCCAAATAAAGCGCCCAGACGTAGTAATTTAAAGTAACAAACCTTTTTTGATGCTCCGTCCCAATGATTGACGAATTCCTGCAAGAACGAGCTGCGCTTTACGTATCGGGTACGATGTCGGAGCGGGAACGGGAACAATTTGAGTTGGTACTCGAATTCAACGATGAACTCCGCGAGTTCACGGTTGGATTGGCCGAAATTGGGGCCGCCGTCACGCTGGCCACGCAGCGACTGGAAACCTCCGGACCTTCACCGGCACTCAAGGGTCGCATTTTGGAGATGGTCCGGGATCGCCCTCAACATGTTAATCCGGAGCCGCTGGTGGTGTCTGGTCCCGGACGGATTAGTTCGTTGGGTCAATCCCGCTTTTACTGCCATGTGCGGATATACGCTGGAGGAATTGCGCGGGAAAAGTCTCGGACCGATTTTACAGGGGGAGAAAACCGATTTCGCAACTGCAGACCGGATGCGTCAAGCGGTGCGACAAGGCCGCGCGTGCCATGAAAAGATCCTCAATTACCGAAAAAACGGGGAGCCGTATTGGGTCGAGATAGCGATCACCCCGATCCTGGACCAGACTGGCCAACCGCGCTGGCTGATCGCCCGTGAACACGAGTTCGCCGACCAAATCCCAGTTTGAGCGAAGGGCGAGCCATAGACGCTTCTTTGCTCTGCCGGCGCCTCTACAATTCCGGGCTAATCACATCTCGCAGCTTGATCATCCCACGGCGAATCCGTGCCTTGATGGTTCCGAGGGGCTGGCCAAGATGATTGGCGATTTCCGCCTGGGTCATCGACGAGAAAAAGGCCAGCTCAATGACCTGACGTTGGTCGTCCGACAGCTTTTCAACCGCCTGGCGGATCAGCTTACTCGTCTCCGCCGAGGCCACCGCATCGAAAGAACTTCGGTCGTCAAACTGCTCGAAGATCTCCGATTCATGTTGGACGTTCTCCTGCAGCCGACTACGGCGCTGGGTCGAACGGAGCCGATCAATGGCTTTGTTGCGCGTGAGAGTAACCGCCCAAGTCAGCGGTTTGCCGAGCGCGGGATTGTAAAGGGGAGCCTTTTCCCAAATCTGGATAAAGACATCCTGCAGCACATCCTCAGCCGCGGCTTGATTATTCAGAACGCGGTAGGCGGTGGAAAACAATACTCCCGCGAGCCGGTCGTAAAGCTGCTCAAAACTGGTGCTATCACCCTGACCAATCCTTTTCAAAAGCTCGATCTCGGATTCGAATTCTTTTGCTTGGTCGGTTTCCATGGGCACGGATCAAAGAATACTCAGGGGAGATCCACTAGGGAAGCACAGGTTCAACCATCAACGTTTGGCGTTCGGCGTTCAAAGTTTGGCGTTCGGCGGCAGACATTCATAGCATTATGACAGTTTTAGTGAACGACGGGGTGTATTGTTCGCAGATTGAATGAAATCTTGACAGGCACCGAAGACCGACCGTTGGCGAAGGCCTTAAATGAAGAACCCATCCTGGTCACCGGGGTGACGGGCTACATCGGCGGACGGCTCGTCCCAAGGCTACTCGGCAAAGGTGCCTCGGTGCGTTGTTTGGCCCGCGATGCTTCGCGACTGCAGGGAAGAGCTTGGTTGCCGGACGTCGAACTGGTGGTGGGTGACGTGCTTCGCCCCGAGTCGCTTCCAGACGCTTTGCGTGGAGTCGCAGTGGCCTATTATCTGGTTCACAGTCTCGGAGCAGGTTCCAATTTTCCTGAGCGCGACGTAACCGCAGCTCGCAATTTCGGCACGGCAGCGAAGAACGCCGGCGTACGGCGAATCATCTATCTGGGTGGCTTGGGCGATCCGCAAAAAGCGCTTTCGGCGCATCTTCGTTCCCGGCATGAGACTGGCAATGCCCTGCGGGAAAGCGGAGTACCGGTCACCGAATTCCGGGCTGGAGTAATCGTTGGCTCAGGCAGTTTGTCCTTCGAAATGATCCGTTACCTCACTGAGCGGATACCGGTAATGATCTGCCCGCGCTGGGTTTATACTCGGATCCAACCGATCGCGATTCGTACTGTCCTCGACTATCTCATGATGGCACTCATGGTCCCCAACAGCGCAGGGGAAACCATTGAGATCGGTGGCGCCGACGTCATTACTTACGGCGAGATGCTGACCTTCTACGCCGAAGTCCGAGGATTGCGGCGTTGGCTGGTGCCAGTGCCAGTTCTCACTCCTAAGCTCTCCTCTTACTGGGTACATTTCGTGACGCCAATTCCAGGGAAGATCGCCAGACCATTAATCGCTGGATTGCGAAACGAGATCATCGTGCGAGACGATTTGGCCCGGAGGCTTTTTCCGGACATCCAGCCGCTGGATTATCGAACCGCGGTAAAACTCGCACTGGAAAAACTGCAAGCCGACCAGGTCGAGACCTCTTGGAGCGATGCCCTCTCCACGAGCCAAGCGGATCGGACCCCGGTGATGTTGACGACCCATGAAGGGATGATCATTGAGCATCGGCAGCTGGCCATCGACGCATCGCCAAAGTCGATTTTTACGGCTTTCACCAGCTTAGGCGGAGCCCGAGGCTGGCTGTATATGAATTGGGCGTGGCGGATCCGCGGCGCCATTGATCGGCTCTGCGGCGGAGTGGGACTTCGTCGGGGGCGGCGCGACGCCAATTCAGTGCGGGTAGGTGAAGCACTTGATTTCTGGCGGGTCGAGGCTGTCGAGCCAACGAAACTGTTGCGCCTGCGAGCGGAAATGAAAGTGCCAGGGAAAGCGTGGCTGCAATTCGAGGTGAAAACCCAAGACCATGACGCTCGTCCGCTCCTGACTCAGACCGCTTATTTCGCGCCCAAGGGACTTCTCGGCCTAATTTACTGGTACGCGCTCTATCCAATTCACGGCTTGATCTTTGGAGGTATGATCCAAGAGCTGGCGAAACGAGCGATAGAGATAGATAACGAACACTGCAGCGTAAGTGCGTTGAGCCTGATTCAGACTATCGCGCAGCAGCCGGGAACCTGCCTCTTACCCGCCAACCATCAAGCGAACGATCTCGTCGGGATTGGTTTCAGCGGTCCGCACCTCCCCAACTTTTGTCCCTCTCCGCAGAACCATGATGCGGTCGCTGACCTGAAAGATATCAATCAGATTGTGGGAGATAAAAATGATCCCCACTCCGCTCCCTTTCAGGTTGGTGATCAGCTCCATGACTTTCCGTTGCTCCGGTACTCCCAGAGCTGCGGTGGGTTCATCCATAATCAATACGCGCGCCTTCCAATGTATGGCCCGGCCGATCGCCACCGATTGGCGTTGGCCTCCGGAGAGCGACCGGATAGGGTTGGAGAGGCGGTGGATGTGGATATCGAGAGCGCGCAACGTTTTCTCTGCTTCTTCGCGCATCAAACGCCGGTCGACGAACGGTAGTCCGAAGATCCTCCGCACCGGCTCACGTCCGAGAAAAACATTCGCCCCCACATCCAGGTTGTCCGCTAACGCTAAATCCTGGTAAATGGTTTCGATTCCGCAATCACGCGCTTGCTGAGGATTGTCGAACTTTATCTCCTGCCCGGCGTACCGCAAACTCCCTCCGTCTGAGTGATGAACTCCGGAGATGATCTTGATCAGGGTGGATTTCCCAGCTCCATTGTCTCCGGCCAGGGCGAGTACTTCGCCTGCTTGGAGCCGCAAGGATACTTCTTTGAGGGCATGGACCCCGCCAAATCGCTTGGAAACATTTTCGGCCTCCAGCAGCGGTGAGGATGGAGACGATGGAGGGTTGCTATCCATTCGCTCCCTCCCGGGCAACCTGTTTCTGAATTTGGTCGACGAGAACAGAAATAATGATCACCACCCCGACCGCCACGAATTGCCAGAATGGTTCAACATTCACAAAAACGAGTCCGTACTGAATGACCGCGATGATCAGGGCACCAATCACCGTTCCGACGACGGTACCGGATCCCCCAAATAGACTTGCTCCGCCGATCACGACGGCCGCGATGCTGTCCAGCAAAACGGGTTCACCCGCTTGAGCCGCCCCGGCGGAAAATTTAGCGGTATAAAGAATACCGGCACATCCCGCGGCCACTGAGGAAAGAATATAGAGAGCGATAGTGTTGTTCCGGACATTAATCCCAGCTCGAAGAGCGGCGTTCACATTCCCGCCGATCGCATAGGTGTGCTGGCCGTAACGGGTTTGCGAAAGTAGATAATGCATCACCAACAGAATAAATGCGGTAAGTAAAACGACGTTCGGAATCCCCAAGAATTCGCCGTTTCCGACCGCACCCAAAAGCCCGCCCTGGACGGGAACGGTGGTCCCCCTCGCTAACAAAAAGGCGACTCCTCTCGCGACCCCGTACATTCCAAGCGTCCCGATGAAAGGAGGAACCTGGAGATCGGCGATCAGCAAACCATTAATAACCCCAGGCACCACGGCAATCCCCAAACCGGCAACGACCGCCAGGAAGAGACTCAGAACTGGGCTGCCGAATTGGCCGCCCCAATTGAAAACATGGGCCGTAACGACTGCGGAAAGGCCCATCGTAAATCCGACGGACAAATCAATACCCGCCCGAGATGATGACAAAAGTTTGGCCTAGAGCCAACAACAGCGGAGTGACGGTGAAAACCGCAATGGATTTGACGTTGAACGGATTGAAGAAAAACGTGCTGTTGTACTCGACACGGGCCCAAATCTCGAAAGTGATCAAAAGAATTCCCAAGAAGAGCCAAGCCCGAAACGCCGCTAGAAAATCCAGCCAGCGAACCCGCTTGTTCACGTTCGGCACTGTCTTGGTGATGGTCGTCACTGGCAAAGAAAAGAGAGAAGGTCGGAAAAAGACGGATATCTGGCGGCGCTTTTGAAAGTCACCGCCAGATTTTGAGAACGGACTACAGACTAGTCCGAATAGATAAAGCGTTTGACGTTAGGATCATCAACGTTGTTTTTGTCGATGACGGTAAATCCGGTTCCAATCAAAGTGGGAATCGATTGGCCCGTTAAATGCGCATAGGCGGCAACGACTCCAAAATATCCGATCTCGGCCGGATGCTGAGCGATGGCAATGTCGACATTCCCAGACTTGATCTCGGAGACGATTGAAGTTGGGGCGTCAAAGGCCACCACTTTCACTTTACCGGTTACCCCACCCTGCTTCACGCCGTTGGCGGCACCCATGGCCGAAAAAAGATTGGCGCCAAAGACACCCGTCAAATCTGAATTACGAGCGTAAACCGATTGAAATTGGGAAGCGGCTTTATTGGCATCATCGTCATTGAATTGCGTTTCCAAGACGGTGATGTTGGGGTGTTTTTTCATTTCATTCTTAAAGCCTTCCTCTCGCTGGTCCGTGGTCGAAACGCCTGGCTTTACGTTCGAGACATAAACCTTTCCCTTATCCCCGATAGCCTTCGCCAAGGCTCGCGCAGCGATTTCGCCACCCAGAATGTTGTCGGAGGCAATATAGGAGAGCGGGAAATCAGCGTTGCCGTTGCCGGTCTGATAATGACCATCCCCGATGAAGGTATCGACGGTCAGCACCGGAATGCCGGCGTCCACGGCCTTCTTTAAAGACTCAACCAATTGAACCTTGTCGGTCGGAGCGATCAAAATGGCATCCGGTTTACGTCCAATAATCGCGTTCAATACTGGGACTTGAGTGACTGGGTTGAAGTCCGGGGCGCCTTGAAAGACGAGGTCAACACCCAATGCTTTAGCGGCTTGATCGGCTCCCTTATGCATCGTGATATAGAAGGCATCGGTCGTCAGACCGGGGATCAAGGCGATGGTGAATTTTTTAGTGTCGGCGGCAGAAGCCACATCGAGAATTGATGGGGCAACCAGACCGAACGCGGCGAGTGCGGCAAACGCAAGTGTCCAACGTTTCATTTTATTTGGGGGATAGTGAGTTTAATTCGAACTGCTCAGGGAAATTGAGGTACCCGAGAGGAGACGAACTTGGATGCTTTGAATTAGGCAGTCAAGACCGCTCACGACATTCTGACTGCCTGACCCGTACATTCCAGCACGGCTTGCCATAAATCCCCGGATGGATCGACTCGGCGGCGGCCCTGCGTGACAAGTTCGAAAGGAATGTGGACGAACGTGCTATGCCACTGGCCGATCAACATACCGGTTTTACCGGCCATCCCGGCGTGAACCGCATTTTGGGCCAAACGAAGGCAATAGACGTTATCCTGCGCCGACGCCGGGACGCTCCTGATTGTATAGCTGGGATCAATGTATTTTAAGTTCACTTCGATCCGCCGTTTTTTGAAGAATTCAGAAATCCGATCTTTCAAAAACTCACCGATATTCCCGAGCTTGGTATTGCCGGAGGCGTCCGTTTCCTCGGAGTTTTTATTCATCAAATCCTGACCGGCACCCTCGGCAACGACGATCACGGCATGTCTTCGCTTGGCCAGCCTGTACCGGAGAGTCTCGAGTAAACCGGACGGGCCATCGAGCGCAAAAGGCACTTCCGGAATCAGGCAATAATTGACATGTTGTCCAGCCAGGGCCGCGTAGCAGGAGATAAAGCCGGAGTGGCGCCCCATTAATTTGACTAGTCCAATGCCGTTCATCGCCCCGACCGCTTCAACGTGGGCGCAAGCCACGGCCTTGACCGCTTCGGCAAAGGCGGTGTCAAAGCCGAAGCTCTTGTCGAGGTACATAATGTCGTTATCAATGGTCTTCGGAATCCCGATGACGCACCTTTTGCTACCTCGGCGCCGGAGCTCCGCATTGATCTTATCGCCTCCCCGGAGGGTACCATCCCCTCCAACGATAAATAACAAATCAACGCCCAGTTCCTCGAGGTGATCCACCATTTCACGGGCGTCCTGCGGGCCGCGGGAACTTCCGAGAATGGTCCCGCCGAAGGTGTGGATCGTGGAAACGGATTCCGGTCTCAGCGCCAACGGAACATGTCCCTGCCGCGGGACCAAACCTTCGTAGCCATAGCGGAGACCGAAGATCCGTGTGACGCCGTACCGATGGTAGAGTTCCATCACGATCCCACGGATGATATCGTTCAATCCCGGACAGAGCCCGCCGCAGGTAACAATCGCGGCGGATGTTTTCCCCGGATCGAAGTAAATCTTCTCACGAGGGCCAGCCATCTCGAAATTGAGAGGACTGAGCCCTCTTTCGAACATGTCCCGCACTCCCTCCATCGAATCGTCGTAGATGACGCGATGCTCTTCCGTTCGAAACCCGTCTATTCCAGCATGCCGGTGCCGCAAGGGCGATAAAAAATGGCATTCCCCTAGTGATTCAATGATCGCTTCCATACCCTCCGTAAATCGAAATCCACCTGGAAGAAAGGTGCAAGCCTGAATTGAAAATTTCGACCTCGGCGCCCAACGAATCCGCGCTTCGGGACGAAGCACCAGCACTAAGACGGAGATTTGAACTACCCGGATCGCTACCGAATACCTTCCGGGGGCGGCCCGTTGCGCTGCCCTGGAAAAGCTTGCAAATCGTCTAACGTTGGATTGTCAAGCCTGCCGCTCACCGGCAACCCTTCGTACTGCTGTAATCGAATAATGGCGTTAACGGTAGCCGGACCCAAATGCCCGTCGATTACGCCCCTGAATAGACCCCTTCTCATCAGTTCTCCCTGAACCGCGTAGAGCACGTTCTCTTGCACCTGTGGTGGAGATCCCTGGTACATGGTGCCGGCAAACAGTCTGGGCAAGGAATTTACGCTCCCCGGTGTCAGCACCGGAGGCGGCCGCATTTGATTGTAATCCTCGGGAGTCTCGGATTGCGGCAATTGCCGATCGTCATATTGGTCGGGCGAAGGCCCGTAATCACGTTGGCCGGCTCAGGGGAAACCGGGTTTTCGTGATATCCAGGGGCCGGACGCGAAGAGTTGCCAGGCGCTAAGCCTAAAGCGTGAAGAGTTTCGTCGTTCGGTTGACCGGTCACCTTGAGCCCATGCCGAATCTGGTAGCGCCGGATAGCTGACGTAGTCTCCTCACCGCCCTGGCCATTCACTTCACCATAGTAGAAGCCCTGGTCCTTTAACCGCTGCTGAAGGGTGCGAGTGAGGTCGTCTGCCCAAAGCGGATTTGCCATCCAGATACACAAAAAAAGTAGGAGGGCTTTTCTCATGGAAACGATTGTGTACAATCCTACCGAAATTTACTCAGAACGGCTTCCAAATCCGACTCTGGCACTTCCATGAAGGCGGCATGAGAGGCAGTCACCCCTCGCTGAAGGAAAGCCGCCTCGATGCTGTATTGTTCTAAACGCGACTTCACAAAATCTTTCAGCGCGGGTTCATCCGGAGCCTCAGCATGATTCTCCCCGGCGGCGTAGAGTCCTGCGCCCCAAGCTCGAATACCAGCTTCCAAAGCGCTATGCAGGTCTGATATCTCCGCCCGACTTAAAACGCTTTCCACTTGCTCCAGTCCGCGCCGAGTTCCGGCGATCGCCCCAAAATTCTCCCGTGTCTTTCGGCCTCCCATGGAGTTGGCGTGCATCGCTCCGTCATAATCGAGGCGAACAAACAGATCGGTCTCAGGCGATTCCCCGACTTCCGCAAACAGAATTCTCACCAAATAGGGGGCGCCATAAATCTGCTCAAACGCTTGTTTCAGGGCAGGACTAAATGAATAGGTGGCCATCCGCCGGAGGGAGACGTCGGCGGCGGAACGAGTAAATCCTTCCGTCCCGGCCAACTCAATCGCCGTCATCCGCAATCGTTCAATATCCCCGGGATGCCCGATCGCTCCCATGGCAATCCGATCATAAATCTCGAAGATTTTTCGGCGATCACGCCCAAAAGTCAGGAGCAGGATGCCATCGACAAAACTTAATCCCAGCGTTGGACTGCCGGTTGCTAATTCATTCTCAATATATTCGCGGCGATTAGAGATCGCCTCAACCCAACGGTACGGTTCTTCAATCATGCTACGTGAGTTTCGAACAACTCGGAAAGCTTGTCGTCTGAAACAGTCTCAATTCCGGCTCCAGTCACGATTTTGATAATGGGGAAAATTTTACCGTGACGATCAATGCCGCCAGTGGCGGTATCTGCTTCTGCGGCGGTGTCCAGCGCTTTCAACGCGAGCAGGATGGCGTCTTCCTGGCTGCGTTCCCCCAAAGGTTTGGGTCCCCAGTTTTTCTCGTAATAAAGCACGCTTCTAACCGCTGCTGCGCCTGAACCGCTAGACGCATAATCGGCCGCTTCAAACTGAGCGCCCATCGCGTCATAGAAAAAAAGCTTGGCAGGGTCCGAGCTTTTTTTGTCATAGGTGGCGAACAACGGCACCACTACTCCGACGCCTTGCATAACCATCCCAAGATTGTCGCGCAACAACTTCGATAAAGAACGAACTTTGCCTTCGACGCTCATCTCCTGAAGCTGGCTGCGCCGATAAAATTGAAAAGAATGTTCCAGAATCCTGGCCATTTCCCACGCGGCCGCCGGCGAGCCAGCAATCGCCATCACCGAATGACGATCGATTTCCAAAACCTTGTCGGCCCGGTCATACATGACAACGTTTCCAGCCGTGGCCCTTCGATCTCCGGCCACTAAAACGCCATCCGCGAACTTGAAGCCCAGAATCGTGGTGGCAATCGTTTCCTTGAAATCGGAATGGATGGCCCCCCCTGATGGGATCTCGCTAATTAAACGACGTTGTTTCAGCACAGCCAGGAAATCCCCGGCTGCCGGGCCAGCAGCATTCGATCCATCCATGCTACTCGCCAGTCCGTTGCCGGTAGCGCTTGGACTGGTTTGGATCCACCTTGCGCATCCGCTTTAATAAATCTTTCGTATCCGGCTTCGAAACATCAGGCGATCGAGGTCCGTCTCCGTCCCCCTGCTTTGGCTCCCAAGGAGCCGGCGTTGGTGGTTTCTGCGTCCTTTCGGGCATAAGGCACAGTACCGATTTTCATGATTGAAAGCAAATCATGATCGATCAAAGGGAGGAGGACACAGAGAGGGATCGAGGCCGCGGAGGAGAAATTTTATTACCACAAAGACACAGAGAACACGAAGTTACAAAAAACGGAAACGGATGGGATCGGATTTTCTGTAATTTGGGATTTCTCCGAAACTCCGTGCCCTCTGTGTCTTTGTGGTAATAAATTTCCCCTCGTGCTCTCCTGCCCCTCTGCGCCCTTCCCGGCCCTAAGGGGCGGGAGATGGAGTTGCCCCGGCTGAAACAGGAATTTTAATTGTTTGCCCGGCCTGCAGTTTTTTGGCGTCGCCGATCTTATTGAGCTGCTCTATCTCGTCGACAGAGACACCGTACTGCTTTGAAATTTGGGTTAGAGTCTCACCTTTGGCCACGATGTGCGTCTTGGTGTTTCCACTATCGGCTGGGGCGGGGTTCTCTACCCCAGCAGTAGTGGGAGCGGGATTAGCGGTAGCTGGATTGGCAGCCGCCGGATTGGCGGCCGTCACCGGGGTGGCCGTCGGCACTGGTTCAGCTTTGGCCACCGGCGGCGCAGATTTCTGCTTGAGCATCTCAGTCAACGCTTCCATTTCCTGGGTCAGGCGATCGATCTTTTCCCCTTGAGCCTTGATCTCCGCTTTCAAACCCTCGAGCTCGACCGTTTGAGCTTTCAACACCAAAGCCTCGGTCTTCGCCGATTCACCAGCCCCTTGCGCCAGAACACTTGAGAAGGGCACCAACGTCACCAGAATCACGTGCAAAATCCTCTTCGCATCCATTTCCATCTGTCTACAATCGCCTCTGGCAGCATGCAACCTTAACGTTCAGCGTTCAACGTTCAGGGTTCAGCGTTCAGCGGCGACTGTTCGACGTTCGGCGGTGTTTCCTCACCACTGGCACTGGCAACTTCCCGAATTTGAGATTGCACTCCACAAACCGAGGTGGGAATCTCGGAAAAATGGGGCCGCGAATTCTGAGTTTTCTTTTGCGACAACCGAAAATAAGCCGGCTGGCTTTCGTTTTTCTTTTTGTCGTTATCGCGTCAATGCCCTGCTCTGGCCGAGCGGCAGAACTCCTGGTTTTTGCAGCGATCAGCCTAACTGAGGCGCTAAAGGAAATCGCGCCTCTTTACGAAAAAACGTCCTCGGAGACCTTGAGTTTTAATTTTGCCGGATCCAACGACCTGGCTCGGCAAATAGACGCCGGAGCGCCCGCAGACATATTTTTCTCCGCCGACGAGGCCAAGATGGATTTTCTGGCCCACCGAGATCGCTTGCTGGCGGGAAGCCGCAGAAGTTTGCTCGGCAACACGCTGGTTGTCATCGTTCCGAAAGGGTCTTCGATCATCCTTTCGAATCCGATGCAACTCGGAGATAAATCCCTAGTCAGTCGACTCGCCCTGGCCAACCCGGACGCCGTGCCGGCCGGGATCTACGCCAAGGAGTTTCTCACTAAACTTGGAATCTGGGATCATCTGGTTTCTGAGATCATTCCGACGGAAAATGTCCGGGCCTGCCTGGCCGCGGTGGAAAGCACCAACGCTGAGGCGGGGATCGTTTACAAAACCGATGCGTTAACCTCGCATGAGGTCAAAGTCGCCTACGAGATTCCGGCGGCAGACGGTCCGCGCATTTCTTACCCCGTAGCGGTCATCAAAGATTCGGCGCACTTGGAAGCCGCGAAGAAATTAGCGGAATACCTGGCGTCACCTGAAGCGGCGAAGATTTTCATGAAGTATGGGTTCACCATCTTGCCCTGATGTCCGGTCAATGGGGAATTATCGAGTTCACCTTGCAGGTCTGTTTGGCTAGTTCGTTATTAATTTTGCCTCCGGGAACGGCGCTGGCCTGGTGGCTGGCCAAGACCCGGTCACCCTGGAAGCCCTTCATCGAAACGGCGGTATCGCTTCCCCTGGTCATCCCTCCGGTAGCGACCGGACTAATTCTGCTCGACCTCTTCGGCCGACGCGGTCCGATCGGGGCCCTGATTCGGTCCACCTTCGGTGTCGACATCGCGTTCACTTGGCGGGCGGTGCTACTAGCCACGGCCGCGATGAGTTTTCCGCTCCTGGTCCGCTCCGCCCGGATCGGATTCGAAGCCGTGAATCCGCGACTGGAACAGATCGCTGAGACTCTGGGGGCCTCGTTCTGGAGAGTGATTTTCACTATCACGATCCCGCTCGCCTTCCGGGGAATTCTGGCTGGGTTTCTACTCTCCTTCGCCCGAGCGATCGGCGAGTTTGGGGCCACCATTCTCGTGGCCGGCAACATACCCGGTAAAACAACAACCCTGGCGCTCTCGATTTATAGTCTGGTCCAACTAGGGAAAGACCACGAAGCATTTTCTCTGGTGGCGGTTGCGGTCTTGATTGCCTTCATCGCGGTATTCTTAAGCGAGCAACTTCTGCGCAAGAAAAAGGAACTGCGATGAGATTAAAGCTGGAGGGCGTCCGCCTGCCGCTGGCCCATTTCACACTGACCTTGGATCTCGACATTGAGGCCGCCTCGATCGGACTGTTCGGAGATTCGGGCTCTGGCAAAACATCCTTGCTCGATCTCTTGGCCGGAATCCGGAAGGGAGCGGAAGGCCTCATCCAGCTGAATGGAGTCATCTTGCAAAACAACTCGACCTTCGTGCCGTCGAATCAACGCGGAATTGGATATGTGCCGCAGGACCTGGCTCTCTTTCCGCATCTGAACGTGCGCGGAAACATCTTTTATGGTTCGCGTCGTACCGCCGCGAAGACGCTCGAAGCCATTTCTCCGGATCAAGTTATTGGATCCCTTGGTTTGGGGAAATTGCTGGAACGCAGGATTGATGACCTGTCCGGTGGCGAGAAACAGCGAGTCGCACTGGCCCGAGCGATCATGTCGCGCCCGCGACTCATCTTGTTAGACGAGCCGTTCACGGCGCTAGATCCTAGACTTCGTCAGACCGGCGTCGATCTGGTCCGACAACTGCGAAGCGAATTTTCGATCCCGTTTCTGTGTGTTTCCCATTCTCGCAGCGAACTTCAAATGTTATGTGAGATCCTGATTGAAATGGCGGCCGGCAAAGTCGTGCAGAAGTTTGTTCCGCAACTAGTGGAACAGGAGGGCGCGAAAACGGATTTTTCGTCGGTAAACCGAAAATCTCCTTGAACTGCGCAACAAACCGGTACCCTCGTTGGGCAAATGAAAACTGTTTCGGAATTCATCTCGCATCATTTCCGGCACTTCAACGCAGCAACGTTGAAAGACGCCGCTCAAGGCTACACGGCTCATCTGAGTCAGGGCGGTAAGATGTTGGTCACGGTGGCCGGAGCGATGAGCACGGCCGAACTCGGTCTTTCGCTCGCCGAGATGATTCGCCAGGACAAGGTTCACGCCATCTGTTGCACCGGCGCGAACCTTGAAGAAGACGTCTTCAACCTGGTCGCGCATGATCACTACAAGCGCATTCCCAACTGGCGGGAGCTGAAAGGCGAAGACGAGCAGGCACTTCTGGACCAGCACTTGAACCGGGTCACAGATACCTGTATCCCGGAAGGAGAAGCGATGCGGCGAATCGAAAAAGCCGTCTTGCAAGAATGGGTCCACGCAGACCAGGAAGGACGGAAACTGTTTCCGCACGAATTTTTCTATTCGATCCTGCGCGATGACCGGCTCAGAAAATCTTACCAGATCGACCCCAAAGACAGCTGGCTCTATGCGGCGATGCAAAAAGATTTGCCAATGTTCGTCCCAGGATGGGAGGATTCAACCTTAGGCAATATGTACGCCGGTCACTGCATCTCAGGTGACGTCAAAAATGTTCATACCGTACGGACCGGGATCGAATACATGATGTCACTCGCCGAATGGTACACCAAGACCTCGGAGCACTCTTCCATAGGGTTCTTCCAGATTGCCGGCGGCATCGCGGGTGACTTCCCAATTTGCGTGGTGCCGATGTTGCATCAAGACCTGCAAAGAGAAAATATTCCGCGCTGGGGTTACTTTTGTCAGATCAGCGATTCGACCACCAGCTACGGGTCGTATTCCGGTGCGGTTCCGAACGAGAAAATTACCTGGGGTAAGCTTATCCTTGGACACCCCAAAATTCATTATCGAATCGGACGCCACCATCGTGGCTCCCTTAATCTTCGCCTGGGTTTTAGGATGGTAGAAAAAACGCCTAGCAATACATTTAGAAAGTTTGTGTTTCCGCGCAACGAGCTTAAAGTAGCGGGTGCTGATCCGAGTCGCGCCTGAAGTCCAGTCTCAGCAACCGTAGTCTACTTTGAAGTGGCAGCGCTTCCACGACCACGATCGAGCCTCGGCTGTAGTCGGTAGATCTGGCGATTGTGGAAAGGACATCTGAATACTCTCACTAGCGACGGTTCAGTCGGACCGCAGGTTGGCTTGCGGCGCGGATTCTTGACCAAAATCGCGGTTTTGATTGCTGTAGCGCTGGGCAGCATGGTTCTGGCGGGTTGGCTTTGGGGCATAAGACCCCTCACCAGCCTGATCCCAAACTACGCCACGATGAAGCCAAACACGGCTTTTTGCTTCGTAGTGGCGGGACTGTCACTTTGGCTGTTACGGCGTCCCTCGACCCCAACTAAATCGGCTAACCCTTTTCACCCTTCTTGGGGGCAGATCCTTGCCTTCCTGGTCGCTTTGGTCGGCCTGCTAACACTCGGAGAATACTGTCTCAAGCTGAATTTCGGGATTGATGAATTGTTGCTGCCAGACCCGTGGACTGATCTGCGAGTATCGCCCGCCGGCAGAATGTCTATTGCCACGGCATTCGGGTTTTTCATGCTCGGTTCCTCGCTGTTTTTCCTGGGCCGAAAAAGTTCTCAAGACGCCATCGCATCGCAGATCCTTGCTCTCAGTGGTTTGGTGGCGGCGATTTTCGCTTCTCTGGGTTACGTTTATGGGGACCACGGCCCATACGTCGTCTCCTTCTACACCACCATCGCCGTGCATAGCGCGATGATTTTGGCAGTTCTGTGTGTCGGCACTTTGTTGGCGCGGCCCGACCAAGGGATGATGTCTGTTCTCACCAGTGACTATCCCGGCGGACGATTGGCCCGGCTGATCTTGCCCTGGGTGCTAATTCTGCCGTTTTCCTTCGGTTGGTTGAGGCTGCTAGGTGAACATGCGGGTCTTTACGGGACCGAATATGGCCTCGCGCTCTTTGCCACCTCGAACCTGATTATCTTTGCGACACTGGTTTGGACGAACGCCAAATCGTTGAACACCCGGGCCGCTGAACTGAGGCAAGACGCCCATCGCTACGGATTTTTAGCCGATGTGATGCCCCAGATTGTCTGGACGGCAAAACCGGACGGGAATATCGACTACTATAATCAGCGCTGGTTCGACTACACCGGCATGAGTCTAGAGCAGACGCAGGGTCAAGGTTGGCAACCGGTGGTACATCCGGACGATTTCCAGTATTGCGTGGACCATTGGACCAGAGCCATCTCCACCGGCCGCGAATATGAAGTGGAATACCGGTTCAAGCGTGCCTCAGACGGTGCTTATCGCTGGCACCTTGGACGTGCTTTTCCTTTGCGTGGTCAAACCGGGAAAATCGTCCAGTGGGTCGGCACCGCCACGGACATAAATGACCAAAAACGCGCCCGGGACGACTTGGACGAGCGGGTGACTGGCCGCTCAGCAGAGCTAGCTAAAGCGAAAGAAAGATTGCCGGGGGGTACTTGATGAGCAATGCACGCCTCCATCATTGCTGAAAGTATCTGATCGCGGCTATGGACGATTACGTTAGCAAGCCTTTGCGCGGTACGGCCCTCGAACGAGCGACCGTCCAACTAGGGCTTCCACTCAACGATGATGCGTGGCCCAATCTCAAGGGAAAATAACGTCTTAAAGTCTGCTTAGATGTCGTTGCACGGCCCCGTTGCGTAATATCGCCAAACCCACCTTCTCGCGATCTCCGTAAAATCGGCAGGCAGGAAGTCGGCTTCAGGCCTAAGTGGGTGCTCTGTTTTTCGAATCACACTCCGGGAGAGCATTGCAGTGGCTGCGTAAGTGGCGGTATCCATCTCATAACTTCAACCTGCCAACCACTGATAGTAAATAGAACTAAAGGTCCAATCCGTTGGTCGTAAGCAGGATAAAACGATTCTGCGTCTTCTCTTCATCGAGAGCGTAAGCATTTGGTGCACCAAGTCAGTCAGTGACTGGTGTAGAGGCGCTGCTTCGAATTTTGGCTGGATGCGCGAAGCGAAGAGCGAGAATACCTAGGGCCATGAGTGGAGCGGAGGAGGTCCACGAGAGCTATGGGTAAGTTCGGAGAAAGTCACTGGGATCTCCGGCGAATCGAGGAAAAGCCAGCCAGCCTCAGCTGCCGCTGAATGGACGTTGACTGCGGTGCGGGATTCCGGTCCAGGGCTGGATGTGAAGAGTCTCGATCGACTTTTCGACGCCTTCTATACTACCAAACCTCATGGCTTAGGCATGGGACTGGCATCAGCCGTTCGATTATCGAAGCGCACGGTGGAGACCTCTGGGCAACGGCCAGTAACTCCCGAGGCGCCGTCTTTCAGTTCAGGTCACCGATTCGCGACCAGAAAATGTCATGAAAGTAGCGCCGCTTTAGTGTTAACGCTCCAACATGCCATCGATCTCACGCATCTGTTCGGCGGTCAGCGGCCCATGGTCCAAGGCCCCGCAGTTATCTTCGACCTGCGCGATGGTTCTGAAACCTGGGATCGGTAGCGTCCGCTCGCTTCGTCCCCAGAGCCAGGCCAACGCTCCCTGGGCTAGCGTCCGACTCTGGCTCGTAAGGATATCACGCACGGCTTCGAGCTTTTTCAACCAGACGGGGTTTGGTTGGCCGTTTTTGAAATAGCGCATCCAGTCAGGGCTGTTTCTACCGCGCACATCATCTATGGGCAAGGTTGCTCCAGCGCTGAATTTGCCCGTCAGCAACCCCATTGCCAGCGGCCCCCGGTTGATGCTGGCCAGGTTCAACTCCTCACAGAGGGCAATCAGCGCCGGATTATCGTCCAGCACATTCATCTGGTGCTGGATTGCCACGCAGTTTGGGCCTTCGGCAAAAACGGCCGCGCGCTCGGGAGAATCCGTACTCCACCCATAGGCGCGAATTTTTCCTGCTTGCACCAATGTTTCCAACGTATCGCGCACTCCTCTCGCCTGCTCCGTCGGACAATCACCCCAATGGAATTGGTAGAGATCAATGTATTCCGTGCCCAAACGCCGTAGTGACGCTTCGCACGCCTGGCGGATATAGTCCGGGTCGGCACTGAGGCCCGTGATTTGTTTGCTATTTTCATCGAACTGGTTGCCAAACTTGGTTGCGATGACAACTTGGTGACGGCGGCCTGCCAACGCTCGGGCTAAAACGCGCTCACTATGCCCTGCCCCGTACACGTCAGCGGTGTCGAAAAAATTGACCCCCAATTCTAGCGCCCGGTGGACAGCGTCGATCGACTCCTCGTCATCGACTTTGCCCCAGCCGACAGGGGTTTCGCCCGCCCAAAACGGTCCGCCAATCGCCCAACAGCCCAGCCCGAGTGCACTGAGCTGGATACCCGATCTCCCCAATTCTCGGTAAGATGTAGTTTTCACAAATCTATTTTTCTTTTTTGTCGCCTCCAGTGGGCGCGACTCGAGGAAATATTAAGGCCAACACTTTCACAAGGAAATGAAGGAACGTAAACATCTGCTGTCGCGGAGCGTCAAGGTAGGGGTCGCGTCTATAGGGGCTGTTGCCGAAATAATGTCAAAATAAATGTAGCTATAACAGTTACTTATCTGGTAAAATCGCGCTTCAATATGATGGGGAGCCGAGATCGGCAAAAACAGCTTTGGAGTTACCGCGTCAACCTGGATAAACGAGTGCGGAGCGATCATCCGCTGCGCAAATTCAATGAGTTGCTCAAGCTTGATTTCGTCCGGGAGGAAGTAGCGAACTGCTACGGAACCAAAGGCAATGTTTCCGAAGATCCAGCGGTGATCCTCAAAATGATGCTGCTGTTGTTTCTAGACAACGTGCGCAGCGAGCGCGAACTAATGCGGATCATCCCAGAACGGCTCGATTACATGTGGTTTCTGGGGTACGGCTTGGACGATGTGATTCCCAATCACAGCGTCTTGAGCAAAGCGAGGAAACGATGGGGTCAAGAGGTGTTCGTTTCCCTCTTCAGTCGGGTGGTGGCACAGTGTGTGAGCGCCGGACTGGTGGAGGGCAGCAAGATTCACCTCGACAGTAGCTTGGTCGACGCTGATGCGTCGCTCAACTCGATCCGCGAGTTGGATGCCGCCAGCCTGGCTCAGATCCGAGAGGCTTGTCTTGAAGAAACTCACAAGCTCGACGAAGTCGAGCACCCCAAGAGCCAAACCGATGAGGATCAAAAACCCAATCCCCCCAGACCAGACTCTCCAAAGACCACGAACGAAAAGTTTCAAAGCAGCACTGATCCGGAAGCCACCCTCACGCGGCAGCAGGGGCTAAGAGCTCGGCCTCGATACAAGAACCACCGAGTGATCGATGACGCTCGGGGCATTGTCACCGCGCTCAAGACCACCACCGCAATAGTCAATGAAGCTCATGAGCTCCTGGGCTTGATTGATCAACACCAGTTTAACGCTGGGATCGCAGCCAAAACCATCATTGCCGATTGCAAATATGGGACGGTCGAAAACTATCTCGCCTGTCAGAACCGCAAGCTCCGCACCCATATGGCCGATCTCTCGGCTAGCCGCGCTGGGAATGGGAAGCGAGAGGAGATCTATCCGGAATCGCAGTTCCTCTACCGAGCCCAGAGTGACACCTATTTGTGCCCGGCTGGTCAAGTGATGAGGCCCAGGCGGCTGCATTCGGTGCGCCTGACCTGGGAGTACGTGACCAAGAGAGGAGTTTGTCTGAGTTGCCATTTGCGAGAGTTCTGCACCCGATCCAAAACGGGCCGCAGCCTTAAACGTCACCGCGATCAAGCCCTCTTGGATCGAGCGCGTCGACAAGCCAAGACAAAGAGTGCCAAGCTTGATCGCAAACGCCGGCAGCATCTAGTGGAACGCAGTTTTGCCGACGCTGCCAACCGACATGGCTTCAAACGCGCTCGCTGGCGAGGGTTGATCAAACAATCGATCCAGGACCTCTTGATTGCGACCATTCAAAACCTAAGAAAACTGGTCGTCATGACCCAAAATCTGCCCGGAAAGGCTTTGGAAGCTTCGACTTATCGTCTTTCATGGTCCGACTGCGACGCTGCAAATGCTCTTTATCTTTTCTCCACTGAGCCATTGCCCCTCGCACTGAGCTAACACGCCAACCTCTGGCACTTATCGACTAGCGCACATCATGTTCGGGCAACAGGCCCTATACAATACACAAAACTTATTGCGCCATTGTCCCGAAGGAGTTGTTGATCATCAAAGGCTGGCCAACGGGTCAGCCGCCTCAACGCCACAACGAATCGGTCAACTCGGGGTGCAAATCGCCGCGGCGGAGCGCACAAAGCGGTCGGAGTTCTTCACCGCACTGAGGGCGACTAAATTCTGCTCTCGCAAGTGCGATGTATAGACGCGACCCCCTGCCCGATTTCCGCCCCGCTGTTCAAAGCGAATATTCCCTAATGTGCAGACCACCGGAAGAGGAGGTCCTGCCGACACTGGAAGAACTCGGAATCGGTTTCGTTCCTTACAGCCCACTCGGCAGAGGTTACCTCGCCGGAGCTTTGAACGAACAGACAAAGTTTGACGGCCGTAACGACAACCGCGCCACCTTGCCTCGCTTCACCGCAGACGCGATGAAAGCGAACCAGGTTCTTATCGATCTGATCAACGAATTCGGTCACCGGAAAGGAGTGGCCGTATCCCAGGTCGCGCTCGCCTGGGTGCTTGCGCAAAAACCATGGATGGTTCCCATTCCGGGCACCACCAAGCTGGAGCGTCTAGAAGAAAATCTGAGATCGATCGACTTTGAATTCACTCCCGAAGAATGGCACCACTTCAACCAGGCCGTCTCGAAGATTAAGATACAGGGGGATCGATATCCCGCAGAGGAAGAAAAACGAGTGGGAAACTGAAAAGGTTATTCAATCTCATAGAGATGACCGCGAGAGCTTCGCTTCATACTGGACGTGGCTCATTTCCCGGTGTGGATTCAGTTCTCTGCGTCAGAACCCGAAGAGCCACCATAGCGGCAGCCACCCCCGATGCGGCACCCACTCCCAGCGCCCAGCGCGGGCCGAAGTGATTGGCTACCCATCCGACGATGGGCGCGCCGATCGGGGTACCGCCGAGTGCAACCGCCAGACGAAGTGCCATAACTCGCCCACGCATGGCAGGTTCGGCAGAGAGCTGCATTATGCTGTTAGTCGTGTTGGTGAGCGTCAAAGCGGCGACACCGATCAACACCAAAGAACCCGAAAACCACCAATAGCCGGGCGACAGCGCGGCGAGTGTACATCCAATACCGAAACCCGCAGCGCCGATCAATAAGGAACCGAATTGGGGTTTGTCTCGACCAGCAGCTAACAAAGCTCCCGAAATCGTCCCAACCGCCATGATGGAGGAGAGTAGCCCAAATCCTTTCGCGTCAGAGTGAAATATCTTAACGGCCATCGTTGAGATGAAGATCGGGAAGTTCAATCCAAACGTGCCGATCAGAAACAACATGATCATGATGGCCCTGAGGTCTGCGCGCCGCCAAACATAGCGGAAGCCTTTCATGAATCCACCTGGCGCGCGCCTGGCCCTAACGCTCGGTTGGAGCTCTGAGACACGGAATAAAGACATGGAAATCAGCACGCCGGCGAACGATATCCCGTTGATCAGGAACGCCCAGCCAGTACCGACCTTTGCGATAAGCAGACCGGCTAGCGCTGGGCCGATCATCCGACCAGCATTGAAGGATGTGGAGTTGAGCGCGACGGCATTCGGAAGATGCTCGTCACCGACGAGCTCCGCGACGAAGGTCTGTCGTACCGGGGCATCGAGCGCCGCAGCAGAACCAAACAGGAATGCAAACACGTAAACGTGCCAGAGTTGGGTGACGCCTTCGATCGTCAGCACTCCCAGAATCAGCGCCAGCAGGCCCATCGTCGCTTGCGTCAGCATCAGGAGTTTGCGCTGGTTGAAGCGATCCGCCGCGAGCCCTGTCCAGGGCAGCAGCAGCAGCTGCGGAGCAAACTGCAAGCCCATGACAATACCAACCGCAGAGGCATCGTGCTTTGTTAGCTGAGTGAGCACGAGCCAATCCTGGGCGATGCGCTGCATCCAGGTACCGACGTTGGACACCAGGGCGCCCGCTGCCCACACCCTATAGTTGAAACTACCTAAGGCACGGAAAGCGCCCGTGACAGACTTCTTCATCAACCTTCGGGCGTATTGCCTCCATGAAACTGGCCGAAGTGTCGGGCAGATAGAAGGCTGATAAGCAGGGCACCCACCGCCAGCCCGAGGACATTACTCATCGATCGCACGTCAAAATGTCCAACCCGCAGCACCAGCAGGTAGCCGGCCACCGCGTTGAAAAATCCCCAAAGCACGTTGACGGTTGATGAGGAGAGCCCTTTTCCTGGCGGCTTTGCGAAGGGACTCTGAAATGATCGTCCCATCATGCCGCTGACCAAATGTGGAACGGCGTTGGCCAGAAAGATGCCACCGAAGAAATATGAAACGAGATAAAGCCAGTTCATTAGTTAGAACTCCCTTTCGCTAGCAGATGGATAATTTCTTGAGTCGTACAAATGTGCAGCAAGATCTGACGCGGTTGCCAACTCGGAAAGCGTGACCTCTTGCCCATGGGTTTGAGCATACCATATATACAGTCTATCTGTACAGTTAAACTGTATGTAGGCAAAAATCTGTTCGGATAGGGGTCGCGTCTATACAATACACAAAGCCTTATTGCGCCATTGTCCCAAAGGAGTTGTTGATCATCAGAGGCTGGTCAACGAGTCAGCCACCTCAACGCCACAACGAAGGTCAACTCGGGGTGCAAATCACCGCGACGGAGCGCACAAAGCGGTCAGAGTTCTTCACCCGCACTGCGGGCGGCTGAATTCTCCGCTCGCAAGTGCGATGTATAGACGCGACCCCCTGCCCGATTGGCGCCCGATCTCGGCTCCCCATCATATTGAAGCGCGATTTTACCAGATAAGTAACTGTTATAGCTACATTTATTTTGACATTATTTCGGCAACAGGCCCTATAGACGCGACCCCTGTCCGATTGGTGGCGTGGCCACTCACCCCATGATTTCCGCGGTTGCGTGATCAGGCGAAGATGTTGAGGCAGGTGGCCGACGCAGGCGGGCGGCCAATCCGATACAGGCGATAGCAATCGCAGCGGCGATCCAGCCGATCAGTCCATAATTTTGCAAGGGCTGGTGCACCTGGTCGATGATCAGGTAGCCGCCAAAGCTTGTCCCGAGGCCCGAGAACGTCTGCTGTACGCAGGAGTTCAAGCTCATGAAGCCGCCCCGGTGCCGCGCTTCCACGCTGCCGGTGATCATGGCAATGGCCGGGACGAACCGCCCCGTCATCGTGACCATGAACACGCTGGTCACCGCGACCGTGAGCAGGACCGGTTCTGAGTGGAGATGCGTCAGCCATAAAACGGCACCCGACGAGAGGATCGCCATGATCGTGAAGAGCCGCATCCGCCCATACATGTCTGCAAGGCGGCCGATCAGATTCATGGAAAACAGCGTGCAGAGACCGCCACTGAGAAAGATGTATTTGAGCTGCGACTCGGTCATGCCGACGTTGCGTACCATGAACGTGCTGATAAACGGCACCACCATGAACCCGGCTGTCGTCAGCCCAGCCATCAGGCTGAAAGCCCGCAGGTGCTTGCCGTTGGCCAGGATCGCCCACATTCGCGCACCAGCGGACTCGCTACTGGCCGCCTGACGCAAATGACTGTCCGAGCGCGGCAATAGCCAGATGGCAAAGGGAATGATCGCCGCGCAGAGGATACCCAGGATCAAGAATGGCCAGTGCCAGCCGCGTTCGGCGATCCACAGCCCGGCGGGCACCCCGAGCGCGGACGCCAAGGCAAAGGCACTCATCACGGTACCCATCGCCGTAGCGCGGCGAATCTCCGGGATGGCGTCTCCCACGATGGCCAGGACCACGCCACCGCAAACGCCTCCGAAGATCCCCGTCATGAATCGGGCCGCGAGCATGGCATGGTATCCTGGTGCCAGCGCGCAGCAAAACGTACCAATCGTGAAACCGGTGAAGAGCACCAAAAGGGCGCGCTTGCGATCAAAACGATCCAGAAAGAACGCCGCCGCAAAGCTGGAGAGTCCCGCACCGAAAGCATAGGCGGCCACAGTCCAGCCGAACTGGGCGGTATCGATCCCGAACACGCGCATCAACTGCGGACCGAGTGGCGCGATGATGATGAAGTCGATGGTGACGCTAAACTGCATCAACGTCAGGATGGAAAGCAGCCCCCACTCAGCGGGAGTCAGGCGCGTTTGGGCGGCGGTCGCGCGCTGGCGAACAGGCAATTCTTCCTTGGCCGGGGTCCCGGGCGGGGTGGAAGCGGTAGCGGACAAATCTTTGGTCATCAGGGCAGCTCGAAACTCGAGCCAGCCAATTCAGGCCACTCGCATACGTAGCGATCCAAAGCTACAGCGTCGGAATGAGGTTTCCAACCGAAACTGACGTGTTCGTTTAGCGGTTCGGAGTCAATTGGCGCTCAAGATATCTTTAGGCGAGTAGGAAAACCTGCATGACCATGCGCTTCGCAAGCTTTACGACAGCAAGTTTTGCCGAACTAACCGCCCAACCTCGGGGTCGCCGATCTGGATGAGGGGTACTTGCGCACATTTTTTCCTCTGGCATGCTGGCACCAGAAAAAAACTATGAAGGCCATCGGTTATAAAAAACCACTCCCCATCGATGAATCGGAGTCGCTCCTTGACATTGAGATTGCTGATCCGGAAGCGGCGGGGCACGATCTTCTGGTAGAGGTTAAAGCAGTCTCGGTGAATCCTGTTGACGTGAAGGTGCGTGCGCGCAGCAAGCCTGAAGGCACCGAATACAAGATTCTCGGCTGGGACGCCGCAGGCATTGTCAGGGCGGCTGGCTCCGAGGTAACACTGTTTAATCCAGGCGACGAGGTCTACTATGCAGGCTCGATTGCACGCCCAGGAAGCAACAGCGAATTGCATCTGGTAGATGAACGTATTGCGGGACCCAAGCCGAAATCGCTGAACTTTGCGCATGCCGCCGCGCTGCCGCTCACCACAATTACGGCCTGGGAACTTCTGTTCGATCGGTTTGGCGTCACTCCAGGCAAGCCGGTAAATGCCGGTAGTCTGTTGATCGTTGGAGGCGCTGGCGGCGTGGGATCGATCCTCATTCAGCTTGCGCGGCGCCTTACCGGACTGACGGTCATTGCGACGGCATCGCGCCCGGAAACGCAGGCGTGGTGCCGCGACCTCGGTGCAGATGAGGTTTTTGACCACTCAAAATCGCTCGCTCCGCAGCTTCAGGCGATCGGAATTCCGCAGGTGGAGTATGTTGCCAGCCTGACGGCCACGGACGACCACTATCTGAGTCTGGTGGATGTGCTAGCCCCGCAGGGAAAATTCGGCATCATCGACGATCCGAAGACCCTGGATGCGCTGCCGCTGAAGCGCAAGGCAGCCTCGCTTCACTGGGAGTTCATGTTTGCCCGCTCGCTTTTTCAGACGAAGGATATGCTTGCGCAGCATGAGCTGCTTAGAGAAGTTGGTGCTCTGGTGGACGCCGGCGTGATTCGCACGACGGCAGCAGAGACTCTTGGTACGATCAACGCGACGAACCTGAGAAAAGCACATGCGTTGATCGAGAGCGGACGTGCCCGCGGCAAATGGGTACTGGAAGGGTTTTAAGGATTCGCTTTATATTCAAAATTTGACCTGCTTCGGTGCCCGCGGAAGGTAAGTAATATGGTGTTGCCGCCGTAGCAGCACCGCCGACCACAGTTGGCGCGTCTCGTCATCGGAAGCCTCAGCCCAAACGCCAAGTGACCTGCACGTTCGGACAATGGCGCTATGTGGGGCGAGCTAACCCGACTTCTGCCGGTTATGGCTGCTGCTAGGGAGGAGGTGTCGCTGTCGCTGAACATTAAAGTCGGGAACTTTTCGTAGGCCTGAACTCCGATTGACTGGTTGTGGAGAAATCGCCGTAACTCCGCCGACTAAACGCAGTTTGAATTGCCTAGAAATTCACCGGAGTTCAGGGAGTCAGCCGTGGAGTAGGCGTTTTGGAGTCAGCCGTGAATAGTACGCGTCGCGTTGGTGGGAGTTCGCAGGGATAGTTCCCTGGGCTGAGTTCTGTAGCCCTCCAGCTCCAGGGGAAAGAACGCTGACGCTTAAGAAGTAAGGCGAGGACGCCCCATCTACTACTTCGGGAAACCGAGACACTTGGCCCAACTTATTCTAGTCTTCGTACCTTCACGACATTGGGGTCAGCCGCCGTCGTGGGCAGAATCCTTTCTAGGAGGTGGTGGCATGACACGCTTGCCAACGGCAATAGTGCTTACTACTCGACGGTCACGCTCTTCGCCAAATTGCGAGGCTTATCCACGTCGCAACCCAGCTTTACCGCCATATGGTAGGAAAATAGTTGGAGGGGGATGGCGGTCAGGATCGGAGAAATAAAATCCGGACATTTGGGGATACAGATCACGTCGTCGGCAATACTGGCGATTTGCTTTCTGCCTTCTGTGGCGATAGCAATCACGGGCCCTTTGCGAGCTTTGATCTGCTCGATGCTGTTGATGTTCTTCTCGTACACCGCGTCATCGGGGGCAATCATGATTGATGGAACAGAAGGTCCGATGAGTGCGATGACACCATGCTTTAACTCAGCGCTGGGATGACCTTCGGCGAACTTGTAACTGATTTCCTTGAGCTTCAGCGCCCCTTCCAGCGCGATCGGATAATTGTATTGCCGGCCAAAAAATAGAAATCCCTCTGCCTCGACATATTTTTCGGCCAGTTTTTCAATTTGATCACTTCGATCGAGAATCTGACGGGCTAAATCCGGGAGACCTTCGAGCGCGGAAATTACTTCGATCCCCTGAACACTCGACAGATTCCTAATCCGTCCCAACAAAAGGGAGAGTAAAGTCAGAATGATGACCTGCGAGGTAAAACTCTTGGTGGCGGCCACTCCAATTTCGGGGCCGGCATGCATATAAACTCCGCCATCACTTTCCCGGGCGATCGTGCTGCCGACACTGTTACAAATGCCCAAGGTCCGATGTCCTTTCCGCTTGCTTTCGCGAAGAGCGGCCAAAGTATCAATCGTTTCCCCGCTCTGGCTGATAGCGAAGACGAGGGTGTCTTTGTTCATCGGCATGTTGCGATACCGAAATTCGCTGGCGAACTCCACCTCGGTCGGGATATGGGCGAGGCTTTCAATCAGGCATTCCCCGACTCTCGCGGCATGAAGGGCCGTTCCGCAAGCGGTCAGGACGATGCGGTCGACATCGCGCAATTCCCGCGACGACATATTCAGACCACCCAATTTTGCGGTGCACTCTTCGATGGAAAGGCGGCCGCGCATCGCATCCCGGATGGAGTTCGGTTGCTCGAAGATTTCTTTGAGCATGAAATGGGGATAAGCGCCTTTATCAACGTCTTCGGAAGAAAACTCTACCTTGCTCACCTGGAACGAAGCATCGGCGCCGGCGAGCGAGATGATATCAAATTGATCTCGCTCGATCGAGACCACGTCGTAGTCATCCAAATAGACCACATCTCTGGTGTGGGCCACGATGGCACTAACGTCGCTGACGATAAAGTTCTGACCTTTGCCGACGCCCAGAATTAGCGGACTACCCCGCCGCGCCCCCAGCAGTATATCCGGTACGTCGACGTGGAAAAGCGCCAGCCCATACGTACCAATCACCTGCTTAAGAGCTAATCGAAAGGCGTGCAGCAGGGCCTTTTTGGTGCGAGGCCCGGGCGCCTGGTCAAAAAGATGACCGATTAAATGCGCCAGCACCTCCGTATCCGTCTCCGAGCGGAAGGTGTGCCCTTGACTGACCAGTTGATCCCGCAACTGTTGGAAATTCTCGATCACACCGTTATGGATGAGCGCTAATTTTCCACTCTGGTCGAGATGCGGATGGGCATTTTCGTCGGTCACCAGCCCATGGGTTGCCCATCGAGTGTGTCCGATGCCCGCCGTACCATGGGTCGGCTCTCTTTGAATGAGCTGGGTCAAACTAGCGATTCGGCCGGCGGACTTTCGAAGCTCCATTTCACCATTCTCGAGCGTGGCGATGCCCGCGGAGTCGTAGCCCCGATATTCCAGACGACGCAAACCATCCAGTAAGATAGGAGTTGCTTCCGAATTGCCGATATAGCCGATTATCCCGCACATAAGTAAAATCCATCGTGACAAAGAATTTGCGTCCTTGCAAGATGGGCCAAGGCGCAAACTGCGTCGCCGAGGCCTCTCAGTAAACAATGGATACAACGTCCCTGCAAAACGGAACACTGGCCATCGTCATGGGAGGCGGAGCGGGAACCCGCCTGTTTCCATTGACCAAGGATCGCGCGAAACCGGCGGTGCCGTTGGCCGGCAAATATCGTTTGGTCGACATACCAATCAGTAACTGCCTGAACTCCGGGCTCCGTCGAGTCTATGTTTTGACGCAATTCAACAGTACCTCGTTGCATCGACATATAAATGCCAGTTATAAATTTGATAATTTTTCGAGTAATTTTGTCGAAATCCTGGCCGCTCAGCAGACTCCGGAGGCAGCTCGCTGGTATCAAGGCACCGCGGATGCCGTACGTCAAAACCTCCGTTATTTTCTCGAGGGCCCCTACGAGTTCTATTTGATCCTGAGTGGCGATCAGCTTTACCGGATGGATTACCGGTTGCTGTTGCAACAGCACATTGAGACGGGAGCCGAAATAACCCTCGCCACGACGCCGGTAGATCGCATCGCGGCTTCTTCGTTCGGGATCATGCACAGCGACTCCAACCGGCGAATCTTTCGCTTTGAGGAAAAGCCCAAGGATCCGGCGCTGTTGGACGAATTGCGGATCCCCTCAGGTCTGCTAAAGGAACTTGGATTGCCGGGGAAAGCAGAGCTTTTTCAAGGCTCGATGGGAATCTACGTATTTAATCGCCAGGTCCTGATTGATTGCCTGAAAAACGATGAGGACGATTTCGGTAAGCACATTATCCCGGGGTCGCTCCAATCGCGCAAGGTGATGACCTACATTTTCCAGGGTTATTGGGAGGACATTGGCACCATCCGCGCCTTCTTCGAAGCCAATCTGGCGCTGACCGAGACGATACCTCCATATAATTTCTTTGACCGGTTATCCCCGATTTATACCCGGCCCCGATTTCTCCCGGCCAGCAAAGTCAATGCCGCGACGATTCGACGGGCGATTGTCGGTGAAGGCTGTATTATTTCCGATGCGCATATTGAGAGGGCCGTGATTGGGATCCGGAGCATCATCGAGACTGGAGCGACGATCAGGAATTCAGTGATCATGGGCGCTGACTTTTACCAAGACGAAGCGATCGAGACCATTGAAGATCGCGGATCCATCCCTCCGATCGGGATTGGCAGGAACTCCGTCATTGATCGCGCAATTATCGACAAGAACGCTCGAATCGGTGAGAGCGTGGTAATTACCCCGGACGGGAAAGCTCCCAACGTGGACAGCACCAACTATTATATCCGGGACGGTGTCGTCGTGATTCCAAAGAATGCGGTGATTCCGGACGGAACGTGGATCTGAGACCAGCCATGACGATGGGTCCGCAACTTCAACGCCGGCTGCTGGCGGCGTCCGGATTTGCGGAACTCTCCCTTTTCCAGGAAGCGGTGGAAGAGCTCGAGGAATTGCCGGCCAGCTCAAAACAGGTGCCTGCGGTGCTGGTGGTTTGGTTGGAAGTCTACCAGCGTTGGCAAAAATGGTCCGAAGCCGAGTCCGTCGCTTTACGGCTCTTGGAAATGGATCCCGAAGAACCGGCTTGGCTGATCGCGCTGGCCTATGCCGTCAGACGAAGCCGAGGGTTACCTTTCGCTAACGAAATCCTGTCGCGAGCCGGCGAGAAATTTCCGAACTGTGGAACGATTCACTTCAATCTGGCGTGTTACGCGGCGCAGCTCGGCCGTTTAGACGACGCCCGTCAACATCTCGGCCGGGCAATTCAGATTGATAAAGAGTTCGGCGCCATGGCTAAGACAGATCCGGATCTCGAGGCGATTAGAGACGACGTTTAGGAGTTACCGGAGTTGCAGAATCGGACTAGCGGGCTCGCACCTCTTAACTCGTCCTAGATCATTTATCGAATTCCTGGAGTGGAGTAACCAGGGCAGCTCTCAAATTCTGTAACTCCTGACTCCTGTTCCCCCAATAATTCGCATGCTATTTCGGAGGCCGGACACTAGATTCTGTTGTTCAGACTTATGGAAATTGATTTTCAGGCCATTCAGACCGACGAACTAAAATCTCGGATCGGGGAACTGCGGAGGTATCTTTGACTACTCGAAACTGCAAGCTCGGCTCCTCGAACTCGAGCAGCAGATGGCGGCTACCGATTTTTGGAATAACAAAGAGCGGGCCCAGGCCACCATCGATGAAGCGTCCGGACTACGCGCAAAAGTTCATCCGCTGTTGGCGCTAATCCAGAAAACCGACGATCTGGAAGCCTTGAAGGCGCTCGCTCAGGAAGAAACAGATCCTGATGGCCAAGCCACTGCTTTCCACGAGGTGGAAAAGGAGTTTGCCGCCGTGTTAAAGGAGCTAGAGGACTTTGAGCTGAAGATGCTTCTTTCCGGAGAATTCGACAAAAATAATGCATTTATGACGATTCACGCCGGAGCAGGAGGAACGGAATCTTGCGACTGGGCGGACATGCTTTTCCGCATGTACCAGCGCTGGATCGAACGTAACGGATTTAAGAGCCAGATTATCGATATTCAGGAGGGTGACGAAGCTGGTATCAAATCGGTGACCATCCTAGTGAGCGGCGAGTACGCCTATGGCTATGTGCAAACTGAGCGCGGGGTCCATCGGCTAGTGAGAATTTCTCCGTTTGATTCCAACAAACGCCGTCATACTTCTTTCGCCAGCGTCGATGCAGTGCCGGAGCTGAAGGAGAACGTGGCAGTTGAAATCAACGAAAAAGATCTGACCATCGATACTTTCCGCAGCGGTGGCAAAGGTGGCCAGAACGTCAACAAAGTGGAAACCGCAGTCCGAATTACTCATCTACCAACCGGGATCGTGGTAGCCTGCCAGGCCGAACGGAGTCAGGGTAGAAATCGCCAGATGGCTTTGAACATGCTCAAAGCCAAACTCTACCAGATCGAACAAGATCGAAAACGAGCCGAGCTGGATCGGCAATACGGAGAAAAAGGCGACGTAGCTTGGGGCAACCAGATCCGCTCCTATGTTTTCCAGCCTTACCAGATGATCAAAGATCATCGAACCGGGGTTGAGACGAGCAATATCCAGGCCGTCATGGACGGCGAAATCAATGCCTTTATCGAAGGAAAACTCCGAGGGTTGACCAATAAAAAGGGCGCTGCGGTAGAAGACTTTTGATTGCCACAAGCGTCGCTGCCCGAGGTGGCGAGGGAGATAGCGGGGGTGTATCTACTTTCGAGGGACGAAAAAAGAGGCCAGATACCGTTCGATCGGAGGCCCCAGGCGGTCCCAGACAATGGCAGCGATTAGCAGCCCGATCAAAGCCCCCGCCATAATATCGGAAAGGTGATGCACGTTAAGATAGATACGCGACCAGGCGATTGCTGCGGCGACGAGCAGCGCCCATCCGCCGCGTCGCCGATAGGCAAAGAAAAGGACGCCAAAAAATCCAAATGCCGCGCCGGTATGCCCTGAAGGAAACGAGTGGTAACTGTTTTTGAACATCAGGAATTGGTGACCTCGCCATAGACCGTTCCACTCCTGCAGTGATTCTGCGTTATTAGGTCGCGCCCTACCAGATAGGACGCGGACGGAGCTAACCAGCGCTCCGGAAATCGTTCCGGCAATCATCATGCAAAGGAAGACCTTGCCAACCACTCTGCTTCGCGCTACCCAGGCCACGGCGAGTCCCAGGCAGGAAAACATCATCAATTTCGGCCAATCTCCCCAAAAGCTGAGAAATCCGGCAAACCGCTTGAAGGTCTTCCAATCATGGGCCTTTACCCAGTCAATTACGGCCTGGTCAAACAGAAAACTCAAGGCGCATAGAAGGATCCCGACAATCAGCGGACCGAAGCGTCGAACGGCCGAAACTTGGTTTGCTTTTTGGCCGTCTTGGTTACTCTGATGATTCCCCATGCCGGAGATTACCTACACGAGCGGAATGTTTTGTCGAATTGCTGCTGACGATGGCTAAACCGCTCTACCTGGCTTTCTTCTTCTTGGGCGCGGTGCTGCTCTATTCGATTGGGAACTGGTCTTTGCCGTTGATAGATCGTGATGAACCGCGATTTGCGGAAGCATCCCGGGAAATGCGGCAGAGTGGAGATTTCCTGGTTCCCAGGCTCAATGGCGACTATCGATTCGATAAGCCGCCGTTGATCTATTGGTGCCAGGTTCTTTCATACGATGTACTGGGAGAGAACGATTTCGCCGCGCGATTTCCTTCGACAGTTTTTGCCGGCCTAACCGCCGTAGCAACTTTGCTTTTTGCGAGCAGGATCTTCGGGCCGCGCGTGGGCCTCTGGTCAGGGATTATCTTCGCGACCAGCCTTCAGGTTTTCATCCATGCCCGCGCTGCCGTAGCCGACATGCCATTGGTCTTCTTTTTTCTGATCGCCACCTGGGCCGGTTGGGAACGGTCAAAGAATCCGGAATCCCGCTTCTGGTGGTGGACGTTCTATCTCTCGCTCGGGTTCGGATTCCTCGCCAAAGGTCCGGCGGCTTTGCTCCCCGTTTTCTTCGCTCCCTGGCAATCGCTTCTCAACCGCTCCCCTCTCCAACTCAAACTCCGATCCGCTCTGCTTGGCGGATTGGTGGTCCTGGCGGTCATCGGGCTTTGGGGTGTTCCCGCATTGATCGCGACCAATGGCGAGTATCTGCGGATCGGTCTGGGAAAACATGTTCTTCAGCGTTCTCTGCAACCGATGGAGAGTCACGGAGGCGCAGGATTAGCCGGCTACCTCCTGTTTCTGCCATTTTATCTGGTAGTCAGCATTTTTAGCTTTTTCCCTTGGTGCTTTTTCCTACCGGCCTGTGTGAAGCGCCTGATGACTCATCGAGATCCGGACGAAAACTATCTTTTAGGTCCCATTCTCATCGTTCTTTTCGTCTTCACACTGATTCAAACCAAATTGCCTCACTATGTTCTTCCGGCCTACCCGATGCTGGCGATCCTCGTGGCCCGAGAAGCGGCGGAAGCCAGATGGCGGGGCCGTCTGTTGGCGATCGCCCTGGTCCTTTATTTCCTGATCGCCACGGCCGGGTTTAGATTTATTGAACCCGAATTTTTGTCCAAGACCATTGCTAAAACCGCTCTTCCTCTCGTCTCCCCAGAAACGCGAACAGGTTCGCTCAATTACGACGAGCAAAGTCTCATTTGGTATCTGCGCGAAAAGACCCACCCTTTTCACCGCCGCCTCGATTCCTCGGCATTTTCGGATTTTATGAATCAACCCGGACCGGCGTTGTGCGTGGTAAACAAGGAATCAATCAGCCGAGTGCATCTCAATCCCGAATGGAAGACCTTTGAAGTTTCCGGGCATAACCTGGCCCGTTGGAAAATGGCTCCGGTCCACTTGTTCGGCATCGGTGTTGGCCTTCCGGTCCCTCAACCGCTCGATCTCATTACGATCATCAAGCAATAGGGCTAGCGGTGGACGATTCGAAGCTGGAGCCAGGAGCCTGGCCAATCCAGCATCGCATGTTGGCCTTCGCGCAGGCGGGATTCGCCCCAGCATTTGGGATGAAAAGCGAGATGGCTCGGTTACAGTGTCCCGGTCTCATGAATAGAATCATTTTCGCCGTGGCACTTCTCGTCTGCTTCGCGTTCACCGACCAGAGCAGATTACCTGATCAAAGAACGATTCGAACATTCAGGTGGGGTCCAGCAAATCACTCTCAAAATAAAAGACTCCAAGGTCAGACTGGATACTGGGGAACAGTCCAGTGCGCTCATCGATTCGGCTACTGGGGTCACGACCATTTTGATTCATCCCAACAAGGCCTTCCTAAACGTCAGCCCTGAACAACTTAAGGAGCAGACCAAAGCATTGAAAGAGATGCTCGGACAAAAACTGGAAAATCCAGCTGATGTTCAACTGAAGTCGACCGGAAAACAGGAGAAAATCAACGGGTTCGATACCGAAGAATACACGACAAACTTCAATGGTATCCAGATGAGCATCTTCATCGCGAAAAGTTATCCGAATTACCAAAAGATCGTGGAAGCACTCTATCAAGTGCAGAATGGCCCAGCCATGGAAGCTTTCCGCAGTATGTCGATTCCTCCGGACAAGTATCCAGGATTACCGGTCCGCACCACCCAGACCGTCATGGGACAAAAAATTGTCATGACCATCGACTCGGCCCAGGAACTTGAGCTTCCCGCCTCAGAATTTGCCGTTCCCGCGGATTACAAAGAACTCAACCCGCCCAGAGGCCGCAAAAACCAAGGATAAGGAGTGATAGTGAGAGTGTTAGTGGTAGTGAAGACGAAAAGATTCTAAAAGCTTGCAATTATTCGGCGAGCCACAATCTGACTCCTGACTCCTGACATGCCTCGCCTGATCCTAGCGTCCAGTTCCCCTCGGCGTATCCAACTGCTCCAGGAAGGGAGTTTCTTTCCCGAGGTGATTGCTCCTCAGGTGGCCGAGTTATCTTGCGACTTCTTCACTCCCAGTGAATTGGCACGATTCAATGCGAAGCTAAAAGCAGCAGCGGTGGCTGCCATGAACCCGATGCGGTGGTCCTCGGTGCCGATACGATCGTGGCACTTGGTTTGGAGATTTTTGGAAAGCCCAAAGACTTCAAAGATGCCGGCAGAATTCTAGGCAAACTTGCCGGGAAAACACACGAGGTCATCACCGGTGTTGCCTTGCTTGAGCCAAGCATTGGACGCGTGACCCTGCAGTCAGCCAGTAGCAAAGTCACGTTGCGGGCACTCTCCAAGGTGGAAATTGAGATTTACCTGAGCGCGAACAACCCTCTCGACAAAGCGGGGGCCTATGCCGCGCAGAATTCAGCGCAATACCCTGATTGAGCGAATCGATGGCTCTTTCACCAATGTGGTTGGTCTGCCGATGGAAATTGTTCGGCCTCTTTTAGAGTCAGTAGGCATTCTTCCGTCTTCGGAATCGGAGCGGCGGTCTTCCCGTTGACGCACGAGGGGACCTTGAGTTAAACGAGTGCATGTTCAAGTCTTTGTCCAAACACGCCGATCTCGGGCTTTTGATCGGTCGCCTCGGCGTGGGGGCCATTTTTGTCGTTTTTGGCTGGCATAAACTGTCCGGGGGTCAGACAGCCTGGACCCACTATGGACATGCGATGACCAGCGTAGGCATCAATTTCATGCCGAATATCTGGGGCTTAATCGCTGCCCTATCCGAGTTCGCCGGCGGGATTCTGGTTATTCTTGGGTTTTTGTTCAGACCGGCGGCGACTTTGATTGCGCTGACCATGCTGGTGGCCTTTGTTTCGACGTTTCGCGAACATCCTCATAACTTCGCGCAATACTCGCGGTCCATAGAGATGTTCAGCATTATGATCGTCTTTATCTTCGTCGGCCCCGGCAAATACAGTTTCGAGAAAGGTTAAGCGCGAATCTGGCCTTCGAGACAAACCGGCAAACTTTTTCCCTTGAAAGCAGTCCTTTTGAACTTGCCGGGGCGAACCTTGTCAAAGTCGAGAACAACGTCTTTCTTTAAATATGACACCAGAAGAACATAATCTGATATCCGGTCTGTTCGATCGGCTGGGCCAGGCGGCAAATAGCCAGGCTAAAGACCCCGAAGCTGATCAATTGATCCGGAGCAAGGTCGCTGAAATTCCGGTGGCTCCCTACCTGTTGGTTCAGAGCACTCTCGTGATGCAGCAGGCTCTCTCGAACGCCCAAAATCGGATCTCGACGCTCGAGAAACAACTGAGCGAAGCAAGTTCCGGATCGAGCGCTCAACCGGCTGGAGGAGGAGGTTTTCTCGCGGGTGTGGCCAATCTTTTCGGCGGAGGACAGCCTCATCCGCAGCCCCCGCGGGCTACCCCGCCCACCCCGCCGCCGCTCCCTTCTCAAGCACCGATGCAATCCCCGTTGCAACCACAGTCGCAACCCTACGGATATCCCCCTTCCGCGCCGCCACCGGTGCCAGGACGTGGCGGAGGATTTTTGCAAGGCGCCTTGTCAACAGCAGCTGGAGTTGCTGGCGGCGCTTTATTGTTCCAGGGAATCGAAAGTTTGATCGGTCACAATCCCGGTCCGTTTTCCGGTGCGATGACACCATCCGGGGGATTTTTCGGCGGAGGAGGCTCACCGATCGAGACTACCGAAATCACCAACAACTATTACGAAGGGGACGAGAACCGCGGTCAAGCGGACCAATCTGGCGCGGATCAAAC
>CAWEGF010000004.1:0-45082 GCA_963808535.1 uncultured Verrucomicrobiae bacterium | reverse complement strand
CGATCGCGTTGTCCCTCCGGGACAGGAGAGATATTCCAACCTTCAGCTCAGGCAAACCAGCAGAAAGGCCTTTTCGGTCTGCCAGATAATTGGAATCACATAGTTGCGGCAGTCCCTGGGGAACTCAAAGTGAACATTGCGATCTGTGGAAACAATCGGCACCGAAATTAAAAAATCCCGGCCAAATTCCTCGCGGGCGTTTCCACTCAAGGTATTGGCAATTTCTCCTACCAGGTCGCGAATCAACTCGCCGTTAATGGGAGCTTCGTTCAGAAAGCGTAAAATTTTCTCCAGCATCACGCCATTGGCGGTAAAGCAAACCGCGCCGTGCGCCTTCCCCGAGATGCCGATGATTCCGGTATATTCCAGAAACGGCTTTTCCTCGTCCTTAAGAAAAGGCGGCTCAATCACGACCCTGAGATCCTTTCGGAGCGACTCGAAATAGCGGCGGATCCCGGTGATAAATACCTGGATGTCTTGGTCGTTCATGGGATTTCAGTCCTCGATGAGCAACTCAAATGCCTCCTTCAGTTCCGATGGACTGATTGGCTTGCAAAGAAAACCGCTGGCTCCTCTCTTGATAGCGTCGATCGCCGTGGCTTTGTCCCGCAAAGCAGAAATGATCAGCACCCGCGCCGCCGGGTTGATCTCGATGATCTTGTCCAGACACGTCAACCCGTCCATCCCCGGCATCGTGATATCCAGGGTCACCACATCGTGCAGCTTGGCTCCATACAATCTGATGGCGTCTTCCCCGGTCGCCGCTTGATCCACCTCCGTGATTTGTCCAGATTCCAGATCTCGTTCAATTGCCCTTCGGACCACGCTCGAGTCATCAACGATAAGAAGTTTCATGCCACCGGGATTTCTAGTCGGAACTCACAAAATTGACCTTGTTTGGAGGAAACATTCAGCAGCCCGCCCATTTTTGCCGTCAAATCTCTCACCGCGTCCAAACCGACGCCGCGGCCTCCGTCCATCGTCGGTCGGTCCATGGTAGTGAAACCGGTTTCGAACAACAGATTATTTAACTGCTGTTGTGTCCAGGCCTCGATACTTTTCACGTTGGCATAGCCCAACTGTACCGCACGACGTCGCAATAGTTGATAGTTAATCCCACGCCCGTCGTCACGCACGGCCAAAATTATTTTTCTCTCGTTCTCGGTCAGGCGATAGGCGTAAATCTGGATTTCACCAACCGGATGTTTTCTCTCGGCTAACCTCTCCGAAGGGGATTCGATGCCATGCAAGACGGCGTTTCTGACTAATTGAGTCATCATCATTTGAATCGGCTCCCGGACCGGACTGGGTAATCGGGCGAGGCCATCCTTGATCTGCAGATCAACCCGGACTTGTTTTCCATTTCGCTGAGCGATCTCTTCAGCCAACTCGACCAAGGGCGCAAAATCGGTCTGGCCACTTTCCCCAGCCTCTTTTCCGAAGACCTTTTGCATCGATAAGAGGCGGGTAATCAAATCATGGGTCATGCCGATCTGATCGAGGAGCGAAGCCAAACCGGAGGTAATCGGTAAGAATTGCTCCCCACTCGATGCTGGACCGCTTCGAACCGTAGCGATTTTTTCCTCCAGCCCGTTGGCCAAGTCTTCAAAATACGAAAGCCGCAGCATCGCCGCGTTCCCTTTGATCAGGTGAATCGAGCGCGAGATCTTTTGCAGCAACCGCAAGTATCGTTCGGAACGTTCAGCCCCAGACTCCCCTGCGTGACTCCCATATTGCTCCGCTTCCAAAAGGTTGAGCATCATAGTGACCTCGGATTTGGCGTGATTCAGGAACTCCGCCAGAATTGGAGGATCCAGGTGCATAATCCCAAACAACATTTCGATTTGAGATTTAGCCTTCGTTTCGTTCTCAGAGATCTGTCTGGTCAGCGCGATTCGCGAAGTCGAATCCAGTACCGTCACCATGATCTGGGTGGTCTTGCCTCCTTCAACCACCCGGTTAAATCTGAATTCCAGAAACTTGCTCTGCTGGGCCCCGCTGGGTCGAATCAATTTATACTCTATCTCGCCCAACGGATTGGTCTGCTGAATCAGTTTCTCTTTGATCCGAGGATTCAGTAACAGCTCCAGGTAATGCTGCGTTGCGACCAGGGTTTCTTCGCTGAGAATCGGTTGCAGCCCAGATTCCGGGGCCGGCCGCAAAAGATCGAGGAAAGAAATGCCGTCAATTTTTCGCTGGAAAATGTCTTCGGTAAATTTCGAGTAACCGGCTTGAATAATAAAATCGGGCCCCATCAGGAACAAGCCCTCGTTTACCGTCTCCAGGATCTTATGAACGTGCCGGTTGCGTTCTTCCACCTGATCGATCATGTAGTTAAAACGCTCTGCTAGAAACCCGATTTCATCCTTACTCGAAATGGGCGCCCGGGCGGCCAGATCACCGGACCCAATTCTCTCGGCGGTATTAACCAGCTGGACGATTGGTCTGGAGAGAAGATGACCGAAGGCCAGGGCGGCCAGAATAGCGACGATCAAGATGACAAAACCGCCGAAGGCAATTAAGCGGGTCAGGTGAACCGCCGGCGCAAAGGCTTCATCGGTGCTGATGGTAATGACCAATCCCCAGTCCAGACCGGCGGTCCCGAGTTGCTCGTAAACTCCAAGCGATTCCCGGCCAATGTCATCGAAGAAAGTTACCTCCCCTTCATTCGATAAGACCTGATCAGAATAGATATTTTCGACCGCCTTGTTATGCAAAGGACCGCCGAGAACAGTGGTCAGAGTTCCGGGTGAACCGTCCGGCTCGAAAGATAGGGACTTCATCTTCGCCGGCATTTCTTTCACAAAACGAGATTCCGTCCGCATCTTCAGGTCGGGACCCACAATGTAAGCCTCGCCAGTTTCGCCCAGCCCAACCGCCGACCAGCGCCCCTGAAAGGTGACCAGGTCCGTGAAGGTGTTGCTGGCAATCTTGTGCACCACTACTCCCAATCGCCCACCTAACCGATTGTTAATGGGGCAGCTCAAGAACAGCATCGGCGATCCGTATGCTCCCGGGTAACGCTCGAGATCAGTGATCACGACGTCGTCGCCGGAGGTCCGGTCCGCGGAAGGACTAGAACCGTACCAAGCGCCCATAAACACTTTTTTCAACGCTGAACGGCCCCGCCAACCTTTGAACACATTGGTCCCGAAGTCCCAACTCTTTTCATAGGTGTAAACAACGTTTCCAAGATCATCGATGAGCATCAGATCGAAGTAGCTGTTTCGCCGGACCACCGTCTCGAACAACCCGTGATACCGATCCATCGCCCGGGCGAACATCGTCTTGGAAAAGGCGTTGCGAAAATCCGGCGGCAGATTCTCGTTTTTCGAAATATCCAACACTGAATTTTTCTGGAATTTGAACCCCGGACTGGCGGGATTTTTCAGGATATAAACATATTGTAAAATCAATGCCACCGGGCTGAGATCACTGAATTCATCGAAGTTCCCAATTGGTTCACCGAGACTGCGCAAATCCTTCATCGGGCCCCGCTCGTAGGCTTCGCGAAGACTTTGGCGAACTTGGCTAAGGAACGTGGGATCTACCTTGAAACCTGCCGCATCGAGATCCTCCGTCAGATGTTCGTACCCCGAGGACAATTCAGTGACCGCGTAGCGCACGGTCTGCAATTCAGCTTGCGCGGTCACATCTCGACGTTGATCGGCAAATAATGTGTTGATCGCCTGTGATAAAGAGGTTCTCAGCGATTGGAAACCGTCCAATCTCGCCTTCCGAAGGGCGATGGCTGATAAGAAAAACGCCGTAATGGCGAGGGCCGCCAGGATCAGAAAGCCAATGCCGGTCGTGAAGAGCAGCAGCTTCGAACGGATGGTCAGTCCGCGTGAGGCCAATAACTCCTCGCTTTCCTTGGTTCGAGCCTCAGTGTGCATTTGCGTTTCGCCGTGGGCTCATTTTGCGAAATCAGCCGGATTTAATTTCTGGATCGGGATCGCCCGGCCGTGATCAACCTTGGTCAGAAAAACTTGATGATTCCCCTGCCGGGTTTCGGAAGAAAAACGAATCGCAAAGGACCCGAAATCGAGTGACAGATGTTCTAGCGAATCAATGAACGAATCCTCGGTTAATTCGGGGCTGGCCCGTCGTAATCCGTCCACCAGAACGAGGCTGTTCACGTATCCTTCCAAACTCATATAGCTATAGTCGGTGATGCCAATAAAGCGCATGTCTGCCTGGTAATCGCGCACCAGAGCCAAGGAATCGTCATAGGGAGAGGGTAACACTTGGGAAATGATCACTCCCTCCCCGTCCTCAGCCAGGAATTTGATCAGCGGCTCAGTTCCAACCACCGAGACATTGCAGTAAGCCGTGTTCTTCATCCCCATTTGCTTCGCCCCGCGAATCAGGTCCGCACATGGTTTGTATGACCCAAACAAAATCACGGCGTCTGGTTTGGACTTCGAGATATGGAAAAGCGCGTCAGAGGCTTTCACCGAGTTACGGACGTAGACACCCTCGCCCACCAATCCCAAACCGCGGCGGCGCAACGCTTCGTTGACCGCGATGCGACCGGCGTCGCCAAAGCTGTCATCCTGGCGAAAGAGGGCTATTCTCTTGCAGCCAAGGTCCGTCACCAGGTGGGCGACCAGGGTCTCAGCCTCCTCCCCATAACTAGCGCGAACGTTGAAAATCAAACGCTGCATCGGTTGCCGTAAGATCGCGGCGCCGCAAATCGGGCCCACCAAAGCAATATTGGCTTCGTTGATCATCGGGAGGATGGCTCGACAGGTCGGCGTTCCGAGATAATCCAAGAGAGCAAAGACCTTATCCTGATCAATCAGGCGTTCGGTGTTGCTGACCGTTTCCACCGGTTCGTAATGATCGTCGCTATCCACCAAAACCAATCGCCGACCGGCCACCCCGCCGTCTTTATTTACCTTGGCAAAATAAGCTTGGCACCCCTGCCGAATTCCCACGCCCAATAAACCAATGCGACCGGTCTGGGCGTTCGACATGCCGATTTTAATTTCGGTCGGCGAAACAGGGTGCTCATGGGACAAAAACTGCCCGAATGCTCGCTCGCCTGAGAATGGGAGGATCGCCAGAACTCCGATCAGAACCAGTGCGGCAGAGCCAAAGCCAATCGATTTACCTGGTCCGTCCACATCTCACTTCCACCGGGCTGGCCAGATGCAGCGACTCTGAAGATTGCTCTCTATTTAAAATCAACTCTGGATCATAATTGATCAGGGCGTGATTGCAATTTTTCTCCATGGGGCGGTGCGCAGGGCAAAAGTCGCATTCCCAGCCAGAAGTTGCCATTGAAAATCTGCTTGGCTGAACCTGAACTTGCGCTAGGTTCTTTTTCCCTTCTGCATGGTGGTCGTAGCTCAATGGTAGAGCCCCGGATTGTGGTTCCGGATGTTGCGGGTTCAAATCCCGTCGGCCACCCTTTAACTTTCCCTCCTAACAGTCCAAAGAGCGGAAGGCGAAGCTGGAGAAACTTCTGAAAAAGCCGCCGTGTTTATCAGATATTCAGCCTCTTCACAGAGGACATTCCAGAGTTTTTAGACCGAGCTCGAACGCTCGGACTCGATGGTTTGATTTGCTGGCGAGTGGGAACAGGATTTAGCGAAAAGCTTCCCGACAGGGTTAATTCTGAGCTAAACAAAAATTCGGGTCCACCGCACGCCCAAGTAGGCCCCGACCCAGAGACGTCAAGCCAAGAAAACTTTATACAAAAAATCTGGTAATTATCACAAATACGGTTTATATGGTCATACGCGGAGTAAAATGAACAACACCGAATTGCCACTATTTTCGTTGTCTCCTCCATTCTTCGTGGCGTTTGTATTATTTCTACCCGCAATTTTTACTCATTTCTTTTCGCGGCGATTGCCTTGTAGCGGTACCGCACGGAGCCAGCATTAAAGCCCCGGAAGAATCGGAGGACCTGGAGCTAATCCATCGGTCTCAAGCAGGAGACCCGGAAGCGTTTGGCAAACTAGTAACCAAGTACCGCGCCAAGATCCTGGCTAGGCTTCACCGTATCGTTCACAACGAGCATGACGCTCGGGATCTGGCCCAAGAAGGGTTCTTGAAAGCTTGGCAGTCAATTCGCCAGTTTGAGGGTCGATCTTCCTTCTACACCTGGTTATATATCATCACGGTAAATCTGGCGATTGAATCACTTCGGCGAAGGCGTCGTTGTTTCGAGGTCGAACTTAACCATGCTATTCCCTCTTCTGTTCCTAGCCCTCGTGTCAACTATCAACACCATGAGATCCGTCAGCACATTAACGCGGCTCTTGCGCAGCTTTCGCCAGAACATCGCGTTGTCATTGTCTTAAAGGTGATGCAGGACCTGCAATATCAGGAGATCGCTAAAATTCTGAATGTCTCTGTCGGTACGGTTATGTCTCGGCTTTTCTACGGCAGGAAAAAATTACAATCCATATTAAAACCCCTCTACAACGAAATACACGAATCTCAGCGTCCGCGACCTGTGCGGTTTCATCGGGCCAAACGGCATTTTGTGCGAATTGCGAAAGAAACTCCACAGTTTGGGCACGCCTAAGACAGCAGCCGAACCAAGCGCAAGGGAGGGAATAAAAAAGGATTTTTGTCGCCACGGCGTCGGCCACCTTATGGTAGAGGCGCTTATTTCAACAATCGATAGGTTTGCATGAAGGTCATAGTCAAACCATTCATCGGCGTGACCGGTGGCTGCCGAACCCGCCAGCACTACGGCTTCCACCCTCTCCAATTCGCCGAAATTTGTCGGCCAATTCTTCGATCGTGCGGTTCATTTCACAGCTCGGTCCTTGATTCGATTTTGATCTTCGGTTTGCCGCCCCCGCATATTCAGTCCCTCGGCTGGTCTCACTGAATGAGCTTGATAGGATTGGCCAAAATTTCGAAAAATAGGTCAGTTATGGTATTGCAAGAAGATCTTATCGTCGAAATCCCCGAAAACCGCGTGAAATTCTTTGGCGGCGTGGGCAAGATGCTGTTACCGAGTCCGGCTACTGTAGCGGCGCTGATTAAGAAAATCCCAGAGCACAAACTCATCACGACCAATCTCCTTTGCAAAGAACTAACCGAACAATTCAAGGTGCGAGGGACTTGCCCCGTTACAACTCAAAAAGCCCTTCAAGAGATTGCTCATAACTCAGCCAACGAGTGCCCGTATTGGAGGGTCGTCAATGCCAGCGGAGGACTGATCGCTCGGTTTCCGGGCGGAGCTGGGGGTCAGGCGGCACTTTTGAAAAAAGAGGGTTTCGCTATCGATACGAAGCAGAAGGTACCAAAAGTAAAAGCTTTTAGCGAAAGTCTCGTCCGCTTCCACTAAGTAATCCGGTTACTGAAGCTAACTCTCTCTTTCATCACGAAGTTGGCCCACGACTCCTTCAGGGGCGATCGGCTCCTAAAATACAGCACCTGGTTCATAAGGAACCGGATCTCCGATGGCAGAAAGATGGGACCGACGGTTGACACCCAACACGCCGTCTTGCTAGTCTCGCCAGACTTCACCCAGAAAGGATTCAACCATAGGCGGTATTTAGCCATTGGATTCTCCAGGCAACCGCCAGGCGACGTTGCTAATATGAAGAATATCGCTCGGACATTTTGTTCGTGGCAATCTGATGCCGAGACGAAAAAGCATTCACTCGCCTGGATACTCTCGAAAGCTGTTCCCGTCGCGATTGGATTGTGGTGTCTGTGTTCCCTCCCGGCTTTTGCGGCTGGGGTGGCAAATGAAAGCAACCCTCCCTCTCCTCGGCCCGCCCCAACAGCAGCTCCGCCCCCGACCGCACCGATGCCTCCTTCACCCGCTGTCCCCTTTGATCCCGCAATGCATCTGACCCCGGAACAAGGAAGGGAATATTGGGATAGATACGTCACCGGCGACTGGTGGGGGTATCGTACCCTCCTTCACAATTGGGGTATCGATTTTAACCTCGATTACTTCAGTGAGATGGCCACCAATTTCAGCGGAGGTAAGGATAATTTCAGCGGTTATCCGAAAGGGCAGGGTCAGAAATGGGAGTATACCGATCAAGCCCTTTTCGGACTCGACCTGGACTTCCAAAAGATGGTCGGATGGGAAGGAGCCAGTTTCGAGTTCTACGTCACCAAGCGTACTGGAAACAATCTAGGCAATTACACCAATCCTCAGCCACTCCAACTCATTCAGGAAGTGTATGGAAGGGGACAAACCTGGCGGATTACCGATTTTTGGTTCAAACAAAATCTATTTAATGACTTGTTGGAGCTGAAACTCGGTTTGCTGAATATGAGTCAGGAATTCGGAGGCTATTACGCTTTTCCGTTTGAAAACCTGACTTTCACGTCAGGGATCACGGGAAACGTGGCGGGTTATAGCATGTTCACGTGGCCTGTGAGTCAATGGGGGACGGATTTACAGTGGAACGTCACTAAGACGTTATCTCTGAGAGCTGGCGTTTTTGCTTTCAACGACTATTGGATTTCGAGTCATAATAATAGTTTCCTTCGGCTCGACAATCCAGGCGGGACGAGCGGTGCCGTTCTTCCGTTCGAAATCGATTGGAAACCGAAATTGGATATTTTCGGTAAGGATCTACCGGGACTATGGGTGCTGGGAGGCTTCGGCAACACTAACCACAAGGAAAACACCGGAGCCGCCAAAAGCGTCCTCGCCGGCGCACCGGGGGCGGGGCCCTTCCTAGGCTCCATGTTCACAGGAGATTGGGGTGTTTATGGTAGTATCTGGCAACAGCTGACGGCGCCGGATCCGGGGCGTCCAAAGACTGGTTTGAGTGCCTTTGGAGGGACGATTTATTTGGATCCGCAGACGGCATTTCAGAACTTTCAAGCGTTCACTGGGCTTTACTATTGGGGCCCTTGGTCGAAGAGACCATACGATTCCTGCGGTATAGCAACGGGCTATAACCGCGTCGCCGGCAGTGTAAGGAATGCCGAGCGACAATACAACGCCAGCCATCCTGGTTCCGGTTTTGGCGTCCAATCCAACGAGTTCGTAGAGGAGATCTTCTACTCGTTCGATGTCTTTCACGGAGCGAACATTCAGCCGGATCTCCAGTACATTATTAATCCCGGCGGCTACCACAGCGCCACGAACATTTGGGTGTTCGGGATCCAACTGAGCGTGCCGCTGTAAGCCAGTTCGTCCGTAGCTTGTGACTGCCGAGATTATCAATCATCCGGCCTGCTGGTAAATTCGAGAGCATTCCAACTAGCTGCTGGCAGGCGTTGCGACCCTAGTGTCGGGTGCGTGTTTGCCGGCTTTGCCCACCAGTCTGGCACGACGTACGGCACCGTGAACCAAAGCATCTGTGTGCGTCTCATTTTCCACATTTTACAAGACCGATCTGCTTCGCCCTCATCGCGGGTTGAAAATTCGGACGGACACCAAGCCGAAACTCCTAAGAGCCGACCGTTTCACCATTTTCCAAAAAATACTAATTTTTATGGAAAATATGCCGACGTATTGGTATGCGCAAACGACTTGCCAGCACGGATCCAGAAACCGTATCAGGTATCAGACAGACCATCAGCTGTCTAAGAGAGCATGTCGGGACGCTTGGCTATGGCGTCGGACCAGTGGTTGGTTTTCTGGCCGCTGTGGTAGTCGGTTTCTACAATCCCCAAGCCTTCGATAATGACTATTTCGTCATCTTAATTTTGTTTTTTGGTATTTTCTGGATGCTTTTTTATGGTGCCGGCCCCTTGAAAAACGACGACGCCGACAACAGCGCGACCATTAAAAGCTTGAACCCCCTGATTTTAAGGTCCGAAACGAAGTCCGAGAAAAATTTGAACTCGCTGCCCAAAAATCGGCGCTGACCTGAAGAGTAAATCGACCGCGAACATCAACCTATTGGACAACAGGCAGTGTGCCCTCATTGCTTGGGAGAGTTTACCCTTTCAGCAAGTCTTTTGCAAAGCCGCCACGGGTCGCTCGATTACAAAAAAGACCAGGCAATCAAGGCAAATGAAATGAAGATCAACAGGGCCACGCAAACTGCTAATTTGGCCCTCCGATTGGCCATCAGGATTCGCCTCTTCCGTTCCAGTTTGAAGGCCAGCTCCTGCTCGTTGGCAGGCGCTCGTTCAGCAAACTCGTCGTAAAATTCACAGCCTTCCACGGCGATATATTTGTCAGAACGAAATAGTGAGACAAGCGTCGCATTGCAATTAAAACACAAGTAAACATACTGGATATGAAAATTACAGAGTGAGTCCTGCAAGAGGGGAAGGAGAGAGCACGGAGGGAAAATTATTTACCACAGAGACACAGAGTTCACCGAGCTCCGGATTTCTGAAATTTAAAAGTTCCGAAACTCCTTGTCCTGTGTGAGTCGCCGATGGAACTCTACGCTGGCACAAGCTTTGGGAGTGAATACCAAGCAGCACTGCACTCTGCTCTCAGTTCTCAGGAGAGCGAAAACAAGCGTTCGGCGTAACTCGATATTGCAAAGCAATTCGACTTGCTATATCCTTTTGACAATAAGGGTTGGCCGCGATTCCGGCCAAAAGGCGATGAAAACATCCAACAGTGTTTTTAAAAGAGTCTACGGTGCGCCGCTGGTTTCCAGACTAACACCCTTCGATGTCGCTTTGACCGCCGAGGATTTACCCGCAGAAAAAGAGCAGCGAACGAAACCGGTATCTAGCCACCATTCGTCACGAAAAAGGCTTCCCAAGTCTGAAGCAGGCGCCTTTATCGTCCGGTGATTTCCTGGTTCCTGAGATGACTCTCGGACAAATCCTTTCGCATCGCAGCAATCTAGGAAGGTTTAAGACGAGTCTATTCTATCGCTGAGGTGATATATCCACCCTCAGGGTTAAGGAATTAGCTGCGTCGTGAATCCTCAGGTAAATAAGACGGGTTTGCTATTCTCCCCGGATCTCCATTAGCGACTGGCTACTTACTCTTAGATAAGTACACGGTCGCCGATCCGCAGAATTTTCCCCGCTTCCGACGATGGAATAGAAGTGTTAACCGCCAAACGATAGAAATGATTAAAACGATCAAGGTTGGCCCAACTCGGCAGGTGCTTCTTTCGAAGGGCCATGAAAATCTTTTGAAAACCCTGCCATGATTGAACCCCGCTCTCGGGGTCTCGGGAGGGAACTACGCATCGCTGGCATGGGTTATGACCGAGGAAGGAAGCGTCTCCGATCCGAAATGGCAGAAGTTCATTTGGAGCACCAAAGAGGCGATCCTCCCAGAATGGCTCCAAGCTGCCGAGTTCAAGATTGCTGCGAAATCGGCGGCGGGCGTTTTCCAGCGTCAATCCCGGAAACCAGCGAACGACCTCTTGAAGGCTGCCTTCACCGACAATCGTCGGACCGGAGGCCACCCGGTCATCAGGAAAGCCGTTAGTCGGGTCGCAGACGAATTGCACCGGGAATCCAAAAAAACCGCTTAACCAGCGACTGATGGCCCGCGGTTCGTTAAGAACGAAGGTTTGTTTTTGACTTTCACCCGGAATCCAAAAGGTGGCTTCGCGATAGTCTTCGGCAAAGGTGGTGCGGATCAAATGCACGCGGTCGGTGCGCTTACCATTCACGTACGCTCCGTCCGCATCGAGAATCGCATAGATGCGATCATGCTCCAGAATGCCGACCGTATCGATGCGAGCTTCGGCTACCGAGATTCCATCCAACGACTTGATCGGAAAGAGATGGATCCGGCGAAGGAGCATTTTGAAGGCAGGAGTTCAGGAGTCAGGAGTTGCAGGAGTTACAGAATGGGACTGCGTGATTCCGTTCCGATTGCCTCCGTACCAACCTATTAGCTAATTTTATGTGCATCCCTTTAAAGCCCTTATTCTTATTCCTGACTCTCGAAAAACACCGCGGGGCACGATTCCGTTATTCTGTAACTCCTGCAACTCCTGAACTCCTGCAACTCCTGATCTCTCAAAATCCCGGTGGGCGAAGGTGATGAAAACTGGTCGCCTGTTGATAAGCTGAAGCAAAGGCCAAGAGTGTAGAATCCTGGTAAAGGCGGCCTAGAAAGGTCAGGCTGACCGGTGTCCCCGGACCGCCAATGCTATCGTCTACTCCGGTGTCAATGGCGGGCGGTTTTGGCGCCTCTGGGCCGCGAAGACCGTTGGGTACGATGACCGCAGGATGACCGGTCAGGTTGGTGAGAATCAGCTGAGCGTCGGAAGAAGAAGGGACAACGATAATGTCTACCTTTTCGAATAGAGTGGCCATTTGCCGCATTGCCATAGTCCGCGCCCGGTTGGCCTGGATGTACTCCACCGCTGGATAAAATCGAGCCGCCCGAAAGATGTTTGGCCAATCATCCGGGCCCTGTTCTGTAAGAAGGTCGTCGCGACCGGTTAAAGTCAGGTCGTCAAAAGCCGCTGCCGCTTCTGCATTGAGCAACAGAGATATCGCGTCCAAAGGGAGATCGGGCAGTTCCACGGCTTGAAGATCAATGCCCATTTTGCGGAGGGCCGCCAAAGCTGCGAGATCATAGGTGCGATCATAGTCTCGGCGCGCTCTAGCGGCCGCACGATCCTCTTTGCGCAACTCCCATTCTTTTAATTCCTGCTCATGCGCACCTGCAGGCGGAGTTTCAGCGGCGGGCTGATCTTCGAATAATTTTTGGGCATAACCCACCCGAAGTTGTTGCAGATCAAAATTCGCATTCCAGAGGAAAGGAGTCGCGTGAACGGTTGAATCAACGCCGTCCGGTCCATAGATCGCCTGCATCACGAGAGCGCAATCTTCGGCGGCGCGGCAGATTGGACCAAGCTTATCCATCGTCCAGGCCAAAGCCATGGCACCGGTTCGAGGTACAAAGCCAAAAGTCGGACGGAAACCGGTGGTCCCGCAGCGGGTCGAAGGCGAGGAAATCGAGCCCAGCGTCTCCGAACCGATGGCGAAGGCGAGGCACCCGGCGGCGGTCGCGGCAGCTGATCCCGCAGATGAACCGCTTGAACCTTCGGAGGTATTCCATGGATTCCGGGTTCGTCCTCCGAACCATTTGTCACCCATCGCTAACGCGCCCAGAGAGAGCTTGGCCACCAGAACGGCACCCGCTTCATCGAGACGTTTGACGACCGTGGCATCGTCGGCGAAAACTTGCTGTTGAAATCCGCCCGCTCCCCACGTGGTGGGATAGTCGCGCACCGCCAGCAAATCTTTAGCTCCCCAAGGAATTCCGTGGAGCGGTCCTCGATATTGACCCTTGGCAAGTTCGGCATCGAGTTCCGCGGCTTGGGCCCGGGCGCGTTCTTCGGTCAAGGTCACGGCAAAATTAAGCTGCGGATTAAATCGCCTCAAACGCGCGAGATACATTTCCGTTAGCCCGACTACGGAAATCTTTTTGCTTTGAATAAGTGCGCCTAGTTCACGAACCGTGGCGAATGCTAACTTCTCAAGATCCCCAGGTAGTTCGTAATCCGCGATGGCCGGCGAATTACTGAGGGCCGCCGGAAGGCGAACCGGTGCCAATTCGCTGGCCGGAGCAGACTGACCGGGTATCAAGGGGTCGAACCGGAAGGCCGGTGGGACATCATTTGGCAAATGGAGCTCGCGAATGGCGTCATAGGCTCGCCTCTGATCATTCAACTTGGAGAGCAGCAATTGCGCCCTTTCGGCCGAAAGATTGATTCCGGCCAATACGGCGGCTTGCTCGATCATTTCAATGGTCAATTTCTCTTCCGGTTTCGTGGCCGCCAAACCGTATAAGTTATCGGCCAGGAAGGTCGAACCGAAACCGGCAATTGAACAAATCGCCAGAAATTCCCGACGGCTTTTGGAAGAATGATATCGCTTCACTTAAAGCAGGAGTCAGCAGTTCAGGAGTTGCAGGAGTTACAGAATAATAAAACGGAGTCAGAAAATAAAGATTAAGGGCTTCAATGGTATGCAAATAGAAATGGCTAATAAATCGATACAGGCGGTCGGACGCAATCCGGCAGTCTCATTCTGTAACTCCTGCAACTCCTGAACTCCTGCAACTCCTGATCCTTTCACCGGGCGTTGGTAACAGGAATTTCGATCAAATGGGATTTGCCGGAAGCCAGGGCGGCTTCAACCATGCCGCTGATTTCGGTTTTGGAGGTAACTTTTTGAGCCGCAACTCCCATCGATTTGGCGAGAGCCTGGAAATCGACTTTTGGATCACAAATATCCATCGCCAGGAAACCATGTTTTTGAGCGTTGTACTGCTGTTGATTCAACATGAAATCCTTTAAGATACCGTATTCGGCATTGTTCAAGATGACGAACACCACCGGCGTCCTCTCATGCACCGCACTCCAGAGAGCTTGCGGAGAATAAAGCGCAGAACCGTCTCCCACCAGACAGAGCACCGGAGCTTTGTCACGAGCTAAGGAAACCCCGACGGCCGCCGGCATACCCCATCCCAAGGCCCCGCCGCGATTATGAAAATATTGCTTGGCCGCTGTCGATCGATGCATCGGTTGGGTAAACGCGTTGGCGCAAGGCGCCTCATCGACCAGCAGGGTGCCGTCAGCCAAGGTCCGGACTATTTCCCGCACCGCAATGATCGGTCGGATGTGCGGATCCTGGTCAGCTTGGTTGGCTAATTCTTTCATCCCGCGCAGTTGCGTCTCCTTCGCATCACGCGCCAGACTGACATTTTTCTCGACGGTCTCCTGCGAAACCTGGTGTTCAAGTTCCGCGGCCAAAGATTGCAAGGTGGCTTTGACATTTCCGACGATGCCTATCTTGGGCGCATCGTTGTGGCAGAGGTCGTTGCCATCTTCTGAGATGTGATAAAAGGTAATATTTTCGGGGATGGGATCTCTAGCTGTATAAACGATCGCCAGCAAAGTTTTCCCACCTAATCCGAGCATGCAGTCGTATTGACCGAGGATCTCGGATATTGCTCTCGCGGTAGTTGGCAACGAACCGCGCCAGAATGGATTAACGGAGGCGAAATTGTTAACCGAGGGCCAGGAAGACCCATAAACGGGGGCGCCTAACAACCGCGCCACGGAGGCAATGGATTCGTCGATCCCGGTCTCGGCGATATCGTTTCCGGCGACTATCACGGTACGACCCGGCTCGAACTGCAACAATTCCTTGGCCAAAACTGCTACCCCGGAACCGACGCTGGCGCGCTCAATTCGGCTGGACGGCAGGACCGGATGCGAACCAGACTCGTCCAGAATATTCATCGGAAGAGACAGGAAAACCGGACCCCGCGGCGGAGACATCGAATTGTGGAACGCACGGCGAAGGATCAACGGCAGATCATCGAGCGAGTTCGGTTCGAAAGTCCATTTAGCCACCGGCGCGGCCATTCCCACGAGATCGGCGGCCAGCAATGGGTCGGCAAGAAAATGACGAAGGTCCTGCTGCCCCGCAGTGATGATCATCGGAACCCTGGCGATCTTGGCATTCATAATCGCTCCCATGCCGTGTCCGAGACCACCGGCGGTGTGCAGATTGACGAAGGCAGGTTTGCCGGAAGCCTGCGCGTAGCCGTCGGCCATGGAAACCGCCGTGGCCTCCTGGAGCCCCCAGACATAACGAATTTCCGGCTCGGTCACCAGAGAATCGATCAGTGGCAACTCGGTCGTGCCAGGATTACCAAAAATGTAGCGCGTCCCTTCTGAGCGCAACACATCTAAAAGGATGTCGGCTCCGCGAACGCCAGATTTCTTTGACCCAGCCCTGCCAATTGTTTCGACGTTTGGTTCCATAAGCTAGAATCTCATTCAGCTTTTGGGTGTGCCACATCTTCTTCCGTCAAGATTCGTAAGTAATCTTTGGCAAACACCGGGCTGTTCTGGCAATTCCCGCGAATCCTTCTAACATATGCGAACCAATTCAGATGAATGACGACCCGCAAAGCGACTTAAAACCTGAGATTCGTCAACTGCCGCGAGCGATGAACCTGTTTCTCAAGCGTGCGATGCCGAGGTTCACCGTAGAAACCTGCTCGGATGCCTTCGTTCTTACGCTGGCCAAGATCATCCCCACCGGGCAACTATTTGGCTATCTTTGGAAAGCTGGCCGTCAGACCAACCATCGGATCCGATTCAATCTGAAGGCTGGTCAAATCCTGCGTGAGCAAGAGGCAGCTCCCCTGGCCGAGATTGTTCAGCGCGAAGCTTCGGCGGAATCGGAGGATGACCTGAAATTAGTGCTCCATCCCTCACTGAAATCACTGCAGTTCGACCCAGCGGAGCGTAAGTCCCTGGAAGAACTGGGCTGCCGGGCAGCGGTCGAAATTCATTTCGCCTACTACAGCAGACCGATCTTAAGAGTCATTGTCGGATTAGCCAACCCCAAATCGCTTCCCTCCATCGAGGCCCAGGAATTTTTCCTGGTCTTCTGCCGATGCTGTTTTATTTCGCTGAATGGTGCCTACCTCGCTGAACTCGACGAGCGCGAAGGACGACGCGAAAAACCTGAGCTGAACGAGCGCTTCAACCTGACCTTGCAATGGTTCCATTCGCTGGTGCGCCACTTGAGTATCGGCATTGCGGGACTTCAAAGCGGGCAAACCGCCGAAGCAGAGGACGCCCTCCAGCGCGCCTCCATGGTAGCCGGCATCTGTTTAGCCGAAATGCTAGCATTGATGGACAAGCTCCAACCTCAAGCGAACCTCGAAGCAGGCCAAAAGTAACGCCCTCGACCAATTGCGGCTCGACTTGTTGCTCCAATTAGAATTTAAAGATTCTCTAATGCGCAAAGTCCTCAAATCCGACCAGGGACCTCTCGAGATAAAGCCGCAGGACAAGTCTGTTTGGATCTGCATGTGCGGCCTGACCATGAATGAACCGTACTGCGATGGATCCCATAAAAAGACCAGGGATGAAGAGAACGGCAAAACCTACGAGTACGACCAAGACGGTCACCGTCGGGAACTCAGCTAGTGCTTGAGGCGGTTGTCCTCTTGATCGGCATTTATCGCAACAATAGGCCCGGGAAAGAAAACCGTGAACATCGCCCGAGGTGGCTTGTGGGTAAGTCTTTAGCGCTCGTCATCCTGCGACCCTAAAAGGCTTGCCCTGGATGGGCTATAGAACTCAGTCCAGGGTTTCAACCCTGGGAACCCTCGAAAATAGTCGTATCGCCCTGAAGGGGCGATAGGATTTCAAGTGAATTTTCGCATTCATCGTGGCGAAAATGAGATCACGCAATCGCGAGGTGCCACAATTGGACCCGTCTGCCTCTCCTTCCGCGTGATACTACGTTCGATCTGACGGGCCGGAAGGGCGCGTCGCGGTGGGTGGTCAGTTCCCAGGGTTGAAACCCTGGGCTAGAACCCTGGGCTCAACCCAGGGCTAAACCCTGGGCTGAGTCCTGTAGCCCCTGCGGGGCAGCCCTTCGGGCCGATCTGCTGTATTGCAAATTTGCGGTCCGCAAGCCACGATTTCGAACTGATGGCAAATTTGGGTTCTTCGACGCAATCTTCAGCGAACGACGCCGGCGCACGAGGCTCATCCTATCGAACTTCACCGGATCGTAATTTCTCCGGAATGCCTCCCGGGATCCCTTACATCGTCGGGAACGAAGGAGCTGAAAGATTCAGCTTTTATGGGATGCGTTCGATTCTGACCCTCTTCATGACGACTTATCTCATGAGCGCCACTGGCCAGCTCTCCGTCATGAATGATAACGAGGCGACCGGGTGGTTTCATGAATTTGTTTTCGGGGTCTATTTTCTGCCGATTCTCGGAGCGATCCTCTCGGACGGGTTGCTCGGTAAATACCGAACCATCCTCTCGTTGTCGGTCGTGTACTGCCTGGGCCACTTTGCCTTGGCACTGAACGACACGCGAATGGGTCTTTTTCTTGGCTTGCTCCTCATCGCCATTGGTTCGGGCGGCATCAAACCATGCGTGTCCGCCCATTTGGGCGATCAATTCGGCGCCGGCAACCAGCATCTGCTTAGCCGCGCTTTTGGCTGGTTTTATCTCTCAATAAATTTGGGGTCCTCAGTTTCCGTTTACCTCTGCCCTATCCTCTTGAACGATAAAGCCTTCGGTCCCCATTATGCTTTCGGGTTGCCCGGCTTGCTGATGCTGATCGCAACGATTGTCTTCTGGATGGGAAGAAAAAAATTCGTTCACATTCCGAGAGGCGGCCTCGGTTTCGTTCGCGAATTTTTCAGTAGGGAAGGGTTCGGAGCGATCGGACGCTTATTCATAGTTTACCTCTTCGTCGCCGTCTTCTGGTCGCTTTGGGATCAAAGCTCCGGAGGGGAATGGACGTTGCAGGCCCGGAATCTGGATCTTCATTTTCTTGGGTTGACGCTTTTGCCCGGACAGGTCCAGGTGGCAAATCCACTCCTGATTCTGGTGCTGATTCCGCTTTTTAACTATTTTATCTATCCCGCTATCCATCGTGTCTTTCCCCTCACTCCTTTGCGAAAAATAGGCCTCGGCCTGTTTCTGATTGCGGTCTCGTTTGCGGTCATTTGGTGGATCCAAATCCAGATCGATCATGGAGCGAAACCGAGCGTCTCCTGGCAGCTCCTGGCCTACGTTTTGTTGACCGCGAGCGAAGTAATGGTTTCCGTCACCGGCTTGGAATTTTCCTATACCCAGGCGCCGAAAAAAATGAAAAGCGTTGTCATGGCGACCTGGCTTTTCACGGTGGCCCTCGGCAACCAATTTACGGCCATCCTGAACTTTCTCATTCCCACCCTGAGCAACCTCGGGATCGATCTCAAACATGCCGCCTACTTTCGCTTCTTCACCCTGCTGATGTTCGGTACGGCAATTCTGTTCGTCTTTGTCGCCCGCTTCTATCGAGGGAAAACCTATATCCAGGGAGAGCCCTGAGGGGGAGAGCGCAGAGGGGGGAGGAGGACACGGAGGATTGGAATTACCACAGAGACGCAGAGAACACGGAGTTAGGAGATTGGGAGAAATTTAACGGGCGGATCTGGGTTCTGTATGTTTTGTGATAAAATCGCGACCATTTTCCGCTGGCCAGTCCGGATTGACCGACAGTTTGAATCCTAACTCCGTGTTCTCTGTGTCTTTGTGGTGAAATTAAATCTCCGTGTTTCCTCCCCCTCTATGAACTGCTTAACGAATCTTATAAACACTCACTATGAAAACGGACCGTCTAGCAAATAAAGTCGCTATCGTTACTGGGGCTAACCGGGGGATCGGCAGCGCCATTGCTACTAACTTGGCAAGCAACGGGGCTAAGATAGTTCTGGCCGCCCGAGACAGCCAAAAGCTAGACGAGGTCGTTGATAAAATTCGGGAATCAGGCCAGGAAGCGATGGCCTACCCTGCCGATCTGCGAGAGCTTGATTCGCCTCAAGGTTTGGTGGACGCGGCGGTCGCGCAATACGGCGGAATCGATATCTTGGTTAACAACGCGGGCGCTACCCGGCGCGGGGCGTTTTTGAATCTCACCGAAGAAGATTGGCAGGATAGTTTCGCCCTTAAATTTTTCGGCAGTGTTCGGCTCGTCCGAGCAGCCTGGCCACATCTCAAGGTTCGCTCTGGCTCGATCGTGAACATCGCCGGGGTCGGCGGTCGAACCCCCGGGGCTGAATTCGCCATCGGCGGTTCGGTGAATGCGGCCATGTTATCTTTCACCAAGGCGATTGCGGAACTAGGCGTCGAGGAGGGAATTCAAGTGAATGCCATTAACCCGGGCTTCATTCGGACCGATCGCCTGAAGAAACGGCTCGAATCTTCGGTAGCATCTTTGGGAATAAACATGGCTGAGGCTGAACGGGCCATGATCAAGGACTCGAACATTTTTCGCTTGGGAGAACCCGAAGATATCGCGCATCTGGTCACCTTCGTCGTTTCGCCAGAGGGTAGATTCTTGCACGGTTCATTGATCGACATGGATGGAGGTCAGACCAAGACAATGTGAAATAGATAATCCGTCCCGGTTTACTTCCGCTTCCCGGAAGGCAAAGCGGGACGTTTTGCGTACATCGCAGGATCTGACCTCTGTTGGGCTTCCATGTGATCAACCATCCCAATGCAGGCGGCCCAGTCACGAATTGCGGGCATAGACACGGCCTTTCCATTCGGATCGTTTCCCGCGCCAAAATCGCAGGGCAGACGACCAGGTCATGAAAAGATACAAGCCTCCGATCAATGGAAGCGCCAGAGCCCAGAGAGCCGACCTGCGGTAGTAGCGCAAGGTCGGCAAATAAGACGCCATCATGGCGCCAACTCCGGCCAAAGCGAACCATCTGACGGGGAGCGACGAAGAGAAAAGGCCGACCCCGGGGAGCCAAAAGGCCAGCAAAAGTATGAACGTCGTCGCTAGCAACAGCCAAATTGAATACCGCAATTGGGTGAAGGCCGTGCGTTCAACCATCTCGCAAAAGTTCGCCAGGCGGGGATACGGGCGATGGCTGCGCACGGAATGGCTCAGACCGGTCCAAGTGCGTCCGCCGCTTTTTTTGACGCCATCCGCCAGAGAACAATCGTCAATAATGGCGTTCCGGATCGATTGGAAACCGCCTATTTTGCGAAGGGTGTCGGATCGGACGAGCATGCAACCGCCGGCGGCCACTCCGAAATTGGAATTCGGGTTATTGCCGATCGAAAATGGATAAAGCAGCTTGAAGAAATAGATAAAGGCGGGGGCTAGCAATTTTTCCCAAAAGCTCTCCATCCGCAGATGGGCCATAATCGACACCAGATCGAGTTTTTCGCGGATCAATTTTTGCCGCAATACGTCGATCATTCCTTGTTCGAGCTCTATGTCCGCGTCCAAAAGCAGCACCAGCTCGGTCCTGCTATTCCGCCATCCTTGCTCGAGGGCCCAAAGTTTACCGGTCCAACCTGGTGGGAGCGGCTCTCCTTTAATCACCTGCAGCCCGGCTGCGGAGTGCCGAGGTCGCGAGGAAAGCGGTCTGGTCGGCAGATTGATCGTCGACCAGAATGACTCGCAGATCCGTTCCCTGCTTACCGAGAGCCGATAGGGTCCGCTGGATAACCTCGGCTTCGTTCCGCGCCGGAATCACTACTGTTAAATCGGAGAGGCTCCCGGCGGACATCGCCCGTCGGTTCCAGACGTTCCCGGGTGCTCCAGGGACGCCAGGGAACAAGCAGCAAAGCGAGCCAGAGCAAAGAACCGCCGACGACCAGGAACTCCATTCCGGCAGTACTCGCCAGGGGCTACTTATTCGGCTTGGCGTCGTCCGGTTCAGTATGCTCGGCGTTGAGATCCCCACAGAGGACAAAAACGCCTCCCACTGCAATCAAAAAGAAAGCGACGCAAAATCCCAGCCAGATATTCCGCCAGACGAGCGACAAATCGAGCATCGTCGTAAACATGGCGGTGATAAAGAAGAGCAATCCCGCCGCCGTACTGACCACCATTTTTTTTAGAACGGTATGATCTTCCATATTTGCATGATTTCCGGGCTAGCTATTGGGCCTTTCCGCAACGACCGGCAGCCGAAATTTACATTAGTCCGTTTACAACCTGCGATAAATCAAAAAAACGAGCTTTTCCCAGCTATCGGCGGTTTAAAGCTTTGGAAATGGTAAACGCCGGAATAAATAGTGAACGCGCTAGGAGCGCCGAAGGGTGGACAGAGTAGATATTCAATTATGAAACGCATTGGTATCCTGACCGCGGGGGGTGATACGCCGACGATGAATGCCACGATCCAGGGGGCGGTCGTTCGGGCGAATCAGTTGAAGATCGAAATCGTGGGGTTCATCAAGGGATTTAACAGCCTCTTCAATCCCCGGGTACCGCACGTTTTTTTAAATCCGCTCTACCAGGAGATCCCGGAAATGGATCCGACCAAGGGTGGCACGATGATCGGCTCCTCGCGGGATTACGTTGACCCGAGCAAAACGGAAGAACTCGATCTGATCGCCCACCGTTTGGAACGGCTACGTATTGAAGGCCTGATTTGTGTAGGAGGAGACGGAACGCTGAACGGTCTGCAACCGCTCGCGGAACGCCTCCCGACCGTGTTGGCGCCGAAGACCATCGATAACGATTTGGGGCTTAACTATCCCGAAGAGCCAAACGAGTGGGTTCGCGTCCACGAAGCAAATCCGAAGAACGGCTTCCATTATGAGCATCGGGAATCACAGGCGATTTTTGACCTCGACTACATCGTAAACTATGTGACGCCGGGTTACGCGACGGCGGTCTATGTCTCAGCCAGCGGCGTAGAACGGATTCGAACCACCGCGGAAAGCCATCGTCGAATTGCCATCATCGAGGTCATGGGCCGGCACTCCGGCTATATCGCGCTTGGATCGGCCTACGGGCGGCCCGACATCATCCTGGTGCCTGAACATCCGTTGAACATCGATCACTTGGTCGAGCGGGTAAAACAGCTATACGATTTACAGAAAAATGTGGTGATTGTTTGCGGCGAAGGCATCGTTGACGAGCAAGGGAACGAACTGGGGGCAGAGACCAGGACGACCGACCCGGCCGGAAACGTTGCCTTAAGCGGTGCCGCCGAAGCTTTGCGACACAAGTTGATCACGCTGATCGGGGATCGTTATTTCCAACTCTACCGCCGCGGGGACTCAGCCCGGGAGGCGATTTTCACCAGAAAGGTCGGACACACCCAACGGGGAGGAAGACCGATCGTGTTCGATCGTTTCTACGCCGCGCAACTCGGTGCCAAAGCGGTCGAACTCTTGCTCGAGGGTCGCAACAACGCGGTCTCGATTCTGCAGTACACCACCGCCAAGGGCTTCCAGGTAAGCGGTTACGATGCGAATCGGTTCCGCGACCGCTGGGGACATATCCATGCCAGGCGGATGTTTTCCCAGTTCTACGACCCGGTCCAGATGAAGCCCTCTCGGCTTGGGATCGACTACCTGCTGCCAATTTTCACCGACGCGGTTGGTGACGATGACATGGAACACATCCGCCGAACCCTTTTTGCCCCCGGCAACCTGGCCCAGCCCTATCATTCGATTAATACCGATATCAATAAGCGAATCCGCTACCTGGAAGAGGAAAAGCGCTTCGAAGAGGGATAGGGGGAGAGGAGTTGTTGGGGAAGGAGTTACAGGAGTTCAGGAGTTGCAGAATAAAAACTTCGGAATTGCGCCCTAGACATGATTTTCGAATCCGAAGCCTTTGAACTTGATTTTTGCCCGAACGCGTCTTTCGTCCTGCAACTCCTGCAACTCCTGCAACTCCTGCAACTCCTGCAACTCCTGCAACTCCTGACTCCTTAACTCCTGCCTCCTGCCCCCTTCCCCCTCACCATCTCTGATGAACGAGAGGGCGAATCTTTTCATCGTAAAGCTTCGCCAAGACAGCCGCCTGGTCGGGGTTCAAGGGAGGCAGTTTTGAAGCACCGACATTCTGGATGACCTGCTGTTCGTTCCGAGCCCCAGGAATGACGCAACTGACCGCTTGATGATCGAGGATCCATCGCAGAGCGAGGTTAGCCATGCTTACCCCTTCGGGAACCAGACGCCGAATTTCCTCGACAGCTTCAAGAGCGGTATCGAAATCGACGCCGGAGAACGTTTCACCCCGATCGAATTTCTCGCCCAGGCGATTGAAATTCCGGTGATCGTCCGCGGCAAAAGCCGTATCGCGACCGATCTTCCCGGAAAGCAAACCGCTGGAGAGCGGCAGGCGAACGAGGATGCCGATATTGCGTTGTTGGGCGAGCGGAAAAAACAGGTCTTTCGGACGCTGCCGGAAAATATTGAAGATTATCTGAACCGTGGCAACGCCGGGATATTCGATGGCCTTTAGAGCTTCCTCCACCTTTTCTACGCTTACTCCGTAGTGAAGTATTTTGCCTGCCTGCTTCAATTCATCGAGAGCGGCGAAAACCTCCGGCCGATAGTAGACTTCGGTTGGGGGGCAGTGCAATTGGACCAAATCGAGTCTGTCGCGCCTTAGGTTTTGCAGGCTCCTTTCAACAAACGCAGTCAGATTCTCTCGATTGTATCCATCAGCGGTGTGCGGCTGTAAACGTCGGCCCGCTTTGGTCGCGACATAGACCGGCGTCTTTGTTTCGCTCAACACCTTGGCGATAAATTTCTCGCTTCGACCGTCACCGTAGACATCGGCCGTATCGATAAAATTGATCCCATTTTCAATCGCGGCGTGCAGTACCCTTTCCGCGTCCTTGTCCGGTACATCACCCCAGGCACCCCCAATTTGCCAGGCGCCCAAGCTAACCTCAGAGACATCAAAGTTCGTTTTTCCTAACTTCCGGTAGTGCATTGAACCAGATTTAATCTGAAATCCAGTTTCTGCCACCTCGAGATTCTTGATATTGATCCCGGAAGTTGCCGACACTTGACCGCTGAAAGATCCCGCTTCGCTCCTGAAAATAGCGCGGAAGCTATTCTCCTCTGGAAGCGTAGCGATTGTAAATAAGCAGGCCGCGCAAGGCATCGGCGGCCCGATCAAGTTGGGTGTCTGGCGTCTCCTGCACCAGTTTCTGCTCTTCTGGAGTCCACAGACCACCTCGTTGCCGCAAAAGGAGAGCTCGTTCCCGATCAGTATCGATCGTCGATTCAATATCAGGGGCGATGCCTTTCTCCTGAATTACTTGTTTGCCGGGGGTATAATACTTGGCCGTGGTCAACCAGAGCGCGGAGCCATCAGGCAAGGGCATCGGCGTCTGAACGACCCCCTTGCCAAAGGTTGTTTCGCCCACGATGACCGCCCGTTTCAAATCTTTGAGCGCGCCGATAACGATCTCGGCACCGCTGGCGCTCAACCCGTTGGCCAACACTGCCATCGGAAAATCCGCCCGCTTTTTGTCTCCACTATCGGTCAAATATTCGCGACGTTGGGCCGCATCACGGCCTTCCGTATAGGCTACCATGGTCCTGGGTGGCAGAAAAAGTCCGCAGACATCGACGGCGCTGGTTAACAGACCACCCGGATTGAAGCGCAGATCCATCACCAGTGCCTGCATCCCATCCTTCTGAAGGGCATCAAGCTTCTCAGATAGCTCGTGCGCCGTCGGTTCCGTAAATTCAGTAATGCGGAGATAACCAATCTTGAGTCCGCCGGTGGTTTTCGGATCCAGGATTTTGGCCTCCACCACGCTCGGGACTTTGATCATCTCGCGGCGCATTTCGTAGTCCTTCGTTTCTTTGGTCGAAGGTCGGTAAATTGTCAGCGAGAGCCGCTGATTCGGTTGACCGCGCAGCAACTGGTTCAGATCCTCGATCGGCAAGTTCGAGGTGGATTTTCCGGCCACGGCGACAATTTGATCCCCCGGCAGAATGCCCGCCCGCGCACTTGGGCTGTTTTCCATCGTCGACAAAACAGTTACCGACTGATCTTTTCGCGAAATAGTAAAACCGAACCCGCCGAATTCCCCTCGGGTTTCGTCCTCCCTGTCTTTAAGATCTTCCGGCTCCAGAAACTGGCTGTGCGGATCGAGGTGCGGCAGCATGGCGTGCAGGGCCGCGTAAGTCAGCTTTTTATAGGAGACAGCATTTCGATCGACATAATCTTGCCTGATCACTTGAATGGCCCGCGTGAACACGGCGATAGCGGCATAGTCGATTCCGTGATCGTCCGTTGCGGCACTCGAAGTCAAGATCTCGAAACCGATCAACAAATTAAAAATAACGCATACGACCAGAAAGCCGCAGACAACCTTCCGCTTCATTAAAGTGCAACCGTAGCACAGGTCCGGAGTTGCGCGAGCGGCCGCGAGACCAGAGGATAAAGTTTCCCGGAAAGGCAAATCTGCATGCCGGGGCTGATTTTCACCTTGACGGTAACGGCAAAGGTGCGGATCTTCCGGGCTCTTCACTAAAGAGGACTCAATATGAGAGAATGCAGTATCACCGGTGCCAAACCTAGCAAGGGTCATGTGATCCACCGGCGAGGAATGGCCAAGAAAAAAGGAGGCGTTGGACAGCATGTCACCGCAAACACGCCTCGTTTGTTCACCCCCAATCTAAAGACCAAGCGGATCTGGATCCCTGAGCTTAACCGTTTCGTCACGGTGAAACTCAGTGCCCGCGCCCTGAAAACGATCGCCAAAAACGGCGCCTTCAGGACCTTGAAAAAGGCAGGTCTGGTGTAAACCAATTTCTGCGTTATTTGTAAGAGCGATCCGGCTAACGCGGGATCGCTCTTTTTTTCTTTTTTTATGACACCGAGAAAAGTGGTCCCAGTCAGTGTCCTCACCGGATTCCTTGGTGCGGGAAAAACGACCTTGCTCAATTATATCTTAAAAGAACAGACCGACTACCGGTTTGGGGTAATTATCAACGAGATTGGCGAAGTCGGAATTGATGGAAAGCTTGTTGAGACCCAAGCGGAAGATGTGGTCGAATTGAGCAACGGATGCGTCTGCTGCACGGTCCGGAAAGACCTGGTGAAAGGTGTGCAGAAACTGCTGAAGAGGGACCAACTCGATTACATCCTGATCGAAACCACCGGCGTAGCGGATCCGGGGCCGGTCGCCCAAACATTTTTAAATATTCCTCAGCTTCAGCAGTACGCACGCTTGGACTCGATCATCACGCTGGTCGACGCCGAACACATCTTGGCTCAACTGCAAGAAGCCGAAGTCGCCCGAGAACAAATCGCCTTAGGGGACTTCATCCTGATCAACAAAGTGGATCTGGTCAGCGCCGAAGATCTGGCTACTCTGGAACAACAGATTCTAAAACTGAACCCGCATGCGCGAATCTTTCATACCGAGCATTCCCGGGTGAATTTGAAGCAACTCCTGGATCTGAGCGTTTTCGATCTCGATCGGAAACTCTCCGTGGCCCCCGATTTTCTGGATGAGCTTCAGCCGAGCAATCATTCGGATATCACCTCCTTTTCATTCAGCTTCGATCAACCGTTCCTGGTGGAGCGCTTGGAAGCGGAACTCCAAGAACTCTCCGACCAGGCAAAAGTGTACCGCTCAAAGGGAATTCTCTGGATCGAAGGAACTCCGCGACGCGCAGTTTTCCACGGGGTCAACAACCGTTTCACCATCTACTGGGACCGCCTCTGGGAGAAGGAAGAACCGCGGCTGAGCCAGTTGGTCTTTATCGGCAAAGATCTGGATCGATCAGCGATCGAAACCCATCTGCGACGCTGTCTGGCTTGAAGGACGCAGAGGGGGGGGAGAGCGCGGAGGGGGAGGGATTTACCACAGAGACGCAGAGGGCACGAAGTTTCGGAAATAAATTTGGGGATCGTGATGCCGCCGTTAAATTTGCTGGTTCCGCGCTATCCCGTCGGCGTCCGGACAGATTCGGATCTTCCATCCGAACATTAAATTCATTTCCGAAACTCCGTGCCCTCTGCGTCTCTGTGGTAAATCCCTCCCCCTCCGCGCTCTCCCCCCCCCTCTGCGTCCTTACAAAGGGAGGCCGGGGACGGCAGCTTGCAACAACTCGCGTTGGCTGGTGATCAACTGTTTGATGCCGGCTTCGCCGAGGGCGATCATCTGGTCGAGTTCGTCTCTGGAAAAAGTCGACTCCTCTCCCGCTCCTTGCACTTCGACAAAAGCCCCTTTGCTGGTCATGACGACGTTCATGTCGACCGCGGCGTTTTTATCTTCCTCGTAGTTCAAGTCGAGGAGCAGGCGTTCATCGACCGCGCCGACGCTTACGGCAGCCACCAGACAGCGCATCGGCCACCGCGTCATCTGGCCGCGGGCCCGCAGCCCCGCACACGCTAACGCTACCGCCACCGACGCACCAGTAATCGATGCCGTCCTGGTCCCACCGTCGGCCTGCAGGACGTCGCAATCGACCCACAAGGTCCTCTCACCAAGGGCGTCGAGATCGACCGCGGCCCGTAGCGCTCTTCCGATCAAGCGCTGAATCTCAGTGCTCCGGCCATCCAGTTTTCCCTTCGAGACGTCACGAGGACGCCGCGTCAGGGTTGAATAAGGAAGCATGGAGTACTCAGCGGTGATCCAGCCCCCACCGACCCCCTGTTCCTTCATCCATCTCGGTACGGACGGCTCAATCGTCGCAGCACAAATGACTTGGGTATTTCCCGTGGAGATCAAAACGGAACCATCCGCATTCGGAGCGATCCCGGCGGTAAATTTGAGGGGTCGCAGTTGGTCATTTGCGCGGCCGTCGAGCCTCGCCGCGAGCAATTGAGAGTCGGAATGGTTTGCCATGGTGATTGAAGACCGGACATCAGAAACGCGGAAGGGACGACTGTCAAGAGGAGCAGGAGTTGCAGGAGTTCAGGAGTTACAGAATAAAACCACGGAAGATACCACTACCGAAATCGCAGATTAAGGCTCGAATGCAGCCTTTATCTAAGAAGCTTGCAATCTCCGGTCAGGCAAAGATTGAACTCCTGCAACTCCTGCAACTCCTGCAACTCCTGCAACTCCTGTCTCCTGTCTCCTGCTCCTGCTCCGCGAACTCCTGCCTTGACTCATAACCGTCAACTGAGACGGTTCTACTTTTCATGACCGTCTCTGTTCAAATTCCTGCCTCGACGACAAATCTGGGCCCCGGCTTTGATTGCCTGGGGATTGCTTTGCAGCTCTGGAATCGAGTCACGATCGATCCCGACCGGAGCGACGGGCCGCCCTCAGGGATGGTCTCCCAAGCCGCAGAGCTGTTTTTCGCCCGTACCAACCAGAAGCCGTTTCCGTTTGGTTTCTCGATTGAGGGCGAGGTCCCGCAGGCACGGGGACTCGGTAGCAGTGTAACCCTTCGCCTGGGCATCCTGATGGCGCTGGACGGGATCACCAAAAGCGGCCTTTCGAAAGAAGAAATCTGCGCTCTTTGTGCGGAACTGGAGGGTCATCCGGACAATGCCGCGGCGGCGCTTTTTGGCGGATTCACCATCGTCACCAAATCAACCAACCGGGTGGTGCGATTCGACATCGATCCGGCAGATGAAATTTGTCCTGTTTATTCCGAATTTTGAAGTGAAAACTAGCGAAGCCAGGAAGGTAGTGCCAGCCAGTTTCTCTCGGCAAGACGTGGTCGAGAACCTGGGGAATGCCAGCTTGATCGCGGCAGCGTTCGCTTCTGGCGATTACCGGCTTCTGCGCGGAGCGTTTGTCGATAGGCTGCATCAGCCATTTCGCGAAAAATTAGTGCCTTTTCTTCCAACATTGTTGCGGGCCGCCACTGAAGCCGGTGCTTTAGGAGGGTTTCTGAGCGGCTCGGGATCGACGGTCGCCTGCATTACCCTCTCGGATGGCGAAGACGTGGCTTCCGCGCTGCGAGCAGCAGCGCCCGAAGAAGCCGCCAAGATCTTAATCGTGAGCGCGGATAATCAAGGCGCGCAGTTGATTTAAAGAGCATGGCACGGCGCCTGGATGAACTTGAACAATATGCGATCGAAGTCATCCTCGACAAGAGGTACGGTTTCCGCGCCGGGCTACTGCGAATCGCGCTCCGACTTCTTTCGTTCCTTTATCTCGCCATCGTCCAAGCCCGTCTTTATTTGTACCGCAAAAGAATTCTGAAAGAGCGCCAGCTGGGGTGTCTGGTCATCAGTATCGGCAATCTGACGGTCGGCGGAACCGGTAAGACTCCGGTCGTTGAGAAATTTGCCAGGGCCCTGCAGAAAGGTGGACGACGGGTCGCGATTTTGAGCCGGGGATACAAAAGTGTTGATCGCCGGCGGAAGAAGAACCTGTGGGAACGGTTTTTGACCCAAGGATCCGAAACCCCTCCGCGAGTGGTATCGGACGGAAAGAGTGTTTTGCTGGACTCGGCCACCGCCGGCGACGAACCGTATATGCTCGCCTCGAATCTCAGGGGCGTAGCCGTGGTGGTGGACAAGGATCGAGTGAAAGCGGGGTTGCACGCCCTCAAAAAACTCGAAGTGGACACTCTCTTACTCGACGACGGGCTACAATATCTACACCTCAAACATCGTCTAGATATCGTGTTGATCGATCGCCAGGCACCGTTCGGCAATGAACATCTGCTGCCCCGCGGCACTTTGCGCGAGCCACCGCGAAACCTGCGCCGGGCCAGTTACATTTTCATCACGAAATGCAATGGCGAGGCTAACGACGACCTGATTCAGAGAATTCGAAAATACAATCGAACTGCAGAGATTATCGAGTGCCGTCACACCCCGCTTTATCTCCGACACGTTTATAAGGACGAACGATTGCCGCTCGATTATCTCAAAGAGCTCTACATTGGCTCGCTGTGCGGGATTGCGGCCCCCGAAAGTTTCGAGGAAGGCCTCCGGAAGCTGGGGGCGAAAATCGAATTGTCGCGCCACTTTGCGGATCATCATCGGTATACGGAAAAGGAGCTCACCCAGTTTCTCCAAAGATGCGTTCGTCGGGACGTCAGTGCGGTGATCACCACCGAAAAAGACGCCGTCCGCTTTCCGGTCATCGATCCGCTCGAGGTTCCCATCTATTACTTAAGAGTGGAAATTGAGATCCTCAACGGCCAGGAAACCTGGGAGCAATGCGTGCAAAGAATTTGCACGCCTCCCACCATGATCACTCCCGAACACTATTTTCAATAATGAAGATATTCATTGGCACCGGAAGACGAAAAACGGAGTCTGATTGGATCTCTTCGTTTTAAACGAATCGACATCCAAGTTGTCTGACTGAAGAATCTCGCCATGGCATCGCGGCAAACCAAAATGAAAATCGGGATCGTCGGCGCCGGAAGCGTTGTTAAGAACCGGCATCTGCCGGCTCTCAAAAAAATTCCGGACGTCGAAATCGTCGCCGTTTGCAACTCCTCCTACGAAAGCTCTGAAGAATGTTGCCAAAAACATATCCCGGAGGCGACGCCCTACGGGAACTGGGCCGAACTAGTTGGAGATCCGGATATCGATATCGTTTGGATCGGTACCCCGCCCTATCTGCACTCCACGATTGCCATCTCCGCTCTGGAAGCAGGTAAACATGTCTTTACGCAGGCGCGGATGGCGCAAAATCTTTCGGAAGCAGAAGAGATGTTTGCCGCGTCTCAACGAAATCCGCACCTGGTGACGATGGTTTGTCCGCCTCCACATGGCATGCGCGGGAACCTTTTCATCCAAAAAATGCTGGCGGAGGACTACGTCGGAGAGCCTCATCACTTGCGTCTGCAAAGTCTCTCCGGAGCCTATACTGACCCGGACGCTCCACCTCACTGGAGGCAACGCGATGAATTGTCGGGCTTAAATGTCCTGACGCTTGGCATCTATGCGGAAGTGGTTCAACGATGGTTTGGTCCCATCACTCACGTTTTTGCCCGTCAAAAGACGATTAATCCAATTCGTCACGGGTACGAAATTCGCATCCCGGACATGGTGATTGTTCTTTGCAAATTCGAGAACGGGATGGAAGGGGTAATGGAATTCAGCGGGGTGGCCCCGTTCGCCAACTCGGATCAACTACAGGTCTTTGGTAGTCAAGGAATGTTGGCCTACGATTTCGGCTCGGATCAAATCACCGGCGGACGACTCGGAGACAAAAACGCCGACACCATCGAGATCCCCTCGGATCTGGAGCAAAACTGGCGAGTCGAGGAAGATTTTATCGCCGCGGCCCGATCCCCGGCCAGCATCCAGGCCCAACCTAGTTTCGCCCAAGGCCTGCAATACATGCAGGTCGTCCAAGCCGTCGCAGATTCAGTTGCTCTGGGCAGCGAAATCCAAATAGGAGGGTGAGGGCGCAGAGGAGGAAGGGAGGCCACGGAGAAGAATTATTTACCACAGAGACACAGAGAACACGGAGTTTCGGAATCGGATCGGATTTTGAATTTTCCGGAACTCCGCGTTCTCTGTGTCTCTGTGGTAAAATTACTCTTCTCTGCGTCCTCCCTCCCCCTTTGAGGCCTCCTCATTCCCGGAATCGGATCGGATTTTGAATTTTTCCGAAACTCCGCGTTCTCTGTGTCTCTGTGGTAAAATTACTCTTCTCCGTGACCTCCCTCCCCCCTCTGCGCCCTCAGCTCCACGGCCGTGGGAACCATGATGGCGTCACGCATCCCGTGGACGATCTTTTTGTCTGCCGGCACGATGGTAGCCAGCGCTCCGCCAAGACGCACTTTGCCGTCAGACGAAACAAAGTAATAAGGACAAAGACGAACGCGGCCGACCAGTGTTTCGATCGAATTGGTCTCCGGATTGAAATAGGGTTGTTCGACCAGGCGCCCCTTGAAAAACTTCTGCAAGATAAATGGACCCTTGCGAAACGAAGTAATCGCTTGATCGATGCATTCGGCCCATTCCCTTTGGGGAAGATCTTGCCCGACGTAAACTCCTCGACTGCCCCAGGCCAATTCTGAAAATCCGCTCACTTTCACCACAAATTCACGCTGCTTTTGGCTGAACTTCTTCAATTCGCGCCAGTCCTGAATTTCCAGTGCCGGAATCACCGCGTGATGCGGTATCGGAGCCGGGTCCATAATCCAGGTCTGAGGGATCAGAGATTTTAACTTTGACCAGTGGCTGGCCCGCAATTCACGCCGCCAAAATTTCTGCAAAGGTCTCGACCAGAAAAGACCGAACCAAAGCTTTTCTTCCAAATATGGTTTCAGGGGCGGAGTAATGCGCAGATTCCCTGACGTGGCCGCTTCGATCAATGACTCTCTGGAGGGAAGATTCGGAAGGTCAAACATTTCAAAGAACCGATAGAGAGCATCCGGAGACCGAAAATCCCAGGTTTCGGCTTCCGCCACCCTCCACTCCGGTCCAAATCTGGCCTTCATTTGGTCGCACAACCATTCCATCTCCGGCCGGTAGGTTTCGGATTCTTTTGAAACCGCGATCACCCCTTTTGGCAGGATGGAACGAAAGCCGTCGATCATTCCATCGCCGCCTCCCAAAATGTCGAAACCAAGTTCGCGATAAGTCTGGTTCAACCATCCGGTTAGGCCAATTCCTCCTGGGACGGAATCGAGCTCAGAAATCGCGTAACCGCCCTCAGTCAAGATAATATCGGGTCGGATAACTCGCGGAATATCGTCGCCATACCTTCGGGAAATATCCACCAGTTCAGGCGGTTTACCGGCATCCAGATAAGTTGAGATCCAGGAAGGTTGTTTGCCGTTTACGCTCAGTCGATAGAGCAGGTTGGAAGCTCTGACAAATTTCAGCAACCAATGCCCGAGACGCTCCAGTTCGTCGGCGAATTGCGCACTGATCAAAAAAGGTTGAGGCGAGATCAGCCACTCCTTTTGCGCGAACAGTCCCTTTTCGGGAAACCGGGCGCGAATCCGTTCGATACGTTCTAGAGCAACGGAGTCATCCATTTGTTCTCTCACGCCAACAGCTTGAGCGCGCGCCGAACCAGTTCCGCGGTATCGATCGCTTCCGTTTTCGCCTCCAAAAGGATCTCGCGAACGGTTTTTTGTGCTTCGACTTGTTTATAGCCCAAAGAGAGAAGCGCCAGCACGGCATCGTTCCCTTTGGCTTGTTGATCGTTTCGACCCGAAGCGGCTATCTCCCAAGCCGCCGCGACTCCCACCTTGTCCTTCAATTCCAAGATAATTCTTTCGGCGGTTTTCTTGCCCAGCCCGCTGATCTTGGACAAGGTGCTGATATCTCCATTGACCACCGCAGCCTTGAATTGACCAACACTCATCCCGCTCAGCACCGCCAGGGCGAGCTTCGGGCCCACACCCGTGACATGTTGAACTAAAAGTCGAAAAAGGTCCCGCTCAGATGCCGTCACAAATCCAAACAGCAAGTGCGCATCCTCTCGCACTACGAAATGAGTCAACAGTTTCAAGCGTCCTCCGGGTGCCGGCAAATGCTCAAAGCTTGAGAGCGGGATCTGGACGAGGTATCCAACGCCCTGAACTGAGATGACAACCTGTGTGGGCAACGCCTCAACAAGTTCGCCATCGAGAAAGGATATCATGATGCTGAATAGAAGTACGCGAGAGGCGGGAAACTGCAAACTCAACCGCCGAATACTCTTGCTCTTGTTGTGGATGTTCGTCGCGGTGGGTCGAACGAGCGCCGACCAATTTTTCCTGATCCTGGATCCTTACTTCTACCGGTCGCCCATCTCCGTGCCCATCGAAGGAACGAAGCTGACCCTGCTGGCCTACTATCGAGTCGTCGACAACGAAACGCTGGCCGCAGCGAAACCACAAGAACTGCCGGAAGAAAATCGATCCGCCGCGACCCTGCAAACCCTCGATCATGCCCGTCGACTTCTAAAAATCGTTAAACCCGACGTGATCAGAGACTCTAGCGGGGTGATCAGTGCCGTTCGGGTCGAGAGTTCTGATCCCACACTCTCTTCCATTCTACTCTTGCCCGACATTGAAAATCACTATGCGGATTTGCTCGGACCGGACTGCTATTTTGCGGTGCCCAACCGTCAGACGATTTACTTTTTCCCCCGCCTGGCCGCGGACATCCAGTCCTTTGCCGCCTTGATGTACAGCCTCTATAACAACGATTCCTGGCCTATCTCCACGGAGATTTTTGAGATTGCCCACGGCCACCTGCATGCCAGCGGGAGATTTAGTGACGATTTCTAGAGGAGATGGGGAGAAGAGAAGAGAAGAGAAGAATTTTTAAACCACAGATTTCACAGATTATACAGATTAAGAAATTGGGTTGGCGTTTAGGTAGGTGACGTTATGGGCGAAGGAGAGACTCGTCTCATGCCACGTCCTTGGGGAAGAGTTTCTAACCGAGTTGCTGATCGTAGCGTGTTACGCCGCCAAAACTGCCACCCGCCCAAACGCCAACCCATTTCCTAATCTGTGTAATCTGTGAAATCTGTGGTTAAAAATTCTCCTCTCTTCCGTGGCCATCTCCTCTAGAAATCGCTTATCAGGTACCAGTTTTTGGCGAAGTAGCTGATGCCGGACCAGAGAGTCAGCGCAACGGTTAGCAGGACGAGAATTAGTGCGGTTACGTTGAGCGATGTCACCGCCAGCGAGTTCCAGGAACGCCCGAATTGATCGACGAGGGCGACCACGATCAGGCAATAGAGAATCGTGACGATCTGGCAGACCGTTTTCAGTTTACCCAAACGTTCGGCCGCCAACACTTTTCCACGGGCCGAAGCAATCAGTCGCAATCCGGTAATTAGAAACTCGCGACTGATTATAACGATCGCTGCCCAAGCCGGAATGCTTCCGAGAGCGACCAGGCAAATGAAAGCAGACATCGTCATGATCTTGTCGACCAGCGGATCCATTAATTTTCCGAAGTCGGTGATCAACTGAAACTTACGAGCGATATATCCATCGGCATAATCGGTCGCGCTGCTGACCACGAATAGACAGAGGGCCAACCATTTGGCGCCGGCAAAAGGGAGACTGAGTGCCGCCACAAACGGCAACGTCAAAATCAAACGAAAAATCGTTAGTCGATTGGGAAGATTCATGCCACCTGAACCCCGGCGTAGATGGGGTGTTTCCAAATGGGTACCTGCCGTTTTAGGCGCTCGATAATTTGCATGCTTCCTTGAAAGGCTTCTTGCCGGTGGCGTGCCGTAACTCGCACAAACAAAGAGGGTTCGCCGGCGGCCACGAAGCCGATCCGATGATGGATGGTCACGGACAGCAAGTCCGTACTGGTCTTTGGCCTCGTCTGCGATCAAGGTCAATTGCCGCTCCGCCATGGGCTCAAAGGCTTCGTATTCCAGGCCTTCGATGGTGCGCTCGTTTTCGATCGCTCGAACCACGCCGAAAAAATCGATGACCGCTCCTTCGATCGGCGAAAAGGAGAGGGTTGCTGCGTCGAGAGGTTGTTTAGTTATTCTGATGTCACAAAACTGCATTGCCAACCTTCCTGGATGTTAGATACTTCGGAACAGGTACAGTCAATTCAACCTTCGATTCCCTACTCATGAATCCTTCAGATATCGGACTAATCGGCCTCGCTGTCATGGGCGAAAATCTCGTCCTCAACATGGAAAGCAAAGGGTTCTCCGTCTCCGTCTATAACCGCACTACGGAGGTGACGGAGAAGTTTGCAGCGAATCGCGGAGCCGGAAAAAATATCTTGGCGACTCGGTCCATTGAAGAGTTCGTCGCCAGCCTGGCCAAACCGCGCAAGATGATGATCATGGTCAAGGCGGGTGGCGCTGTCGACGCCGTCATCGATCAATTACTTCCCCACCTGGACAAGGGGGACGTCATCATCGATGGCGGAAATTCCTTATATAGTGATACCGAGCGCCGTGAGGCGGCCTTATCGGCCAAAGGCTTTAACTACTTGGGGATCGGAGTTTCGGGCGGTGAAGAGGGAGCCCTGAAGGGACCGTCCCTGATGCCGGGAGGGACTAAGCAAGCATGGGAAATTGTCTCCCCGATCTACCGAAAAATCGCGGCCCAGGTGGATGGAGAGCCGTGTTGCCGGTACATGGGCCCCGGAGGCGCAGGCCACTACGTTAAGATGGTGCACAACGGAATTGAGTACGGCGATATGCAGTTGATCTGCGAAGCTTACGCCATCTTGCGCGATGTGCTGGGACTGAAGGCCGACGAATTGCATGAGGTCTTCGATACCTGGAACAAAGGAGACCTCGACAGTTTCCTGATCGAAATCACCGCCAACATCTTCCGTCGAAAAGATCCTGACACTGGCAAAGCCCTGGTCGACGTCATTCTCGACAAGGCAGGACAGAAAGGGACCGGCCGATGGACACTATTATCGGCGATTGAGCAGGGCGTCGTGATATCCACCATTAACGCCGCCGTGGAAGCACGCGTCCTCTCCTCGATGAAGGATCAACGCGTCCGGGCTTCCAAAGTAATCCCGGCGCCGGCACCCTTCAAGTACGACGGCGATCGGCAAAAACTGATCGACGCCGTTCGCGATGCTTTGTACGCCTCAAAGATCATTTCCTACGCACAGGGATTCACTTTGTTTGCCGCCGCCGGCAAACAGCATAACTGGCCCCTGAACTTCGGCGACATCGCCACCATTTGGCGAGGCGGCTGCATTATTCGCGCAAAATTCCTGAACCGGATCAAGGAAGCATTTGATCGAAATGCCCAACTGGAAAATCTGGTGCTCGACCCCTTCTTCGTTTCAATTTTAGAAAAGAGTCAGGCTAATTGGCGCTTGGCAGTTTCCCTAGCTATTCAGGCGGGAGTCGCCGTCCCGGCATTCGGCGCGTCTCTGGCCTATTTCGATAGCTATCGCCAGGAGCGTTTACCGGCCAACCTGCTGCAAGCGCAGCGCGATTACTTCGGCGCCCACACTTACGAACGAATTGATAAGCCGGGGACATTCCATACCGAGTGGTTGCAAGAGCCGAAGTAAATCGACAGCGACCTCCCATTCGGTTCTTTGTTTTCGAGAATCCGCTCGGCACCGTCTTCCACTCAGTCTCCGCAAAACAGTTATTAATTCCTGGCCCGAATGAATTTGATTGATGGCAAAGGCATTGCCGAACGGATAAACGAGCAGACCCGGGAGAAGGTCGCACGCTTAAAAGAAAGCGGTATCACGCCGGGATTGGCGGTCGTGCTGGTAGGAAGCGATCCGGCGTCCATGGCCTACGTTCGGACCAAAGACAAAACTTCCCAAAAGCTCGGCCTTTTTTCCCGCAAGATCGAGCTGCCGGCCACCACCTCCCAATCCGAGCTGTTGAAAATTGTCGACAGTCTAAATGCGGATTCGACCATTCACGGCATTTTAGTGCAATCTCCGCCGCCCCCGCATATTAACGAGAGGGAAATCGTCCGTGCCATTGATCCGGCTAAAGACGTGGATGGTTTTCATCCCATGAATGTCGGGAAACTGGCGATGGATGATCCAACTGGTCTGGTTCCTTGTACTCCCTTGGGATGCCAGCGTCTTCTCCAGGAAAGCGGCATCGAAACGACGGGTGCCCACGTGGTGATCATTGGGCGGAGCATGCTGGTCGGTAAACCGCTGGCCCTGCTCTTGATGCGGAAAGGAAAAGGCGGTGATGCTACAGTCACCGTAGCGCACTCGCGAAGCCAAAATCTGGCGGACATTTGCCGCACCGCAGACATTCTTGTGGCGGCCATCGGCAAACCGGCATTTGTGCGCGGCGACTACGTCAAGGAGGGGGCGGTGATAATCGATGTCGGGATCAATCAGGTGGAGGATCCATCATCGGCCAAAGGGTATCGAATCACCGGAGATGTCGCGTTTGAAGAAACTGCGCCCAAAACGAAGGCCATCACCCCGGTGCCCGGCGGGGTCGGTCCGATGACGGTGGCGATGTTGATGGCCAACACCGTGACCGCATGTGAGAACCAGACGGGATTGACGGCTTAGCCATGCATTCATTTCATTATCAGCGAGGCAAACTGACCTGCGAATCTTTTCCTCTCGATAAGGCAGCGGAGCGGTTTGGTACTCCTCTCTATGTCTATAGCTCGCAGACGATCGTGGATCACTACCATCGCCTCGACCAATCTCTGCACGAACTGCATCACGAGATCTGTTACGCCGTCAAAGCGAATTCGAACCTTTCCGTCATTCGCCTGCTGGCCGATCAAGGCGCGGGATTCGACATCGTTTCCGGAGGAGAACTTTATCGGGTCATTAAGGCGGGAGGCAATCCAGCCAAGTGCACTTTTGCCGGGGTTGGCAAAAATCGTGAAGAGATCGAGTACGCGCTGCGGTGCGAGGTTCTCAGCTTCAACATCGAATCGGAACAGGAGTTGAACGCCATCGACGAAATCGCCCGATCGTTGAAGAAGCGAGCTCCGATTGCCATCAGGGTGAATCCGGACGTTTCGGCGAATACGCACAAATATATCAGCACCGGTAAAACCGAGAACAAATTCGGCATTGCCATCGACCGCGTGGCGGAGGTTTACGCCCGTGCGCAAAAGATGAACAATATCAAGATTCGCGGGGTGCAGATGCACATCGGATCACAGATTACCGAGGTCAAACCTTTCGTGCAGGCGATCGAGAAGATGGTGCCCTTGGTCCGGCAGTTAAAATCCGAATGCGGGATCGAATTTTTCAGTATCGGCGGAGGAATTGGCATCGTTTACCACGGGTCGCTGGAGAGCGGAGACAAAGTCTGGTGGAAAGACGACGAATCCAAACATGCCCTGACGATCGAGGAATACGCCGGGGCGATCATTCCTCCCCTGAAGAGCCTTTCCATCCGAGTCTTGTTGGAGCCAGGCAGGTTCCTGGTCGGAAACGCCGGAGTCCTATTGACTCGGGTTTTGTATGTCAAGAAGACCCCGGCTAAAACTTTTGTCATCGTTGATGCCGGCATGAACGACCTGATCCGCCCGGCGTTATATCAGGGTTATCATGAGGTGGTCCCGGTCCGGGAATCCAAGGATCAGCCGCTGACCAAAGTGGATGTCGTCGGACCGGTCTGCGAAAGCGGTGATTTCTTCGCGCTGGATCGCGGCCTGCCCCAAGTCGAGGCCGGCGATGTGCTGGCCCTCATGAGCGCCGGCGCCTACGGGTTTGCCATGGCCTCCAGTTACAATTCGAGACCTCTTCCCGCCGAAGTATTGGTAACGGGCGGAGAAGCGAAGATTATCCGGCGCCGGCAGAGTTATGCTGACTTGATCAGCTTGGAGCTTCCGGAATAGCTCAACGGACCAGTGCCGTAACTACCCGTTCATAGCTCAGGTAAGGCCCCAACCAACGCTCGATTTCTTCCAAGGGCATCCCCTTTCGCTCCTGATAATCGAGCACCTGGTCCTTGTCGATTTTTCCTACTCCGAAATACTTGGCTTCAGGATGGCCAAAATAGAGTCCGCTCACCGAGGCGCCGGGCCACATGGCGAAACTCTCAGTCAATTGGATTTTTACATTCTCCTCCGCTCCCAGTAGATCAAACAAGATCTGTTTTTCGGTATGGTCCGGGCAGGCGGGATAACCGGCGGCTGGCCGAATGCCTCGATAAGCTTCCCGGAGTAACTCTTCTTTCGAAAAATGTTCCTGTTTCCCATACCCCCATTGCGAACGCGCGCGTTCATGGAGGAATTCGGCAAATGCTTCGGCCAGTCGATCCGCCAATGCTTTAGCCATGATGCTGTTGTAATCGTCGTTATCGACTTCGAATTGCTTCGCTAACTCGTCCGCACCATGGCCGGCTGTCACGGCAAATGCCCCCAGGTAATCTGCCCGCCCTGATTCCCGGGGAGCAATGTAATCAGCCAGCGAATGGTTAAATTGGCCAGCCGGTTTGGCCATTTGCTGACGAAGCATGTGAAACGTTGTCAGCACTTCGGACCGCGACTCGTCGGTATATATTTCAATGTCGTCCCCGACGCTGTTAGCCGGCCAAAATCCATAAACGCCCCGGGCGGTGAACAGTTTTCCTTTGACGATATCCTGCAGCAGTTTCTGTGCATCCTCGAACAACGAACGGGCTTGCTCTCCAACGTCCGGATCATCGAAGATCTTCGGGAAGCGCCCTCGCAATTCCCAGGTATGAAAGAACGGAGACCAATCGATGTAATGGACTAGTTCTTCCAAAGACTGGTTCCATATCACTCGCGGCCCCAGGAACTCGGGCACATCAATCCGAGTGGTGGCCCAATCGATGGGTGTCCGGCGCTGACGCGCGTCTGTGATGGAAATCAGTTTTTTGTCCGCGTTTTTGTTAGCGTACTCGTCACGCAAGCGTTTCTGATCTTCCCCGTTCTTCTCGACGAAGGCCGGTTTTTGGTCCTCACTGATCAAGGCACTGACCACCCCCACTGCGCGCGAAGCGTCGAGCACATGAACCGTTGGGCCACTATAATGAAGGGCGATCTTCACGGCCGTGTGAGCCCGACTCGTCGTCGCGCCCCCGATTAGCAGTGGCAGACGAAAATCGAGCCGCTCCATTTCTTGAGCCATGTGAACCATCTCATCGAGTGAAGGAGTGATTAGTCCGCTTAATCCGATGACATCGACCGCCTCCGCTCGAGCAGTTTCCAGTATCTTTTCGGCCGGGACCATCACGCCCAGATCAATCACCTCGTAATTGTTACAGGCCAAAACCACTCCCACGATGTTCTTCCCGATGTCGTGGACATCCCCTTTAACTGTGGCCATCAGGACTTTGCCTTGCGCTCTCGGGTTCACCTGGGCGGCGCGTTCCGCCTCCATGTAAGGAGTTAGCAAAGCCACCGATTTTTTCATTACCCGGGCACTTTTAACCACCTGGGGTAAAAACATTTTACCGGCCCCAAACAAATCGCCGACGATACTCATTCCGGACATCAGCGGCCCCTCGATTACCGCTAAAGGTTTGCCGTATTTGACCCGGGCTTCTTCGGTGTCTTGGTCGATGAACTCGACGATTCCTTTGACCAACGCATGCGAAAGCCGTTCTTCCACCGGAGCCGCTCGCCACGCCTCATCTTTAACTTGCAACTTGGCCGAGGATTTAACTTTCTCCGCGTAATCCACTAGCCGCTCGGTAGCGTCCCGGCGCCGATTAAGCAGGACATCCTCTACTAACTCCAGCAGATCTTTCGGGATCTCTTCGTAGACCGCCAATTGGCCGGCGTTGACGATCCCCATATCCAGTCCGGCGTTGATCGCATGGTAAAGAAACGCGGCATGCATCGCTTCGCGCACCGAATTGTTTCCCCGAAAAGAAAAGGAGATATTGCTCACGCCACCGCTAACGTGCGAAAAAGGCAGGTTTTCCTTTATCCAGCGGACGGCGGCAATGAAATCCACTGCATAATTGTTGTGTTCCTCCATGCCCGTGGCCACGGTCAGGATATTTGGATCGAAGACGATATCCTCGGCAGGAAACCCCACCTCTTCGGTTAAGATCCGGTAGGCCCGGGCACATATCTCTTTTCTGCGGGCCAGATTATCCGCCTGGCCTTGTTCATCGAAGGCCATCACCACGACCGCTGCCCCATAACGATGGACCAGGCGAGCTTGTTTTTTGAATTTCTCTTCTCCCTCTTTGAGACTGATCGAGTTGACAATCCCCTTCCCTTGAACACATCGAAGACCAGCCTCGAGCACGCTTCCTCGAGAACTATCGATCATTATCGGCACCCGGGAAATGTCCGGCTCTGCCGCGATCAGGTTGAGGAACTTCACCATCGCTGCTTCAGAATCGATCATCCCCTCGTCCATGTTGATGTCGATCAAGTTCGCTCCCCCTTCCACCTGTTGACGTGCGACCGCCAAGGCACCGTCGAAATCCCCGGCCAGAATTAGCTTCGAGAATTTGGGGGAACCAGTAATATTGGTCCGCTCACCAATCATGCTGAAACCCAGCCCAAGCTTATAGGGTTCAAGACCGCTCAACTGGGTAGTTCGGGATAAGACCGGGAGTTTGCGCGGCGGGAGACCCTTCACCACCTGGGCGATGGCCGAAATGTGCGCGGGAGTGGTCCCGCAACAACCCCCGACAATATTTAGCCATCCGAGTTCCGCCCATTCCCGGAGTTGCGGCGCCAGGGTCTCGGGCGTTTCCGGGAAACCGGTCGGAGACAAAGGATCAGGCAACCCGGCGTTTGGATAGCAGGAAACGTAGATCGGCGCGATCCGCGCCAATTCCTCGATGTACGGTCTAAGTTCTTTTGGACCAAGAGCGCAATTGAGCCCCACGCTGAGCAGTGGCGCATGAGAGATCGAGATCCAGAAAGCCTCCGTCGTCTGCCCGGTCAAAGTTCGTCCACTGGCGTCGGTAATCGTTCCCGAAGCCATCACCGGTACGCGATAACCTATTTTTTCGAAATACTCTTCGATGGCGAACAGCCCCGCCTTCAGATTCAAAGTGTCGAATGTTGTCTCCACCAAAAGAAGGTCCACTCCGCCTTCCATCAGGGCAGCGATTTGTTCCTGGTAACCATTTTTAACCTGATCCCAGGTAACCTCCCGTTTGCCGGGATCGTTGACATCGCGGGAGATCGACAGGGTTCGACTCAAGGGACCGATCGCCCCGGCCACGTACCGCTTCCGTGTCGGGTCTTTAACCATCACCTCGTCAACTGCTTCCCTGGCTAAGCGAGCAGCGACCCGGTTGATCTCGGCAACATAAGGCTCCAACCCGAAGTCCTGCTGCGAAATCGAGGTCGCGTTAAAAGTGTTGGTCTCGATAATGTCCGCGCCCGCTTCAAGATATTCACGGTGGATCTGTTTAATGATCTCGGGTCGGGTGAGGCAAAGAATGTCGTTGTTGTTCTTCAGGTGGATGGGATGACTGGCGAATAGATCCCCTCGGTAATCGTTCTCCTGCAGTTTGTACTGCTGCACCATCGTTCCCATGGCCCCGTCCAGAATAAGGATCCGTTGGTCAAGAGCGTCCACGATATCAAAAGAAGCAGCTTTTCGGAGATGGTTAGCCATAGGAAATAGAGTCAAGAACCTAGCACCGTGGACTCCCGGCCGCAATAACAGATTGATCTATGTTGATGGGTCGATAGGTTGATGCAGGAGTTGCAGGAGTTGCAGGAGTTGCAGGAGCCAGGAGCCAGGAGCCGGGTCGGGGTCGGGAGCAAGGGATGTGATCAGGAGTGTAAGGTCGCGCTAGGTAGTCGAGTCGGAAGGAAGTTGAGGCCAACGAAAAAGCCTTGGATCCGAGCCATTCTGCAACTCCTGAACTCCTGCAACTCCTGTAACTCCTTCCCAGTCCCCCCTCACGCAAAAACGTCCGCCGCAACGGCCAGCACGAATACCAGGCTGACGAAAGCATTGCTCTGAAAAAAAGCCTTATTGATGCCCGCGATGTCCAACTGGGCCGCGGCGCGGTGTTCGTAAATCAAGGCCCCTAAGACCAGGACCAGCGCCGCATAGTAGATTGTGCCAAGCCCGCTGACCAAACCGAATAGAACCAGGCAAATCAGCAGAATTCCATGCATGACCTGGGCTAATCGCAGACTACCCGCGATCCCAAACTTCACCACCATCGAGCCCAACCTTTTGCGCTTGTCGAACTCGTAATCCTGGATCGCGTAGATGAGGTCAAACCCGACCAACCAGAACATGACCCCGAGGGCCAGGACCAAGGGCGGCCAAGCGAACTGACCCCTGACCGCCAGCCAGGCGCCCACCGGGGAAACCGCCAAAGCCAAGCCAAGAAAAAACTGCGTGAATGAGGTAAAGCGTTTGGTCAGCGAATAGAAAAAGATGATCGCCAGCGCCACCGGCGAAAGGACAAAGCAGAGGGGGTTGATTAGCCAACTAACCACGATAAACCCAGCGGAAGGCACTATCACCAGAGACCACCCGACCTCCTTGGAAACCAATTTGTGTCGCCCGGCGGTTCGCGGATTTTGTTTATCAATCTCCCAGTCGGCCACGCGGTTGAAGGCCATCGCTGCCGTTCTGGCCAAGACCATGGCCGAAAGAATCAGGAGGACGATTTTCAAACTCGGAAACCCGTGGGCCGCGACAATCATCGAACCCGCGGCAAACGGCAGCGCGAAGATGGTATGAGAAAACCGAATGAATTTCAGAATGCGCTGGATGTAGTCAAACACAGCAGGAGATTATAAGAGGAGAAGAGAAGAGGGGAATTTAACCACAGATTTCACGGATTTCACCGATTAGGATTTGGGTTGGCGTTTGGGCGGGTGACGCTATGGGCGAACGAGAGGGCCTGCGATAGAACATATGTCGGAAATTGATTGGTCCACTTGGAAACCAAAGGAGTCGGCAACCCTGTGCTTCGTCCGTCAGGAACTCCGGGTTTTGATGATCCGGAAAAAGCGGGGATTAGGCGCGGGAAAAATTAACGGAGTGGGTGGAAGGCTGGAAAAGGGAGAAACTCCAGAAACCGGTATCGTTCGGGAAGCCCAGGAAGAACTTGGGATCACGTTATTGGATGCCAACCGGAGGGGCGAACTCCATTTCCAATTTTTAGACGGCTATAGTCTTTTTTGCACCGTGTTCGTGGCCTCCCGTTTTGATGGCACTCCGATCGAGACGTCAGAGGCGGTTCCGCTCTGGTTTGATCTCCATCAGCTTCCGTTCGACGAGATGTGGGAGGACGATAAACTCTGGCTTCCAGAGGCGCTCGAGGGAAAAATTTTCCTGGGTTTCTTCCTGTTCGATGGAGATAAGATGCTTAGCCAGCGGTTGGAGTGGGGAAGAGATTAAAGAAGAAAAGAGGGGAATTTTAACCACAGATTTCACAGATTACACAGATTATGAAATGGGTTTTGGGTTTCAGCGGGTTACGGTTTGGTGCCAGAAGATGTCTTTCAGCACTTCTGTTAGAATTGTTCTTAGGGAATGCTGAGCGAGACGAGCCACTCGTTGGCCCATAGCGTCACCCGCCCAAGCGCCAACCCCATTTCCTAATCTGTGTAATCTGTGAAATCTGTGGTTAAAAAATTCTCCCCTCGAACACGCATCA
>CAWEGF010000003.1:0-47421 GCA_963808535.1 uncultured Verrucomicrobiae bacterium | reverse complement strand
GGTATGGATTTCGCCGATCGGATGGATATCAGAAAAATCGGCTTGGACGGAGGAGGGCACTCGAGGGCTATCCGATACGTAGATGGCGTCCTCAGAAGGATATTCTTCGCGGTACGTTGGCCAGAGCACCAACTGATTGAACGGGGGACTGTCGACCGGCATGAAGGTGTCCGGCTGTCCAGGAAGATAAAATGACAATAATGCGGCCGTCATATATTTATTGGCAATCACGACCCGCGTGCCAGAGGCATTCTGCAACGCGCTCACCTGCCCAGCCAAATCGCGAGATCCACGGGCGCGATCGATGGGGTCCAGCCGCCCGGGAAGGTGCAACCAGGAAGTTTCGTGAAGGACTGCGGTTTCCAGAAAAGCCATCGCCAATCCGGTCATTACGACCCATTTGGCCCAGGAATAAATCCGAACTGCCTGGCACCATTTCGCCGCCACGAGAATCAATCCGCTGACGTAGGCCGCGGCAGCCCAATTTGCCTGGCTGGCTTTCTGAAAGCTAAGGAACAGGTAGACCAAAAAAAGCGGTAAAAAGAGCGCCAGAAGATACCCGGTTTGGGCCCGAGGCGTGGGGGCGAACCGGGGCCAGCAGACGGCCGCGAGCAGACCAAGAAAAAGAACCGGAGAAATGACCCCGGCTTGCTGCCCCAGAAACGAGAGCACCTCCAGGGGCCGAAGCCGCATCTGCTCGTCCAGCGCGCCGCGGTGGACCAGAAAATGGCTGGTTGGGAACCCGTGTTGCCAATTCCAAAGCACGACCGGGATCAGGAAAAGAGCCACCACTAACAACATGGCCGGAAGAGCCACTCCGCGAAAGTGCCGGCGGCTTGGCGGGTCCCACGCGCAAAATCCAAGAAAGGAGAGCAACTCGATCGCACCGGTATATTTCGATAACATGCTCAGGCCAACCAGGCAGCCGGTAACCAACCACCATCGAGGCCGGGTCTCGTCTTTGGCGTACCAAAAGGTCAACGCGGCCAGAGTCCAAAAGAAAATATAGACGGTGTCGATGGTCATCAGGGTGGCGCCGACCGCAAAGAGTGGAGCCAGGGCAGACAATAGAACGGACCAAAATGCGACCTGGGCAGAAAACAGCCGGCGCGCCAGGAGAAAAATCCCAATGCCGGTGCCAAGCGCCAACAACGTAGCAAATAAGCGGATCCCGAACACTGTCTGACCGAAGATCGCTGTTCCGGCCGAGATGAACCAGGCGATCACGGGACCCTTGTCTAGATAACACCAGTCCGGGTGCCGGGACCATAACCAATAGTAGGCCTCGTCGCCAACCAGCTCGAGGTGGGTGCTGTACCAAAGGCGGAAGATCGTTCCCAGAACCAGAATCGCGGCTGCCCAGCGCGTATATCGAGAAGAAATCAGGGGCGTCATGACCGCTCGCTCGCAAACTTGGACGATTCCTTTTCCTTTTGCCGTTCGAGATATGCTTCGCAAGCGATGGAGAATACGTGATCGACGGTGATCGACTTCATGCAAATATTGTCGCGGCATGGGCTTTGCCGGTTGTTGTACGCGTTCACGCAAGGGCTGCACGGCAGCTGCATCCAGATTGGAATCGCCCGCGGGGTCAAGGCGCGAAAGAGTGACGGTGTTTCCGGCCCAAACAACGTAATCACCGTAATCGGCGTCATCGAGGCGAAGTGAGCGGGCCCGCTGTCGTTGGTGATGAGCAACTCGGAAAGCGCGTAGAGGACCAGAAGTTGAGCTAGCGTCGTCTTGCCGGCCAGGGAGAAACAACGCGGCGAACCCACCTGCGCAGCTAGCCGGCCGATCGCTTCGGCCTCGTCAGGGGCCCCGGTCATGCCGACGCTCACCTCGGTGAAGCGTTCCAGCAACCGTTGTGCGAGTTCGACATACCGGTCGGTCGGCCATTTCCGCAGGGGCAACAGGTCACTGGCGTTGGGGTTCAAAAGAATCAGCGGCGGCTCGTCCGAGCGGCCACTTTCTCGCCGGACAATTGCTTGAACCTCCTGGCGGACAACCGGCGAAACGGCGAACTGAGGCGAAACCGCACCCGAAGCTGGTATTCTTCCACCGAAGGTCGGCAGGTTATCAGGCACTTGCCCCAAAGCCTCGACCATCAGCTGAAAATTTTGACTGGTATGAATGTACGGATTGTACAACAACCGATGCGTCATCAGATCGCCGCGGTATGGCCCCTCCCCAAAAAAAGTGTGGAAGCCAACCCTGGATCCCGCGCCCGACAGAAACGTCAATGCTGCCGAGGATCGCGAAAAAAACTCGAGATCAATTGCCGCATCGATGCCGATTTTCCGGATCCGCTGTAGTGCGTGCAAAGCCTGAAACCCAGCATCCAGGATATTTTTGTGCCCGACCGTGACGACGTTCTGTTCCGGAATGAGATGCATTACATCGAGAATGAAACGGTTTTCCTGGAACACCAGGAAGTACACATTCTCGCGGCCGACCATCTCCACAGCCCGGCTGATAGCGTGATAGGCCAGTACCGTCGACCCTTGCTCGGCGAATTTAACGAATAAAATCCTGGTCGGTCGAAGGGCGATATTTCCACCCCCCGGCGAACCGCTCAGCCGCCGAACCAGCGTTAGAGCCCCGCACACGAACGTACCGATCCACCGGTCGATGAATTGCAACTTGCGGGTGTCGAGTGGAGGTCCCATAAAAATAACGGTTGCCGTCCGCGGTCCGCGACCAGAGTGAACAGCTGGCAGGAAAGATCTTTAATTTCAATCTTCGGCTTCAGCAACCCCCATTCGCGAAGTTTCTCCCAACCCACATTTCCTCTCGCCTCTCTTTAAAAAGCAGGTTAAGCGGAACTTCGTGAGCTGGAACCCTAAGTTTGTAACCTGCCTTTCGTGAAGTGATGGAAGAGACGACTCGACCTTCAACGGTGCGATATTTTGGGTAAGCATCGGATTTGGAGTAAGTGCGCCTGGGTCGTCTGGGGCGTAGTCCTGGTGATCCTGGTTCTTCGACCGATCCTGCTTTCTCACCGCGGCACCTCGTTCGACACGTACCATCTAGCGGGTACACATTGGTTACAGGGGGGAGACGTCTATACCCAATGGATGGGCTTTGTTTACAGCCCTGTAGTGGCGGCTTTCTTCGCGCCGTTTGCCTATCTCCCGGTTCCCTGGGCAAATATTCTATGGCGGCTTCTGAACGCGGCGGTGTTACTTGCCGGTCTGACCGCCGTCGTAAAAACAGATCTTTTCAATGGCATCAAAGAAAAAAATTATGGCCTTCTTTATATTCTCCTGGCCCCGCTGGCGATCGGAAACATAGACATCAGCCAAGCTAACCCGTTAGTGGAGGGATTGCTGCTTCTGGCCATCGCTGCCGTCGATACTGAGCGCTGGAACAGCGCCGCCCTCTGCGTAGCCATTGCCACCTGTTTCAAGATCTATCCGATTGCCGTTGGTTTGCTGATCTCTCTGATCGCCCCTCGGCGCTTTAGTTGGCGCCTGCTAATCGCTCTGCTTTTGCTTCTAGCTATTCCTTTTCTATTCCAACATTGGTCTTATGTTTCGAACCAATATCAAGCTTGGATCAGGACGCGAACCTCTGATGATCGACGTCAATGGCCGGTCGAAAAACTACCGTTGGATCTCTGGTTCCTGATTCATTGGGCGCTACACCTTCCGATCCCGGCGAAACTTTATTCTTTGATTCAGTTAGGAACCGCCGGAGCGCTCGCCTGTTTCTGTGCGGTTCAGACTTGGAGAGGCTGGGCGAAGAAGCGCGTTTTGACCGGTTTGTTCTGCCTGGTCTCCGTCTGGATGACTCTCTGCGGGCCAGCCACGGAATCTTATACCTATTTGATTTTGGTGCCGGCGATCATTCTAGCCTTAATCCAGGCATTTGATACACTTCAACCTGGTCAGCTTCGTGCTCTGGTGACCGCGGCTTTTGCTCTTCAATTGTTGGCCGCCGCCAGAGCGAGTTTCCTTCCTCACTTCAAGCCCTTCTGGGCACTGGCGATTCTGCCGTTGTCCGGGCTCATATTTCTGGTTTATGCGCTCTGGTGGCTGTTTGACGATGCGCTCTGGTTAACTCCTGAATTGGACGCCCGCCACTGATGAAAGCGTTCTCCAAAGTGGATTCTCATCGCCTGTTAAATATCGTGGTGATTGGACTTTGGGCCACCGTTTTGCTGATCATCTTGGTGCGCATCTGGTTATTTTCGCATTCCCATGACGTTTTTGGGACCTATGCGGATGCCGGGCGGAAGTGGACGGAGGCTCAACCTCTTTACACTTACACCCGGGGGTTCGTTTACAGTCCCCTGGTAGCCGCCTTTTTTGCTCCATTTTCGTGGCTGCCCATCTCGCTGGGCTCGGTGCTCTGGCGACTGCTCACCGCTGCCATCTTGGTCGGAGCTATCTTCTGGTGGTTGCACGCGGCCATCAACAGTCAGATCCCAAAATCGTCCTATGTCTTTGTCTTTCTCCTGATCCTGCCATTGTCCCTCGGCAATTTTAACAATGGTCAGGTCAACCCAATGATCATCGGGTTATTAATGACCGCCATTCTGGCCGCCTCTGAAAAGCGATGGATCGTTTCGGCGCTGGCCCTCGGCTTTTCGGCCTACCTGAAGATCTACCCCCTCTCGGTTGGATTGTTACTGGTGTTCCTCTACCCCCGTCAGCTCGGCTGGCGCCTGGCGCTAACCTTGATTCTAATGGGCGCCCTCGCATTTGTTCTCCAGCGACCGTCCTATGTCCTCGAACAATATCAACGCTGGTTCAGCACCCGGGCGGCCGATGACCGGCGCATGAATATGGATATCGCGCCGCGCGATTTCACGATGCTCTTGCGGCTGCTGCACATCTACCTCAGCGCTCGTTTGATATTGATGTGGCAAATTTTGGCGGGGGCCGCCATCGCCGCGATCTGCCTGGTTGGACGAGTTCGGAAATGGTCCGAACGGCGCCTGCTAATCTGCGTCTTCACTACCGGCACCTGCTGGATGCTCTTATTCGGACCGGCCACTGAGGATGCGACCTACGCGATGATTGCTCCAGCTTTGGCCATCGCCCTGGTCCAGGCTTTTCAATACAAATCCTTGGTAGGTAAGGCGTCCCACCTTACCCTCTTCCGCAACCCAAACGTCCCGTCTGACCAAAAGATCAATCTATGGATGCGGGTTTTAGTTTGCGCCTCCTATCTCATCTTACTAATAGGCTTGATCCTGAACTCATTTTTCGGTTTGAAGAAAACGCCCATCTTGATGTCGGTGCAGCCCTTTGGCGCCCTCCTTTTTGTCACCTACTCGATCCTCTGGGTATTTCGCTCCACGTTCTGGGAAGAGGAGCGTAACAGCTTACTGACGGGGCAGCGCACCAGTCTGCCTTAAGAGGATCAGGAGTGACCTTATGTGCTTCTTCAGCCCTGTAAAATCCGCGGATCTGTGGTCTATCTATATTCCCAGGTTGGGTCAGGATTCTACGATGCGCATTTGCGGATTGTTTCTTCTCGTCTGGTGCTTATTTGGGAGCCGCCTGAATTCTGCTTCGGCCGCTGAAGTTCCGGATCCGAATCATCCGCAGTTCAATTTTCCAAAACCCCTCGAAGAGTATCACGATGAAGAGACTTCGGGCCTGTTGCAAAAATTGATCGGCCGGATGGAGGCCGATCCCTTTAACCCGGTCGGAACGGTCATTTTCTTGGCCGCGATTGTCCATACCTTCCTAACTTCCCGGTTCATGCAGATTTCTCACCGCCATAAGCAAGAGTTTGAGGCCTTGGAAAGTCAGGAAAAAGAGCTCGATCCCGTAATCTCCCGGCGACGGGACGTCCTCCAATTTCGAGCCCAGTTTTTTCACTTCATGGGAGAAGTCGAGGCGGTTTTTGGCATTTGGTTAGTGCCCCTTTTTATTTCTATCGTGTTGATGAAAGGCTGGCCAACCCTGGTGGGTTACATTACCAGTCTGAACCCGGCCGAACCGGTATTTGTCGCAGTAATCATGGCGATGGCTAGCTCTCGTCCGATTCTGCAACTGACAGAAAATTGGTTGGCTAAGCTGGCTGTTCTGGGAGGCTCAACACCTGGGGCGTGGTGGCTTTCAATTCTCACTCTCGGGCCTCTGCTAGGGTCTTTTATCACCGAGCCGGCCGCCATGACCATCTGCGCGCTCATGCTACGACAGAAACTTTACGCGCTCAAGCCGAGCAAGAAGCTCTCCTACGCCACCTTAGGGCTCTTGTTGGTAAATATTTCAGTAGGTGGAACGCTTACTCACTTCGCGGCCCCGCCGGTCGTAATGGTAGCCACAAAGTGGTCGTGGGACTGGTTGTACATGCTGACGAGTTTCGGTTGGAAGGCCGCTTCAGGTATTATCATCGCCAACCTGGTCTACTATCTTCGATTCCGATCGGAGTTGTCTCAGCTAAAGCGCACTTCTGGGGATAAAAAGGAGAAGCCACGGCCTATCCTGCTTCAGATTACGATCGTTCACCTCTTGTTTATCACTTGGACGGTTTTCACCGCTCATCACGCCGCGCTGGTGGTTCTGGGATTCCTTTTCTACCTCGCTTTTATCGAGGCAACCGATCGTCACCAGGGAGGCATGCGTCTGCGAGGGCCGATGTTGGTGGGCTTTTTTCTGGCCTCGCTCGTCATCCACGGCGGTTGCCAGAAATGGTGGATTGCTCCGGTCCTGAATGGCCTGACCGAATGGCCGTTGCTGATCGGAGCGATCATTTTGACTGCTTTTAATGACAACGCCGCGATCACTTATCTCGCCTCATTGGTTCCTGGTATTCCGACCTCGTTGAAATATGCAGTGGTGGCTGGAGCGGTGACCGGGGGAGGATTAACCGTCATCGCCAACGCGCCGAATCCAGCAGGTCAATCCATTCTGGCTCCGGCTTTCGGAAAGAATGGCATCTCTCCCGGCGGGCTATTTGTCGCCGCGTTGATTCCAACGATCATTATGGCCGCGGCATTCATGCTACTACCATGATCAGCCGACGTCAGGCCCGTAATTTCTGAGCATTAACCCATGATTCATCCAAGCGTTCATACTCTTCGGCGATTTGGGATTGGCCGGCGTGAAGTGCCAACCGTCTCCGCCAGGTACAAGATGGCACCAAAGCTGCTGCAATTTGTTTCCAGCCAATATGGACTATCTCAAGCCCGACGAGGTCGCCAAAAACATGCTCCAAACCGCGGCGAGCAAAGCATCGCTCTCCGTCTCGGATTGCCTTATTCGCGGGTTTCTTTCGGGCGCCCTGCTGGGGTTCGCGACATGCCTGGCATTCACGGCCAGCAAACAGACAACTTTCCCGATCGTCGGTGCCCTTATCTTCCCGGTCGGATTTGTTCTGATCGTTTTGCTGGGCTTGGAATTGGTGACCGGCAATTTTGCGCTGTTACCTGTTGCTTACCAAGCCAAGCGAATCACCGTTCGACAACTCTTGGCCAATCTTGGCTGGGTCTATCTGGGCAATCTTTTGGGGAGTGTCTGCTATGGCGGAATGTTTGCCCTCACGCTCTCGCTCAGTTCGGCGCCGCAAACAACGATTGGTCCCCTGCTCATGGCCGCCGCGGAAGCAAAAACGATCGCTTACGCATCACATGGTCTTAATGGCTTGTTGGTCTGCGTGGTCAAAGCTGTACTCTGCAATTGGATGGTTTGCCTTGGCGTTATTGCCGCCATGACTTCGACCTCGGCTCTTGGCAAGATCATCGCTTCGGGAATGCCGATCTTCATCTTCTTTGCGCTCGGATTCGAGCACTCGGTCGTGAATATGTTTGTGATACCAACCGGGATGATCCTCGGAGCGAAGGTCTCATTCGCGGATTGGTGGCTCTGGAATCAGATCCCCGTGACTGTTGGCAACCTGCTGGGAGGCTGGCTGTTGATCGGTTTGCCGTTATATCTCACTTACGGCAAGCCATCGCCGGCGCCGGAAAGTCCTCCTGCCACTAAATCGAGCGAGGTTCCGCACGAAGCCCAAGAAGCGGCCTAAGCAAATGTTCGCCACAATCCTTAGGCTGAGGCCTCTTATTTTGTGCCCCGCAGGGGCTACAGAACTCAGCCCAGGGTTTCAACCCTGGGAATCGTTCACCAAGCGCGACGCGCCCTGAAGGGGCGCCAGATCGAACGTCCTAACAAGGCGGAAGTGGGGGAAATTGTCGCACGTCCCAGTTGCGCACCCTGACTTTTGCGCGGCAATAGATGCGACCTTAATCGGGTACTCGCATCTCTCGCCCCTTCAGGGCGAATCGTTTATTTTGAGGGTTCCCAGGGTTGAAACCCTGGGCTGAGTTCTGTAGCCCCTGCGGGGCAGGCTCTTGGTTTTATAGATAGAGCCCATCCCAAATTCTTCTAATCTTCGCGCCATTCAGCCCAGTAGAGACTGTTGGGGACAGGTCCAATGTGGGGGCAGAAATGCGACTTTCGATACGGAATTGGCGACATGTGGCCTGTCCCCCGATGGATCCCGCAGCATGGCGGAGCAAGGTTCTCTGCCGCCCCTTAAGCTTAAGGGCGGGTTACCGAAAAAACGATAACCCAGGCTAAAGCCGGGCTAAAGCCTGGGCTATGCTTTCATGGCCCTTTAGGCCGCCGATGTCCTGACAGCGGCCGTGCTGGTTTAGCGCCGCGTCTGCGGCCCGAAGGGCCTTGAGATCAATAGCCCAGGGTTTACCCTGGGAAATCTCTTTATCGCACCCTGCCCTGAAGGGGCAGTAGAAAATCGTGTTAGGGTACCGAGTCTCTTACCGCCCTTTCGGCAGGCCTTAAGGTAAAGCAAAGGCGGGCCACCGAAAGACTATCCTGGACAGGTGCGGTTGCCGGAAAAATTTTAACCCAGGCTAAAGCCATGGCTGTACTTTCATGGCCCTTCAGGCCACAGATGTCCTTATGGCGACCGCGCCAGTTTAGCCCCGCGTCCACGGCCCGAAGGGCCTTGAGATCCATGCCCAGGGTTTACCCTACGAAATCTCTTTATCGCACCCTGTCCTGATTAAGGGGCACATATTTTATTCGACGAGTGGGGTCTCGCGCTTGTGGGTGGTGGAGGATCGACAGATATGTTGCCGCTGTATGAACAAGAGTGGCAGATCAATCTCAGTCCGGGCTGGCCGTTTGGAATTCGTTAAACTCAACGCCGCCAAATTTAACTTACGCGATAGCTATCATCTTATTTTAACCCTGAGTTGGTCGCAGTTTGCAGCGTTGGTTCTGGCTGTGTACATCTTGATCAATATAGTCTTTGCCAGCTTGTACTCACTCGATGGCAAGTGCATCGCTGAACTGCCGCCTGGTTCGTTTTATGAGGCCTTCTTCTTCAGCGTGGAAACCCTGGCCACGGTCGGCTACGGGCACATGTACCCGGACAACTTCTACGGCCACTTCGTGACGACAGCCGAGATCGTGGTCGGCATGTTCGGGATGGCTGCGATCACCGGTCTCATCTTTGTTCGGTTCTCGCGGCCGACGGCCCGAATTTTGTTCAGCAAATCACTTGTGATTGCGCCCTTCGACGGAGTTCCAACGCTCATGCTGCGGATCGCTAATCAGCGCCATATCATGATGGCCGAAGCAGAATTCAGGGTAATGCTTTTCCTGAATGTGCCGACGCTCGAAGAGGAAGATATTCGGCGGTTTTATCCGCTCAAACTTCAGTTCGACCATATGATTGCCTTTCCAGTGGCGCTGACCCTGCGGCATGTGATCGATGAGAGCAGCCCGCTCTACGGGATGAACGCCGAAGATTTAAAAAAGAGAGACGCCAGATTGATGGCATCAATCGTCTGCATCGACACAGTAATTCCAGCACCCGTCCAGAGCGCAACTGATTACACTTACGAAGACATTCTCTGGAATCGCCGCTTCGTGGAAATTTATACCGAAACAGCGGATGGCCGGTTAACGGTGGATTACGGCCGGATTCACGACACTGAAGAGGTAGTAAGCAAATCAAATGGCTAGAGACCAGACGAAAGATGCTTTTGCCGCAGCAGGACGCTCTAGAGGTTTCTTAAAGAGAAGCGGCAGAAACAAGCAAGGACACTTGTTTATGGCAAAGGCGTGGCGGAGACGGCGCAGGATTTATAGGCAGGTTGGCGGGAGTATGAATCAAAAGCTGGAAAGGTAAGTTCGTTAGCCGTCGGGTAATGCATCGGGATAAAAAGCTGCCCGGCTTGAACCGTATTGGTGATGAACACCGTGGCCGTCACCTGGGCTCTCCGGGAAGAGATCAGCGCCTTTTGATTGGCTCTAATGCCGAGGGATTTGGCATCGACGGGATTCATCTCCACATAGATCTGGTCGGGATACAGTTTGTTCAGCACGGCGGATTTCCCGGTTCGAGTTTGAGTGTGCCACTGAGACGAGGTGCCTCGACCTGTTAAGAGCACGAACGGGTATTCCTCATCCGGAATCTCCGGCAGATTGCGAGGGGCTTCGAACAGGAACCTCGCTTTCTTATCCGGATGATAAAACAATCCATCTTCAAATAATCGCCTTTCCTGCGCCACAGAGGTGGCTTCGGGTGAGGAATTGTTCGTTGGGACGGACGCCTCCTTTGGGAGATCCGGCAGCGGCCACTGGATTCCTCCGGATTCGTCGATCATCCGGTAATTTTGTATGCCCGTGATCTCGCAAGGCTGACCCCGAGACAACTCTTTCAGAATCTGAAACACCGATTCCGGGGAAGACCATTTTTCAAACATTTTCCCGCAGCCCCAATATTGGGCCACGAGTTTGAAGATATTGAAATCCGACAGCGCCTGACCCGGAGCTCGCGAAACCTTTTTGACCAATCCGATTCGCCTTTCGGAGTTAATGAATGTACCGACCTTTTCACCCCATCCCGCGGCGGGTAATATCAGGTGCGCACGCTGGGCGGTTTCCGTAGTGTAGTACATATCCTGAACGACCAGAAAATCGAGCTTCTTGACGATCTCATTGAACTTGCGCTGGTTGATCCAGGAATGTGAAGAGTTGGTGGCGACTACCCAGAGTCCTTTAATCTGGTCGTTAGCAATTCCTTCAACGATCTGATCGTAGGCCCAACTATTCTGATCGGGGATTTGCCCGAGCTCGAGCCCAAGAATCCGCGCCACCTTCAGTCGATCATCTCCGCTCAGAAAGTCATGACCAGCCAGCAGATTTGTCGTATTCGAGAACAGCCTCGAGCCCATGGCGTTGCATTGGCCGGTAATGGAATTGGGACCGGTTCCGAGCCGGCCAATGTTGCCGGTCATCAGAGCTAGATTGATAATCGCTTGCGCCGTACGGGTGGCCTCGTGACCTTGGTTCACTCCCATGGTCCACCAGAAAGAGACTCGGCTGCCGCGGCGAATCGTTTCGGCAAATGTCTCCAACTGCTCAGCACTTAGCCCGGTAGCTTCTGTCACCCTGGCCGGCAAAAATGGGGCGACAAAGGCGGCAAAATTTTCGAAACCGGTAGTGTGGTTTTCAATGTAAGCGCGGTCGATCGAACCACTGGCGATGAGCCGGGCGGCCAACCCGTAGAGTAAGATAAGGTCGGACTTCGGTTTGATCGCGTAGTGCTGGGTCGCGGCCATGGCCGTCTCCGTCTTTCGCGGATCGACGACGATGATTTCGGGTCGGTGTTTGTTTCGGCAGACGCGCTGCCACATAATTGGATGCGCAATACAAGGATTTGACCCGACAAAGACCAGGACATCTGATTCTTCGAAGTCCTTATAGGTATAGGGAGGTGCATCGAAACCAAATGACTGTTTATAGGCCGTGGCGGCCGTGGCCATGCACTGGCGCGTATTTCCATCTCCATGAATGACACCCATGCCAAACTTCGCGAGAGCCCCGAGAAAAGCGAGCTCCTCGGTGCAGATCTGGCCAGTTCCGAGCCAAGCGATGGCCGCGGGGCCGAATTTATCCTGAATGGCTTTGAAGCGCAGAGTAAAGAGTTGGAGCGCGGTGTCCCAATCGGTCGGTTGAAGCTGACCGAATGCATCGCGGATATACGGCGAAACGGCGCGATCTTTCGCTTGCAGTGGGGAAAGCGCCTCCCAACCCTTAGGGCAAGCCATACCAAGATTCACCGGGTAATTCGTCGTCGGGCTGAGATTGATGGCTTGGCCATCCTTAAGATGGATTCTGAGGCTGCAACCAGTTGAGCAAAAGCCGTGAGATCTCCCGCTTGTGGGTGGTGGAGGATCGTCAGATATGTTGCCGCTGTATGAACAAGAGTGGCAGATCAATCTCAGTCCGGGCTGGCCGTTTGGAATTCGTTAAACTCAATGCCGCCAAATTTAACTTACGCGATAGCTATCATCTTATTTTAACCCTGAGTTGGTCGCAGTTTGCAGCACTGGTTCTGGCGTTACATCTTGATCAATATAGTCTTTGCCAGCTTGTACTCACTCGATGGCAAGTGCATCGCTGAACTGCCGCCAGGTTCGTTTTACGAGGCCTTTTTCTTCAGCGTGGAAACCCTCGCCACGGTCGGCTACGGGCATATGTACCCGGACAACTTCTACGGCCACTTCGTGACGACAGCCGAGATCGTGGTCGGCATGTTCGGGATGGCTGCGATCACCGGTCTCATCTTTGTTCGGTTCTCGCGGCCGACGGCCCGAATTTTGTTCAGCAAATCACTCGTGATTGCGCCCTTCGACGGAGTACCAACGCTCATGCTGCGGATCGCTAATCAGCGCCATATCATGATGGCCGAAGCAGAATTCCGGGTAATGCTTTTCCTAAATGTACCGACGCTCGAAGGGGAAGATATTCGGCGGTTCTATCCGCTCAAACTTCAGTTCGACCATATGATTGCCTTTCCAGTGGCGCTGACCCTGCGGCATGTGATCGATGAGAGCAGCCCGCTCTACGGGATGAACGCCGAAGATTTAAAAAAGAGCGACGCCAGGTTGATGGCATCGATCGTCTGCATCGACACGGTAATTCCAGCACCCGTCCAGAGCGCCACTGATTACACTTACGAAGATATTCTCTGGAATCGCCGCTTCGTGGAAATTTATACCGATACAGCGGATGGCCGGTTGACGGTGGATTACGGCCGGATTCACGACACTGAAGAGGTAGTAAGCAAATCAAGTGGCTAGACGACCAGACGAAATATGCTTTTGCCGCAGCAGGACGCTCTAGAGGTTTCTTAAAGAGAAGCGGCAGAAACAAGCAAGGACACTTGTTTAAGGCAAAGGCGTGGCGGAGACGGCGCAGGATTTATAGGCAGGTTGGCGGGAGTATGGATCAAAAGCTGGAAAGGTAAGTTCGTTAGCCGTCGGGTAATGCATCGGGATAAAAAGCTGCCCGGCTTGAACCGTATTGGTGATGAACACCGTGGCCGTCACCTTGGCTCTCCGGGAAGAGATCAGCGCCTTTTGATTGGCTCTAATGCCGAGGGATTTGGCATCGACGGGATTCATCTCCACATAGATCTGGTCCGGATACAGTTTGTTCAGCACGGCGGATTTCCCGGTTCGAGTTTGAGTGTGCCACTGAGACGAGGTGCCTCGACCTGTTAAGAGCACGAACGGGTACTCCTCATCCGGAATCTCCGGCAGATTGCGAGGGGCTTCGAACAGGAACCTCGCTTTCTTATCCGGATGATAAAACAATCCATCTTCAAATAAACGCCTTTCCTGCGCCACAGAGACGGCTTCGGGTGAGGAATGGTTCGCTGGGACGGAAGCCTCCTTTGGGAGATCCGGCAGCGGCCACTGGATTCCTCCGGATTCGTCGATCATCCGGTAATCTCGGATGCCCGTGATCTCGCAAGGCTGACCCCGAGACAATTCTTTCAGAATCTGAAACACCGATTCCGGGGAAGACCATTTTTCAAACATTTTCCCGCAGCCCCAATATTGGGCCACGAGTTTGAAGATATTGAAATCCGACAAGGCCTGGCCCGGAGCCCGCGAAACCTTTTTGACCAATCCGATTCGTCTTTCGGAGTTAATGAATGTACCGACCTTTTCACCCCATCCCGCGGCGGGCAATATCAAGTGCGCACGCTGGGCGGTTTCCGTGGTGTAGTACATATCCTGAACGACCAGAAAATCGAGCTTCTTGACGATCTCATTGAACTTGCGCTGGTTGATCCAGGAATGTGAAGAGTTGGTGGCGACTACCCAGAGTCCTTTGATCTGGTCGTTAGCAATTCCTTCAACGATCTGATCGTAAGCCCAACTATTCTGAGCGGGAATTCGCCCGAGCTCGAGGCCAAGAATCCGCGCCACCTTCAGTCGATCATCTCCGCTCAGAAAGTCATGACCAGCCAGTAGATTTGTCGTATTCGAGAACAGCCTCGAGCCCATGGCGTTGCATTGGCCGGTAATGGAATTGGGACCGGTCCCGAGCCGGCCAATGTTACCGGTCATCAGAGCTAGATTGATCATCGCTTGCGCCGTACGAGTGGCCTCGTGACCTTGGTTCACTCCCATGGTCCACCAGAAAGAGACTCGGCTGCCGCGGCGAATCGTTTCGGCAAATTTCTCCAACTGCTCAGCACTTAGCCCGGTAGCTTCTGTCACCCTGGCCGGCGAAAATGGAGCGACAAAGGCGGCAAAATTTTCGAAACCGGTAGTGTGGTTTTCAATATAAGCGCGGTCGATCGAACCACTGGCAATGAGCCGGGCGGCCAACCCGTAGAGTAAGATAAGGTCTGACTTCGGTTTGATCGCGTAGTGCTGGGTCGCGGCCATAGCCGTCTCCGTCTTTCGCGGATCTACGACGATGATTTCCGGTCGGTGTTTGTTTCGGCAGACGCGCTGCCACATAATTGGATGCGCAATACAAGGATTTGACCCAACAAAAACCAGGACATCTGACTCTTCGAAGTCCTTATAGGTATAGGGAGGTGCATCGAAACCAAATGACTGCTTATAAGCCGTCGCGGCCGTGGCCATGCACTGGCGCGTATTTCCATCTCCATGAATGACACCCATGCCAAACTTCGCGAGAGCCCCGAGAAAAGCGAGCTCCTCGGTGCAGATCTGGCCGGTGCCGAGCCAAGCGACGGCCGCGGGGCCGAATTTATCCTGAATGGCTTTGAAGCGCAGAGTAAAGAATTGGAGCGCGGTGTCCCAATCGGTCGGTTGAAGCTGACCGAATTTATCGCGCATATACGGCGAGACGGCGCGATCTTTCGCTTGCAGTGGGTGAAAGCGCCTCCCAACCCTTTGGGCAAGCCATTCCAAGATTCACCGGGTAATTCGTCGTTGGGCTGAGATTGATGGCTTGGCCATCCTTAAGATGGATTCTGAGGCTGCAACCAGTTGAGCAAAAGCCGCAAACCATGTCTGTGGTGTCGTCCGGCTTGAGTCGGGCAGGCACTTTCCCCAATCCAAATTCACCGGGGTGCAAAACCAGGTCTTGAGTAAGTTCGCCGTCCCACTGCCGAATCAGCGAGTCCACTCTTTTCACCAGGGGATGCTCCCGCAACTTCGCGGCGGACCTTTTCACGAGGTGATACCTCCCGGCATTTTCGGAGGAATGACCGCCGTAAAGAAAAGATACCGTTCCAGCAACTCACCACTGAGCAAGAAAACCAGCATCCCGAGCGCGGTGCCCACGTTTGCTAGTCCTAGCAATCCAAGCAGGGGCAGAACAATCCCGCCGATCGTTCCGCAGACGAAGCGCGTGACGGCCTGAAATTTTAATGGTCCAGTCATCAGGAGCGCGGTACGCTTCATCGTGGTCCAGCCGGAGTCGTGCAGATGCCGATAAACGGAGAGTTCCCAAAGCAATTTTGCGGTCGCGACCAGGAGAATGAATTCGGACAAAAGATTAACCATTTGGTGGACCGGCGCCTGACTAACAAGTCCCGGCGTGAGTTCGACTTGAACTAACATGGTACAAAGAATGGTTGCGGGACCGAGCAGCAGGGTGGTCCCGATGAATTTCAACGAGGTCATCGTCGTTCCCCAGAAAGTGCGCCTGGTATCCTGATAAATCATGATCGAGCAAAACACCCCGGCCACCCCGCTCAGAACGACTCCAATTCCCAAAGCCAGTTGGAACGATGGAGACGACCATGTTCGCAGTAGAGGGAAGCTTACGAATTGGCTCAAGGTCGGTAACCAGCAACACCCCGCATAGAGCAGGGCACATCCGGCGAACAGTCCGAAGAGAATGATCTCGCGGCTGAGCCAGGAGGTTTTCAGCCCGACAAAAGCCCGCCAAGCATAGAGTGGCCGCCCGAGATGCATAGTGCTGGCGCCGATGGCCAGCAAGCCAAGCAAAAGCGCGACCAGCGAATGAAAGGGAATTAGGGAAGCCATGAAATCCGCTGGCGCCAGCAGTCGCAGGCTCACCGCCGCGAGAAATCCCCCCACTGATAGCTGAGTCAGTACCAGCATAACCACCAACGGCAGGTGTGAGTGTTCCGGCTTGTCCTGATATAAATCACCGGCGGACATATTGGCCGGCAATTTTCTCGAGGTTCGGTATTGGGTGGTGGGCAAGGTATAAGACGAATCGGGGACGCCCGGCAGGAAGTTAGTCCTCTTTCGATCAAGGGCTACTTGTCGCTGATCGACGATCGTGATGCTAATGGCTTCGTTCGGACAGGCTTGGACACACGCCGGGGCCTCTCCCACGGCCAGCCGGTTGGAGCACATGTCGCATTTGCGAACGATCCCTCTTTTCTTTGAATACTTCGGCACGTCGTACGGACACTTCAGGATGCAATATTGACAGCCGATGCATTGGTCGTCGAGATGCCGCACGATTCCGGTTACCGGATCTTTGTCATAAGCATTGACCGGGCAGCCATTCAGACAAGCTGGATCGAGGCAGTGATGGCAGGCCGTGGTGATCGTTTGTTGGACCGGTTCAGCGACCGTTCCTCCGAATAAGACGCCAACATCGCGCCAGGTCTCCTCTTCATCGAGACCATTCAAGCTGTGGCAGGCAGTCACGCACGCCTTGCAGCCGGTACAAGCGTCGAGGTCGACGGCAAAGGCGTATTGCTGGCCGGGCGCAGGCGATGTGAGAGGGATCAGGTCACGATAATACTTGGCCTGCGCCGGCGAATCTCCTGGTTCAGGTCGGCGAGCAAATTTGCCGACGGGTGTCAAAAGCTGCTGTTCGTCGAGCAAATCGTCGATCAGGGTACGCCCCTCGCCTAGAAAAGGAGATCCCAGCAAATCAGTAGACATCGCGCTGGTAGCGTTTGTCGGATTTCAGCTTCTGAATGTATTCCCCGGCCGCTTCTTCGGAGCGTCCACCAGCCATCTTCACGATTTCGTGAAGAGCTTTGTCGACATCTTTGGCCATCCGGTTGGCGTCACCGCAGACATAGAAATGCGCCCCTTGCTCGAGCCAGTTCCAAAGCTCCTTGGCGTTCTCTATCATGCGGGTTTGAACATAGATCTTGTAATCTTGATCGCGCGAAAAGGCCGTATCCAGCCGGGTTAGAACACCTTCGTCCTGGTAGACTTCCATCTCCTCTCGGTAAAAGAAATCGGAGCTTGATTTTTGGGCCCCGAAGAAAAGCCAGTTCCCGCCTTTGGCGCCAGTGGATCTGCGCTCCTCCAGGAAGGCGCGGAATGGGGCGATTCCGGTTCCGGGCCCGACCATGATGATTGGCCGGTCACCGTTCTCCGGAACCCGGAAATGTTTCGAAACCTGAATGAAAACCGGCACCGGCGTCTCTTTGCCGGCCCGTTCAGCCAAGAAGTTCGAACAAACTCCCCGGCGTTTCCGTCCGTGAATTTCATAGCGAACGGTGTCCACGGTTAGATGGACCTCTTCCGGATGCGCTTTCAGACTCGAAGCGATCGAATAAAGCCGCGGTTGAAGCTTTTTCAAGAGCGAGACAAATTCTTCCGGGGCGAACTTAACGCCGGGCGATTCAAGGAGAAAATCGATGATCTCGCGCCCCCAGAGAAACTTGTCCAACTCGGTGCGCACATCCGTATTAATCAGTTCCCTGAGATATTGATCAGCCGCGTCATGCTCGGCCATCGCCCTTAGAAATTCGAGATGCGGCGCCCGGATCTGATATTCGCGAAGCAAAGCTAGGCGAATCGGCATTTTGTCGCCCTCGGGGTTGCCAACTTCTTCTTCTCCATCGAATTGCAGAGCCTTCAAGATCTCGTCGACGAGCTCTGGTGAATTGGTCGGTATGATGCCCAGAGCATCTCCAGCTTCGTAGGTTAGTCCCGAGCCATGAAGGCCGATTTCATAGTGGCGAGTGTCTTTTTCGGAGCCTTCCCCAGTCAGCCGGCGGTTGACCAGCAGCCGCGCAGAAAACGGATTTTTTCGTGAGTACCCAGCCGGCTTTTCCTTAACTATCCCGGCTCCGGCAGATGGGCGGATCCATTGCTGGAACCATTCGACGGCGGTGCGGCGTCCGAATTATCGATATTTTTTAGCGCGGCGAAAACGCCAGTTTGCCAGCGCGCCACCCCATCCTCGAAATCAACGTTGCAATCGACCCGGTCGAAGATCCGTTTGGCTCCCAGCTCTTCGAGGCGCCGATCGAGGCTTTTGCCAAAACCGCAAAAGTGTTCGTAATTGGTGTCGCCTAAAGCGAGAACGGAATAGTTCAGGGTGGTGAGTTGCAGATCATTTTCTGCGCTCAACTTTTCCCAGAATTGGACGGCGTTATCCGGAGGATCACCTTCGCCCCAGGTGCTGGTCACGATGAGAGCACATTTCTCTTGAGCGAGCACCGAAGGAGTGGCCTTCTCAAGCGGGGTAATCGTGGCCTCGAAACCCTGCTTTTTCGCTTCCTTGACCATACCTTTGGCGATTGACTCCGCATTGCCGCTCTGCGAACCAAACAAAATATTCAGCTTCGGTTTGCTAGCCTCCGCCGGCGGTGCGGCACCTGCCGCGGTTGCGGTCTGACAGAACATCCCGGCGAGGAAACCGTTCAACCAAGCACGTTGAGAAGGCGTAAACGGCGCCGTGTCAGGGATAAACGGAACAGATGGTAGTTGGCTCATTTTACAAATTGGCTGCTGATCTTCGATAGCGACTCCGAATTCTGAGTCGCTTCCTATAGACATGACGTTTTCATTTTATTCGGAAAACAGCTCCTGCAGTTCCTTAACACTGTGTCGGCGGGTGAAATCGACAAAGCCTTCACCGCGATGGCGCTTAGCGAGATAGACCTTCAGCACATGCTCCAGCAAAGTGGGCAATTCGCTAAAGGCGATGCCTCGAAAGATTTCCTTGGCGACGGCTTGTTTTTCTCCGAAACCGCCACCGAGCACCACATGGTATCCTTCGACGCTTTCGCCGCCTTGGTTCACCTTTGCCCCTACCAAGCCGATGTCGCCCATGTAGTGTTGCGCGCAGGAATTCGGACAACCGGTCAGATGGATATTAATCGGCTGATCGAGCTGTAGCTTCCTTTCGAGATGGCGAGCGAGAAGAACGGCTTGGCCCTTGGTGTTGGTGGCGGCCCACTGACAGCCGGTGTTTCCCGTACAAGCGATGAGCCCTCCGGAAATAGTCGTTGCCGAATGATGGAAACCCATCTTCACGAGGTTCTTTTTCACTGTCTCAACGAAATGATCCGGCACATTCGGGATGAGCAGATTTTGCCAAACCGTCAGGCGAATTTCTCCTGATCCATAATACTGGGCGACATCGGCGAGGCGGCGCATCTGCTTCGATGTCATCCGGCCGACGGTAATCACGACCCCGATGTAATTAAGGCCGGTCTGAACTTGTTTGAAAACTCCGATGTGACCGTGCTGAATCGGTGGCTTGCGCGCCTCACATTGCTCGAGCGGAAGACGCAGCAGCGGAAATGCCAGCTTCTTTTCCACTTCTTCGAGATATTTCGGAATGCCCCACTTATCGATGACGTATTTAAGTCTTGCTCTCTTCCGGTTCGTGCGATCGCCGTTCTCGACGAACACTCGAATGATCGCCGCGGCAACCGCGACGCACTGATCAGGTTTGACCAGAATCCCAGTGTCCTTCGCGAACTGCTGGTGTCCGGTAATGCCGGCCAACTCCACCCGAAAGTAAATTCCCGGGGCCACTCCCTGATTCTCAGGTACGCGCACTGCCACGAAACCGATGTCGTTCGTGTCGGCTACGGTGGTGATGGCGCCTCCTCCATCGAACGCCACGTTGAATTTCCGTGGCAAGTCATACATCTCGCGATGGTTGAGAATGTAATAATGCAACGCCTTGGCGAACGGGCGTGGATCGATCAATTCGTCCCGATCGATCCCGGCAGTCGGCGTGGCGGTGATATTCCTCACATTATCAACTCCGGACCCCTTGGCGGTCAGGCCGATCTCCTGCAGTTTGAGCAAGCATTTTACCATGTTTCGAGGAGCGATTTCTCGAACTTGGAAGTTGGCTCGCGTAGTGATATCCGCGTATCCCCCGCCCCATTCCGCTGCGAGATCCGCCAGACCTCGCAGCTGAATCGACGTCATCTCCCCGGCCGGAATCCGGCAGCGAAGCATAAATGACTTCTGGGCCGGCGCGACGTAGAACAAACCATGATAGCGAAACCGGAAAGTCTCTGGTTTATCAGGAAATTTGTCCTCATTGGCGTGGGCGATCAGCTTATCCCAGACATCGAGACCATGCTGCTCCAGCTTCCAGAGCTCCTGTTCACAGAGGTCAGAAACTGGCGTCCCGTAGACCGTCTCTTCGGCTGGTGACGCGGATTCGGCGGCGCCATTGACCAGACCCGGAGCAGGCAGGTTGGTAATCCGGCCGTCAGGCAAATGCCCGGCGAACGGTACTATTCCGCCACAGGCCAGGCCGGCAAAGTATCCCTGCAGGTACTCTTTCTGTTCCCGGCTAAATCCGAGATCAGGATAGATTGTTTCCGGATTCATTTTTGTTAGTTGTCGCCAGGCGGTCGTTTGCACGACTGATAGAATTCATATCCGGGCGCCTGCTAGCGCACCCCAGGTGCTGCGCCATCTAGTTTTCACTAAGCTGAGACCGACGATGGCCAGGAAACAGAGTGAGGCGAAGACCAGAAATCCATATTGATAAGAGCCGGTAATCCCTTTTGACAATCCGAGGGAACTAGCGAGATAAAAGCCGCCGATGCCGCCCCCGGCGCCCACCAGACCGGTCATGATGCCAACATCTCTCCGGAATCGCTGAGGAAGCAGTTGAAACACGGCACCGTTCGCCATCCCAAGCGACCCGGAAGCGACAATGAAGAGGGCGAGATTCACCGGTAAGTTGTGAATCAAGGCGGCGGCGAACAAGGCCAAGCCGGCCACGAGATAGAATCGATAAAGGGAACGAATTCCGCCAATCTGGTCTGCGGTTGCCCCGCCGATTGGTCGAAGAACGGCACCAACAAAGGTGCAGAGCGCGGCGAAATCACCACCTTGCACCGGTGGAAGACCGAACTCTCCTTTGAAATAGAGGACGTAAGAGCTGGCTAGCCCGACAAATCCGCCAAAGCTGATAGTGTAATAAAAGCAAAACCAATGGGCATCCGGATCCTTGAGAAGCGTTAGATAGTCTGAAAGCTTTCTCTGCTTAACCTCGCCTGGCGCCTCTTTGGAGACCGCCGCATAAAGGATCAAGACCAGGAGCGCCGGGATCAACGCGCAGCCGAAGACATTTTTCCACCCGTAGGCTTCGGCTATTCTCGGCGCCACCAGACTATCCAGGACGACCCCAATATTTCCCGCCCCTGCCAGACCCATCACCACCCCTTGCATGTTGGGCGGATACCAGCGCCCGGCTTGCGGTAGCGCTACGGCAAAACTAGCACCGGCAAAACCGAGAACCAGACCCAACAGCAGGGTGGCCTGGTAGGTCGGCAGTCCAAATACCCAGGCTAGAGCCAGTCCCGTTATGACCACCAACTGGGCCATGATCCCGGCATTCTTGGCTCCGATTCGATCGACCAGCAAGCCGAGCAAAATCCGTAGCACCGCGCCGGCCAGAATTGGTAGAGCGACCATCAGGCCTTTTTGCTCAGGTGAAAGTTTCAGCGTTTCGCCGATCTGGGCACCCAGCGGACCGAGCACTGTCCAGACCATGAAACTGAAATCAAAATACAGAAAGGCTGTCAGAAGAGTCGGCCAATGCCCGGCATTTTTAAGGTCAGAGAGTTTCATTGCTTACAGCTGCCCCCTAACTCCAAGGGCATTTTATTTCTCCGATCAAAATCGGTAACGGCTGCTCTAAAGCGAATGGGGTGCCAAAAGGCCGGTTCAAGGCGAAAAAAGTTTAATTAGTTTCGGTGCGGGCCGGGGAGATCGGGCGCAATTAACTCAAATGGATCGTTAAAACCTTCGCTCTGTGCCCTTTGTGCGTCATAGAATTTGATCTCCGAGCCAGACAAAATCTTGTGGCGTGCCAGGAACAGAGAACCGTTGGGGTTCTTTAGCGTGAATCGTGAACCGCAACCACAGGCCCGCCTGTCAAAAAAGCAACATCGCTTGGCAACGATCTAACAACGGTTTGGTGACGAAACAAAAATATTGTCGCTCTTTGTCCAATCAGAAAACCCGAGGTCCTTGGAAGAGGGGTGGTGTGAGTGTTGGTGGTAGTTGAGAAACCTTTTTCTACGTTGAGGGGTACAAGAGGTTTGCCGCGGGACGTTAAAAGACTCTCTATCGGCAACCCGATTTTCTGCTCCCCCTTCAGGGCAGGGTGTATTAAAATAGATTTCCCAGGGTAAACCCTGGGGCTATGCTCTCAAGGCCCTTCAGGCCGCGGACCCGAGGCTAAACTGGCATGGCCACGATGAGGACTATCTCCTTGGCAATGATCGAACAACGGTTGGTGACGAAATAAAAATATTGTCGCTCTTTGTCCAATCTGAGACCCCCGAGGTCCTGAAGTGTGATGTGAGAATAAATTTCCCAGGTAAACCCTGGGCTATCGCTCTCAGGCCCTTCAGGCCGCGGGACGCGAGGCTAAACTGGCACGGCGGCTATGACGACTCCCCGGCTAAGGCCCTTCCGGGCTGCGGGCGCGGGGTTAACTGGCACGGCCGCCAATCAGGACATCTGCGGCCTGAAGGGCCATGAAAGCATAGCCCAGGGTTAAGCCTGGATTTATATTTTTAACGGAACCGCCCTGAAGTTGAAGGGTCGGCAGAAAACGTGTTACCTGATGCTATGGAATGGCCTGCGCTATTTGGTGGCTCATTTCCATGACCTCTGCGCTCAGCAACCGCACCAGTCCAGGATAGTCCTTCGGTTGCCAGCCTTGGCGGCGGATATCGACCGTGCGGGCGGCAATCGGAACTGAGCTCTTGGCACTTGATACCGACCAACGTGCGCGCAAAACTACCTCGCCATTATCATTACCTTCAAAGCGCTCCAAACGGATCCAAACATCGTAACTATGATCGACCGGAGGCGAGCCGGGAGAAAAGCCATAGGCTCGGATCCGGGGATTTCGACTAAGGTTTTCCGCGAGGGCTCGCGATAGACCTTGATCCAGTGGTTCGGCCCACCGTTGAGTGGCTGAGTATTCTACTTCGATTCCACCCCGCATCGTCACCAAACTCGTCTTGGCCAGGTAGCTGGGAACTTCGACCCGGCGAACCAGCACGACGGTGCCGCCAGATGAGGGCGCCCGCACCGTTTTTGAAGTAGAGCCAGTCAAGACAAAAAAGTTAGGTAACGGTTCCTTGGTGGCGCAACCAAATAAGAGCAACAATCCGATCAAAAGACAGCCCGATGATCTGAGATGGAGATAGCGTTTCAAGGTTGATTGGGAGTGGCAGGTTTTCGGCCGAAGAGAAGGGAGTTCGGGTGGCGTTGCAGGAAATCCGCCAACTGCTGAATAGCCCCAGCTGCCGCATTGATTCCTGAGAGTGAACTATCAAGTTGATAGCGTAAGGTAGAGTCAGGCTTCAGGACTCGGTTAAGTTCCGCCGTGCTCTTCTGCAGGTTGGTCAAGGCGGCCCTAGCCTGCTCCAGCGTTGGTTTCAGATCTCCCACCGCCGGATTAAGACTCTTGAGCGTCGTTGTCAGTTGATCAAAGGAAGTGCGAACGCTGGCCAGAGCACCTTTTACCTCTTCCCCATTGGCCAGGTTGGAAATAGAACTGGCGGCCTTATCCAATGACGGACCCAACTGATCAAGATGCATGGCTTCAATACTATCGTGAGCACTTTTCAAGACGCCTTGCAATTCTGCCGCCAGACTCGCGAAATCAACGCTGCCGATATTTCCGATCGCTTTGGTGAGGTTAGCCAGAATCGCTTCGATGTCGGAGGTCTGAGGTGGAATTTCCAAAATATTCTCGTTGCTGGCTTCCAGGTGCAGTTGCGGCGGAGTAGCGTCCTTATAAAAATCCAAGGCGATAAATAATTGTCCGCTGATCAAACTCTCAAAATCCATTTTGGCGCGAAACCCACTTTCGACCGCCTTATCATGAAGTTTCCGGTCACCGAGGTCGATCGCCAGGCCGTACTTATTCAAAAGATTATCCGTATTAATTTCGTAGAGAACCCTAACAACCGGCGCCTCCCCGTTGCCCTGGAATTTCAATTGGACCTTGGTCACCTTCCCCACCGTGACCCCTTTATATTTGACGTTTGACCCTATTCCTAACCCGTTCACCGATTGATTAAAATAGGTTTCAAATAGTTGCTTTTTCGCAAAGAGGTTGGCCGAGCCAAAAAAAATGACCGCCCCGACGGCAATGACAATCGCGCCAAAGACAAAGGCTCCAATTAACGTCGGATTCGCTTTTTGACTCATTTGGTTTGGTATCGACGATTTAGGCTAACCATGAACAGTGTCGCGGTGCTCTTCAGGCTGTTTGACCCTGGGCAACCCGATCGGGGTCTTGTCGGGGTCTCCGCGCAAGAGAAATTCCCGCACCTTGGGGTCACTTTTTCCCTCTTTCACTAATTCTTTGGGATTGCCATGGGCGATCACTCTCTTGGTTTCCGCGTCGAGGAAGATTGCGGTATCGGCAATGGTAAAAATTGAAGGGAGTTCATGAGTAACCACCACGATAGTCGTTCCGAGACAGTCGCGCAGACGAAGAATTAACTCGTCCAATCGGACGGAAGTGATCGGGTCTAATCCGGCGGATGGTTCATCAAAGAAAAGCAGGGCCGGATCAAGCGCCATGGCCCTGGCCAAGCCTGCTCGTTTACGCATCCCGCCGCTGATCTCGGAAGGATAAAACTCCTCGAATCCTTTCAAGCTGACCAGGGCCAGCTTCATCGAAACGATCTCCATTATTTCGACGGGCGAAAGGCTGGTATACTGCTCCAAAGGAAGAGCCACGTTTTCTGCCAGGGTAAGGGAACTCCATAAGGCCCCGCCTTGATACAACACGCCAAAGGTTCGTTGCATCTCTTCCTTTTCCTCCGGGGAAGCCTTGGAAAAGCTTCTTCCATGGTAAATAATCTCCCCTTTCTCTACCTCTTTCAGCCCGATGAGATATTTGAGCAGCGTGCTTTTGCCACAACCGCTGCCGCCCATGATGACCATGATTTCGCTGGGCGCTACTTTGAAGTTAATATCCCGCATCAGGATGTAGGAACCGTAGCCCATTTCAAGCCCGACCACTTCGATGGCGGCCTTAGGATGCTGATCCTCAGAGGAAATTACCCCCGCGGGTTCCGGCGCTTCCGTAACGAGTTTTTCGTTAGTAGTCACGATCTTAAATTTCTGACATAAACAGGCGATTACAGGTGCAAGACCTCCTGGATGACATCGATGATGGCGTCCGAGGCGACAATCCAGGTAATTCCCAGGACGACCGCCGAGGTCGCCGCGTTGCCGACCGCCGCGGCGTTGTTACCGCATTTCATTCCCCTTTCGCAACCGGCCATGGCAACGATCACCCCAAAGACAGCGCTTTTTGCCAAACCGGTGGCGATATCAATCAGGCCCATGGAACCGATGGTCTGATTCCAGTACTGCGTCCAGGAGATCCCTAAAAAGGTTAACGCGACAAAAGCGCCGCCCAAGATACCGACCAAATCGGAGTAGAGAACGAGCAGCGGCATCATGAAAAAGAGGGCGAGCAGCCGCGGGCTAACCAGAAAATCCATCGGCGAAATCGCCAGGGTTCGGAGAGCATCTATCTCTTCCGAGACCTTCATACTTCCAATCTGAGCGGCGAACGCCGCCCCAGTGCGACCAGCCATGATAATCCCCGTCATGATGGCACCCATCTCGCGGCACATGGCCACGGCCACCAAATTGGCCACATAGATTCCAGCACCAAATTGGCGAAGCTGGATGGCGCCCACGAAAGCAAAAATCAAACCGGTAAGAAAACTGATCATCCCGACGATGGGCAAGGCCTGAGCGCTGCACTCTTGCATCGTGAGCCAGAAGAGCCGCCAATCGAAGGCGGCTTTACCACGAAGGATCCGGCCAAAACTGAGCACCGCTTCGCCGGTGAATTCCAGGGTTGCGCCAATTCCCTCGCCGGCGCCGATCGCCATATTTCCCAAGACCTCAAAAATCGAGGATGCCTTTTTGTCTTTTCTTCCGGTTTTTCGTTCAGGAACGTCTTCGGAAATGGCCAGCAATCCCGACACGTTGGCCGGAAGGGTTTCCCGCAAGAATTTAACACCATGTTTCTGGCACCAATCTTCGGCGCGGGCGACCACGATCAAAAGGCTGGTATCCCAAGTACCGACCTGGGACATATCAATCTGAAGCGTCGCCGCTGGTTCTTGTTGATCAAGCTCGGAGAACAGGGAGTTTATTTCACCGTGCCTGGCATCACGGACGTTCCAGTTTCCTTCGAATCTCAAGATCAGATTCTGGCCGCTTCGGCTGAAGCTTACCTTGCTGGCCGTAGTAGTGGCTTCTGAATTCGTTGTACCCATCCTACATCGAGATCGACGGACCTACCTCTACCCAATCCCCCTGCTTTCCGCGGGAATATCACCTTCAGTCCGAGCTGTACGCTATCATGTTTTGCCACAATGTTTGAAGCGACTGCTGCTCGATCCCGATCATTGATGGCATCTGCCGCTTTCTCGCCTGTCGAATCTAGAAGGGGCGGCCACGCATGCAACCTTTAAAAGTAAAGCGCCGTTGCGGTTTGCACGGGAATGCAAAGAAGAAGGAGTTGCAGGAGTTGCAGGAGTTCAGGAGTTGCAGAATGGGAGCAGAGACATAAAAATTCGTGCTGCCGGATGGCCTGGGTTGTTTCGTAAACAAGCGATTCACCCCTGGTCTAGTGCATTCTCTCGAGCATCCGTAGAAATCATCAATAAATACCGCGAAGCCCTGCCCCATTCTGCAACTCCTGAACTCCTGCAACTCCTGTAACTCCTTCTTTCCCCCCAATCACTTTTCCGTGGCCAAAGGGCATCTGCGACGGGTAAACCACCAAACGCCGGCCAGATCGAGCAACGGCTTCCATAGAAATTGCCGGACCCCGTACTTTGATTTTCCGCCGCTTCTCGGGCGGTGTCGTACCGGAACCTGACGGAGAGAAAATCCCGCGCTGATCGCCAGGGCCGGAATAAAGGAGTAAAGGGTTCGCATCGGGATGAAGGCATCCACCACCCGTCGATGAAACGCTTTAATGCCGCACCCGCTGTCAACGACTCCGTCGCCCAGAATGCGGCTCCGGGCTGCATTGGCCAAGCGTGACATGACTCGACGGACTAAGGAATCTCGGCGTTCGGCTCGGATCCCAACGACGATATCTACTTCGCTGAGAGGAGCCAGGATCTTTGGGATATCGCGGGGATCATTCTGCCCGTCGCCGTCCAAAAGAATCACCATCCGGCCGCGGGCCTGTTTCATTCCGTGGAATAGCGCAGCCGCTTGGCCGCAATTGCGGCTAAGCTGAATTAATCTCTCCCTCCAATTCGCAAATTGGATTCCGATGATTTCCGCGTCTGATCCATCGTCCACCAGGAGCAGCTCATAGTCACTGGTCCAACGCCAGCAAAAGATTTCCTGTTGTAGAGGGAAGAGTATGGTTTTCGCTGATCCAGAGTAGTGGTAGCGGCGATGTTCATTGGAGACTAAGTATCATTTGTATTTCCTCGGCGCCAAATCGAGGGACGCCCAGGAAAAAAGGTCTTAGTCGCATTTCAGGTATCGCACCAATAGAATCATCAATAACCGCCGCGAAATCCATCCCCTCCTGATCAAACGGGACGCATATCAATAACTTGTGCAGGGATGGACTTTCATCAGAAAGTTGGAAAGGATCTCGCCTCTCTTTTCGACTTGCTGGACTCTTTACAACGAGAAAGCCTCGTCGTCCAAAGAACGGTCGTGCAGTAATGCTGGCTTCGGTATAGAGCCTATTGAGGCCCAATGCTTCTGCCTCCTGCATCACTCGATTCAACAAAAGGGTTGCAATGCCTAGTCCCTGGAATTCAGGATGAACAAACATCATATCCAGATAGCCGTCGGGAACGAGATCGCCAAAACCAACCGGGCGTCCTGTAATTTCTGCTATCCACGTCGGACGGCTGCCTCTCCGATCCGCCCATCCGGCCCGATCATCTATCCGGGCCCATGCGTTGATCTGAGCAGTCGAATAGTCTTTCGCCGCGACCTCTCGAATTGCTCGAAGAAATATTTCTAGAGTCGCCTCGCCATCGCTTGCCAGATAAGGCCTTATAGAAACACGTTCCATAGCTTGGAAACTTCCAGACAGATCGGGAAACCAGTGCCCATTCTGCAACTCCTGAACTCCTGTAACTCCTGCAACTCCTTCCCCTACACCTCCGCCTTCTCTTTCTCTTCCTCTTCCGTCTCTTTTTCCGGTCTGGTGACCATCTCGGTATTGGCGTCGTAGTCCATCAGACCGGCGTACCTTCCCCAGGCAATCATCGTCTGCAGAACTTTCTCGGCGTTTTCGTATGGCAAAGCGGTCGAGATATCTTTCATGACCGTCTCGCTGTCAATTTCCTCCTGAACCTCCAGATAACCGAGAATGATATGGAACAAACGAAGCTTTTGCACTTGTTCGGCAAAGATCTGTTTACGCGTGTCACTGTCGGCAGCTATGAATTTTTTGCCTGTTTCGGTAAAAGCGACCTCGTCTTTCGGTGTATCGACGAACTCGAGAATCTCCGCGGCTTTGACCAGGGAAATAGTCTCGCCATAGTCTTTGCCGATCTCATTGGCGATATCATAAATATTGTCCAGTTCAGGATGATCTTGCAGAATGCTCAGTAACCCGAGAATTCGCCCTACCGGCACGGTGGGTATTGATTCCAACCGGGTCCGTGCCCTGGAGACGGGCTTTCCGGCCACCGCAGGCGGCTCCGGCGGGTGATCCGGCAAGGCCTGCATGGTAATGGTTTCGTGAATCACCTTGACCAAGCGCTGGAATCCAGGGTCGTTTGGATTGCGCGGATACGGAAGGTTGTTTTCCATGACCAGACCGAGCCGGCCCGGATGCGGGAACAAAACGCAAATGCGAGTGGCCATTTCGACCGCTTCTTCAATGTTGTGAGTGACCATGAAGATGCTCTTCAAAGTAGTTGCCTGCTCTTTCCAAAGAGTCACCACTTCGTTCCGCAGGTTCTCGGCCGTTAGCACATCCAAGGCGCTGAAAGCTTCGTCTAGACAGAGGATCTTTGGTTCGGCCACCAAGGCCCGGGCGATGCCCACCCGTTGTCGCATTCCGCCTGAGATTTCGCGTGGATAGGCATCATGGTAATTGTTCAAGCCAATCAGATCGATGGCGTTTTCGACGGCGGCTTCTTTTTCCGCCCGGGTAACCAGTTTGGACATCAAACCAACAGCCACGTTCTGTTCGACGGTCAGCCACGGGTAAAGGGCAAAAGTCTGAAAGACAATTGAAGCATGTGGATTTATCCCTTGGAGAACCTCGTCGTAAGCCAATACGCGGCCCGTAGTCGGAACGGTTAAACCAGTGAGACATCTTAACAAGGTGGATTTACCCGAACCTGACTGGCCTAAGAGGGCCAACAATTCTCCTTCATGAATAGCCAAATCGATCTGATCCAGCACCTTCATTTCTCGACCGCCGGCAACCGTATAGGTCTTGGTGACATTGCACAGTTCGGCGATCGCAGATTTTTCAATCACCGCCGGCGGCAGGGTCGGTTTCAGAACAGTCGTCATCCCCTTTAGTCCAAATGGAAACGTTTTTCAGCGTACTCGTAAAGCCTTCGCCAAACCAGTTTGTTCGTAGTTACGACGAAAAGACACATCACCGCAATGCTGCAGATGATCATCGGCGTATCCCCTCTCTGAGTGACTTCTGCAATATAAGCGCCGAGGCCATCCGCCTTCAGGGTAGTCTTTCCCCAAGTAGCAAGTTCAGCGACAATACTGGCGTTCCAGGCGCCTCCTGCCGCCGTGCAAGCTCCAGTCACCCAGAACGGAAAAATGGCGGGCAGGATTAAGGTTCGCCAAAGCGACCAACCCCGCAATCCATACGTCCTGGCGGCCTCCTTGAGATCATTCGGAATGGCCATCGCTCCAGCGATGACATTAAACAAAATGTACCACTGAGTTCCCATCGCAATCAGAAGAATACTACCCCAGTTGATGCTGATGTGAGCGGCGACGAAGAATCCGATCACGAAAGGAAAGGTCATATTCACCGGGAATGAAGCAGCTATTTGCGCAAAGGGTTGAGCAATGCGGGCGACATTCGGTTTCGAAGCCATCCAGACGCCGATCGGCGTCCAAATCAGGGTCGCAAAAACGGTCATGGTGATGACTCGTCCCATCGTTAACAACCCCAGGAAACAAAGATGAGCGAATTGACCCCAACTGACGTGGTTGTAAACGGCTTCGGCCGCCGCGATCACCCCGAGGATGGTCTGATAGGCAAGCCAAAGTAGGAAGATCGCCGCCAAGAGGCGCGGAATCCATTGGCCGGCCAATTTTCTCGGCTCGGCAGGGATGGCCTGCAGTGAGCTGAGCCTCTTTTTAAACCGAGTAAAGGCGTCGGAGATCGGTTGTGAAATATTTTCTTCGATCCACTCAAAAATGTAAGCACGCCGAAGGAAGGTATAAAGCCAGGACTGCGGCGCATCTCCGGACTCGACCAGTTCCATTTTAAATTTGTCGGCCCAAGCCAAGAGCGGACGCCAGACGAGCTGGTCTGAAGCGAGGATCACGGCCAGCATCGTCACGATGGCCCAAATGGCGGCGGTATTGTCTCCTTTTTCCACCGCCGTGGCCATATAGGAACCGAGCCCCGGCAATTTGATATCTTTGTTGAGGACGGTGATGGCTTCGCTTTGGGCCACGAAAAACCAACCGCCGCCAAAAGACATCATCGAATTCCAGATCAGGCTGTGCATCGATGAAGGCACCTCAAGCGTTCCGAACCGTTGCCAACGCGATAACCGGAAGTTGGTCGCGGCTTCTTGCAGGTCCTTCGGGATGGTCACCATCGAGTGATAGAAACCGAAAGTCATATTCCAAACCTGACCGGTGAAAATGGCAAAGATGCTCGCGCATTCGACCCCCAAAAGACTTCCGGGAAATAGAGCCATAAATCCGGTGACCGTGATCGAGAGAAATCCCAGCACCGGAACGGATTGCAGAATATCAAGGGCCGGCAAAATCACCGAGCGGGCGACGCGGCTCTTCGCCGCGGCGTAGCCTACCGAGAAAGTGAACAGCAGCGAAAAACCGAAAGCCAGCCACATTCTCAAGACCGTCCGCCCGGCATAGTATGGGATGTTTCGAATGTCGGTCGAGATCGCGGGAGACTGATTTTCGTCGAAGTGAATTACCATTCCCTGGCCAAAATGGAGCATGGTCCAAAGCAGCCCGAAAACGCCGAAGAGGACGACGATGTCCACCCAGCTGAAAGAGCGCTTGATCGCGGCACCGCCGAGCTGTGTTGCTGTTGATTTCATGCCGATGGCGACCGCAATATTTCAGAGCGGGCGGAGAAGGAACAATCTGTTTCGTGTAACAGTTTGAAAACAAATTTGGCCATCGGAACAGCGGATGGAGAAGGCGCAGGAACCGGCGATCCATAAGCACTATGTTGATCAAAGCTTGGGCGCGGAGAGTATTTCGTCCCAGAGGGGGCAGCATGATCGTAGCCAGGCACAAAGTGCCTGGAGCCCCGGGTTTTTAACCCGGGAACCGCTCCATCACACCGCCCCTGAAAGGGCACCGCCCTTCGTGCCAAGCCGGGCTGGAAGACAATTGTAGGTGGGTTTCCGGAACGACAAGCCATGCCTAGAAAGAGGCGTCAATGGAACGTGTCCCCGCCCCCACCGCAAAGACGCCCTGGCGCAATGATCGGGTCGGGTCACGACGATTGCGCGCCGTGACCCTCCCACACCACCGGACATGCGGTTTTCCGCATCCGGCGGTTGAACCCGGCAGTGGGGGTTAACCCACTGCGTCCTGCCAGGGTGAAGCCGCTAGCACTTCTTCCATGGTCACTTCATTCAGCACCTCTGCACTGTATCTCGCCTGGTGCGGGCTCGCTTCCCATCGCTCGGTTCCTTCAAGCAGGTCCACTGCTTTACTCTCCCCGTGCTGACCGGTCTCGGAAGTGTGCTCTTGGCTCGCTCCTGGACTGTTTCGGGAAGCTTCTCGCTCCGCTTTGCCAGAGTTCTTTCAGTTGGTCTGTCTCTTGGTTCTTCGGCCCTTCGCTCCGTCCGGCTTTCACCGGCTTTCTTCACTACTACGGCCTCTGCTGACTTCTGCCGAGCTCTCGCCCGGCAGATCTCCCCGAGTAAGGTGTCCAATGTTTCGACCCGTGTCGTCGGGCTCTACCTCTTGCTTCTTTCGGTGACGGTTGGATTTCGTATTCCCTAGCATACTCTTCGCCCGCAAGCGGCCTCACTGCCCGTTCGTGTTCCTACGATCGTGTCTTTGCTATGGCTTCTTTCAGCTCAGTGCCTCGCGGCCTGTGCCTTGCCTTTTCGCTACGGTTGTTATCACTGCTTCCGGTCAATTCCTTTCATTTGACTACATTGGGCCCATGTCGGGCACACTAGGATAGGCTTCCAGCCTGTCTCGGATAGGCTTCCAGCCTGTCTCTCCGAACCACGGAACGACTTTGCCCCGGGAAGGGATCTCATGTGGACCCGGAGACAGGCTGGAAGCCTATCCTACATTGCTTTCCGGAGCGTCGAGCGATGACCCAAGACTGTCCTGGCGTTTACTCCCGACACTACCCACATCAAACTGTCGTTAAATGTCCAAACTGAAGCCCTAGCACTTCGTGCAGGCTACGATCGTACCGTCCCTGCGGGACATTTCGCAACAGGCTGAGGACGCTTCACTTACCCACTAGAATGATTTGGCCTTCGGGTTTCGGAGCGCCGCCGGTTTTCTCGACGCTGATGGCGAATGCCGCGGCCGATTCAATGGGAGTCGTCGTGTGGAAACTGGTGCGGATCAAACCATCATTTGGAACCGCCAAAACCCCGGCGCTGACCGGTTGCGGGATTTTTGGATCGATCACCCACAATTGGTAATCCTTACCTTTTGCGGCGGGAGGCAATTTTTCCACCTGGAGGACTCCGCTTTTGTGCTCTTTGTCCCAAACGACCACCGCGGAGGCCGTTCCGTAGCTGGCGACCTGCGCCTTCAGGGTGGCAATCTGGATCTCCGCAAAGACGTTTTTCTTCTCCAGGAGAGCCAACTGTTCCTGGATCTGGGCATTTTTTTGCGTGGTCGCGAGGAGTTCCTGGCTGACCTGCTCGTTGTTCTTTTCGAGGCGAGTTACCGTCAGTTGCAGAATGGCGCAGGCGATAGCAAAACAAGCCGCCAAGGCCCACGGAAGGACTAACCAGATTATCTTTGGCCGGCTCTGAGGCCGGGATGCGGTCGAGGAAAACGGCAAGACGTTGCGTTCTGACTTGAAGGATCCGTTGAGAGAGCCCGGCGGGCGGTTCCATTGCCGGGGCGGTGAGGGCCAGGGAGGCAAACGCGTCCTCGGTTTCCCGCACAAATTCCCGAAGCTCGACATCGGCCTCGATTTCGGTGCGGATTTTTTCAGCCGTCGAGGAATCCACCTCGTTCAGGAGGTACTGCATCAGCAAATCCTGTTTGGATTCGTCGATCATAACCCCTCCTTCAAGCAATCGCGCAAGCGAAGCAGGCCGCGGCGGATGCGTGCTTTGATCGTTCCCAACGGCGTGTCGAGCCGCTCCGCGATCTGCTCGTGGGTCAGCCCGCTAAAAAAGGAGAGCTCCAAAGCCTGTCGCTGTTCTTCTGGAATCTGGTGAAGAGCCGAACGGATCAGCGCGCCTCGCTCTCGAAGAGCCGGTTCGTTGGCGGAGATCTCGTCTTTGTCCTGGTAAAAAGCTTCCTCGGAAATGACTTTTTCGCGCAACTTATCCAGCCGTTGGCGAACCCGCAGCCGATCGATCGCCTTGTTCCGAGTGATCATGACGGCCCAGGCAAACGGACTGCTCCGAGTCGGATCGAAGGTCGCGGCTTTCCGCCAGATGTAAGTAAAGCCCTCCTGTAAGACGTCCTCCGCCTCCTTGGCATCATTCATCATTCGGTACGCCATCCCGTAAAGGGATCTCGAGAAACGCTTGTAAAGCATATCAAACGCGGAGTCGTCGCCTGCCGCAATTCGGCTTATCAACCGTGCGTCAAACTCGTTGTCGGATTCCTGCGCCAAGCTCGTCATACCGAGTGTGCGGCCTCGTTCACGATCTCCAGAGTTTGCCTGAATCGAGAGGATTGAATCACTCCAAGCCACCTCGGAAGATAGAGTTTGAGCCGCGCCCATAGATCAAGGCCCGGGAACAGAAAAACAAGCAAGCGAATTCGGAACTCCGAGGACCGCCTGGAACGGATGGTCCGTTCTCTGACTGGCTTTAGTTTGCATATTGAGGATTGAAACGAGCGCCCCAATTGGAGAGCGCTTCTTTCATCCGGTAGTACGCCGGTTTGCGGACCTTGGATGCTCAGACTATCTCCAGGCCAGCACGATCGCGCCGAGAACAATCAATCCTGCACCGACTCCTTCGCGCAGGTTCAACCTCTCTCCGAGGAGAGCGACAGCCAGGACCATGGCCACCACCACACTCAATTTATCGATCGGAGCAACCTTGGAGACCTCACCGATTTGGAGCGCCCGGAAATAGCAGAGCCACGACAGCCCGGTGGCGATACCGGACAGAACCAGAAAAAGCCAGGTTTTCTTTCCGATGGACCAAAGCTCGCTTCCCCGGACCGTGAGGAGGGCAATGGTCCAGCTAAAGACCAGGATGATGGTGGTCCGAATTGCGGTGGCCAGATTCGAATTGATCTCGCTCACTCCGATCTTTGCCAAGATCGCGGTCGCTCCCGCAAACAACGCCGAAAGTAGCGCCCAGAACAGCCATTCCATAAGGATCAGTTGTCAGTGTCAGTGGTCAGTTGTCAGTAGGGAAGCGGTCGATAAAGCTCTGATTCGTAGGCGCATCATTGGCAGGGATCTAGATCCGTGTCCCGAGCCGGATTTAGACGTTGATAGTCACGTTATACGGTCTAGGCCGCACGACGGGAAATCAATTTCTGTAACACGATGAAGATCAACAGGAGCCCTCCAATGACAATTTTAGTCCACCAACTGTTGAGAGTGCCGTTGAAGGTAATCATCGTTTGGATCAAGCCAAGAATGAGGATCCCCATCAGAGTTCCTGGAACGAATCCCACCCCGCCGGTCAAGAGGGTTCCGCCAATGACCACCGCGGCAATGGCATCCAGCTCCAGGCCGACGAAAGAAGCCGGATTCCCGGACTGCATATAAAAAGTCGAAACGATACCCCCACAGGCAGAAAAAAATCCCGCCAGCGCATAGGTAGTGATTTTTGTCCGCCCGATTGGCACGCCCATTAACCGGGCAGAGCTTTCACTTGATCCGATGGCATACACGTTTCGCCCAAATCGGGTGAAACCTGCAACAAACGTCCCTACGATGATCGAACCCAGGAAACAGATCGCGGTAAAGGGCAAAACGGCTTTCGGAGCGACTAAAACCGAGAGCTCCGGCACGACTTGAGCGTAAAATGGATGTTCGATCCCGATCGATTCCGGGTGGATGACAAAGCCAAGGCCGCGTAAACAAAAGAGGCCGGCCAGGGTAACCAGAAAAGGAGGCATTTCGAAATAGTGGATCAAGCATCCCATGAAAGCTCCAGCGGCAGTGCCGATCGCTAACGCAATTCCCATCGCCACGAAGGGATCACAGCCATTCTGCAAAAGCTTGGCAATGAGGATGCCGACAAAGGCCACCATGGAACCCACCGAAAGATCGATGCCGCCGGAAAGGATGACGAACGATTCTCCCACCGCGGCGACTCCGACGAAGGCGTTGTCGCCTAACAGGTTTACAATCACGCGCGGCGTTCCGAAATTCCGGTAAAGCAAAGATCCGGTCCCGAAGACCAAAATCAGCACTGCGGCGGTGGCGAGAAGCGGTATGTATTTAGGGTTAAGGCGCGTCATGCCCTGATCGGTGGAAAGTTAATGAGGTAATCGGGAACTCAGCGGTTTGAGAAACTTCAGAAGTGGCTGGCAGAACCGCGCCGCACGGGCACGGAAGACGTCACTTTGGAAAAGACAAACCGCAATGATCACCAGGGCCTTTGGTACCGGTGAGACATCCGAACTGACATTCCGGGCATATAAGGTAGTCGTCAGGGTTTGAATGAAGAGTGCCCCGACCACCGCGCCCACCAAATAGAAGCGACCGCCCTGCAAGGAAGTGCCGCCGACGACGACCGCCAGGATGGCATCCAATTCCAGGTAAAGCCCGATATTGTTAGCATCCGCGCTCTTGATATTTGAACACGCCACCAAACCGGCCAGCCCGGCGCACAGTCCGGAAAAAGTGTAGACCAAAAATTTCACCTGTCGCGCATTGATGCCTGAATAGCGGCTGGCTTCGTAGTTATCGCCCACCGATTCGATGAAAAGACCGAGGGCGGTACGTCGAACCAGAAAAAGGGTTAACAAAAGCATGACGACGACCAGGGTCAGAGTAAATGGCAGAGCGAACAAGTGACCATTGCCCAAGTAGACCATGGTGGGATCGAGAAAGTTAATGATCTGGCCTTCCGTGATCAACTGGGCTACGCCGCGCCCCGCTACCATCAACACCAGCGTAGCAATAATTGGTTGGATCCCGAGTCCAGCGACCAGGAGACCGTTCCAGGCTCCCGCCAGCACAGAGATCACCAAAGCAGCGGCAATCGCTACCCCCGCTGGTTGATGCTCTGTCACTAGCAACCGGGACGACACCGCTGCCGAGATGGCCATCACGGCGCCCACCGAAAGATCGACGCCCCCAGTGGCGATCACCAAGACCATGCCAAGCGATAAGAGCATGACTTTGGCCCCCTGATTCAGCACATCGATCCGGGAACCGTAGAAGTGTCCGTTCAACAACTGGATATGAAAAAATCCGGGAGTGAAAAACTGATTAAAAAGTAAGAGCAGCGCCAGCGCCCCCACCGTCCAAAACATTCTTTGACGGCGTAATGAGAACAAAATGAGGCCAAAGAAAACCCAGAACAACAGGTCGGAAATCCAATCGCTCATGTCCCCGGTCGCTCCATATCTTCCGTGGCGATGGATTGCATGATAGCTTCTTCGGAAATTTCCGCTTCCGCCAATTCCCCGACTTTTCGTCGATCTCGTAAAATTATTACTCGCTGACTTTGCCGGACGATTTCTTCCAGTTCGGAGCTGATAAAGAGCACGGCGAGGCCTTCTTGGCGAAGCGACTGGATCAATTTTTCGATTTCCGCCTTTGCCCCGACATCAATTCCCCGGGTCGGTTCGTCGAGGATAAACAACTTGGGCTCAGTGGCCAGCCAACGAGCCAGTAAAACCTTTTGCTGGTTTCCACCGCTGAGATTGCGCAATAGCTGCTCTCGATTGGGGGTCTTGATACCGAGCGATTGAATGAATCGATCAGCCAGTTTTTCCTGGTCCGGGACAGAGAGACGGCGCCAGGTTCCTCGACTGGCCTGCATGGCCAAGACAATATTCTCGCGGACCGTGAGGTTGGGAATGATTCCGGCCACCTTCCGGTCTTCGGGAGTCAAGGCGATACGGTAACGGATGGCGGCCCGCGGCGAATTAAATTTCACGGTTCGGCCATTTACTGAGATCGAACCTTGATCGGGCCGGTCGACTCCAAAAAGGAGCCGCGCTGTTTCGGTCCTCCCGGAGCCGAGCAGACCCGCCAACCCCAGCACTTCGCCTGGCCTGACTTCCAGATCAAGGGGATGGATAAATCCTTTCCGTCCCAAGCCTTTCGCTTCCAGCATCGGTTCCTCAGATCGAATCGTCGCGGTGCTGGCCCGCTTTCGTTCCAAGGCCTCGACCTCCCCAACATCCTTGCCGATCATATGGGAAACGAGTTTGATCCGCGGAAGCTCTCTGGAGGCAAAACAGCCCACTCGACGGCCGTTTCGCAGCACCGTGATCATGTCGGAAACTTCGTAAACCTGTTCGAGAAAATGAGTGATGAAAATGATTCCCAGACCATCTTCACGGAGTTTTCGCAGTTTCTTGAACAGCTCTTCGACCTCCGATTTATCAAGGCTTGAGGTCGGCTCGTCCAAGATCAATAACTTGGCGGAAACATCCAGAGATCGCGCGATGGCTACCATCTGCTGAATGGCAATCGAATAGGAAGAGAGTTGGCGCTTGATGTCCAGCGTGAGGTCCAGCCGGGCGAGAGCTGCTCGCGCTCGGTCGGCAATGGCACCCCAGCGGATCGCACCGAAGAAGGTTGGCTGACGGCCAAGGCAAATATTTTCCGCGACCGACAAGTGAGGGACGAGATTAACCTCTTGGTAGACCGTGCTGATGCCGAGCGCTTCCGCCTCTCGTGGCGACTTTGGCGCAATGATCTTGCCCTCTAAGCGCGTTTCGCCGGAGTCTCGCGGAAAGACCCCGGTGAGAACTTTAATCAGGGTACTTTTGCCGGCCCCGTTCTCTCCCATCAGGGCATGGATTTCGCCAGCCTGCACGGTTAAATCGACCGCCTCGAGGGCCTTGACACCAGGAAACCCTTTGCTGAGAGCCGTTATGTCTAAGAGTGGAGTAGCCACTGCGCGATATAAACACAAAAGTCGGGCGCTCGGCCATTCGGTTCGAGCGCCCGCTTTAAATCTGGAGAATGAGAAATTCTAGTACTGTCGTTTTGGCAGCTCGGCAGCCGCCTGGGATTGTTCGTAAACCCCTTCTTGAGTCACTACTCGCTTAGGCACTTCTTTTTTGGCGGCGGCCGCTTCGACCAAGTCAAAGAGCTGCGGTCCAAGAAGAGGGTTGCACTCTACGGTGACGTTCAGTTTGCCATCTTTCATCGCCTCAAACGCGCCTTTGACGCCGTCAATCGAGACGATTTTGATGTCTACGCCGGGTTTGATACCAGCCTCTTCCATCGCTTGGATTGCTCCCAAGGCCATGTCGTCATTGTGCGCAAATAGCAGATTAATATCCTTGGCATTGGGCGATTTCAAAAAGGCTTCCATTACCTCTTTGCCTTTGGCTCGTGTAAAATCGCCGCTTTGAGACATGATGATTTTCATGCCGGGATTTTTAGCGAGGATATCCTCAAATCCTTTTTTGCGATCGATGGCCGGCGCCGATCCTACCGTGCCGACTAGTTCAGCGATATTCGCTTTGCCATCGGTAAGCTTGACTGCCGCGTTGCCCGCCCGTCGCCCTTCCTCAATGAAATCTGAGCCGAGGAAAGAAACATAAAGAGTGGGATCCGAAACCTTGACGGCGCGATCCGACAAGACAACCGGAATTCCCGCCTTCTTTGCTTCTTGCAACACTGGCTCAAATCCCGTTTCGACGACCGGTGAAAACGCAATCACATCCACTCCTTCAGCGATGAACGACCGGATCGCTTTGATCTGGTTTTCTTCCTTCTGTTGGGCGTCCGAGAACCGTAGGTCGATACCTCTTTTGGCGGCTTCGGCTTTGATCGAATCCGTATTGGCCGTCCGCCAACCGCTCTCGGCTCCGACTTGAGAAAACCCGACCACCAGCTTTTTGTCCGTGGCCAATGTTGCGGTCACTGTACCGGCCAGCACCGCCGAAAGACTGATCAGGCTGATAGAACGACTAAAGACGTTGATTTTTTTCATTTTTTCTGGGGAAACACTTTTCGCTAAGGACCGCTGAAAAGAGCGGTCAAATACGACACCCCCCCAATACGTTCTTTCCCGGAAAAATCAACGCCTACTTTTTGCAAAGCGCATGAAGGCATGGACTTATCCCGCAATTCTCTCCGCCAACAGGGGTTTTACCAACCCCAAAAATACGGTTTGGCCATCCATGGTCCGCTCGAGGTCTCTCTGCTCTCGCGAGCAAAACCAATAAACTGAAACGCTTCCGATACTTGCTTTCGGGCCATTTTCATCGCACCCCTCTGTCGGCAACACACTAACGCGGGGGCGGGGTCGAACGGATGATTATCCTTACCGCGACGCAACGATTGCGGATTACCAAACCGACCATGGCTAAACGAGTCTTGATCCAATTTGCCCACCCGGCCCTGCAGAAATCCCGGGTTAACCGGAGACTGATCGCGGCCGTGAGTAACCTGGAGAACGTGACCATCAACGATCTCTACGAAGAGTACCCGGATTTCAGCGTTAACGTTAAGCGTGAACAAGATCTGCTCCGGAGCCACGATATTATCGTCTTCCAGCATCCGTTTTACTGGTATAGCTCCCCTGCCCTTTTAAAAGAATGGACAGATCTGGTTCTGGAGTACGGTTTCGCTTACGGCGGCGACAGCGGGGAACTCGACGGAAAATGGGCGCTGTCAGCCATCACTACCGGCGGCTCTGTTTCGGCTTACCAGCGAAGCGGCGGCAATTATTTTACGATCAGGGAATTGCTAACCCCGTTCGAACAGACAGTTCGTTTTTGCGGAATGGTTTACTTGCCGCCCTTTGTCATCAGCGGAACCTTTGCCCTAAAAAATACCGATGAAATCACCGGATTCGCGGCCCTGTACCGATATGCGGTGGAAAGTTTACGGGACGGTCACCTAAACTCTGGGGCCTTCGAGCACGCCAACTACTTGAACGAGGTTCTGCCATCCTCTTCGGTCGCTTAATCTTCGCTTTCATATCCTGGGCTCGTTAAACCGGACAACAGCATAAGGAGTTAAAAACTTTGTGACCGAAGAACTGCTCTTTCAGGCGTTCATCTACCTATTGGCGGCGGTGGCTACCGTGCCGATCGCCAAGCAATTGGGACTCGGCTCAGTCCTTGGCTATTTGCTAGCAGGAGTGATTATCGGTCCGCATCTCTTAGGACTGGTGGGTCAGGGCGAAGGCGGCGTGATGCATGTCGCTGAATTCGGGGTGGTCATGATGTTGTTCCTGGTCGGCCTGGAACTTCGTCCGAACTTGCTCTGGAGGCTTCGGGGACCAATCATTGGGACGGGCGGCGCTCAGGTCATAGTGACTACCCTGGTGGTCGCTGGCCTGGCAACTGCCTTGGGACTAGAAATCAAACCGGCCCTGGCGGTCGGGATGATTTTTTCTGCCTCCTCGACCGCGATCGCACTCCAAACATTGACCGAAAAGGGTTTGCTGAAGAGTAAGGGAGGCCAGACTTCCTTTTCGGTCCTGTTGTTCCAGGATCTCGCCGTCATCCCGATTCTAGCGATCTTGCCTCTCCTGGCCGTTTCCGGCGCAGTTTCATCCTCCGCTCAGCAAGGGGGACACGGCGCGCCATGGCAGCGCGCGTTGTTAGTAGTGGGAGTGGTTGCTGCCATCGTTGGTGGCGGCCGCTTCCTGATCCGTCCGGTCTTCCGGTATCTGGCCAGCACCAAGCTTCACGAAATATTCACCGCCGCCGCCTTGCTCCTGGTGGTAGGAATTGCGTTGGCCATGGAGAAGGTGGGATTGTCGCCAGCCCTCGGAACTTTTCTCGCTGGAGTGGTTCTGGCGGAAAGTGAATACCGACACGAACTCGAGTCGGATATCGAACCTTTTAAAGGGCTCCTGCTGGGACTTTTTTTTATATCTGTAGGGTCCAGTATCGACCTGCCGCTGGTCAGATCACAGCCCGTGATGATCCTCGGGCTAGTCCTGGGCTTAATCATCGTTAAATTTCTCCTCCTTTTCGGGATCGGCAAAATCACCAACCTGGAAAAGAGCCAGAATTTTACCTTCGCCTTCGCCTTGGCACAGGGTGGTGAGTTTGCCTTTGTCTTGATTTCGTTTGCCGCCCAAAACCAAGTCATCGACCAACGGATCGGGAATGTTCTGGTCGCCACCGTGGCTCTGTCGATGGTGGCGTCGCCTTTCCTTTTCTCGATCAACGACCGCTTTGTGCAACCGATGTTCTCGAGTCAATTGCCGGACCGGGAGGCAGACGAAATTGATGAAAAGGGCAACCCGGTGATTTTGGCGGGCTTTGGTCGTTTTGGGCATATCGTTGGCCGCGTTTTGAATTTGCAGGGAGTCAAGACCACGGTGCTCGACCTGGATGCTGATCAGGTGGACTTGGTACGAAAGCTAGGCGTAAAGGTGTTCTACGGCGACGCTTCCAGACTGGAACTGCTCCAAGCCGCAGGTGCAGAATCGGCGAAACTTTTGATTATCGCGATCGATGATGAGGAGAAGTCCATGGAGATGGTCGAGATGGCTCAAAAGCATTTCCCCAACCTGCAAATCCTGGCCAGAGCCGCGGGTCGCGACCACGCTTACCGACTTTTGAAAACTGGCATCAAGCACATCTATCGGGAGACCCTTGGCAGTTCGTTGGACTTGAGCGTCAAAGCCTTGCGCCTGCTCGGTTTCCGGGCTTATGAGGCCCAACGGGCAGCCAAGGCATTTCGGGATTACGACGAACAAACCGTCAGAGAGCTTGCGCAATTCTCGGAAGACGAAACTCAGTTAATTGCCAAAGCCAAGGAGCAGATCCGGAGCTTGGACGAGATATTCGAGATGGAAAGGCATCGCAATCGACCGTCCGACGCGGGCTGGGATCCGCCTAGTCCAAGCTGAAGCGACCCGGTCGCTTTGACCCCGGCCGGTCGGATGGTAGATCCGAATTTGGTCCGCGAGTCGACGGATAGCGAGGCGCCAAAATTCAACGGGCGGCGATCACGATCCCCAAATTCATTTCGGAAACTCCGTGCCCTCTGTGTCTCTGTGGCAAATTCCTCCCCTCCGTGCTCTCCATCCCCCTCTGGGATTCTATGGCGTGATATCCGGGGTCTTCTTCAGTGGCGGTTCACCCCATTCACCAGCCAAAAAGCGGCTCCCCTCTAGAGACTGTCCGCGTGGCTGACCAATACCCGGTAACAATGTAAGATCTGTTTCAGGCTGAAGACGATGGCCGAGATCTGATTCTCCAAAGGCATGTGCTTAGGGGTGCGAATCAGCAAAGTAAAAGGTCCCGGGCGCGCGTGTCCAAGACTGAAAAGCGAATGCCGATTGTCTGGTAGTCGCGGGAAAATCTGGATTGGTTCGCTCGCCAACGGAAGAAGCCGTTGAGCCATTTCCAGCGTGGGCCAGAGAACCTCCGTGGCGATTACTCGACTGGAAACCTGAATTTGGAAACCAGCGATCGGTTCGTTCGTTCTGATGGCGATAACGCCGTCGAATTGATTTTCCGTCAGCTCCTGCTCAAAATACCGGATAACCGGGTCAGAGCCATTTTTCCAAAAATCGGTCGTGAAATCCGGAGAATAACCCGAAGGACGTTCAGGATTAGCGTCTGGGTAACCAAAAAGCGCGAAATCCTGCGCTAAAAGCGGTGCCAGGTCGAGTTCGACGAACATCTTTACCAAGGCGTTGGTACTGGGCAAATCTCCCGTTCCGATACCGGCCAGCAATGCCAACCGAATTGGGACGTGCCCTCCCCGGGGACCGATGAAGACGTAGCTGGGGGCGACGCGCCCATCCAAGGCAAGACCACGCCATTTCGCCAGCCCGGGCGAAACCGTGGTCAAGAAGTCGAGTGGATTCCAGATTATTTGAGCAGCATCGGTTTCGAATAAATCGGGCGACCCTGGTTGGGTGCTTGAGACGGAGAACGAGGTATTCAAAGCAATCTCCTTTTTTAAGAAATGCGGACGAGGAATAAGGAAAAGGGTAACCCGAAAAAAGGTAATGTCTACTAATATAATATAGATTAAAGAGACCCCCTGATTTCCGACCGAACGCCCGCCTGGAAACGAAAAAATGCGTTTCGATCCTTGCGAAAATCCTAAAGACGGATTAACCGATGAATCGTTACGAGACTTGCAACGATTGCAGTTTTTGATGAATTATAGCCTTAACCGGGTTGCTGCCATCCCACAGTAGCCGCTTAACCAAAATTGAATATGTCCAGGGAGTTTACACACCCATGGTGTGTCCAAATGCCGTCACCTTTGAGGCCGTGTCGAATTTATTCGGTCCACCGGGAGGTCTGTCTAATGCCATTGACCTTTAACGTTGTCCTTGAATCAAATCGCAGTGCGGATAGCTTGCGTCGCACATTCGAATATTAAAATATGCGTTTTCCTTTGGCGCTGACGTTGAAAATAGCGGGCCATCTCTTGCGGCATAAGCTGCGAGGATCCAAGAGGTTTGCCACGGTTCTGCAGCTAGAACCGCTGCATACCTGCAATCTCACCTGCACCGGCTGCGGAAGAATTCGTGAGTATTCGACCTCGATGAAAGATGTCATGCCTCTAGAAGATTGTCTTCAGGCAGCCATCGAGTGTAATGCTCCCATGGTTTCAATCTGTGGGGGTGAGCCTCTGATTTATCCCCAGATCGAGGCCCTGGTCAACGGACTGCTTGGCCAACGCCGGATTGTCTACATTTGCACGAACGGCATGTGGATGCGGAAGAAAATGCGGGATTACCTGGCGGTCACGTATGCCCGCCAACCGGAGGCGGTAGCTCCTCAATTGGCTCGCCTGGGAACCGAGAAGCTTCTGACACCCAGCGAGATCGAGCAGATCAAGAAGGGTCCCAAAGATCCCAACAAACCGGTGATCGCGCCCAGCGGATGGATGTACTGGAACGTGCATCTGGATGGGTTGGAGAAGACTCACGACATCATCGTGGAACGGGAAGGGGTGTTTCAGGAGTGCGTTTTAGCGATGCGCATGGCGAAGATCCTGGGATTCCAAGTGGCTACCAATACGACCGTTTATCGAGAGACGGATGTCTCTGAGATTGAGCATCTTTTCGATTTTCTGGCGACGCTGAATATCGATGGCCACACAATTTCACCCGGCTACGATTATGACGCCGCCAAGAAAGATATGGCGAAACGGCTGGGTTTGGACCCGGCCAACTTCTTCCTGACCCGACGAGCAACCATCGAGAAATTTTCCCGAGCGACCATCTGGGGTAAAAAATATCCACTCTTTGGTACGCCGGTTTACTTGGAGTTCGTGGCTGGGTTGAGAGATCTGACTTGTTCAGCCTGGGCGATACCAACTCGGAATATCAAAGGCTGGAAAGCTCCCTGTTATTTCATGACGGACGGGCATTATGGGACTTTCAAGGAGCTGCAGGAGAAGGTCGATTGGAGCAAGTACGGCGTCGTCGATGGTGTCGCGCGGGATCCGCGATGCGAGAATTGCATGGTTCAGTGCGGTTACGAACCCTCGGCAACCATCGGTTTGCAAGGACGACCCGGTGATACCTTGAAGAACATTTGGTTTAACTTTGGCCCACGTCCCAGACCAAAGACTATTCCGGATCCTCAGATCGTGTTCAACGGGATCTCGGCCGCTGCGACCAAGCCGAAGCAGGAGGCGGTTGTTGCGCGCGGCTAAAGTAAATTGTTGAACGGGAGAACATGGTGAATGACGATGAAGGAGCACACGCGCTCCTAAAACAGGCCATTTCCAGGGCGCAGCAGCATTTAATCAGTCTTCAACATCCCGAGGGGTATTGGATAGGTGAGTTGATCGTCGATTCCACGCTCTGTTCCGACTACGTGACGTTCATGCACTGGTCGGGTGATATCGATTTCGATCTGCAGCAAAAGTGTGTCGATCACATTCTCTCCCGGCAACAGCCGGATGGCGGCTGGAACATCTATCCCGAGGGTCCTTCGGAGGTCAATGCCTCGGTAAAGGCCTATCTGGCGCTGACTCTCGCCGGGTTGTCAAAGCAGGATCCGATACTAGTGCTCGCCCGGACGAAGATCCGGGAGCTGGGTGGCATCGAAAAGACAAACACCTACGCCCGGCTCTACTTGGCTCTACTCGGTCAAATCCCTTGGGACGCCGTCCCTACGATACCGGTCGAATTTCTTTTGCTTCCTAGATGGTTGCCGGTCAACCTCTATGCGGTTTCTTCCTGGACGCGGGCCATGGTCGTGCCCCTGGCGATCATTAACCATTACAAGCCGACGCGCGTGCTGCCCACCGAGCGGGGAATTTCCGAACTCTACATTGATCCAACCAAGGTACCTCACACCAAAGCGGCGGGTCTGAAACAGTTCTTCATTCTGATCGACAGGTGTCTGAAAATCGTTGAGCGAAATGGCTTTTTGCCGTTGCGCAAGACGGCTTTGAACGTCGCCGAACAGTGGATGCTAGAACGCATTGGGGATGGGTGCAGCGGATTAGCCGCGATCTTTCCGGCGATGCTCAACTCGATGATCGCCTTGCGCTGCATAGGATATCAGCCAAGTCATCCGATTTACCAAAAGGCCGACGCCGATTTCCGGGAACTTTTCGTCGATGACGAGCAGGGTTTTAGAATCCAGCCCTGTTTTTCTCCAGTCTGGGACACCGCCATCACGTTGGTCTCCCTGGCGCGTTCGGGAATTGGAGAGAATCATCTAGCATCCCGCCGGGCGGTGAGCTGGCTTTTGGCGCAAGAGGTGCGCATTGCCGGCGATTGGGCGGTGAATAATCCCGAGCCGGAACCGACCGGCTGGTGTTTTGAATTCAACAATCCTTTCGGCCCGGATGTGGACGACACCGCCATGGTGTTATTGGCGCTCCATACCGCTGGCTACCAGGACGACCCTCCTCTGTATGACCGAGTGGTTCGCTGGCTGTTGAGCTTTCAAAATAGAGACGGCGGATGGGCTGCTTTCGATAAAGACGTGCAGAACCCGCTTCTCGAAAACGTCCCGTTCGCCGATCACAATGCGATTTTGGATCCGAGCTGTTGCGACGTCACCGCCCGGGTGCTGGAAATTCTTGGTAATATCGGGTTTCGCCCCGGGCACCCGGCAATCGATAAAGCCACCTTGTTTTTGCGAGAGAAGCAGGAACCCGATGGGGCTTGGTATGGCCGCTGGGGCGTGAACTTCATCTATGGGACCTCGCAAGTATTACGAGGCCTTTTAGGCGGTCGGACTGGACATGAACGAGCCCTGGATCCAACGGGGTCGGGATTGGTTGGAAACCTGCCAAAATGATGACGGTGGTTGGGGTGAGAGTGTGGCATCCTATGAAGACCCGAGCCTGCGAGGCAAGGGAGTGAGCACCCCGTCTCAAAGCGCGTGGGCCTTGCTCGGACTATGCACCTTCCAAACTGTCAATCGGACCAGTGTTCAGCGAGGGGTAAATCATTTGATTTCCTCCCAAAACCCTGATGGCTCCTGGAGCGAAACCT
>CAWEGF010000002.1:0-76540 GCA_963808535.1 uncultured Verrucomicrobiae bacterium | reverse complement strand
AGGTGTTATGAGAGCCAGGGAGGCCAGAATGAGCAAAAGCCTCGTATACTGCATAATCACGACCAGCCGGGAATCAGCCCGAAGGGATTCGCTCATGGCCGCCATTTCACCGGCTCCACCGGGCATCGTCCCCAGAAACGCGGTCGCAACGTCGAGGCGGGTGTGGCGCGTCAGAATCCATCCGTTAAGGAGACTGGTCAGTAGAATGAAAACCACGGCGAAGGCAAAGATAGTAAAATGCGTGGGCAATGTTAGTAACGTGGCAGGCGAAAAACCCGCGCCCAAGGCTGTTCCAATGACAGTTTGGGCTATTAGGTAAACCGGTTTCGGCAACTCGACCGCTTGCCAATCGGCTACCGCAAAAAGGGCCGAAGCGACAAGCGGGCCGAAGAGCCACGCTGCTGGCAGATGCGCGGTCTGGAGCGCGAAGGCAAATAAGACGGCCGTGAGCAGCAGAAGAGCCGATTGAAAAGTCAGTTTCATTCAGTCAAGAAAGCCGGGCTATTAGCACTTCCGTTGGTTCGAACTTGCCCGATCCGCGGCAAATCTAACGAACTCGCTGAACAGATGCATCGGCTTCAAGTCGCAACGTAGGCTTGCCGATCTAGTGTTTTCCGGGGTCTGGCAGAAGGCAAAGCGAGAGGCTTTGTTTACTTCCGGCCAAGACGATTGGGAAATTGGCAGGGCGTCATTCGTGGCGACTCAGAATGAACGGGGCTGCCTCTTTGGTCGATTCGCGCACCGTGAGTTCGGGGGTCATCAGGATCTTGCGCATCCGGCCTTCTCCTCCTTTGCGGATGCGCTCCAGGAGCGCTCCGGCGGCAATCTCACCTTGACGCCGGATTGACTGGCCGACAGTGGTGAGAGCGGGATAGATGTAGCGGCCGAGATCGATTCCGTCGAAACCGATCACCGACAATTGGTGCGGTACGCGAATGCCGTGCTCGGCGGCAAATCGCAGCAGACCGATGCCCATCAGATCGTTACTAGCAAAAACGGCGGAGATCTCCGCCCTCTTTAGTAAAATCCGAGCAGCCTTATATCCGCCTTCGGCGGTGAAATCTCCCCTGATAACCCATTCGGGTCGAAATGGGGCGCCAGCTTCGGCGAGAGCTTTTCGGTACCCGTTTAATCGCTCGATGCTGGTGGTCGTGGTGGCGGGTCCGGCGATACATCCAATCGATTTGTGTTTGTGGTCGAGCAGGTGCCTGGTGGCGAGATAAGCTCCTTTGAAGTGGTCGATCTGGATGAGATCGCAGGTCACCCCTTTGACGACCCGATCAACGATGATAACCGGGACCTTAGCTTGTCTAAGATGTTCTGCCAGTCCCAGATCGTCGCCGGTAGAGCAAATAATAAGACCGTCGATGCGTTTCTCAAGGAGCACCCGGAGGTAGGTTTGTTGACGCTGAGGTTGATCGTCCGAATTGCAAAGGATTACCGTGAACCCGGCGCGATAGCAGATGTCTTCGATTCCTTGGGCCAATTCCGCGAAAAAAGGATTGGAACTATTGGAGACGAGCAGCCCGATCGTACAGGTGGCTTGCTGTTTCAGCGATCTGGCTACGGCGCTGGGCACGTAGTTCAAACGCTGGATGGCCGCTTCGACTTCGCAGCGCACTTTCTCACTGACGGGCCGTGACTTGTTAATCACGTGAGAGACGGTGGTGTAGGAAACTCCCGCCAAGGCAGCTACATCCTTGATCGTTGACATAGCGAAAAACAATATGGCGCGTTTGATTGGTTAGCGCATCTGTTCATTCTCATTCGGCAAAACCCTTTAAGGGGCGGGGCGGAACGGTTAGAAAATATTTTGACGATGAGCAGGCAAAAGCCGCATCGCAAACGTTTGCCTAACTTGGTTCGAGGGGGGTGGTTTTGTCAATCCTTACTTCGCGACGGCAGGTTTAACCTTGGTGATGGACTCTTGGCGGCTTGGAGACTTCACGTCTGAGATTTCCCTTCCGCAAGTTTGACCACCAGAGAACGATCGGGGCCGCAATAAAGATCGAAGAATAAGTCCCGACAATGACTCCGACGACGTTCGTGAACGCGAAATCAGCGAGCACCGGACCGCCGAAAAATAGAAGTGAAAGCATGCACAGCAAGGTCACTCCACTGGTCAGAATGGTTCGGCTCAGCGTCTCATTGATGCTGGCGTTCATCAGATGCTGAATCGAACCTTTACGGCCCGAACGCAGCCCTTCCCGGATCCGGTCGAAGACCACTATCTTATCGTTAATCGAGTATCCGGCGACCGTCAGAATCGCACCAACCATGACCAGGGAGAATTCGCGGCCGGTCATGACGAAAATGCCAAGAGTGATTACCAGATCGTGGAGCATGGCCACGATCGTCCCGATGGCGAACGAAAACTCGAATCGAATCGTGACGTAGAGCAGGATGCCAAGGATCGCGATGCCGAGAGCAAATAAGGAGGTGGTCGCCAACTGGGTTCCCATGATCGGGCCAACACCCTCCGAACGCTCAACCGTTAGATTGGCTTGCGGAAAAGTCTGCTCCAATTGGTGCACAATTTTCTCCGAGCTGCCAAAAGGCGATCGGACCGAAATGAAATGCGAAACCTGTTTCTGTTGCTCGCTGGCCTCTTGTTGGATTACCGCACTACCCAGGCCGATCTTCCCAAGGGCCGCCCGAATGTCCGCCTCGGGAAGTTCGGTTGCCGACTTAACGAGCAGGAAATCCCCGCCGGTGAAGTCGATATTGAACATCTTGTTTCCTCGAAACCCAAATGCTCCAACCGACGCAGCGAGAAAAATAAGTGAAACAATCAAAGCAGTGCGCCATTTACCCAGAAAATCGAAGCTCTTTGATTTGATCAGATGCAACATGGAGATGCGCTTTAGCCAACCGAGCTTAAGGGCCCAGGAAAAGACGTTGCGCGTCACCAGCAGTGCCGAGAACATCGAGGCGATAATACCGATGGTCAGAGTGATGGCGAAACCTTTGACTGGCCCGGATCCGAGCCAGAACAGAATCGCCACTTTCAAAAGGGTGGTCAGGTTCGAATCGACAATCGCGCTGAAGGCCTTGCGATAAGCGGTTTCGATGGCGGGTTTGAGACTTTTGCCGTGCTCCAGTTCTTCCCGGAGCCGTTCATAGATCAGAACGTTGGCATCGATCGCCATCCCAATCGTCAGGATGATACCGGCGATACCCGGCAGCGTAAGAACGAAGCCAAAAAGGGACATCGCGCCAAACAACAGGACACCGTTCACGGCCAAACCGACAAAGGCGACCAAGCCCGCGGCCCGATAATAAACGAGAACAAAGACCAGGGTAGCGGCCGCCCCGATAATAAACGAGAACAAGACCAGGTAGCGGCCAGACCCGCTAAGCCCGCAGCAATTCCGCGGAAGATCGAATCCTTTCCCAAGGTCGCCGAAACGGTCCTGGTTTCATCGATGGCCACAGGCGTCTGGAGGGGATTCTCCATGACACTGGCAAGGTTTTTGGCCTCTTCGGCGCTAAAATTCCCAGTAATAACTGCTTCGCCGTTTGGAATCTCACTTTGGATGTTCGGTGCCGAGACCACTTCGTTATCGAGGACGATGGCGAGACGATTGTTGATGTTATCTCGGGTAACCCGGCGGAACGTCTCCGCGCCGGCTCGGGTCAATCTCAGCGAAACTTCATAACCTCTTTGCTCAAAGACGGGCCGGGCACCGGAAACATCCTGACCGGTGAGCTCAGGCCGCCGTTTGACCAGCAGTTTTTCGGGCATCCCATTTCGCCGCTCCAGAGAGGTGAGAACGACATAGCCCGGAGGCGTGAAGGCGGTTCCGGCGGCGATCTGCTGTACCAGTTGATCGCTGTTGGGATGGACCAGCCGAAATTCCAGTTTGGCGACCCTCTGTAGTTGCTGTCGGGCCGTTTCGACCTGGGCGGTATTTAATCCTGGGATCTGGACCAGGATATGATCAGTACCTTGCTTGGTGATAACTGGCTCGCTGACCCCAAATTCGTCCACCCTCTTCCGGATGACCTCGACGGCCTGCTCCTGCATCTCGGCGGTGATGGCACGCGGCGCACCGCCCTGTTCGGGTACCGGCGGCACCAGCCGCACCAGAAACGAGGTCCCACCCTGCAAATCGAGTCCAAGGTGAATTTTCTGTTCGAACGGCGAAAAGGCGTCGATCGAAAAGGCGCACAGCAGCAGGGTTAAAGTGGTACCCAGCCAACGTTTGGTCTTTTCATGATCGGTCAAAAAGTACCAAGCGAAGAGAAACAGAACGAAGAGCCCGAAAAAGAAGGTCAACGTTGCGTTCATGAAAGAAGACCGTTAAACGGCTGGTTTTGCCTCGGGGAGGGCCTGCTTGGGCTCCGAAGTTTTTTCGACACCGGCGACCGCGCTTTTGTCTATCTCGATCTTCACGTTATCGGCGACCTTGAGCAGGAAAGTGGTGTCTTTGACATTGGCGATCAAACCGTGGATGCCGCTGCTGGTGACAACGCGATCCCCCGTTTTCAGGTTCGACATCAACTGTTGATGTTGTTTTTGCCTCTTCTGCTGTGGGCGAATAAGCAGAAAATAAAAGATGACGCCCATGAAAAGAAAAGGCAGCAGCGTCTGCAGGATATCAGGTTGGGGAGTGGCACCTGGAGTAGCTGCCTGTTGCGCTAGGAAGAAGATAGTAGAGATCATCGCATGCATACTGACTGACCCCTTGCTTTTGGATCAGGGGAAGGGAAGTCAATAACTCAAAGATTGGGCTGGATCAAAATAAATATTACTCGAATTCCCGGGAAGCAGATTCGAGGACGAAGAACTACGACCAGAACGAGACGATTAAAGGGCGGCGGAAGGGAGACTGTCGGTGCGAACCACGCTCGGCGCCTTATAACCCTCCGGATCGACAAGCAGTTGACTAAATCCAATGGCGCGCAGCGCGGCGCGGATCTGCGGTTCGAAACCTCGTAACTTGTTCATGGCGGCCGGCTCGATTTGGATTTTTGCCAGCGGCGGAAGGGGTGGCTGCGCAATGAAACGGACCCGAAAAACCCCAAATCCCAGGGACCTGACGTATTCTTCAGCCTGCTCGATCATCCTCAGAGCGTCTCTGGTGACAACGGTTCCGTGGGGTATTCTTGAACTCAGGCAAGGCTGCGCTGGCATGTCGGCGGTCGGCAGCCCCCGCTCTCGTGACAGAAAACGAATCTCCGCCTTCGTCAACCCGGCCGTCCGAAGCGGAGCTAGGACGCGACACTCGCGGGCGGCTCCGGCGCCCGGTCGGACCTGCAAAGCGTCATCGGCATTTTCCCCATAGGCGAGGGAACTAAATCCGCGGGCCATCGCGAGGCGATCCATTCTGGTGAAGAGCTCGAGCTTGCAGAAGTAGCAACGATTGACCGGATTGCTGGAGTACCGGGGATCGTCAAGTTCTGCCGTGGATATGACCTCCACCCGGGCGCCAAATGTCTGGGCCGTCGCCAAGGCATCGGCAAGGGCGGCACGCGGCAAACTCGGGCTGTCGGCGATGACGCCGAGAGCCTGTTGACCCAGGACTCCGGCCGCTTCCGCCAAAAGAAGCGTGCTATCAACCCCTCCTGAATAGGCGACCAGAAGTGGGCCGGCTTCTTTCAACAGCGCTCGAAGTTGGCCAAGTTTTTTGTTCGCGATGGTCTGCACGATGATCGGGTTATCCATTTACAACAAAACCCTTCGAAATAAGTCATCGAGCGGCAGCTGCAAGCCAACGTAAAATTCTCCAAAATCTGCGTATTGGGCGCTTACGGCATCGAATTTCATCTCGGAGACAATTGATTTGATTTCGAAAACGTCGTGGGCAAACAGAGTCACTCCCCATTCGGCATCATCCAAGCCGGTAGAGCCGGTAATGAGTTGGCGGACCTTTCCTGCATACTGGCGCCCGATGCGGCCGTGGCCGAGCATCAATTCCTTGCGCTTTTCGAAGGGTAAAATGTACCAGTTCTGGGCGGGATCCCTTCGCTTGGTCATTGGATAAAAGCAAAAAACTGGCCAATCCGGCATGTTAGGGTAAAGGCGATCCTGCAGATATTTCGCGATCCGCTGCCGAAATTCGGCAAGGGCTTGCTCGAACTCAGAAGAATCGCGGGCCAGTCCCTTTTCGGACGTCAAAGAGTTGGCGTAATCCTCTTCGGTGGTGGTGTACTCGCTGCGTTCGGTGAGAGAGTAGAAACTGTAAACAGGGGTCAGAACATCCGCTCCGAGCGATAAGGTAAGTTTTTTTTCAATGCTATTGGCGGTATGAAGATCATCGGTCAAGAGCATGAAACCGATGTCTGCCTTTGGAGAAACGATGCTGAAAGTCAAAACCTGGGTGGAAGGGAGCGAACGGATCTCCTGGACCAAAGCAGCAAGGTTGGTCTTCGCCGCTAGTCTCTCCTCGGAACTCAGCACCTGCCATTGGCCAAATTCCACGCGATAAAAGAGATGCAGAACGTGCCAGCCTTCTTTTGGTCTTAACGCAAGCCTGTCGGTCATACGAAACGTTACTTGTAGTCAGTCAGCTGTCCAAGGCTAACGCGGTGAGGAAGGGAGTCGGGGGGACGGAAGCCGGATGAGGGCCTCAGCGAAGAGGTAAAGCGGGATCGCATTACGTACTCTTTGGAACTGGGAGGTGGTGCGCCGTTTTCTTTGCGTTTTGGCCAGGTCCGGGTGATACTCCGGAGCGTGTAAGTATCAAAAGGCGACTCCAGGTTCGGGTATTGATCTGTGACTTGCAGTCTTGGTTCGATTCGTTAGATTGGCGAGCCTTGGAAGAAAGAGCATCCAGGAGACCACGCTGGGTAATCGCTAACGACATTTAAAAGTAAGTTATGGCTGACGTTGCAAATAAGTATCCGCAGAATGTGGGCGGGCAATTTTACGTGGATGATCAATGCATTGATTGCGATCTTTGCCGTGAAACGGCGCCCGCAAATTTTACTCGCAACGACGATGGAGGCCACTCCTACGTGTACAAGCAGCCGGAAAGCCCGGACGAAGAGGCGTTGTGCAAGGAGGCCATGGAGGGTTGTCCCGTGGAAGCCATCGGCAGCGATGGCACCTAGAGAATCACCGGTGGCGCACCAGGTTTGGCGTTCGTTTTCGGCCGTGCAGGCGTGACACGGATCGGTCTTTTCCTATGGATCAATCGTTTCGTAAGCGCGCCCTTGAAGAATGGCGCGGGCTACCGGAGCCGGAGGAAAAGATGGACCGAACGCTTTCGATCCGCGAGGTGCTAGTTCAACTGGCTCCCAAGCTCGGTTTGGAGTCCCGGTTGCGCGAGGAAGAAATTTTCGCCGCCTGGGCTGAAATCGTGGGCGATTTTTTTGCCAAGCATTCACGCCCGGTCAGGTTACATCAGGGATTGCTGGTGGTGAACGTGCTGCAACCGACAGTGATGTATGAGCTCGACAGACAGTGGAAGTCGTTAATTTTGACCAAGTTAAAAGACAGGTTCGGCACCAAACTGATCAAAGAACTCCGTTTTCGAGTGGGATAGCTCGCGCATCCACCAGGGTCAGATCTAAATATTCAACATTGGCCCTAGGGGATTAAAACCACCGCCCATTTCGGCGGCCCGACAATGTTAAATATTATATCTGAACCCTATGAATGAGTGGATCGAGATTCGGGAGTTGGAGGTGGAAGGCAGGATCGGTGTCTTGGAAGAGGAGCGCAAAAACCGCCAAAGGATGCTGGTTTCTTTGCGCTTCCAGATCGAAACGGCTTTTGCGGAAGTCGGTGATCAACTTGAGAAGACGATCGACTATTCCGCGGTCGCGGCTGAAGTCCGAAAAGATCGTGGAGAGTAGTGGAGCGCACTTGATCGAGAAGCTGATCTTAGAAATCGGTGAAGCCCTGATGGCTCGCTTTCCGATGCGATATCTCGAGTTGGAGTTGAGGAAATTCGTTTTGCCGAACGCTCGTTTCGTCAGCGTGAAGTCAAACTGGCAGCGAACGGGCGAATCACCCACGGAGTCCTCAAGACCGATGGAGAAGATTCAACCGGGAGACCATAAGTGGCTAACGAGACCGGCAAAGTCTCGCTGGTGATGCTCGACGGCAACGATTGGCACATCCAGCAGGCTCTCCAGAACGCTCAGGTTCGTAGGGTGTGAGAAGTCGGGTTCTGCCTCCGAGGAGTTCAAGACGACTAAAGAACAAATCAGGCCTGCCGCCCGGATGGCTTCGACGGTTAGCCGGGTGTGATTTAGAACCCCCAGGCGATTGGCAGCGACGACGACGACGTTCAGACCCAAATCGCGGGCCAGATCCCGAAAATCGTAGCGAGCCGAGATGGGGACTGCGATGCCGCCGGCGCCCTCAACCAAGACCCGAGAATGTTTCCGGGTCAGCTGATCGAAGGCTGCGCGAATCGAATCGAGGTCGATCAGGCGGTCTTCGATGATCGACGCGGTGTAAGGGGCCACTGGTGTCCGGTACCAGACCGGATTAATAAGATGTTCGGGTTGGCAAGAGCCGGACGCTTCACGGATTTCTCGGACGTCGCCATTTTCGCCAGTACAAATCGGTTTCATCCCGACAAGATCGCCCCCCATGGATCGCACGAACCGGATTAATCCGCTGGTGACGAAAGTCTTGCCCACGCCAGTGTCCGTGCCGGTGACGAAATAATTCATGCGCCCACGCATCTGGCTAGTTCTTCAATAATCGCTTCCGCCAATTTCTGGAGTTCATCAGAATCCGGCCCTTCGAGAAGCAGGCGCGCTTTCGGTTCGGTGCCGGAGTAACGGAGCATGACGCGCCCCTTCCCATTCAGTTTCAATTCGGCCTCCCGCAACCGCTCAGTAAGACCATCGAATTGGGCAAAGGGAATTTTCTCCCGGACCGTAACGTTGCGCAAAAGTTGGGGAAACTTGCTTAAGACCTGACGAAGCTCGCTCAGCGGCTTGCCGGTGCGCAGCATCACGGCAATGATTTGTAGAGCGGCGATCAGCCCGTCACCAGTGGTGGTAAAATCGCGGAAAATCAGATGTCCGCTTTGTTCCCCTCCAAGGTTCAAATGCTGTTGAAGCAAAGCCTCCATGACAAATCGATCTCCGACCTCGGTCCGGAATATTTTGCCGCCGTGGCGATGCAGGACTTGGTCCAAACCGAAGTTGCTCATGACGGTGGCGACCAGAGTGTTCTTTTGCAGCCGATTTCGGGCCAGCAAATCGACGGCAGCGATGGCCAAAAGTTCATCGCCATCCAGCGCGACTCCGTGTTCGTCACAAAATAAAAGGCGGTCGGCATCCCCATCGTGGGCAATGCCAAACGCGGCGCCAGATTCCCGAACATGGCGAGAGAGAGCAGCTGGGTAGGTGCTACCGCAATCGAAATTGATATTGAACCCGTCAGGAACGCTGGAGTGCAGAATCCACCTGGGCTCCGAGCATGGCCAGTACCATGGGGGTCGTTTCGTAAGCCGCCCCGTTCGCCATGTCGAGCCGCGACTTTGACGCCAGTTAACGAGAAATCTTTCGGAACTGTGGAAGCAGCGAAGGCGACATATTCTTCCGTGGCTTCCTTGACCTGACGGATACGGCCAATCGATCTCCCGGTTGGAAGTGGGTAAGAACCGGGGTGAAAGAATTCCGTCTCGATAGCGAGTTCGAATTCGTCTCCGAGTTTATAGCCAGTGGCGTCGAAGAATTTGATCCCATTATCCTGGAAAGGGTTGTGCGATGCCGAGATGACAATGCCGAAGGAGGCGTTATGTCTGGCCGTCAAATAAGCGACGGCGGGAGTGGGAACAATACCCGCCAGAAAGACATGGATCCCGTGGGAAGCAAGACCGGCGGCAATAGCTGACTCCAACATTTCTCCGGACGCGCGGGTGTCCCGCCCGACGACCACCGTCGGGGAAGGCTCCTCCTTGGACAGCACCCGACCGGCCGCTTGAGCTAATCTCAAAGCCGACTCAGCGGTAATGGGTTCAGTATTAGCAATCCCGCGGACGCCGTCCGTACCAAAGAGCTTTTTTGACACCGGCCATTTTCGCGAGAGGAATCTCCAAGATCAACCTGGAAATCATGACCGTGTGCTCCTGAGGCTTCAGTGATGTGCCGGGGTCAGGGCAGCGGGTCGATGTTCAAGTCCCCAGCGGTCGGGCGCCACATCGACGTTCTTCTTGATCAGGTACCAGACCGCGGTGGCGACAATCAAAGCCATCAATTTGGCCCGCCAGTTCTTCAGGAAGAGTCGCTTCATGGCATCAAGGCGTGGTATCTGGCTCCGGCAAAGTGTCGTCCTCGCTGTTTTCTGATTGGTCGTCTTCGCGCAAAAGGAGTTCGGACAAACGTCTCTCGAACTGCCCAGCCTTGAATCCGCGTTCGATTTTTCCGCGATGACAAATCGAGATGTTCCCGGTTTCTTCCGAGACGACGATGGCAATAGCGTCTGATTCTTCCGTGACGCCAAGTCCTGCTCGATGCCGAAGACCCAAGGTACGGTCGAGGTCCTCCCGTTGGCTGACCGGGAAAATGCAGGCTGCCGCGATGATCCGGTCGTTCCGAATAATCACCCCACCGTCATGGAGTGGGGTCTTTGGGAAAAAAATGGTGATCAAGAGCTCCTGCGACATTTCGCAGTCAATATTCACGCCGCTCTCGGCAAAAGTTCGGATGGCGGTATCCCGTTCTATCGCAAGCAAAGCGCCGATCTGCCGGTTGGCGAGTTCGAAGATCGCGTCGGCGATGACGTCGATGGTTTCCTTTTTCTGAGTCGCCGAGGAGAAAAATTGACTGCTCCCCAATTCTGCGAGAGCCCGGCGAAGTTCCGGTTGAAAGATTACCACTAGAGCGATGGCCAGAAAGGCGGTCAGACTTCGCAATAGCCAGCTGATAACGGTCAAATTCAGAATCTGCGAAACCAGAGTCAGGGTGATGAAAAGGATGGCCAGACCCGTCAGGACCTTGGCGCCACGAGTTCCGCGAAAATAAAGGTAGCCATAGTAGATGGCGACCGCCAGAAGCAGAATCTCAATCGCGGCATTCCAATAATTCTGCAGGAGCTCTAGAACGGCGTTAATCATCAAATAGGATGGCTTCTGTCATCCGCAGCGCTTCAAGGTTTGGACGAACGTCATGGACACGAAAAACGTGGGCTCCTTTTTCCCGGAGCAGGCTGGTCAGAGCGACAGTTGGCCACACCCGCTCTGTCGACGGCAACTTCGAATCACCGAGGAGGTGAGCAATCATCGATTTTCTGGAGATCCCGACGACGATCGGTTGTCCAAGTTCAGCAAAGCGTCCGATCTGTCGTACCAGATCCACGTTGTGCTGGACGCGTTTGCCAAAGCCATATCCTGGATCAATGGCGATATGGGCTTGATCAACGCCATAGCGGACGAGTTCATCCCGACGTCCGCGAAGAAAATCCATTACCTCGCCAACAACGTCCTGATAGTGCGGATCGAGTTGCATCGTCTTAGGGATTCCGCGCATATGCATCAAGATTACCCCGCCGCCGGATTCGCGCAAAACTTCGATCATTTCCCGGTCAGCCCGGAGCGCTGAGATGTCGTTGATGATATCCGCACCGGCTGCCAGAGCCTGCCGAGCAGTCTCCGCTTTGTAGGTATCGATCGACAGGAGAAGGTCCGGAAATCGGGTACGAATTCGTTGGATAACCGGAATGACACGCCGAAGTTCTTCTTCCAGAGTCACGGGATCAGAACCGGGCCGCGACGATTCGCCACCGACATCCACGATTGCCGCCCCTTCCTTGACCATTCGCTCGGCATGTCGAAAGGCGGATTCCTCATCAACGAATTGACCTCCATCGGAAAAAGAATCGGGCGTGACATTCAAGACGCCCATTATAAGGCCCGAACGGCTCAGGTTAACCGAGCGCTTTCGGAGCTTCCAGATCATGGGGCACACTCGCTACGCAAGCTACCGATTGGCAAGTGTTTTCGCGCGCGCTATGAAAAGCCTGATGGATACCAGACTTCCAAAGGGGAACCGGTTAACCTAGGCGGTGCTGTAAAAATTTGGGACAGGTCCAATGTACGTTCGGAACAACCGTTGCACCTACCCATTGGGGATTAGAATGCCGCTCAATAACACATCCTGTCCCGGAGGGACAACCCGATCGTAGCCTGGCACGAAGTGCCTGGGACAACACCCCTCGAAAGAACCGTCCCGTAGGGTACGGTATGATCTGGACAGCTAATCCCCGAGGGCGTTTCTCGTCATATTGTGCGCCCAGTTTCTTTAGGAAGGCTTAATACTCTTTTTGAAAAGGTTCGAGATTTCCTCATTCCGGCCATTGAATCGGTGCGCACACCTGCACGGAATCACACCGTACCCTACGGGACGGTCTTTTGATGGGGGATTGTTCCAGGCACTTCGTGCCAGGCTACGATCGCACTGTCCCTCCGGGACGTTTCGCAACAGACTCATTGTGCGCCCAGTTTCTTTAGGAAGCTTAATACTCTTTTTGAAAAGGTTCGAGAATTCGTCATTCCAGCCATCGAATCGGTGCGCACACCTGCACGGAATCACACCGTACCCTCCGGGACGGTCTTTTGGTGGGGATTATTCCAGGCACTTCGTGCCAGGCTACGATCGCACTGTCCCTTCGGGACGTTTCGCAACAGACTTCCCCAAACCAGGACCACGGGTGACCTTTTCTGATCCTCAGCCTCCGGTTCTCAACTTCATGCTTTCGTCCACATCCTGAAGTCCAACAGAAATCCTCATACCGAATAGATGCGGATGGCTAGCCGCAAAATGAACGAGGCTACTGGATCGGAGTTGGCCCCGATCTGTAGCCTCGTTCACTTAAAGCAATTGACCGCTAAGCCGTTGCGGGTTGCTGCTCGGGTTGAGTTATTTTGAATTCCAACTTCTCGCCGGCAGCGTGGACATTCAGCACGTCTCCCGCTTTGATGTTGCCCCGGAGAAGTTCTTCAGCCAACGGATCCTCAAGGAATTTTTCCACGGCCCGGCGCATCGGTCGCGCTCCGTAAGTCGGGTCATATCCCTTGTCGATCAGAAACTCCACTGCGGTAGGATCCAAAAGGACCTTGATCGCCTTGGTCCCGATTCGATCAACCACTTTTGCCACCTCAAGATTGACAATGTTTGCCAGATCCGGCCGTCCAAGGGTATGGAACACGATCAGGTCGTCTAACCGGTTCAAAAACTCCGGCTTAAAGGTGCGCTTGGACTCTTCAAGAATCTTGTCGCGCATTTGTTCGTACGACTCATTGCCGGAGACTGCTCCGAAACCGAGAGAAGTCTGCCGTTTGATTAGTTCCGCGCCGACGTTGGACGTCATGATGATGATCGTATTACGAAAATCGATCTTCCGTCCGAGACTGTCAGTGATTTTGCCTTCCTCCAGTATCTGCAGAAGAAGATGCATGACATCCGGATGGGCCTTTTCGACCTCGTCGAAGAGGACAACGGAATATGGTCGGCGACGGACGGCTTCGGATAACTGGCCGCCTTCTTCATACCCTACATAGCCGGGCGGCGAGCCGATCAAACGGGAAGCGGTGAACTTCTCCATGTACTCGGACATGTCGATTTGGATCAGGGCATCTCCATCGCCGAACATGAACTCCGCCAAGGAGCGCGCGAGAAATGTTTTGCCGACTCCAGTTGGCCCCAAAAAGATGAAGGAACCGATCGGACGGCGCGGATCTTTTAAGTCGGCCCGAGAACGCCGGAGCGCTTTACTGATCGCAATGACCGCTTCGTCCTGACCAATCACGCGGGTGCGAAGCTCTTCTTCCATTTTCAGGAGTTTCTGAGCTTCCTTTTGCTCCATGCGACTGAGCGGCACACCGGTCCATCTGGAAACGATGTGCATAATGTCATCCGCGGTGACGACCACTTCGCGCTCTTCACGCTGTTCCCGCCACTCGGTCAGAATCCGTTCCAATTTATCCTTGGTCTGTTTTTCTGAATCGCGCAGGGCGGCCGCTTTCTCGAAATCCTGGGCCTTAATGGCCGCTTCTTTATCGGCGCGGATGGTTTCGATTTCTTTCTCGATCTCCTTCACGTCAGGAGGCCGGGTCATCGCATTGATGCGGGCACGGGCCCCAGCTTCATCCATCACGTCGATGGCCTTATCAGGGAGGAAACGTCCGGTTAGATACCGATCTGATAAGCGAACGGCAGCATCCAAAGCTTCGTCCGTCAGCCGGGCCTTGTGATGGGCCTCGTACTTGGGGCGCAGACCTCTCAAAATTTGGACCGCTTCATCCACGGAAGGAGCTTCGACTTTCACGGTCTGGAACCGGCGCTCCAAGGCAGCATCTTTTTCGATGTACTTGCGATATTCATTCAGAGTCGTCGCTCCGACGCACTGAAGTTCGCCGCGGCTAAGGGCTGGCTTAATAATGTTGGAGGCATCCATCGCGCCTTCCGCGGAGCCGGCACCGACAATGGTATGAAGTTCGTCGATGAATAGAATCACGTTCTTGGACCGGCGAATCTCGTCCATGACCGCTTTAATGCGCTCTTCAAACTGACCTCGATACTTCGTTCCGGCCACCATCAGGGCCAGGTCGAGGGTGATGACTCGCTTGTCACGCAAGAGTTCCGGGACGTTACCTGTGCCGATTTCCTGGGCGAGTCCTTCCACGATTGCCGTTTTGCCCACTCCGGCTTCTCCGAGGAGCACTGGATTGTTTTTGGTGCGCCGGCAGAGAATCTGGATCACGCGTTCGATCTCATTTTTTCGACCGATCACCGGATCCAGCTCGCCCTTCTTCGCCAATTCGGTCAAATCGCGACCGAATGCGCGCAAGGCGGGCGTCTTAACATCTTTTTTGTTGCCTTCCTGCGGAGACTCAGCTTCGCTTTCGGGCGGCGTAAAGTTAGGGTCCAATTCTTTTAAAATTTCGTTCCGAGTTCGTTCTATATCAACTTCAAGGCTTTTTAAGACTCTAGCCGCGACTCCTTCACCTTCCCGTAAGAGTCCCAGCAGGATGTGTTCCGTACCTACGTAGGAGTGATTTAGAGCCTTGGCTTCCTTGCCAGCCAGCGCCAACACCTTTTTGACTCGTGGGGTGTATGGGATGTTTCCAACCATCTTAGTCTCAGGATGCGAGCCGACATGCTTCTCGACTTCCATCCGGACTGTCTCTAGGTCGAGGCCCATTTTCTGCAGCACGTTCACTGCGACACCTTGGCCAAGTTTGATCAGCCCGAGCAAAAGGTGCTCGGTCCCAACATAATTATGGTTGAACCGGTCGGCCTCTTTGCGAGCAAGCGCCAATACCTGTTGAGCGCGGGGAGTAAAGTTATTCATCATTGGGGTTCCGTTGCTGGGCCCTCTGCCTGACCCTCCGACGACTTAATTTCATTTGGTTTAGGGAAGCTCTTCAACTTCTCCCGGACAATGTCGGCGCGCAGGTGGTCGCGTTCCTCCGCGGCAAGTTTTTGCTGGGAAAGATGCTGAAGATGTGCCGGCTGTGTTTCCATCAACAATGAGTTCGTAAGTACCCGACCCTCCGCCGGGAAAAACTCCAAGTCAATCCCCAGGCGCATCACAGACAGCAAGTTCAATGCTTCCTTGGAAGAAATCGAGAAAGCATGAGTCAAAATTCCGTAGGCTCGGCCGACTTGGTCCATCAACATTGGCCGCTTGGTTTCGAGCAAATTTTCGCGAGCCTGGTTTTCCCGCTGGATCAAAGTCTCGATGACTTTGTTCAATCGCTCGATAATCTGACTTTCATTTTCCCCCAGGGTGGTCTGGTTGGAAACCTGAAAGAGATTGCCCATGGCTTCAGTCCCTTCGCCATACAATCCTCGCACCGCCAAGCCAATCTTGTTGATAGAATTAATCACTTGGTTGATTTGCTCGCTTAATACCAGGGCTGGTAGATGAACCATGGCAGAAGCACGCATCCCGGTGCCGACGTTGGTTGGGCAAGCCGTCAAATATCCCAGCTCCGGATCAAATGCGAAATCGAGATGCGCTTCCAAGGCGGTATCTACGTCGTCGATGATTCGAAAAGTCTTTTGGAGGTCTAGCCCGGTGGAGATGGCTTGCATGCGCAAGTGATCTTCCTCGTTCATCATGATGCTGATGGCCTGAGTCGAACTGATCGCAATCGCGCTCCCCATTCCCTTGGCGGCGTGTTCCCGGCTAATTAGATGCCGCTCCACCAAAACCTGCTTCTCCAAGGCGGAAAGTTCATTCAGCTGTTCCGAGAACGAATTGCGCATCTGCGCCAAATTGTCCACTTCCGGCTTGATTTCATCGAGAATTCGGATTCGTTCCGTCTTTTTGGCCCAGCCAGGAAATGGCAGCTTCGCCAAATTCCGGGCCAACCGGACCCGGCTGCTGATGACAATGGGATGGTGGCCGCCATCCGCTGAAAGCCAGTCGCCCCGGGTTTTCAAAATGGTGCCAATTTTCATTTTACTTTTGCTCCTCCAGCTCGAGCTGCCGGATTTCGTCCCGGATCGTCGCTGCCGATTCGTAATCCTCTTTTGAGACAGCTTCTTCCAGACTCCTTTTCAATTCGTTCAACCGATCCGAACGGACGATATCCCGGAAAAGGCGGGCTGGAACTTTGCCAGTATGTTTGGTCCCTTTATGCATCGCCTTAATCAGAGATGCCAATCCCTCGGCAAAGGTGCCGTAACATTCGCTGCATCCAAGCCGGCCCGTTTTCTTGAAATCTGCCTGGGTGAACCCGCAGACCGGGCAATGCTCCGTCGGGGGCGCCTGTTCGACTTGCTGGGTTTCACCGAGACCCAGCAAAAGATCCGCCAAGGCAAACCCGGTCGGGTCGGAGACACCTTTGTCTTTGGAACATGACTCGCAAAGATTAATCTTCTTCATGTTCCCATCGACGATCTGCGTCAGATAGACTGTTGCAGTGTTTGTTTTGCAGACGTCACAAATCATGCCTTTAATATCCCCGTTAATCGGCCGACCTCATCTAGACTAAAGCACACTACTCATAAATCGGAGTGCCTGTCGTGCGTGTCAACTCACGGTAACTTTCAATAAATTTCAGAGTAATCGGCCCGGGTTGTCCATTGCCGATCAATCGTCGGTCCAATTGGACCGCGGGAATCACTTCGGCGGCGGTTCCGGTCAAGAAACATTCGTCGGCGGTGTAAACGTCGTAGGTGGTGAGCTCGCATTCGACGGCGGGAATCTCCAGTTTCTCGGTGAGCTCAAAGACCACCGAACGCGTTACGCCTTCGAGTATTCCGGCGTTCAGATGGGGCGTAAATATCTGGTCATTCTTGATGATGAAAATGTTATCGCCGGTACACTCGGCCACATACCCTTGTTCATTCAACATCAGGCCTTCCCCGGCCCCCGCATTCTGAGCTTCGAGTTTGGCCAGGATATTGTTCAGGTAGTTGAGCGATTTGACCCGCGGACTCAATGCGGCAGGGGAGGTTCGCCGGGTCGAACAAGTGACCATGGTTAATCCCTTCTGATAGAGATTCTCCGGATAAAGCGCGATGGTGGCGGCAATAATAATGACACTTGGCCGCCGGCAAGAATCTGGACTAAGCCCGAGGGATCCCGCGCCGCGAGTGACAATCAGCCGGATATATCCGTCGTGAAAATCGTTCTGGCGAATTGTCTCCAGGGTCGCGGCCACCAGTTCCGATTTGGACATCGGAAGCTCCAGGGCGATCGACTTGGCGGAAGACCAAAGCCGGTCGATATGCTCATCCAGCCGAAATACCCGATCGTTGTAGAACCGGATCCCCTCAAATACTCCATCGCCGTAGAGCAGCCCATGGTCGAATACGGAAATCTTCGCCTCGGCCTGGTCGTAGAAGTTTCCGTCGATGTAGATTTTGAGGTTCATAGTGATTGGGTTCGAACGTTAGTTGGTAAGTAATCCATCCCGGATGTCAACGCGTCGGTCACCTGCCGACGCCAGCCGTTGATCGTGAGTTACGACGACCAATGTTTTCTGTTTCTCTCTGGCCAAAGCAAGCAACAATTCCATGATCGCATCGCCATTTGCGGTATCCAAGTTGCCGGTCGGTTCATCGGCGAAGATGATGGCCGGATCGTTGATCAAGGCACGGGCAATTGCGACGCGCTGTTGTTCTCCCCCGGATAGCTCATTGGGCAAATGATTCATGCGGTCCGCCAAGCCAACTCGTTGTAGTTGGTCAATCGCTCCGGGCAGCTCTTGTTTGTTCCGGATTAAGGAGGGAACCAGGACATTCTCCAGGGCGGTGAGCTCAGGTAATAAAAAATAACTCTGAAAGACAAATCCCATCTTTTCGTTTCGAATCCGGGCATCCGCAGACGAACCGTTCCGATAGAGTTTGTGCCCTTCGAAAATCACTTCGCCCGCTTCCGGCCGCTCCAGGCCCGCTAGCGTGTAGAGCAAGGTGGTTTTCCCAGCTCCGGAAACGCCGCAGAGGAAAACCGCTTCTCCGCGATGAACTTCCAGACTGATACCCCTGAGTACTTCGATCTTCCGCGAACCAATCTTGAAAGAGCGGTGGATATCCTTGGCGGTGAGCTGTGGCTGGTTAATCACAGTGACATCGGAGCTGCCGCACGCCTTCGAACAACACAATGGCGACGGCGGTCGCCAGATTTAAGCAACGGGCTTCCGGATCGATCGGGATAGTCAAACAATTTTCTGAATCAGCCAGAAGGAGACTCTCCGGCAAACCTTTGGTTTCACGACCAAAGACCAAATAGTCTCCCTGACGGAAATCTACGTCCCAATATTTTCGCTTGGTCTTGGTGGTCAGTAAAAATCGCCGAGCCGGGGGGCGAGTTGCGGTCTCAAATTCAGTCAGACTTTTCCAGTACTGGACGTTCACCTGAGACCAGTAGTCCATGCCAGCGCGGCGAAGCTGGCGATCGTTGACAGAGAATCCAAGAGGTTCCACCAGATGGAGCCGACTTTTGGTCGCCAGGCAAAGACGGGCGATGTTTCCGGTATTCGGTGGAATTTCTGGTTCAATCAACACGACGTTGAACATACTACGCCAAAAACAAAAAAAGCGCCTCAATGTCCGAGGCGCTTTTTCCGTCGGGAGGGAAAGCTTTTGCCGGATTAGTTAGTCGAGCCAATCAGCGCCACTTCAAGCGGTTCGACATTTACCCTCCGGCCGCTCCGATCAAACCGTACAACCCCGTCCACCAGGGCAAAAATCGTGTAGTCGCGTCCTAACCCAACATTTTTGCCGGGCAAAAATTTCGTTCCGCGCTGCCGGATAATAATATTTCCGGCCACTACTTGCTCGCTCCCAAATTTCTTAACGCCCAGGCGTTTGCTGACGCTGTCTCGCCCGTTCTTAACACTGCCTTGACCTTTCTTATGCGCCATAGTTCAGATTTCCAGTCCTCTAAAAGTGTTATTGGTCGATCGTCTCGATCTTGACCCTGGTAAGCTGGCGCCGGTGACCCACCGTCCGGTGGTATCCCTTGCGACGTCGATATTTGAAGGCGATGACTTTTTTGTCCTTGAACTGCTCGAGGACCTCGCCAACCACGCTCGCTCCTGCTACCATCGGATCCCCCGCAGTAACCGTTGCTCCGTCGGCCAGCAACACGACATCGCCAAAGGTAACTTTTTCTCCACGCTCTGCTGTGAGCTTTTCAACCGTTATCGTCTGACCGGGGCTCACCCGATACTGTTTGCCTCCGGAACGAATAATCGCGTACGCCATGGTCAATGTCTAATTGGAATGAATGGAAAGGTGGTGAAGCTGCCATAGCGTGCACAGCCTGACAAATAGTTTTTTGCTTTTCGTCATCCGAGCAGCCTGGTCGGTCCAAAAACAGGCCGGCAGACGGGGGAAGGTCCACCAATACGGCAAACTGTCGACTCGGGACCGAGGTTCGGCAGGCCCTGCTTGGGAACGATTTGGTGCCAGGCAAACTAATATTCCCGGTTCAGCAGGAAATCAGCGAGCCCGTGAAGGGTCGCCGCTTTCCCGGTGAACGTTTTAAGTGATTGGTGCGCTTTTTCAGTCAGTTTCTTCGCCATTTTTCGAGATTCCTCCAATCCGATCACTGAGGGATAAGTCGCCTTTTCGGAAACCAGATCTTTTCCGGCGCTTTTGCCGAGGGTCTCGGAACTTTGGGTGACATCCAGAATATCGTCGATTACCTGGAAGGCGAGGCCGAGAGCCATGCCGAACTCCGACAGGCTTTGCAGCCGCGAGGGCGTGGCATTTGCGCTCATGGCGCCCAACCGGATGGCGGCGCAAAGCAACGCCGCAGTTTTAGATTGATGGATGAACTTCAGGGACTGGATCGAAACACGTTTACCTTCGCCTTCCAGATCGGCCACTTGGCCGCCAATCAAATGCCGGCTACCGGAAGCGGACGCCAGCTCACCAATGACATCCTTCAGCGAATAGCGTGGCCAACCGGGGACCTGGGCCGCCAACTCGAAGGCGAAGGTCAGCAGGGCGTCCCCGGCGAGCACGGCGATAGCTTCCCCGAAGACTTTGTGCGAAGTAGGCATGCCTCGCCGGAGATCATCATCGTCCATGCAAGGCAGATCGTCGTGAATCAGCGAGTAAGTGTGAATGCACTCGACAGCGCAGGCCAGCGGGAGAGCCGCGAGGGCCTCGCCGCCGCAGCTTTCTCCGGCGGCTAAACATAAGATCGGCCGCAGCCGTTTGCCCCCGGCAAACACGCTGTAGCGCATCGCTTTGTGGATCGTCTTGGGCTTGATGCTCGATTTTGGAAGATACGATTGCAGCGCGCCATCCACCATTTTCTGTCGCGAAATCAGATACTCTTTCATTCCAGAACTCACCTGATTTGAGCAAAACGGATCTGCATAAAGTTGATGCCTAAATTATTTGGATTTGCGTTGTCAACAACGGGAAATCCGTTGTTAAGAGTCAGCTATCTCCGGGCGGATTCAGGTTGAGCGCTGATAGAATTTCTGGATCCCGCACATCTGCCCAATACCCTTTGATCTCGACGGCCTGCACCTTTTTACCATCCCGGGCCATTTCGCGAATCGCGTCCGTCAGTTCGTATTCACCCCTGGGAGACTTCTCGAGGCGGCCAACATAAGAAAAAATGATTGGTTGGAAGGTATAAACGCCGGCGTTGTACCAGGAAGTAGGCACTTCCTGGATTGGTTGCTTTTCCAGCAAATCAACGACTTCGAACCTTTCATTGACGTAGACGGCACCTCCTTTTGAAGAGTCCTCGGTATATCGAACGGTCAACATCATGTCGGCATTACCGGGCTGAGCGAGAAGAAGGTAGGTCGAAGGATTTACCAGGATGTCCCCGTAGCTGAGGATGAAGGGATCCGTACCGCAGAACTCTTGAGCTAGCTCCACTACCTTTCCGGTTCCATCCTGGCGGATTTGCTCTTGATAGATGATTTCGACTCCGAAGGCTGAGCCATCGCCGTAATGATCCATCACCACTTCCTTTCGGTATCCGACGACGATCAGGATCCTCTTCACTCCCGCTTCACGCAGGCCTTCGATGATGTAAGAAAGGACGGGTTTGCCGCCCACTTCAACCATCGGTTTGGGCATCGTGAGAGTCAGTTCCCGCATTCGGGTTCCTCGTCCTGCCGCGAGAATTACCGCCTTGGTTACCGTACCATTCATGGGCTGGTTCGTTTTCGAGCCACTTGGCGAGCGGCTTTACCCTCTTAACAAGAGCAAAGCGAGGGGTGCTCACCTACCGGCTGACAAATTCTTCTATTCGGTCCATGGCCTCTTTAAGTTTATCCATCCCGGTGGCAAAACAGCAACGCACGTACCCTTCACCGGAATTGCCGAACGCGCTGCCGGGAACCACGGCGACTTTTTTCGACTTCAGCAGTTGCAGGGAGAATTCTTTGCTCTTCAGTCCAGTTGGCGTGATGTTCGGAAAGGCGTAGAAAGTGCCTTTTGGGACGTGGCAGGGAAGTCCGATCTCGTTCAAGCGGTTAACCACGAAATTTCGACGGCGTTCATAGTCGTTTCGCATGGTTTCGACTTCTTTTTGGCAGTTCTCGAGCGCCTCGATGGCTGCCTCCTGCGACATGTTCGACGCGCACATAATTGCGTACTGATGGATTTTCATCATCGCCTCGATAATCGGTGCGGGCGCACAGGCATAGCCGACTCTAAACCCGGTCATGGCGAAAGATTTGGAGCAACCGTTCAACAGGACGGTTCGCTCTTTCATGCCCGGCAACGAGGCAATCGAGACGTGCTCGGCCCCGTCGTACGAGAGTTCGGAATAAATTTCGTCCGAGAGGACGATAAGATCATGCCGGCGGCAAACATCGGCGATTGGCTGGAGATCGGCCGCCCGAAGTGTTCCGCCGGTCGGATTCGTCGGGAAACTGAGCAAAAGCGCTTTCGAGCGGGGTGTGACAGCTCGTTCAATATCTTCTGCCAAGACGCGGAACTCATTTTCAGCAAATGTCTGGACGGATACGGGCTTGCCGTTGCAAAGCAGGACACTCGGATTGTACGAAACGTAGCTGGGTTCGTGGTAAATCACTTCGTCCCCGGGATTGAGCAAAGCCCGCAAGGCCAGGTCGAGGGCTTCTGAAACGCCCACGCTAATTAAAATCTCGTTATTCGGATCATAGTCGATGCCACATCGCCGCCCGAGATACTTGGCTACCGCCTGGCGGAGCTTCGGCGTTCCCAGGTTTGAGGTGTATCCAGTTTTACCCTTTTCCATGGCGAAGATGGCAGCCTCCCGAATTCTCCAGGGCGTGACGTAATCCGGTTCCCCGATTCCGAGGGAAATGACATCGGTCATCGTCTGAACCACTTCGAAAAAGTCCCGAATCCCCGAGCGCGGGATTTCAAGGACGCGATCAGCAAGGTATTTTGAAAAATCCATGAAGAAAATCGCCTTCGCTTCTCACCACCAGCAGTCGTGCCACTTAATTTCTAGACCACCGTTTTGAACTGCGCTCAGGGCGTTACTGACAACCTTTCGGTCACGGCGGGCTGACTCAACAGCATACCGTTTTGTTTGTAGGTTTTCAGGCGGAAGCGGGTAGCGGTTGAGACCACTCCTTCCACCGAACTCAACTTCTCGGAAACAAACCGGGCGATCTCTCGCAGGTTGTTACCCTCAACCAGAATCGCCAGGTCGTACCCGCCGCTCATCAGCCAACAACTTTTGACCTCGTCGAAGCGGGCAATGCGTTCCGCGAGCCGATCAAAACCGCCTCCTCTTTCGGGGGTGATGCTGACTTCGATAAACGCCGTCACGGCGTCGGCATCGATTTTTTCTGGATCGACAACGGCCTGGTAGCCGAGAATGACCTGATCTTTTTCGTATCGATCGATCCGCCTGTTGACCTCCTCGACGGACAAATTGAGCATTTTCGCCAGATCACCTCGTGGGATGGTGGCGTTTTGATGAAGCAGCTCAAGCAAAGGATCCATAGAGGGGCAACTTATCGGTGTTTCGGTTTTGGGTCTTCTATCGTTCAGGGCCGGTTTTCAAACTATTTCTCAGATTGGCAAGGAAGCGCGCATGTCAGTCGCCGAAGCTGATGCCAATCTCTCGAGCTGTTTCGACCATTTGATCGCCCGGATCGACACATCGGAGGTGATGGACAGCATCGGCGATGGGTACATCGAGGGTTTGATCGTTTTTGTAGCTCACCATGGTGCCGAATTTCCGCTCGGCGATCAATTGAACAGCTTTGACACCAAAGCGAGTTCCCAAAAGCCTGTCGAGGGTCGTGGGCGCTCCGCCTCGTTGAAGGTGCCCTAAAACACAACAACGAGATTCTTTTCCGGTTCTTTCCGCCACGTCACGGGTCACCATTTCCCCGATGCCGCCGAGACGATGCTCCCCGACGGTACTGGAATGAGAGAGCAGCTTTTCACCGTTCTGCGGCGATGCTCCCTCCGCCACGACGATCATCGTGCTCAAGTATCCGTCCGCATCCCGTTGTCTGACCGCTTCAGCAATCTTCTCCCATTTGAACGGAATTTCGGGGAGCAGAATGACATCCGCACCTCCAGCCACGCCCCCAAAAAGGGCGATCCACCCCACGTGGCGGCCCATGACCTCCAACACCATAATCCGTTTGTGGCTCATCGCCGTCGAATGCAGGCGATCGAGCGCTTCAGTTACGCAGTCCACGGCGGAATAAAAACCGAAGGTCATTGAGGTGGCCTCAAGGTCGTTATCAATCGTTTTGGGCACACCGACAATCGGCAGCCCCTCCTGATGCAATTGCAGGGCGGTCGATAGCGAACCGTCGCCTCCGACGACAATCAGTCCTTCGATTTCGAGATCGATCAAGGTTTGCCGGGCCCTTTCAATGATTTCCGCGGGTACTCGCGCTTTTTGGCCGGCGCCGACTTTACCAACGAAATGGCCTCGACTGGTGGTGCCAAGGATCGTGCCTCCTTGTTGCATGATGCCGGCGGTTCTCGAATGGTCGAGAACCATGTACTGAACCGGTGGCAGCAATCCTTCGAAGCCGTCTTGGAATCCGATGACTTGCCAACCAAGTTTCTCCGCGGCTTTGGTAACTCCCCTGAGGACAGCGTTCAGTCCGGGGCAATCGCCCCCACTCGTCAACACGCCGATCCGCTGAGTACGCATATCAATCGGGAAACTACCTTTGAACCGCCTGGTTTCCCATCGGACGACCGGCGGCCGCCCACTGGTCGTAGAGGGACCAGCCCCGGCTCAGCAACTGGTGCGCGGCCGCGATGCGGTCGCTGGCTCCGAGAACCACGATATTCAGCCGTCGTGGCGTGACTAGAGTCGTGCCACCCTGTTGAGTGACCTCGGGATCACGTTGAGAGGAAATGATGATACATTCGCCGGCTTTTGCGGTTCGGCCGGTCTTGACGCCGTCGATCCCCTCCGTGCCGACCAGTTCATTGGTGTTTCGCAAAAGATATTGAAATACCTGGCCACCGCGATTGAACGATACTTTCCGCTCCTTTTGGGAGACGTAAAAACGAAAGGCGGGATCCTTCATGGCATACGCGGTTAGCTTGGCCATATCGACTGCCGTGGAGTAGGGCTGCGTTCCTTTGCGCGGTTCGAGACCATGAGGATTTACGAAAAAGGTGCGCTCCATACCTAGTTGCCTCGCCAAAGCGTTCATTTGAGAGACAAAAACTTCGACGGCGCCGAGTTCGCGCAGGCGATCACCTCCGGCAGGCCGGAAGGCCGCTCCGACGTAGTAGGCGAGGGTGGTTGCCGCGGTATTGTCTGATTGCATTAGCGCGGCATAGATCAAATCCCGATAGCTGATCAGATCATTCGGCTGCAGACCCATCGGATTTACGCCGCCGGCTTCTCCAAGCGCCTGGGGCGGCACCACCACTTGGCTCGCCAGGTCGGTGTTGGTTTTCGATGCCCAATCAAGGACGACTTTCCCGGTGGCGATCTTGGTCAGGCTCGCCACTTGACGTTTTTCTTCGCCCTTATAGGCGTCGAGAACGTAGCCCGTAGTCTGATCGGCAACCGCGTAGGCTGCCGCGATCTGCCCTTCCGCTCCAGACGTAAATCTGAGAACGGCCATTACCACAAAAAGACTTCTAACAACGTTCCACATGTTTATCCCAAACTCGGGCACACTCTATTTCGGTTCCTTACCAAGGCAATCGAGAAGTCACTCGGAGTCTGATCTTCCGTTCTGGCCGAGAGCTAACGCCGGCGCGGTATCCGGGCTCCAAGGGTTGCGCTTGAACTCCCCGCCCTCGATGGCCAGCATATTTTTGGCACAAAGTTCAAGAACGGAACGTACGTCAAGATCCAGGTAAGCGGGAAAGTAAGGCTCCAGATTTGTTTGAGCCAGCTTAAACAAACGCCAGGCGGGACGAAGACGGCGTCCGTCAGTGGGATGCTCCGGGCGGCGGAATTGTTTTTGCAGATGGACGAAGGCACCTGCCAGCTGGATGAGCCCTTTGAAAAATTGATGCGTAGCCCCCTTGTCCTTTAGCCAGAGGTGCTCCAGAACATCGTGTGCTTCATAGTATTTCTGTTCGTTGAAGCAAAGGAAATAGCCCTCGTAACAAGGGTCATGGATGGATCCGGTGCTCAGAGACTCGACAAATGCTTGAATTTTCTGGTCTTTTTTCATTCCTCCACCCTTTGAATTTGCTTGTCAGCCCGCTGATCGCAAAGAGAATTCCGTGCATTGGGAAAAGTCCGCCCAGGCGGATCAAGGCAAATGATGTCGATTCCAGTTGCTGTTTTGACGTGTGTAGTACTCGCCTTGCTGGCCGGTGTCTCCGCTTTCTTCTCGGGCATGGAGACGGCCTTGTTTTCGATCAACGGGTTTCAAGTGCGCCGCTGGAAGGAACGCGAACCGGAAGTGGCGGAGCAGTTCGAAAAACTGATGTTGAACTCCCGAAGTGTCCTCAGCGTGATCCTCCTGACTGATACGCTGGTTAATATTCCGCTGATCATTCTGGCGCTGGTTTTCGTGAATGGAATTCCGGCACCGGTACCCAGTTGGATCAAGACGCTGGTGATTTTTGCGTTGATCGTCTTCGTTTGCGATCTGCTGCCCAAGGTCCTGGCCTTGGCGGACCCTTTTCGATTTTCAAAAAGTGCCATCCGGATTCTCGCGATCTTGATGCCGATCGCCGAACCTTTTTCACGTTCTCTGCAGGAACTGGTTGAACGCGTCGCGGACCTCTTCGCGAAAGAGCGGCCGTTCCCACAAGATCAATTAAATGACGAAGAACTGGAAGCCTTGGTGGAGTTGGGGGTGGAAGAAGGAGAACTCAGCATTGGCGAAAGGGAAATGATCCAGGAGATAATTAAACTGGGTGACAAGACGGTCAAGGATTGTATGACTCCGCGGGTTGATGCCTTCACCATTCCCGATACCCTCACCAATGAAGAGGTTATCGCGCAGGTGCGGGGAAAGCGTCATGGTCGAGTGCCTGTTTACGGGGATAGCCCCGACGAGATTTTGGGTGTTCTGGATGTGAAAAGCTTCCTGCTTGATCACCAGGAGCATTACTCAGAGCGCCTGGAGGCTCCTTCTTTTGTTCCGGAAACGATGCGCGCCTTGGTTTTGCTCCGGGGATTTCTAACCCACACTCAACGTTTGGCCATCGTGGTCGACGAGTTTGGCGGCACGGAAGGGGTAGTCACTTTCAACGATATCGTCGAAGAAGTAATCGGCGATGCGGCACCGCGGGGAGATGAAGCTCTTTACATCGAAGAGATCGGCGGAGGAAAATGGCTGGCCAGTGGCAGTGCTCGCCTGGATGATTTAGGAGAGCTCTTGGGCGTAGATCTTGACCGCGAAGGTCTCGACACCATCGGGGGATTGATTTTCAACCAACTTGGCTACGTTCCAAAGCCGGGAACCAATGTCGAGGTCCCTCCGCTACTTCTGGAAATCCGCCAAAGTAATCGAAAACGGGTGCTCGAGGTCGCGGTGGAGAAAATGGAAGGGTCGTCCTCCGAAGGGGATTCATGACCTGGCTTCTATTGGTTCTTTGCCTGGCCATCTCGTTTTTTGTTTCGGGCACAGAAGCCGGCATTCTTTCTCTGCACCGTTTGCGTCTGCGGCGTTTGGCTCGGCGGAAAGACCGGGCTGCGGTTCAGCTCCATCAGCTTTTGGAACAGCCTGCCAGGTTGCTGGTCACGGCTCTGGTGATCACCAGCCTGTTCAATATTGGGGCCTTGGTATTATTGGTGAATACGCTGGTCGGCTGGTTCAGTTGGGCGGGTTACATTTTGACGCTAATGGTCGCTTTACCGCTGTTCCTTTTGGTGGCCGAGCTTTTACCACAGGCTATTTTTCGCCGGATCGCTTATAAGCAACTCGCATCTCTGGCCGTTCCCCTGGATTTGGCAGCCAAGGTATTGACCCCGGTTATTTACCTGGGCTCGATGATCGCCAAGAGTCTCTTGAGATTGAAACGGCCCCAGGAGATCTTTGTCGCCCGCGAGGATCTGAAATACGTCACCAACGAGATTGAACGCTTGGGCATGTTGAGCAGCATCGAGCGACAAATGATTCATAACGTCGTCGATTTCCGGGCGGTCAAAGTCCGAGACGTCATGGTGCCGATTTCCAAGGTGATCACGGTACGTCCGGAAACCACCGTCGAACAACTGATCGACCTTTCGCGTCGCTCGCGATTTAATCATTATCCAGTGATCGATCCGCTGGGCAAGATCGTCGGGATGGTCAATGTTTTCGAGCTGCTCGTGGACCGGCCGTCAATCTCCACAGTCCGAAAGTATATCCGCCGTATCTTGACCGTACGACCCGAAGAGCAGGCCTCGATTGTATTAAGCAGGCTTCGTGCAGCGCCCGGCAGTCTCGCGGCGGTCGTCGATGAGCAAGGAAACACCAATGGGATAGTCAGCGTTGAGGATCTTCTGAATCCGCTGGTCAAAGTGTAGGGGGAGAGTTGCCAGTGTCAGTGGAAGAGGGAAGTTGCCAGTGCCAGTGTAGTGTCAGTTGTCAGTGGGGAGGGGAGAGTGGAAGTTGCCAGTGTCAGACGGGGAAGAAGCAAGTGCTAGGTGGATGAATTGAAGCATCAGATTTCGAACTCTGAAGCTGTATGCTCGCACCAAGACATCTGCTGCCTTCTAGCACTACCACTGGCACTTCCACTCTCCCCACTGGCCACTGACAACTCTGACACTGACAACTTGCCTCTAGCAACTTCTTCTTGACCCGCTCAACGACCCGCCAATATGTTCTGCGGCTTTATGTCCACGTCTGTGCCTTCAGGTCCTTATTCCCGCAAAAATCCGTTTCCGGCGAGGCTCCTCACCGGAGCGAAATTAAACCGGGAAGGGTCCGAGAAGGAAACCTTCCATTATGAGTTTTCATTGGCCGGGTCTGGATTGCAGTACGAGGTCGGTGATTCCATGGGTATTCACCCGCTGAACAATCCTCTGCTAGTGCAAGATCTGCTCGACGCCTTGCATTTTTCGGGGGACGAGCTGGTCAAAAATAAAGAAGGGGAGACATTTACAATCCGTGAAGGTCTCTTGAAGCATTACCAGATCACGCAGCCTTCAAAGCAGTTTTTGGAAGCCGTCGTGGAACGGTCGCCGAATGCCGGGGTCTTAAAGGACTTGATCCTTCCCGAGCGAAAAAAGGAGTTAGACCATTACCTCTGGGGTCTGGAGATCATCGATTTCTTGGTGGAGACATCTGCCATGCAGTTCACTCCTGAGGAGTTCGTCAGCAAGCTGCGAAAATTGCAGCCACGCCTCTACTCGATCGCCTCCAGCCTCAAAGCCTTTCCTGAACAGGTCCATTTTGTGGTCGCCAGCGTCCGCTTTGAAAGTCACGGCAGGAAGAGAGAAGGAGTGGCCTCGACTTATCTAGCGGATCGAATTGACGGAACTACACCCATTCCCATGTTCGTTCACGTCGCCAAGGGCTTTCGTCTGCCGGAAGATCCGGATAAGCCGATTATTATGGTCGGTCCCGGCACCGGAGTTGCCCCCTTCCGAGCCTACCTGCAAGAAAGAAAAGCGACCGGCGCCTCGGGAAAAAATTGGTTGTTTTTTGGAGAGCAGCGGTCGCAGTGTGATTATTTTTACCAAGAGGAGTTCGAGTCCTTACGGAGAGACGGAGTTCTGACGAACCTGCACACGGCTTTCTCCCGTGATCAAGATCACAAAGTCTACGTGCAACATCGCCTGTTGGAGAACGCGAAAGAAGTGTACGCCTGGCTGCAGGAGGGTGCTCATTTCTACGTCTGCGGAGACGAGGCCCGGATGGCCAAGGACGTGGACGTCGCACTCCATCAGATAGTTGAAAAAGAGGGCGGATTATCTCCCGAATCCGCGGCAGCGTATATCGAAGCGCTCAAGAAAGAAAAGCGCTATAAGAGGGATGTTTATTAGGAGACAGGAGACAGGAGACAGGAGACAGGAGACAGGAGACAGGAGACAGGAGACAGGAGACAGGAGACAGGAGACAGGAGACAGGAGACAGGAGACAGGAGACAGGAGACAGGAGACAGGATGCGTCTTGATCGAAAATTGCAAGCTTTACTTCAGAGTTTTGGGCTCTCCTTGGCCATATAATCGTGGTCAAAATGGGGCTGCCGCGAGGCAGGCGACTCAATGGGATCGCGTGATGATTAACGAAGAGGATCCGCGCCCCGAAGCCGAAGGGGCATGAAAGCTTAGCCCAGCGTTCACCCTGCGTTTCGTTTTTTAATGCAGCGCGCCCTGTTGTAGGGCGCCATATCGTCCCTACGGAGGGACAGCATGATCGTAGCCTGGCACGAAGTGCCTGGGACTGCGCCGCCCCGAAAAGAGCCGTCCCGTAGGGTACGGTATGATTCGTGGCCAGGTGTGCGCGTCGATTCGAAGATTGGAGGAGGAAATTTCGAATGCGGTATTGGTAAGCAGAATAGAAATGCTCCCTAAATGCATTGGCGGCGTCTTAGACTAGGTCCGTCACCTTGTTACCTTGCTACCTGTGGGATCAGCTGCGCCCGATCATACCGTACCCTACGGGACGGTTCCTTCGGGGACGCTTTCCCAGGCACTTCGTGCCTGGCTACGATCAGCCTTTCCCTCCGGGACAAAAGCCATTCGCCGATCGAAGGGCATCCCATTAAGTTAGCGCTTAATAGGTAAACCCTGGGTCCGCGGCGCGCCCCTGGTTGATCGGGCGGGAGGAGCTTGGGGATACGTCAAACTGTTGAATTCAGCCGGCAAATGCGCGTTCCAGGGCTTCGATATCGAGTTTCTTCATCTCCATCAAGGCTTCAAAGACTCGGCGGGATTTTTTAGAATCCGAGCTTTTCATTAACTCAGGCAGAATCTGAGGAACCACCTGCCAGGAGAGCCCAAACTTGTCCTTTAACCAGCCGCACGCCTGCGACTCCGGATCACCGCCTTCGGATAGCCGTTCCCAGTAGTAATCGACCTCTTTTTGCGAGGCACACTCAATCTGTAAGGAGACGGCTTCGTTGAACTTGAAAAGGGGGCCACCATTGAGCGCGGTAAAAGATTGCCCGTCCAATTCAAAAATGACGGTCATCACAGATCCGGCCGGCCTCCCGTGGACTTCCTGTCCCGCGTCTGGATAGTGTGAGATAGCGACGATCTTCGAATTTTTGAAAATGGCAGTATAAAAGTGAGCGGCTTCTTCGGCCTGGTGGTCGAACCACAGGCACGGGTTGATCTTAGTGAGCATAGTTCCTTAGGGTTTGGGTTCCGGAAAAGTGTTCATCTATTCAACGAATAAGAGCCCTTCAATCGGACAAGACCCACGACGTTTTCGTTTCCGAAGAGGAAAAACGTTCGAAAAACTATCAGCCGATATACTTTGGATTCCGGACTTTAAATTAGTCCTCAAAGTCGGCTGTTAGCTTAGAAAAAACCCTAGTCTATTCTGTAACTCCTGAACTCCTGCAACTCCTGACTTCTGACTCTCCTACTCCGCGCTAGTCACCTCGCGCACATAAATGTTCACCTGGCCGTCTGCTCCGCGGCGTACGTCCACAATCTGGAATGGGCGGTCCGTGGCCCGCTGGAAGTTTTCTCCCTCTCGCGGAGTCGGAGCGCCGCGGGGATATTCGACGATGATACGGGCGTTCCCTCGGTTCAAAACGTGATCAGCCAGGGATTGATGCGGGCGCAGGACCGCGCGGTTCTCCCGTGCGGCGGTGACGGTGAAATCGCCGCGCAAGTAAATGGTGGTATTGCCAATTCCTTTATCCGCCAGGTCAGTCGTTTGATCGACATCCAGCAGACGGCCGCGAGGCATCTGCCCAGGGCGATAGGTTTGCCACGCTTCGATTCGTCCGGTCGTGGCGGGGGTCGGTGAAGCAGTCAGAAAAGGTTGTAACGGCGGATTATTTTCTGCGACCGCTACGGGGGTCGGCGTTGCCACCGGCAAAGCCTTCGGCGCTGTCGTTGGACTCACGACGGCAACCTCGCGCGAAGTGTTTTTGATTAGTGGCGTAACGACCGGTTTCGGGGTTCCTGCCGCGACGCTGGTTGGAGGGGTGGCGGTGACAGCGGGTTCCCCGCCGACCAAATTAATCTGCGATTTAGGAGCGGTCTGGGCCGAGGCTGTTTCCTGGCTGGCCATCGCTCGACGGTATTGGGTCAGCCGCAGCTCGGCATCGCGAATTTGAGATTGGCTGATCAGCGGCAGACCGGCTTTCAAGTTCACCGGCTTCGGCGGATCAAGCTGGAAACCGGACCCTCCCTGGGTAGTGCCGTACGGTCCGTACAACAGGGGAATACAGGTAAAGAGCAATCGACCATCCCCGAGGTTGTCAATGTGGATGATGGCCGATAGATCGTATGAACGTCGAAGTTCGATCCCCAGCCCGGTCGCTAACGTGCGCTGCATGGCAGGTATTTGTTCAGCCGCCGCGGGAAAGAGGTGTTCGATATATATGGTGGGCACCTCGACCGACTGGGCAATCACTGCCACGCCCGAATCGCAAAACTTGGCCGGTGACAGCGGGAAGCTATCCAGGACCGTAAACTTCCCGGTGATATAAGGAACTTTACCTACTTGATGGTCGTAATTCCGCAGAAACGCCCGCAGTAAACTCCTACTTTCTTCATCGATCTGCCAGGCGCTCATCGCCCCATACTTGCTTAACAGCTTATCAGCAGTCAAAAACTCGCCGACCGGGGCTGCCGTCAACTCAAACCGCTTGGGTGGATCAAGCTTTTTGAGCTTTTCGAGAATATGGTAATTAAAGGGTTCTTCCGGGTGCGAGAAAATGTAGAAGGTCCCGATCCAGCAGGCGACAGCAAAGCCGCAGAGCAACAGGATAAAAACTGTCCAGCCGAATAGGTTATCGTTTTCCGGTTGTTGACGAGATCTCCGGCCAGATCGTCCAAGCTCGACCGTTTTCATGGCTTAGCTGACGGGCAAACACGAAAAGGGGTTTCTCCTAAGCTTCACGAGGAACTTCGAAAGAGCTGCCGCAACCACAGCTTCGTGCCACATTTGGATTGGTGATCTTGAAGCCGGCACCGGTCAGCCCGTCTGCAAAATCAATAGTGGCACCTGTGAGATAGTTTGCGCTATAGGCGTCTACGAAAACTTCGACGCCGTCCTGTTCGATACGATGATCTCCTTGCTTGGCCTCGTCGAACTGCATCCCATACTGCATGCCGGCACAACCGCCGGTTTCCACGAAAACACGGAGCCCCTTGTCGCGGTACTCAGGATTTTCGTTGATGAGATCGTGCAGCCGTCGGAAGGCAGAGTCTGTCACAGTGATCATTGCGTCCATCAATTAAGCGACACCTTGGCAGAAAGTCAACGGCAGGGGCAGCGTTCACCGTTCACCGTTTACCGTTTGGCGTTTGGCGTTTGGCGTTTGGCGGTGCTTTACTTTTCAACCAAGCAAAAAGGCAGGGCGCTTGCCTGGAACGGTGAACGGTGAACGCCAAACGTTGAACGCTGAACCCTGAGGTTGTAGTCTTCACAAATGGGGCGCATTGCACTTTTGCCGGATGAAGTTGCCAGCCAGGTGGCGGCCGGGGAAGTGATTGAAAGACCGGCTTCCGTGGTCAAAGAACTCGTCGAGAACAGCATCGATGCGGGAGCAACCAGGATCGAAGTGGCCATCGCACGGGGCGGGGCTGGAGTGATTCGGGTCGTCGACGACGGTATGGGCATGGACCGCGATGACGCCATGCTTAGCCTCGAACGGCATGCCACCAGCAAGATAAAGTCCGGTCTTGATCTGGCAAAAATTCGCACTCTGGGGTTCCGTGGTGAGGCGCTCCCAAGTATTGCCAGCGTGTCACGTTTTCGACTTTCCACCAGGCTTCATGAAGGACTGGAAGGAACGGAGATAGTTGTCAACGGGGGCAAGATAGACACCGTCCGCGCTTCCGGTGAAGCCCCGGGCACCCAGATCGAAGTACGATCCCTTTTCTATAACCTGCCGGCGCGCCGAAAATTTTTGCGGAGCGAGAACACGGAAACCAGTCATGTCCATCATCAACTCTCCCTGCAGGCAATTGGTCATCCGCACATCGGTTTCGTTTCGATCCGTGATCAGAACATCATGTTCCAGGCACCACCCGCGAAAACCTTGGCTGATCGGATCAGGGATCTCCGCGGATCGGAGTTGTTCGAGCAATTGCTGGAAATCAAACCGGCCACGATGAACGGCATCGCGGTGACCGGTTTTATCGGGAAAGTTGGGGTGAGCCGCTCCACGAAGGCGGAACAGATCTTGTTTATCAACGGTCGCCCGGTCGAAAACATCACCATCCAACATGGCTTGCGGGAAGGCTATCATACTGCCCTGATGAAGGGTCAGTACCCGGTGACCTTCCTTTTTCTGGAAATGGATCCGGAAGCAGTCGACGTGAATGTCCATCCAGCCAAGCGCGAAGTCCGCTTTCGCGAACCGGATCTGGTCAGAAGCAGTGTCGCCGAGACCATTCACAAAACTCTCGAAGCGGACCGGCAGCGCTGGACTCAATCATTCCAAAAACCAATTGAAAGCGTAAAAGCGCCAATCCGCGTGGCGATGATCGATTCGACTCCGGCGCTCATCCCTCCCGCCGAACAGTTCGCCCTCAGAAAAGATTGGGCAGAGTTTGCCCCTCATCCGGTCGAGGCAGCTCCGCTCACGGTCGACCACCTTCCGCCGTTGCCTGAGCCCGATCAACCGATCGGTACTCTACCGGTGGCAAATTATCGTCCCGAATCTTCTCACGAATTCAAAATTCTCGGTGTGCTTGGTAAGCTCTATATCCTGATGGAAAACGAGGAGGGTCTGGTCCTGGTCGATCAACATGCGGCTCATGAACGGATTCTGTTTGAGAAACTAAGACGGCAGATGGAATCGGAGGGGGTGCCTACGCAGCGTCTCCTTATTCCGCTCACCGTCGCGGTAACTCCAAAGGATTATGATTGGATCGCCACGAACGCGGAAACACTGGGAAGAATGGGATTCGCCTTAGAACCGTTTGGCAATTCCACCTTGAAAATCGACGGAATTCCTCAATTTTTCCGAACAAATGACCCGAGTGTGACCATCAGGCAATTGGTGGACGAGTTACGTTCGATGACCACCACCACCTCCCGTTTACGAATGGGAGAGGATGTCATAGCCAAGACCGTCTGTCGTCACGCTATCAAGGCCAATGATGAGTTGCACCAACCGGAAGTGGAAAAGCTGCTCCGAGACCTGATGGAATGCGAGCTGCCTTATTGTTGTCCACACGGAAGACCAACCATGATTCAAGTGGGTTATGGAGAGCTCGAAAAAAAATTTGGCCGCCGGGTTTAGAGGACACACAGGGGAGAGAGCACGGAGGAATTATTCACCCCGAGAAACAGAGGCCACGAGGTTCCGAAGAATTTCGCAGCGTGACCGTTGAGCGGTGGAACTGGGTTTCAGGCTATTGAACCGACTCAATTCTAGCCTTGGGAGCAGATATCAGATCACCGGCTTTTTTTCCGACGATCTGACTGCCTAACGGCGAGCCGCGCGTGATGACGGTTACCAACTCGCCCGCGACGTCGATCTCGATTCCACCGACGGCGGGTCCGAGAAAGAACCAAGCCCGCTCGCCGTCAATAGAAAGTTCAACCAGGGCACCCACATCGATCGATTTGATTCGGATGAAACTTTGCGGAGGGAAGTTCCCGGTAAACCTTGGCCGCCTCGGCGGCGGCGGCGGCCTTTTTCGCCAACCCGTCCGCGAGATAATTCTCCTCTGTTGATCGAGTATCGTACTTTCCCTCGGACTTTGTCTCGGCGTCATTGCTAGCCGTCCGAGTCCTTTTTGAAGTCGCCTGATCGGTCTCGAATCCCAAACTTAGTCGGTCAAGAATGGCCTGCCGTATCCTTTCTTTGTCCATTTTCTCCGGGGCACACTTTTCTATCGGTACTTTCCCAACCTAAAGCCACTTCGCGCCTGGGATTTTGGCTTTCTCCGCGATTTTCTTAGTCAGATAGGCGACCACCAGTGGTTTGGCCATTGACCAAACGCCTCTCCAGATTTGAAAGACAAAGCCACCGCTGGGTTCGCGTCTTTTCTCAGAACCGGCGGTGTGGATATAGATTTTCTTTTTCCTGGCTGGCAAACGAGATAGGAGCCACCCAAAAATAGCGGCTGCACTCATCCAGTTCCAAGAATGAGATCTTAACGAATCGGACATCCGTCGGCTAAAATCCAGGTTCTGGTGAACGACCAGAGACTGCACGCTAAGTTGGGCTCGCTTGAGAGCGAGTTCCGCGGTTATTCGCTTTCTTTCGTCTTGTGAGTCAGCCATTCACGATCCCTTTTAAACTCCGCCAGGGTAGTTGGAAATAGAGGTCTAACGATCCGGTACCGAAGCACTACGCCGGCAGCGATCGCTGCCAAGAGCGATACCCCGGCGCAGGCCAGCGCACTCCAACCCCATCCCCAGTGAAAAATCAGCGTCAGGAGATAGAGGAAGAAGACCACTAACATGACCAGGAAGCCGGCAAAGAAGACGATCGCGCCGACAAACAGCAGAGCCAGCACCAGCAAGTGGAAGCCAGCTTCTTTCGACTCAAGTCCGATTAGTTGGAGCCGCAGCTCCAAATAACTTAGAAACGTGGCTATCCAATTCCGAACTGAGTCGCTCGTGGACTGTTTGGAAGCTGGAGTCCCGAGCGGAGCGTCAGGATCCATGAATTATCACTTCCGGAACATCAGTCCCACCAAGAATCCGAGACCGAGAGCAATCAAAATCGCTTTCGTGGGATTTTCGCGAATATACGATTCACTGTCGGCTTGCCAGGTTTTCGCTTTGGATTGGGCATCCGTCCAAGCGGTTTCGGCGGCACCGCGAAATTCCCGGGCTTTGTCCTCGGCGGCATGCCGAAGTTCATCGGCCTTCTGTTCGGCCGCCCGTCGAATCTCTTCCGCTTTTCCGGTCGCTGCCGTTTTGAAATCTTCTGCCGCGCTCTTTACGTGGTCTTTAGCACTGTTTGCCGCGTCTTGTGGATCCTGTTGTTCGTCCATAATATTACCTCGCCATTGCTGGATCTGTTGGTTCCCTGTGGGTTTTAATTACTACGGACATTCTGCGCGGTGCTTGAAAAAATCAAGGAGCCTGACTCCTTTCTCAGGGGAGCTCCACTTGATCGAAACGCATGACCCCAAACCGGCCGGGCACGTGGAAGCTTTTCACGAGGGTAGGTGACCAGGCGGACAATTCAGCCGGTTCGCCAACCGGGCGATCGATTCTGGAAAAGTTTACCCGCCAAATCGGTGAACGGGTCGGATGACAATCTCCGAGAGACGCAAATGGGATCTGGAACCCGGCCATCCAACCGTAAGCCAGGGTGCCGCAGGCGGTGACCAACCCTTCACATTTCCATCTAAAATCTTTCTTCAGTCCTGTCCACGTCCGGCGGATGAAGAGGTCCGCCACCGTGTTCAGAGGATTGATCTCAATCTCGAAGTACGAGAGTGAATCTCCGAACGGATCAAGAAAGATCTCCACCACTTCTTCTTCCCATAGCCTGTCGTCACGGGCTGTCATGGAGGCCCAGGGATTAGGATCCTGACACAAGTAAAGACCGTGCAGGACATCCCCGCTCCACCCTAGTCGTACCTCGGTGCCCCATCGCGGAGAATGACCCGCAAGATTCTCGCGCAGAGAGATCTTAGCGCAATTTGCCCAGACACTGTTTAACGCATCGAGCGAGGACAAATCCCAACGACTCGTCTTGGCACAAAGAACCTCGGGCACGGGCGGAACCATGCGATGTATTTCACCCGGTATGTGGCCTAGCATAGGATGCAGCTATTTGTCCGAACGGTGCTCGTCCATCAGCTTGCCGAATTCGTCGAAGAAATAACTGGCATCGTGTGGGCCCGGGGAAGCCTCGGGATGGTACTGGACGCTGAAGATAGGATATTTGGTGTGCCGCATGCCTTCCACCGTCTGGTCATTCAGATTGATATGCGACACTTCGACCGCCGCCGGCAAGGACTCGGCGTCGATGGCGAAACCATGATTTTGGGAGGTTATAGATACCTTTCCATTTTTTAAATCCTTCACTGGCTGGTTCCCCCCGCGGTGGCCAAACTTCAGTTTGAATTCTTTTCCTCCGTAAGCCAGACCGAGCAGCTGATGGCCAAGGCAGATGCCAAAGATCGGACTGCGCCCGAATAGTTTCTTCAGCTCATCGGACAGGTAAGCTAAAGCACCTGGATCGCCCGGGCCGTTGGAAAGGAATATTCCGTCCGGTTTCATGGCCAACACGTCCTCGGCTTTAGTGCCCGCCGGCACCACGATCACTTGGCAACCGTGCTGACGCAGTCGTCTGAGGATGTTGTATTTAATGCCATAGTCGTACGCGACAACGCGATATCGAACCGGCGGCAGCAACTTGAGCATCTGGCCATTTTCACGAACCTCGCCGGATTGCTCTGCGCCTTTTACGATCGTCCAATCGCGGCTTAGTCTATCTTCCGGATCCCACTCGTACAGCTCGGGAGTCGTCACTTCCTTCACGAAGTCGGACCCTGTCATCGGCGGAGAGTTCAGCGCCCGCTGCACCGCATCTTCTGGCGTCTGGATCTCGGTGCTAAGGCAGGCCCGCATTGCTCCTCGCACCCTGAGGTGTTTGGTGAGTGCGCGGGTGTCAATACCCTGAATCCCGCAAATGTTCCATTTTATCAGGTAGTCATCCAGAGATCCGTTTGCCCGCCAGTTGCTGGTCACCGGCGAGAGCTCGTTTACGACAAAACCTCGCACGTGTGGCTCTCGGCTTTCTCCATCGAGCTCATTTACTCCATAATTGCCGATCAGCGGATAAGTCATGGTGACAATTTGGCCGCGATATGAAGGGTCGGTCAGCACTTCCTGGTAGCCGGTCATGGAAGTGTTGAAACAAATTTCCCCCACGGTGGTGCCCGCCGCCCCGAAACTTTCTCCGTGAAATGTCCGCCCATCTTCGAGAGCAATTAGAGCCTGCTTCATTTTCGGCGAGAATATGGAAACGATTTGCCTTTCTTCCAAGTGGAAACTCGCATCAATAAGTATGCCTCCCCGCATTCGCTGTACTGCTCAAAGCGCAAAGCGGGGCGCTTTGCTTATTTCAAAGCGGCTTTCAAGGGTGCCGCCAAGGCGCCGCGATCGGAGACGGTGATTTCTTCCAAACCTAACCATTGGGCTAGGAGAGAAAGTTCTTTCGCCAGAGCCTCCGCGACTTTGGCCCGATCCCGGCCCGGTTCCGTCAGTGCTGACAAAACGTGAAGCACTCCCTTCTGCCGTTCGGCTTTCAGGTCGACCCTGGCCACCAGTTCGTCTCCCAGCAGAAAAGGCAAAACGTAGTAGCCACCCTCGCGTTTGTGAGCAGGGGTGTAAATTCCGATCCGATAGTGGAATCTGAACAGCCGTTCAGGCCTTTTGCGTTCCCAAATGAGCGGGTCGAACGGAGAAATGAGCCCTTGGGCGTCTATCCGCCTTGGAATTTTGGCGTCTCGATGCAAATAGGCTTTCCAGTTTTCAACTGCGATCGGAATAAGTTCACCGGTCTCGACCAGTTCCGCGATCCGGGGGCGGGCGTCCTTGATCTGAAGCCGGAAATAATCCCGCAAATCTGTTTCGGTGGCGACGCCGAGCGCGCGTCCGGCGATGCCGATTAGTTGCCGATGTGCTTCTTCGGACGAGAATGGTGGCGCGGAGAGAATCTCCGGCGGAATCACCCGTTCAACCAGATCGTAGAGGCGAGCGAAGTTGCGGCGGGTAGCTGTCGTGATCCGACCGCACCAAAATAGAAATTCCAAGGCAGCCTTACTATCGGTCCACCCCCACCATCCCCGAGCTCCCCGCGGTCGTTCTTCGGTCAGGTGGCGGGCGACTTCCCCGGCAGTCATCGGACCATGTTCCTCGATGATCTGGAAAACCTTTTCGACAAATTCCTGGTTGGCCTTCGCGAACCGGGCGATTCCGACCCAAGTTCCGACGAACTCTCGGGCACGGTCCATCCGCCAGCGAAGGAGAGGAAAGATCTCCAGGGGCAAAAGGCAGGCTTCATGTCCCCAGTATTCAAAAAACTGCCGTCGTTTCGGCGAATAGCTGGCTTCATCCAGCAATTTCACCGGGTAAGCGCCAAGCCGGGAAAACAATGGCAAATAGTGTGCTCGCATCAGGACGTTCACCGAATCAATCTGCAACATCCCGATTCGTCTGGCGGCGGCCAGAAGGTGCCGACGGGTTAGTCCGCCGGCCGATCGTTTTCCAAATCCTTGAGCCCGGAGAACCACTCGCCGAGCTTCCTTCAGGGACAGGGACGGCAGTGAAGGATTACCGGGCTTGGAAGCGAGGCGATGCACTCTTTGACGTTCAGCGTTCGGCGTTCAGCGTTCAGCGTTGGCGTTTAACGTTCGGTGTCACCAGGAGAGTTGATTCCAGTAGGTCACAGCGCCGTTGTGGTTTCTGACAAATTGGACGGATCCATCTTGCGAAACAACGATGGCCAGGCACCTTGGATACCCTCGACAGAAGCGGTAGACGGCCCGATGCCGGGTTCCCACGTTATCGAGTGGTTCGTTGGCCCAGATCTCACCCTCCAGGTCGAGAGCGTGCCGGACACTTTTCATACTGGTGGCTTCGAATCTCAATTCGGCGCCGAAATCCGACCAAGTCCAGGGCTTGGGTGACGACCAGGGCGCCATCCACGGCCATCAGATCGGCCAGAAAATGCGCGAAATCGAACAAAGCTTCATCCATGTCGCTTAATTCAGTGTCCAGAAGCGTTTGATACTCTGCCCACCCGGCGTTGGGTCTTTGATAATGGCTCGCTAGTTTTGACAGGCGAACGATCGCTTGAGTCAGCATGTGCGCGTAGCGTCTGCGAGCAGGGCAATCAGCAATCAGATACTTGAAACGGAGGGAAGCTTCAGGAGTGCGGAGCATCGCCTCATCGTCCGGATCGATGATCACCATGGTCCCCCCATGGCGCCCATTTCGCACCACCGAAAGAGTGCGCAGGACGATGTTATAGGTCATCATCCTGACAAAATCGACATCTACGGGGACGTACGTGGCCTCGCTACTTTCGCCGAACGCCTCGTTCAAGAAACTATTGCGAACCTGAGAGAATACCCCTTGGAGCCATTTTGAATCGAAGAGATCAAAGGCTCGTGACTCGATGCGACCTCCCGCCAGCGTGGCGATTCGGTTTCGCCCCAAATGAATAGTCAACCGTCCCGGTCCGAGAGAATGGATGACCAGCGAGTCTGGCTCCGGAGCTCCATGGTAACGTCCCCCGGCCAGGCTGCTGAGCCAACGCGTTCCTGAAACGACCATGCCCCAGATTTGCAGATCCTGGTGCAAACTTCGGCTCACGCCGATCATCGAGCGGAAGAACAACGCTGCCATCGACAGCCTGCGAATCTCCTGTTCGTTAAACGGTCGAGGACGATCGAGGTGCAACGGCATCAGGCCGCTCGGCGGTCCCTCATCCGGAGGAAGGAGGGCTGGATCTTCAAAAATCAGCCTGAAAGTGACCTGTCGATCCTCGTCGCGCAGCAGACTCGCGTGATAGGCAATGTCGAAAAGCTTCCGAAGATGATGTTCCTGCGGCAGTTTTGCCAAACGATCTTTTGGCCAGACCTTTTTTACCAATTCGGCCAATTGCGCTGGATAAGAATATCCGAGGTAACTTTGGAGCTGTTGGGTCATGGAAAATGTCTACCGCCAAGTCAACTGACCAGACAGCCTGTCTAGTATGCTGCGAATTTGAGAAAGTTCAAAGCGGACGGGAGAGGACACGGAGGGGGAGGGGGAGAGCACAGAGAGGCAAAGGAGAACACAGAGGGTTGATATTACCACAGAGACACAGAGATCACGGAGTTTCGGAAAAGGCAGAATTCAGGAGTTGCAGGAGTTCAGGAGTTGCAGAATGCGGAGCCTTTGGTTTGCCAAAAGCCAGCGGCTCGGACGGGAGCAGGACGTGGAGGGGTTAAGGAGATCGCAGAGGAAATGTATTACCACAGAGACGCAGAGGACACGGAGCTTGGGAAATCATAAAATTTTTTGATTCCGGAACTCCGTGATCTCTGTGTCTCTGTGGTAATATCAACCCTCTGTGCTCTTTCATTCCTCTGTGTCCTCCCCCTCCGTGCCCTCAAAGTCCTTCCACGTCGACATAACGAACCAGGCTCGCCAAGGACGGCCAACCGTCGTGGTGCCAGGTCAGCGGTGGCTCCTGCATTTGTCCAATCTGACAAACCCGCTGTGCACCGGACTGGACTGCCAACGCTACTGTCTCGAGTTCGAGCGGGTGGAGTCCAATCGTGCTGATCAGCCGCCGGATGGGGAACAAAGCCGTTTTTGGATCCGAGGGCATCGGTTTGACAATGATCGTTCCGTGCAACGGATTATGAATTAAGTCCGGTGCTGGGTCATGAATGATGACCCAATCCAGGTTTCCATGACTATCCCAAAAACCGACCTCTGATTCGGCGGCGGCGCGAAATTTCCATTCCTCGCGAAACGCTCGAAGAGCGGCAGCGGTGGAAAGTTTCCGTACCGTCGTCGGTCTGGGGGTTGCTTTTCCAGTTCTCTGGAGAGTTGATAAGCAAATTCTGCGGAGTTACCCGCCACGTAAAAAAATTGCGGCGACAAGCAGCCCAGCTGATCGAACGAAAAGACGTCACGGACGATTCCTTCGGTAAGCTGTAGATCGCATCGACCCCAAATCAATCCGAGGCTGATCTTGTGTCCGTGCGCCAGGAATCGTTGGGATGGCAGAACTCGACCTGAGAATTCGCGGACCGTTTCGTCGGATCCAAACACCACAATTATTTCGGCTTCCTCCATCCATTTCGGTTCGAGGTGGGTCGACAGGGCTGGTCGCAATTCCTTCGGCAGCGCCTTGACGAAAGTTTCGACTTCGGGAAGCCCTTCTTTCGGCATTTTTACCCAATTTCTGGCGCCGACCAGCACTCCACGCAGCAAACTTTGCCAAGCCGCCTGAGGGGTATTCCCGCTGACAATATGCAGAATAGGGCTCAGGGGTAAGGTCAGGCAATGCTGATGGCCGTACCGTTGGAGATCGGAACCGTGCAAAAACTGACCCAACTCCAGCTCGATCCATTCCGTGATTTGTTGCGAAGTCAGTTTGCCCAACGAACCAACTTCCGCCGTAGCGGAAACAACAGCGGCAATGCGGTCATTCAGCTTCATCCGTTGGTCAGCCCCGCGCTTCCAAGATCAGTTCATCCATCGCTCTCGAGCATCCACGCGGGAGCGCGGCGGGATCGCGTCCCAGAAGTAAAAAGCCTCCGTCCGGCTGAGCGATTGCCAGGTCCTGGGTCAGGACAGCCAACGCAGACCATAAGTTGGCCAGATCGACTATCCGCAAGAGTCCCATTTCACCGGGGCTAGCCTCCTCGCTCGTCTCTGGGTCAATAATTTGAAATCTCATCCAAGGCGGTGCCCGGTGCGATCGGCCGACGCCATGCGAATAAAATTGCGAACTCAACTCCGTCATTCCGTATTCGTTCCAGATAGAATCGATTGGAATCCCAAGATGGAGCGACAGGCTGTGGTAGAGATCCCTTTTATTGATCTCCCTGCCGCTGCCTTTGAACCCGCCCGTCTCCATGGCCAAGCTACCCAAAGGCAATTTGAGGTGGTGGTCCGGTACTTTTTCGAGCAAATGCAAGAAGGCCAAAGCCGTGCCAAACAGTATGACTGGTTCTTCCCGATCGACGATCTGCCACCGCAGCCGATCGAGTTCGAAACTGCCGTCCTTGGTGATGAAAAATCGATCGGGCTGGAAGTCTGCGAGAATCCCGCCCATCCGGCTCAGGGAGGAAAACGGGGCGTCATTCCGGTTTTGCATCAGGAGGAGCATCCGGGATCGCGGCAGACGAAAATAATCCCAACCTCGTTGAACGGCCGCCTCGTATAACCTTAAAGAGGGAAAGAAATGCTTCCCATGTCCTTCCCCGGTGGTGCCACTGGTCCGGAATTCAGTTTTGGTTTGTGGCCCTGGAAAGGATCGAAATTCATGCCGCTTGAAAGCGATTTGTGGAACGGCTGGGATTGCTTTCCAGGATTCGACCTGTTCCGGCGTTCCCAAAAATTGGCAGTATTTCGCGTAAACCGGATTTTCGCGGCGCTGATAGTTAAAAATTGCCAGGGCTAGCGACTGCAAAGCCCTCTTCCGAAGGTTCACTCAAAAAACGAAGGATCTCTGCCTCGAGCGAAGTAGTCATTCTCCAATGATTTTGACGAGGACGCGTTTCCGGCGTTGGCCGTCGAATTCGCCGTAAAAGATTTCTTCCCAAGGACCGAAATCGAGGTTTCCCTTGGTCACGGCCACCACAACTTCCCGGCCCATCAGCGTCCGTTTGAGGTGGGCATCGGCGTTATCCTCTGCCCCGTTATGTTCATACTGGGAATGGGGCTTTTCCGGCGCCAGTTTTTCCAGCCAGCGTTCAAAATCGTGGTGGAGACCGCTTTCATTGTCATTGATAAATACGCTGGCCGTAATGTGCATGGCGTTGACGAGCACGATACCCTCGAGAATTCCGCTTTCCTCAACGCATTTTTTGACCTGCGGAGTGATGTGTAAAATTTGCCGTCTCCGGTTTGTTTCGAACCAAAGTTCTTTTCGGTAAGATTTCATGTACGATTTGCTCTCATGGAATGGTTCCGTTGGGTTGGTGACCCGAATGCCTGGGTCAGTCTGGTTACACTGAGACAGGAGACAGGAGACAGGAGACAGGAGACAGGAGACAGGAGACAGGAGACAGGAGACAGGAGACAGGAGACAGGAGACAGGAGACAGGAGACAGGAGACAGGAGACAGGATGCGTCTTGATCGATGATTGCAAGCTTTTCCGTTCGGATTCGCAGATTCTTCACTACCACTCACACCATCACTTACTCCCCAGAGCGACGCGAGAGTCGGTCGCCAAAATTTCATCCAAACTCGACCAGCCTGTTTCGTCCATGGCCTGGAAGGCGTGGAGATAAACGGCGACCACTTCTGGAGAGCGCTTGGTGAGCAGGATGGTAATAGTTTGCTCTAGTTTTTCTCGAGCTGGCTCGGCGGGCAGGTTCTCGACGACCCCTTTTCCGTCGTGTTCGATCCCGAGCGAATCGAGAAATTCACAGATCATTTCCCGTTGAGCACCGAGCAACCAGATCTGAAGCACCTGCATAGAGACGTCGTCGGCGCTCTTCAAGGAGAGTGCTTGGTGCAGCCAGAGATGTCGCTCGTTTTTCGGTTTTCGCTCCACAAAGACCGGCCGCAGCTTCCGGCGGGAAGCGATGTTCTGGATCATTGCTTTATAAACGGGCTTTTCGAATTCGAGCAGGTAAGCGAATATCTCGTTCGTCAGTTCTGGGGAAAGTTTGCTGAAAATCTCGTAACACTTCATGTTAATAGGCGCGAACGATTGATTGCTCGATGGTCCTAAGTCCAGCGCTTTTTTGAACCTAACCTTTGCTCCATTGCCATAGGCGGGCATTTTTGGCAATATCATAGAAGATTGCAGGAGTTCAGGAGTTGCAGGAGTTACAGAATAAAAAGCCCGAGGCGGCCAAGAGAGCCAATTCTCACAGAATGCCGCGCCAGAGGACCAACAAAACCCAGTCGAGTGGTCAATTTGACAGTTCCCTAACTCGGCAACTCCTGGGAATACCGTGCCGCCTCGGAAAATCAGGGACGGGCACGATTCTCGTTTTTCATTCTGTAACTCCTGCAACTCCTGGACCCTGCAACTCATGGGTCCATGAGTCCCGCCTGACCCCTTCCTCCTGTTGATCCCTCTTTGATATGTGTGATGCTTCAGGATTGGGGAAATGGATAAGAAACCGTCGGTTTACAATCTCACGTTAGCGGGAATGGAAGCATGGGCTGCCACCCGCGACGAACCTTCTTATCGAGCAAAACAGGTTCTGCACTGGCTTTATCAGAAAAGGATTTCTCGATTTCAGGAGATGTCGGACCTGTCAGAACGGTTGCGCAACGAACTGGACCAAGCCTTTCTTTTGCAGCCGCTGAGTTGCGCACGCAAAACGGGGTCACGGGATACGACTCAAAAATATCTGTTTGCCCTGCGGGATAATAGTTTTGTCGAATCGGTATTAATACCCGCCAGCCCGGCGCTGTACGGCTCCTCTTCCGACCGCAAAACTCTCTGTGTTTCAACGCAGGTCGGATGCGCCTACGGCTGTAAGTTCTGCGCCAGTGGATTGGAAGGGTGGACCCGGAATCTGGAAGCCGGAGAAATTGTTGAGCAGGTTTTGCAAGTGGAGGCTCTGAGCGGAGAAAAGGTCAACAACATCGTGTTCATGGGGATGGGTGAGCCTTTGGCCAATTATCAAAATCTTTTGCAAGCAATTGAAATCATTAGAGCGCCTTGGGGCGCGGGAATTGGTGCGCGGCATATCACGGTCTCAACGAGCGGGCTGGCCCCTCGGATACGTGAACTAGCCGATCAGCCGATCCAGGTCCGCCTGGCTATCTCTCTCCATGGGGCGACCGACGAGGTTCGCCAGCAGATCATGCCGATTAATCGCAAGTTTAATCTCGCGGCATTGCTTGATGCTTGCACATACTACTGTGAAAAGAAACGTCAGCGGATTACGTTCGAATATATACTGATCGAGAACGTCAATGATGGTTTGGATCAGGCCGTGGAGTTGGCCAGATTGGCCAGGAGACTGGAGGCCAAAATCAATTTGATTCCTTACAACACTGTCCAGGGTTTAAATTGGAAGCGACCGTCTCTGACCCGGCAGCAGAGTTTCTACCGCGCCGTGCGTAAGATCGGCGCGGACGCCACCATCAGGCGAGAAAAAGGACATGACATCGATGCGGCGTGTGGTCAACTTCGCCTGCAGACAATGCGAGACAAAAACTTTGCAGGTTCCAATAACCTGAGATAAAGGAACGGCGTATGGCTGATTTCTACGATGAGCCAGAGCGTGCTTGGGACGAGTACGATTGGGAGCGATTTCTCCAACAGCAGGATAGTAAAACCGAACGTTACATGGAGCTGTTTGAGAAGTATATCGATGACCCGAATCGTGACCAGATCATCGCTCAGGAAATGGGATGGACCCATTTGTTAGACCAGCCGACCGAAGAAGTCGAGGAGATCGAGTTTGAACCCGATTTCGAGGTGGAGGACGAAGGGGAGGAAGAAACCCAGGAGGTCTTCGAATCCCATCCGCTCTATCAAAATGCCTTTTCTTTAACGGTCTGGATTGATCAGCTCTTTGATGAAGTCCCGAGTGTTGCTTCAAGTCCCTTGGGAGTGAAGTTGGCGTCTCACGTGGCGGTGGCGAGCGCCAAACTGGCAGCGGCGCTCAGCGACCATGAAACCGAAGAAATCGGTATGACCATCGCTTACCTGAAGCGGGCGCTTCGGGCTATTTCGACAGCCGTTGAGGCGGCGACTCAGATGAGTCATGACGGCAGTCTCAAAGCTCGGCAATTTGAGGAGCTTTACCAGCGCCTCTTTCAAGTCCGGGACAGCATCATCGTCATGATGGGCGACCTTCGGGCCGAATGGCGAAGACGCTACGGCGCGTAGATCCAAAAACCAGGAAACCTTGCCGTTGAATGAAGTTGACGAGCGCGCGTCTAAGCTAGAGGCGGGTCACAGTCCTAATGATTTAGTCGAGCCAGACGACCGTGTACTGGTGCAACGATGTCAGGCTGGAGACTCCAACGCCTTTAACGAACTGGTGATCCGTTACCGGAATAAGACCTTTATGATGGTCTACGGGATGGTCCAGAACGAGCAAGACGCTTGGGATCTCGCTCAGGAAGGTTTCCTGAAAGCTTGGAAGTCGATACACCGGTTCAAGGGGCAGTCTTCCTTTTACACCTGGCTTTATCGGATCATGACCAATGTCACGATTGATTCGCTTCGCCGGAAAGGTATTCATGGCGAGGCGGAGTTCGATGACCGGATTGCCCCCGCCAACGTGGAACCGGGCTCTCGAACAACCCCCTCGGCAGTCCCTCTTCCACACATTAAACTGGAACAAAATGAAATCCGTCAACGGATCGATGAGGCCATCTTGAGACTTTCTCCAGAACATCGCGCCGTAATTGTGATGAAAGAAATCGAAGACTTGCAATACAGTGAAATTGCGGAAATCCTCAATTGTTCCCTCGGTACCGTGATGTCCCGATTGTTCTACGCCCGGAAAAAACTTCAGATCCTCCTGCGAGATGTGTATGAAAACCTTTGAGGAAAAATATACCGCTTGGCTTGACGGCACACTTACCGGTGAGCCGCTTCAATCCTTCGAAAACGAACACCCCTCCATTCAGCCGGAGAAGACCGACTATCTTAAGCTGAAAAACCTGCTGCGAGAAAATCTTCCTGGTCGCGAACTTGAGAATGCCGAATTCTTTGCTTCGCAGATTATGGAGCAGATCAAGCGGGAGACGGCCGCGGCTCGAAAGTCGTCTGGCCGACGCTGGTTCGGACTACCTCGCCTCGCTTGGGGTGGGATTGGCGCCTTGGGCATCGGGTTCGCCCTGTTTTTCACGATGATCCCGCGTGGAGATTTTTCAGACCCGCGGGCCAAGTATGTGGCTGAAGTCTTAAAAACGAGAACTTCGACTCCCAAAATCAAGGCCACCGTCGAAAACCAGAAGGAGATGACGATTATTAAGCTCGAAGGTTTGGATAAGCTGCCTCCCGGACAGGATTTGCGCCGCTAATTCATCTTTCGCGAGTGAGACTAGCTGGCTGGAGAATCGGGAGACGTGAGCGGAACGCCCTTCAACTTGCCGCGAAGAGGGTGCCGCTTCTACCAATTGATAGCGGTGATGGTTCTCGGCAGCGTGTTAGCAACACCGGTTCAGGCCTCGGTTCGCGCTTGGGGTTGTCTCCTCTACGCGTCTAACTCCGGCCGCGCGTTGGAGTTGCCTCCACGATTGGATGCCTACGAGGTGCCGCTCCGCCGATCACTTGGATATTCTAACTATCGCGTGATCGCGCAGCGCGAAATCGTTTTGATAAATCAACCCCAGAATCTACTCGTTTCTGCCGGGGACATTCAGGTGATCCTGACGAGTCTGTCCATGGCACCGGACGGGAAATATCTGGTCGGATTGTTGTTTGTCGAAGGAACCAAAGAGGTCATGGAAGCCCAGGCGAAAGTGGGACTCGGAAGCCCACTCTTTATTCGCGGCCCCGACTGGCGGGAAGGTCAGATCATCATCGTCTTCATGGTGGCAAGCTAGTGCACCAAGTCAGTGACTGGGGTAGTGGCGCTGCAGCGAATTTTGGCTGGATGCGCGAAGCGAAGAGGGAGAATACCCGCGGTGGTCTTTGACCGATGAGCGACAAAGCAGCCGGCCAAAAGGCGCGCAGCCCGGAGGGTTGCGATGAAAATGGGCCGACGGCTGCGTTGCTCCTCAGTCACGTATCGATCCAGATATGCTCCTTCGTCGCGCCTTGCCGGCGGCCCATTTTGATCGCAACGCCACTACCCCAGTCACTGACTTGGTGCACTAGTATTCGCCCCATAAATGGAAGACCTACCGCCGTCTCCCTCGTTGCTCGGTCGTCCCGTATCGCAGCGGATATGGTCCTCATTGCCCCTGGGACCTAAAGCCAACGGTCTTCGATTTTACGAGACAATGTACTCACGCGGTTTGGCCTCAGCGCTGGGCGTCTGGTTTGGCAGCGCCGTGGCATCTAGCTCTTGGGTCGGTCTTGCTTAGGGATCGGCGGAGGCATCACATACACTGAAATACCAAATCCCCCTTTTCGGTGCCTTCTTTTTCGCTGGTCCGCTCTGCTGCTCTCGTTCCAGGCGCCGTTTGAACCCGGGTGAAAGAAGTTCCTGTACTTCGGAGCGGTCTTGCGACTTCCGGCCCTCCCATTGTTTGTCGAATTGTTCAACGACCTCCAGGGGAAGCCCGGCAATAAACGCTTCGAGTTTCTCGGGGTCGCGCGGGATATGAATAATGGAGTCTGAAGCAAACATAGGCAGAAACTTAAAAATAAAACGTATTTTAATCAAGTTGTATGCCTTTTTTGTACGTCGGTCAGAGGAGTTGCAGGAGTTCAGGAGTTGCAGGAGTTACAGAATTAGAAAACCGGAATCATTCTGCCCGGGGTGCTGCTGCGACGTAGCGTACCTGTTGCAGGCACTAAACAGTGACAGTGTTACCGATGTCCTGACCCATAAGTGTTACCTATGTCCTGACTGCGCCCGCAGCCGAACGCTGAACGCTGAACGCTGAACGAATTCTTCCCCGCTTAGGAATAAATTGAGGCCGCTCTCGGTCCATATAGATAATGGGTAAAGAACGGCGGCAGTTCGAAGAGACTTTCCTGCCTTTCCTGGATTCCACTTACAATCTGGCGCGTTGGATTGGCCAGCATGATCCGGATGCGCAGGATATTTGTACATGAATCCTATTTGCGCGCTTTCAACGGTCTTGACTGTTTCCGGGGCGATAACGGCCGGGACCTGGCTGTTGACCATTGTCCGGGAGACGGCCTACAGCTGGGTTTACAAGTATCGTCTTGGCACCATAAGCTAGTGCCTTTTGAGGAGGACAGACACAGCTGAAATTCATATCCTATCGATCAATCGAGTACCGAAATAGTCAGCAAAAAACCAAAGGAATTCCTACCAATACGCATTGCTTCGGTTACCGATCTAGTTTCGCGAAGTGATTGTTCTCAACCAGGTCGAAGGTTTGTCCAAAATTCAACGTGCTGTCATTGCTCGAGGAATCTTCACCTCCAAAACGGACCTGTCTAGAAAGCTCCTTCGTTACATCAAACAGTACAACAAAACCGCCACACCCTTCCATTGGAGATATAAGAATGTTGACCAGCGAATTAAACCCGATCACTCAACGAGCCTCTGACTTAGTGCACTAGACAGCGACAGTGTTACCGATGTCCTGACCCATAAGTGCTACCTATGTCCTGACTGCGCCCGCTGAACGCTGAACGCTGAACGCTGAACGAATCCTCCCCGCTGAGGAATAAATTGTGGCCGCTCTCGGTCCATATAGATAATGGGTAAAGACCGGCGGCAGTTCGAAGAGACTTTCCTGCCTTTCCTGGATGCCGCTTACAATCTAGCGCGTTGGATTGTCCGGCATGATCAGGATGCGCAGGATATTGTCCAGGAATCCTATTTGCGCGCCTTCAAAGGATTTGACGGTTTCCGGGGTGATAACGGCCGGGCCTGGCTTTTAACCATTGTCCGGAACACGGCCTACAGCTGGATTCACAAGCACGCCTTGGACGACAAGCTGGTGCCTTATGAGGAGGAAAGACACGCTGAGATAATCTCCTTCGATCAATCGAGCACCGAAATTGTCAGCGAAAAACGGAAGGAATACCTCCAGTACGCATTACTTCGGCTACCGATCGAGTTTCGCGAAGTGATTGTTCTCTACGAGCTGGAAGGTTTGTCCTACAAGGAATTGGCATTAGCGCTCGGTATTCCAGTCGGCACCGTGATGTCGCGATTAAGCCGGGCTCGCCGGAAGCTGCAACAAGAGGCCACGCATCTTCGAAACGAGGAGGCAGTTAATGAATTGTGAAGAGGCGTGGCCATCGTTAGACGCCTATGTAGACGGAGAATTGGCATTGACACGCCAATTGGCGATGGAGACCCACTTGGCGGCTTGCCCGCCCTGTCGCGAAGCGGCCAGTCGAATCGCCAACTGCAGTTTGTTAGTACGGAAGAATATGCCAGCTTATCACGCGCCTCCTGAGCTCAAATCGAAGGTCCTGGCCAGTCTCCGGAAAGAAAACCGGCCCGGCTTCAAATGGTTCACTACTTACCGCCGCCAAATCACCTCCGCCGCTGCCCTGGTCATTCTCAGTTGCAGCTTGGCCTGGAGCTGGCTCGGTCTTTCTTCGAGCAAAGAAAACGGATTAATTGCCGAAGCCATCTCGAACCACTGCCGCTCCCTGATGGTTTCTCATCTGGTCGATTGCGCTTCCAGTGATCAGCACACGGTCAGACCTTGGTTCAATGGGAAGTTGGATTACGCGCCTCCGGTTCCCGATCTCAGCCAGGCCGGATATACCCTGGTCGGCGGTCGGATCGACATGTTGGAACAGCATTCCGTCGCGGCGATCGTTTACCTGCATGGGAAACACGTAATCAACCTGTTCATCTGGCCGGCCTCAGACCAAAAAATCGATTTGGATGTCCGCTCAGAGCGTGGCTATCACTTTTGCGGCTGGAACAAAGAAAGACTGAATTTTTTCTGCATTTCGGAAATCAGCGCGGCTGATTTAGAGGCCTTCGAGGATGAAGTCCGGGAAAATGTGAACCTATAAAGGAGCTTTTCGGCTCCGCGTGGGTGAGTTCATTTCGATGGTCAGATCATCGGATATGAATCGCCAGGTAAGTGATTCTCCTGACACGCAGCTTTCGCCGACCAACCTTTTGTCTGAATTCGGTGTCCTTCAGAAGCACCAGCGCATTGGCGCCTTTTTGGGCCGCCGATTTGCCGGGCATTTTTGAGTGCGGACGCAAACTGTTCCCCGACCTCGGCGGCCACGGTGACGATCTCCACTCGATCATACAGCCCCGGAGGAAGACGGCGCAAATCCCGGAGTGAGCTCTCTGGAACGGCAGGAAAGACTACCGCCGGCGGGGGCGGCGGTTTGCGAGTGACGCATCCAGTCCCGATTAAACAGGCCACCAGACAGGCCCCCAATCGCCCTCCGCCGCAATGGTTCAATCGAAAGAAAGGCACAAAATGTCAGATCCAGGATGAAGGTTGTCGGAGCATGGTCACTTGACGGCGCCCAGAGTGAGGCCTTGGACGAGCCACCGTCGAACCAGCAGCCCGACGAAGATCATCGGAAGAACGGTGACTACGCCAATCGTCATCAGTTTGCCCCAGTCAAGACCGGTCTGGGTCATCAGCTGAGTAGCGGCGATCGGGAATAGTTTGCGTTCCCGGGCCCGTGAACGTCGCGGCGAAGGCGTAGTCGTTCCAGGCAAAGATAAAACAAAGGATGGTGATGGTGAGAGTTCCCGGAGTCACGAGGGGCACCGCGATATGAAAAAAGGTCCGTAACCGGCTGGCCCCGTCGATGCGGGCAGCTTCTTCCAAGGCGATTGGGAGCTCAGCGAAAAAAGCATTATAAAGCCAGATGGCAAACGGCAGATTGAAAGTCAGGTAGGCAATGACGAGCCCCTGGATGGAGTTGAGGAGATGGAAACTCCGAAACACGACATACAAGGGAACGATGACGGCAGCGATCGGGGCCATCCGGGTGCTGATAATCCAGAAAGAAAGATGTTTCTTGCCGGCGAAGTGGCTTCTCGCCAACCCGTACCCGGCAAACATCCCAAAAACGACCGAGATAAAAGTGGAGATACCTGCTGCTAACAAGCTGTTCAAAAGATACCTCCACAAACTGTTAGCTCCGGTAAAAAGACCTTGGAAATGGCTTAAGGTCGGTTGAAATCCCTTGAAAGGATTCGGATCGTACAATGCGTTGCTTGGCTTAAAGGCAGAGATGACCATCCAGACGATGGGGATGACGGTCCAGAGGACCACGAGCAGGGCGAGCAGGTAAGCGAACGTCTTTTTGGTGAATGGTTTCATCGGGTCACTTAATGAGTTGCCGGCTGCGCAAGGTTTCGAGAAAAGCAGTGGCCAGAAAGATGGAAACGACTAACATCGTCAGCCCGATGGCGGCCGCGTACCCCAGATTAAAAAAGCGGAACGCGGTTTCGTACAAGCGAATGGGGACCGTCTTGGTGGCGTCCGCCGGGCCACCGTTCGTCGTAATTAAGATGATCGCGAAATCCCGAATCGCATCCATCGCTCGGATCAACAAGGCCACGGTGACCACCCCGACACAAAGGGGTGCCACGACGTGCCGGAGCCGTTGGAAGTAAGAGGCTCCATCGATGCTGGCCGCTTCCAACAGGTCGAGTGGCAGAGCCGTCAGGCCAGCCAAGGTGATGAGGGTAATGAGCGGTGTCCACTCCCAGACGTCCATCAGAACGACCGCGGCAAAAGCCGAAGGGCCGTGCCCAAGGATGTTACCGTCGGACAAGCTAGTTACCCGCAGCATCCAGGAGTAGAGACCGTGGACCGGGTCGAGCATGAATTCACCAATCAGACCAACCACCACCGGGGCGATGAACATCGGCATCAGGAGCAGCGATAAGATCAGGTTCCGGCCCCAGACCAGTTCGTAAACCAATAAGGCGACCCCAACGCCAAAGACCAGTTCGAGTCCCACCGTCGAGACAAAATAAACGAAGGTCAGCCACCAGCTTTGGCGGAGGCCCGGATCGTTTAACGCGTTCAACCAGTTCTTGCCTCCCACCCAATTAAACGAGATGCCGCCGATCAGCGATACTTTCGTAAAGCTCATGTAAATGAGATAGAAGAAGGGATAAAGCGTCAGGGTGGCTAACAATAGAAGAGCAGGCAACATCATCCAGAATTGGTATGTTGTTACCCAGTGCGGCCGCGCTTTTAGCGCGGCCGGCTGAGAGTGCATCAACTCGGGAGAGTTAACCTTTGGCGTTGATGCCATCGAGATCTTTTTTCATCGCCTGCATCGTTTCTTCCGGGCCTTGGCCGCCGCCCAGCATTTTGGAAAGCCCGGTAAAAATGGCGGTGTCGCACTCGTTCCAGGTCGGGATTTTCGGTCGGAGTCCGATGTTTTCTGGTTTCCAAGCCTCCAACGCGACTTTGGCGGCGAGCATATTCGGCATATCGGATGGCCCTTCTTCCGCTTTCTTGACTTCCGCCATCTCGTAGACCGATGTGCGGGTCGGAGTGCCGCCACCGACCTTGCTCTTCAGATCCGCGAGCTGGTTTTCTGGCGAGGTGGCCCAAACCAGGAAAAGCCAAGCTGCCTTCTGTTCCTTTTCCGGCGCAGCGACGTTGATGCCAACGCCGGTGCCTCCATAGTTGTGCGCACTTCGTTTCGGGCCGGTCGGCAGCAGGGAGTAACCCAACTTTCCCGCCCAGAGTCGAATGTTCGAAATCGGCCGCGAACTCGTGCCATTCCGGCATCATCGCGACTTGCCCGGCCTTGAACGCCTCGGCCAGACCGCTCCAATCCCAGCTCAGACTTCCCGGGTGCGCGATGGAAAGCAGTTTTTTGTAAAACTTGGCCGCCTCAATGGCCTCCGGTTGATCCAGTTTGCTGGGACCGGGTTTGGAAGTACCGAGCAAACCGGTTTTCAAGTCATCTTGGAAAAACTCGCCGCCGTAAGCCCAGAGAACGTCGGTGAAGTCGGCCATCAAAGAATCGTATTGCTTGGCTTGATGACCCGTGCCGTACGGGACATCGGATTTGGCATTTTTATTAAACCAGTCAGCAATCTGATAATATTGTTCCCAAGTGATCTTATTGGATGGAGTGGGATCAAACCCGAGGTCGGTTTGCATCTTGGAGCCATATTTGTCGAAAAGGTCTTTCCGATAGATCCAGATCAAAGTCGGGCAGTCGTACGGCAAGGTATAGAGTGCCTTGGGATCCTCAAACCGTCCGTCGGCATCCAACTGGGTTTTGACAAAGTCTTCAATGCCGCCAGGAACCTGGGGCAAGTTCTTGTCGTCGATGAACTTATGGAGATCCTGCAGTCCTTTGTAGTAGGGAGCCAAGACCTGATAGGGATCGGCGTAAATGATTTGGTAGGTGCTCCCTCCGGATCCGAAATCGAGGGCAACTTTTTGCACCAACGCCCCGAGTTCCATCTGGGTGATGTTGACGTGGATCCCGGTGAGATCGACAAATTTTTGGATATCGGCGGCCAGCGCGGACGAAGGCGAAGTATTTTCGGAAATGAAATTGAGGTTCGTGCCGGAGAACTGTTTCCAGATTTTCGGATCGGCCTCGGATGCCGCATAGCCTTTGCGGAGTGACCCGAACAAGGTGGCCCCGGCCACAGTTGTCCCGGTGAGACGAAGGAAATCGCGTCGAGTGTAAGAAGAATATTTCATGTTAAACAATTGAGGGAACGGCGCGAAAATAAACAACCGGGCTGGAACAAGCAAGACTTGGGTCTATTGGTCTGGCAAAGGAGGTTCAGCAGTGATCGAGTTACGATCGGTCGCCGGCAATTCAGCGATCCATCTCCCTCGGATAGAAATTTTTCCGGGGACGTCTCCTTCCACTTCTCCGGTCACCTCAAATCCCTCTTCCGTCTGCGTAATATTGGTTCGGTACGTCACATCACGTCGAACCCTCCGCCGGGCCAATTCGTTTCGATACCTGGACGAGAAAAGCGTGGCCGACAACACCTCCCAGTCCTGGGTATAATCGCCCCAGAAAACCTTTCCTTCCAATACGGCATCGAACCTGAAGCAGTCGATAATCGCAATCCCCTTGCTTTGGAGTCCGGTGCTGAGGTCCGAGAATTGGGCATCGTAAATTCCGTCACGCATGCTGACTTGGTATAAGAACCGAAGGATCGGGGCAATCTCTCTTCGCGTCAGCCGCTGCTCCGGAATTTATCCGGGCGGACTTTTCGTCAGCCACCAGGCGTTGCTGGATTCCCAGGGACAGATTTCCGGGGCTTTGAGCGGCCCAGCGAAGATCAATACAGAAAACTCTATAAATACAGTGGTTATTGATATTATGGTACAGTCAAAGGCAATTCTGTCGATCTCCTGGGTTACGTGCAATGCCACCCGCTGAAAATCGTCGCCGGGCCAAGGAGCATGTCGCGCTCTCGATGATCCTTCAATTGAGGCCGTGCCTGATGTTTTAACGCTCCTGAAGGTTTGCTTATGAATAAACTTCTATTGACGGGTCTGGTAATAATCAGCTTTTTGGGGTCGGCGCGGGCCGAAGTTCGGGTCATCGTGAGTATCCGCAACCAGTCGGCCTGGCTGGTAAATGGTAATCATATCCTGATGACCTCTGCCGTCTCCACGGCCAAAAGAGGCATGCACACGCCAACTGGAAGGTTCCAAGTTTCGGAGAAAGACGTGGCGCATATCAGTACCATTTACCACGTCGCGATGCCCTTCTATATGCGTCTGAGTGGCGAACCTTTCGGCATGCACGCTGGTTATATCCCCGGGTATCCCGCCAGCCATGGTTGCATCCGGATGCCGAAGGAAAAGGCGGCTGCCTTCTTCAGAAACGTCACCGTCGGAACCTCGGTGCGAATTCTCCCCAATTAATCAGGCGTGAATTTTCGAGGTGGCACGAGGGTCAATGCGTCGGATTGGAGGCTACTTCACCATCAGTTATGCCCGGTCGCCTGACTCCCAGAATGTCCTTGAAAAACCCGAGCAACCCATCTCCGAGCCGATAGGTTTGCTGCAAGAATAGCCGCACCGCGCCCAGAGTCCTTTCCGCGGCGTGCAAATAGGCTTTGCCGTTTATGAACTCGCAAATCGTCTCGCGTTTAGCCAAACTTGATAAAGCGTGCTCGCGTTGAGTACTGGTCATCGCAAGGCTGCATTGATCGATGGCGGCGCGATAGTCTACGCCATCCCCTGGGTGAACGTATTGAACGAAAAACGCGTCTAGCTCAGTGCTGCTGGTAAAAGGTGGCAGGGCAGAACGCCGCAACAATCGGCGCGACCAAGATTTGCCACCAGCGAGGCAGCCCGAGGTGTTGCCACCATGGAGCCGGTAACGGCCGAGTGGTTTCCGGATGTAACCTCTCTTCTCGAGCAGAAGCGAGACGAAACAAACCCACATATCATGCGGCCAGTTCGCTCCGTTTGGCGGCCATCCGACCAGCTCGATCAATTCCTTTCTGATCGTTAAGCTGAATCCGCAAACACTCACCACCGGCAAAAAACCGCTTAAGGCCAAGTGCCGAAAATAAGAGGGTATGGTTGGTTCACCATTTTCAAAAGTAACGCTGTAATCATGGGCGGCCAACAAATCGCCTGATTGGCTGAAGTGCCGCTCAACCACTTCCAATTTATCCTCATTCCAAGTGTCGTCCTGATCACAAAAAGCGATGAGTGATCCCTTGCACAATGAGGCTGCCTTCATGAAGTTGCGCTTGTATCCAAGCCGCTCTTCATTTTGCACCAGCTTGACTTCAAATGGAGCCGACTTGGAGAATGCTTGCAAGATCCCTACTGTCTCATCCGTCGACCCATCATCGCAGACGACTAATTCCAGGGGCTTGACCGTCTGAGAGAAAAGGGAATTCAATTGTTCGCCAAGATAGCGCGCACCGTTGAACGTAGTCATGGCCACAGAAATCGATGAATTTGACATAACGGCCTTTAATGTGCCACGTAACGCAGGAGTTTCACATTTACTTCAGCTCGGCCAATTTTTCGCAGTAGGCGCTACTTCCTGACGCCGTCACTCGCTTTCAAACGGGCCATTCGCCCTCTTTCATACGAAGGGGCTGCCGATGACCAGAGACCACGGCTTATCTTGACGGAGGGATATCGGAAAGGATGGTTCGAATGTCTTGGCGAAAGCGAAGTGACCGTCTTGTTTTGGACGGCGTGGTTTCTGGTTTAACCGTTCAAGCGAACTAGCTAAACCGACGTTTTGACTCATGGTCGTCTTTTTCTGCGCGATTGGCACGCCGCAGGCGAAAAGGCTAAGCGTGCAGCAATGATCAATCCCACTACCTTTTCTAGGCGGTCAACCTAGACCGACGAATCCTCGCCATCATTTTTAATTATAGTGGCTCTATTGGATATGAGAGGTCAGTTTGACCGGAAAAACGACTAAACCGCACGTCAGAATTGCCGTAGCCTTTTCGTGTTGCACCGCAATCCACCGCTCAGGAATAACCCCTTTTTTTTCGATGAGTAAATCTAATCTGATCGCTTCCTCCACTCTTCTGACCATTTGCGCGAATCGCCGCGCTAACGTATTGCGAACCGCCGTATTATCGCTGGTCGCTGTAATGAGTTTGATAATGATCCCGTGGCAGAGCGCCTCGGCCCAATCAAAGTTCTTCGTCACTGATCTTGGTGCGAATAGCACCGCGGACGGTATCAACTGTAAGGGCGATGTCGTTGGAACCTACACAGCTGCCGGGAAGGCGCCGAAAGCTTTCATTTATAAGAACGGCAGGATCACCTATCTTGCTACGCCACCGGCCTACGACGGTAGCACCGCCTCCGGAATCAACAATAGCGATGAAGTCATCGGCGAGTCCAATGTAGTTCAGAATCCGGGTCGGGCACCGACCGTGAATGCTTTTCTGTCCGAGGCGAACGGTACGAGGATAACTCTGGCTCAAAGTCAAGGTCCCGTCTTCCCCCAGGCCTATGGAATCAATAATCCGGGCGCCGTGGTAGGCCTTTATGACGCTGGAGTAACCGGACCTCTCCAACACGCATTTCTTTTTAGAAATGGACAATTACAGGATATAGGAGCGCTCCTCGGATCTGGCTTTAATGACGCCCGCGCTATCAACAACGCAGGGCAGGTAGTCGGCACAGCGAACAACCAGAAGAAAGCCTTTCTGTACAGTAATGGGCGTGTACAACTAATTGGTAATTTTATTCCCAATAGTATCAATGATCAGGGGCAAATAACGGGCGCGGCCTTCAACAATGCGCAGACTGCGTTTACCGCTATTTTGTATGCGGGTGGTTTGTTGACTAGTCTTGGGACCCTGCCAGGCTTTACCAATAGCGAAGGGCTGGCGATCAACAACGGTGGCGAAATCGTCGGAGTTTGCTCCAATTCTAGTGGAAGCAACGGGGCGTTTTTATATAGCGAAGGGCATATGCGCGACCTGAGTACCCTGGTGCTGGGTAGATGGACAATAGTCGATTGCAGCGGTATTAATGACCGCAGCCAGATTGCCGCCACTGGTACCCGACCCGGTTCGACGGTGACACACGCCCTCTTGCTTACTTCTATCCCGTTTTTAGGTATTCTGCGGTAAGGAGGCCATGGCCTGCCGGTTGTTCCTCCACAAAAATGACCTAACTACTGCAACGGTTTGGGACCTGGGTCCGGTAGTTAGCTGCCAGTCATCTGACCGCAGGCTCCATCGATAAGCTTGGCGATTGCATGCCAACGGCATGTTTTGCAACTTTGACCTTTCGAGACTGGATTGCAGGCCAGCATGCTTTTGCTTTAGACAATTGCTTTCCTGGATCGTCCGCCGCTTTTTCTTGACTCGTCGTTCTTTAGGATGAATTAGATTTTAGTTTTTCTGCTACCCCATAAAGTGCACTGTAGAGAACCGAATGGCGTTTCATTAAAGTGATGTAAGTCGTTCACAGAGAAGCAAATGGGCCTATAGCTCAGCGGTTAGAGCAGGGGACTCATAATCCCTTGGTCCCTGGTTCGAATCCAGGTGGGCCCAAACGACTTACGCAAAGCTTGACTACACCATATGCCTACACCCATGATGTCTAGATGGGCTATCGTCGTTCCAGTGTGCCAAATCTTTACCGGGATGAGCGGACCGGGATTTACTACGTACGAACCAAAGTGCACGGGCGCACTGTTTGGAAGACGCTGCAAACGAATGAATTTCGGGTTGCGAAGTTGCGAGCTCCAAAGGAGTTGGGCGATCTGCAGAAAGGTCGAAATGCATTGTCCTCGTTGGAGAGGGGCTCTGCCACCTTTGGCAGCGTGGCCGAATTGTATAGAGATCGCATCCAGTCCGATACACGTCTCAAGCCGTCATCAAAGATCTATCGGTGCCAGACCATAAATGCAATTTTGCGTTTCCGGCCGGAATGGATCGAAAGACTCATCCGGGACATCCGCGAAAATGACTGTCTGCAGTGGGCTGCCGCGTACAGCGGTAAAGTTCATGGAACCCGGTTCAACAATACCGTCGGAACTCTTCGCGCTATTTTCAAGGTGGGCTTGGAGAATGGACTCCTAGCGGACAATCCGGCACGATCTATACGCAAGGTGCGCGTAGGCGGGAAGAACCTTAGGTTGCCGAGCGCCGAACAGTTTGCCGACATTCTGGGAAACATTGAATCCTCTGGCGCCTGGTGCGCATATGATGCACCGGACCTGGTCCGATTCCTGGCCTACAGCGGTTGCCGGATTAGCGAGGCGGCGAATGTGAAGCGCGATGACGTCGACCTACAGGCCGGCACAATACGCATTTGCGGCGATCCCGTGCATGGAACAAAGAACAGCGAGTCTCGCACTATTCCGATCAATCCGGCCATGCACGAACTGTGTGCGCGACTGTTGGAAGACAGGCGCGAACCCCGCGATCCGAAACGGCGGGGGAAAGGGTATCTGCTCAAACTGACCGAATGCCGTGAAGCTCTCGCGAATGCGTGCGCAAAAGCCGGCGTGCCTAAGATCGGACATCACGATTTGCGGCACTTGTTCACTACGCGAGCGATCGAGGCTCAGATACCAATTCCCACCGTGGCAAGGTGGCTCGGTCATAAGGACGGCGGAGCTTTACTGATGCGAACTTACTCCCACCTGCTTGACGCGCATTCGAAGGCGATGGCGCAGCGGATGACGTTTTAAGACCTCTCGAGAGGATCCCCTTCGTCGATAAGCCAGCAGTAAGATAAAGAAGACGATGCTGTCGGACGATAGAGCAAGTGCTTTGTAATCAGCATGTCATCGGTTCGAACCCGGTTGTCGACTCAGTTGGGATATCAACGACTTCGCAGTTTGATTCCTCTCACGAAATATAGCTTTCTTGGATATTTTGTGAATTGGGTGGTTAATACCAGCCTACTTAATTTAGCGGCTCACAGGCGAGGGGAGTCGAACCCCTGTTTCCTCCTGCTATGTCCAGCGACGTCCACGGATGCTTTATCAGAGCCATTTCAGAGGTGAACATACTTCGATGCACAAGCGTGGACGTACGCGGATGTTATTAGTTTTGTTATTACCGTGGCAAGCGTTTGGAAACATCCAAAAGATCGACATCGCTGCAATCGAGGCGGCGCGCCGCGGTTGATGTTGCATCTTCGAAGCGTGCATCTCGGAAGCGCAAGGGGAACACCACGGGCGGACCCAAACCCGCCCGGTCCCGCGCCTACGGTTTTCGACCCGATGGGAGTACATGTTCTCGCACTCACTAGAGGCGGTATAAGCACCGTTCCAGCAGACGGGCGTCGCGGTCCCCTTGATTCGCGAAGTGATCGAGCGCCCGCCCATGCGCTGAACGTCGGTCGGTTAGCCGAAGAAAATCTAGATTCGCCTAACCAGACAGGGTCGAGGAACAGCTATTGAACTCACCCGAGCGCACGAAGAGCGCAATGCCGAAGCTCCACTAACACTGGTTGCCGCCGAATCCAAACCCGTGCAAAAAAAAAATTGGCCGGCCGCGGTAGTTACCCTCGCTAAATCTCTCGCAGGCCCTTGATGCTTGCCCTGTTGTTAGGCGACATTGAACCGGCGCGCACCCAAAGCAAAAGGTGGGGATAAGGATTGTGGCCCAACAATAGGCTGTTTGAAGTCCCACTTAAATTGCTAAATCTGGGGACGACATGAATGCCGCTTATTTTTCTGCCTTTGCTGCTTTGGCTGGATCGGTAATCGGAGGACTGACGACTTTTGCGGCAGCATGGGTTACGCAACGTCAGCAAGCGAATGTACAGTGGTTCTTGCAAGAGAGGACCAGACGGCAAGAACTCTACCACCAATTCATTGAAGAGGCTTCGAAATTATATGTGGATGCGCTCATTCACGATGAGCCCGCAATTCCGTCGCTGGTCAGCCTTTACGCTTCGATCAACAAAATGAGGGTTGTCTCTAACCCCGGCATCGCCGAACGGGCGGACAAGTTCGTTCGAATCATCCTCGACACCTATGGCTTACCGAACAAGACCGTGCCAGAGCTGCGCGCGATGATGGATAGCGGTGCGCTGGATCCCTTGAGAGACTTCAGCGAGGCTTGCCGCGAAGAACTCCGTCAGTTGACGCCTCTTGGCACTCCCGTTGTCGAGAAGGCCAGGTGAATCTCGTAGCGCCGCACCGCGTCTGGGGGGCACCCGAGACCAATGAGCTCGTCCTGCAATTCACTGCTCGCGCCGCTCGCTGAACAAGGTCTGACGTACGAGTTCGTGATCGAAGCCTTCGCCTTGGCAGACAGAACATTAACGTGTGGCCTTGCGCGGCGCGATAGCGGGCGAGGAACTGGCGGAGCACGTCTGGATCTATTGATTCGCTTCGCATAAACGTGACTCTGCGAGGTTCTCTTGTTGGTTTTGTCCATCCTCAGCGTGCTGATGCGCGCCCGCGGTCGGAGTCGCCTTTTTGATTGCTTTGACGGGAGGCTTGACGCGAAACCACGCGACATACAGGGCCGGCAGGAACAGAAGTGTGAGTACAGTGCCCACGATGATGCCGCCCATCATCGCGAACGCCATGGGAGCCCAGAAGCCTTCGCGGGAAATTGGAATCAGCGCGAGGCTTGCGGCTGCGGCCGTTAACATGATCGGGCGCGTCCGATGGATTGTGGCGTCCAGGACCGCGTCCCAAGGACCCATGCCATCGCGCTGATGCTCCTCGATCTGCACGATCAAAATCACCGAATTACGGATCAGAATGCCGACCAGCGCGAGGACTCCCAGAATGGCGACGAAGCCCATCGGCGAATTGCTCGGAATCATCGCGGCGACAACGCCAATGAGACCGAGCGGGGCAACTGCGAGGACCAGGAACAAGCGCTGAAAACTTTGCAGTTGGATCATCAGGATCGTGGCCATCGTGAATAGCATCAGCGGAATGACGGCGGCGATCGGTCCTTGCGATTTCGCGCTTTCTTCCACCGGACCTCCGATCTCGACGCGATAGCCGGCCGGCAGCGTACGCTTAAATTCGTCCACGCGTCCGCTCAACTGTTGCACGATCGTGGCCGGCTGCGTGGAGCCGATGATGCCTGCCCGCACGGTGACGGTGGGCACCCGGTCCCGCCGCCAGACGAGGGGTTGCTCGAGTTCGTAGTGGAAGTTCGCAACGGCGGCGAGCGGGATGGACTTCCCGTTGCCGGCCATGAGTTGCAGATTTTGCAATGTCTCAATCGAGCCGCGTTCCGCGTCGCGCGCTCGGGCGAGAACATTCACCAGGTAAATGTCATCACGAACTTGCGTGATGTGCGCGCCGCCGACTACGCTATTCATAGTTTGCGCAATGGCCTCGGAAGTGACGCCGAGTTGTCGCGCCTTGTCCTGCAACACCTCCAGCTTCACGACGCGGGAAGGTTCCATCCAGTTGAAGCCGACATCTTCGAGCAGCGGATGGGTGCCGATCTTCGCCGCCAGTTGCTGAGCGAGTTCTCTCACTTTCTGCACGTCGGGTCCGCTGACGCGATATTGCACCGGCCGTCCGGCGGGCGGACCCATGGGCAGAAGCTCCACTTGAACGTCGATGCCGACGAATTCGCGGTGCGCCATCTCCTTGAGTTGCGTCCTCAGCCGGTCGCGCGCTGCCACGTCCTTACTTACAATGATGATCTGCCCATAGCTCGGGTTTGGCATTTGGATGTCGAAAGCGAGCACGAAACGAATCGCGCCCTGTCCGACGTAGGAGGACCAACTATCGACATCCTTGTTGCCGGCGAGTTGGCGTTCAAAGCGGTCCATCGCGGCTTTTGTCGCGGCAATCGAGGCGTTCTGCGGCAACGTGAAATCCACGACGAGTTCACTCCGCGAAGATGGCGGAAAGAACTGCTGCGGGACAAACTTCATTCCAAATAGTGAAACGAGAAATAAGACGGCCGAAATCGCGACCGTGAGCCATGGCCGCCGCATGACCGACTCGAGCGAACGTCGGAAAAGCGCGCTGGCGCGGCTCGGCTTTTCATCGTGTTTCTTGAGCTTCGCCGGGAGCAGCGTCACGCCGAGCAGCGGAGTAAATATCACCGCGACGATCCACGACAGGATGAGTGAAATCGCGATGACCACGAAGAGTGTGAAGGTGTATTCACCCGCATTGCTGCTGTTGAGTCCGATCGGGAGGAAGCTGGCCACCGTCACCAGCGTCCCGGTGAGCATCGGAAACGCAGTAGAGGTGTAAACGAAGGTCGCCGCTTTGTTCAGCGGATCGCCCAGTTCGAGCCGGCTGACCATCATCTCCACAGCGATCATCGCGTCATCGACGAGCAGTCCCAACGCAATGATTAACGCACCGAGCGAGACTCGCTGAAGCGAAATATGGAGATACTCGAGCGCGACGAACGTCATCGCGAGCACCAGCGGTATTGCCAGGGCGACCACCAAGCCCGGCCGTAGACCGAGGCTGAGGAAGCTGACGACGAGCACGATTGCGACCGCTTCGAACAACGCATGCGTAAACTGACTGACGGATTCCTCCACGATGACCGGTTGATCTGAGACCTGATGCACTCCGACGCCGATCGGCAGCTCGCCGATAATCGTATTCATCTTCTCCTTCAAAGCCTCGCCGAAATGCAGAAGGTTGGCGCCGGACTTCATGCCGATCGCGAGGCCGATGGCCGGCTCTCCATTCACGCGATAGAGCATCTGCGGAGGGTCGGCGTAACCGCGGGTGATGGTGACGAGATCGCTGAGGCGAAAGAAGCGGTCGTTCACGCGCAGATTGATCGAGCGCAGACTCTCCTCGGAAATGAACTGGCCGCCGACACGAAGAATGATCCGCTCCGGTCCGGCTTCCACCACGCCGGAAGGGACAATCGCGTTCTGCGCCTGAAGCGTGCGCAGGATATCCTGCTCATTAAGACCGAGCGCCGCGATTTGTCGCACCGAAAATTCCGCGAAGATGACTTCGTCTTGCGCGCCGATCAGGTCCACCTTCCCGACGTTGGGAATCAGCAGCACGTCTCTCCTGGCGCGCTCGACGTAATCACGCAACTGCCGCTGTGTCAGCCCATCTGCGGTGAAGGCATAGACGTTACCGAAGACATCGCCGAAGCGGTCGTTGAAGGTTGGTTCCGTCACGCCCGGCGGGAACTCCGCGCGGATGTCTTTGATCATGTTTCGCACCCGTAACCACACATTGGGAACGTCGCTTCCCTTGGTGGCATCGCGAAGGTTGACGAACACGATCGTCTGACCAGGCGTCGTCATGCTCTTGGTGTAATCCAGCGCCTCCAGCTCCTCTAACTTGCGCTCAATCCGCTCCGTGACTTGCTTCGACATCTCGTCCACGGATGCGCCCGGCCATTGCGCCTGGATCAGCATCGTCTTGATGGTGAAAGACGGGTCTTCTTCGCGCCCGAGGTTTATATAAGACGCCACGCCCATGACGGCGAAGATGGCCATGAAATACCAAACCAGGGAGCGATGCCGCAGCGCCCATTCTGAAAGATTGAAGTTAGTTTTCATAAGTTAGTTTCCGAAATTTTTACTGCTTGGTCGGGCGAGAGGCTGTGGACTCCAGCCGTGACGACGCGAGTGCCGGGCGCGAGTCCTTCAGCGACGCGGAACGAGCCTGTGTCGCGATGCACCAATCTTTACCTCGCGCATCGACACCTTGTTCGTGGCGGCATCGACCACCCACACAAACGTCTGGCCATTGCGCTCGAGTAACGCGGACGAAGGCAGCTCGATCTCCGCGCCGGCATCCATCGCTGCGACCGCCTTCACGATGGATCCCAGCCGGAAATTCAGCGGTGGATCGACCAGCGTGATCCTGACGCGTCGCGTGCGCGTGGCCAGGTCCGCCTGGGGTGCGACCTCTCGGATCTGCCCCTTGACGCGCGTGGCGGGATCCGCTTCCGCGGTCACGATGAAGCCGGTCTCCGGACGAAGCTTGACCGCAATCTGGTCCGGCACATCGACCACTGCCTCGCGCTCAGCCGGGCGCACCACGCTCACCACTTCCTGCCCAGGCTGAAGCACCTGACCGACTTCGGCTTTAGTGGCGGCAATGACGCCGTCGAACTCGGCATGGAGCTCTGTGTAGCCGAGCTTTTTCTGCGCGACGCGAACATTTGCCCGCGCCGCTTCCGTGGACGCCTCTGCGCTTTCGAACTCATGCTGAGCCGCCTCGAAATCCGCTTTCGCTGTCGCGCCTGACTGGTTCAACTGGCGCTGTCGCGCCGCAGTCGCTTTTGCGTTCTGCAGACGAGATTCTTCCCTTGCCAAGTCAGCCTCTGCATTCCGCAACGCGAGTTGGAAAGGAGTGGGATCGAGCGCGGCGAGTCGCGCGCCTTGCTTGACCGCATCACCGACATTTACGTCGCGAGCGATCATCCGGCCGAGCACTTGAAAGCCCAGGGTGGATTCGTAACGAGCGTCAATCGTACCGGCGAATGCGGCTCCTTCTCCCGCTGCCGGCGCGACAATGATGCTGAGCACCGGCCGAATGGGCGGTGGGGGTGTGGCGGCGCGCCGGTGACATGCCGTCAGTCCGGCGACCGCGCTTAACAAGAGAACCCAGGATGTTTTCATGGCTGTTGCACCTCCGCGATGGCGACCGTCTGGTTCGGACTCATCTTCTGCGTGTTGCTCGTGACGACGAGGTCGCCCGGCCGCAGCCCCGCCGAGACAATGACTCGGTCAGTTTCGTATCGCGCAATCGTGATCGGCCTCGCAGATACCGCGCTCGTGGCGGGGTCCACTACCCACGCACCTGGCCGCCCCGCCACCGACGCCAATGAAAACGCCGGAAGCGTAATCGTTTTTTGCGAGCTTGGCGGCCCTTCACCAAAGATCGCAGCTCCCAGGGTCATCGTGGGAGGAGACTTCTCCAGCCCGACTTTGACCGCAAGCGTTCCACCCGCGCCACTCAGCGTTGGCGTGATCTCGCGCACCTTGCCGGTGGTTTGGATACCCGGATCACTAACGAGTTTGATCTGAATCGGAATGTTTCGATCGACGGGTTGGTTGCCGAACACCGATTCATTCACGTTAAAGACCGCATCGCGTGGACCGTCATGGGCCAAAACAAAGACGCGCTGCCCGGCCGACACCACCTGACCGATCTCCGCGTTTCGCGCGGTGATCGTACCAGCGTTGCTGGCGCGAAGTTCTGTTTGCGCCAAGGCGTCACGCGCCGTTCCAAGCTGAGCTTTTGCGGCATCGAGCGAGCTTTGCGCGGTGCGGAAGGACTCCTCCGCGCGATCATACTCCGATGGCGGATTCGCCTTGCGAGAAAGCAGAAATTTCTGCCGCTCCAGGTTGGAGGTCTCGTTGCGAAGTTTTGCCTCAGCAGCGCGAACGTCGGATTCCGCTGCATCGACTGCTGCTTGCTGCTCGTGCGGATCGAGCTTCGCGAGGATCTGGCCGGCCGAGACGTGATCGCCAATATCCACCAGCCGTTCGGTGATTCGGCCATCGGTGCGGAAACCGAGATCAGACTCCACCTGCGCGCGTATCTCACCAGTTAGAGTCATCGTCTTCGACGCCTCGGCCAGCGCGACGCGTTGCACTTCCACTTTCGCCGGAGAAACGTCGCCTTGCTTGCGCGAGCAACCCGGAAGCAATGTGAGGATGAATAGCGAGAGAACCGTTATGTGTTTCATGGTAGGTCAGGCTTGAATGTGATTGGCCGCTTCGGGCACGGGTGTGGACGTAACTAACGTTTGCTCCGCTGCACGTGCGCGAAGCCGGCCTGCCAGCTCGCTTACTGCTTCGACATCGCGCAAAGTGATCATCTGCTCGATCTCCCTGGCGAAGAATAGGTCGAGTATCCAACTGACCATGACCCGCAGCTTCTTTGTCAAACGCGGCAGCTTCATCAGATACACGGCCCTCCAAAGACACCAAGCAATGAAACCGGAGAACCTTATCCCGAAGACCGACGCCACGCCGGAGCTGCGCCCGATCGTTGCCAGTTGTCCGATTGTTGAAAAATTGAAGGGCGTCAGCGGACGGCCCAGAATGGCCGCTTCGATGTTCCTGGCCGCGATGAGACCCTGGCGTAAACCGTGTTGCGCCGTGGGCGGATGAAACTCTTCCTTCTCTGAAACCGGCACCGCAGCGCAATCTCCCGCGGCCCACAGTCCAGGAACCCCGGGGACGCGGAGGAATTCATCAACGACAGGGCGTCCGCGTTCCTTATGGCCCGGCAATGAAGCAATGACCGCACTAGGTTTCACACCTGCCGTCCAAATGAGTGTCGAGGCAGGTATGGATTGACCGTCACTCAACCTGACAACCGAACCATCGTAGCTCGCCACGCGTGTACCTTTGATCACTTCCACTTTCCGCTCGCACAGCTTGCGCTCGGCGTAGCGACCCAGTTCTTCGCCAAGTTCCGGTAGCAAAAGATCACCCGGCTGAATGACAACGACGCGAATCAATGTTTCGTTCAGGTCCGGATAGTATCGCACGGTGTCGCGCACAAAGTCGTTGATGGCGCCGGTCGTTTCCGTGCCGGCAAAACCACCGCCGGCAGTGACAAACGTGAGTAACTGTCGGCGCGTAGCGGGATCACTTTGCAGAGTTGCTTCCTCCAATAGAGCTAGCACGCGATTGCGGAGCAGTGCGGCGTCGCTCAGGCTTTTCATCGTCACCGCCCACTCGCTGACGCCGGGAAGATCGAAGAAATTAGTTTCTGAGCCGAGAGTAAACAGCAGGGGGTCGAACTCGAACTCAAGCGCGAGCCCGGCCACACCACCTTTGCAGTGGATACGTCGCGTGGACAGGTCGATCCTCTGCACCTCCGCTTCGACAAACTTTATACGACGAACAATGCGGCGGATCGGGTTGACGATATCGCCCGGATCAAGATCGCCCGCCGCCACCTCGTGGAGCATCGGTGTAAACAGAATGAAGTTCTCGCGGCTGATGAGAGTAATTTCCACGGCCCCGCACCGAGCCAAAGTCTTGTCGAGATGTATCGCCGCGCTCAGTCCGGCAAATCCTCCGCCTGCAATTACAACGCGAATCTTTTTCATAGGAATAAATTGAATGGAGTTATGCTCGTGATTGGATTGTTAGTGTTAGCGGGATAGTGAATGCAGCTTGGCGAGGATGGCTTCCATGCTGGCCGTCCCGATGATTTTGGCGGATACCTTGCCGTGGATAAAGTAGAGCAAGGTGGGGATGGACTGGATCGCGAACCGCAGGCCGAGATCGGGATTGTCATCCACATTGACTTTGACGACCTTGGCAGTTCCGTTGCACCGGGCGGCAACTTCGTCCAGCACCGGTCCGATTCTGCCGCAAGGCTGGCTCCAGGGAGCCCAGAAGCTAACCAGAACAGGGCGAGGGTATTTTAAAACCTCCAGCTCGAAGTCCTGCTCGTTGATTTCTAAAGTGCGTATTCATTTTTGTTCGTTTTTCGTCTCTATTTTCAGTTGCGTCTGTCTTAAGTCATTTGTCGTGCCAATCGATTTGGCGATTCGTATCACGTTCATTGAGAAGGAGATGCGAAATTAGCAGCGAACTTCACAGGACGACGGAATTTTGGACGTTCGGAAATCCGTCGCCCTCCAACGTTGAAATCCCGCATTACTTCGGCTATCGAGAGTTCATGGAACCGACCAGCGACAGCCGGGTGGACGCGATAAGCGATAGCCGATTTGATCCGAACATTGATCCCAAGTTCCCCATGGCTTTACTGCTGGAGATCGCCCGTGAACGGTCGCTCGAGAACCTGTTGGAAAAGATTGTCCGCGGCGCCGCCACCCTTCCTGCTACGACGCGTTACGAAATTTGGCTGATTGAGAAAGGGGACTCTTGCTTGAACCTGGCTGCGGCCGCTAACAATCCGCTTGAGGGTATCGAGGCCGTCAAAGCACGCCTGCCCGATAGCAGTGTCAGGATTCCTTTGGGAGAGGGTGTCATCGGGAAAACTGCGGTGACTGGTCAGCAGACCGTCCTGCGCGATCTATACAAAGAGCCGGGCGAATTTTCCCGGCTGGACTGGCTCACGCGGGAACTAGTCCGTGGATTCGCAGCCACGGCAATCTCCTTCAAAGGCGAAATCATGGGAGTTATCACCACCTTCGCCCGTGTGAATCTGCCCGAGGAAGCGCGGGCCTGGAGCCAGATTATGGCCGATCATGTCGGCGCCGCCATCGCCAACGCCCGCGCCTTCGAGGAAATAGAGCGATTGAAGGCGCAACTGGAAATGGAGAACGCCTACTTGCAGGAGGAGGTGGTGGAAGCCAGGGCCTTCGGGAGCCTCGTCGGCCAATGCGCATCCTTGCGGCACATCGTCAGCCAGATTGACCTGGTCGCGCCGACAGACGCCTCGGTTTTAATTCTTGGCGACACCGGCACGGGCAAGGAATTAGTGGCGCGAGAAATCCACCATCGCAGTCGGCGCAAAGGCAAGCCCCTGATCCGCGTCAACTGCGCCTCCATCCCAAAGGATTTGTATGAAAGTGAATTTTTCGGTCACGCGCGCGGCGCTTTTACCGGGGCAATCAAAGACCGCGCCGGACGTTTCGAGATGGCCGAGGGGGGGACCATTTTTCTCGATGAGATCGGCGAGATACCTTTGGATTTGCAGAGCAAGCTTCTCCGCGTTTTGCAGGAAAAATGTTACGAGCGTGTGGGGGAGGACCGGACGCGACTCGCCGATGTGCGTATCGTCGGCGCGACGAATCGTGACTTGAAGCAGGACATCGCGACCGGCCGTTTTCGTGAAGACCTCTACTACCGGCTCAATGTATTCCCCATTCAAGTTCCTAGCCTTAAGGAGCGGGCGGATGACATCCCGCTTCTGGCGAGGCATTTCATGGAATTATCGGTCAAGGAACTACGCTGTTCCAAGCCGCGGTTAACACGGGCGGGCGTCGCCAAACTTCAAAGTTACGACTGGCCCGGCAACATCCGAGAACTGCGGAATGTGATCGAACGTGCCGTCATTGTTTCGCGCGGCGGCGCGCTCGACTTTGACCTGCCAGTGAGACATTCCCCACCTCTCCTTGCGACGCGAGAAGCGACGAGCAGCGAGCCGGAGATCCTCACCGAACCAGAGCTGCAGCGGCGCGAACGCGAAAACCTCCTTGCTGCCCTACACAAAACGAATTGGAAAATCAGGGGCGCTGACGGCGCGGCGGAACTTCTGGGAGTGAAACCAACTACCTTGGTTACACGGATGAAGAAATGGGGACTCCAGCGTCCCGCCTAGCACCCGAAGAAGTTGGTTGAAGCGGTTCGGATTCCGCGAATACATCGAGAGCGGGAAAGGAGTTGCCGAAATCCTGGTGGGGCGAGAGGAGGCGGGGGCTGCGTTTCCTTGAAAGCGTAAAGAACGGTTTCGTGCGAGCACCCGCGCTTCCGTCATGGCAGAAGTCGAAAAGCTGCGCGGAGCGCAATGTCCATTCCTCAACCTGCGCGAAAAAGAGACCACATCGGATGGACCGGTAGAAAATGCTAAAGGTCAAATGGGTTGGAACGAGATATTTGGTGGAGACGCTCCCATCTCGAGTCTGGGATCGCGCGATCAAAGCGAAATCCTCCCGCGGCCTTGACAGTATTCGCGGGCAGAACCGGCACGCTGGCAATGACTTGGTCGACAGTCTTCGCCTAGCTGGCTTGCCTGGTGACAGCCATTCCCTGGTCGACATGCAAAGGGACCCCGTTGCGAACAATCTCGCCTTTATCGAATATGATCTTGCCGTTCTCGATGTCGATCACGGTTCGGAGCTCGTTGTTGAGGAACTTGTGTCTGCGACCTTTGATCAAGCATTTTCCCCCGCTCGGAAAAGGCAGCTTAAAACGTCCGTCAAAGTCCCCTTGGATACTAATGGACATGCCCGGATGTTGATGGACTTGTTATTAGTTCAGCCTGTCGAATCGAGGACGTGGCGGGCACTGTCAAGGAGTTGATCGGGGAAGGCAAGGTCAAGCACTTCGGCATGTCCGAGCGAGGCGTTCAGACGCTCCGCCGCGCCCACGCGGTTCAGCCTGTGACGGCGCTCCAGAACGAATACAGCCTGTGGACACGCGAGCCGGAGACCAACGGCACCCCTCGGGATCCACGCTCCCCGTCTGGGGCAACAGCATGTGGTATCTGAGTTAATCTGCGCCAGCATGCGCGCGATCCGCAGTGAGGCTGGCATCGTGATGAGCCGGCTACGGCATGAATGAGGATAGGCCTCGAAGCCACGAGGCTGGCTTCAGTGAGCACCTCGTGAAACCCATCGACGCACCGCAGCTCATAGCCACCATTCGCCGGGCCTCGGTCAAGGGCCCGCTGGCGTCCAACGATACAGAAGAGGACCGGGCCACGGCGTGGGGCTGTGACTTCAAGCGTGCCGAATTATCCAGGAGATCTTGACCAATGGAGCAGCGTGTATTTACGGGGTCATTCAAGCGCCGGAAGCAACGTCTCGGTTTTGCCGCTCTGTCCTGGCAGAGGCGGACGACATACTGTGTTTCAGGAGCTGGACGTGCCGGGAGTGAATCTCAACAGCTGCGTCAAGTAAAGTTTCATCGGAAAAAATGAGCCCTCTTTGAGTTACGGCGCGAATAAGCTTCAACACGCTCTATGTCGCAAGGTCGTATAATTTCCCTTATCGGAAACAGTTGGTCGATTCGGTTGCGCTGGCATCGGTGGCTTTGTGCCTGCCTTGCAGTCGCGATCTTCTTTGTAAGCGGATGCGCCAAGGTGGCCGTACCTAACGTGGAGGGGCTGACTCAGGATGCAGCGACCACGGCCATCACCGCGGCGAAACTCAAGGTTGGGACCAACACCCAGCAGACCAGCAAGACAGTGGCTGCCGGGAAAGTAATTAGCCAGGACCCGGCGAGCGGGAGCTCCTTGGCGGAAGGGTCCGCAGTGAACCTGGTAATTTCTTCAGGGCCGCAGATGGTGACTGTGCCCAATGTGGAAGGGCTGACTCAGGACGCCGCAACCGCAGCCCTAACCGGGGCGAAACTCAAGGTGGGGACCAACACCCAGCAGACCAGCAACACGGTGGCTGCCGGGAAAGTAATTAGCCAAGACGCGGCGAGCAGGAGCTCCTTGGCGGAAGGTTCCCCGGTGAACCTGGTAATTTCTTCAGGGCCACAGATGGTGACCGTGCCCAACGTGGAAGGGCTGACCCAGGACGCCGCAACCGCAGCCCTAACCGGGGCGAAACTCAAGGTGGGGACCAACACCCAGCAGACCAGCAACACGGTGGCTGCCGGGAAAGTAATTAGCCAAGACGCGGCGAGCGGGAGCTCCTTGGCGGAAGATTCCCCGGTGAACCTGGTAATTTCTTCAGGGCCACAGATGGTGATCGTGCCCAACGTGGAAGGGCTGACTCAGGACGCCGCAACCGCAGCCCTAACCGAGGCGAAACTCAAGGTGGGGACCAACACCCAGCAGACCAGCAACACGGTGGCTACCGGGAAAGTAATTAGCCAGGACCCGGCGAGCGGGAGCTCCTTGGCGGAAGGTTCCCCCGTGAACCTTGTGATATCTTCAGGGCCACAGATAGTGGCCGTGCCCAATGTGGAGGGGTTGAGTCAGGACGCTGCGACCGCAGTCCTCAACGCAGCGAAACTAAAAGTGGGGACGAATACCCTGCAGACAAGCAACACGCTGGCTACCGGCAAAGTAATTAGCCAAGATGCCAAGAGCGGGAGCTCCTTGGCGGAAGGTTCTTCGGTGAACCTTGTGATTTCTTCAGGGCCGCAGATGGTGGCCGTGCCCAACGTGGAGGGGCTGGCTCCAGGATGCTGCGGCCACAGCCCTCACCGGGGCGAAACTCAAGGTGGGGATCACCACCCAGCAGACCAGCAACACGGTGGCTACCGGGAAAGTAATTAGACAGGAGCAGGCGAGCGGGAACTCCTTGGCGGAGGGTTCCCCGGTGAACCTGGTGATTTCTTCAGGGCCACAGATGGTGGCCGTGCCTAACGTGGAGGGGTTGATCCAGGATGATGCGGTCACAGCCCTCACGGCGGCGCAGCTCAAGGCCGGGACTGTCACCCAGCAAGCCAGCAATACGGTAGCTTCCGGCAAGGTAATTAGCCAAGATGCCACGAGTGGGAGCTCCTTGGCGGAAGGTTCCTCGGTGAACCTGGTGATTTCTTCAGGGCCACAGATGATGGTAGCCATACCCAACGTGGAGGGTCTGACTCAGGCCGCTGCGACCACAGCCATCACCGGAGCGAAACTCATGGTGGGAACCGTCACTCAGCAGTTCAGTAACACGGTGGCTACCGCCAAGGTAATTAGCCAAGACCCGGCGAACGGGAGCTTGGCGCAAGGTTCCTCGGTGAACTTTGTGATTTCTTCAGGGCCAGAGATGGTGACTGTGCCCAACGTGGAGGAGTTGACTCAGGACGCTGCGACCACAACAATCACCGGGGCGAAACTCATGGTGGGAACCGTCACTCAGCAGTTCAGCAACACGGTAGCGACCGGCAAGGTAATTGGCCAAGACCCCACGAGTGGGAGCTCTGTGACGGAAGGTTCTCCGGTAAACCTGGTGATTTCTTCAGGGCCACAGATGGCGGTCGTTCCCAACGTGGAGGGAGCGACTCAGGCCTCTGCGACCGCAACAATCACCGATGCGAAACTCCTGATGGGAACCGTCACTCAGCAGACCAGCAACACAGTGGCTGCCGGCAACGTAATTAGCCAGGACCCAGCGAGCGGAAGCTCTGCGGCAGAAGGTTCTCCGGTGAACTTGGTGATTTCTTCAGGGCCACGAATGGTGGCTGTGCCCCAAGCGGAGGGGTTGACTCAGGCCGCTGCGACCGCAACAATCATCGATGCGAAACTCCTGATGGGGACCGTCACTCAACAGACCAGCAACACAGTGGCTGCCGGCAACGTAATTAGCCAGGACCCGGCGAGCGGAAGCTCCGCAGCGGAAGGTTCTCCGGTGAACCTGGTGATTTCTTCAGGGCCACAGATGGTGGCCGTGCCCAACGTGGAGGGGTTGACTCAGGATGATGCGACCACAGCCCTCACCGGGGCGAAACTAAAGGGGGGGACCGTCACTCAACAGACCAGCAACACAGTGGCTGCCGGCAACGTAATTAGCCAGGACCCGGCGAGCGGAAGCTCCGCGGCGGAAGGTTCTCCGGTGAACTTGGTGATTTCTTCAGGGCCACGAATGGTGACTGTGCCCAACGCGGAGGGGTTGACTCAGGATGATGCGACCACAGCCCTCACCGGAGCGAAACTTAAGGTGGGAAACATCACCCAGCAGACCAGCGACACAGTAGTTACCGGCAACGTAATTAGCCAGGATCCGGCGAGCGGGAGTTCCCTGGCGGAAGGTTCCCCGGTAAACCTGATGATTTCTTCAGGGCCACACATGGTGACTGTGCCCAACGTGGAGGGATTGACTCAGGCCGCTGCGACCACAACTATCATCGGGGCGAAACTAAAGGTGGGAACCGTCGGCAAAGTAATTAGCCAAGACCCGGAGCGAGGAAGCTCCGTGGCACAAGGTTCCTCCGTGAACCTAGTGATTTCCTTAGGACCACAGATGGTGACCGTGCCCAGCGTGGAGGGGCTGACTCAGGACGCTGCGACCGAAGCACTCGTCGCGGTGAATTTAACAGTTGGGACCGTCACTCATCAGACCAGCAACACGGTAGCTGCCGCCAAGGTACTTAGCCAGGCCCCGACGAGCGGGAGCTCCTTGGCGGAAGGCTCCCCGGTGAACCTGGTGATTTCTTCAGGGTCACAGATGGTGACCGTGCCCAACGTGGAAGGGTTGACTCAGGATGCCGCGGCGACGGCGATCACCGGAGCGAAACTCACCGTGGGGACCGTCACACACCACAGCAGCAATACGGTGGCTATCGGCAACGTAATTAGCCAGGACCCAGCGAGCGGGAGTTCCGTGACGGAAGGTTCCCCCGTGAATCTGGTGATTTCTTCAGGGTAGAAGGGATTTTTATTTCCTGTTCGATGCCGAAGCCGTGACTATTCTTATTC
>CAWEGF010000001.1:0-161051 GCA_963808535.1 uncultured Verrucomicrobiae bacterium | reverse complement strand
GATCGAGCCCACTGTCTTCAAGGGCCAATTTGGCAGCGGCCATGGCGAACTGCGCAAAACGGTCGGCCCGCCGGACGTCCTTGGGGTTCTTAAAATAGAGCGCCGGTTTAAAATCGGGGACTTCCCCCGCGATGTGGCAATCGAAAGTGGAGGAATCGAACTGGGTTATTTGGCGAACGCCGCTTTTGCCATTCACCAGGTTTTCCCAAAACGATTTCAAATCGATTCCGATTGGGGAAACAACGCCAATTCCGGTGACAACGACTCGTCGATTACTCATGGGTTCTCGATACGGCGGTAGTCTGCAATATGCGGTTAAGCAACAGAAATTTGAACCCAAATAGACTCAAGAGTTTCTGGAACCCATTCCGACCATTTGGACTTGTTGAAAGAGTTTTCCCTCGGTTCGGATGGATGGCGCAATGATGATTTCTGTCTCCTGGAATTCTCGAAGGTTGGCCGCACCGACGTTTCCCATGCAGGTGGTCACCGCTCCGACCAGATTCTGACTGCCATCATCCACGTCTGCCGGACCGAAGAGGATCTGTCGCAATGAGCCGGTCGTTCCTACCCTGATTCGGGTGCCGCGCGGCAAATTGGCATGAGGGGTCGCCATGCCCCAATGGTAACCTTTACCGGGCGCTTCGACCGCTTTTGCGAAAGCGCTCCCGATCATGACCGCATCAGCCCCGCAAGCCAGGGCTTTGCAGACGTCGCCTCCTTTGCTCATTCCACCGTCGGTGATGATCGGGACATAGCGGCCGGTTTTTTTTAAATGGTAGTCCCGGGCCGCGGCGCAATCCACCGTGGCCGTCACCTGAGGGACGCCCAAGCCCAGGACGCCTCTTGAGGTACAGGCGGCTCCCGGTCCAACCCCGATGAGAACGCCGGCGACACCGCAACCAATAATCTCCAGGGTTACATCGTACCCGACCGTGTTGCCGACAATCACCGGACACTTCATTTCCCGGCAGAAATCGCTTAGATCGAGCGATTTGTACTCAGTCGAAATGTGCCGCACCGTCGAAACGGTGCTCTGGACCACGAACAAGTCGACCCCGGCTTCCTGGGCGATTTGTCCGTAGCGTTCTGCCCTTTGCGGGATGGAGCTAACCGCACAGATTACTCCGGCATCCTTGATCTCTTTGATCCGGGCGGCGATCAGATCCTCTTGGACCGGTTCCTGGTAGATCTTTTGCAAAAGACCTGTCACGTGTTCCTTATCGGCTTCCAGGATTTTCAGCAGCACTTCCTGCGGATTTTTGTAGCGGGTTTGAACCCCCTCCAGATTCAGCACTGCCAATCCGCCCATTTTACCCATCTCGATCGCGAAGTTTACATCGACGACTCCATCCATCGCGCTGGCCAGGATCGGAATCGCCAGCGCCAGCGGTTCGATGTCTTTCCGTGGGACGCTGAAGGTGATATCAACTTCGTTTGGATTGATGGTCGCGCTACCCGGGACCAGCGCAATCTCGTCGAAACCGTAGGTCGTTCGGGCTTTGCGGTTGCGACCGATGAACATTGCCATAGCGTTAAAGTCCTCCTATCTTAAATCTCTCGTTCAAGCTGCCGCAGCGAGGGCATCGTGGAAGCAGGTTGTTGGTTTTGTCTTCGAAAATAGACGCACAAATGGTGCATCGAACGCGGTAACGCAAGGCCTCTTTCTCGCGACTTCGACGAAGCCATTCGTAAACTATCCAAAGCGAAAAGATCGCCGCAAGGAAAACAATGAGGTAGATAAAAACCAGAACCGGCAGTTCAACTCGGATCACGGCTGAGTTCCTCCCCAGTGGAGCGTCACTATTCCCCAAGTCCGATTTGAGTCCGGCTTGAATTTTACCCCGCGAATAAAATCTTCCGCTTTTTGATCGAGCGAACTATTACCGCTCGATTGCTTAAGGAAAACATAGTCAGCCGCTCCGTCAGGATTCACGCCGATGAAGATCGAGGTTGGCTCTGACAAGGCCGTACTGGTTGGCAATGCCGCCAAAGTGACCGGAGCTCTCGATTGCAGTGTTGAGGCGATCTCCAACCGGGTCGGAAAAGTTCTTGCGGTGACTTCTTCCGGAGGTTGCGACCGCATGGGCAGGAGAGTTTCCGCGGAGAAGAGCGATGGGATGGCCTCTGGCTGCGGTTTCGCCGATTCCCCGCGCTTCAACTCCACCGCTAGTGTTGAATAGATAGGTTTATATTTAGGCGTTACCTGGTCGATTACCCCGGAATCGAATCTGGGCGCGCTGACATTCGCTGGATTGTTCATGGTGACCCAGTCCAGCAAGCTCCTGTCCTGGGGTCGGTTGGGATCGAGAATAGTAACTTGCGCCGAAGGAGGTAGCAGGGAAGTGGTCGGCGGGTAAACGACTCGAAAGATATAAAAACAGAAGATGTGGACGATGAACGAGATCGTGATCAGAACAGGTAACCGGTAGTCCCAGCGGCTTTTTTGCCAATCGAAAATGAAACGCCCGACCGGTTGATTCATCGTTCTTTCGGCGCCGTGGCGAGCACCACCGAATAGCCATTCTCAAGGCAAAGATTCATCACCTCGACCACTGACCCCTGAGGAGTCAAGCGATCGGCCTGGATAATCATCGACCGGTCGGGAGAATGATCTTCCGCCAAGCGATGGGCCAGATCTTCTAGTTTTATCTGCTGGTCGCGATAGTAAACCAATGGATATGGGCCGGCAGTAATACTGATAATGACCGGATTTTTTTGGGGACCCAGCGTGAACTTGGAAAAAGGAAGATTGACGCTGATCCCCGGGTGCAAAAGAAAGGTGGAGCTAACCAGGAAGAGCAGCAGCAGCAGGAAACAAAGATCCGCCAACGGAATCAGGAAGATCAGAAAAGGGTTAAGATGGACTGATCTAACCAACTTCATCGATGATCACCGGCAGCCTGGGACCCTGGACTAAATTCAATGATAGATGAATCGGGTTCTCGTTCGGAGAGCAGATTAACCACTTCGATCCCGGCCCGCTCCATATCGTGGAGAAGAACATTTAAGCGGGCCGAAAGATGGCAATAAGCGAGGACAGTAGGAATGGTCACCACTAGGCCGGCCGCGGTAGTCAGCAAGCTCTGGTAGATCCCGCCCGAAACGTCGGCCAGAGTGGCATACCCGTTATTGGCGGATAATTGAACAAAGGCCTGGATTAAACCGGTCACCGTTCCAAGTAGCCCGATTAGGGGGCAGATATAGCCGATCGCTATGAGGATTCCCAGATTGTGTTCCAGGCGTGGAACCTCCAGCTGTCCGGCTTCCTGAACAATTTCGCGAAGCTCGGTTCGAGGCAGGGAATGACGGATTAAAGCGGCGTGGATGACCCGGGTCACCGGGACCGAAGTCGCTTGGCATTCCACTCGGGCTTCCGCCAGATTTCGTTTGCGGACCAGGTTCGATAAGCCTTGGAGAAATTCACCCAAGTCGATGGTCGCCCGGTGAAAATAGAGCACCCGTTCTGCGAAGACGGCGATGGAAACAACACTACAAAGCAGAATGAGCCACATCAACGGCCCCCCCTTTTGCATGTAGTCGATCATTTGAGACTAATAGATGAGCTATGGTCCGCCTGCAACAACTTGGGCGAAGGCCAGGAGTTCAGGTTCTGGCTCGGTCGAAAATTGCCAGCTTCTGCGTTCGTCGTCACGACCACTGCCACTCACACCATCACTTTCTTAGATTCGGGCAAAGAGTTGAGCGTTTTCCTTTTTAAATTTGTGCAACAGCAACTGAGTGACGGCGTCCAGAGTGGAAAAAACATTCCGGCCGGTGCTGGCGACGCATTCAAAGCTTTGGAGTCGTTTCTTCCGGTTGTTCAATAAGTACTCCAGGTAATTTGTCGGCGCTATGCTTGGGAGGTCGCGCTTATTGTATTGCAACACGATCGGCACGTGTTCTAGGGTCAGATTTTGCTTTTGCAGATTTTGTTCGAGGTTGCGAAAACTCAGCACGTTTTCCTCCATTTTGTCCCATTGGGAATCCGCGACCAAAATTACCCCATCAACGCTGCGTAAGACCAGCTGCCGGGTTGAGTTATAGATCACCTGCCCTGGTACCGTGTAGAGCTGGAATTTTGTTCTGAACCCTTGAAGCGTCAGGGCGCTTAATGGCAAGAAGTCAAAAAAAAGCGTTCGGTCAGCAGCCGTGGCGAGTGAGATCAGATCGCCGCGATGGGCTGGAGCAATTCGGGAATGGATATAAACCAGGTTGGTCGTTTTACCACTCAGGGCCGGCCCGTAGTAGACGATTTTAAATTGAATCTCTTTGCTGGCATAATTGATGGTCGGCATTGGGTCATCTCATTGAAGCGATATTCTGGACTCACCGAGAGTTGCTAGCTCGCTAACAACAGCTTGGATCTTTTCCCGAACACCCGGTTTGAACGGCCGATTATCGTGCAGAACGGTGAGACAGAGCTTTCCTTTTACGAAGGTGCTCAACTGACGAAGGCCGCAATATAAAGTGATCGTTTCCAAGGTATCGGCGCCTAACACTTCTAATTGCGATTGGGTACGTTGGAATAGTTCTGGCAACAGGACGGAGACCCCTTTTTCCTGCTCTGGATCGGCAAGGTCCCCGGCCAGCTTGACTCCTTCCGTGGTACTCAACAGACATGATTTGAGACCGGGCAATTCCGCGATTCGATGGATCGTCCCGGCCAGGTCAAGTGGCTCTTCGGTCATGAAGATGGCCTGCAATGTTTTTGAAACATTTTCAAAAGCAATGATCGGTTCCTCAGCCTTGGCCGGCGGTATCTCTTCAGCGCGAAGGGCTGTTTCAGCTGGAGTTTCGCTGAATTGTTTAGCGTCTTCTTCTGCCTGTTCGCTGAAAGGGGTTGGGATCGTTTCTTCCGGAAGATCGACCTCCTGGTCTTCTCTGATCTTAATGGTCTCCGGCGGGAGTCGCGAAAAGATCTCTGCCAAAGGGATCGGGATCTCCGCCGCGGGGTCGATCGATTCAAAATAGGGCTTCAGTTCGCTGGAGAGCGCTCCAGAGAAAAGTTCGGCCGGGACGACGACGCGCCCATGCACTAGTTGCGATTGGATCAAACCCAGCGGTAGCGCAATCTCGGCCTGAGTTCCGATCAGCGAGTGCATTAACGGCGTTTCGAGATGGGGCGGAAAGTCGGCGAGAATAGCTTGGAGCTGGAGCCTGATCTGCCTTTCGGCACTGTCTGAGAGCCCTTCCGTTTCGCCTGGTGCGCCTGCATCAGTTGTTACCTTGGGTGGGGATGCTTCGGTTGGATCAAGATCGAGGCCTCCCTCAGCCCGAGGCGGTCCTGCCTCCTCCGGCTGAACAAGAGAAAAAGTGATCGGCAGGTCGTCGGAGTTGTCCACGGCCTGCACGAAAATTTCCGGACACGATAGACTGAGAATTGACAGAGGAAGAGTTGCCTCTCGCTTTTCCTGATCAAGGACCACATCGTCGGCGGAAATTTGCACCACGCGGGTCAGATCCGGAATATCTGAAATCAATAAGTGAGCCGGCAATTTCGAGTAAAAAGATCCGATCGGGACCGAGAGATCTGCCGTGGCCGGGATTGGAGTCTGGCCGCCGTCGGCGAGTGGGGGAGTGGCACCTGGTTTCTCTTCGGCGGCTAGGAAGGAAGTTGAAGGTCGATCATTGGGCGATAAGACCTCGGCCGCCGAATTGGTGACGACTGTGGCCTGGAGATTGGTCTGTTTCGGGGTGAGGTTCTGAGCGGGAACCGGTTTGGTCAGAGTTTCGTCGCTGACTGGCTTTCTTTTGAACCATTGGAGAAAGGGCATATCTCGTGCGCGCGGCGCGTCCTTTTAGTGGTGTTTTCTTTTGTCGGAACGTGGTTCCCGTGAGGATTTCAAATCTAGGGTTAATGAGCGCTAAAACAATAGGGAGACGTAGAGCGGAAGCACGCTCACCAGGCCGCCACGGTAATACCAGGTTTTGTCGTAATAAAAACTGCGGTCGGAGGCGTGATAACTTAGATGGACCAGCTTGCCTGGCTGATTGGCATCATAGACGTCAAATACCAAATCACCGTTCGGCCGGGAATCGTAGTGATACACGACCAGGCAATGATTGATCGGTTTGAATCGAGTGATATAGACGTCCCGGATTTGTTGAGCATCCAGGGCGGTTCGCAACCGTTTTGCCATCTGCTCCTGTCCTGAACGCGGCACCGGATTGACAATCCTCCAATTCCCGATTCTCCAGTAAGACGGCCACCACAAGCCTAGGTTTTTTTGTACCGTCAGGGTCTCGCCAAGAGAAAAACTGTGCAAGTCCGGGTATCCTGGGACTACGACTTTGAATCGCGGGCCGCTGCTCCAAGCCGGGATCCTGCTCACTCTGCGGACAATCTCCCGATACTCCGACTCGGACACTTTTGGAAGATCTGGACGGAATTCCGCGAATTTAAAAAACTGCAGCACCGCTCGGCACAACTGGAAGCAGTGGCGCGAAAAATCTGGCACCCGGCCACGTCGCCGAATGATTTGCGTCTGGGTATCGGTTAGCGGCTGGTAATCAAAGTAAGTCTGATTAGCGAATCCGAAGGTGTCTCTTTGAAAGTCGAACGTCTTTGATTCCGCCGTCGCAGTCCAAACGGCCAACGCACATACTAAAACAAATAGACGGTACACTTACTCAATATTGCTTTCGAAGATTGCTTGGAAGGATGTTCAGCTCTGCCCGGTACTTGGCAACCGTTCGCCGGGCTATTGGTATACCCCGGTCCGAAAGAATTTCCACAATTTCTTTGTCGCTCAGCGGGTTTCGAGTCTCTTCGTTGCGGACCAGATCGGAGATCGATTCTTTCACGCTGGTATTGCTCAGTGAAGCGCCGCCTGCGGTCTGATAACCCGGCGTGAAGAAGTATTTCATTTCGAATACACCTTGAGGCGTGGCCATGTACTTGCCGGAAATCGCGCGGCTGACCGTAGTCTCGTGCACCCCCACCGTCTCCGCTATTTGTGCCATGGTCAGCGGCTTGAGCGAGGCGGTGCCATTCTCAAGAAATTCATACTGCCGCTTCACAATCTCGTTCGCGATATTCAGGATCGTCTGTTGGCGTTGGTGAATACTCTTGATCAGGAATTTTCCGCTGCGAATCTTCTCCCGAATGTAATCCCGGACATCGGTACCGTTCGAACCGGTCGTCATCAGATCTTTGTAGGTCTTGCTGATCCGGAGATGTGGAACTTGATCTCCATTCAGCGAGACCGCGTAATCGTCGCCTACTTTGTCCACGCTGACGTCCGGTAAAACATAACTGTTCGGATCCGGGGTAAAAATCTGGCCCGGTTTTGGATCCAGAGTGGATATGAAATTGGCCGCCCGCTGGACTTGCTCGATGGAAACGCTCAGGCGGCGAGCTACTTCCGGCAGTCGTTTGCGCCCCAGGTCTTCGAGATGAAGGTCAACGATCTGGTATTCGAGGCTCCCGTCCTTGCCCAGGCGGCGCAGTTGAATCAATAGACATTCCCGAAGATCGCGAGCCCCCACGCCGACCGGATGAAACGTTTGGATCAGGTCGAGCATTCCCTGTAACTCTGGCAAAGGGTGTCCGGTGTTGGTCGAAATGTCTTCCAGCGAAGTTTGCAGAAAACCTAGGTCGTCGATGTTGCCGATGATCAGTTCGGCCGCTTTTCGTTGCGCTTCGGTTACGTCGGACGTGTTTAGCTGCTCCCAAAGATGCTGTTGGAGCGTTTCCTGGCTGGCAATGGAATCGAAGAAAAATTGGCGTCGCTCTTCGTCCTCAAGATTTCTCGACGAGTAGCTGACGTTCTGGGCCATGTAATCGCGCCACTCCTCGTCCAACTTAGCCAGACGCTCGAACTCTTCCTGGAAATCACTATCGTCCTTCGACCGTTCTTCGGCTTCGAACGTGTCGATCTCTTCCTCCAGGACCGGATTGGTTTGCAATTCCTGTTGAACAATATTTCTGAGTTCCAGGGCGTGAGCCTGCAAGATCTGCAGACTCTGCTGCAGCTGAGGTGCAAGCACCTGCTGCATTGATAGACTTTGGAACTGATGGATCCCCGGGCCGGCCATACGGAAAATTGTTATCTCCTCGAAGGAGGACTCTAGAAGAGTGGCGGCCGAACTTCAAGGAGGCAGAATAAAGGAAAAGAAGGCTCAGCGCTCGTGCGTACGCAAACGCTCCCGAGTTCTCTTCTGCACGGACGCCGAGCCTTCTGCTTCCTTATTCTCGATGATGTTTCAAATCGAGCTTCCGGTAGAGCGTCGCGATGCTGATCCCCAGCATGCTGGCCGTCTTTTCTCGCGAACCGGCGTTGAACTTCAATGTCATCTCAATGTACCTCCGCTCCTGGTGGCGAACGAAGTCGTCGAGTGGTTGACCGATTCTCCATTCCGAATCTGGCGCCTTTTCAGGAGTTCCGGATTCGTGAAGCACATGCGGCGGTAAATCGGACGCCCGAATCACTCCTCCCTCGCTGAACGCGCATGCTCTTTCGATCGCGTTCTCAAGTTCACGGACATTTCCAGGCCAAGTATACTCGGTCAGACGTCCCATCGCCGCCGGATCCATCTTCATTTGCTCGGTGCCCGTTTGATCGGCATGCTTCTGCAAAAAACAACGAACCAGCAGCGGAACATCTTCCAGACGCTCCCGGAGCGGTGGAATTTCAATCGGGACGACCGCCAATCGAAAGTAGAGGTCTTCGCGGAATCCACCCATGCGGGTTTTTGCCTTCAATGATTCACTGGAAGCAGCAATCGATCGGACATTTACCGGAATTTGTCTGTTATCCCCGACCTGGCGGATTTGCCGCTCCTCCAGCACTCGTAGTAGTCTGGTTTGCAGCTGTTGCGACATCGAATTGATTTCGTCCAGAAAAAGGGTGCCATTGTTGCCCTCCTCAAAAAGCCCGACTTTGTCCATGACCGCGCCGTTGAAGGATCCCTTCTTGTGACCGAACAGCTCCGACTCCAAAAGGTTGTCTGGCAGCGCACTGCAATTAATGCTGACGAAAGGATGATTCTGCCGCGAGCTATTATGATGCAGCGCCCGGGCCACTAATTCTTTTCCCGTTCCGGATTCGCCTTGGATTAGGATTGTACTTTCCGTGTCAGCGACTTTCCCAATCAGCTTGTAGATCGATTGCATTTTGGGACTCGTACCGATCAGATTCTCGAATTTGTACCGATCGCCGTTTTCGCGTTTCGGAGCTTCGCTCCGTAGAAGGGCGGTCTGATGATCCAAAGCGCGCTGTATGCAGAACTGCATCTCGTCCGCTTTCAACGGCTTGCGCAGGTAGTCAAATGCGCCCGATTGCATTGCTGTCGGAGCCAGATCCGCAGAATCGAACGGTCCCAATACCACGACGACAGTTTCGGGATGTTTTTCCCGGCACTCCCGTAAAATATAGAATCTGTCGGGTTCCTGTGTGTTCAGGTCAGCGATGACCAGGTGAGGTACCACATCCGACAAAGCTTCAGCAGCCGCCGCGGAAGAATAATAGTGAAAAGGCTGATGCCCGCGGTCTCGGCAGAGACTAGAAATCCAATCGGCGGTAGCGGGTTCATCATCGACAATAAAAATACGGGCCATAGAGAGTTATTTGAACAACTAATAGAATTATATTTATTATTAGTAAATTACCAGAAATTTCATACATGAATCGCAAACTTTCGAAATAATTCTTCTCCGCCAGGGAGAATCACCGCCTGCTAGGAAGGCCAGCGGGATGTCGTCCTTTGTCTCGATTTTTGCGCGGCAATAGGTGCGAGCTTCATCTGGTACCCGCATCTTTCGCGCCTTTCAGGGCGAACCGTCTATTTTGAGAATTCCCAGGGTTGAAACCCTGGGCTGAGTTCTGCAGCCCCTGCGGGGCAGGCCCTCGGCCATATAGAGCCTAGCCGAAGCTTGGAATCAATCCATTGGGGACAGGTCAATTATCCAGATATCGAAGATTCCTCAAGGGTGTGCCAGCAACCAGGTAAACATGGAGCCTGTCCCCAATGCCTTTCCCTTTTGTTTTGTGCCCCGCAGGGGCTACAGAACTCAGCCCAGGGTTTCAACCCTGGGTATCTGCACCAAAAGCGACGCGCCCTGAAGGGGCGCCAGATCGAACGTCCTAACAGGGCGAACCGTTTATTTTGAGGATTCCCAAGGTTGAAACCCTGGGCTCAACCCTGGGCTGAGTTCTGCAGCCCCCTGCGGGACAGGCCTAAACTTCCGCCATTCGGACCTGTCCCAGGCCTTTTCCGATTCCAATTTCTTATTCTGTAACTCCTGCAACTCCTGAACTCCTGCAACTTCTCCGCGATCCGCCGAAACGTGATTTTCTTCAGGCACCTCCACGCGCGCTTGCCCGTTGGATGCTCCCTGCACTCCCCCCTCAGTGTGCTTCATCGCCTTCGCCCGAAGTGTCTTCTTTTTCTGAGGCGCGTTCGAAACTATTGGCGATGCTCCCGGGCGGGCAACCGACTTTGATCAGGCCATAAGTCAGGAGCGCCTTACTATCTTCCCAGATACCGGGCTTGTCGGTATGCAACACCACGGAGATGACTTCATGCCCCTCTCTGAGGGCGGAACTGACCAGGACCTGCTGGGCCGCGCGGGTGTAACCAGTCTTCAGACCGTTGCATCCGGCAAAATGTCGAAGGAGACGGTTGTGATTTCGCAATTGGTAGACGACGCCTTTGGGCGATTTCCAACTATAATAGATGGTCCCGACCACCTGCCGAAAGAATGGTTGCTCCATCGCGGCCCGGGCAATGAGCGCCAAGTCATGAGCCGAGGTGTAGTGGCTAGGATCGTGCAACCCGTTGGGATTGGCAAAATGGCTGTTGGTGGCCCCGAGTTCGGCGGCCCGACGAGTCATCTTCTCGGCAAAAGCCTCGACTGATCCGGCATTGTCCCGAGCCAGCGCCATGGCCACGTCATTGGCGCTTTTCAGCAGCAGACCGTAAAGGAGCTGGCGGCGGGTGTACTGCTCACCAGGTTTGAGATCCAGCTTGGTTGGCTCAACTTTGGTGTCGGATAAATCAATCGTCACCGGTTTGTCGAGATCCCCCGCTTCAATCACCAGGAAAGCGGTCAGGATTTTTGTCGCACTGGCCGGGTATTGAATGGCATTTTCGTTCTTCAGGAAAAGGAATTCGCCAGTAAACGAATCGATCACCGCGGCGCTGGCCGCGACCACAGCAGGCTCCTTTTCAATTGCTGATTTTTCCGGGGAGGAAGGAGCAGCTGTAAGCGGGGCACCCGGACCGCTCCCCGTCAAGAGAAGCCAGCAAATCAAAAAGCCGACGGACGACCGCCTCACTGTAGAATTTTTCCGTTTACCATCATCCATTTGATCGTACCTCTGTTTTGGACAATTGCCTCCAACACCTCGTTCATGGGGCCTTTAAAAGGAATCGCGATACAGTCGGCCAGATAGTTGGGGGCGATTTTGCCCAACTCGTGCTCGAGTTTCAAAGCGCGCGCGGGCCGAATGGTAACCATTTCCAACAAGTCCCGAGCCATCAACGTTTGATAAGTTTTCTTTGCCGTCCGCATCTCGGAGAAGAGGTTGAGCGAGTTATTGCTGGCCAAACTGTCCGTGCCGAGACAGATATTCAAGCCCCGCTCACTCAACGCTTCGAGTGGAAAACGTTTGTGGTGCAGGAAGCGGTGACTCTTTGGGCAGTGCACGATGTGCAGGTTCCGCCATTTCGTTTGGCTCAGGAGTTCAAGATCCCGGTCGTCCAATTCATTGAGATGGGCCACGATGCAGTCGGGGCTGATTAAGCCATTCTCAATCAGATGGCGTAGCGGCGAAGTCGATCCGCAATCGGCCATCGGCCGGCCAAGCTGTTTCAGAAAATCGTGGAGCTCCCCCGAAGCCTCGGCGAACATCGCGAACTCTTCACTCGATTCAGCGATGTGGGTGGTGATTAGCATGTTCATGGAGCGTGAGCATTCGAGGGCGACCTCATACATTTTCGCGGACGCTGTGTAGGGAGCGTGTGGGCTCAGTCCCAGACCGCCAAGACGGTCGCCGTTTCCCGAAAGGAACAACCACGATCCAAAAACATGTTCTTCGATCCAAGGTCTGGGTCGCACGTCAATGAGCTCGAGAAAGTACCAGGCCCGGATTACGGGTGGGGGAAGTAGCGCGAAGATTTGCGGAGTAGAGACAATATTCAGAACTGTTGTGACCCCGTTCTTGCGAAGTTCTTCGAAGCCGAGACGGGTGGCCTGTAAATAATCGTTATCGGTCAGGGATCTTTTGAGCGCATTGATTCGTTTGACCCACCGGGAAAAGCTCTGCGCCGACAGGATGGCTCCCCGCATCAGCGTGTAGTCAAGGTGGCAATGAGCATTGATTAAACCTGGCATCACCGCTACGTCGCCCAAGTCCACGACCGCGCCGGTATGGGTTCGGAGAATTTCGGCTGCTTGACCGGCCTGCGTAAAGCGGGGTCCATTGACTATGAATGCACCGTCATCGATCGGGGTGCCATCCATGGTGACCAGCGTGCGACAGCGATAAGCAATCATCGAGACGGCTTCTTTATAGCGGTTCTCGCGGCGGCTACTAACAGATTGCAAGCCTCCAGGCACAGGTACGGTAAAGCCTTACGATGCTGGCCGGTTTGGTCAACGGACGGATTCGACTTGGAGCCGGGAAGGAAATCCGGCAGCCGATTTTCTTCAATTCCCCACAAGATGGTCCTCAGGCACCGGCTGTCTGAACGGCAGGCTTCCTTAACCAGGTTCTGGGCCTGGTCTTCCGTCAGCTTCCGGGTTATTCGATACATCCCGGTTTGCCGATTCAGGGTCTGACGCAAACAGACGGGATCTGCCTTTCCGGCTCGGTAAGCCAGCCAGGTACCGATGGCCCCCGGATAAAAGAAATCGAGGGCTCTTTTCAAGCAGTCGATGTTTGCTAGCTGGATGAGCCAGCCCCGAGGCAAATTCGGTGCTCCTTTTAAAGGACGGTAAGCACCGGAGGAATCGTATTTTGCTATCTGTCGCGCATCCTCAACGGAGTGGTAAACCCGCGCAGCAGTTAGGGAATCCCGGTCGGCCCAATGGTAGAGATGATAACCCTCGGCAGATTTTGCAAACTCGAGTTCCCCGAGAGCGTAATAGCCGTTCTTGAGCAAGTCAGCTAGTTCATCCTTGATCATGCTGCGAAACCGGACAAATATCTCCGGTCAAACCGGTCGATGGTATCGAGAATAACGTCTGCCATCAATGGTTCTGTGCCGATGGCGCTGGCATAATAAAGCTGCCGGCCGTCCACCAAATGGGGATTGCGGCGAAAAACCTCCTGTTGACTGGCAGCGGCGGTTGGTGCCGATTCAATACCGAGGAGAACCGGAATATCCTGGAAACTATGCAAGCCATCGGCGATGAAAAAAGGTACGACCACAACATTGGGTCGAGAGGTATTTTTGCGCCAGTCTGCGACAAACGGGGCTTCCTCCATGTAGGCCTCGGAAACTTCCGCATAAATTCCTTTTTCCCTGATGGCCCTGGCCTGAGATCGGGCGGCCTCGGCAGACTTCTCATTGAGGCTGGTGCCATGTCCAACGATTAGAAGACTGGTTTCCTCCGGCGGAACCTGGGGGGCCACTTCTCTCGCCCGACGGAGCAGAAGCTCAATCATCCTTGGGTCGTTGCCTACCGGTTCGCAGTACTTAATTAATTTGCCCGATCGATTGGTAACCGGTCCGGCCAGTTCAAGTTCTCTGGGGATGACTATCTCGGTGAAGTAACCTTCGCTAATGAAGTTGGGCACCACATAAATTTCGGGGCTGTCCACCATTCGCAGGACCTCTCGGAGGCTTGGTTCCTCTTTCCAAAAGGTGCAGACTACTTCCGCGAAGAGATCCCGCCGAGTGATTTCATCCGCATGTTGGAAGGTTGGTGCGCTCGAATCGGGGTTCAAGGTGGAACCATGACCTACCAAAACGAGGCAGCTATTCCATTTCTTAGGCATTGACCTAAGTTGGATGTCTCACGGAGGTTCCTCAAATGGAATTAGCGCTTGGCTTCGCCGATTCGTGGGCGAAGAATAATCTCTCCGACGAGAAGCCGGTTTGATGGTTGGCTAGTTATCCGGGGTAAACCGCCATGCGCGGCGAGGAAAATCCAGCGCCGGACAGCAGATCTGAACAGTTATCTAGTGCCCCGGTGCCAAAAAAGCACTGCACGTCCAACTCAATATTTACGTTCTTTAATCAGGAGAGAAGAGCACTGCCATCGCTATCCTGATGCCGAAAGTAGGCCGGAACCTTGGTCTGAAAGGTGACCTCTGCCGTCTCAGTGTCGAGGGTAAACAATAGTTCGCCCGTCTGTGGTTCAATCTTTGATTCTTTTTCCGGTCCATTTTTCTGTTCCTCGGAAAACTCAACATTGAACCTACCGTTCCAGAGTTTTCCGGTTCGGTCGGTCAGTTCCACCATCCAGATATCTGGAATCCGGCTTGCGGAACGAGAGCCGCCGTTAGTACATAGTTGATCGAGCGGAAGTTGACTTACATTTTCGATGAATGCCGCTGTCAGCCAATCTTCCAGATCGGCCTCCTCAAGGTATGGCAAAATTTCAGGTATAATCATTGGTGCAAAATGTTTCTATCGCGGACATCTGCTCGCCGCTCCGGCCGGCGACGGTTGCTTTGTTCGTGCATTCTATCTCACTCCGACCTGATTGCCATAGCCTGAAAGGATTATTTTCTTTGGTATTTGAGACCTCCCGGACGAGAGGTCACAGAAGATGATCTGACCGCAGAGACCCAAAGAAAGGAGGGTGGTGTTGAATGGCCAAGAATGAAGCGGATGCCGGCATGGACGCTTTGTCCTGGTGTTAATTTTTCCAGCCTATGCCCTATCCTTACCCGGCTGACTTCCTCCCCCTCCCGGGCTGCGCGCCTTTTGCCCGGCTGCTTGGTCGCTCATCGGTCAAAGACCACAGCGGGTATTCTCCCTCTTCGCTTCGCGCATCCAGCCAAAATGCGCAGCAGCGCCGCTACACCAGTCACTGACTTGGTGCACTAATAGTTAAAATAGTGTGGTGGACGCGGGGTCCGGAAGCCCCCAGGTTTTCCAGTGATCCAGGTATTCTGCCCGCGGAAGGCAGACATATTCAGGATTCGCGCTCGCTCGCAACCATTGGATCAAGTCCACTAAATCTTTTTCGGCCAAGGTAGTGCACCCAGCCGAAGGACGCGTTGGACCTCGCCGAATATGAAAAAAGATAGCACTTCCATATCCCGGCACCGGCGGATCCGCGTTGTGCCGAATCTCAACGAGCCAACGATAGGCAAAGTCGCCTTGGCGCATTTTTTGTTTCTCAAACCAGGGAGGCGGATTTTTTGCGTCGACGACCACGTGCTCGTTGTAATGAGGACTATGAACGTCGTCCACCCAGGCGTCTCCTTGGTCGACGGTGTGAAACGGATAGTTTGCTCCCCCCGGCAATGATTGATCATAAGTGTAAATCATACCCAGGCGAAAGACTCCAGCCGGAGCTCGATGGTCATGTTCCATCTTCACTGGACCCGGGGTCGTACCGTTAATCAGACCTCTGCCCCAGGCCAATCCGGATTTTCCGAAAAGGACCGGCACGGGCGCGCCGGAAGCCCGCCATCCTTGCGCGGTTCTGTCGAATCGCTGGAGTTGGCCGGTCATACTATCCCAAGTCGGGGCGATTCCGATGATCAGTTGAGTGACGGAAGGGCTCACCTCTTCTGCTGCTCGAGAAAATATTGCTAAAAACAGCAGAAGTATCCAGACAGATGGCAGGGTGAGGTTCCGTGCGAACTGAGTACTACGCGTGGGAAGAACATTGGCCTGCCTCGGTTGGTACATCGTGATTGGGGCAAGATTGGTGCAACAGCCCGATCCTGGCAAGTCCGAGCCGTATGCCAAGTGCTCCAGCCGAACCGCTCGGTTCCTCTCATCATTTTTGAATCCTCTACTTCACGTCCTGCTGCTGCTTTTTGGATTAAGTCAGCCAGGCCCGAAACCGGTTTCCCCGAAATTTGGGAGGGCAAAGATGAAGAGCGACTGGCAATTGATCGATCTCGGTCACCGAGAAAGCCGGTTCAAAACCATGCGGAAGGTCTTTCTGTACGACCTGCATCGCCAATTGGGGGGCTAGTTCTTTCGCACTCTGGCGGGCGGTTTCCCGAAGAGAGAGAGAGATTGTCGGCAGGACAACGTTTTCGGGTTCAACTTCGATGATAATTGATCGGTCGCTGGATGACGAGACTTGAGTCTCCCCGGGAACGGGAATATCCCTGAAGACGACTTCAAAAAGATAAGCGCTTAAAGAATCCATTTTTTTCTTTCCATGTTGAAGTCCGGCCATTTTATTAACCTGAAGCTGAGCTCTGCAGCACCTAGTGTGCCTTTTATTTACGAAAATGCGGCGGCGTTGGATGCCTGCGAAAGCGGTCCTTTCCCAATGTGTTTGAAATCGAAAGGGCGGGTGCCCCTGAACCTTCGGCGGCTTTCAGGGCTTCTCTCTCCCGGCTTCAAAATCTTTGGCGAACGACCAGCGGTTGAACATCGCGGGAGGCCAGATGCCCAATGAATTGCGCACCGCGCTGCCGTCTTATAAGGAGCGCAAGGCAGCAGGCCGGGCGTTAAGGGACGTGGTGAAACGCGGCGATCTGGGTCGTTGGCGACCCAAGGAAGATCGGCCTGACCCCGTAGATCTCGTCGAGATGGCGCATTCGGGTCGCCTGGAACGTTTGATACCGGTGCGAGTCGGGCGGATGGTGGCCTCTCCGTACGCTTTTTTGCGAGGGTCAGCCGGCCTGATGGTCGAAGACTTTGCCGGCCTACCCAGAACCGGAATTCTACCGGTCATCTGCGGCGACGCTCACCTTGGCAACTTTGGCTTCTACGCCTCGCCGGAACGCGACTTGGTGTTCGATCTCAACGATTTCGACGAGGCTCATCCCGGTCCGTGGGAATGGGACCTTTGGCGTCTGGTGACCAGTATTTGGGTGGCTGGGCGGCAGAACGGTTTGGCGGAGGGAACTTGCGAAGACGCTGCCCTTTGGTGCGCGGCCGCCTACCGTCGGCAGATCTTGCACTTGGCCGGGCAACCGCTGCTGGCCCGCTCGTTCGACCGAATGGACATTGACAGGATGCGGCTGGAAATGGCGGACTGGTCGCTGCGAGCAGAGATTGAGCGATCGGCGAATCTGGCCCGGCTCCGGACCAGCGATCGGGCGTTGCCCAAATTGACTCGCGAACAGGACGGTGTGCGCCACATTGTCGATCAACCGCCGGTGGTGATGCACGTTTCGGATGAGGAGAAGGAACGCCTCATTGACGGATTGGAGGCTTATCTGAAAACTCTTCCGCCGCACTGGTGCCGGGTTCTCAGCGCGTATGTAGTCGTCGACGTTGCCCATAAAGTAGTCGGGGTGGGAAGCGTGGGGTTGCGGGCTTTCGTGGTGTTGCTGCAGGGTAACAGCGCGCAAGACTCGGTCTTTCTGCAATTGAAGCAAGCTAGACGATCCTGCGTGGCACCTTTTGTTCATGGTGGCACGGCATGGCATACGCATCAGGGGCAGCGAGTGGTTGAGTACCAGCAGACCTTGCAAACGGTTAGCGATCCGCTCTTGGGGTGGACCACGGTGGACAGCCGGGATTATTACGTCCGCCAGTTCCGGGATATGAAGGGCGCAGTGACGATTGAAGGAATGGACGGATCCGCATTGATGGACTATGGCCGGATCTGCGGCGCCTTATTGGCCAAGGGACACGCCCGTTCCACGGGTGCCACCATGTTGTTGGGCTTCCTCGGCAAGGGCGACGTCGCCGACCGGGCGTTTGCGCGTTTCGCCCGTTCCTATGCCGACCAGACGGAAGCTGACCACCGGGCGCTGCAACAGGCCGTCAAGTCCGGCCGCCTACCCGCAGAGCACGGAGTATAGTAGATCTTTTGTCCCCAGAGGGACGCGTCTGATCTTAGCCGGGCACGAAGGCACGGAGTTCGCTCCGGCGACGAATTCGGCGCTCTGGCGTTTTGGTTCATCCGCCAACAAAATTATAGGTTGTAGGTGTTGTAGGAGGCTGGCCTTCGTAAGTGCGAGGCATGTCGCTCCACCCCGGTCATGGTAAAAATCGTGCGCGCTCTTCAGCATTAGGCAGACGGCAAGAATCGCGTTTTCCCCAGATCTGGTACCTCGTCGCGGCAATCAGTCGGTAAATCCCGTCGCGAATCCATAGCGGAAAGATGCGTCCAAGCCGGCCCAACCAACGATATCGCGGAAGGTGATCGAGAATATAAAGAATAGCTTCGCTTCTCTTAAGCAAGACATCCTCTTCCAGATTTCGCCGGAGAACAAAAAGGGAATTTGCGTCTATCGCTTCCGGGCGTTGAGGAGCGATTTTCCGGAATGTTTCACCTTGCAAGGACGAATAGAGAAAGATTCTGGCGTGATCTTCCCGAAGGACGAAATCGACCGTTCTGTTGCACAACCCGCAAACTCCATCAAAGAAGATGATGTTTTGTTCGGCCATGGAATGAAAGGCGTCCTCAGTCCATCGGACTGATCAGATCGAGATATCGTTCCCCTTCTTTGCTCAGGCTATAGATTGCTCCGCTACCCTGGATATAACCTCTGGTTTGCAGCGCGTAAGGATAGGGCGAGAACTTGACCCAAGTGAGGACCGGTTTTTCGACGCTTTGGCTTTTGGCTTCAAAGTGAATCGGAATCCCGGCCTGGTTAAAGGAGATTTCCCAGGAATTCGCCGCCGTCTGCCCCCCGGACAACCAAGGGTATCGTTGCAGCAGGTCCATGCGTGCGGAAGTCGGTACCAGCACGCGATACCAGGCCGTTTCCTCCTGAATGAACTCCGGAATCGTCTTTTGAGGATTCTTGTTTAGCTCCAGATAAAGCCGGCCGATATCGAACCCATCCAGATTTTGCCCGTTGTAGTTGCCATGGCGATTTCCATCTTTCGGGTAATATTTTTCGGACCAGCTGCTGAAATCGGCATTTAAGAGGAGGTTTAATTCCAGATGAACATGGGACCGTTCCCGGTCGATACCCTCTCCGGTGTGTCCCATTACGCCGATGGCCTCTCCTTGCGAGACCTGGTCCCCAATATTGACCTGAACCGCGCTCAAATGCGCATACAAGCTATAGTACGGACATCCACCAAACTGGTGTTCTAGCACGATGTACCGGCCGTAGTTGGAGTGAGTAGGAACGCTGTTCGCATAAACTACTTTTCCGACCGCGATGGCATGAATGATGTCCAGTGGTTCGCCGTTCGCGTCTCGGCGTACTGGTCGAATATCCATTCCCTCGTGGAACTTGGTGTCGAGAACGGTCGTTCCGAATCGTCGGGGGTTTCGCACGAACCCGTACTGTCCACCTTCCCAGGGAGTCTTGGATTCTCCCTCAAAATCACGTTTGACGTATTGGTAAAAAGTCGCGTTATCGCCATTCAGCAATCCACGATTTTCGGTGGGCAAGATGATATTGACTGGTTGGCCGAGCGCTGAGAACCCGACTTGAAGAACCAGCAAAATGACCAATCTGAGCACGGTTCTGAGGGTGATCGAGGCCATTCTACAGCGCATAAACGATTCTGCTGACATCGGTTAGGGTTTGCAACCTAAGGCGTCATCCGTTAAACGGTCAAAATGAACTTTCGCGTTACGGTCTGTGTCGCTGCGATATTCGCACTCGTAGGCTGTTCCACTTCAAGCGGTGTCTACCGGTGGGTGCCCTTCATGCCCCAGCCCAAAAAAGCTCTATCCCCGACTGCCCTGGCAAAAATGGGAAAAGGCAATCCGCTCGGCCCAATTAGCGGTCCAATTTACTACGGCATGGAGATGCGCGTTAAAGTCAATCCGGACGTCATCAGGCTCTCTGACACCCGAACCCTGGAGGTTCATCTTCAACTGATCAATCGGTCCAAAAAACCAATTAACCTGTTGTTTAATGATAGCCGGAAATACGATTTTATCCTCCGGGATGCCAATGGGAAGAAGCTGGCCCAATGGTCGGATGATCAACCGGTCAACCAGACGCCAGGTTACGTAATTATTAATCCGGCTGAGCGAGCGGAATTTGTCGGCAACGTTTCGACTCGGGACATGGTCGCTGGGAGGACTTACTCGCTGGAGGCGGTCGTCATCGGCTACGATAAGATGCGCCAGGTCATCCAGTTGACTCCCAGCGGCGAACGGGCGATTCCTTCCCCGCAACGGCTACCCAAGGCGCAGCAGCCTCCGGTTGGGCAACATCCACCGGTTCAACAGCAGTCTGTACCTCTCGCCCAGCCTTCCCCTACGAATGATTGAGCACCCAACGGGCAAGCGCGCGTGAAGGTTATTGAAGAGATCACCTTCGCGGATGGCGGAGAAGTTGCAGGAGTTCAGGAGTTGCAGGAGTTACAGAATAAGAACCGGAGCCCCAGGTTTATTCTGTAACTCCTGAACTCCTGCAACTTCTTCTTCCCCCCGCTCACCTCCTCCGCCAGAGGGTTGCTTGGGCGACACTCCATTGAAATTTCCTGGCGTGTTCACGGATCAAGAATGGCAGATCCTTGGTTAACTGGTGATCGAAACTGCTCTCTAAAATCTCCTTGATTCCGTCAAGGGTCAGAATCGCCTGGCCGGTGGAGTCGTACCGGCCGCCTAACCAATTAGATTTTGAGGTGAATTCCTCTAGCCAGGTATAGGGAGAAGATAGAATCAGATAGCCTCCAGATTGAACCAACCTGGCAAAGGAATTCAGCAAATCCGCTGGCGATTGGACTCGATCGATCAAATTGGCAGCCAGAACCACATCAAACCGGCCAATATTGGGTCGCAACGCCGTCGCGTCGCCCGTCTCAAAGCGGCATCGTTCGCGGTTGAGATCGCTAGGTAATTCTCTCGTCAGGCGGGTGACCAATTCGCCCTCTTCCGGTCGCTTGATCTCAATTTGTCCGGTCTCCTGCACGCGGTTCGCCGCCGCGATGAAACGGTGGGACAAATCGATTCCCACCACTTCCCTTGCCCAACGCGACAATTCAAAGGTCGATCGTCCGACCGCGCAGCCCAAGTCCAGGGCGCGTTCAACGCTGCCGATGGCTGGCAGGAAATCGCTCACGCAACGGATCGGATAAAAGAGCGCCTCCCGGGGACCAAATGAATAAGGCAATTGATCCTCCGCCGTTCCATAATGGAAAAGCAGGTACTGATCTACCAGGAGATCGCTTTCGTAGATGTTGGCCACCAGGCGGTGCCTGTCTTGAAAGTCGGAAGCCGGTTGCCTAGGCCAGAAGATCCGCCATGTAGGCTGCCGGTTGGAAGTTTTCGATCAGTACTTCCGTCTTGCCGTTTCGCAACATCCGGACCTGCGGCACGTTAATTTCCGGCGTTTTGTGCGGCGCGAACAAAATATCGTCGTGGGTCGCATTCTTGGAATTTTTAAATTTGTCAGGGGTTAGATGCCCTCCCAAATGATCGCTGCGACCAGTGGCGACATGCAAGGTTCCGAGCACTTTCTCGTCTTGAATATCGCGTCCGGAAACCGGGAGAACCTGGGTGCCAAACCCGAGTTCGCCTAATTCTCCCGTGGCCGGATCGGATTGGATCTTCTTTTGATGTTCGTCGATGATTCGCTGGTTACCCTTCAGCAGTGCCGAATCGACGATTCGACCCTCCTTTACGGTCATCAAGCCAATCGTCCCATCTTCGAATTTCAGGGGAAAGCGGCCTGAGGCACCGGTCGGCACATAATATATTTCGCCCGCTGGCAAATTTGCCACGTCGGGACCGCCTCGACAAAGGCCATGGCTTTTCTGTGCCTCTTGCCGGCCCAGATCAAGATGGAGACTGAATTTCTCCCGGCCGTAGGTGAAGTCGATCTCTACCCAGTCGGCACCGGTCATGGCCAAGCGTAGCTTTTCCGCGTTCTCGCTGACCTGGTCGTAGTCAACGGCGAGACCGCTATCGAGGATGATTTGATTCAAACCGTGGAGCGTCGCGCCTCGAAATCCGTACTTTTTGGCAAACGCCGTCAAAGGAGCTGTCGCCGAGTAAGTCGAGCAACAAAGAATGAGTTTGTAGTTCGGATAAATATCCTTCTCGAGACTCAACTCAGTTCCGTCGACGGCTACGGCGAGATCGGGAAGATCCAGATTACTGCCGCCCGTGACCTGGTAGGCAAACATCTCGCCTCCGGTCAGACCCAATTCCTGAAGAGCGCCATTTTTCAGCCCTAAGTAAAAGGATTCGTAGGCATGCCGCTGAATCGTCAGATCCGGATTCTTGAGAAAGGCAAAATCTTTGATTCCATGGGGATCTTCCAGGTCGATCAAGATGGCCACGCGTTCTCCAGCGCTCGGGTTGAATACGGTCTTCAACAGGCGGGAAAGGCTGAATGGCGGGAAGGTTTCTGGTACCGTCAGCTTTGTTTGGGCAATCATTTGAAAAGGAATTTCGTTCTCGAGGCGGTGTTAGTCAAAGAAAGTATCAGTTTATACGTTACCGAGTCGGTTACAGACGCGCTCCTCGAATGCCCAGGAAAAACTCGAAATTGTCGTCGCTCTCAGCTAGCAAGCTGATAAACCCTGGCCCCACATTGCGGCGTTCGACAATTCGGTATCATCGCTTGATCGTGTTTCCTGCTTCGGGTTTATTGCCGGTTAAGACATGTCTTCTGTTTTTGGCGTTTTGTTTCGAGTGTCCACGTGGGGAGAATCGCATGGCGGCGGTGTTGGAGTGGTCGTGGACGGATGTCCCGCGCGGGTACCGCTCACGGAGCAGGATATTCAGGTCGATCTCGATCGACGTCGTCCCGGCCAGAGTGAAATCGTTTCACCGCGTGATGAGGAAGATAGATGCCAGATCCTTTCTGGCGTTTTTGAAAATCTAACCCTCGGAACGCCAATTTCTGTCATGGTCTGGAACAAAGACGCCCGTCCAGAAGCCTATCGCGAAATGGAATCTGCCTTCCGACCTTCCCACGCCGATTACACTTATCAGGCAAAATATGGCATTCGGAACTGGCAGGGTGGGGGGCGTTCCTCCGCGCGCGAAACCATCGGTCGAGTTGCCGCCGCCGCGATCGCTAAGCGAGTTCTGAATGGAACTTTTCCCGACTTGGAAATCGTTTCCTATGTCAAGTCTGTGCATCAGATCGTGGCCCAGGTGGACCCGGAAACCGTCAAATTTTCCCCGGTCGAGGAATCGATAGTGCGATGTCCAGATCCTGAAGCGGCTGCCCGGATGATTGATCTCATCAAGACGATGCGGAAAGAGGGGAACTCGGTTGGAGGAGTCATAGAATGCGTGGTGCGCGGCGTTCCTCCGGGTCTGGGAGAACCAGTTTTTGATAAATTGGAAGCCGACTTGGCCAAGGCGATGCTTAGCTTGCCTGCCACCAAGGGCTTCGAGATTGGATCCGGATTTGCCGGGAGTCAACTAACCGGTGCCGAACATAACGACCCCTTTGAAATGCGAGACGGCAAAGTGCGAACTCGGACCAACTTCTCCGGGGGAATTCAGGGTGGGATAAGCAACGGCGAGTCCATATTTTTCCGGGTGGCCTTCAAACCCACCGCCACGATCCTTCGGCCCCAGCAGACTGTTACCGTCAGTGGCGAATCCACTGTCCTGGCCGCCCGCGGTCGCCACGACCCGTGCGTCTTGCCAAGGGCCGTCCCGATGGTTGAAGCGATGGCGGCACTCGTTCTGTGTGATCATTTCCTGAGGCATCGGGCACAGCGAGGGAGAGAGGCCGTGGTGGAATGATTGCCCCACGGAGACATCGAGAACTCAGAGTTGAATCTAATTTTGACCATCAAAGCCTCAGCGCACCATTCAGGTTTTATTCTGTAACTCCTGAACTCCTGTAACTCCTGCAACTTCTTTCCCAGCGGTCCGTATTTTTCGAATACTACGTGAACTCTGTGTCTCCGTGGTAGAATCACCTTCCGTGCCTTCCCCTGACCTTCGCGACCTTGCTCCTTGCGACTCTTCATCGCCGATTGTAGGAATAATGGTTCAGGGCGCCACGCATGAAGAGTGATTACGTAGCAACGATCGGGTTGGAAGTTCATGTCCAGCTGAAGACCAGGAGCAAAATGTTTTGTGGTTGTGCCGTCGAATACGGCTCCGAACCCAACGTCCATGTCTGTCCCATTTGTCTCGGACTGCCGGGTGCCTTGCCAGCCATGAATCTGCACGCGCTGAAGATGACTGCGCTGACCGGTCTGATATTCAAGTGCGACATCGCGGCGATCTGCAAGTTCGATCGAAAGCATTATTTTTATCCTGACATGCCGAAGAACTACCAGATCTCGCAGTATGATGCGCCACTCTGTCTCAGCGGGGAAGTACCGCTCTACGATATGGCTTATCCCAAAGACGCGCAGAAGAATATCCAGCATTCCAACAAACGCGTTCGCCTGGTGCGCATCCACCTTGAAGAAGACGTCGCCAAAAGCTTCCACTTTGGGACCAGTACCGGGATTGATTTTAACCGGGCCGGCACTCCGCTCATGGAAATCGTTTCGGAACCGGACATCGCCTCGCCTGAAGAAGCGTTTGCTTACCTTGCCTCGCTGAAACAAGCCCTGATTTATGGCGGAGTCAGCGATGCCGACATGGAAAAAGGGCAACTTCGTTGCGATTGCAACGTTTCCGTCCGCAAAAAAGAGGTGAAGCAGTTTGGCACCAAGATCGAGCTGAAGAATCTCAACTCAATCAGCGGTGTCCGGCGAGCGTTAGCTTACGAAATTGACCGTCAAATCGAGGCCCTGGATCGGGGAGAGAAATTGCAACAAGAGACGCGTCGCTGGGACGATGACTTGGGCGAAACCTCTTTAATGCGAACTAAAGAATCTGCTCACGATTACCGCTATTTTCCGGATCCGGATCTTTTGCCGGTAAAGACGGAAGTGTTCATGCCCGAGGTGAGAGCGCTGCTCCCGGAGCTGCCGTGGGAGAAGCGGGCCCGTTTCGTCCGGGAGTATGATATTAGCGAGTACGACGCCGGGGTCTTGGCGGACGACCTGGAGCTGTCGGCTTATTTCGAGGCGGCTGCCAAGAACGTCCGCAAACCTAAGTCCATTGCCAACTACGTTTTGAACGATTTACTCAGCGCTCTGAGCGCGGCCGGCAAATCTATTGATGGGTGCCCGATTCCCGCGGAACATTTAAGCGAATTGGTCGATCTTGTCGAAGCTGGCAAAATCAGCAGTAAACAAGGGAAGGAAGTTTTCGCGGAAATGTTTGCTGCCGGAAAGGCCCCCGGGGTGATCGTGGAAGAAAAAGGATTAAAACAGGAGAGCGATGTCGGAGCGATAGAAGCCCTTTGCTCACAAGTCATCGCCGCCAACCCAAAATCCGTAGAAGATTACCGGGCGGGTAAGGTCGCGGCGATCAACTTCCTGAAAGGACAGGTCATGAAGATTTCCAAGGGGAAGGCCAATCCGAATCTAGTCGGCGAGATCCTGGTGAAGCTGTTGAGCTGAACACATTGATTTATATGAAACTGACAACATTTGAACCAGGGGAAACAACCGTGAATCCTGCGTCGATAGTTATTTCTGGCCAGCGTTTTGCCATCTATGGGGACGACGACTATCTGCGCAATATCGGAAGCGACTTTGAACCCGATACTGTTTCCCTGCTAAAGTTGCTTTGCGGTTCGGACTCGCACGTCCTCGATGTCGGCGCTAACATCGGGATGACCGCTCTCGCGCTTTCCCGGATTTGTTCGCGCGGCCGGGTCGCTGCCATCGAACCAGTTTCGCGAACCTTCCAATTTCTTAAACAGAACGTGACCAAAGCCGGGGTCCCCAACGTGCAGGTGTTCAATTTTGCTCTCGGCAGCGAGGAAGGGTCCGTTTTGATGCAGGGTCACCCCAGCAATTTTGCCAGTTCCTTCGTCGCCGATAACTACACCATTCCGGCCAAGGATCATTTTTCCGAGCGCGTTCCGGTCAAGCGGTTGGATGACACCTTCCCTGGTTTGTCGCTTGATCGTTTGGATCTTCTCAAGATTGACGTGGAAGGCTTTGAGTTGGAGGTTCTGGCCGGCGCCAAGGATATTCTGAAGACCTATCGGCCGATCGTCTTCCTCGAGATGAATCACTGGTGCCTCAACATTTACCGTCGGATGTCGATCCCGGAATTTCGCGAGCGGCTAACCCAGATTTTTCCCTGCATTTACGCCATAGAGGGATTGGACTATCTCGACTACGTCGACCAGAGAAACGTGCACCACATCAATTATCACCACGTTTTAAAGTTCAAATACATGAACTTGGTCGCCGGGTTTGATCGTAAGGACATCCTTTCCCGCCTCTCCAGGTTGCGTCCACTTCAAACTTATTCACCTCGGGGCAGCGCCGCCGTTTCCGCCAGGTAGCACCCTAGTCGTCTTCCGAGCAAGCCGGGACGGCTTGCCTGGTAGGTAAGGCGTCCCCGTCTTACTCCGCAGTTTGGACATTTGACGACAGTTTGATGTGGATAGTGTCGGGAGTAAACGCCACGACAGCCTTGGGTCATCGCTCGACGCTCCGGAAAGCAATGTAGGATAGGCTTCCAGCCTGTCTCCGGGTCCACAGGACGATCGGACGATCCCTTCCCGGGACAAGGTTGTCCTCTTTGATCGATAAAATGTCGGCAATACTTATGGCGAGAGATCGGATTCTCGATGGTTCGTCCCGTGGTTCGGAGAGACAGGCTGGAAGCCTATCCTAGTGTGCCCGACATGGGCCCAATGTAGTCAAATGAAAGGAATTGACCGGAAGCAGTGATAACAACCGTAGCGAAAAGGCAAGGCACAGGCCGCGAGGCACTGAGCTGAAAGAAGCCATAGCAAAGACACGATCGTAGGAACACGAACGGGCAGTGAGGCCGCTTGCGGGCGAAGAGTATGCTAGGGATACGAAATCCAACCGTCACCGAAAGACGCAAGAGGTAGAGCCCGACGACACGGGTCGAAACATTGGACACCTTACTCGGGGAGATCTGCCGGGCGAGAGCTCGGCAGAAGTCAGCAGAGGCCGTAGTAGTGAAGAAAGCCGGTGAAAGCCGGACGGAGCGAAGGGCCGAAGAACCAAGAGACAGACCAACTGAAAGAACTCTGGCAAAGCGGAGCGAGAAGCTTCCCGAAACAGTCCAGGAGCGAGCCAAGAGCACACTTCCGAGACCGGTCAGCACGGGGAGAGTAAAGCAGTGGACCTGCTTGAAGGAACCGAGCGATGGGAAGCGAGCCCGCACCAGGCGAGATACAGTGCAGAGGTGCTGAATGAAGTGACCATGGAAGAAGTGCTAGCGGCTTCACCCTGGCAGGACGCAGTGGGTTAACCCCCACTGCCGGGTTCAACCGCCGGATGCGGAAAACCGCATGTCCGGTGGTGTGGGAGGGTCACGGCGCGCAATCGTCGTGACCCGACCCGATCATTGCGTCAGGGCGTCTTTGAGGTGGGGGCTGGGGGCGGGGACACGTTCCATTGATGCCTCTTTCTAGGCATGGCTTGTCGTTTCGGAAACCCGCCTACATTGTCTTCCAACCAGGCTTTGCCCTTCGGCGCGCAAACTCGACCGGTCCATCGAATTCAGCCCTCTTATCTTCAATCTGTGAAATCTGTGTAATCTGTGGTTTCCACCTCCCTTTAGCCTCCCTGGGGCCCGTCTTCCTCCCCAGGGAAAATCTTTTTTTCGGTTTTTTTTGAAATAGTGAAACCCGAGTCCCGGTATTCACTAGTAAGCAGTAGCAGCGTGTAATCAGCTGCCCACACAGACAACCACCGCAAAATGGCGAACCAACCTTATGATGAATTTAAACAATTCCGCCACCTACACACAATTTGCCGGACCACGACAGAAGCCGCGCAAAATGGCTTTGCCCGTTGCTCGGAAACCATCGAAAGATCCTATGAAATTATTCCCTTATCTTTTCCAATTCGCCTCCACCAGGCTCTCTGAAACCGACCCCATAACCACGGGAACAGGCGAAGCTGTACATCACCATCAACGTGCTCGACGTCCGTTGTTCCTGGCGTTCCGATCTCCCAATGATCAACAATGTGTCGTTTCACTCCATTCCTTTCACGGCGACGATCGGCCAGTGAATGGCACGTCGGATTGGATTCGCTAACCAATGCGAAAGCACTACGCCTTGATCGAACGCCCGAGTAATGAGCGACTGGCCGTGCGCCGGGCAACTCTACGGATTCTGAGAACTGCTGTCTCGAGCCGCTTCCAGTTTGGATTTGATCCAGTCATCGATCGCCGGTAACGTCTTCGCTTTGAGCTTGGCTCGGAACCGAATCTCCTGGACGGACTTTTCCACCTTGCGAAGGGTTGCCGGCGACAGATCCGCCTGGGCCAGAGCCAAGACCTCGTCCGCACGTCGATTGTCGGTAAAACCAGCCGCGATCGAGGAGAGCAACCAGCCCTTGGGGAGCAATCCAAACCGATCTTGCATCGCTTTCAGATGGGCAACGGCGAACGACCAAGCAATATCTGCGTGTTCACCTTCGGTGGAAAAAACTTCCAAGGTTAGAGACAAATCACTCGGTTTTAAGACGTTCGACAACAGGTAGTTCAAGGTTTCTGGCGTCGTTTCTGGATCCAGGGCGGCTCCCAGCCCTCGCAGATACATTCTTTTTTCCTCGACGCTCTGCGTCTCCTTCGCCATCGACAGGAGTTCTTTATAGACGGTGGGCGAACTATAACGGCCGACGACCGCGACGACGGCAGAACGAAGTTCGGGTGCCAGCGATGAGGGATTTTCCTTATAGCTTTCGAACCGCTTGAATGATTCGTCGATGACATCCCGGTCGCCAAAAAAGCCCAGAGTCTCAATTAGAATCGCTCGATAGTCCTGCGTTTCGGCCTTTTCGCCCATTCTTTTTTCCCATCCCAATTCCCGGAATTTTGGCCCGAAAAGGCGACAAATATATCTTTGGTAAGCTTCTCGGCCCGGGCGACCCTGCTCCAGGTGATCGATTAATCTTAACGCGCCCGTCGTTTCGCCGGTTCCGAGGACATTTTGCCAAACGGCAAAGCTATCGTCGCGCCCCAGGGAATCGAGCAGATCGAAGTACGAAGACGAAGGCAAATTACCCGATTCAACCAGGGCCCAGGTGTCCGTGACCAAGTTTACCCGGTCGCTTTCTGGCAACTTTTCGACGTTCTTTTGTAAATCATTGAAAAGCGCGGGCTCGTACAAAACCCGGTAATATCCGACGTTCCCGGCATTTGCCTGAATAGTTCCGCTGCAACCAGCGAGATCGAAATTGTTGGTGAGCTTGTCCAGCAGGGCGTATTTGACCTCGTTGGTGCTTCCGATACGAATGCCCACCGGAACATTCCAATGAAGGACCGCTTCACCTCGTGGCCCGAGAACGAAAGGAACCTGCTCGAGACTGATAACCCGGTTTCCGTTCAGGCATTGGGCAGTGATTTCAATCAAGGGGAATCCAGGCTGTTCCGTCCACCCAGCGACAATCTTTTTAACTGGCTTACCGGTAACGTGCTCCAGCGATGCCCAGAGATCATCCCTTTCGGTATTTGCACCTGAAGGTTTTGCCAAATAGGCGCGAACTCCGTCCCGAAAAGGATCTTCACCTAAAAACTTCTCGAGCATACGGAGCAAGAGCCAGGGCTTTTGACGCGCCACCGCGTCAAAACGATCTCCGGGCAGGTCGTCGCCGGGCGGTGGCGATTGAATAGCTTGGGCGGTCTCGTCCGAGTCACGGTCCATCGCTTCTTCTTTCTCAATCGCGGTCTGCAAAAAGAATTTCCATTGCGGATTAAAGTGGTCGGCTGCTTTCCTGGCCATCCAGGACGCCAGAGCCTCGTTTAACCAAAAAAGATTCCGGGCATCTCTGGGGGCCAGGTTAGCGCACCATTGCCGGCCTATTCTTTGCGCGACCGTAAAAAAAATTCTCTGTTTAGTTGATTCGTAGCTGTTCTCGGAACCCACCAACAACGCATCCTCATTATAGAAAAAGCCATTCCAATTTTCGGCCTCTTCGCCAGTTTCGGATGGGAAAGCTATCTGATCGAGATCGACCAGTGGAAAAGGCATCGCGAAATAGTCTGTGAAATACGGCAGGAGTTGTCTGGTGGTCTCCAACGCGTATTTTCCGAACGCTTTTTTCCCCGATGCCGTGACGATTCGGAGGTTAATTCCGGCCGCCGTGTCATCGAGCCACTCGATTTTCCCACTCATCAAATAGAGCATCCCGACTCGCTAACGCGGGCGTTTTCTCCAACACGACCATCTTCTGTTCCGGACCGAGTGGCTGCTCCACCAAAACCGGACTATTTGCAACAACCCTATCTTGTGCCCCGGTCTTGATGCTGAATTGGAAGGTGGCCGGAAATTCTGGCCCATCCCAACATGGAAAGATCCGTCTTTGGCCGGTCGTCGCCGGTGCGATCGCTAAAATATATTCCGGGCTACCGAACGTTCCCTCGTAAGCTTGGACGACCAAACCAGGGGGATGTTCGATGATCCGGCTCTGGAACTTGATCGACAGGGCGTATTTCCCCGGCAGTAAAACATCTCTCAAGTTAAAAGAGACGGTCTGTTGATTCGCATCGAACTGTGGGACGAGTTCCTCCAGGCGATCATCGATCTCAAGGGTAGCCTTGTCGATCACCGTCTCCGACGCGTTGAGAACAATTTGACTGGTTGATTTTATTACTTCGATTTCAATCGACTCGACACCCTCCGTTACTCTCGTTTCGATGTTCGGTTCCAGGTGGATGAAATAACTTCGCGGAACAATGTCTTTTGTTAATGCGGTCGAAATCGGTTGAGCGCTTGGGGTATTCGCGGCTTGCGAATTAGCTGCGATAAAACCAAATAAAAGCAAGGCGAGCGGTTTTCGCATGAGCAAAACTTCCGTGGGGGGAGCAGTCGCGTAACATCGCGCGGCTTGCCGTCACTTACAAACAAAGAGGGTGTTGCTGCCCCTCATCGTCGTTCTCGTTCTCGTCGTTCTCGTTCTCGATCCCTTACCGCCACCAGATCCAAAAACGGACTCCGTCCAAGCCGCACCCCCCTGCTATCATCAGCCCATCTAGCCCAAGCTTCTCCGAGTCCTTCTCTCCCCTCACTGCTCTCTTCCCACCAGCCATTCTCGATACGCGATCGGTGAAATCTCGGATGGCTTGATTTCCGATCGACCGCCCCAGAAAACGTTCGTGTAGGATACCGGGATTCCACAGTTAGCCAGGTGCCTGTCAATCGCGGCTTTGTGATCCAGCAGAAGCTGCTTTTCAGTCCCGTGAGCTACGGCCATGATGTTCACGCTACCGAATTCTGCCCCGGCTTCCCGCCAATAACAGTGGGTGAGAATTTCATGGCGGCCGACCTCGGATCCGGCCTGAATTTCCATCCCGGCAGGCACGGCCCAGTGAAAGAGTCCGTTGAATCGCGTCACGCGAATTCCTCCCGTCGAAGGCTTAACGTGCTCCAGGAAGGTCGAAAACCTTCCGATTATTTTTCGGCGATTCAGATCCTCGGCCACCGCGAAGAAAGTTTCCAAAGGGAGATCTGCCTCCCTGGCTCGTTTTTCCCATGGGTTTGGCGTGATCTCTTCCATGGTGAACTCTCGTTTCAAGGCGGTCAGAACCCGCCATTCGAGATCGTTGAGTTCCACCACCTCGGTGCGAATCATTTTCGCCGGTACTTCGCCTCGTGCCCCGGGCAGGATCGTTTTCCGTCGGACATGTCCTACGCCGAGGGTGAAGATGCCTTTGGCCGGCATAATCTTAACTTTTTCGGCCCCCACCTCTTTCAGGAGAAGCCGAGTGTGCCTTTCGAGTCCGAAGCCCTGCGGCACTTTGACCGTGGTCCACAATTTGTACTCGCTGCCGGCCGTCGCCGAATCGGTCGATCGAAGCACCACATGACCGGAGAAAGGATCTTGCCGGAACATATAGTCAAACGCGGAGTCGAGCTTTTCCAGCGGCATTTTCCAGGCCACCAATGCTCCTTCCGCCAAGTTGGTCGCCAAAAGCGTTTGCCGCACGCGACGAATCGTTCCCGCACTCAGCATCGCTCTGATTCGATCCAGAACCAAACCCTCTTCGACCCCGGACAATCGACCAATTTCCCCGAACGGTTCACGGACAAACCCTTGGATCTGGTCTTCTGACACGGCCAGGATCTTGGAATTAACAGAGTCGTTGTGCTCAGTAGCGATCATGTGCGGCAAAGCTAACACAGAATCCTCCAGATTCTAAAGAGTGCTCGGTGGGAGATACGGTCATCCAGAAATGGTGACGTCTTCTTTAAAATGCTCCGCGAAAAAGACAACGGAGGCCTGATGGCCTCCGTGGTCCGGCACTAGACTGGCAGCAGCAGACAGTAACTAAATGGCTTTTTCTCCCGTCTCGTCGGTCCGGATCCGAATCGCTTCTTCGACCGCGTAAACAAAAACTTTTCCATCACCGATTTTGCCGGTTTTGGCAGCTTTAACCACGGCGATAGTGGCGTTCTCCACCATGCTGTCGCCGAGCACGACTTCTATTTTGATCTTGGGCAAAAAGTCGACCGTATATTCGCTTCCGCGATAAATCTCGGTGTGACCTTTCTGTCGTCCAAAGCCTTTGACTTCGGTAACCGTCATTCCCTCGATTCCGAGGTCTGATAACGCCTCTTTGACCTCTTCCAACTTGAAAGGCTTAATGATCGCTTCAATTTTTTTCATATCGTCGTTATGACTGAGTGGGCTGCCATCCGAGCAACTTGCATTTGTTAGTTACGCTTTCGATTGTTTTTTCGGGCTTGAGGTTTTGTTATCAGTTTAAGTCGCTCCTAGGAGATATAACCCTCCTCGCCATGTTCGGCGAGATCCAGACCGGAAGTTTCGACATCAGGTGAGGCGCGTAAGCCCATGACCAGCTTCAGCACCAGCCCGATGATGAACGTCGCCACCGTGGACAAAACGATCGTTAGGATCACCGCTTTTACTTGGGAAGAGAAGAGCGACGCCAGCAGGGCGTCCTTCAAATTGCCGTTAACCTCTTTGGTGGCCAGAATTCCGGTCAGCAAGGCGCCCAGCGTTCCTCCGGTCGCGTGAACTCCGAAAGTGTCGAGGGCATCGTCGTAGCCGAGGGCCGGCTTCAAAGCTGAGATAGCAATATAGGGAACCACCGCCGCCAGGACCCCAATGATCACCGCGCCGGTCGAGTTCACAAATCCGCAGGCCGGTGTAATCACCACCAGCCCGGCTACGGCGCCGCTGCAATAGCCCAGCACGCTCGCTTTCCCGCGTAGGATCTTTTCCATGATGGCCCACGTGAACGCGCCGACTGCCGTCGCCAACGTGGTTGTCGTGAACGCATTGGAGGATATCACGTCCGCGGCAACCGCACTTCCCGCATTAAATCCATACCAGCCTACCCAGAGCATCGAGGTTCCGACCATACACAAAACCATGCTATGGGGTGCCATCGGTTCTTTTTTAAACCCGAGTCGAGGACCTAACATCAGACAGAGGATCAGCGCACTCCACCCGGAGGTCATATGGACAACCGTTCCGCCGGCGAAATCGATCGCTTTGATGGTGGAATTGGCGTTCCAGATCCCGTTCATGAACCCGGTAATTCCCCACACCATGTGAGCCATCGGGAAGTAGACGAGAAACATCCAGAACGCAATGAAGAGCATCAGGGTCCAGTATTTCATTCGTTCGGCAATCGCCCCCACGATGAGCGCCGGAGTGATGATCGCGAACATCAGCTGGTACATCGCATAGACATTTTGCGAGACCCAGTACGCGTAGTCCGTGTTCGGGGCGGAAGTTACTCCCGCCAGGAAGAAATATTCCGATCCGCCGTAGAAAGGACTGTTGAAGCTTTTGCCGAACACCAGGCTATAACCGAAGGCCCACCAAAGTATAGCTACCAGCCCGGTGATCCCAAAGCATTGCGCTAACACCGAGAGAACGTTCTTTCTCCTCACCAAGCCGCCGTAAAACAACGCCAATCCCGGCAGTGTCATGAACAGCACCAGGGCTGAGCAGGTCATCATCCAACCGTTATGTCCCGGACCTGGAACTCCTGGCAGAGCCTTGGAACCATCGGTGTTGTTTATATAGGCTTCGAGACTCGCCAGGCGATCTTCAACGGACGGAGTTTGACCGGCCGCCGGAGTGGGTGAGGCAGCCGCGGGCGCGGTAGATGTTGCAGCTGCCGGAGTGGGAGATGTAGCAGTTGCCGGAGTGGGAGTAGGGGAGGCGTTCGTGTCTTCTGCGCGGGAGGCCGTTCCGCTCGCCGATAAGAGAACCACCATGGTTCCAGCGAGGGCGAACGAACGCATTTTTGTAACGCAATTCAACATAGTCTGGGTCTGGTTTTTGCTCGGTGGTTTCTAGTTAAGGCCTGTTGGCACAGGGCCTTTTTTATTTGTTGAAAAGCCCCAAAGAACCACCGGAAGGGTTTATTACGGGGGTTTGCAAACCAGTGGTAGCAGTGCTCGTGCCACTTGGCAATACAAGCAGTGATCGGTGGCTTCCTGCGGTGTGGCCCCTATCGAATCCGGAAGACCCGGAGCCATTGTTGCGCAAATTGCGACAATCTGCCTGATTTTGTACAACTTTAGCGAGGTCGATGATGTGGCCCGGCCCGGTACTGCTTCGCCCTCTCTGGTTGACCCCAATGCGGATTGGAACTAAATAAGAAAGCTTCGCCGCAATCGCGGCCCACGCACGGTTAGCTTAGCGGTAGAGCGACTGGTTTACACCCAGTAGGTCGGGGGTTCGATTCCCTCACCGTGCATGTTGTTGATAAGGAGGAACTTACTTCTTCTCTAATTCCGAGAAACACCGCTTGTCGCAACCGATCATCCCCGGGTCCATTCCGTGAAATGACTTGGCAGACCATCGACGGTTTTACCCAAAGGCAACGCTTCATTTCGGCGGCGGTTAACCCTTGGTCCCAACGGTTGCGCGGGTGCCGGGAGATTAGAGAAAGGGCAACTCTCAACTCGAATCTTCTCCAAGTAATCAAAGAGCGAGCGCAGAAGTTTTTCACTGAACGGTTCCGACTCTGCCGGCAAATTCAAGTTCGTCCCTTCGTAAAGGCCAACGAGCAAGGCGCCGAGATGTTTTCGGGACCCTTCCGGTTCGGTGTAACCACCAATCACGAATTCCTGCTCTTTATGGAGCTTAATCTTAACCCATGCTCCGGTCGTTTCCCGGCCTCGTATCGGGAATTGCTGCGCTTACCGATCAAGCCTTCAAGTCCCAATTCGCGAACCCGGGATAAAAGCTCGTCGATTTTTTTCGTGAATGAAACCGAATACCTAATTACTCCAAGTGGCTTTTTCAGTAAGTCTTCTAGCTTGGCCTTCCGCTCTTCGATCGGTGAACCTTGAAGGTCCTTGCCATTGAGCCGGAGAAGATCAAACGCGTAGAAAACGATCGGCGGTCTCACAAGGCCCATGTCGAGTCCTGGCAGTAATTGAAGGATGATCGGCCTTTATCGTCCAGCGCAACAATTTCGCCATCCATGACCGCGTCTTGAACGGCGAGAGACGCGACCGCGTTTTTCACCTCTGGGAAATTGCGGGCCAAATCCTTTTCGTTTCGAGAGAGGATTCGTGGCTCATTACCGCTGCGCAGCGCAACAACCCCTAGTGGGGACAATTCCGGCACCGGGAACTGGCTCTCGCAGAGATTGTCATCTGACACAGACGCGGAAAGAACCCGAAATCTGCCATCCTCGAAGCCGCAGCTTGATATCGAGGCTTCCGCTCTGCGCCGCCTTTGAATCCCATTTTGGCCCTCCTCGTCCTTGTTCACAGCAACGCCGAGCCCACCGCATGCAAAAGCTGGCGGTTTTCATGGTTGGTGGCCTGTTCACAGCCCCGGACAATCAAGACATTCAGATCGCACTAGCTAAAAGACGGCCCGCTTCGAAAGAGCTCAGAAGTCCGGCAACTTGGCTCCCACGGCAAACCCGGCCACGCTCGCTGCGTTTGTGACCACGGTGTATGACGGGATAGGTGCAAGGGCCGCATCCGGCACCACGTCAGCCGAACTGAAGAAAATCGCCAAGCAAGCGATGGACGGATGGCCGTAAGGGCCAATCCTTGCCGCTCCCAATCTTTAGGGCCGTCACTCACTAACCTACCGAGAAAACTCGTTCTGGTGGGTGGCACGCCGGGTCTTTCGATCCATTTACGAGCCTTGGACCAAGCGGTACGAATCCGACCGTGATCGCGTCAGTTGACGCGATTCCTGTCTGATCGATGAGGAAAACGCACCATGGCTCTTTCAAAAATTCCCGGTCCAGAAGGACTTCGCAAAAATAATCCGACGATCGATGTGGGAACGCTGGCTCGCTTTCCTTCGCCGCTTCCCGGGCCCATCGGGCTCCAGTTCAAGCCTCCATTTCTGATGGTGCCAAATGCCATAGCGCCTCGTCAGCCAGGGCTTGCTGTTCATCAGAAATCAAAAATCAGTGCTGCAGAATGGGTGAAGAAAATAAACAAAAGCGACGATGTTCCTGACTATTTCAAGCAACAGATCAAGTCAAAGGACAATCTGATTTATCTAACCAACCCGACAAAGTTTAAGGTTCCTACTAATGTCATTGAAAAAGATTGGCTTTCTGATTGGCTAGCCGCATTCACGGTGAATGAATGGGAAATGACAACGGGCAGCTTGGACATCTCAATCAAAAAAGATGATCGCGGCGGACCCTTGATAACCCTCGTGCACAATCCGGACCTCTCGACTGGTGAACCTATTGAAGGCTTCACCCAATACACGATGACTGTTAAGAGTCGCGGCGCTCAATCACTTTCCTTTGAAAGAGGTAACACTCTTCCCACCGGTGTTACTCTCAAAAGCGGTCGCAAGCTGATCGCGGTAGCTAACCGGATGGTCGTTAGTTTTGGAGACAAGGTCAAGACCTTCATCTTCGAGGAATCCGAACTTCTGGAGGTATGGTTCCACGAGATCGCCTGTCACGCTGGGCGAAATACGGCCGGCAAGCCTGACGTTCATGGAAACAAAGAGGTCGATAGCTACGAAAAAGATATCAAAGAGATGTTTCCCAAGTCGAGCACCGTTGCCAAAGTCTTTGGCGAGATACAGGACTTCTTGAAATGACTCACCTTCAGTCTCTTGTTTTCAAAATCGGTATCCCCGGGGACGGTGCGATCCCCGCCGGGCCGAGTGACGCGAGCCGGAACTCATGCTGCAGCTTTACCGCGCCATCATCGTCGTCTTTGAGCAAAGTGGAATTGACTCAAGGCTTGCAGGTGGTCAACAATTACGAAAGTGTGGGTTTGAGCCGGCGGCGAAATTTACTGAGTAGGAGACGAACAATGAGAATGTCTCAGACCTCGATCGAAGATCATGTCAGTCGACCCGACAGACACAACGTCAAGCAGATCAAAGTCCTTCGAGTAGGCAATGAGTTGCCAATGAATTATCAGGTTGGGGCAACGTGCGGCATCTACGCCCTAGACGCTGCCATGCAGATTCAGGGCATCCAATGGGCACCTCGAAAGCAATTCTTCGGTGACTGGCGCAAAAAAGGGATCCAGACCTTTGGATCCATACGGGGGATAGCTAAAGATTCGGGCTTAAGCAAAATCGGCGAAATTAGTTCAGCGGCCGACATGGTGAAGCTGGCGGAACAGGCCGTAGGAGTAGCTACCCACGCGGTGGAGCAGGCAGCCGGCCTTGGAGTTAACGCCAAGGCTAAGACGTTTTACTCTGAACAAGAACTGTGGATTCTGGTCGCGAACGAGGTGAACAAGGGCCATTCTGTCATCTTTCCATACGCCTGCGCCGGGGACGACGGCGCGCCTGCGTGGTGGAGTGATGGCTTTGCGCACTGGTGCCTTCTTTTTGGCTATGCCGAATACCTTAAAGGGTACCAGCGCATATTCATGACGACTTATGGCTATTACCACGGAGTCTTGCCCGTTATGCTGTTCAAAGCCAACCAACGCATCCAAGATTGGCCCCGGCAGACTTGGATCAAACTCTTTTACTGGATGAAAGAGCCCGGTAAATCGAAATTTAATGAAAGTCCTTGGAAGGCTGAATGGTTGGCCAAGAGTACCGCGGTTAATACTATATCGGAACACACCGAATTGTTCAAACAATACTACCCAGGCGCGGGATTAGCATTTGGCACTAAAGACGCACCATTGCATACCTTAATTGATCCCCCAAATCTGAAGCCCAACCTAAATTTCTCGATTGACACCGTCAAAAGTGCAAAGGTCAAATCGGAAGTGATTGAAGAAGTCCAATACACGAAGACTTTCCGCGGTCAGTGTGTCGTGATTTGATACGCGAGCCCTGAGAGCAAAAAACACCAAGGTGTTTCTCGGCGACAGCTTTGCTGTTCTCCCGTCCAAGGATCTAGAATATAATGAGTCATGTTTAGCCATGACCGGGGAATTTGTGGTGCGATTTTTTTGACTCTCCCTAAGCCAGATGCCGAACGACTGCCTAAGGGTCTCCAACACTTATATTCGCCAAGATATGCAAGGAGATGCCCGCACCTACGCGTCCAGACCGTAGCACCATTTATCCAGAAACCTTCACCCACGAAGTCTCGGATGTGTATTCCTCTCACTGGGACGGCCCGATGATCTGCGATTCGATCACTGTCTACACTGAAGCGTTGGAAAATAACGGTCGTCTTCATAGGGCAAGGACTCGGCTCACGGTTGGATACACTGTCCAAGACCAGCATATTTCGATATACGCGTTAATCTTGAACGTTTTGTAACATCCCTGTGACCAGCTTCGTGATTTGCCTCACGACCATTCCTTCCTTCATACCTAAAGGCAACGCTAGTCCGTCTAGATAAGTATAGGAGAAGTTGTTTAAACTAGGCGAGACTCGATTGTCTAAAGGAAGGTATGTTATGAAAGCTTTATTTTCTGTCCTCGCGCTGGCGATCGGCGCATTGACTTTTCAATCTTGTGAAGTTTATCCCAGTGGAACTTCGGGTGGTTATAACCACGGCGATGGCTACGTTGGCGATCAGCACGACGGTGGAGGTAATGTAGTTGTGTCTACTGGATACAGCGAGCATCACGGATACGGTTATAACAACGGATATTACAGCGGTGAGAAGACGCGCGCCAACCGAACCGCGAACGTTAATCGGACCGTCCAAACCAACCGGAACGCAAATGTAAATCGGAACGCCCAAGTCAACCGAAACGCACACCTTAATCAGAACGCACACGGCAATCCAAACCTTCACGCCAAACCAAACGCCCACAGCAAGTCGAAACCCCACGGCAATCCGGACACGGACGTTCGTAAGCAATGAATCCGATTGTGCCGCGGCGAACCATCTTCAGGCTCGACCACGTATTTGGCACCCTTCGCCGCACCATCGGGATCAGGGAATAAGTTCTCGTACTGAGGGATGCACTGGTTCCCGCAGAATGGATCAATGATGAGCCTCGAAGCTTTTCGCCTTCAAAACACCACAGCCGAAACTCTTTCCAATAGCATCCGGAATTCGAGACGGTATCCCGAATTGCGCCAAACAGATCCGCGGCAGAACCCGATAAGTCTCAAGAGCGGCGGCTTCAAAACGCAAACGGCAACTCTATGACGGGGATTTAGCGGATTCTGACGATCGGAGGCACGACCCGTCCAAAGGAGCAAACTCTCTTTCGGCTACGGCAGGATGCAACCTGTTCTGGATCATGGTCCAAGGGTCAGTTCCCACCGACGCTTGAGTCGTTCGCTCCATAATCAAGCCCCAATCACAAATGTCGATGGAGGACGCCTTCTGCATGATGACTCCTTCTCTTGTCAGGAGGATAGTACCGGTAGAGGCGCTTTATTTCAACAATCGTTAGGGGCGAGGAGGCTTTTGAACCGACGGCATTGCCGACCGATTTGGGGCGCAAAAGCCAAGGAAGGTCAGTCTCGCCGGAAGCGATCACGATGGATCGGTCATCCTAGTCGAGGAAGCCGAAAAACCAACGGGTATAGTCTGCATTCGTCGTCAGTGTTGAATTTTGCCTTCCCGAAGAGATTCATTGTAGCTCGGGAGTATTCCGGGTCGGATTAACCACGCATGACCATCACTGGCTCCGTCAGATGGCTTTGGCCGGAATGGTTCGTCGATTCAAGTACGTCTCCAGATCGGAGCGACGAAATCGATAGGCGCGGTAATTGGTCGCCTAGTGATAGCTCATCCAATAACGTCCATCAGCGTCCGGCGGGTTTCCGCTCGCAGCGACTCGCAGATAAGCTGATTGCGCAGCTCCAAGAGGAAACCGCCCCCTGGCAAAAACCGTGGTTTGAAGGCCAAGCATTCGGGCCGTACAACCCGACGATAGGCAACCGGGATCGAGGGATCAATTTTCTGGCGTTAATTTTCACCGATCGGAAACCTTTTTTTCGGACTCTACCCGTGGACATCGGCAGATTCGGCGCGACGGCATCCGTCTTTTTCACCTGCACTATTGGCACAGCGCGCTCAGTCCCCAGGGCTGTTCGTTCCAAGACATGTGAGCTCATCAAGTACGATCCCGAAACCTTTCGCGAGTCTATTGGCAGGATCAGTAGGGTAACTATTGGCCGATCCATACCGCAGCCTCGCGCTACCACGATTAGCCTCTGGGAGCATGACGAAGCCTTGCGCCGACCGAAAGCCGAAAGCCAGAGCTGGGAACGTAAGGCGTGTGGAGGACTCGAGTGGATCAGGCCAAAGTTTATTCTAGGACCAGCCGCTTGATGCGAGCTTTGTGGGAACAGCCGCAGTGCAAGCGCGATAGCGAAAGCCGTTCAAGGGCAACCATAAGCGGCACGCGGAGCGCCATGCAGTGCTTCGCTTGCCGACGTGCTGCGGGTAGCTCGGGGCTCGCGACCAAGGTTAAGAGGATTCTGTGCCGAGGACTTCTGCGGCTCCTCACCTTAATCCCTAGGCTCAGGGCGTGATGTCTTCTACGGGATAGAGGCCAATACAAAGCAAAATTGTGATTTTCCAAAGAAATCTCTGTTTCAGGTTATCTAGAAAGGCCCTTGGCAGAGCGGAGTCGAACACCTCTCGTTGCACTTAGATGGAACCCGTCTGATCTTACTTCACTAGCAGCGCAAGCCTCCAGTGTACTCGGTGTCCTCATACCGCTGCCGAGATCCAGAAGTCGCGATCATGCCCGGCCTATATCCAAATATTGAACCCTACGAGCACGGAATGCTCGATGTTGGTGATGGGCATCAAGTCTATTGGGAGATGTGCGGAAATCCATCCGGCAAGCCCGCGCTCGTGCTCCACGGCGGACCGGGTTCTGGCTGCTCCCCGGGCTCGCGGCGGCCGTTTGACCCCAACGTCTATCGGATCGTTCTGTTCGATCAGCGCGGATCTGGAAGAAGCACGCCACACGCGAGCGAGCCCAACATAGATCTCTCCACGAACACGACAGCTCATCTCCTCGCCGATATCGAACTGCTGCGTTGGCACCTCGATATCGAGAGGTGGCTGGTATTTGGAGGGTCCTGGGGATCGACCCTGGCGCTCGCTTACGCCGAACGACATCCCAATCGCGTGACCGAAATGGTGCTTGTTGGCATCGCCACTACCACGGCATGGGAGATCGATTGGATAACCCGTGGAGTTGGCGTTTTTTTTCCTGAGCAGTGGGCCCGTTTTCGTGATGGTGTCCCCGAAGAAGAGCGTACTGGCGACCTCGTTGAGGCCTACCATCGCCTCCTCATGAACCTCGATCCAACCATCCACGAGAAAGCCGCGCGAGACTGGTGCGACTGGGAAATAGCACTCGTAGCAGTGCATCCCAACCACACGCCTCATCCTAGATATGAGCGATCCGCTTTCCGCTTGGCGTTTGCGCGCATCGTCACTTACTATTGGCGTCACAAAGCCTGGCTCGAGGATGGCCTGCTCTTGCAAGAAGCCAAGCGCCTTTCAGGTATTCCGGGTGTTTTGATTCACGGGCGCTTGGACCTCGGAGGGCCGCTGATCACGCCATGGCTCCTTGCTCAGCATTGGCCGGGTAGTAATTGGTAATCGTAGGCGAAGCCGGGCACGATGCGAGGGATCCCGGCATGAACGACACTGTAGTCGCCGCTACGGATGGCTTTGCGGATCGGCAAAACAGGCATTCTTCATACTAATTGATGAGCATATAACGTTCGGTCATCCTCAGGATTGTTGCATCAGCACTTCGAGTGCAAAGGAGTGGTCTGCACGATCACATCTGATCGCTCTAGGACCCGGAGAGCATCGCCCCCGTGTCAAAACCACCGAGGCGGCCGAGCCGCGGTCGGCTCGTTGAACGGGTTATATGCAGCTAAAGAACCTAAAGTCAGGCCAGAATTGTTTTAGGCGCTCTAGCATGTGGAAAATCTTCAGAACCTGGTGTTCATTTCGACGTCTCGGCATATCAAAAGTCCAAAAAGATAAGGCGTGACTTTGTACGACGAAACAATGGCCCCAGTTTATGCGCACTGGCGAGTCCGGCATCCGCGGCCGCTGGACTCGTTGGTCGCCAACGGTGCGGTCCGAGCCGGATCTTGCGTTTTGGAACTGGGACGTGGCACCGGCAACTATATACGCGCTCTTTCTGAAAGAACGGGCTGTTCGGCTGGGGTGTGGACCCTTCTTCGGCTATGCTGTCCCAAGCGCAATCTGCTGTCTCTCTCCGACTTCATTGGATCCACGCATCGGCCGAACGCACAGGATTGCGTGACCCACAGTATGATCTGACATTTTGCGTCGATGTCGTCCACCACCTCAGCAATCGTGTCGCAGTTTTCCAAGAAGCGCATCTCATTCTTCCGTCCGAACGGCACACTATGTGTAGCGATTCCCAAGACATGATCCGTTGTCGTGCACCCCTTTCGCTCTACTGGCCTGAAACTGTCTGGCACGCTATCCCAGCATTGGGACGCTGAAGACCAAACTGCGCAAAGCCGGCTTTGTCCGTTTAGGCCAACTGGAGGTCGAATCAGGCGGCTTACTTCCGATTCAGGCCCGTTCCGGGCGAAAGTTCTTTTCCTGTCTGCGCGCTGTACCTGAAGAAGTCTACCAGCCGGGTCTAGCGCGCATGGAAGCTGACCTTGTGAAAGGACCCGTTTCATTCAGGAGCCGGCACCTGCTTCTGTAGGCTTATAAGTGCGAGAAGGTTGGCGGAGTCGGACTCGAATAAAAATGCTAGGATGGGAGGCATGAGAAACCTCTTTAAATGCTCTACATGAGGGGGCAAAACCTGCTCCAATGACGACCGCATTTCGCTGGACGGTTGAACGGTTAATGGAAAGACAAACTAGAGCCAATTCCGTGTCTCGGCCCTCACGGGCGAGTTCCTGTTCGGAGATTAAGCAGCCTCGCAGGCTAGACGCTTGTTCGATTTTCTTGGGCTGCATACTTGGTCTCATTGCCCCCTTGCTCGCGCAGGACCAGCCGTCCGCCCCAGCGCCTCCTCAGATCGAAAAGAAAGAGTTAGACGCCCTAACGCCCGCTATTCAGCGGAAATTCGACGAACTGAAGATCTGGGGCTTAGCGCTAGCGGTGGGGCGCCGCGGACATATTCTATACGACCATGGCTTTGGATTTCAGGATGCTGACAAACTGAAACCTATAGACTCAGAGACACATTTCGAGATTGGTTCGATTACAAAACAGTTTACGGCAGCGGCCATCTTGCAGCTGAAAGAACAAGGTAAGCTTTCTTTGGATGATACGCTGGCGACATATCTACCTGCCTTTCCCCACGGCACAGAGATCAGCATCCGGCAATTGCTGAATCATACTAGCGGTCTGGCAGATTATTTCTGGGTTAAGGGATTCGACAAGCACGAACTCGGCGGTTGTGAAAAAATCGTGAGCCTGATTGGAAAGGAGCCTTTGGAATTTGTGCCTGGTGAATCCTTTGCCTACAGCAACACTAATTACATAGCGTTAGGTCGCGTCGTAGAGGTGGTCTCCGGGGAATCTTATCGGCAGTACATTCAACATCATTTGTTTGATCCTGCTGGGATGAGTCAAAGTACCACGATGCTTGAAGAGTATTCTGTTAAGAATATGGCTCACGGCTTTGCTAGCGATCCCCAGCAACCGGGATTCACCGTGCCGGCTGTGCCGTTGAATCCTGGTTGGGCTTGGTCAGCAGGTTATATTGTGTCGACTGTGGGGGACCTTGAAAAGTGGGATGCAGCCCTTAGAAACGGCCGCATCATCTCTTCGGCTGATTATATTTTGATGACCACACCGTTTCAGTTCCTAAGCGGCACCTCGGCTCATTATGGATTCGGCTTGGTCATTGACACATACAATGATCCTGGATCGTTCGATGCTCATCCGAGGGTTTGGCATACTGGCGGCACATATGGGTTCGTCGCTGGCAATTTCGTTTTCCCAAACGAAGATCTGGATTTTATTATTTTAGCCAATCAGGAGTTCCCCGGGATAGCGGACATCGCCAGCACTGCGTTCGAAACAATTTTTCCGCCTCCCCCGCCTATCGATCGAGATCTCCCCGCTACGGGAGAAAATTCAGAAGTGACTAAGCGATTTACTGAAATTGTCTATGCTTTACTCGAGGGGACAATAGATCGGGCTCAGCTTTCGCCCGAGCTAAGTACGAAGGCTTCGATGGAACAGATCCAAAGCTTTGCGGCCAAATGCAAAGGTTTCGGAAAACCCGCCAAGATCGTCTTTAGGAAGCAATCAAACGACGAAGCAGACAGGATTTACGTTTACCGAGTCGATTTTCAGCAAGAGCACTTGAACTTCGTCGTGAAAATTAACAAAAACTCGAACCTGATCGATAGCTTCTATCCACCGATTTCGCTCAAGAATTAGGACGCTATCCTTTGCCGCATCATGGAATTGCCGAATTTTGTCACTCACTATTTTTAATCGGACAAGGGACCTTTTCGCAATATTTGTGATTTATCAGATGCGGAAATTGCTTCGGTTATCGCCTTAGAGAGGCACGCTAACACTGTTTTTAACCGTTCTTCGTTCGGAATTGATTTTTTCAAGATACGTCGGGCCGCCGATGATCTTCCAATCGAAAGGTATTCGGAAAAATTTGGAGCTCCGGCCGCAGATTCGCCCTTATTTTGCAGTTTTGGTGTCTTTGATCGAACTATGACGATGTATCGAGATGGCCGGAGCGTCTGCGAATAGATGTTTCTAGTCTGCCTTCAGAGCATGTTACATTTATGTACCCAGATCATTTCCATTTGGTCTGGAGCAACGGATTGATCACCCCGGATTTCCCACATTCATATCAGCCTTTTCATGATCTGATCTTCACGTATCGCGAGCTGCCAGAGGTCATGGGCTCAGCTTATGAGTCGGAAATATATCGACTATACGCTATCCTTTCGCAAGGCGACCAATCGCATCCGCCAAACCCTCTACGGACATGTAAGTATAGCCGCAACGCTCCGCGAGGACGGGCACAAACTTTTCAAAATCATGCGGCATAATCACTGTTTTAAATCAACGGTCTTCAAACTTCTTCATGTGGCAAATGATGGGCTTAGTGCCACGCTGTCAGACAAACCGAATGCGCAAAAAAAAGGGTTTTCGCTGTGAAATTTTACCTGTCCTCATATCACCTCTGTAACGAGCCCTCGCGGCTATCGGCTTTGCGAGCCAAAAATAGTAAGGTCGCCGTGGTTCAGAATGCACTTGATGCCTCTACTGATCTCGAACGACGAAAAAGTGTATTGGAGAGGGAATTCGCGGATCTAAAAGCGATTGGCTTGTTTCCTGAGGAACTCGATTTGCGTGGCTTCTTCGGAAAGGTGGCTGACCTCGAAAAACGCCTTGACGAATTCGGCTATCTGTGGGTAGCCGGTGGCAATACCTTTGTTCTGCGGCGGGCGTTTTCGTCGAGCGGCCTTGATTCCATCCTTCACCAGAAGCTCCACGAAGATGACTTCGTCTATTCAGGCTATAGCGCAGGTATCTGTGTACTCACCCCCACTTTAAAGGGTATTCACCTCGCGGATGAACCCGAAGCGATGCCCAACGGTTACTCCTGTGAGACCATTTGGACGGGTTTAGGGCTCATTCCCTTTTGTATTGCACCTCACTACAAGTCTGATCACTCCGAGTCACCCCTCATTGACAAATCGGTCGAATATTTCATCCATCACAAGATTCCATTCGTGGCGCTGCATGATGGAGAAGCTCTTATCCTAGACTCAAAACGAGCTGCCATGCAGGAGTCGATATTCAAGCAAGGTACCCTATAGAGCGCCCGTAATCTTGCCGAGAGTTTCTCCTGCTGTAGGCTAGCCTACAGCAGCGGCTAGCCGGACAGCTTCCAGATGCCACCGATTTTATCCAGTTTAGGTAGATATCGAAAATTACTAAGAGAGGAGAGCAACGAGACCGAAAAATGAACTCCGATGACTCTATAGGCAGGTTAAACTTCGTCACTAGCGAACTTTCCCTCGGCCATATTCATTGGGAAAACTCAAACGCAAGTCAAAGCTCAATGACTCAATGATGAACCAACAGCCAATCAAGATGGAATCATTGGAAGATCCAAATCGAAAGTGGACGAGACTGTTCGGCGGAACAGTCAGCGAGGTCTGGCGGAGCGGCGATATCGTGAGACGCAGGCGGGGCAAACACGAAGATGCGATGGTCCAATTATTAACGTGGCTGCGAAAGCATGGAATCCCAGCGATCCCCGAGGTCCTCGCAATGTCCGATCAGAGCGTCTATCTGCGGTACATTGAAGGAGATTCGGTTCTTCGACCTTGGGCCGACGTGGTGAAAACTGATTCCTGGCTCTTTCAACTCGGAGATTGGTTGTCGCGTTCTCATGGAGCGATGGACGGATTTCAGCTGCAGGCTGGCGCGTCTTTTATATCGGGACCTCCAACGCCAGAGTCTGGCATGGTGGTTTGCCACGGGGACTTGGCGCCATGGAACTTCCTTCAAAAGGCCGGTAAACTAACTGGTGTAATCGACTGGGATCTAGCGCATTTTGGCCTTCCGCTTGACGATCTGGCATTCATGGCGATTGAAGCGGTTCCCTTGAGAAGATCGACGAAGTCTACGATGGGGGAGAACGTCTCACTGTCCGTACTGATGAACCGGCTAGAGTTGTTGCTTCACGCCTATGGCACGGTGACAGTCGCCGAAATCCTCACCCAAGCCGAAGATGCTTTCGGTAGACTTATTGAACAGACTCAGGCTAAGGCCCGTCGCAACGTCTCGCCGTTCGATGAATTTGTCAGGCGCGGCTTTTTGGAAGATTATGCGGCGGATCGAGACTACATCAAAAGATTTTGGATTCGCCGCACTCTGTTTTGACCAGATCTTAGCTTCCAAGAAGGCGATTCATGGACTTGCCGGATTTTATCACCCATTATTTTGAATCCGACAAAGGACCTTTTCGCAATATCTGCGATCTATCAGATGCGGAAATCGCGTCTATTATAGCCTCGGAGAGGCAGGCTAAAACTCCTTATAATCGTTTTGCCATCGGAAATGATTTTTTCAAGATACGACGTGCTGCAGATGATCTTCTGATAAAGAAGTATTCGGAGAAATTTGGGATTTCACCGCAAACCCGTCCTTATTTTGCAGTTTTGGGCGAATTCGACCGCACCATGACTATGTATCGTGATGGCCGCAGTCTGCGAATCGACATTTCTAGTCTGGCTTCAGAGCAAGTTACATTCATGTATCCAGACCATTTTAACTTGGTCTGGAGTGATGGGTTGTTCACCCCCAATTTCCCGTATTCACATCGGCCTTTTCATGATTTACTCTTCACCTATTCCGAGCTGCCGGCGGCAATAATGAAGTACGGATTGAGTCATCTAATTGTTCAGGCAAAGCGGCAAGAGATGTGGGTTTCCTCTTATATTGAAGCGCATATCTGGGATCCCGATATCAGACAGAGAATTCAAGGCAAGACGCGAGCTGGTTTGTCCGCCTCTGAGGACAAAGATTTCCCAGAATCTCTTGTTTGAGATTTCAATCGTATTTTGGATTTTGGAAGCGGCGAGGTCGATCTCGGCTCGCTTCCCCTTGCAAAACGCCTCCAACCGATCTAAACGAAAAAGGCGGCTGATTTGGATTCAACCGCCGACACTTGCTGCGAGTCGCCAAGCCGGAGGATTTCGACGAGAACATGAAGCTTGACCCCGGTGAGCCGATGGCCGGTCCATGGCGAGTTACGCCGATCTGTGACCTCGTCCATCTGTTTTTCGATCCTGACCGAAACCGTGAAGGGCGACCTTGGATTTTGGCCGTGGATGGTCGCAGTGGGAGCGGAAAGTCCACTGTAGCAGCCCTGCTTCATCGATCCGTGGTCGCGTCCGCGATCGTTCACACCGACGATGTCGCCTGGCATCATTCCTTCTTCGGCTGGAGCGACCTGTTGGTCGAGGGCATCTTGAAGCCGCTGCGAAACGGTCGACCCGTGAGCTACCGCCCGCCTGGGTGGGACAAACGCGACAGACCCGGGGCAATCGAGCTGGCGGCGGGTCTCGAACTGGTCATGGTGGAAGGGGTCGGCGCCAGCAGAACCGAGGCCATGCCCTGGATTGACCGCGTGTTGTGGGTGCAGTCCGACCTTGAGGAAGCCGAACGCCGTAGCATCGCTCGGGACGGTGGTACCAAGGAGGCGCGCGATTTCTGGCGCGAGTGGGAGGCCCAGGAGGTTGCTTTTCTGCAACGGCAACGACCTTGGGAAAGAGCCACGGTTATCGTGAACGGCACCCCGACGCAGCCTTACGACCAGAGCACCGAAATTTTGGTTGCACCCGCCTTGCACTGACCTGTACTCAACCGCGAATTCCTGTAATTCTTGCAGGCTGCTTCCCCGATTGCTTGATGCCCCTCAGCTCCCCAGGGATAACGAGTTCTTGGTGGTGACGATCTCGCGAGTCAGCCGGGTATCAGCTTCGCTAGGTGCCGGATCACCGGAAGGATGATTTCCGGAAAACGATGAATGGCACTTTGTAAACCTTCCGGTGGGTTTCACGAGCTCCTCGCTGAGGGGCCCATTCTTCCCGAATAACGACATTGTACACGCGATCCAGGCGGTATGCCATCATGAGCCGTAGTGCCGGCTTGAGCTGGTCTAGGTCGCCAACCGGGATGAGGTCAGTTCGGCCAGGGCGATACTTCTGGAGAGCGGTATTCAGAACGGTGCGTGCTGAACGTAGGGCCGGAATCTATGTTGGTCACCCGGTACGCGTGGACAGAATTACAACAACGTTTTCAATACGCGATGACAGCGACGTCCGCAGAGGCCAAGAGGGCTTGAAGTTGAAAGCTGGTTACCCGATTCCGGCGTACCGACCCACTGCTTCATCCACAACTCGGGAGAGAAGACCCAGTGAAATTTTCGGCACGGTAAAAGTTGTTTCCTTGCCGGGTATTCTTGACGTGAAATAGTGGACAAACCCGCCTTCGCCATCCTCGCCCTTGCCGTTGTAGCATACCGGCACCTCATTTATTCTGATGGTTTGGCGAACACGTAAAAGCATATCGTTCTGGCTTTATCGAACGAATTTAACCGGACTGTAGGCCGTAGAAAGCGATATTTAAACGACCATAATCACTATAGCTAATAGAAATAAAAGATGAACGCCGGCTAAACCAACGCGATGATTCGGGGTGTCCAGACTCTGGACAGCAGCCCTCAGCCTGCCTGGGGCATACCAATTTTTTCCAAGTTACTCAACCCTGGCAACCGTGCAGAACCGGTTCGGAGCGGTCCCAAACTCGCAGTCACAAATTCCGAGGCATGGTAAGAGGTCCGGGTAGCCTTGCCTAGATCGACTTCGACTCGGACTCCGTTCTCCGAGGATTATACCGACGCCCAGGCTCAAGTGTTGCTGGACTGATGTGCCGGGTTTGAGGTGGTTGGTGCGAGGTGTTACGCAACGGTCGGACATGTGGTACCTCGCTATTTAGTTTTGCTCGGCAGTCGCTCAACAATTCGACTGATCGATTTTAATATGGAGAGATCAGCCGACGTCCAGCCCGAGAGCTTGGTACGAACTTTTAACGGCCGTCCCTAGTCTCCAGGTGGCCGGCGCCGACCATCTGGGTGGAAGAGGATGACTCCCACCCGGTGGCCGGCTGCTTTTACGAAAAACCAAAACTGCAAAATATTGAGAATGAAGTGTGAGCTGGAATGACTCCTGCTGAACTGTGAATAACTTTTTTTTCAGCCGTACCCGGAACGTTATTCCTCCTCAAAGAATCTGGAGACGGAATAACAATTGGGCTTTGCGCGTATCCGCTGCGATTCCGGAATGTCGGCACTGCTCCTGAATCCTGACAGACCAAAGCAGCGGCTTCAAAAAGCGGCGGCAGAACCAACCTGCACATGACTCTATTCCGAATCTTCTTCGACTTCACAAGCCGCGGCGCACTTGATTCTTCTGGAATTCTCCATCTCGCAAGAACGAAAAGTGCCAATGAAACCGAGCAGATGACGGGAAATAAATTACCGAGAGGAATGTGTCCTCAAAGCACCTACTTGTTCGTCGTATCTTTTGAAGGAACATCTAATTGTATTCCTGTTGCCTCGCGTACTTGCCCAATGTCGCGGTCGTGACCTCCATGAATGCCTTGGCGGGCCTACCGACGAGCGCCAGGTGCGCTCTGAGTCACAGCAGGATGCAGCAATTTCAATGAACAACATCGAGCTCGACTATCCGAAAATCGTGTCCCAAGACGAATGGCTTGTTGCCCGCAAAGCGCATCTAGAGAGGGAGAAATCATTAACCCAATTGCGCGACAAAGTCAGCGCCGAGCGGCGCGAATTACCTTGGGTCAAGATTGAGAAGAACTACGTCTTTGATACCCCTAACGCGAAGGAAACACTCGCTGACCTATTCGAAGGACGGAGTCAACTCATTGTGTACCATTTCATGCTCGGCCCGTCAGTCCGCGACGGGAAGGAGGGTTGCGAAAGCTGCTCTTTCCTCGTTGACCATGTCGATGGCGCGAACGTTCACCTCGCACACTACGATGTAACCTTCGTCGCCGTCTCACGGACGCCGCTATCGCAGATTGAGTCGTTTAAGAATCGCATGGGCTGGCAGTTCAAGTGGGTATCGTCGCAGGGGAGTGACTTCAACTACGACTTTCACGTTTCCGCCACAAAGGATGAATTGGCAAAGGGCAGAATGTATTACAACTACGAGGTGGTAGAGTTCCGGTGCGAGGAACAACCCGGCATTAGCGTTTTCTACAAGGACAAGTCCGGGAATATCTTTCACACTTATTCCTCATACGGGCGCGGAGGCGACATCTTAATCGGCACCTACAACTACCTCGATCTCACCCCCTTCGGTCGTCGAGAGGAGAAGGGACAAGGGATGGATTGGGTACGGCACCACGACAGGTACGAATAGGCCAGATAATCGGAGTCCCTATCCCCCATCTCCAAACCGATCCGCAACTTTGGCTAAAAAGCCGTGTTCACCGGTTGCGGCGTCCAATTTTTTGACGTCCTCCCTTCCAAGAAGGAGTCCAATGTCCGCCGGTTCGATTCCGATCTGATTTAATTCTTTTGCCGCACGTCGAGCAGTCTCCTCAACGTGAACGACGGCGTAAACTTGATTCCCTGGGTGGCCGAGCGATTCTTGACCCTGAAAGTCTGTTGCTTCATCCATAAGAACATATGTGTTTTCGCGCTATGGTTCGCTCGGTCCTCGAGCAGGGTCGGGGAAAGAGTGAAAATTCCCAAGGATGGTAGCGCCAAGGTATCTGCGACGCTGATCTAAAATGCAGTTTCTAAGAACGATCCGACAAACTCGCGTCCCGTTCCAGTCTCGCCATCTGTTCGAGACTCGAAATAACGCTGCTTAGCTCGTTATGAAGCCGCGGATCGGAAGTGTCTACCGTTAAGATTACCCAACCGGTTGGCACGTTGACGTTTTGAAACTCATGTTCCACCCGTGCGGTAAGATGTTTCGTCCTCAGGAACTCATGAATTCTCTCGCTGAGTTGGGGAATCCGGGTGTCGTACTTTCTGCTGAAGGGCATATTGAAATTTATGGTTAAAATGGTAAACCTTATATAATCGTTTGCAATAAAAATGGATGCTCGGCATCCGGCAAGCCGGGGTCGAAGCGGCTTCCGACGATCGCCTTCGATTTTCCTTTAGAAGCCTCCCACTCTTCAATCGTGATGCGGTAGCAGCAGAGAAAACGCCATTCGCGACGTTCGACCCAGGTGTCGTGTAAGCCTCCAGCTTCGTTGAGCACTCGAACGTGGCCCGAGGAGGAGCTGTTGGAGAAGAGTTGGATTATCGGGCCTCCTGTCGTGATTTGAATATTGTTTTTCAAACCAACGCTGAGACATCATGAGCATATTTTTAAAACTAGGCGTTAGCTTCCTGCATAAGAGCTAATTCTGTACCCTAGGCTGGATCCCCTGGCTATGGATCGCAGCTACCAATTTAGCGGAGAGCTACGTAAAAGGGGAATTGCGGAGGGCTGCTGAGGCCGCTTTCCAAAGTACGATTTCCGTCAAAATCCGCCGCCCCAACTTATCATCTCAAGCCAATCCAATGGCTAGCATACATACGGAAAAGCTAGGCACGGGGATATCCACTGACAAGGTGGATACACCCTTTTCCTAAGGGGACGATGTTTAGTTGTGGTGCACCACAACGACGTCACTGTGGTGATAGTAGTGATGCGTGTAGTGATGGTGATAGTGCTCGTGGATAACCACGTTTGGTTCGTGTCTGACCACAACTTCGTCAGCACGCAGCATGGGCGCGAGCGCTAACAGGGATGCAAGGATAAAAATGACTTTCATTGCTCGTACCATCGGTTGCCGCAATGCCAACCTGACATACCAATTTAGTTTGGTTGGTATACGAAACTGGAGAAAAATCGCTCAGTTGACCTCTGTTCATTCGCCGGTCAATCGACTTCTTCAATTGTTTTTCGGCGCTGTTGTATTCAGTTTTAACAATCTCATCCAGTCGTCGATGTTGGTCACTTTTTTCGCCCAATGCGTGGCGACAAACATGGGTACTTGATGATCGCCTAGATAAGAAACCGACAGCCAAAGGGAGACGATTTCCTCGTCTGAAAAGTCATGCTCGACAATGGTTAGATAGCACCGGTCAAGAAGGGTGACGCCCACATCCAGATTGATGCAATTGATGAGCACAGCCCGCAAGTCTCGGGCTATTTCAGAGATGGTCACGTGTTGCCTATATGACACTCATTCCTCTCGATACAAAATTTAATCCAATTGGTATCCTAAAATGCAATCGATTGGACCCGGGGAAGGAAACGGACCCAGGCGTGGCCGAAGCATCTGAGATGACTAAGGAGGAAGCAGATGAGGAAGTCAAAGACGTATGGCTGATTGCAGCGGGTCAGCAGTTGAACACTATGAAATGGCGGGGTCCGGAACCGGGCGAACGTATGCCAAACTTCTAGCAGATAAAGAAGAACAAAAGCTTCTCCAAACAACGCTTGAAGAGGAGAGCAAACTGGATCAATAGCTTGCGAAATTGGCAGCGTCGATAAACGTCGCGGCTGCAAAGTCAATCCCCCGCCAACTCTAACGTTGCTTCTGGTTCTTCTTACTTAAGGCGCTGACTAAAAGCCAATAATCTCGTTATGCAAAAGCTCGGCACCATGGACCCGGCACCAAGACCAATGTTAAAAGAGCGATGAGCACCCCGTGAAAGAAATCGAGGTCGCAGAGTGAGAGAATTTTTCCACCTTCGGCTACCAGCGAGGCGTCGCCTTTTTGGCTGCCGGTGCGCTTTCGCCTTTATCCGCGTAGTGCGTACTTTACCAACCCCGTTATCGGTGTTTCTTTTCAGCCTGGAGTAGCGGGTTTATTTTCCGTCCTCCTGGAGGTATCCTGCGCGCATTAGAAAGCATGCAGCCAAAGCCAATCTCTCTTTCCGGGGGCTTTGTTTGGCCGTCAGCCATCGATGGAGTGTATGATGATTCACGCCTATCTTAGCCGCTACCGTATATTCGCCCTCGCTAGATTCTCCGATATAACGCTTCAAAACGTGGATTAGCTCCTCAGGGCTGATCACTTCGTCTGTTTTTCTCTCATCCAAGTTGGCATACGGTACAACAGGTCAGGCGAACTCCTACGTTTTTCTCGCATATTTGCGACTTATTCAAATTTGCCACTCTGCCTATCTGGCCAAGAGTGTCCATTTTGTCGAGGGTACCAAGAGGCTCCCGACGGCACCGCGCAGGCCATGCAGAATTAGCGTGTTCTCCCACTACGGCGGACGTCGGCAAGATTTCGGCGCCGGCGTGAATGGTAAAGGCCGTCCCCGCCGGAGGCGCGGACCCCATGACAGCTTTGGGCGCCTACACAGTAGCCACGGGGGGGTCGCAAGAAGCCTCTCTGACATCGCAAAAGCCCGCGCCCGTTGGTCAAGAAATGATACGCCTTAGCCTATGCTTTCGGCGCACTGTTCGAGGCTAACAATATTTTATCTCAGCCACCGGAACACAGTGGTCTACACAGCGTTTGCCTTCATGCGCCGCTGGGAACGCTTTCGGAGCGGCGCGTCGGCGTGCCAGTTTAAAACAAGGAACCAGCCGGCGGAACAAGAATTTCGGTCTCCCAAGCCGTCTTTACGGAACAAAACCAGCTGTGATTGGTCGCTACGCGTACTTGCGATGAAGCAGTCCAGTCAAACCCATACCAGTAATCGACCGGGAACCCAACCAAACTGGTATGAGAGATGTCCGGCAATCCCGTCGACTATGGGGGATCAAAGTCAACGTACAGTGGCAGGAGAACAGACCGGATTCCCCAGACGATGTGCGTCTTCGCTTTGAGTTATTGCTGACGGCAATGAACGACATGATCGATCTCCGCGAATATCTTCGGAATGAGCAGGATGCCACCGTGAAGATTGTCATGCTTGAGGAACTCATTTCCGTAATGAACAAGGTTAAATATTATTTGGATAGCCTTGAGGATTGATCTTTTAAGGAAGCTTCCGCCATCCGAGAATACCCAGGAGAGTGAAAGTAAGCAGCTTGGTGATGGGCCGCATTGGGTTTCCATTCCCGAATCATTTCCGGCTCAACTGAGTTCGGTTAAGGCACTCGCAGTCGGTTGATGTTGGAAGCCCCGAGCGAAGCACCAGTGATTAGATTTAGCTTCCTCCTACATTACGTGCTGGTGGGTATTCCTGGAGTGAAGCCGCCTTTCGTCAATCAGGAAATTCTAAAATTATATGGCCCGCGACCGCCAGCCGATTTGTTCGATTCGCCCGGGCGAAGCGCCTCGGGCCAATGGGGTAAAATCAAACATCTTCACTCCGACCTGCGGCCGCGCCTGATCCTGCGTTCAGAGTCTTGCCTGCTGGCGCGGGTTCGATTTTGGGCATATTCTGGGATATGAAAACTGGATTTTTGGCGGTTCTGGCGGCGTTAGCCCTGGTGACCACCGGATTCTCTGGTAGCTGGCATGGTCACGGTGGGTGGCATGGCGGATATCGGGGCGGGTACCATGGGGGTGGATACTATGGGCACCGCTACTACCACTCCGGATATTACCGTTGGCATGGCGGTTGGCGCTACTTCGCAGGTGGATACAACCCCTGGTGGCTGCTTCCGATTCCCGTTCCTTACCCGTACTACGGGGGATATGGCCCCGGATACGGTTATGGATATGGACCGGGTTACGGCTACGGGTATTGAATAAGGTCTAAACTGCCAGCGCTGCCGCCAAAAGGCGGCAGTAACAAGGGGAAACGAACGCCACGGCGCAGGAGTAATTGCTGGCGTCCCCCACGATGGCGACAAAAGCCGGTATCAGTGTTGAGATGAATATCGCTAAGCGGGATCGGGGCGTTTTAGTGTTTGATGAAAGGCTTTTTGGTTTTAATTGGGCCAGCGTGAAATGTTAAGTTTTACGTGAACCCTCCTAGCTCCCGCCGCTAACCGATTTCCTATTCCCAATCGGTTTGCAATCACGACAGGGCATCGCGATCCGATACGGGTGGAGAGGAAGGGCAGAATCCGGCTGATGTGAAAGGCCGGTGGTGGCAATGTCTTTGACGACCTAAGGGGCTGATTTCCAAACGAAACCGCGATTTAGTCCTGAAGAACTTGAGAATCCCCTGGATAGCGGTTAGGTGGGAAATCGAGGAACTTGACCTCGCTTAAGAAGCGGGCTCGATACTATCTCCATCCACCCAAACTCCTCGCAATCTGAAATCCTGATCGAGCTTGACCAGACAGGCTCGGGCGCCCGGCTCGATCCGACCGACATCACGCCAGCCGAGATATTCCGCCTGTCGCATGGAAGTCATCTCCGCGGCCTCCTCCAGGCTGAAACCCAGACCGATCAGGTTCCGAAACGCATCCAGCATCGTGATGGCGCTGCCAGCCAAGGTAATCCCGTTTTCCAAGGTTATACGCTGCCCCTTCTTGATGACACAATGGCCTCCCCATTCGAAACTTCCGTCCGGCATTCCCGCCGCAGTCGCGTCGGTAATAACGTAAAGGCGCGGAATTGCTCGATAGGCCGCCAGGAGCACGGTTGCGTCAACGTGCACCAAGTCACCGATGATTTCGGCGAAGCGTCCCTTGGCGAGAGCATAAGCGGCTACGCCCGGGGAGCGATGCTCCATTTGGGACATGGCGTTGAAAAGATGAGTGAAACCGGAGCAGCCGCAACGGAACGCCTTTTCTGCGATGGGCGGCGTGGCAACGCTGTGCCCGATCTGCACACGACATCCCTTTTCGCTCAGCGCTTTGATGACTTCGTAACCGCCGGAAATTTCCGGTGCCACCGTCGCTATCACGATCTTGAACTTCTCAGCCCATCTTTTCGCCAGCGCGGGGTCGCCTTCCAAAATAAAAGAGGTTTCCATGGCGCCTGGCTTGAGAGGATTTAAGAAAGGGCCCTCGAGATGCGCGCCCAATACGACCGCCTCGCCAGATCGTCGCGACATGGTGATAGAGGAGATGGCGGAGAGTGATTTCTCGATCACCGGGATCGGCCCGATCGCGGTGGTCGGAGCGATTGCGGTCGTACCGTAAGAAGCATGGTAACGCAGGAAGGTGCGAATTCCTTCTTCGCCGCCCTGCCAGTCGCCGCCTCCGCCGCCGTGGACGTGAAGATCGATGAAACCCGGCAAAACGAAGGGACCCTCCGGCTTGGCTCCCTTGGCCAAGGTTCTGCCATCGATCTCGGAGATCAGATGACCAGCGAATTTCACCTTGCCAGTTACCCACCCGTGGGGAGTGAGAATCGAGCCCTCCGGCGACGCGGGGAGATTGGCCGTCATTGAACTTGTTCCGCGGTTTCACCGAAAAGAAGCGCGCGCTCTTTCGGCGCTCGCCCGGTTGCGACGAGCCAGCACCCGGTCAGCGCGTCGCCGTTCGGCTCGAGAACGGGCCGGTTCGTTTTCTTGGAAAGTGGCAAGCGCAGAGGCGGAGCCAGTCCGCCCGCCGCGAAAAGTGGCGTGTCCGGGCTCGCGATGACGGAGATCAACGCCGCCAGATGCTCGACGGCACGATCTCGGATCCGTCGAGCCGTCTGATCGCCTGCGTCGGCTTGTTCGAGCACCAATGGAGCGAGTGCGGCCAGGCGGGCAGGCCCTAGATCTCGCATCCATTCAACGCGTAGCTTTTCGACGCCGCCGATCGCGCGAAGAATCTCGCGGCTGAGCGCGTCTTGCGGCACCACGCCGTCGATCGCGGCAAAACAATGACGCAACGCCTTCCGGCCGATCCAGTTGCCGCCTCCCCGATCCCCGGCGATCCATCCCCAAGCGTCACGTTGAATTGACCAACCGTTGGTATACAACCGATGTCCGGCGACACCGGTGCCAACGATTAGCAGACTGCACGGCGTTCCGAAGCCCGCTCCGATAAGCGCAGCATAGCCATCGCTCATCAAGCAAAACCGGCCGAAGGAAGGACAAGCAGCCAAAAAGTCCTTACCGGAGTCAAGGTATGTACCTGCCGCACCGACCGCAAAAACGACCCCTTCCAACTGGTGGTTGGGTCTGCCGATCGCGGAGCAGCATTGGTTCCAGAGACCGACGACACTCGCCACTGCCCTGTCTAGATCGATCGAGGGATTGCCAGGACCTTCCATCGCCTCGGCGAGCGTTCTTCCCTCGATGTCGAGGAAGCGGCCTCGGCTGCGGGAGGCGCCGCCGTCCATACAAAAGTAAAGTTCGCTGTTTTTGGCTTGGATCATGCCGAAAAATTACGCCCTCTTCAAAGGCCCGCGGATGGGAGAGCCGTGCCTCACATTTCGATGGCCCGTCCGGTCCGGATGCTCTCATCGGCGGCCAGCACAATCCGAAGGCTGTTGACTGCATCGCGCATATGATCGGCCAGATCGTGCTTGCCATGGATAGCGTTCAGCAAAAAACGCTGCTTGCGCACGCTCATCTCGTCATGGTCAGGCTGATCGGCGATTTGGAATTCTTCGTCAGATTCGGCGAGCGATTGATCAGGCAGCAATCTAGCGTGATGCATGCGGATCGCCCCCGACTTCGAATGCGTGTGGATGTCGGACGATACCGCGGAAGTCGCGCCCGCGACCAGCATCTCTTGAGGGTCTTCGACGACGATATGCACGCCGCCCTTGGGTCCGAAAACGTCTTTCACGAAGAATGCTACCTCACTGATCTGCGGACCCCAGGCCGCTTCGTACCAGCCGACCGATCCATCATCGAACACCACCTGGAGTTGACCGTAGTTATACATTTCAGGCGCGAGCTCTTCGGCTAAACGAGCGCCAATCGCGTGCACTCGAACAGGCTTCGCTCCAGTCATGTGGCACATCATGTCGACATAGTGCACGCCGCAATCGACGATCGGCGCCAGCGACTTCATCAGGTTTTTATGCCAGGTCCAGGCCGGTCCAATGGAGCGCTGGTTCAGATTCATGCGCATCACCAGAGGCTTGCCGAGACCGCGGGCCAGATCCATGAATCGCACCCAGGTGGGACTGTGCCGCGGCCCCAAGCCGACCAGCAATTGGCGATGGTTCGCCTTGGCCGCGGCGACGACCCGCTCGGCGTCGGCGACGGTCTCGGCGATCGGCTTCTCGAGAAAGACATGGGCTCCGGCCTGGAAAGCGCGGACGGCGAAATCGGCGTGGGTGTCGGGCCAAGTGTTTACCGAAACCACGTCGGGCCGCAGCTTGGTGAGTGCCTCTTCATAGTCAGCGAAGCGGGCCACGTTGGGCCAAGCCTCGATGATGTCCTGGCGCCCGGCGATGGAACGGCAGCACAAACCGGCGAGCTCGTAGCCGTCGATCCGGTCATAGGCCTTGGCGTGCGTCACGCCCATATGGCCAAGGCCAACGACCAGGACGCGAAGTTTCGTGGGAACGTTTTTTTCCATGGAGTTATTGTTAGTCGGTCAGGCGAGTATAGGCCGTTGCAAGAAGGAGGATGATAGCGCCGTAAAGGATTTGGCGAACCGGCTCGGGAGCGTCAAGGAGGGTTAGAATGCTGTTCAACACCGTCAGGATTAACGCCCCGATGATGGTTCCTGAATAGCCGCCGCGACCCCCAAAGATCGAGGTTCCCCCGATGATCACCGCGGCCACCGAAGGCAAGAGATAGACATCGGCCAGGCTTAGGTCCGCCGAGTTGGTACCCCCGACAATCACTAGACCGGCGGTAGCGGCGAGCAGGCTGCAGGTGACATAGTTGACCAAGAGTACGCGCCAGACGCGAATCCCCGCTAGATTACAGGCTTCGCTGTTGTCCCCGACGGCGTAGAGCAGCCGGCCATATCCCGTCCGGCGCAATATTAAGATGATGGTAAGAGCGATTGGCGCCCAAAGGACCAGATCGTTTGGAATACCGCCCAGGAATTTTCCGGCGCCCAAATCCTCAATGAATTGAGGCACCCGGGGCGCGTTGGCCATCATTTTCTGGCTGTAGACGATCAGCATTCCCTCCGTCATCAAACCTGTCCCCAGAGTCATTACGAGAGGTTGCACGCGCAGCAGCGCGATGCCGGTGCCGTTGATCAGACCGACCACCAAACCAACTCCCAGTCCGTAGAGTACGGCGGGCGCCCCCAACCCGGAATGAGTGGCCATCACATAAGCCGAAGCGGTCGCCACACTCGCCACGGAAAGATCGATTCCTCCTGTTAACATGACCAGCGTCTGTCCAGCAGCGACAATTCCGAGGGGGGCTGCGAACAGAATCATGTTCGACATCCAACGGGCGTTAACCGTTCCGGGCCGAGCCACTTCGATTCCGGCGACAAACGCCAACAGCAGCAGGATCAGGACGACAATCGTGCGGGTGCGCAGCAGCGACATCAGGCCACCGCCGCCGACGGCCGCACCGATACGTGAGAAGATCGTCTTGGCTCGCTCGGTCATTTGCGATTTCGCGCCATGTCCACGAATCCACCGATCATCACAATTACCACGATCAGGGTCCCTTGGATCACCTGGCCGAAATTCGGATCGATATTGAGGAAAATCAAATCAGTCGGTATCAAGGTCAGCACGAATGCCGCCATGAGCGGTCCGACCATTCCGCCGCGTCCGCCGGCCAGACTCACGCCGCCGACAACCACGGCGGCCAATCCGCTGAGGGTGTAATAAACCCCGGCGAGCGGCGCCCCGATTCCAGTGGTCATGGTCAGGCCCAAGCCTCCGACCGCACTGAACAGGCCGGAAAAGATGTAGGCGGCAAAGCGCGTGCGATTAATGTTGACCCCGCTGCGGAAAGCCGCGACCCGATCGCTACCTACCGCGTAGAACTGGAGTCCCAGCTTGGATCTGTGCAACGGGATCCAGATTGCGCCGACCGCCACCACCAGCAAAACCAGGGCATTGGGCAACCAGGGGGTAAACAGCGTTCCCGCTCCAAGATTGAGAAATTCTGGCGGCGCGCCGCCGCCCGGTTTCTCGAGGATAAGCAGCGCCACGCCACCCCAGATGAATCCGGAGGTCAGGGTTGCTACCACGTCGGGAATACGGGACACCACAACGATCAGGCCGTTGAGCGCGCCGATCGCCGCTCCGACCATCAGGACCACCACCGCCAGTAACAAGGATTCCCCAAAACTAGCCTTCTCCATGGTTCTGGCCGCTAACACATTGGCGACCGCTATCGCCGAACCAATCGAAAGATCGAGCCCGCCGGAGATCACCACCACCGTTTGTGCCGCAGCGGCGAAGGCCAGTGGCAGAGCGCCCAAGGCCAGCGATTGGAAATCGAAATCGGAAAATTGAGGATGAATGGCCACGGTGATCGCCAGGGAGGCAGCGAGCAGGGCCGGCATGAAAAACAAGCCGGGGTAACGCCGGACTGAGCGCCGGAACCGCGCTGCGAGGGACGTCCTCGATCCGGCAACGGGGACCGCCAGAACCGGGGATTTACCTTCGGCGGGCTTAGTCATGAGCCAGTCTGAGGAACCGAGGCGAGCCCGTGCGCGGAGCGCAACAGGGTGGCTTCATCGGCTTCGGACACTGGCATCTCGGCCACCACCCGTCCGCCGAACAGGACGATCGCCCGGTCGCAAGCCAGCGCGATCTCGGGAAGCTCCGAAGTGAATAGCAGCACCGCCGATCCCGCCGCCGCCAGTTCTCGGACCAGGGTGTAGATCTGGCGCTTGGTGCCGATGTCGATGCCGCGCGTCGGGTCGAAGCATAGCAAAGTGTTGAAGCCACTGGCGAGCCAGCGCGCGATCACCACTTTTTGTTGATTGCCACCGCTCAATCGACGCAATTCCGATCCGGCGCGAGTATCGATTTGCAGCCGTGCGATCGCCGATTCCACGCGCGTTTGTTCCGCGCGCATCCTGATCGGACCCCAATTCCGAATGCCGCCAAAGGTGGGCAGGGCGATATTTTCCCGAATCGGCCGTTGCTCCAGGAGGGCTGCCAATCGGTTTGCTGGCACCAGGACGATACCGGCGGCTACGGCGTCCGCCGGATGGCGTAGTCTCAATTCCTTGCCATGTGCGAAGATGGCGCCTTCGTCATAGCGGCGACTGCCGGCGATACAATCGAAGAGTTCCTCCTGTCCCTGACCCTCCAATGCCGCGACCCCCAGAACCTCGCCGGGATAGAGTTTGAATGAAACGTCGTTCAGCAGGGGACCGCGGCGTAACCCGCGTACTTCCAACGCTACTGGCGCATCGCTCGGCGGTCGGTGACTGGTTCGTGTTGAAGGCGCGGACGCGACCGCGCGTGCTGTTTCGGCTCCCAACATCAGCGCGACGATGCGCTCCTCACTGCCATGCGCCCGCTCCGTCACTCCTACGGTAACGCCATCACGCAGCACCGTTGCCCGGTCGCAGAGGGCCGATACCTCGGCCATGCGGTGGGAAATGAAAATCACGGCGTTACCCCTTTCGCGCCAGCGCTTGACCATCGCGTAAATCCGTTCAGAAAGATCCACCGGAAGCGAAGCGGTGATTTCGTCCAGCAACAGGACCGCAGGCTCTGACGCCAGCGCACGCGCCAGATCAATCAGGCGCAAGGTCGGGTAAGGCAGGTCCCGGACCAAGAGGCTGAAATCGAGCCCCACGACGCCGAGTTCAGCTAGCCATTTTCGCACCGCATCTGTGGAGGCGCCGGCGAGACGCATATTCTGGGTGACGGTCAGGTCCGGCACCAGGGCAGGGTCTTGATAGACCGAGACGATCCCTGCGCGGCGCGCCTCCGCTGGAGACCGGAACGAACGGGCCACGCCTTTCACCAGGATCTGACCGCCATCGTTGGGAAAGACGCCGGTGATGATCTTCACCAGCGTGCTCTTACCCGCCCCATTTGCCCCCATCAAGCCGTGTACCTCGCCTGGACGTACCTCAAGCGAGGCGGCCTTGAGCGCGACAACCAAGTCGAACTTCTTGGCCACATTTCGGGCTTCCAGAAGAGGGACGGCTTCGCTCACGGGAAATCCGAATTGACTTGGGTACGCTACGTCGTCGGATCGCCGGGCGCTCTCGCAGGGACGAGAGGCCAGGCAAAACTCAACCGACACGGATCTTTACGAGACGCTGCGAACGTTCGCCTGGTCGCCAGTCTCATTCGCCTGGGCCTTTGCAGGCTTTCTCCTGCTCGATGGTGTAATGCGTGTATGGCTTCACCGGGCTGTACACGGGGTAGTTCGGATCTACCTTCGGGTCGTAGAGAGACTTCAGCCACGCCATCCCTTCTGGTGTCGAACTATCGTAGACGTCCGGCTTAAGATGAGTAACGTGCGGCATCTTTTTTCCCTGGAGGACATCCAGAGCGATGCTGAGCCCGGCTCCGCCGACGGCCGGCGGATTGGTGACGTTAATGCCAACCAGTCCGGCGCTGCTGAGGTCGATTTCCTGGCCCATGAACCCATTATTGTCGGCGCCGACCACCGGCACGTATTTGAGGTTCGCGGTCTTAAAAGCATCGACGACGGCTTTATCAATACCCGAAGTCCAAACCCCATCGATCTGCTTGCCGGAGCCGATCAGCTCTTTCATTTCCTGCGCGGCCTTGTCCGGCGACCAACCAGTGAAGACCGATGCGACGACCTTGATATCGGGATACTTTTTCAGGGCTTCGGTGAAACCCTCGTGGCGGTCAGCGTCGGCGGGCACGCCATCGATGCCGCGCATCTCCACGACATTCCCCTTGCCGCCTAGCTTTTTGAACAGGGCCTCAGCGCCTTCGCGCCCGTAGGCGGTTTGGTCGTTGGTCAGGATATAGGCTGAGGGGGCGGATACCGCCTGGTCCACAGCGACCACGACAATATGTTTGTCGGCCGCCTGCTTGATCACCGGATCAAGCGCTTTACGATCAGACGGGTTAATGATGATGATGTTGCAGCCCGCTGAGATCAGATTGCGCAGATCAGCGATCTGCTCGGACGGTCCGCCGTTGCGGTTGGCCAGAATTACCTTTGAGACCATACCCGACGCCAAGGCTTCAGCCTTGATCGAGCACACCATTTCCTCCCGCCACCCATTGCCGACGAGCGTATTAGAAACGCCGACTACGTATTTCTCGGCCGCCGGGGCTTGATTTGCCATCGCCATGATGGCGCCTAGAACAAGGCCTGAATAACTACCAAATTTCCTCATCGATTCCTCACTGCTCAGCTTTAGCTTAATTAGTCGATTCCCCCACGAACATTGCTGGGATCGATTTCGGTCGAAAACAAACGCTAACCGCCAAGCACTGCGTCGAGCAAGGGGGGATTATCTCGGCTTCATCGACGCGTACGAAACTCGCATCAAAATGTTTCGTGTCAAGGAACCGCACCCCAGGCTGTTACGCTCGGAAATCCTGGAAGGTTCGTTCGGGTTTGGCAATCTGAGGGACAGAATCGCCAAACGTTGTTTTATTTTTCTTGAGGTTCGGTGGAAGTGTAAGGCGGGACGCCTTGCTTACACCGAAGAGGCAAAGCGGGACGCATTGCGTACTCGCTGGCGTGAGATCAGGAATAAAAACAAAGTCGTAAAACTCGTAAAAAGAGACAAATCGTTCGAATGTTTGGGCCGCCACCTTGGATTGCCCATCAGGTTTTCCGGAGCGGTTTAACCTAAACCTAACTAACTTACCTCAGAATCGATCAGACTATGAATTCCGTTAACGTTGCCTTGCTGGTAAAACTCGAGGCCAAGCCTGGGAAAGAAGGAGAGATCGAAGCGTTCCTGCGCAGCGCTCTCCCGCTGGTGCAAGAAGAGCCCGCCACTATCGCTTGGTTCGCGATTCGCATGGGACCATCAACGTTCGGGATCGTCGATGCATTTCCGGACGAGGCCGGTCGGCAGGCTCATCTCACGGGCAAAGTCGCTGCCGCTTTGATGGCCAAGGCCGCCGAGCTTTTCGCCACCCCACCGGCGATCGAAAAAGTGGATGTCCTCGCATCCAAGCTGCCATAGCCCCTTGTTTGATTGTTTTTAGCACTTCTCCGGTCCCGTCCTGAATCTCGGGGCCAACGGTCAATTTTCGCCGGAATCGCCGCCGGTATATCCTCTCGCGCCACCAATTATTTAGCAGACGCGCCGCGGAAAATTGACTATGAATGGCGCTGCTATGACTCAGGGCATTATTGAGGGTAACAACGAAGTCCTTTCTGCGCCGCTGGACGACGAGAGAGAGACACTAAAACTCCAAGCTGCGAAAGGTTCGCAGGAAACTAACGGTCAATCCGAGGAAGGGCTGAAAAAGAAGGAGAAAGAGAAAGAGCGCCTTAAAAAGAAGCGCTCTGATCGCATGGATACCGCAAAATCGGTCGCCGCTTCTTTCCCGATGGTGCAGTTGATCGACGAGGTGGTCAAAACGAGCATTCCGCCGGAACTAGTGGCCAAGGTGCGCGAGGCCCAAAAACACAAAAAACGCATTATGAATCCCTCGTATCCGCATGCCACACGGATGGATTCAGAAGATTACGAATCGGAAATGGAGTTGCTCCAGATCGAGCTCGTGAAAATGCAAGCTTGGCTTAAGGAGGTGGGCGAGCGCATCGTGATCATTTTCGAAGGTCGCGATGCCGCGGGGAAAGGTGGCACCATCAAAACTTTTTCCGAAAATCTGAATCCGCGCGGCGCGCGTGTGGTGGCACTGACTAAACCCTCCGAGACAGAAAGAGGTCAGTGGTATTTCCAGCGCTATATCGAAAACATGCCGACCCGGGGGGAGATCGTGATGTACGACCGCTCATGGTATAACCGCGGCGGAGTCGAGCACGTCATGGGCTTTTGTTCGCCCCACGAATATCTGGAATTCATGCGCCAGGCGCCCGAATTCGAACGGATGATGGTTCGCAGCGGCATTAAATTGGTGAAGTTCTGGTTCTCAGTGAGCCGCGAAGAACAACTCCTCCGGTTTATTTATCGAGCCCAGGATCCGCTTAAACAATGGAAACTCAGCCCCATGGACGTGGAGTCGCTCGTCCGTTGGGAGGCCTATACCAAGGCCAAGGAGGCCATGCTTTTCTACACCGATACCGCAGACGCGCCTTGGACGATCGTCCGCTCGGACGACAAACGACGGGCCCGCCTGAATGCCATCAAACATGTTCTGAATCTCATGCCCTACGCTGGAAAAGACATTGAGACCGTCACGGCCCCCGATCCGAAATTGTGCGGCTCGGCTGCCGCGATTTATGAAACCGACGAAAAACACAACAAGCCGGTGATTCATTGAATCGAGAGAGGGATCCATGAACCGAGCTGGCGTCGATTTTTTGTGAGTTCCCCGAGTATGCGCGGACCTCCCGCTTCCGGATGCTGGAATATGCCTCCCGCGATCGAGTGGTTGTTAGAGCGAAGGTAAAGCGACTGTACCAGAGTGGAACTGAGATGAAGGAATTTGTGCCCCGAAGGGGCCAAAGCCTTCAGCCCAGGGTTTTAACCCTGGGAACCGCCCACCAGCGATCCGCCCTGAATGGGCGCCAGATCGCGTGCCCTAACACCTAGAATTTAATCAACTCTCCGGCGATTAGAATGGCCTCGCTTCGCGTCAGATAACTATTATGGCGAGGCCGGATTCTGCCGCCCCTTCAGGGCGAACTCTTTATGGAATTTTTCCCAGGGTTAAAACCCTGGGTTGAGTTCTGCAGCCCCTGCGGGGCAGGCCCTCGGCCCACGTATAGAGCCTAACCCAGGGTTGAAGGTTGAAACGGTTGAAAACTCTGAGTTGACTAGAACAGGCTTTTGTTTTGTGCCCGTTCGAAGGGGCTAAAGCCCTCAGCCCCGGGTTTCAACCCTGGGAACCGTCTACCAATAGCGACGCGCCCTGAAAGCGGCGCCAGATCGAACGTCCTAACAAGGCGGAAGCGGGATCCGATGGTCCAATTGTTCGCACGCCCCAATTGCGCACTCTGACTTTTGGGCGGCATTAGGTGCGAGCTTCATCTGGTACCCGCATCTGCCGCCCCTTCAGGGCGAACTCTTTATGGAATTTTTCCCAGGGTTAAAACCCTGGGCTGAGTTCTGCAGCCCCTGCAGGGCAGGCCCTCGGCCCACGTATAGAGCCTAACCCAGGGTTGAAGGTTGAAACGGTTGAAAACTCTGAGTTGATTAGAACAGGCTTTCGTTTTGTGCCCTTCGAAGGGGCTAAAGCCCTCAGCCCCGGGTTTCAACCCTGGGAACCGTCCACCAATAGCGACGCGCCCTGAAAGCGGCGCCAGATCGAACGTCCTAACAAGGCGGAAGCGGGATCCGATGGTCCAATTGTTCGCAGGCCCCAATTGCGCACTCTGACTTTTGGGCGGCATTAGGTGCGAGCTTCATCTGGTACCCGCATCTGCCGCCCCTTCAGGGCGAACTCTTTATGGAATTTTTCCCAGGGTTAAAACCCTGGGCTGAGGGCTATAGCCCCTTCGTCGGGGCACCGATCTTCCCAACATCGTCTCAGCGCTATTCCGCACCTGCCTGTTACGAAATGTTCCGACGGGACGGTTCGAGCGTAGCAGGTCACGATCCTAAGTCTCGCTTCGAGTCTGACCCAACGTCTCATCCCAGCGTCAGAAAGTCCATTCGGTGGTTAGGCGTTTTCGGAGTTCTTCGATCTCGGCGACTGCTCTGCGGATTTGCGGTTGGGCCAGGTTGGGGCGCAATTCGGCGGAGAGTTTAAGTAATTCTTCGTTCATCGCCATGACCCGGCGGCCGAGAACCTGGGCGGTGGCCAACAAAAAACTGGTGGCCCAGGCGTCGCCGTTTTCCAGAGCTTCATGGAAGGAGCGGTTCGAGAATCGCCAGAGGTAGCTTTCGGCGCTGGTGATGGCAGTCGCCGTTCGCGGCGTATTAACCAAAGGAGCCATTTCACCAAAAATGGCTCCTGGTTCGAGGGTCGCCAGGATTCGGTCATCCTGCGGTGGTGCGCCCAACCGAATGAGCATTTGTCCGCTGACCAGCAGGTAAATGGCATCCCCGGCATCGCCTTGCTTGAACAAGATTTGGCCGGTAGGAAGGCGCACCTCTTCCAAATGGGCCGTCAACGCCGCGATCTGCTCGGCGGAGAGGGCTTGGAAACAACTGAAGCGATGAACCAGAGCGGCGGTGACGGCGTTATCCATTAGATCGTCTCGTTACACGCCGCGCAGCATCGCCGCTTTGGCGACGCGGCCAAGTGCGACGATATAGGCCGCAGTACGCCACCCTAGTTTTCGCGTTCGTACTAAATCACGGATCGTGGTGTAGGCCGCAGTCATCGTTTGGCGGAGTCGAGCGTTTACTTCTTCCTCGGTCCAGCGCAGGCACTGGAGGTTTTGGGCCCATTCGAAGTAGCTAACCGTCACCCCACCGGCGTTGGCCAGGATATCGGGAAGGATCGTGATTCCGCGCTGCTCGAAAACCTCGTCAGCTTCAGGAAAAGTCGGAGCGTTTGCCGCTTCAACGATCAGTTTGGCTCGAACTTCCCGGGCCAAGTCGCGAGTTAATACTCCGCCCAGCGCCGCCGGAATGAGCACCTCCACCTCGGCGGTTAGCAAGTCTTCACTGTTGATGCGTGATACTCCTTCGCTTTGATAATCCGCTAGTGGCCGCCGGCTTCGCGCGAACTCCGCCAGCGCTGGAATATCCAGACCGCTCCGATTGGCGAGGGCGCCGGATACGTCACTCACGGCGACGATCTTCGCTCCGCGTTGGTGGGCAAACTTGGCGGCAAACAGACCGACGTTGCCAAAGCCCTGGATGGCCATCGTGGTTCCTTCCAGACTTTTACCGATGTCGTGTAAATAATTTTCGGCAACGCAAATAACCCCGTAACCGGTTGCGGCTTCACGACCTTCGCTGCCATGCAGTTCCACCGGTTTGCCCGTGACCACAGCTGGTGCAAACCCATGGACGCGCGAGTATTGGTCCATGATCCAAGCCATCACCTGCGAATTGGTGTTGACGTCTGGCGCCGGAATGTCGCGCTGAGGACCGATCTCCTGGATAATCCGTTCGACGAATTTCCGGGTGACGCGTTCCAGTTCGCCCTGGGAGAGTTGTGATGGATCGCAGGCGATACCACCCTTGGCCCCGCCGAACGGCACGTTCACCACCGCAGTTTTCCAAGTCATCAGAGTGGCCAAGGCCCGGACATCGTCGGCATCTACCGTCGGATGAAAACGGAGGCCGCCTTTGGTAGGTCCACGCGCGGAATTATGCTGGAAACGGTATCCGCTGAATACCGCCAGTTCGCCGTTGTCACGTTCGATTGGAATGGTGACGTGATGCTCGGCCTCCAAGGAGAGTAATAACCGTTCCACGCGCGGCCCCAGGCTCATGATTCGCGAAGCCTTGCTGATGTAATGATTGGCCGCTTCGAAGGCGTTCATAGTTACGAAAAGCCAATTAACTGGCTGCCAGTTTCAAAGTAATCGGCGGCTCGGACCTCCGATTCAACTCCAAGACTATGGCGGTGCAAAGTTTAAAGTCATTGCCGGTGTAAGTTGTCACCGCCTTTGCCGTTTTGCAGCTGTACTATCTCAGGGTTCCGCGAATGTTCATTGAAGTGACTAATCGATCAACGATTCGATGATGGCACTTTGGGAGCGCAGTTACGTCCAGAACGCGGGTTCCTATACATCTCCGTCTTTTCGTGAATATTCCGGAATGAATTATTCCGCGTTCATCACCGATTTTCTTCGTACGGCGCATCTGCCGAGAATTTCGGCTCAGGAACCGTTGCCCGACCAGGATCTGATCCAGCAGGTTACTGCGGCGAAAGAAAAAGAAATTGCCCCAGTGGCCGGTCCGAACGTCCGCTGCATCCGGAGTTTGCTCTTCCTGGCGGCGGGTGGCCTGAGCCAGGCCCATCGGATTGTTCAGGAGATGTCCACCACGGACGCCGCATATATTCACGGAGTCATTCATCGCGTCGACGATGACTTCGACAATGCCCGGTACTGGTTTCGAGGCGCCCGAGTGCATCCGGCGGCCGCCGAGATGTATCGGCGCGCGGCCGCTGGTAGTCCGAACATGGCGCAATCTCCGGGTTGGGATCCGATCCTGGTGACCGATTTGCTCGAGAAGTCTCGATCCTCAGGAGTATCGGAAGAATTGCAAACGCTTCTAACTATCGAGTTCGAGGAATTGCTCCGCTTTCTCTGGAGTGCGTAGCGCGGATGCTGGCACTTATCCCGGAAAACCTCATGCCGAAACCCGTCGGTCTCGATGGGCGCCCAACTGGAGATTGAAGCGGATTTGCGCGGTCGGAGGGTTGGGCCGATAGTAAATGGTGCAACCGATGAAGTTAGTTGGGGGTACGTTGGGTGGAAGAAGTGCTCTCGTGGTCATTCGAAGGATGTGCCGCCTTTTTTCTTCTCTTGTCATATTGGAGACCTTATTGGCGATCAGTGCGCCGGCCCAAACGAGGATCGCTCCTGCGGGGCTGGCCCCGGTTGGAAGTGTCCACATTAATTCGCCTTCTCAAAACAGGGCAAATCTGGGGGTTCAAGGCTTGCCTGCCGGTCCAAGTCAGCTTCCTTATCCAATGCGTTCAACACCGGCGAACGACGCTGCGGTGAGGAACAATGCTTGGGCGGCCTACAATGCGAATCTGCACCAAATCCCCACCGCACCGAATCCAAACCGCTTGGCGGCTCCACAAAAACTGGTGGATCAAGATCGGTTCATCCAGCGGCCGAACTCTGCAGGGCGGTATAATTTTCAGTTTAGCGACAACGAGATTCGCTCAGTACAAAGGGCTTTACGCCGAACTGGTAACTATTCTGGACAAGTTGACGGTATTCTTGGTCCCGACACCAAGCGGGCCATCCAAGAATATCAGCTGAGAAACAAACTCCCGGTCACCGGCCAGCCAGATCAAGGGTTAAACGCCTTGCTTGGGATATTTTAGGCTAAGTTCGTAAATCCCGCGGGCCTTCTCGGCGTCACGCTGAATTTGAGTCCGCAGTTCCTCGACTCCGGAAAATTTTTGCTCCGGTCGAAGATAAGCCAGAAAATCAACTTCAATGTCTTCCTCATAGATCTGCTGGTCGAAATCGAAGAGATGTAATTCAAGGATTCGTTCGCCGGTCTCGTTTTCCATGGTCGGACGAACGCCGATATTAACCACGCCGCCAAACTCGGTCTCGCGAAACCAGGCTTTCGCCGCATAGACACCATTCGGTGGAAACAATTCGTTGTGGGCCCGAAGATTAGCGGTCGGGAACCCTAATCGACGACCGAGTTGGCGGCCCTCAGTCACGGTTCCTAGAATGGTGAAATCGCGTCCCAGGTATTTGGCGGCGGACTCCAAATCACCAGATTCGACGGCGGAGCGAATGAGAGTGCTACTGACTACTCGTTCGTTAATTGAAACCGGCGGAACGCTGGCGACTTGGAACCCCATTTTGGGAGCCAACTCCTCAAGGAGCCGAATGGAACCGGAACGATTCGCCCCGAACGTCCATTCTTGGCCAACGCAGATTTGCTGAAGGTCATTCGCTGAGCGAACGAGCTCCTGAATAAAAATCTCCGGAGGAGTTTTTGAAAATTCAGAGGTGAATTCCAAGAGCAACACGGCGTCTACTCCGAGTTTTTCCATCAGTTTCACCTTGTGTCGGGTGGAAGTCAGAAGCCTGGGGGCCTTTTCCGGTCGTAGAACCCGGACCGGATGGGGATCAAAGGTCACGACCACGGCGGTTCCAGCTGATTTCCGAGCGCTATCCAAGGCCCGCCCGATCACGGCCTGATGGCCGACATGAAGCCCATCGAAGACGCCGATCGCCAGGTAGGTTGACCCGGTGAGGGAAGCTAATTCTTCGACGGTTCGCAGTACTTTCATTGCTGAGGAATTCTTGAAAATCGAAAACAGCCGCTGATCAGTCAAGTCCCGGGTTGCTCTTTCATCGAGACGATGCGGACGTATCAGGCTCCCCGCATCCGGGAAATGTCCGGCAGGGAAATAATTTGACTCGCGATGCTGCTCTTGGCGCTGCTCTTCAACGCCTCAATCGTGAGCGAACCTTCCACATCAAATCGGCCGGACTTGGTTCGCCGAAGCGCCGCCAAATGGGCTCCGCATCCCAGTTCCTGGCCGATTTCGTGAGCGTAGGTCCGGACATAAAAGCCTTTGCTGCAGATGACTCGAAAATCGATCTCTTGCGGCCGGATCTCCTGCACCTCGTGCGCATAAACGTGAACGAACCGAGGTTCCCGTTCCACGACTTTCCCTTCGCGAGCTAGCTTGTAGAGTGGAACACCCTCTTTTTTGATCGCCGAAACCATCGGCGGAACTTGGTAAAAGTCGCCGTGAAACTTGGCGAAGGCGGCGTCAATGGCGGGTTTACTCAGCGGACCCACCTCGCGACTTTCGAGGATAACACCATCGCGATCCTGGGAATCCGTTACTTCGCCCAGCTTCATGGTTCCAACGTATTCCTTGTCTTCGCTCATCAGAAGATCCTGGATCTTGGTGCCCCGGCCGACCACGATTAGAAGCAAACCCGTCGCGAAAGGGTCAAGGGTTCCGCAATGGCCAACTTTCTGAGTCTCTAGGCGGTTCCGGACGATAGCCACCACGTCATGGCTGGTCATTCCTGACGCCTTGTCGATCAGCAAAACACCGTCAAAAGGACTTGGCGACTTCATGGAACACCCGTTTAAGAACTTTGCTACGCACCTCTTCCAAATTTCCGCGCATCCGGGCTCCCGCAGCCCGCGGATGACCGCCTCCGCCGAATTCCCCACAAATTTTGTTCACATCGACGCGGTCGTCTTTTGATCTCATGCTAAGTCGAACTTTGTTCTCCGGCAGCTCCTCAAAAAATATCGCCACCACCACGGTGTCGACGGAGCGAACGTAATCAATCAAACCGTCAATATCATCCGGTTGGATTTCGAGGCGTTCCTTGGTTTCGTTGGTGAGAGCCAGGCTGACGATCTTGTCATCCGCCTCAAAGGCGGCCGCGGGCAAAAGTTGACCCAGAAGCTGAACTCTCCGCTTGGGATAACTTTCGTAAAGATGCCTGGCAATTTCCGCGGCATTGACTCCGCTCTCGACTAGTTCGCCGGCGATTTCAAAAGTGCGGGCGGTGACGTTGGCGTACCGAAACGAACCGGTATCAGTCGAAATCGCGGCGTAAAGTGCATTCGCTGCCGCCAAGGTGAACGGGAAATTTTCCGTCCGGAGAAATTCGTAAACAATTTGGCCGGTCGCGGGTGCCACCGTATCGATATAGACCAGGTCGCCATAACCGGGATTGCTGGCGTGATGATCGATGTTGATCCATTGCTTGGCCGTCCGCACGGCCTGCAGAGTGGTGCCCAGGCGTTGCTGACTGGCCGTGTCCAGGGCGATCGCCAGATCGAACTCCTCGGCTTCGGCAGGTGGCCGATGGACGAGGTCCGATTTTTCCAGAAAGCGAAAGCTTTCCGGCAGGCCGTCCTCGTTCCAGGCAAAAACTTCTTTTCCCAATTGTTGCAGGCTCAAGGCCAGCGCCAGCTGGGATCCGATGGCATCACAATCAGGTCGGACGTGGCTCAGGATGACGATCCGGTCTGCTTGCTTGATGGCGCCGGCGATTTCATCAAAGGAGGCCTTCATTGATCGTCTGGCGGCAATTCCAGATCCTGCATAATCTCCAGTACGCGACTGCCGCGCTCGATCGAGTCATCGAGCTTGAAATGAAGATGTGGGGTATATTTCAACACCACCCGTTTCGCCAGCTCTCGCTGGAGCATGCCGCGATGTCCTGCCAGTTCCGTGAGGACTCGCGCTTTTTGGTCCGGTTTGCCGATCACGCTGACAAAGACGTGACATTGTCGAAGGTCCGGGGTGACGTTAACGGCATGGACGGTTACCAAAGTTTGAGCGCTCAGATTGATTTCTCGGGAGATGATTTCGCTTAGTTCCCTCTTAATGACTTCGTTAACCCGCTCCAGACGATGTTTCATAACAACCTCGAAATGTATTTGGCTCCCCCTGAGCCGCAATCTGCCCTGTCGTTGGTGTCAGCCAGTGTCGCGCCCGGTACTAGCAACCGCGCGCGTTCACCTGCAAATCACAACTGTTGAGCGACTTTCTCGAGATTGTAACATTCAACGATGTCGCCCACCTCGTATTCGGTAAAGTCGCCGAGTTTAAGCCCACATTCGACACCGGCTCGCACCTCTTTAACATCGTCCTGGAAGCGGCGTAGAGTCGCGAGACCTCCATCATAAATAGCTTGCCGGCGACGCAAGATTCTGGCTCGTCCGGTGCGGACAATTCGTCCGTCCGTAACAAAGCACCCGGCTACGGTCCCCTTGGAAAGTTCGAAAACTTGCCGGACTTCGGCATGGCCCACGACGCTTTCCCGGATCTCGGGATCGAGCATTCCGACCATCGCTTCCTTCACCTGGTCGAGCAGCTCGTAGATAATGCTGTACAGCTTGATCTGAACGCCTTCCCGCTTCGCCGCGGAGGCAGCCTGGTTTTCCACCTTGACGTTGAAACCAACGATCACGGCATTCGAGGCGGTCGCCAACAACACGTCCGATTCCGTGATCGGTCCGACCCCGATATGGATTAATTCAAGATCGATCTTCTTGCTCTCGATCTGGTTCAAAGACTGAGCCAAAGCCTCCGCGGAGCCTTGAACGTCACACTTCAGGATGAGGAGCAACGATTTCCGGCCGTCTCCCATGCTGTCGAACAGGCTCTCCAGGGTGGCCCTCTGTGGCATGGCCAGTTTCTGATTTCGCAGATCCGCCAAGCGCTCTTCGCTCAGTGTTCGGACGGATTTTTCCGAATCCATCGCGGTCAACTCGTCTCCCGCATTCGGCAACCCGGTGAAACCCAGAACCTTTACCGGCGTTGCCGGCCCGGCCTCTTTGACGTTCTCGCCGACATCGTTAATGAGCGATTTTACTTTGCCCGAAAAACTTCCACAGATGAACGGTTGTCCGACTTTCAGCGTTCCCATCTGCACGATCACGGTGGCCGTCGGACCGCGCCCAGGTTCAATTTGGGCTTCGATGACCGTTGCCCGGGCCGGTGCGGTCGGACTGGCTCTCAACTCCATGATCTCTGACTGCAACAGAATCATCTCCAGAAGTTGTTCGATCCCGGTTCCTTTAGTGGCCGATACCGGTACGCAAATTGTCTCGCCGCCCCAGTCTTCCGGGGTCAAACCTTTATCCTGCAGCTGAGTCTTGACTCGATCGACGTTGGCCGAGATCAGGTCGACCTTGTTGATGGCCACGATGATGGGAACCTTCGCCGCCCGCGCATGGTTAATCGCTTCGTTGGTTTGAGGCATGATACCGTCGTCTGCCGCTACGACCAAGACCACCACATCGGTCACTTTCGCGCCGCGTGCCCGCATCGCGGTGAACGCTTCATGGCCAGGGGTATCGATAAACGTGATGTTTTGCCCTTTGTAGACGACCCCGTAGGCCCCGATATGCTGGGTGATGCCGCCCGCTTCGCCGGCTGCTACCCGGCTCTTGCGGATCGAATCCATCAGCGAAGTTTTGCCATGATCCACGTGCCCCATGAACGTGACAATCGGGGCGCGCGGTTTCAGTTCTTCCTTAGTCTGGTTGACCGGTGGGGGCGGCTCGGCCACCACGACGGGACGAGTGTGGACGCCTCCGCCTTTCTCCCGTTTTTCAACTTCAAAAGTGTAGCCGTGCTTTTTACAGATTGCCGCTGCCACATCTGGCTCGATCGTGTGATTGATCGCGGCAAAAATGTTCATGTCCATCAAATCATGGATCAGCTGAAATGGCTTCAGCCCGATCTGCTGAGCGAGCTCACGAACAATGATCGGAGGTTTGATGTGGACAATTTTCTCGTCTCCGGCCGGCGCGGATGGTTCGCTCACCGGGGCTGCGACGGGAACGACTTCCGCCGGGGCTGCTTGGACCGGTTGAACCACCGGTTCCGGCGCCTTCGTCAAAATCGGGGGCAGAATCTTCGAGATTGGAGGAAGGACCGACTTGATCTTGGGTTCAGCGCGAGAAGATTCCGAGCGTTTGGTCCGGACCTCGTCGATGAGCGAAATAGTCTCCGGTTTCGCTGGCGGCGTTTCCGCCGCGGGTTCGACTGTCGGTGCTGGAACCGGAGCAACCGGCGGCTGTTTCGCTTTGCTGATCGGCGGAACTGCCGACCTTAAACTGGTCCTCGCCTCTGTCGGCGCTTTCTTCCTGCTGGGAGAGATTAAATCGGTAGCTGGCTGCGGCGGGGGGGAGGCTGAGGCGGAGCAACCTTCTCGACTGGCAGGTCAGCCTTGGGCTTCGCTTTCTGGGAAGGCTCTTTTTTGCTGCTCGCGCGTGTGGCCATGAATCTGTCTCTCTAAAAATTTCATTGCTCCACCTCAATTAGATGGAAGCCATTTTTTTCTCGTGTTCTCTGCGTGCTGCGTCGTGAATCTCGCGAGCTCGTTCGACATCCACTTCGAGGATGCCTGCGATGTCTTCTGGATCTACTTCCAGCAGTCCTTCAACGCTGTTGACTCCGGCGCGGGCAAGAGACCGAGCAGTCACTTCGTCGATCTTCAATGCTTTCGCAAGTGTCGTAATTGCCTGGGCAATTTTTTGTTCGAAGGCCTGAGTCGCGGATTCGTCTTTGGCTATATTAATCTCCCAACCAGTCAGGCGGGCCGTAAGTCGCGCGTTCTGTCCGCGTCGGCCAATCGCCAGAGAAAGTTGGTCTTCTTCCACGGTGATATTGATGGCGTGACGTTCGTTGTCCAGGGCCAGCGATTTTATCTTCGCAGGCTTCAGCGCTTCCATCACAAACTCACGTGGATCCTGGCTCCAGCGAATGATGTCGACCTTCTCCTGGTTTAACTCCCGGACAATATTTTTGACCCGCGACCCGCGCATCCCGACACAGGCTCCCACCGGATCGACCTTCTCGTCCGAGGACCAAACGGCAATCTTGGTCCGATAGCCCGCTTCGCGGGCGATGGCTTTGATGTCCACTGTCCGGTCGGCAATTTCGCTTACTTCCACCTCGAACAAACGCCTGACAAAATTCGGATGGCTCCTGGAAATAATAATTTCCGGCCCTCGGTTCGAATTCTCCACCGCTACCACGTAAGCGCGAATCCGATCCCCGATATTATAATCTTCTGTGGCTACCCGCTCCCGGGCGGGCATAATCGCTTCGAATTTGCCGAGATCCACCACGACGTCCGATCGTTCGAACCGGCGCACCGTGCCGCCCACGATTTCCCCGGCTCGATCCTTGAATTCGTCATAGATCATTTCTTTCTCGGCCTGCCGAATCCGCTGCAAAATCGCCTGCCGCGCCGTCTGCGCGGCGATGCGCCCAAAACCTTCAGGAGTGACTTCAATCTCCAGGAGATCGCCCACATTCGACTCCGGTTTTATCTTTCGGGCTCGACTGACCAGGATCTCGTCGTGAATATTTCGAACCTCTTGCACGACAAACAGAGTGGCATGCGCAGTGATCTCCCCGCTCTTCGGATCGATAGAAACCCGCAAATCCCTAGCCGGTCCGACGCTCTTTTTGGCAGCCGTCAGTAAAGCGCTAGACACTGCGTCGAGCAATACCTCACGCTTAATGCCCTTCTCGCGCTCCATGTAATCCAACACTGCTAAAAGATCACTGTTCATAAAAACAATAACGGACCGAGCAGGCCGGTTACCGCCTGAATCGGTGGATCCCAGCGGATTCGGCCAGTTTCGGTCTGGTCGTAGAATCTAAGACTTAAAAAAAGGGTCGTCAAGGCGCCGGTCGCGCCGCCCCCTTGCTGGATCGGTGGGGAACTGCCTGGATTTCAACCTTCCCGAGGCATTGCCAATCCCCGGCCATCAAGTCGGATCTTGGCGGAATTACTGCAAACGGATGCAAAACCTCACCGATTCATCTATTTTAACACCTCTTTCATGATTCGGGTCGTCACCTTTGATGCCGCAGGAACTTTGATTCGGTTGCTTCATCCTCCCGGGACGGTTTATGCCGAGACAGCCCGCCTTTTCGGCTATCAACTCGATCCCGACCGCGTCCAGAACGCTTTTCGACTCACTTGGAAGGATTTTTCGCCACCTGCGGATTCCGCCGACCCTCGTCCGGAAGACGACCGCGATTGGTGGCGGCAGTTGGTCGCCAGAACCATGAAGGCAGCGGGTTACCAGATCCTTCCGTTCGACGATTACTTCGCGACGGTTTATCAGAAATTCGCATCTCCGGGCGTCTGGGAGCTTTTCCCGGATGTTCTACCTGTTCTAGCCGAGCTCCGTCGCTTGAAAATTCGCCTTGGGATAATCTCGAATTTCGATTCCCGTCTCTATGATATTCTTTCTCATTTGAGCGTCCGAGACGCCTTCGAGCATCTGATCATCTCCAGTGAGATCGGTACTCGAAAACCGGCGGCTGGCATCTTCCGGGCCGCGGTTGAACGATTCAAGGTGGACTTTCATGAGATTTTGCACGTCGGCGACGAGATGGAGGCTGATTTTTCTGGAGCGCGCGCAGCCGGTTTCGAGGCTTTGCTGGTCGACCACCAGGTATCAAAGCTGTCCGGCATTCTTTCCCGCCTCTCTTGATGACTTGATCCGTGAAAAATGCGCTTTCATTGGAGCCGGGCACCCAGCGATAGTGCAACCATGAGACGTCGTCATTGGTCCTGGATTCTGGTTCTTTGTGCCGCCCTAATGTTAAGCTTCTTGGCCTCCTGCGCTGAAACTCAAACAACCACTACGCCGGCGACCCACAAAATGGTCGGGACAAACTCGCCAGGTTATTGAGCGGGTAAACCCTGGGCTGAATGGCGCTAAGTTAAGCAATGTTCCGGAAGGTCCTTCGCCCCGAAGGGGCTTGAGAATTCAGCCCAGGGTTTTAACCCTGGGAACCACACCTCTCCTGCGAATGGCCCTGAAAGGGCTTCAGATCGAACGCGTTAAGAGCAGAATCAAACGACTATCGATCTCTCGCCCCTTCAGGGCAAATCGACTTGCTTGATGGTTCCCAGGGTTAAAACCCTGGGCGTCCCAGGGTTTTAACCCTGGGCTGAATTCTCATGCCCCTTCGGGGCGGGCCCTCTGGGGCCAGCGCGTTGCAAAAAAACACCAAGGCTAACCCCTGGGCTTCTATGCTCACTTAGACCGCCCCGGGCTCCAGGCACTTCATGCCTGGCTACGAGCAGCCTGTTCCTCCAGGACAAAAAGCCATTCGCCCCAATCGAAGGGCCTCGCATTAATCTAGCGCTTATGGGTTATGGGCCAGGAGGAGGATAAGATTACCACCAAGACACCGACAGTTCAGGAAACGGACGCGGGAAACGTACTTGGTTATTGGGTTTCTCAGTAAACTCCGCGTTTTCTGTGTCTTGACGTAATAATTTTTTTCCTCCGTGTCCTCCCTCCCTCTCCGTGCTCTATTATCGGCAACGCTATGTTTGTCACTAAACCACGATTGTTCCTTCAATACGTTTTTGAGAACCGATTTGCCGTACCCTCCTTTAACTGCAGCAATCTCGAAATGGCTCGCGCTGTCGTTGAAGCCGCCATTCTCGAAGATGCGCCGGTCATGATCCAAACTGACTTCATCAATTTTAATTATGGGGGCATGGATGAACTCTATGCCTTGGTCCGCGCGCTGGCCGAGCCCGCCAATGTTCCGGTCTTGCTTCATCAGGATCATCCCGGCGAGGATCACAACATCATCCGGAGCCTCCGGCGGGGCTACTATTCCGTGATGTACGACGGGGGGCATCTGCCGCTGGCTGAAAATATTAGTGAGACCCAGCGGTTTGCTGAGATCGTTCACGCGGCGGGCGCTAACCTGGAATCTGAAATCGGATTGTTTGGAGGCGAATATCAGGGTGGGGAGCCGGTTCGAGCCGGTGCGGCTGAAGCGGTGGCGATGGTCAAGAGCGGGGCCGATACTCTGGCGGTCTCGGTGGGTTCTGAGCATGGGCAAAGTTCGCGGCTCGACCTCGAGCTCCTGGGCGACATCGCCGAAAAGACCGGTATCCCGTTAGTGATGCACGGGGGAAGTGGAATCCATCCGGAGGATGCCAAGGCGGCGACTCAGCTGAACGTTTACAAAATCAATATTGGGGCGGCCTTGATCAACGGTTTTGTCGAGGGCTTGGTCGAAGGCGCAGAATTGCCGGCCGACCAAGAACCAAAACATCAACGGATCCTCAGACATGTCGTCGCGAAGTTGCGCGATATCGCTCGCAGCCGGCTTTCCTTGTTCGGCGCTTCTGGGCATGGCAAGAAGTTGCTGGTCCACTTGGATACTGCTGCCGCAGATCACACCGCAAGAGTTCAGCGCTAAAGTCTATGATCTCGGTGGTCGGTACCTTGGTAGCTGATGTGATCATCCGGCCGGTCCGGGGCTGGCCCGGAAAGAGCCAAAATGCCACTGTTGACTGCATCGAGATTTTGCCCGGCGGAGCGGTCGCCAATACCGGAATGGCGTTGGCGCGCCTGGGCATTCCGGTGTCAGCTTGGGCCGCCGTGGGAGGAGACAATCTTGGAATGGTGGTCAAAGATTCCGTCACTCGATGGGCGGCTCGAGATTTCGTCACGGTAATACCCTCGAACCGGACGACGGCCAGCGTCGTGGGCGTCTCAGCAGATGGGGATCGGTCTTTTATCAGCGCTCCGGGCGCCTGTGACGACTTCACCTTTACGACGGCGGACGTTGAAAGCGAAATAGCATCCGGATCGCGAGCCTTGCACGTCGGCTATGCGATGATTTTGCCAAAACTCGATGGCGAACCGCTCAAGTTGGTAATGAATCGGGCGAGTGAACTTGGGGCCCTGACATCCTTGGATGTTACTTACTTTGAGCATCGCCCATGGCCCGACCTCCTCAAGCTGATGCCCGAAATAGATGTCTTTTGTCCCAACCTGCTCGAAGCGAGTGCCATCACCGGTAAAGCCGACGCGGCGGAAGCGGCGACGGCACTGGTGGAAGCAGGGGTCCGAAAATTTGTGGCGGTGACTGATGGTGCTCGGGGTGCCCAAGTCAATGTGGTGGGAGAAGGGCAGGAATTCGTCCCGTGCTCATCTGGTAAAGGCCATCGACACCACCGGGGCAGGAGACGCTTTCGTCGCCGGCGTACTTGCCGCTTGGTACCGGGGTCTGCCGTGGTGGACCGCCGCTCATATCGGGGCCCTGGTTGCCTCCATCGCAGTCACTGGATCCACCCGTTACGAGAATCTAGGGGATCTCGACGATTACGTTGGAGTGACGCCTCATCCGGCGAAGGACGTTTAACGTTCACCGTTCACCGTTCAGCGTTCAGCGTTCAGCGGCGCAATCGTGTGCGTAATGCGTCCCCCTTTGCCTCTTCTTGGACTAAGCCAACCCCCATTTTCTTCGTCGCCCTCCGTAAAATATCCCGCCAAAGTTCTGACTCTCCCGCGAAACAGGCGCTGCGCCGCCGAACGCCGAACGCTGAACGTTGAACGCTGAACGCTAAACGCCTACCTAGCCGCCGGTGAGCTGAGCACTTCCAAGGCGCGCAAACCGGCTGCGGTGCGGGTTTCTACTCCGAGCTTTTCGAATATATCTAAGGACGTGCTTTTTGACGGTGGATTCACTGTTACCGAGGATCGTCGCGATCTCGCCGTTGGTTTTTCCCTGGGAAAGCCAGAGCAATGTTTCTGCCACTCGGGGAGTCAGGCCGAGCATTTCTTCAAGGGGTTTGGCGGAATCGAAGTTTGGTTTGAATTCCGGTACCGTTTGCTGGCTGGCGCGTTCGAGGCGCGAGCGGATAGCCGCCAGCAAATCGGCTTTCGCAACCGGTTTGGTCAGATAATCGTCGGCACCGAGATTCATGCCGGCCCGGATGTCGGGCTTTTCACCCTTCGCGGTGAGGAAGATAAACGGAATAGTGACGGTCTCGGCGTTTCCCCGAAGGGCGGCAATGACACCATACCCGTCCAGTCCGGGCATCATGACATCGCAGAGTATGAGGTCTGGCTTTTCCTTCTTCGCCAACTCGACGCCGGCGCGGCCATTTTCGGCCGGCAGAGGGTGAAATTTTTCAAGTCGGAGGATGGTCGTCAGATTGCGACGCATCTCCGGTTCGTCTTCAACAACTAAAATCTTCTTCATATGGCTCTTGGTTTGCGGTTTGACCACCACCATCCTCTGGTGCTGGTGCGCTCCGCTTGGTATTTTGAATGATATGGTCTGGAATAGCTTAATTTGCAGATGCTGACGTAACAGGATTCATCAGCGGCAACTTTACCGTCACTGATGTCCCTTCACCCTTACTCTCCAACTTGATGTTGCCGCCGTGTAGGTCGATGCAGCGCTTCACGATGACCAATCCGAGACCGGTCCCCGGACGGTCACCGACGTTACGCCCGCGATGGAAGGCCTGAAAGAGCCACTCTTGGTCGGCTTCTGGAATCCCGATTCCCCGGTCGCGGATGCGGCAAAGAAGATCAGTCTCAGTGCAACCGATTTCGAACTGCACGGCCCGTCCGGCATCGGAATATTTCACCGCGTTGGTTAGTAAATTGGTACAGATATGCCGCAGCAAGCGCTCATCGGCGAGCACCGTACGGGGTATTTCGGGAGGCAAGAATTCGATCGGACATCGTCGGTCAGTGGCCCAAAGGACTTCGTCGACCAGTCTGCGCGCAAACGTCCACAACTCCAACGGTTCAGGGCGGAATTCCACCTTGCCGGCATCGAAGCTTCCGATGAGTAGCGTTTCTTCCATCAGAGCTGACATGCGGCGAGTGTTTTTCCGGATGGATTGAAGTTGATCTTTACGCTCGGCCGGCTCCAGTTGCTCGAGGTAATCATCGAGGATTTCCGCGGACGACTGGATGATCGCCAGTGGCGTGCGGAACTCATGTGACACCATCGACACGAATTTGCTCCGCAACTGCCCCAATTCCTTTTCTCTGGCCAGCGTCCGGAGAAGTTCGGCTTCGGCTTGCTGGCGCTGTGTGATGTCGAGACCGAAAACCAGCAAGTGCGGCTCCCGGTTAAGCACAATCAGTTCGGCCGAGAGAAGCATGGTGTGGACGGTTCCGCGCTGGCTGCGCATCTGGCATTTAACCTCGGTCAGCGAACCGTTGCGCTCGAGATCCGCCAGGAATTTACCTCGATCCTCTGGATTCACCCAGATGCCCAGTTCGTGGGAGTTGTGTCCGACAATTTGGTCATGGCTCAGGCCGATCCACCGCACAAAAGCATCGTTGACCTCGATGAACCTGGCATCGCTCCGCCGCGAAATCGTGATCAACACCGGGCTGGCGTGAAAGGCGGTACTGAAACGGGCCTCGCTTTCACGCAGCAGGGCCTCGCTCTGACGCAGTTCCTCTTCCGCGCGCTTGCGCACCGTGATGTCGTTGCAGACTGCTTGAATCAGCTGTCGGCCTCCGAATTGGATAGGAGTGAGAAACACTTCGATTGGCATTTCGGTGCCGTTGCTGCGCAAAACCATCCATTCGAAACGGTCGCTGCCATTGACCAGCGCGTTGGTGATATGCTTTTGGGCCAAAACTTCAGCTCGTTCGCCGCCGGGCTGAAGCGGGGCGGAGAGTTCGGCTGGATGTTTGCCTCTAATATCGTCCAGGCTGGCGTAGCCTAACTGCCGCAAAAAGCTGGGGTTTGCTTCCAGGATCCCGTTCTCGTCATGCAAGATCGCCGGTTGGCTGGTGCCCTCAAACAGGGCCCGGAATTTCTCTTCGGAGTTTCGCAAAAGTTGTTCCGACAACGCGCGGCGCGATTCTTCCAGCGCCAGGGAAACCATCGGTGCCAGCGCCGAAACGAAATCAATTTCCTCGGCCGACCAATCGCGAGCGGGGCCGACGTGCCCGAGACAAAGGATGCCCACCACTTCACCGCGCACCCAGACTGGAGCATCGAGCATCGAAGAAATGCCAAGCGGCTTCAGGTAATTCTCCGCCAGTCCGCTGGTGGCCGGATGCTCTAACGCTTGGCTGGCAATGATCGGTCGCTCGGTTCTTAGTCCCTCGAAATAGGCGGGATAATCGGAAGCTCTCAGCCGGGTCCCTTTTAACTGCTGATCAAACCTTTCGCGGTTATTCAGGTACAACAGTTCGCAAGCAATTGCTGAACCGTTTTCTTGTAATGACCAATAGCTGACTCGGGCCACCTCGAGGGTGGCGGCCGTGAGTGAGCAGATTTTCTGAAGTGCTTTCTCGAGATCAGATTTGTCTGACTGGGCGATTTCCAGCAGCACATCGCGATGTTTCTGCACCTGTTTACTTCGTCGGCGCAAACTCTCTTCCGCCAGCTTGAGTTGATCGTTTGACCGCACCAGTTCGAAGGTACGCTCCGTGACTCGTCTCTCGAGCGAGGCGTTAAGTTGTCTAATTTCGTTCTCGGCTCGCCGATGCTTTGAAATGTCTCGCGATACGACAAAAAGCAGCGTCCGCTCTCCGAAAGGTATCGCCGTCATGACGATATCCAGCGGCAGTTCGCTTCCATCATAGCGGCGTGACAACCATTCAAAGCGATGACTGCCTTGAGTCAACGCCAGTTCGACCATCTCTTGGACCATTTCGCTCGAAAGCCGACCATCGGGCTGTCGCTCCGGGGATATCTCCGCCGGCGAAACTTCGCCCAGAGCCTCCCGGTTTGGAGCCCCGATCTGAAGGATGACCGCGTCATTCGATTCGATAAACCGACCGCTCAGAGGATCAAAAAGCGACATGGCGTCGGCACTGCGCTCGAAGAGCAAACGAAACCGCGCCTCGCTCTGGAGCAACGCGGCTTCCGCCGCCTTTCGTTCACTCACGTCGCGGGACACGAGGACAAATACTGGTCTGCCCTGGCGCTCAATGACCGTAGAGTTGATCTCGAGCGGGACTTCCGTTCCGTCGCATCGTCGAGCGATCCATTCGAAACGATTGTTGCCGTTTTTTAACGTCTTGGCGATGTGCCGGGCGGCGGCCTCGGCGCTGGTTGAACCGTCCGGTTGGAGGGGAGGGGAAAGTTCTTCCGCCCTCTTTCCCACCAATCCAGCTCGGTTCTGGTAACGCATCAGCGCGACCGTTGCCTCGTTGCAATCGATAATTGTTCCAGTGCTCGGATCGAATAACAGGATGGCATCCTGGGTGCGCTCGAAAAGGAGATGGAACATCGACTCCGTCCCGTCAGCTAACCTGCCCCCGGCGTTGGACCTTTCTCTTTCCATTCTTAATCAATGAACTTTGCCGCGATTTTTTCCCAATCCTTCAAGTCCAAACACCCGGGACCTAGAGGAAACAGTACCTTGGGGCGAGCAGCCAGGGTTCTGGGCGGCGTTGCCGTTGGAGCGGTCGTATTAATATCTTCCTTTATTTGAGCGTGGCGCGGTGCGGACTATGACCGCGCCAGTCGTAGCTTGATCTTTCTCGTCCTATCCTAGGGAGTGGCTCGCCCCACGTAAATGGGACGAAAGTCCCATCCAACGCTAGGCCGACCCACTCTCCAAGTTGGGGACGGCCAGGGTTTCTGGACCACGCGATCCCGGATAAACCCGGTAAGCCATTCTCTCAACCCGCAGTCTCCATTTGTAAGCGTCCTCACGACCACCATGACATCCTGAATGGACCTTTCGTTCCATTTACGACTCGTTCTCGCGCTGGTATTCACTCGGCGGGAAAGGCCAACCAAATGCGCCCGCCCCGCCAGTATTTCAACCAGCACACCACCTAAGCCATGAGACGTTATTACTTCCGACCGGTACAAACTGAAAACGGTTCCGGCCGTGATCCCAGACGATATTCGGTTCCTGGCACTTTAGAATGCCGCCCGTCATCACCACATCGCCTGCTGATGCCACTTCGTTCACCGGCTAACCAATTGGACATTGTCGCGCTACCCCTCAAGAGTTGGGCGAATCATCCGGATTGCCAAGCCTCCTTCCGTCGTTTTTCCCATTAGGGATTGTTGGCCCGTGGGCTGGTTTTTCAATTCGGCGGTCGCCGGACTCGCTAGTCCTTGAAAAAAAGCCAACTGATCTACCGACACAACTATCTCTCCGACACCGCGGGACGCAAAGTTGGCAACGTTCATAATGCTCACTTCCCGCCTTCCGCGACGCCATTTGAATCCCTTCACCTTGGTGATCTTGGTGATTTTCTGTGTGATTCTTCTTCGGTCCCGGTTAGAAAGGTGAGGGCACTAGCTGACCTGAGCCAGAATAGCCTCCAGCCTCTCCTCCGTAAAACGGCCCTCTGAAAACGCGCAGGCCTTGTAGATGGGCATGTCATCCAGGAACGCCTGGACGGCCATGTCGGCTTTTCGTTTGGTAGCGATCTCTTCTGGCCTCAAATTCGAAGTCTCGGCCGCTGTTTCGCTAGGATTGCCCAGACCGAAGGCCCTGATCAACTCGGGATAAAAGGCTTGGCCCTTGGGATGATTGACGAACTCCTTTAATAATGAATCGCGAGTGAGACGCGAAATGAGCGGATCGGTCGCCGTCACTTCAATCGTTCGACATAAGTTGGCATCTTTTGAAGAGCCACCTACCAGGATATCAAACTTTCCGGGATTGACGATCCAGTCGTGCACGGAGACCTCGTAATAGGCAAAAGCCCGCTTCCCGAGATCAAAGCGAACCTCTTTTTCTTCGCCAGGCTCAAGGGCGATCTTAGCAAAGGCTTGGAGCTCCTTTTCCGGACGCCGCACCTTGGGGCGTTGTTCGTGGATATAGAGTTGGACGATCTCTTTGCCGGCCAAGCGGCCCGTATTTTTGACCTTCGCGGTTACGATCACGTTCTCCGTGTCTTTGATCGCTGGAGCGCTGATCCGCAGCTCTGAACAGGAGAAAGTAGTATAACTCAGCCCGAATCCGAAAGGGAAGAGCGGGCTGACCTTCTTGGTTTCATAATAGCGGTAGCCAATGAAGATCCCTTCCCCATAATTGGCTTCTTTGTCGCGCGCCGGGAATTCCGGATAAGCGGGGGTATCTTCGAGCCGGGCAGGAAATGTTTCCGAGAGTTTTCCTGAAGGATTGATCTTTCCGAGCAAAGCATCGGCGATGGCGGCGCCTCCCGCCTGGCCGCCCAGCCATGCTTCAACGATCGCTTTGACCTTGTTGACCCATGGCATCGTGACGGCTGCGCCGTTCATTAAAACCACGACGACCTTTGGTTGCCCGGAACTGATGTCCTCGATCAACCGGTTATGCCCGGCAGGCAAGTCCAAAGAGGAACGATCAAAGCCTTCACTTTCAAAGCTATCGGGGAGACCGGCAAACACGATAGCCATCTGAGCCTCTTTGGCCTGCTGCTTTGCCTGGGCGATTAGGTCGTCGGTCGTCGCGCCCTCGTCGGTATAACCTGGCGCATAGCTTATGGCCGCGTCTTTCGCGGCTAGCTTAACCAGCGCATCGTAAGCGGTAGAAACCTTGGTCGGGTTAACCTGCGAACTGCCGGCACCTTGATATCGGGGCATTTTCGCGAAAGCCCCAATGATGGCGATTGATTTCGTCCTGGCAAAATCGAGCGGCAATACATTTTCTTCGTTCTTTAGCAAAACCAGGCTTTCGCCGGCCGCCTTTCTGGCCAGATCATCATGTTGATCCAGGTCGAACGTTAAGCCTGGTCGATGGCGATCTTTGGCCTCCAGGATCACGGCCAGCAATTCTTCGACGACTTCATCGAGCACGGCAGGTGAAAGTTTTCCGGTTTGTACTCCTTCAATGATTTTCTTGCGATTGAAATCACCGCTCCCGGGCATTTCGAGATTTAAACCCGCTTTGATCCCTTTTACGCGATCGTGCACCGCGCCCCAGTCCGACACGACAAAACCTCGATACCCCCATTTGCTTCTGAGAATATCACGCAGCAAGAGTTCATTTTCCGCGGCATGCACAGCGTTCACCAGGTTATAAGCGGCCATCACTGACCAGGGTTGCGCCTCCTTGACTGCCATCTCGAAAGCCGGAAGATAGACTTCGTGCAAGGTACGCTCGTCCAGATTGGAATTGGTCGCCATGCGCTCAAATTCCTGATTGTTGGCTGCGTAATGCTTTAACGATGTGCCGACCCCTTCGCTCTGAGCCCCCTGGATGTAAGCGGCCGCCATCTTCCCTGCCAGAAGCGGATCCTCGGAGAAATACTCGAAGTTGCGGCCGCCCAAGGGCGAACGCTTCATATTGATCCCGGGACCTAACAGGATCTGAACATCACTAGCCTGGCTTTCGCGAGCCAGCGCCACTCCTACTTCCCGAATCAACTCCGTATCCCAGGAAGAAGCCAGGGCTGATGCCGTTGGGAAACAAGTGGCCGGCACGCTGGTCGAGAGCCCTCCTCCTTCAACTTTCCGGAGTCCATGTGGACCGTCCGTCATGCAGATAGAGGGAATCTGTAAATGATCGATCGCATGCGTCTTCCACCAGCCATCTCCAGAAAGCAACAACGCCTTTTCCTCCAGCGTCATATCGGCCAATACTATTTTAGCCCGGGACCGGTAATCCGCGGCCCGGGATGGTGCAGAGCTTCGTTCAATGATCATAACAGCTAATTCTAGAGTTCTTACCCTTTTACCGCGCCCGAGGTTAAACCAGCAATGATGTGTTTCTGAGCCATCAGATAGAAGATAACCGCTGGCGTCAGCGTTAGGCTGACAAAGGCCAGCACTTTTCCCCAGTCGGTTCCATACTGGCCTTGGTATTGCATGATACCCAGGGGCCAGGGGTATAACGATTCGTTGTTAATCATCACCAACGGCAGTAAATACTCGTTCCAGCTTCCGACCAGGGACAATACCCCCACCGTGGCCAGGATTGGCCGCGACAATGGCAAAGTGATCTGCCAGAACATCCGGGGGTAACTGCAACCGTCGACGAAGGCCGCTTCAAACAATTCGTGAGGCAATTCCGCAAAAAAACCCTGCAGCAACACCACCGCAAAGCCCAGGTTGAAAGCCACCTGCGGCAGGATCACCCCCCAATACGAATCCAGAAGTCCCAAGTCGCGCACCCGGATAAAGACTGGCAGGACAGCAGTGGCGAAGGGAAAGGTTAGTCCCAAAGCCAAATAGTTGGAGAGCCACCTCTTGCCGGCAAACCGTAGATGAGCCAGGACGAAGGCGGCCATCGAACTAACTAGCAACGTCAACGCGACGCTGACGAAGGCGATAATTGCCGAGTTACCTAGCATTTGCCAGAAACGGGCACCCGTGGCAATGGACAGGTAATTGTCGAACAGCCATTGGCGAGGCAGCCCAAAAGCGTTGGTCCGCAGGTCACCCGAGGATTTAAACCCTCCGATGACCGTGGCCCAGAGCGGCAATAAACAGAGCCCGGAAGCTAGCAGCAATACTAACCAACGGTAATAGACAAAAAGGCCGGAACGATTCGGTTGCATCCCTTTATCGCCCCTCCTTTGGGCGCATGAACAGCCGCTTGTAGAACACCATCACCAACACGCAAATCACGAACAGGCTCACTCCAATGGCGCTGCCGAAGCCGACCCGCATCCGCTTGATGCCAAAATTGTAGAGATAGGATACTGCAGAATGGGTTGAATTGGACGGACCTCCATCGGTTAGCGCCACAATGATGGCGAAGGCCTGCAACGAGCCGAGGATGCTGAAAAACAACGAGAGCACAGCCACCGGTCGCATCAGGGGCAAGACGATGCTCACCGTGGTCTGCCACCGGCTGGCTCCGTCAATCTTGGCCGCCTCCAGGACGTCGTCCCCAATTCCTTGCCGTCCAGCAACGAAGAGCGCCATATGGAAGCCGAAGTATTTCCAAACCACCACCAGCAGGAGAGCCGCGGTAGCCCAACCCTGGGTAGCGAGCACTTGGGGTGCTTCCTGTCCGAACCAGCGATAAACCACGGCCACCACGCCGTAATTGCCGTCGTACATATACCGCCAGATCAGTCCCGCGACAATTTCGCCCAGAATGTAAGGCAAAAAGAAGATGGCCCGGAAGACGACGCTGGAACGACTCCGATCCGAAATTAATAGCGCCAGCGCCAGGGCCATCGGCACTTGGATGAAAGCTGAGACCAGGACGATCAGCAAATTGTTGAACAGAGAGTGGTAAAAGATCGGGTCGTTCCAGACTCGGAGAAAATTGTCCAGACCGATCCATCTCGACGGGGCACCGTACCCGTTCCAGTTAAAGAAACTGTAGTAGGCAGCTTCGACCACGGGCCAGGTGACAAATAGCGTAAAGACCAAAAGAGCCGGCGGTAAGAAGAGGAGACAGGTTTTCACCTGGCTTGAGCCTGCATAATCGCGCAATCGGCGCCAGATGCCCGGTTTGAGGGCCACGAGCTGTCGCGCCTCGGCGGGACCGGGCACGTCCTCCTGCAATCGCGGGTTCCTGGTCGCCGCTGTCGGGCGTGGCACATCGCGGGGAGCTGGATCGAGGGGGGGAGCCATGGGATGCCTATGGTGGGTTAAATTTGGTCTGGGGACCTGGACTTGCCTTGGGACTAAATAGAAATTGAGGCCGGGAATAACAATTCCCTGAGCATCCGCCCAGGTTGACTAAGACGGTTATTCTGAGGGTTTACCGACTTTTCAAACATCATCGTTCCGTGGATTATCGCCGGACAGTCAAAGGCCAATATATATGGGAAAATTTAGAAGAGTTTAAACTTATGATTCAAAGCCATACAATGTGAATCATTACCAAATCGAGCAAAATTCGAGCCTGTCCTGAATGGCGCTAAGTCAAGGAGGATGTGGGCGATTTATTTTGCCTTGGCTTCACCGCACAAATCCCGCTCAATTTTCAAACGATTACGATCACGAGCACGAGGACGAGAACGATTGAGGGACCCCCCGAGAACGATTTATGAGAAATCTCTAGTTCGTGGCATGATCCCCTTCATGAAACAAGTTCCCTGGCTGCAAAAGCTTAGTTTGGGTTCCTGCAGGAATTGGAAGGGACGAGATACCCTCCAAAGTTTGATCAACGACGGGCCGCTGGTCGGCACTGAGGCGTTTAAGTCTCGCGCCACGGGTGCGGAAGCGACCGGAGCCAGCGCTACTGCTGCCGCGGCATTGGGAGCCTTGGCGATCGGCGGATTGGCCTTTGGTTTCTTAGCAATCGGGCGTTTATTAATTCGCCAAATGATTGTCCAGCAAGTGCATCTCCACCGGCTCAAGATTGATCAACTGGATGTCGAAGAGCTTCGGGTCAACAAGTTAACTGTCAATGAAGAGCGCGCAACCGGGGGTCCCGGCAACGCGCTCGGGGGGCCAGGATAAAGACCGCTATTAACCGCGATCAATAAAGAAAAGGCAGGTCCGGATCAGGATCATAATTCCCGTTTTTAAAATTCAGAGAATCGTCATCCACTTCCTCGCGCTGATCATAATCTCTTGAGGCGGGTTGGAAGCGATCCTGATGTTTGCCCGGGAATCCAGCCGTTTTTTCTTGGTTCTGGGCACACCCGAGCACGAAAATAACTATGGTGATAAGGAAGCAGTAGGCTCGACGCATACCAACATATCTTCTCTATCCGAAAGTTCTTCGCACGCGAAAAGACTTTCCCGGCAATGATTTATGACGCGAGGAGCTGGGAAAATGGTCCCCTTCGTCGGCCAACCGCCGGGACAGGTCCAAACCCGGCCGGTCAAATCGCTCCGCTCGGTTCCGGTTCGGCAAATTCTTTGTCGATTCGAGACTAAAGAAAAGAACGGATTGTCCGTTCTAAACGCTATAATAATTGCTTAATAGTTTGATGCTCCCCAAAAGATGAGAAGGATCGACATCTTTGTTTCTTCGCCCGAGGACGTCCAAAAGGAGCGGAGCTTGGTGGAGCGAACGATCCGTGCGGTCGCCGGTGAGTTTAATGTACCTATTACCGTCACTTACTCTAATTGGCTCCGGCAGCCGAAAGCAGTAGACAAGATCGCGGCGCCCAGCGTGAACGGTTCCGACGAAGGCAGAACTTGGTTGTGCCCCTGTTTCTGGGAGTACCGGGACTTCGAACTCGATCAAGAGTATCGCGAACAAATCCCTAATACCGGCTCGTTCGATCTGGTTATTTCCATCCTTTGGTCTCGACTCGGAACTAAAGTCTCCCCGGCTTTCGTGATGCCAGATGGGAGCCAACCCAAGACCGCCAATGAATATGAAATCGGATGGGTTTTAGATCAGTTAAATCGCACTCCAGGTTTTCCCGAACTACGGGTTTACCGCAATCGATCTTCGCCATCCGTACCGGTCCAGCCCAGATCCGAGCGAGAAGCGTTCTTTCGCGAATGGGATGGGGTCCAGGAATTCTTCGCCGTTTGGGAAAATCGGAAACCTTTTGTCGAAGCTTGCAGCGACTACGCGGATCTTGAAGAATTTGAGAGCCTTTTTCGCGCCCACTTCCGCGATTTTCTGAGCAGACAATTGGCAAAGGAAATTGTCCCGCGCAAGCCTTTGCCAAGGAGCCATTCCTGGAAATCAGAGCCCTTCCGCGGACTTCGCTCTTTCGATTTCGAGCACGCCCAAATCTTCCACGGCAGAACCAAAGCAAGTGGGGACGTCCTCGATGCTTTGGGCCGGCAAGCGAACTTCAAGAATCCTTTTGTTCTTGTTCTGGGCGGCAGCGGTTCTGGCAAAAGTTCTCTGGTTCGAGCGGGTGTCTTACCCCTGTTGACAGAAATTGGGACGGCGGCTAGCGAGGGACCTTGGCGCTATGCGATCACTCGACCCGGCTTCGGACCCGATCCCTTTGACTCGCTGGCCTCTGCGCTGCTCGCTCCGACGGCTTTGCCGGAATTGAAAAAGACCAAAGTGCGCGATGAATGGCGCAACCTGGCCGCCGAGTTGAAAGAAGATCCCGATAAAGTAGCCCTCCGGATCACAGAACTGATCGACCTCATCAGCGCTCAAAAGTTGGATCAACTCCTGAATCGTCAAGAGGAACAGACGCCTGTGTCGGGCAGAATCGAAAGTATCGAACTTCTGCGGCACCGCAAATTGCGCCGCCGCAAACCGAAAGCGCAAATCGCCCTCTTTATCGACCAGTTGGAAGATCTCTTTACCAGCGGCTTGTCTCTGGAGCTTCAGCATCAATACCTCGCGGCGGTAGCGGCTTTGGTGCGATCGCAAAGAGTCTATGTCATCGCGGCGTTAGGGAGCGATTATTATGCAACTTACCAGCAGTTCCCTGAGTTGGTGGCTCTAACCAATCCGAGCGGACGATTCGATCTCCAGCCGCCAACCCGAGCAGAACTCGGGAAAATGATTCGCTCGCCCGCAGAAGCAGCCGGTTTAAAGTTTGAGCGCGAGCCAAAAACGGGCCAGGGATTAGACGATGCGTTGATTGATTCGGCGATCGCCTCTCCCGATGATCTCCCGTTACTCGAACATCTGCTCTCCAGATTGTACCGCCAGCAGCAAGTCCGCGACGATGGCGTCCTTCGCTGGTCTGATTACGGGGAACTAGGTGGACTCGACGGTGCACTCGCCCATCACGCCGAAGATGTCTTCACAAAATTGAGTGGCGATGCCGGTCAGGCGTTCGATTTTGTCATGCGCCGACTTGCCCCGATCGATCTTGATCAAAGAGCGTCCGGCCGGAGGGCGCTCTACCGAGATCTGGTTTCCTCTCCAGACTTAGACCAGCGATTGCGGGGAGGCGCCAAAAGTTTTGTCGACCGCATGGTCGAAGAAGGCCTGTTTGCTTCTGAGACGGATTTCAGGCAGCAGACCGTTATCAGCGTCGCTCACCCGGCCCTGTTCAGGAAGTGGCCGAGGGTGCGAGAATGGTTGATTGAGGATCAAGAGGTCCTCCGAATCAGAGATCGAGTGGAAGGCTGTCTCAAGTTATGGCTTACCCGAGGTCGGAAGAGCCGCGATCTTCTTAGTCCCGGCCTCAGCTTGGCCGATGGCGAGACTTTACTGAATCATTTTCGCTCATCGCTCTCGAAGCTTCAGATCGAATATATTCAGAAAAGTCTCGCGGAGCGAAAAAGAAGCCGGCGATTCGGATATCTGCTTTTGCTGCCGGTCCTGATCGCCTTGCTTTCGGTGGGCGCGATCTTTGGTGTTCGATGGTATAACAATGAAAGCCTCCGCGCTCGGGCCCTTGAGCTCGGTAAACTAGAGCGTAAGCTCGTCGAACTTTCCAAGGGTGATCTTGGCGGCAATCAAACGCAACTTAAGGAAGCTGAGGAAAAAATCCGGCTCGCCCAACATGACGCCGAGATTTCCGCTGCGCAGCTAAGTGCGGTGCAAGCGGAGCTTGGAAAGGCTCAGACACTCGCCAAAGAACACGATAACCAGGCTTTGGCGGAACGAACCACCCTGCAGACCCAGCTCAAAGAGGCTCAGAATAAGCTGCAGCAGGCGCAGCAGAATGCCGACCTAGCCGTCGCCGAGCGGGCCGCCTTTGAAACTCAACTCAAGCAGACCCAACAGAACGCGGATCTGATTTCAGCCTTGCACGCCAGCCTGGAACTTCAGCTTAAGCAAGCCCAAGACAAGCTGCGACAGGCCGAGCAGGATGCGAATCAGGCTTCCGCCCAACGAACCGGCCTACAAACCCAGCTCAAGCAAGCTCAGGATAAGCTGCAGCAGGCCGAGCAGGATGCGGATCAGGCTTCTACCCAACGAACCGGCTTGGAAACCCAGCTCAAGCAAGCTCAAGATAAGCTGCAGCAGGCCCTGCAGAATGTGAATCAAGCTTCCACTCAACGGACCGGCTTGGAAGCGCAGCTCAAGCAGGCTCAGGATAAGCTACAGCAGGCCCAGCGGGATGTGGATCAGGCTTCGACCCAACGGTCCGGCCTGGAAGTCCAACTGAAGCAAACCCAGGATAAGCTCGAGGCGGTTCGGCAGGACGTGGATCTAGCGGCCATCCAACGGGCCGACTTGGAGGCCCAACTAAAGCAGGCTAAGGATAAGTCCCAGCAGAGTCCCGAGCCTCCGTCCAGTGAACGTGGCACCTTGGAAGCCCAACTGAAGCAAACCCAGGATCAGCTCCAACAGGCGCAGCAGAATGCCGATCTGGCCGCCAGCCAACGGGCCGGCTTTGAAACCCAGCTCAAGCAAGCTCAGGATAAACTGCAACAGGCGCAGCAGAATGCCGATGCCGCCGCCGCTAAACGGGCCGGCCTTGAATCTCAACTGAAACAGGCTCAGGATAAACTGCAACAGTTCCAGCAGAATGCCGATGCGGCCGCTACCCAACGGGCCGGCTTTGAATCCCAGCTGAAACAAGCTCAGGATAAACTGCAACAGGCCCAGCAGAATGCCGATGCGGTCTCCGCTCAACGGTCCGGTTTGGAAACCCAGTTGAAACAAACCCAGGGTAAACTTCAGCAGTCTCAGCAGAATGCGGATCTGGCTGCCACCCAACTGTCAGCCTTGGAAAGTCAGTTAAAACAAGCTCAGGACAAGCTGCAGCAGGCGCAGAAAAATACCGATTTCGCCTCCGCCCAACGGGCTGGTCTGGAAACCCAGTTGAAGCAAGCGCAGGACAAACTCCAGCAAGCGCAGCAGAACGCCGACCTGGCTTCCACGCAAAGGGCCGCCTTCGAAAGCCAGCTCAAACAAGCTCAGGATAAACTTCAACAGGCTCAACAAAATTCTGATCTGGCTCTGAATCAGCGGTCTGCCTTTGAAAACCAGCTCAAACAAGCTCAAGACAAGCTCCAGCAAGCGCAGCAAACCGCCGATCGAGCTTCTAACCAGCGCGCCGGTATGGAGGCTCAACTAAAGCAAGCCCAGGACAAACTTCAGCAGGCTCAGCAGAACGCCGACCTGGCCTCCAATCAGCGAGCTTCCTTGGAAGGACGGCTAAAAACGGCCGAAGAGAATCTTCAACTCGTCCAGCAACAAGCGGATGCCGCCACCGCGCAGCGTACCGCGTTAGAAGCTCAACTGAAAGAAGCCCAGGACAAAGCCGTCTTAGCCCAAAAGATCGCCGACCTAGTGGCGGCTCAGGCTCGTCCTGAAGAGAACGGCACCCCAAAATCGGAAGCGGCGACCAAGAATGGGACTTCCGGGAATCCACCTAGATCAGGACGGGCTTTGCCGCTGGATACCGGCCGAAACCCCGCCCCTGGGACTTCTACTCAACCGTCGACTCGCCCGATTCCTACCCCCAATCCCTAACTAACAGCGGAATTCCCGGTGGCCATGGCAGGTTGGAGATCACTATGATCGGCTCCCTAATTATCATCCACGCACTATGAAATCAGAATCCTATCCATTTTGGATTTTTGCGATTGTGGCAGTGTTATTGTTGCATCCGGGTGGCCAGGTTTTTGGCGGAGACATTCTCTATGAGGACGACTTTACAAATTTAGACCCGAGTTGGGGTACTCCTGGCGATATTCTGAGCGTCAAGGAAGGCAAATTAGTGCTCAAACCTGCTCTTAACACGACCCAAAGTGTTTTGAACCAATCCAATGTTTTCGATGACGCCGATATCCAGGTTGAAGTCACCTTGTCTTCGGGCGATGCGGTGGTGGCCGGAGGATTGATATTTTGGGCCAAAGACTACTCTAATTTTTACTGCTTATGCGTCGACGCGGATGGGTCCTTCAAAATCAGCCATTTTGTTACCGATCGCTGGCTAACCCCGGTCGGATGGACGGAAAGCCCCGCGGTCAACAAGGGCCTTGGGCAAGTCAACAAACTGCGGGTCGTGACCAAAGGCCGTCAGGCTACGGCGTTTGTTAATGATCAGCAGGTTATTTCGATCAATGGGCAACCTCCATTAGGAGGGGGTTGCGTCGGGATCTCAGGAGGTTCCGCGCAAGAGTCTCAAAATACCTGGCAATTTGCGAACTTGCGAGTCATCGCTACCGCCCCGGCTACGGTATCCTCTTCGCCAACTTCAACCCCCGGGCGCCCCTCCCGGCAGGTCCTGTTACGGCTTCACGGATCAAACACCATTGGGAACGAGGTGGCTCCGAACCTTTGTGAGGATTTCTTAAAATACCAGGGTGCCACTTCCGTTCAGCGCAAACCTGGGGCGCGAGAAGACGAGGTGGACATCGAAGCGGTCCTCCCAAGCGAATCCGCCGAACCGGTAACCATCGAAATTGAATCTCATGGTTCCAGCACGGCCTTTCAGGATCTTGCCGATGGTCGCTGTGATATTGGGATGTCCTCTCGCCATATAAAACAGGATGAGACCGCACGCTGTGCTTCCGCCGGTTTGGGCGACCTCTCTGCCCCAGGTGCTGAAAATGTCGTGGGCTTGGATGGGGTCGCGGTGCTGGTTCACAAGAACAATCCGGCTAGCGCGCTCACTAAGTCACAGCTAGCAGATATTTTTAGCGGCAAGGTCACCGACTGGTCTCAAGTCGGCGGTCCCGCCGGGGCGATCTATTTGTATGCCCCCGACGAGAGTTCAGGCACTTTGGACATCTTCAAGTCTAACATCATGGGCCCGCGCCCGATCTCTCCCCGAGCCTCCCGGTTTGCGAATTTTGCTAGACTTTCGGATGCCGTAGCGGCTGATAGCAACGCCATTGGCCTGGCCGGTAGTTCCTTTACGCGCAACTGCAAAATACTAGCTATTTCAGACGCCAACGGAAAACCCCAGCTGCCCACTGCCTTTGCCGTTTCCAACGGTGACTATCCGCTCTCCCGTCGTCTGTATCTGTACGCCCCGGCGGAAACTCAGAACAAATGGACCCGCAAGTTTGTCGAGTTCGCCCTGCCCAAACTCGAAGTTTTTTCCTGGTGGACTTCCGGTAGCGAAGCGACAGCGCTCAATTCCTTATTTGATAACTATAAAAAGCAATACCCTGGGGTCGGCATCATCAATGCCACGGTCGCCGGGGGAAGCGGGTCCGGCGCTCGACCCGTCCTGCAAACCCGCTTAGCGGTCAACAATCCACCAGACACCTGGCAAAGTCATCCCGGCTGGGAGTTGCTTGGCCAGTATGTCGGACCCGGCTATTGCGAGCCGATTACCGAACTATATCAAAGCAGCGGATGGGACAAGGCGTTTCCCAAAGCACTTGTCAACCTGGTGTCTCAGGATGGAAAAGCCTATGCGGTTTTAACCGGTGTCCACCATGGGAACGTCCTCTGGTATAATAAGAAACTTTTGGAGAAGAACGGTATCAAAGTAAGCGAGAACATGACCTTTGATGAGTTCTTTGCCATTTGTGACAAGCTAAAAGCGGCAGGCATCCCGGCCATCGGCGTCGGTGACTCGGGCATTTGGGCTTCCTCTCAGCTTTTCGAGAACACTCTCCTTGGCGTCATCGGCCCGCAAGGGTGGGTCGATCTCTTCAGTGGCAAAATGAAATGGGACGATCCTAAGGTGAAGCAGGCCATCGGTTATTTCGCCAAAATGCAGGATTACATTAACCCCGATCACGCCAGCCTCACCTGGGACCAGGCCGTCAAAGAGTTGATGGACGGCAAAGTGGCATTTAATTCCATGGGAGACTGGGCAGATGGCGAGTTTATTAAAGCGCATTTGCAGGAAAAAGTGGATTTCGGTTGGGTCAATCACCCGGGCACCAGTGGCTCTTTCCTGATCGTGGCGGACGGCTTTACCCTGGCCAAGGGCGCGCCTCACAAAGAATCGGCGATCGCCTGGCTGAAAAGCATCGGTAGCAAAGAAGCTCAGTCGGCCTTCAATCCCTTGAAAGGCTCGATTCCGGCCCGGACCGACGTTGATAAGTCAAAGTTTGACGGTTATCACCAGTGGTCGATGGACGAATTTGCCAAAGACAAATTGCTTCCGAGTCTTGTCCATGGGGAAGCCGCCCCGGAGGCTTTACAGAAGTCTTTGAACGATGCAGTCTCCGCTTTCGTTCTGGATAAGAACGTCGAAAATTTCACTGGCGCGATGGTGCAGGAAGCGCAAAAGGTCGGCCCGAATCCCGCCGGGAGGCTCGAGTTTTCGAGCCAGACGATCGAGTTGGTTAGCCCGGCGGTCCCTCCGGATGCGCCGCCTGGGTACGCCAATGACGTCAGTGGAGCCGCCAAATTGAATATTATCTTCCACTTTCGTCCAGGTAACACCCAGCTGGACACCAAGGCTTTGGCAGATATGAAACGTCTGGTCGATCTCCTTCACAGTCCGACTTACCAGGGAAAGCATCTTCTCCTTTTCGGCTTCTCCGACAGCAACGGAAAAAGCAAGCAGAACCTTCGAATCTCAAAGCTGCGCGCCCAGGCGGTCGCTGCCCAATTGCAAGGCCAGGAACTCGTTCCAACGTTGGTCACCGGTTACGGCAAAGCTTTACCAATCGCGTCGAATGAAACCGAAGATGGACGAGAACAAAACCGCCGGGTCGAAGTTTGGCTGCGTTAATCTGTTTGGTACCGTCGATGAAAATTCACACCGAGATCGCAAAGATCACCAAGGGCCTCGGATATGGCGGAAGAGCGCTATTCGCCTTTCATCAGGTCGGTAATCGATAAAAATCTAACCAAGCTGATTAGCATTTCTTTCGCGGTGTCTGGCCCCGAAGAAGGGGCATGAAAGCAAAGCCCCGGCTTCTAGTCTGGTTACTCCAAAAAACGTGTCAGCCCTGTTGGGGCAAGAGAAACCGGGATCTGCCGATTGCCGCCAGGTAGATGGAGAGCGATTTTCTGCCGCCCCTTCAGGGCGGGTGTCAAAAATAACTAACCCAGGCTTTAGCCTGGGCTATGCTTTCATGCCCCTTCAGGGCGCAGATATGCCCAATCATTAAATTTTGTGTCAATTCTACATGCCGGGCTTTAGCTTGGTTACTCCAAAAAATGTGTCAGCCCTGTAGGGGCAAGAGACACCGGGATCCGCCGATTCGCCGCCAAGTAGAGCGCCGATATGCGTTTTTAATGTTCTCCGACGCTAATCAGACACCAGGTTCACCTTGAGAACCGGGTTTTATTGTCGTCTACTTCTGAGGGCGCCGACATCCCACATCATCGCGGGGCACGATTTTCTGCCGCCCCTTCAGGGCGGGTGTCAAAAAAAACTAACCCAGGCTAAAGCCAGGGCTATGCTTTCATGCCCCTTCAGGGCGCAGATTTGCCCAATCATTAAAAATTTTTGTGTGAATTCAACATCGTCGTTTAGCTAACCAAGCTGTGGATATGATTTGGTGCCGTGTCCGGAATGAAAGATGGCCGAGGGTTTACCCTGGGAAAGAGCGATATTCGCCTTTTCATCAGATCCGTTAACGATAAAAATTTAACCAAGCCGATTAACATGTTTTTCGCCGTGTTCGCCGCCCCGAAGGGGCGTGAAAGCATAGCCCAGGCTTTAGCCTGGGTTAGAGTTTTTTTAGCACCCGCCCTGAAGGGGCGGCAGAAAATCGTGCTCCGCGATGTTGTGGGATTCTCAGATCCGGAGGCGATAAAATAGGTTTCCTAGGGATAATCTCGCCCCATGCTCTTATGGCCTTTCACCTACCTCCGGTACCCCTCAAGACGGGAACAACAACACACTGGCAAAGAAAAGGAGACAAATTCCTGAAAGAATTATCCCCAGGACGCGGGCCAATGAAGGCGTAAAAGGCCCCTCGTTAATCCGGTAGGAGATTTGCGCATAGATCACCCAAACGATTGGGAGAAGAAAAAACCAGAGCCAATTTCGATCTAGAAATTGAAAGTAAGGCGACGATGTGATGTCCCCGTTAGCATTGACCATTCCCTTCAAAAAGATGGTCCCCAAGATCAGGAGAACGAATTGGGTAATTGCGAAGACAGTAGTCATGATGGAGTCCTAGAATTGTAGCCCAAGGGAGACCATACCCAATCTCCATTGAGGCGGCGCCCGATACCCAGCTCAGGACGCCATTTCACTTGCGCGGAAATCAATGTGACGACGGGGCCGACGCCGATATCTGTTCTCCCGAAATCACCGAGAATCGCCCTTGAACCGCTAAACCAAGTTTTCAGATAAGGCCTCATTTTCGCAAAAGAATGGACTTCACGGAGACAGGACCCGTCGACGTAATAAAATGCATTCTGAGGCGGCCAGAGACAATTTGTCAAAGCATTCAGAACCACACTGGTTAGTGTTTGGTAACCGGCAACTGCGGCTATTCCAGTTGCCCGCTTCTCCAGTTCCCCTGCGGCGTTGTTTTTTTATCGATTCCGCAGGATGGCCCGGCGGTCGATCGACCGTTCGAAGGCCTTTACGGCTGCGTCTTTCTTTCTTTACTTCGATGATCAGCCTTTTTATGCCCTCTCCAGTTTGCCCTTCGGAAACACTTAATGGCTGGAATATGTCTTTATCATGATACGCTGGGTTGCTTGTGGCCTTTGGCGCCGCTTGTCTTGGGTGTTTATTTTTTGGCGAAACGGCCGACGAATCGGGCGCTGGTTCGCACCCTTTCGCCCAATCCGTCTGGCGCCTCTTAACCCACCAGGCGGGAACGATTGATGACGTGCTCACTCAAATCAGTTGTTGACTTGGTCCCCCTGCGCCGAGGTATTTCTAGGATTTTCGTTCCTTATGAAGCTTAAGTTATTTCTTCTGTCGAGCTTCCCCCGCTGGATGGCCGGTGCAGCCATGCTGTCCAATTGTCTGCTGGCCGGCGTTTGGACATTGGCATTTGCTAACCCCGGGGCCATGCTCCACGCTGCGGAGGCATCAAACGGAAAAAATATCCAGCCCCCTCGCGGGATGGTCTGGATTCCGAAAGGTGAGTTCACCATGGGATCCGACGAGGTGAGCAGCTTCCCCAATGAGCGGCCTGCCCACCGGGTGCATGTCGAGGGTTTCTGGATTGATGAACACGACGTGACCAACGCTGAATTTGCCAAGTTCGTCTCCGCTACGGGTTATGTCACGACTGCCGAGAGGAAACCGGACTGGGAAGAATTAAAAAAGGAGCTCCCGCCAGGTACCCCAAAACCGGATGACGGAATGCTAGTGGCCGGCGCCTTAGTATTCGCTCCGACCGGCGGCCCGGTCCCGCTCAATGATCTTTCGGCCTGGTGGCGCTGGGTACCCGGGGCATCGTGGCGGCATCCAGAAGGTCCTGACAGCACAATTGTCGGCCGGGAGAATCATCCCGTGGTACAGGTTTCGTGGGATGACGCGGCGGCGTATGCGAAATGGGCTGGTAAACGAATTCCAACCGAAGCGGAATGGGAGTTTGCCGCTCGCGGTGGGCTGGAGGGAAAAAGATATTCATGGGGGGACGAGTTTCGGCCTGATGGAAAGTACATGGCCAACACCTGGCAGGGCCAATTTCCCGTTAAGAATACCGCCGAAGACGGATTTGTGGGAACATCGCCAGTGAAATCATTTCCGGCCAACGGTTATGGTCTCTACGACATGGCCGGAAATGTCTGGCAATGGTGCAGTGACTGGTATCGGGTCGACGCTTTTACCCAGCTCGCGAGCAAGAATGTTTGTAGTGATCCCGCCGGCCCTGCCGAAAGTTGGGATCCGGCCGACCCCTATACACCCAAACATGTGGTGAAAGGCGGATCATTTCTATGCAACCCCTCTTATTGCGAGAGCTATCGTCCGAGCGCCAGAAGAGGTACTCCCTCGGATACCGGGTCTTCGCACACCGGGTTCCGATGTGTCGTTTCAGAAGCTGGATGGGAAACCCATCTGTCGGCAAAAACTAGCGATTGACCGCGCGATTCCTCGATTTTCCTGCGAGATACCGTCACACCGTACCCTACGGGGCGGCGCTGTTCCAGGTACTTCGTGCCAGGCTACGATCGCAACGTCCCTCCGGAACATTTCGCGCTTTAGCTAGGATTCGGGACGTCTGATTACTAATTTTCCCGGGCTACAAGTCCATTACGACAAGGAGGATTGGATGATACTAGACTAAACATACGTACTGCCCCGTAGGGACAAGCCGATCGTAGCCTGGCACGAAGTGCCAGGGACAGCACCCCTCGAAAGAACCGTCCCGTAGGGTACGGTATGATCTGATGGCTAATCCCAAGAGGTAAATTGTCGTCATGGACCGTTTCTTGGAACCGGGCAGTGTCCGGAGCGGAAGAGGTAAAGCGAGACGCATTACGTACGTAGGCAGCCGTCCGGCTTGCTCCGGGCAACCTACGAGATGCCGTCATACCGTGCCCTACGGGACGGCCTTTTCGGGGTGGCGCTGTCCCAGGCACTTCGTGCCAGGCTACGATCGGCTTGTCCCTCAGGGACAGTTCGCGAATTTAGCTGAGATGCGGGATATCTGATTACCATTTCCCGGCTACAAATCCATTACGACGAGGAGGATTCGGACGACGCTAAACTAAACACATACTCTCCCGGAGAGAGAAACCTTCCACCTTGGTCAGGCCCTATATAGTGGACCGAGGGCCTGCCCAAAGGGGCTACATAACTCAGCCCAGGTTTTCAACCCTGGGAAACCTCAAAATAAACGGCTCGCCCTGAAAGGGCGAGAGATGCGGGTACCAGATGAAGCTCGCCCTATTGCGGCGCAAAAGTCAGAGTGCGCAATTAGGATGTGCTGCAATTGGACCACCGCACCCCGCTTCGCTTGTTAGGACGTTCGATCTGGCGCCCCCTTCAGGGCGCGTCGCTCGTGGCGGACGATTCCCAGGGTTGAAACCCTGGGCTAAATGCTGTAGCCCCTTCGGGGCACAAAACAAAGGCCTCAGCCCAAGATTGTGGCCTACAGCCCTTTCGATTCCGATTTTTTATTCTGTAACTCCTGCAACTCCTGAACTCCTCTCCCCTAAAATGTCCCCCGCCTCCCTTGCCCAATCACTTACCTGGATCTGCATCGCCTGCTGTATTATCCAATCCGGCGTTTTTGCAGGGCTGAATCTGGCCATTTTCAGCGTCAGCAAACTCCGTCTGGAAGTCGAAGCCGCGCATGGCAATATGGATGCGGTCAGAGTACTGGAACTTCGTAAAGACTCCAATTTCACATTGTCCACCATTGTCTGGGGGAATGTGGTAACCAATGTTCTTCTGACGCTGCTCTCGGATTCTGTTCTGGCCGGAGTGGGAGCCTTTTTGTTCTCGACCTTTGTCATCACCGTTTTTGGCGACATTGTTCCGCAAGCTTATTTTTCGCGCAATGCCCTGAAAATGGCTGCGCGGCTCGGTCCTTTGCTTGGTTTCTACAAGATAGTGCTTTTTCCGGTCGCGAAGCCAACGGGCGCACTTCTCAATTGGTGGCTCGGTCACGAAGGAATTACTCTACTTCGAGAGCGGGATTTTCGCACCCTGCTCACCAGGCACGGTCAAACGGAAGGCGCCGAGGTCGGTCGATTGGAAGCCATCGGCGCTCTCAATTTTTTAGATCTCGACGACCTCCCGGTACTGCTAGAAGGGGAAGTAATCGATCCGCTCAGCATTGTGATTTTCCCTAACAAAGATCGCCGGCCGGCGCTCCCGAAGTTTGAACGCTCTCCGACCGACCCCTTTTTGCGACGATTAGACAAATCCCGGAAGAAATGGATTATCATTGTCGACGATTCCGGGCAACCAGGTTGGGTTTTGGATGCCGACCATTTTTTGCGCGACGCGTTGTTCAACGAAGCGCCGCTGGATATGGAACTCTACTGGCATCGTCCTCTGATCGTCTCGGACATGAATGCGCGGATGGGGGATGTGTTGGGACAGATGAAGGTTAAGGCGAAGCACCCCGAAGACGATGTCATCGATAACGACTTGATCCTGATCTGGGGAGAACAAAAGCGCATTATCACCGGGTCCGATATTTTAGGACGCTTGTTGCGTGGAATCTCGGTTCAAGAGGGTAAGTCGAACTGATTCCCTGCGGTGCCCGGCGACCGGCCTAGAAGGCGAGCCCGGTACCCTACGGGAAGGTTCTCTTGGGGTGGCACTGTCCTGGTACTTCGTGCCAGGCTACGATCACACGTCTCCGGGACATTTGGCAACAGTTCCTCCGAATCCGCGAAGACGCAATCCGGTCAACTAGCTAATACGGCACTAACGTCTTCTAACCGAACGTATTCTCCAACAGGATGCCCAGTCCGGTTGGCCCTGACTTCCGACCGTTCACCATCAGGATCGCCTAAAGCCGAGACGACCAACCGGGCCTCTGAAAAATCTTCCCCTGTCGTGAACCAGCTGGTAGTCACTAACACGCGGATGCCAGCCGATTTGCCGGACAAAAGACCGTTCCGGGAGTCCTCAATCGCTACACAGTTTTCCGGAGGGACTTCCAACTTTTCGCTAGCGAGCAGGTAGATGTCCGGGGCGGGCTTTTTGGCTGCTACCACGTCTCCCGCCAAGACGATGAACCGATTCGCGGTGGATTCGCCCACCGCATGAGTTAGCACCGCGTCTACCGATGGCTTGGCGGAGGTCGACGCGACGGCCAATTTCCAACCGGCGTCGAGAGCGGCTTCGGCGATTCTCTTGATCCCAGACCGCGGAGGGATCGCGCCTGAGGCGATGATTTGCTGGTAGATCGCGGTCTTCTCCTTATGCCAACTTGCCAGAAGCTTTTTACGGTCTTCCTCGCCCGTTGGTACGTCGAAGACTCGCCGAAATTCCGGATCCCCAAACAGGCTCGCCATCCGTTCTTTGCCCCCTCCAATTTTAAGCTTTTCGACGTATTGCTCGGCCGACCATTGCCAGGGAACACCTAACTTTTTCCACATCTGGTTAAAGGCCACCAAATGTCCGTGCAGTTCGGTATCCGCAAGCACACCGTCGCAGTCGAAAATTAAGCCATACTCCATACGGCTTCAGGCTCTGCCGGCGCTGCCGAAGGTTTCCATGAACCCTTTGGCCATCTCCACCAGATCGGCGTGAACGCGCTTTCTGAAGTTTCATCGGGTCGTATTCTTTTGGTTTGGCCTCGAGGTAATTTCTAAAACTGTCGGCGAACCTAATTTTTAACATCGTCGAAATGTTCACTTTCGCGCAGCCGGCGGCGATCAACTTCTTAAAAGTCTCATTTGAGAGTCCCGTCCCGCCGTGGAGAACGATTGGAGTGGGGCTTCGGGCCACGATTTCTTCGACCCGGGCAAAATTGATTTTTGGCTCGGTCTTATACAAGCCGTGTGCCGTACCGATCGCCGGCGCAAAGCAGTCAATTCCCGTGGCTTCAATGAATTCGACGCACCGCTCGACTGGAACCAATTCACCTTCGGCTTCGCTACCAATGTCGTCTTCGATTCCTCGGACGGCTTCGAGTTCGCCTTCAACGCCGGCGCCATGCTTTTTGGCCAGCGCCACGACCTCTTTGCAGAGCCGAAGGTTATCTTGATAACTTAGGCTCGAGGCATCGTACAACGCCGAGTTCCATCCCGCCTCGAAGCAAGTCTTGATCATCTCGATGTCGGGGCAGTGATCCAGGTGCAAGGTGGCCGGAATCGACCGGTGGGAAGCCATCTCTGCAAACATCTGTTGCAATAGCCTGGCTCCCCACATTTTTACGGTCTTTACCGAGACCTGGATAATCACTGGGGAGTTAACTTCGACTGCGGCGTCCAGAACCGCCGCCATCGTGAGATCGTTTACGATGTTAAAAGCCCCGACCCCGTATCTGGCAGCGAAGGCCGGTCGTAAGATTTCCCTCAGTGATACTGCTGGCATGGAAAAGTCCTTCCTCCTCTGGTCAGCGTGAACTGATCTCGCTCAACCCCTTCGCCTCAATTATCTGTGCAATCGGTGTTTATCTCTTAGCTCCGCTCTCTTCGGGCTCAAAAGACCCGCCAAGCGATCTCGGCCGGGGCGTCTAACAAGCGGGTGAGTTCGTCATCCAGCCGGATCAGAGTGAGGGAGAAACCTGCCATCTCGAGGGAGGTGCAATATTCGCCGACATAGTTTCGCGCGACCTTCAGTCCGGCGTCCTGGCAACGCAACGCGGCGCGCCGGTACAGCAGGTAAAGCTCGCTGGGCGGGGTGCCTCCGAGGCCGTTGATCATTAACCCTACATTGTCTCCCTTGTTAAAGGGTAGGTCCTTGGAAACGGCATCGAATAACTCGTCTACTACGGCATCAGCGCTTGGCAGTTTGTCGCGGCGGCGGCCTTTCTCGCCGTGGATGCCCACGCCCATCTCCATTTCACCGTCGGCCAACTCGAAGATCGGTTTGTCTTTCCCTGGGGGGCGGCAACCCGAAATCGCCACGCCCATCGTGCGGACGACGCTGACAACCTTTTCACCGAGCTTCACCAGGTCTTCCAGACGAGCGCCGGCGGCGGCGGCGGCTCCGCATGCCTTGATGACGAAAAAATTCCCCGCCACACCGCGACGGCCTACGGTATAGGCGCTGTTCATCACCGCCACGTCGTCATTGATTAAAACCACACCGATCTTGATGTCTTCGGCCTCGGCCAGTTCCCGCGCCATGTCCCAGGCGGCTCGGTCGCCAGTGTAATTGTTGATCAGGTGCAACACCCCTTTTTTGGAATTCATTAACTTCGTGCATTCGAGGACGTAGTCCATCGGAGGGGCCGCGAAGACGTTGCCAGGACACGCGGCGTCCAGCATTCCTGCCCCAACTGCCATGACGTGGGCGGGTTCATGACCGCTGCCGGAGCCTTGGATGACCGAGACAAAGTCATCATTAGGTCGATCGGCTCGGTAGATAATATTATAGCGGGGCACGTACTTCAGCTTGTCCGGGTTTGCTAGTACGATGCCTTCCAGCATTTCAGCGACGAAAGTATCAGGTGAATTGAAGAATTGATTCATAGTTTTGGGGAGAACGGGGTTTTGTCTGGCTAGGGAGAGGGGACAACAGAAATTAATCGGCTGACGGTGCTGCGTTTAGCGGACTCTAATCAAGTTCCTTGGCGGCCGCCGTCATCATCGTGGCCACCGCGACAATGCCGGGATCGAGAGTGCCGATCGTGCGGTCGCCGGCGTAGGATTGACGGCCTCGCTTCGCGGGCCAGGTCCGCGTGGTTTCTACCGCGGCGGTGGCGACCTCGGAAGCCGCCAGAATCACGGACCTGAAATCGAAATTCCCACCTTGGTTAAGTTCTTCGACTTTATCCAAAGCCGGAACAATGGCATCCAGCAAGGTCTTGTCACCAACCTGCGCACTGCCGCGAGCCATCATCCCTTGTACCGCGGCTCGTCCCATTTGCACCAAATCAGTCGTTGTCAGTTCGGTTTTTCCTTTGGCCTTCAGCCCGGCCTTCATAAAGGCCGTTCCCCAAATGGGTCCGGAGGTGCCGCCGGCGTGTGAGGCGAAAACGGTGCCGACCTTAATGAGGAAATACGCCTATGTCAGTTCGGTCGATCGACGGCAGTTCTTTTATCACGGCGCGAAAGCCGTCTCCGATAGATTTGCCGAAGTCCGCGTCGCCCATTTCTCCATCCAAATCACAAAAGTACTTTTCGTTTTCGAACGAAACGCGGGCCACCGTCTGCAAGATGCGCTCCACCTGAAGGAGATTCAAAGTGTTCATTTTTGGGCTCAAATGAATTGAGGAAGGATATACTCCCGGATCCAGCGGAGTTGAAAAGGTATCTCGGTCAAACTGTTGAACAGACCGTGCCTTGAGCAGCGGTTTTTGAGACGGGCAGTTCAGGAGATTGACGCAGGGTGTTCCCCTCGACCCAGGACCCTTCGACCATCAGCAGGTAAGGGCAATCGGGGATCCCGCGTTCGTTGCGGTGAAGCATGTCCACTAACAGGTCCACCGCCATCACGCCGATCTGGAAAGAGTTCTTCTTCATTCCTGAAAAGGAACGGCTCTTTTCGTCCAAGGAGTGGTAAGCAACCCCGATCTCTTCGGGGACGCGATATCCCGCGCGCCGAAGACTGCGCAGGACCTCCGGAAGCCTGGTCACGATGGCGTCCGGTCGGTAGTGCTCGACCCAGGCAAGAAATGTCTTGGTATTCCACTGTTCCAACACCAGTGGGGGTAAACGGTGTTCCGGTTGCAGGCGAGTCTGTTCCACCAGGTAGGCAGCCAACCAATTGTTGTCCACTCGTTTGTCATGCTCCCGGAGGTTCACTAAACCGACTCGGTGGTAGGCCCTCTTTTCCAGTTCGCCAAACAATGTGCCCGTGGTGCGGTATTCGTGATTTGAAACCAGATGCAAACGCGGATGCGCCAGCGTGTACCCAAACGTCACCGCCGAGAGATTTTCCCAAGCCAGGTCAATCCTGCTCAAATGTTCTTGTGGCGGCAGCAACACCCCCTGAATGCCTCGGGTCCACAAAATTCTGCTCATCCGCTCTCCGGTCATCCCGGGTTCCGACAGCCAGAAGTTTTCCAACCGATAACCACGTTCGGTGGCCCGTTGCGCCGCTCCTTCAAAATAGTCGCGCGTGCAGGCCGACATTCTCCAGGCGGTTGGAGTGCGGTGATTCGTTATCCAGGCGATAACGGTCTGTTCCTTCGGCGGCCGTTTCATCACCCGGTAGGCACAAAGCGCGCTGAGCATCGCGTCTGGTTGGTAGCCGAGTCCTTTCGCGGCTTCGCGGATGCGCTGCTTCGTAGAATCGGGAATACGCGGGTGATCGCGCAAGGCGAGCGAGACCGTCGAGTAGTGAAAACCGGTTTCGCGACCTATATCACGAATTGTCGGGCGAGTTTGGGGTATCGCCATAGATAAGCAGGGGGGAATGCTCCTAGCTTCAGTCGATCTCCGTCAGAAGCAACTCTAATCTCTCATCATGCCGCTCGCTTAAGCTGGAAACGGTGGTTTCAGAAAGGATGATCCAGGCGGTAAACGGTTCAGTTCTTTAGTGCCATCAATGGCTTACTGTTTCCGGGTGCCCTCGGTGCGTCTCCAAAAATCGGCGGATCGTAAACATCGATGCCAGCAAGATGTTGTCCTGCCCGTCGAGCCATCTTTCAACCGTTGAAATGGAGACGCCTAGTTCGCGAGATAATCTTGCTTTTTTCCATTTTGAGTGTTCGGCAAAAATTCGCAGCCTCGACAAAACTTCTGCCTTTTCGTGCTCTCTGCGTTCTTTCCGGGATGCTTCCATGGGAGGGGATCAAAATTGAGCGTCTCTTAGTAAGACACGGCAACCGGAAGCAAAGTTTCAGATTTCTGATTGACCTAAGCATCGACTACCCAACGCTGAACGCTGAACGCCAAATGCTGAACCCGCGGAAAGTTGACTGAAGCCAGTAGCATAGCAATGCGTCAAACACTGCATGAGTGAACAATTCTCATATATTGAATTGTGGCTGAGACCGAAAAGCGGAGTTACCACTGAGGTCACCCCTGGTGCGCAACACGTGGTGTTGGAAGTGCCTCGAAAGTTAATTGAAGATTGGAAAGCGGAAAACCCGGATCAAAATGTTAGCGATGAGTCGATCGCCGCCGATATCGCCCGAGTGGTTGCCGCGAATGCATTGTTCACCTTTCCGAATCGCACCCAGTACGAATTTGATGAGCCCAAGTGGGTACAGCAACGCCATCCCGTGATGAACGACAGAGCTTGTGACCACCACGACAACGGTATCAGGGCGTGGGTGATGAAATCGAGCGACATCCCCCTGGCAACTGAGCACTCTGGCCAGGCGACGAGCGGTTGAAATTAGTGAACCGGCCGGGATCCGCGCTCCGAAAGCGGCTAAAGAGATTAGGAGCCAAGGTTCCACAGTTGTACCCCAGAGCGCTAACTTAATGCCAGGCCCTTCCGGGTTCAACCGTCCCGCTGGGACGGGCTGTTTTCCTCGTGACTCAGGCACTTCGTGCCTGGCTACGATCATGCTGTCCCTCCGGGACGAAATACATTCTTTGCGGCGAGGCTTTGATTAATTTAGCCCTCATCGGGGTACCCGGGTTTACCTTGGGAAACACGTTCTAACGCGTCGAGCTCGGAAGGGGCCGCAGATGTGTCAAAAACACCCGCGCGTCCAACGCCGTTTTCATTCTCTTAAACACCGCATTTCAGAAATCGGGTTCGGAGTACAGTTCCGATTTTTTAATTCTGTAACTCCTGAACTCCTGCAACTTCTCCTGTTCCCAAATCCAGCCCTCAAGAGGAAAAAAAGAGAGAATAAGGGTTTGCCAATTAGATTCCAATTATGATCTCAAGTTCAGATTTTCAATTAATTGAATTAATCTAAATCTTTTCTTCTGTGTTCCGCGTGTCTTTGTGGTAAATGCCACTTCACCGTGGGCTTTTTTCCTCTGCTTAAATCTTTGCCTCCTCTACTGGGATCCGATGGAGGCCATCGCTCCGAACCTAATATTATGATGGCTACAGGTTTTCTTCGTTCAATTATTTTGATCATCGTGATCTGCGTCCTTGGCTTTTCGTCGGGCTTCGCCAGCGGCAAGGATGAGACAAGTCACTCCGGTAAGATCACTAAGTCTAAAGCGGAGCGGATCGCCTTAGCTAAGATGCCGGGAGGCAGGGTGCGGAGCGCGGAACTGGAAACCGCTAAAGGGAAGCACTTCTGGTCCGTGTATATCGCCAAGCCTGGAGCGAAAAATGCCAAAGAGATTCGCGTCGACGCCACGACGGGGAAAATCCTGGCCGTCCAAACGGAAAGACCGGAAGATCAGGCGGAAGAGCCTGCCAAGTCCCACTAGGAAAGTCGCCGCCGGGAGGTTTAATTCTATGGATAATGAATTGCTGGAGAGCCCGAATCGAAATCTGGCGCGTGAACGCAGCCATGAGGAGTCCAGGCAAACGGCTGCTACCAATCGGATGCTGGTGCAGAGCCTCGTTATCATCAATGGCGCGGCCGCTATCGTCGTGCTCGGCTGCTACGGAACCCATAGCGCTTCTGTCCTCAGTAAGTCCGCCACGCTTCTGACGATTATTCTCTATTGTCTGGGAGTTTTTACGGCCATTTTCGCCGGACTTTATGTCAGGCGAACGACTCAGGAATTGGCGGACTTTTGGGAGCTGAAATCTTACCCCGACCTGGACCAGCGAGAGAAAGCTACTGAAGGGCACCGGCAGCAGGCCATTCGGAGTAAGCGTTGGTCCACTGGATTGCTGATTTTCAGTGAAGTTTTCTTTTTGGTCGCCAGTTTGTCCTTAGCCATTTCCTTGGGATAGCAAGACTGCGCTCTGCATGGTAAGGAGGTATTCTTGCCATGAATACTGGAGAGATCCCAAGCACTAAAGTTGATCAATCGCCATTAACCTATGCCGATCTGAAGCGTTGGCTAGGATTGGTGGTTCTCCTGGCTTTGGCGGCGTTGCTTGGGTGGGCCTTGCATTCCATCTTGTTGCTTTTCGCGGTGGTCTTCCTGGTGGCGATGGTCCTGAACCCGATTGTCGCCTTCCTCGAAAAAAAGGGACTTCGTCGCGGCTTGGCCGTGGCGCTGGTGGCGGTCGTCTTCGTGGCCCTCTTGGCGTTGGCCATGTCTTTTCTGATTCCGCCACTCCTGGCCCAGATCGATGAATTGGTCCGAAAAACTCCCGCCGCCTGGACCCGGGTGCAAGCTCAGGTTCAGGCCTATGGCGAGCGCTATCCCTCCATTCAGCAAGCGATTCCTGAAGCTGACAAAGTGCTAAATACCGTTGGTGCGCGAGCCGGCGACTTGATGCGGTTATTGTTTGAATCGAGCTTTCGAATTGTGGGAGGCCTTTTTGGGAGTGTCTTTGCCGTTCTCCTGCTGGTTTTCATCCTGAGCAACCCGCAGCCGTTGGTAGTTCGATTTCTCACTCTGGTACCAGAGCGTCAACGCGAACCGGCGCGCCGAACGCTCCTTCGCCTGACTCAGCAGATGGCCGCTTGGGCACGGGGAGTGGTGATCAACGGTACCATAAGCGCCCTGACAACCGGTTTGCTCTTATGGTTTATTGGTGTCCAGCCCGCCCTGGTCTTTGGATTTATTGCCTTTCTTGGAGAGTTCGTGCCGATGATCGGACCGGTCCTGACGTCGATTCCAGCACTTTTTGTGGCCTTAAGTTTAGGAGTCGATAAGTTCGGGCTCGCCCTTCTGGCGGTGCTTTTTGTCCAGCAGGTGGAGACCAATATCCTGGTCCCTTTTATTTTAGGTAAATCGATGGAGCTCAATCCGGTGAGCATTCTCTTCTTTACCTTGGCGATGAGCTCTCTCTTTGGCCTGACCGGAGCGGTTCTCGCCGTTCCGGCCGCCGCCCTCTTCAAGATCGTGATTGATGAATTTTATTTGGGACATCATTCGCTCGACCAGGATCAGATTCAATCACAAGCCAAGCAGATCGTCCTTGGCGAAAAGTGAGGGGAACATAACACCCGAAACTGGCCGTCTTGCCACACCAGATGACTGCTGAGGGCGCGCTTGTTGTGAAAGAAGTTGCAGGAGTTCAGGAGTTGCAGGAGTTCAGAATAAAAAAGCCGAATCGTGCCCCGGACCCTGATTTTCTGAAACCGCGGTGATCTCAGAGAAGTCAGGAACTTCTCTGAAAACTGCCCGGTCGATCTTCTAAAATCTTCGCGCGGGCTCGCTTTGGTTTCTCCCTACACCTGTCAGCTGACTTTTCCGAAAACACTGCTATTTCAGAAAGTGAGAGGGCCCTGGGGAACGATTCCGATTTTTCATTCTGTAACTCCTGCAACTCCTGAACTCCTGCAACTTCTCTTACAACAACCTTCACGCGCGCTGGCCCGCAGCGCCGCGAATTCACTGATTGCACCCCTCTGGGAAATCCCTCATAAATCATTCAATGTTTTCGCATGTCGTCATCTTTTGGACAGATTCCGCCCAGCCGAACGCAACGGACGAAGTCGTCGCGAACGCCAAAAAATACCTCCCGTCCATTCCAGGCGTGATGAGCTTCCACGCCGGCAAAATGGCGCCAAGCCATCGCGCGGTGGTCGATCAAAGTTACCAAGTTGCCTTGAACCTGCAGTTTGAGACGAAACGGGTGCAGGACGAATATCAAGATCACCCTCAGCATTTGGAGTTCGTTGAAAAGAGCAAACATCTTTGGACCAAGGTAGTGGTGTACGATTTCGAGTGAGCCCAATCGGACCGAGGGGAGTACTCGAGGACCGGAGTGGTGGAGGAATGGAGTAATGGGTGGTGGTTGACGGGTCCCAAACCAAAACATTTGTCGCCTAGTCCGCTGCGGGGACCAGACCAGGGACTCTTCAATTTTGAAGACGCCGTTCTTCAAGGCTCCTCTCTGACAACTGGCAACTGACACTGACAACTGCTTTTTGCATCGCCGGGGTCTTGAAAAGATGTTAGCAAAATCAATGGATCAGAAAGTTCGTTGGGGCGTCTTAGGCGTCGCGGATATCGCGGTGAAAAAAGTCATTCCCGCTATGCAACGTGGTGAATGTTCACAAATAGTCGGGATCGCTTCCCGGGATCTAAAAAGGGCTCAACAAGCCGCTAAACAACTGGGGATCGGTAAGGCTTACGGTTCTTACGAAGACCTTTTGGCTGATCCGGAGGTGGAGGCCATTTACAACCCGCTACCGAATCAGCTCCATGTTCCCTGGTCCATCAAGGCGGCAGAAGCCGGCAAACATGTCCTTTGCGAGAAGCCGATCAGTCTCACCGTTGACGAAGCTATTTCGTTGCTCAGGGCTCGTGATCGCACCGGAGTCAAAATCGAGGAGGCTTTCATGGTGCGCACTCATCCGCAGTGGCTCGGAGCCCTGGACCTGATCAAGAAAGGGCGCATTGGAGAGCTCAAGTCTATTATGGGACTTTTTAGTTATTTTCTCCTGGATCCCAAGAACGTCCGGAACATTCTGGAGTATGGAGGTGGCGGACTGATGGATATCGGTTGTTACCTGGTGAATACCTCCCGGTTCCTTTTCGGCGAGGAACCCTCAAGAGTAGTGGCACTTATTGAGACAGATCCGGACCTGCATACCGACAGACTGACTTCCGGAATTCTCCAATTTCCTTCCGGACAAAGTGTGTTCACTTGCAGTACGCAGCTTTGTCCGTATCAGCGGGTCCAGATTTTGGGCACCAAAGGTCGGATCGAGATAGAGATTCCCTTCAACGCTCCCATCGACCGACCGTGCCGGATCATGATCGATGACGGGGTCGATCTCTCCGGCCGGAGCGCCGAAGTTATAGAGTTTGAGACTTGCGATCAGTACACCATTCAAGGTGATCTATTTTCGGAAAGTGTGCGCCACGGAACTGCATTGCCGTCGCCGTTGGAGGATTCTGTGCACAACATGGCGGTCATTGAAGCCCTTTTTCGATCGGCCAAGTCCGAACGCTGGGAAGTTCCACAGGCCGGGCTTTAGAGCGCCTCCGCGAACGCGGTGGGACTGGATGATTTTGTCGGCCGCCAAACTAACCTGTCGGCCCGCCAGTAGATAGCGTCCTGGGAGCAAGCTCAACCGGGCAGGGCGCAGGCGCGTTCGTGGGGTGCCAACGAATTCGGGACGAAGTCGCTCCGTCCGCCTACTACCGAACATCAGCTATTTTTCCAGATCTGGTTTATTAAATAGCCAATATCGCCAGCGTGGCATAGAAGCTGCCTCGATGCCTTCGATCTTCGGTTATGCCAGTGCCTATTAATTTTGGAATTTTTCGAAAGCTGCAGCGCAGCCTGCTGTATTTGCTGGCCGTTTTTGTCATCTCGGTCATCGGTTTTCTAACGTTTGGTTGGTCATTGATCGATTCCGTTTACATGGTCGTGATCACGATGTTCGGCGTTGGCTTTGGTGAAGTTCATCCGCTGATTAATGTTTGGGAGAAAATTTTCACCATGCTGGTCATCGTCGGCGGCACCAGTGCCGTGGTATTCGTAATCGGCGAAGTAATTCGCTTCATCACAGAAGGAGAAATCTTGAAAGTCCTTGGAGAGCTCAAAAAGAGTCGGCAGGTTGAAGGCGTCAGCCAGCACGCGATCATTTGTGGCTACGGTCGAATCGGCCAAATTCTGGCCCACGATCTCGCCGCCTATGGATTTCCGTTTGTCGTCGTAGACATGGACGACGAGCGTCTAGCCATGGCCGAAGGGGCTGGTTACCTATTTGTGAAAGGAAGTGCCACTGAGGAAGAAACCTTGATTCGGGCCGGCGCCGAGCGCGCGCAAGTCCTGGCCACTGTTCTCCCGCTCGATACGGTGAATGTTTTCATCACCTTGACCGCTCGCAATCTGAACCGCAATCTTCGGATTATCGCCCGTGGCGAGCAGCCCAGCACCGAGAAGAAACTCCTGCAGGCCGGTGCGAATGAAGTTGTTTTACCTGCCGCGATCGGCGGGTCACGCATCGCACATAGCATCACCCGGCCAGCGACGATGAATTTTCTTGGCGATAAACAGGGAATCGTCGGCGAGGAACTCAAGCGCCTCGGGGTGGAAATCGATGAACTGCGTTTGCGACGGCAATCGTTTCTCGTCGGGAAAAAGGTCCGCGAATTACAGGAGCTCGCCGAGGGAAATTTGCTGGTCCTGGCTATTCAGCGAGGCGACGGAAATGTCTTACGAACCGGCTTTCTAGAAGAATCGCTCCGCGAAGACGACGCCGTGATCATCGTCGGCCGAACCCACGCCTTGCCCCCCAATCTCCGCGCCGAAGTAGTCAGAGAAGAACTGCTGTAACAAAAGTACGCAATGCGTCCCGCTTTGCCCTCCGGGGAGCCGGAGTAAACCGAGACGGTTTACCTACAGTAAGAAGGCGTCCGCCTTACCTCTTCTACCGCGGTCCCTCAAGCAAGCCGGCTCGCCTACGACAAACCGAGACGGTTTACCTGCCTAACACAACGTCCTTACCTCAATGCTTTCGGAAGCCCCTCGATCATACTCTCACCTGTCGGAAGGTCGTCGATTACTGCCAAGGTAACTCGGCAAAACCTGTGTACGTCATCGATATTGATCAGTCCGATCGCTAGCTTTCCCCATTGATCAAACGAAAGATCGCATACGCTGACTCCGTTTAGCATCAAGCGGAACTTATTTTCTACCACCTGATCTGGCCGATGTTGAATGATTTCCATAATGTCTATTTCTGCTCAACTAAGTGTGACTTTGAGAATCAGACGACATCTCCCCTTGGGAAATTCTCCTGCTGATTTCTCTCAGCATCCCAGATTGATCGCTCCTAAAACGGAACGTCTTCCAGAATGCCGAGAAAAAAGCTTTGGAAACCATTGCCTCCGGCCGATCGCCACTCCCTCAGTTCCCTAAAGCTAGATTCGTGCCATCAGTCTTTGGCCACTATGTCGCTCAGCAATTTGAGCGCTCCTTATCTGTCGAACCGTCCGTGGTCGCCATTGTTAAAACGTTACTGGAAACGGCCCGCTTGGCTGGAGTAGCTTCAGTCGCTCGTTTTACAAAATCCTCATTTGGCCCTACCACCGATACCCTCCGAACGCCTTCTCCAGCATCCAGGTTTCGTGCTTTTCTGGGCCTCGCGTATTTTTTCGGCCCTTGGTTTTCAGGTGGCCTCAGTGGCCGTCGGTTGGCTGGTCTATGCCAAGACCGGGAGTGCCTATGCCCTTGGATTGGTGGGCCTGTTTCAGTTCCTTCCCATGGTAGTCCTGACATTTCTGGTGGGACACATGGCCGATCGCTTTGATCGGCGGCGGATTGTTACCATCTGCCAATTTGTCGAGTTTCTCGTGCTGGCGTTGTTAACGTTTGGGGATCGTGATGGGAAACTGGATGTGGCCGTGCTCTTCGGTGCTGTGGCGCTCCTCGGTGCTGCCAGGGCCTTTGAATCCCCGACGATGTCGGCATTACTGCCGGCCCTCGTTCCCGAAGCTATTTTGCCGAAGGCCATTGCCGTTTCTTCGTCCGCGATGCAAACCGCCACCATCGTCGGTCCTTCCCTTGGGGGCTTGCTTTACGCCACCGGAGCCAGCGTGCCACTCGGGGTCGCCGCGGCCAGCTTAGCTACCGCGAGTGTTGCCATGGCTTTATTGAGAGTGGAGCGCACTCCACCCAAACGCGAACCAATTTCATTGGCTTCGATCTTTTCCGGCGTGGCCTTTATTCGCAGTCGACCGACCATCCTCGGCGCCATTTCCCTCGACCTTTTTGCCGTCTTACTTGGCGGGGTGACTGCACTCCTGCCTATCTTTGCGCGCGACATCCTTCACACTGGGCCGTGGGGACTCGGGTTTTTGCGCTCGGCTCCCGCGGTGGGAGCGCTTGCGATGTCCGTTTTGCTGGTGCACATCCCAATGAAACGCCACGTCGGCATCAAGATGTTTGGCGCCGTCATGCTGTTCGGTGTCGCGACTCTCATTTTTTCCGTTTCGACCAGCTTCGTCATCTCCCTGATTGCCTTGGTGATCATGGGAGCAGCAGATAATGTCAGTGTGGTCATCCGGATTTCTCTCGTTCAACTCTCCACTCCAGACGCCATGAGAGGCCGGGTAAACGCGGTCAATTTTCTATTTATCGGAACTTCCAATCAGCTGGGTGAATTTGAATCTGGCATGCTGGCAGGACTTCTGGGCGCCGTTTCCTCAGGCGTCATCGGAGGAATCGGCACCATCTTGGTCGCCCTGCTTTGGATGCGCTTGTTTCCCGCGCTTCGCAAAGCCGATACCTTGTCTCTGGTCAGCGATCCCCCGGTGGCCGGCGCTGTCGAGGCAGCCCCCAAGGAGATTTTGTAACAGTCTGCCATCAGCCCCGCTTGCGGATCTTTGAGCTAAGTCCGAACTTCCTGGTGTGACGCCTCGATTCTTTACGCTCTCTGTTCCATGTTTCCGATCGCAGATCCACCCGGAGGTGAGCGGAGAATTCCAGCGTCCGGTCAACGCGGATCGAAAGGAACCACCATGAGAATTAATCGAAGAAGCTTTCTGAAAAAAACCTCGAGCTCGCTGGCTTTCGGTGTTGCGGCTTTTCAGGGGATCTTGCGCCCGTTCGCCGCCGCGGGGCAGGCTGCGACGGAAACCACCGGGAAAAGGCGGCCGACGGAGGTCCGCCGAGGCGACATGCTCTATCGCACCCTTGGGCGCACCAAAGAAAGTGTCTCGGTGATCGGGTTGGGAGGATACCATATCGGTAAAGCCCAATTGTCGGACGCGGACAGCATTAAGATCATTCGTAGTGCGATCGATCGTGGCATTACTTTTATGGATAACTGCTGGGACTACAATGATGGCAACAGCGAAATCCGGATGGGTAAGGCCCTTCAGGACGGGTATCGGGAAAAGGTCTTTCTGATGACGAAAATCGATGGTCGTACGAAGCAGGAAGCGACTCGGCAGCTGAACGAATCTTTGCAAAGACTTCATACGGATCACCTGGATCTCCTTCAACATCACGAAGTCATTCGTCCAGAAGATCCCGACCGTATATTTGGCGAAAATGGAGCTCAAGAAGCAATGTTAGAAGCCCGGAAAGCGGGTAAGATCCGCTTTATCGGGTTTACCGGGCATAAAGACCCTTTTATTCATCTCCGAATGTTGGATGCTGCGGAGCAGCACGACTTCCATTTCGATGCGGTACAGATGCCGCTCAATGTGATGGATGCGCACTTTCGAAGCTTTGAGGATCAAGTTTTACCGGTTCTGCTCAAGAGGGAGATTGGGGTTGAAGCCATGAAAACCTTTGGCGACGACTATATTTTGCGAAGTAAAACCGTACAACCAATAGAGGCTCTGCATTACTCTATGAGTCTGCCGACATCGGTGGTCATTACCGGGATTGACAATTTACAGGTTCTCGACCAGGCGATCGAAGCTGCTCGCACGTTCAAGCCCCTGGGAGCCGAAGAGATTGCCGCTTTACTCGGTCGGACGCGAGAGGCGGCGACCAAAGGTCAATATGAACTCTATAAAACCAGTCAACATTTCGACGGAACGGCCCACCACCCTCAGTGGCTCGGCTAAAAAAATAACCCTAACCAGATCAAGGAATACACGGGCGGCGATCACGATCCCCAAATTCATCTCCGAAACTCCGTGTCCTCTGTGTCTTGGTGGTAAATTCATCTTCTCCGTGCTCTCCATCCCCTCTGTGTCCTTGTTCCGAAACAGTTTTGCGACTTACGACTCATTTACGAAATCTCCGTCTCATGCTAATTCCTTGGGATCCGGATGTCCGTACTTACCAAGAACATGGCTTTGAATATACCTGCACATTTCTTCCGGCTTGCCGGGACGATGATTGATAGAGTCCAAATTAACCAGATTCGTCTGAAGCGCCGGGACGGCCGTTTGATGTGGGTCAAACGTCGTCGAAGAGGAAGTAGGGCGTTGGCAGTTGGCGCCAATTTATTTTTCCGGTTGGCCGGAAACCCGGTTTCCGTCGTGGAAGACGCTCGAATTTGGCCGCAACAAGAGGTTTCCAGTTTTCGGCTGCTTAACGGAGAAGAGTTTCTGGCCTTCTCCGGCGACGATGGTTCGGTCTGGCTCGAACGGTTACCCGGGACGGACTTGGACACCTTGAACGAGGAAGGAAAGATTGATCCGGGGATGTTCTATGCCGCGGGCCTGGAATTCCGTCGAGTGCATGGGCTGTTTTCTCCGCGTTTTCGAGGTCCTTGGTCGCACGGTGATCCCAATTTTGGCAATGTGATTGTCGACGAAAAAACTCAACGGGTGCGTCTGATCGACTTCGAAACGGTTCATGTCAAAACGTTGTCGCCTGACGATCGGCATGCCGATGATCTGGCGGTCTTTCTGCTCGATCTAATCGGTTCAGTAGCTGAAGAAAGTCTCAAGACGATGGCCTCGGCGTTCCTCGCGGGTTACAATCGGCCCGCTATCTTGAAGTTGACTCTAAGCCGTCTGGAGATTCCCAGCGGAATCGGGCGTTTGTGGTGGGGTATTCGCACCGAATACGCGCCACTTGGAGTAGTACTTCGACGTATTACCCTTCTTCGCGAGTGCCTGACCGCTGCCACTTCTTTGGGTTCGACATCTCACAAATCCCATCCTTCATCGATGAATGTAACCGCCAAGTATTTCGCAGAAAGTCGATGAGCGCGAAGGGTCTGGGAAAAGGCTCCTCAAACCATGGTTAGTTCGGGCCCGCCGTCTGTTGTTCACCCATCGCCTTGAATTCGGCCTAGGGGTGACGGCTGTCGTTGCTCCGTTTGTTCGTCCAACCATCGCCACCAAGCCGTTGGACATTTTCTTCAAGGCGGTTGGTCTTGGCTTGGTCCTAACCGGTTTGGGCGTCCGGGTTTGTGCGGCTGGATTCGCTGGTCGGCACACGCGGAGTCAAAATATTGAAGGGGGCCAATTGGCGACCGCAGGTCCCTACGCCTACGTCCGCAATCCCATCTATTTCGGAAGCATCATCCTGGGGTTTGGGATGGTATTACTCATTGGCGACCGGCGCCTTCTCCTGCCCTGTGCTCTTATTTTCCTGGCCCTTTATTTGGGATTAATATCGGCGGAAGAAGAGTTTCTCAGTCATAAATTTAAGTGGGCGTACGACGATTATCGCCAGCACGTTCCCCGCCTGTGGCCCCGGTATACGGCCTGGTCCGAGGCCGTCAAAACCAAGTTTGACTGGCAAGCGGTCGGCGGCGAGTGGCGATTAAGCCTAATCCTCGCCCTCATCTGGGGAGGCTTCCGGGCGGTGGCCGCCTTCCGCGATCGTCAGGCCACGAACCTTAAAACCCTGCCCCGATAAGGGCTTCGCGGCTATCCACCCCGTCCGGCTTCCGTGCTCAGTGGGAGCAAATTCGGATCCGGGTCGTCGGCGGGGGCTTTTCCTAAACCGTGAAAGATATCAAGATTATCCGGCCGCTCGTCTTTTTCCTGGGGCTCGCCGGGGTGGCCCTGTTTATTATTCTGCTTTTTCGTGAAGGCGTCGGCCAAGTAGGTTTGGCGATTGCCCATGCCGGCTGGTGGTTGGTTGCTTTGACTCTCTATCATCTGCTGCAGACCATGAGTGATTCGGTGGGGTGGCTGGTATTGGTCCCGAAAGAGAATAGAGTGCCACTATCCCGCAGTTTCGCGCTGCATTGGATGGGCGAGTCGATCAACAATCTTCTGCCGACGGCTCGCGTGGGTGGAGATATCATCGTCGCCCGCATTGCTGCGATGTGGGGAATGCCATTGCGGATAGCCACTGCCGCCATCATTATCGATGTGACGGTCGGTATCGTAACCAAGGTTTTTTATCTCATCACCGCTTGTATTCTGCTGGTTGCCACCACCGGGCGAACAGATCTGACTCGTCCGATCCTCGTCGCCATGCTGACCGGCATCCTGGCCGTCATTGGGTTCTATGCCGTGCAGCGGGCTGGCATTTTTAAATGGAGCGCGATGTTGGCCGCTCGCCTGGCTAAGTCGCCAGCGTGGGATTCGCTAATCCAAAGCGGTGAAGCGCTTGACCAAGCAATTCGGCTTCTTTATTCCCGGCGCTCCGGCGTGGCCGGGTGTTGTTTCTTCTGGGTATTGTCTTGGCTTTTGGCTTCTGGCGAATTGTGGCTTGGCCTGCGGGTGCTCGGGGTGCAGACCAGTTTTGCCACCGCTATAATTTTGGAGAGCGCGTCCCTCGCTATTCGAGGTGCGGCCTTTCTTGTGCCAGGAGCCCTTGGAGTGCAGGAAGGCGGTTATATCCTGTTCGGAAATCTACTTGGCATTTCTGGAGATATTGCGCTGGCCCTTTCCGTCTTCCGCCGCGTTCGTGAGTTGGCTCTGGGGATTCCCGGAATGTTGGCTTGGCAATGGATAGAGGCTCGCCGGCTCCGGCAAAGCCGGGTGTGAGTACGAATTCTTGTCCTGCCTCGGCCATCCGAAAGATCGTCTCGACTCAACGGTTCGTGGGCGATCGGCCAGCTCAATCCAGGCCCCTTCTACTTGATCTGCTGCGTTGGTATTCGTCCGGGAGGATTTTTACACCTAAACTACCTCTATTGAGACTGTTGCAGATGCCGCGCCCGACAACATCTGCAACAATTCGGCGGCTTGTGGAGAAGGTCTTTTCAGCCTTTAACCGTCTCCATACCAGCATGTTATGATCAATTCACGATTCTGGCATGCCGAACGCTGTCTGCTCGAGAGATGCATCCAACGAATTCGCAACGCATCCGGGCAAAATGGGAGGCGCGATGTCTGCGCTCGATATCGGCGGCGCTCACAGCTGGCGCATGGTCTTTTGCACTGGCCTCGTCGATCAGGGCCGGCGAGCCGATAGGGAAGGGGATAGCGCAAGTCTCCTCTCCAGTGGTTATTCCGCAACCAACCCTTGGCGGAGACCCGATCCTCTTGGCTCAGGCCGAACCCGCCCCCACCGGGAAAAAGGGGAAAAAGGCTCCGAAGCTAAACGTCGACCAGAAAGGCGTAATGCTGAAGGGCTATGATCCGGTGGCCTACTTTAAACAAGGGAAGGCGGTTAAGGGAGAACCAAAGTATTCAAGTGTCTACGAAGGAGCAACTTACTTCTTCGCGTCATCCGCCGACAAAAGTGAATTCGAAAAAAGTCCGGCCAAATACAAACCCCAATACGGAGGTTACTGCGCCAACGCCATGACGAAAGGCAAGCTCAACGATATCGATCCGAACTATTTCTTTGTCTATAAAGGGAAGCTTTATGTCTGTACCGGCGCACCTCAGATGAAGAACTTTAAGTCAAAGCCTGACATCAATATCAAAAAGGCAGACAAAAAATGGGAACTGTACCAACCGCCCGAAATTCCTGGCTTTCTCGGTGGTGACCTCGAATTTCGTCCGTCAGCAGTCATCATCTAACTAAATCCTGTGGCGAAATGTCCCAGAGGGACGATGCGACCGTAGCCTGGCACGAAGTGCCTGGGACAACGGCGCCCTGAAAAGGCCGTCCCGTAGCATACGGTGTGACGATGTGGCGGGGTCTCGCACGTTCAGGAAACGGTCCATAAAGACGAGAAATACGTCTGGGACGAGGTGCTCGAAAATGGGGAACAGGTCGATATCGCGACCGTTTCGGCGTGGCGGGTTAAGAATCGACGAAACATTTGACCTCTCCCCAAAGTGGAACCGGTCATTACTACGGCCCAAGAGACTGCCCCGAAGGGGCTTGAGAATTCAGCCCAGAGGGTTTCAACCCTGGGTTTGACCGCCCCACAGCGACACGCCCTGCAGGGGCGCCAGATCGAATTTACTAAGAACGTGGAAGTCGCGTTCTGACATTGGAACATTGGACCTGTCCCCAATCTGAACGTCCAAGGTTTTACGGCGTTCCAAATAGGGACAGGTCAGAGGCGTTCCAAATAGGGGACAGGTCAGATATCGCGACGTTTCGGGGGGCGGGTTAAGAATCGACCAATCGACCAAATATTTGACCTGTCCCCAAAGTGGAACGTGGAACCGGTCACTACTACGGCCAAGGGAATTCCTCCCAGGGTTTCAACCCTGGGTTTGACCGCCCCACAGCGACGCGCCCTGCAGGGGCGCCAGATCGAATCTACTAAGAACGTGGAAGTCGCGTTCTGACATTGGAACATTGGACCTGTCCCCAATCTGAACGTCCAAGGTTTTACGGCATTCCAAATAGGGACAGGTCAGAGGCGTTTCAAATAGGGGACAGGTCAGATATCGCGACGTTTCGGGGGGCGGGTTAAGAATCGACCAATCGACCAAACATTTGACCTGTCCCCAAAGTGGGGCCGATCATTACTACGGCCCCAAGGGCCTGCATCGAAGGGGCTTGAGGATTCTGGGTTTCAACCCTGGGACTCGCCGCACCCCACAGTGACCTCTCTTGCTTAAAAGACAAACGGGTCGAGAATGGGGCACGTGACCAACCCGTTGTATTTGCATCTCACTCTCGAACCGCATCACAAACATTCTGGTTCGATAACTGGAGGGAGAATTCTTTTCTTAGCGGAGGTGCCGATCGAGGCGGCAAAGGAAACGGCCTCAAACCCTGAGGATCAAGACGTTTTATTTCAGGAGGCGGAGCGTCTCGCCGCCGCACTTGTTCCAATCGCGATGTCCGGCCATCCAAGGGAAGAGGGCGAAGACGTCATGCGGTTTTCCTGTCATAGAGTTCCCCGACCTTCCGTAGATCTGCTCGAACATACCGCGGACGCCGAGCGGGGCGGGGTGCGTTTGTGGCTTCTCGGTGCCAGCGTGGAATAGAGTCTATCTCCCCATTAGGGCGTCATAAGAGGTCAATGTTAGACCTGAGCCCATCGCCTCATGGAGTTCCATCCAGCCAATGGGGCTAATAAAAATACTATCGGTTTAAGATGGGAGATGTTCCGTTATGGCCGGCGGCGTCGCCAAACTACCGCCGCATTCGGCTCGCGACCGTGAAAAGGGATGCCTTGGATTGCGAAAAAGCCTTGGTCGTCCTGTTCGGCGTGAGGATGGATTTCTATGCCCGACAAAGAAGAAGCGATCACCACTCAAACGGTCCGATTATCTGTATTTCTAATTTAAATATATTAATTTAAAGAAAAAAACCATATTCATCCAAAATTACTATACGCCACATTGCTAATCCTGTTGCTGTAACTGCTATATAGAAGCGTACTAACAATAACTAAAGAATCTTGCTCTCAATTGGTTTCTGGTCATACTTTTTGATCGATGCAAGTCGTTCGAGTAAAAGGGTTATTGAATAAACTCGACCCAACAAGGATGGGTAGCCGGGCAATCTGCAGGCCAGTAAATTTACAAGGACAACACAAAAAGATACCCTGTATCGTCACCCTATCTTAGAAACTCAGGGTTGAAAGCGGGCCAATGACAAGCATTCCAGCAAAAATACTCGCTGTGGATAAGCAGGCGGACAAACATCGCGTCATCGTGCGGATTCTACGTAAATATCGGGGTTCTTTTAACACCCTGAAGTTCGGCGAAAACAAGCCACTGATCGGTTTCTGTCACGAAGGGCGATTGGATCTAATTTATTATCGGGATCCCGGACTTAAAGAGGGACAGCCGTTTCCTCTGTGGACGATCCAGTAAGGAAGCGATTTTCCAACCCTTCACCGACGCGTGAGTTTACCTAGTGGCATCGATGTGGGCCACGGTTTGTTAGCCATTAAAGTCTGCCGCCTAATACACCAGAAGTCACTAGCCGGGAGACATCAGAGCGAAGCAGCATCCACTCCCTGGTTTTGGGATGTCCGCTGACCCCTGCTTTCTGCGTTCCTCTTATGAGGAGGGTTCGGCTCGCGCACAAACCACGCTAACTACCACTAGTACTCACGCCATCACTTCTTTCTTTGCTTCTATGAACTCCATCGCGCAGCGATTCCTCTCTACCCGGGCGCCTTACCTGCCAACAACTTACCAGGCGTTGCCGACTCGCTACGACGAGATGCCGTTTCGGCGGGCGGGACGGAGCGGCCTGTTGCTGCCTTCGATCTCGATGGGCCTCTGGCAGAATTTCGGTGAAGCCGATCCGATTGCTAACAGCCAGGCTATCCTGCGGCGTTCGTTCGATCTCGGCATCACCCACTTCGATTTGGCAAATAATTACGGTCCTCCGCAGGGCGCCGCGGAACGGACCTTCGGACAGGTGTTGCGGACGGATTTTGGGGCTTATCGGGACGAGATGATTATTTCGACCAAAGCGGGCTATGACATGTGGCCTGGTCCTTACGGCGAGTGGGGTTCACGAAAATATCTGATCGCCAGTCTTGATCAGAGCTTAATTCGGATGGGCCTCGATTATGTGGACGTCTTTTATTCGCACCGCCCGGATCCGGAGACCCCACTGGAGGAGACGATGGGGGCGCTCGACCGGATCGTACGCAGTGGCAAAGCGCTCTACGTCGGCCTATCAAATTACTCTCCGGAGCAGACTCGCCAATCCTCGCAAATCCTGCGGGCCATGGGAACCCCTTGTCTCCTGCATCAACCGCGCTACAACATGTTTGATCGTCGCGTCGAAGGTGGCTTGCTCGAGATACTCAAAGAAGAAGGCATTGGTTGCGTCGCCTTCTCGCCGTTGGCCCAAGGTCTTTTAACGGAACGTTATCTAGAAGGTATCCCGGTCGATTCGCGGGTGGGGAAAGCAAGCCGGTTTCTCAAAGCGGACAACGTGAATGAGGACGTGATTGGCCGATCGCGGCTGCTGGCCGTTCTGGCCCGGCGGCGAGGCCAGACGTTAGCTCAAATGGCGGTGACTTGGATTTTGCGACAGCCACAGATCACTTCAGTTTTGATCGGGGCCAGTCGCGTCGCGCAGATCGAAGAACTGCACGCTGGCCTCGCTGGACCCCAACTCACCGAGAGCGAACTGGCAGAAATTGAGCAATACCTCGGATAAGCCAGCAAATCTTCCATCGATGGCCACTTGAAACTGAGGTAACTTCAGGGAGGTCGGACAGAAAAAATCGCGCCGCAATTTTCTGTCGGTTGGGCAATCCCTTCCGGCCAGGGGCAACCTTTGCTCAAGTGTTCGACACCGGTTTTAGAATGCTGGTTGGCCTCTTTTCGCTTAGGATTGTTTCCATGCAATTCATCTCCCAAGACGCGATAAAATGAAAGAATTCAACTCTCCTTTACCCTGCAGCGTAGGATTCGAGTCTGGTAACGGTGTGATTCCTCAAGCGACGGCTCATTACCAGAAACGCCTTTCCGAACTGCGCGGACTTTATCTGGATCCGGAAGCCCTGGAACGACGTATTCAAGTCGAAGGCGATCCGATTTGCTATGAGAACTACGCCTTTAATCAGAGCCAGGCTGACGGGGACATTTTTTTCGGCACGACCATCATTTATCCTGGCAAGGTAGGGTCCGAGTATCATCTGACCCGGGGCCACTACCATCGTAAACGCGATCACGCAGAAACCTATCAAGCTCTTTCAGGCCATGGGCTCGTCCTCTTCGAACGCGAGGATGGAACTACCCAGACCGCAGAACTCGCTCCGGGCAAAGTTACCTATGTGCCGCCTTTCTGGGCGCATCGGTCCGTGAACACTTCTGATGTACCTCTGGTTTTTCTTTGGACTTGCCCGGTGGAGGCGGGCCACGACTACGAAGCGCTAGGAGGACGGGGGATGCGTCAAGTCGTGGTGGAGCGAGACGGGCAGCCCATCGTCGAGGATCGCCCCGCCCGCAAGTAGGGTCGTCTGGAGACGATCTCTGCGGCGAAGCGGCAATAAAATAGCCGTGGACACGAATGAGAGAGATTGGTCCAACAACTTGGGCCAATCGCTCATCATCTTTTCGGCTTTCTGGTCCTCGGTTGGATCATTTCTGTTTTTGCACGCCACGTCTTTACCGGAAGAAAAGGCGATAAAAAGCAGGCCTTCGCTGGTCCCCGTCTGCCGCGTGGAGCGCGGGTTGTTCGTTATCCGGCGCCTGTAAGCCTGGAGGGCGCCATACGAAGACTTGGCCCCCCAAATAGCAGGAGCGCTATGCAAGATTGAAACACCCGACGGCGCTCCATTTTTTAGCTGCCAGATTCCTTCGGCTGACTCGTGGACCCCAGGGAGTTGCCAATCTCTTGAGGAGCTTTGAGATCGCAAGAGCGCATTCCCAACTACCGCCAATTAGTTCAGTGAGCAAACTAAATCCGTTTTCCGTTGAGGACTGTCTTGCTGGTAGATGCCAAACTCGAGCTCACCTTCAAATGATGGCTGCGGTCGTTTTCTTCGTTCCTCCCGGCCACCTGTACCACGCCAAGGACTTCGTACTGGGTTCACTGACACAGCTTTTCGGTCTTGGACCATTTAAAGCCAAATTTGTATTACAGAAAATATTGTAATCGCGAAATATATTGTAAGTTCCAATTTTGAGTGCACCTTTCCGGTGCTTTGAAATCTTTAGGTTCGTTTGTCTCAACACAGCAATTTTGCTCTTTTGAAGCCGGCAGACAGTTGGACCGGCGAATGCCAGCCAATTCCAAAGCAGCTGTATCTCTCCATTCGCCGTCTTCAACGTTCAGCTCCTTTGGTATCAATCCAATTCGCCCACCCATAATAATCCCTCTCCAGGCCACCGGGTTGGAGCACAGGGACGAGGAGGATCGTGATGAAGTCGGTTGTCCGATGCTCTGGTCCCGCGAAGGCCGGCCGGCAAGGTGGGCGAATTCTTCAATAGTTTCATGAAAAGCCTGACGATTGGAAAGCGACTCAGCCTCGGATTTGCCGGGGTCATCCTGATAACTCTTGGCGTAAGTCTTTATGCATTTACGCGATTGGAGGCAATCCAAGGTCAGGCCACCGTTTTGGCTAACGATAGCCTCCCCGGTTCTATCTTGATGGGACAGATCGCCGCCTTTAGCGAGCGAGAAATCGCACTGGTGCTGCAGCACATCAAGGCAAACGATGCCCAAGAGGTTCAAAAGTTGGACCAGGGACTGCAAGAGAATCATGAAAAGATAAGTCTCCTCTTTAAAGACTATGAGGCAACGGTTTTTGGTTCGGATGAGACTGCGCGTTTCCAAAGATTAAAATCTTCTTATTCAGCTTACGCCGCTCCCCTTGAAGATGTTCTCAAGCTCAGTCGCGCCCAGAAAGACAAGGAAGCCTACGACGTTTACGATCAACAGCTTCAGTCAGTTTTCATGAAGTTTTTGACGGATATCAATGAGGACGTGACATATAATAAAAAATCCGCCGAAACCTCCGTCAGAAAATTGACCTCTGCCGCTGAGGAGTCAAAATTGGTCCTCATTGGGGGCATAATTTTCAGCCTCATTTTGGCGGTGTTGATATGCTATTTCGTCGTCCGAGCGATCAATTGGCTAATCGCTCAGGTAAGACGTTCAGCTCTGCAGGTTGCAGCGTCGGTCACCGAAATCGCGGCGACGGCCCAAGAGCATCAAGCCACCAGTGCAGAAACGGCTTCAGCCACTAGCGAGATCGGCGCAACCTCTAAGGAGATCGCGGCTACCTCCAAGCTATTGCTCAAGACGATCAATGATGTGACTGAAGGTGCGGAGCAAACGGCTAACCTGGCAGGCACAGGTCAGACTGGCTTGGCTCGTATGGAAGCCACCATGCGGCAGGTGATGGAAGCGGGGGCTGCGGTAAACACTAAGCTTGGGGTCTTAAATGAGAAAGCGAGCAACATCAACCAAGTGGTGATAACCATTACGAAAGTCGCCGACCAAACAAACCTGCTCTCGCTCAATGCCGCTATCGAAGCGGAAAAGGCCGGCGAGCATGGCCGCGGTTTTGCCGTGGTGGCGACCGAAATTCGGCGCTTGGCGGACCAAACCGCGATCGCAAGTTACGATATCGAACAGTTGGTAAAGGAGATGCAATCGGCGGTTTCTGCAGGGGTTATGGGAATGGACAAATTCTCGGAAGAGGTGCGTCGAGGGGTGAATGAAGTTGGAGAAGTGAGCGGACAATTGGCGCAAATCATCGGACAAGTTCAGGCGTTGGCTCCCCAGTTCGAAACGGTAAATGAAGGGATGCAATCGCAGTCTACCGGGGCACAACAGATCAGCGAAGCACTGACGCCAATTGACCGAGGCAGCGCAGCAAACAGTCGATTCGCTGCATCAATCAAGCATTGTGATGAACCAATTGAATTCGACGGCGAACGACCTCCGGACCAGCGTCTCCCGGCTCGGAGTTCAAACTGCCTAACCGAGCGTAGAAGGGGGCCTACTAAATAGGAATCATGAAAAATTTGACGATTGGGAAACGACTTATTATCGGATTTTCCGGGATTATCCTGATCACTCTTTGTCTCAGCCTTTATTCATTTACACGATTAGAGTCGATTCAAAGTCAGGCCTCATCTTTGGGAAAGGATAGCCTTCCTGGGGCTGTCTTAATGGGGCAGATCGTTGCGCTTAGTGAACGGGAAGTTTCGTTGGTTCTCCAGCATATCAAGGCCAACGATAGCCAGGAAGTAGAGAAACTTGATCAGCAATTGCGAGAGAACCAGGGAAAGCTCAGTGATCTCTTTAAAACCTACCAAGCTACCATCTTTGGCGCGGAGGAAGTCGAGCGGTTTCAGAGACTAAATACGAGCTACGCGGCTTACGATCCTCCACTCGAGGAGGTCCTGAAGCTGAGCCGGGAACAAAAAGACAAAGAAGCCTATGACCTGTACGATCAAAAGCTGCAGCCGATGTTCCAGATGTTTTTGGATAGCGCCAACGACGATGTTGCATATAACAAAAAAACTGCCGAAGCCTCGGTCACGAAATTGAACGCTGCGGCAGTGGAGTCAGAAATCGTCCTGGTCGTCGGAATCATCCTTAGTCTCATCGTGGCGGTGCTGATTTGCATTTCCGTCGTTCGAGCGATTAACCGGCCATTGGCCAAGATGATCGATTTAATGGCCCATATTAGAACGGGCAATTTTACCCGCCGGCTGACCTTACGACGCAACGATGAATTTGGCGTACTCGGGGACGGCTTCGATCGCATGAGTGACGACCTGACTAACCTCGTCGGACGAGTCCAACGCTCAGCCTTGCAGGTTGCCTCCTCGGTCACCGAAATTGCGGCCACCGCCAAGGAACATCAAGCCACTAGTGCAGAGACAGCGTCTGCCACCAGCGAAATTGGCGCGACTTCAAAGGAGATTGCAGCTACTTCCAAAGTGCTCCTAAGGACCATCAACGATGTGACCGAGGTTGCCGAGCAAACGGCTAACTTGGCCGGAACAGGTCAGAAAGGATTAGCACGCATGGAAGCCACGATGCGGCAGGTGATGGAGGCGGGAGGAGCAGTGAACAGCAAGCTCGCGGTTTTAAATGAGAAGGCCAGCAATATTAACCAAGTAGTAACAACTATTACAAAAGTGGCCGACCAAACGAATCTGCTTTCACTCAATGCGGCCATCGAAGCGGAAAAAGCCGGCGAGCATGGCCGTGGTTTCGCTGTCGTGGCGACTGAAATTCGGCGTTTGGCGGACCAAACTGCGATCGCGAGTTACGACATCGAACAACTGGTGAAGGAAATGCAGTCGGCAGTTTCTGCAGGTGTTATGGGCATGGACAAATTTTCGGAAGAGGTGCGCCGGGGGGTGAGCGAAGTTGAGCAGGTGAGTGAACAATTGGCGCAGATCATCGGACAAGTGCAGGCGTTGACCCCACAGTTCGAAGCCGTGAATGAGGGGATGCAATCGCAGTCGACCGGTGCGCAACAAATTAGCGAGGCGTTGGCGCAATTGACCGAATCGGCCCAGCAGACCCTCGATTCGCTCCATCAATCAAGTGTGGTAATGGACCAATTGAATTCGACTGCTAACGATCTGCGAACCAGCGTCTCCGGGTTTGAGCTAAATGGCGCTTAACCGCACAAAAATTTCTGTTTTGCCATGCTTTTTATTTTATTCCAAATCGGCCAGGACCGTTACGCGTTGGCGGCCCATAGCATCATCGAAGTGTTGCCGCTCATGAACCTGAAAAGAGTTCCCTGCGCTCCGGTGGGCGTGGCCGGAGTATTAAGCTATCGCGGCGCTCCGGTGCCAGTCATCGATTTGAACGAAATGATGCTCGGGAAAACTGCGGCGCGGCGCCTCAGCACGCGCATTATCCTGGTAACCTATCCGCTCGCGGTTCAGCAGCCGCGGACGCTCGGTCTAATCGTCGAGCATGCCACGAATATGATTCAGCGCTCGATCCAGGATTTTCGTGAGACGGGAGTGGAATCTGACGATGCGCATTATCTTGGTCGAGTGACGAACGACTCTGGCGGAATGATCCAGTGGATCGAAGTCGAGCGACTATTGACCTTAGAAGTTCGTCATGTGCTTTTTCGGGAACTTGTTCGAAACTAATGTCTCTGCCACAAATTGTTGCCCTACTCCGCGAGACTGTTGGTCTCGATGTCGCTTCCGTTGGAGCCAGCTCGATCGAGCGTGCTGCCAACCGGCGCGTCAGGGCGAATGGGCTTCGAGATCTTTCGGAATACGCCGCGCTGATCCGTCGTTCTGTTGGAGAGTTGCAAAGCTTATTCGAAGAGGTCGTGGTTCCGGAAACCTTTTTTTTTCGATACCCTGAATCATTTGCCAGCTTAGGACGGATCGTCGGAGAAAAATTTCTCTCGGGAACCCAAAAGGTGCGGGTCCTGAGTGTTCCTTGCTCGACCGGTGAGGAACCCTACTCGATAGCCATTACATTGCTCGAAGCGGGGCTCTCCCTGGAGAAGTTTCATATTAACGCCATCGACATTAACGCGTTTTCACTAGCTACCGCCAAGGCCGGCTTGTTTGGAAGCAATTCTTTTCGAGGAAGTACCATTGATTTTCGCAATAGATATTTCCAGCAGTGCGATGCTGGCTTTCGAATCTCCAATCATCTTCGCCTAAGCGTCCAGTTTGAGCAAGCTAACATTCTTGGAGAACGTTTTGAATTTGGGGCCGATCCGTACGATTTTATTTTTTGCCGGAATTTGCTAATCTATTTTTATCCGGAAGCGCAAGATCTGGTTCTCAGAAAGTTAAGACAGCTTTTAACGGCGGATGGACTATTGTTTGTCGGCGCGGCCGAAACAAGCTTACTGACCGAACACCGTTTATCCTCTGTGAAGTTGCCGATGGCGTTTGCCTTTCGGAAAAGCGTTCCGGGGCTTTCTGCCGCAGCACCAAAACAGAAATCAGCGAAAGTTCGGTCGCGCGCCAAATCCCATCTCACCGAAGCTTCGCGTAAACCGAGTTCGGTGCTTCCGAAAAAGTGGGCGTTGGAACCACCTTCTCAAGCAGATAGCGCGCAGGGTGATTTGGCCCTCGCCGAACGACTGGCCGATCAGGGCCAGCTTCGACAGGCGGTAAAAATCTGTGAAGCCTCCTTACGCGAGCAGGGTCCTTCAGCGCGTGCTTTTCATTTACTGGGCTTGATTTGCGATTGCTCTGGAGATCAACCTCAAGCCGTCGAGTTCTATCGTAAGGCGCTTTATCTTGAACCTGATCACTATGAAGTCCTGATCCACCTCGCACTCCTGAAGGATCAATGCGGAGATGGCGCGGCGGCAGAGGCTTTGAAAAACCGTGCCCGTCGTATCTTGGAAAGAAAGAAATGAAGACGGATCTGTCCCAATCCAATTTGCCGTCCTTGAGTTCTCTCAAGCTTAATGATTGCTGGAGTAAGATTGGCGTCTGGGGCGACCGCGAATGCCCCGAATTGAAAAGAGTGATCCATTGCCGAAACTGCATTGTCTATTCTTCCGCAGCGGCGCAATTGCTGGACGCCGAACTCCCACCGGATTATCTAGGACATTGGGCCACCCATTTCGCGACCGAGCCGATAATCCAAAGCCGGCAAATGCAAGCGGCCTTCATATTCCGCGTTGGTGCGGAGTGGTTGGCATTGTCGCCAACTAATTTACAAGAAGTTGTTGAAGGTCGTCCGATCCACGCCGTGCCACCTGGAAGAAGTGACACTCTTTTAGGCTTGGTTAATATACGTGGGGAATTATTGGTTTGTGTAGCGCTCGATAAAGTATTGGGTCTGGAGAAGACAGGCTCAGAAAAGTTGAATTCCAAGCGAGGAATTTATCGCCGAATGGTGGTTGCTGGTGGCGATGGTCAGCGCTTTGTCTTTCCGGTCGAGGAAGTCCATGGCATCCAGTGGTTCAATCCCAACGAGCTAAAAGGAATTCCGGCCACGGTCGCCAGAACGGAAATGGCTTTTTTCCAAGGCATCCTCATTTGGCAGGACAAAAGCGTTGGCTGTCTCGATGATAAATTCCTCTTCGATACGCTGAACGGAAGTCTAACGTGAGTGCAAAAAATCCTAATGATTTGAGCGGATTTTCCATGGCGGAGCTTTTCCGGCTCGAGGTTGAAAACCAGAGCATTGTCTTTACGGAAAACATGCTCGGGCTGGAACAAGATCCGACAGATGCCTCCAGGCTCGCCGCCCTGATGCGCGCGGCGCACTCTTTGAAAGGGGCGGCCAGAATGGTGGATCTCGATGCTGCGGTCAGTGTGACGCATGAGTTGGAGGATGTATTTGTCGCCGCACAAAATGGTTTGCTGGTATTGCGGCCTGAACATATAGATCTGCTGTTGCGCGGCGTGGATTTACTGCACCGCATCGCCCAAGCACCAGAGGTGAAAATAGCATCCGAAGAATCTGCGCGCGCCGACGAGGTGCAGCAGTTTCTGAGGGATCTAGCCAATGTCCGAGTGGCAGAGGGAGCCGAACCGGTCAAGGGAATGGTGGAATCGCCGCCAACGGAAGGGACAGACGCTCTTGATTTTGCGGGAAGCGCCTTCGAGCCTGAAACGTCGATGGCTACTCCTCCCAGAGAGGTGGAAGATGCCAAGCGCAAGCATCAGCGATTTTTGCGTGTAACTCCCGAAAATTTGAATCGGCTCCTGGCGCTTACTGGGGAATCGCTAGTCGAGTCCCGCCGGTTGGTTCCTTTTTCTCAATCGTTGCTGCGCCTAAAGCGGGAACATAGCGAACTGGCTCAAATACTCGATCGCATTCGCGAGTCCCTGGGTCGTGAGAAATCTAACGAACACGCCGAAGCGCAAGTCGCTCAAGCGCGGGTACAATTAGTCAGGTGTCGAGAGGATTTGTCAAAACGGTTGCTGGAATTAGAAGAGTTCCATAAGCGTTCAGCCAATCTTTCACATCGCCTTTATGACGAAGCCTTGGCGTGTCGAATGAGACCCTTTGCGGATGGCATTCAAGCCTTTCCGCGCATGGTGCGCGATCTGGCACGAGAATTAGGAAAACAGGTAAATCTCGAGATACAAGGCACCAGCACGTATGTCGATCGCGACATTTTGGAAAAGCTTGAAGCACCGCTTACACATCTCTTACGCAACGCTACGGATCATGGGATTGAGTTACCCGAAGTGCGCCGGGCGGCAGCCAAATCCAACGAGGGAACAATTCGGTTAGAGGCGCAACACAGTGCCGGCAATCTTTTAATTACTGTTTCAGACGACGGGCGAGGAATCAATCTCGCGAATTTGAGAAAGACCATCGTCCAGAAAAAACTGACAGCTCCTGAGGCCGCCGAACAGATGAGTGAAAGCGAAATCTTGGAGTTCCTTCTTCTACCTGGTTTCACGACGAAGCAGGAGGTCACGGAAATTTCTGGACGCGGAGTTGGATTAGATGCCGTTCAGGCCATCGTCAAGGAGGTACGGGGTTCCATCCGGATCTGGACGGAGGTTGGTCGGGGGACAACCTTTCAGATGCGGCTTCCGTTGACGCTCTCAATCGTGAGAGCTTTACTCGTTGAAATCGGGAACCAACCTTATGCGTTCCCACTCGTGCATATCAACCGGGCGCTGAAAGTGGCCCAAACAGAAATTGAGGTCGTGGCTGGCCGGCCGCATTTTCGGTTCGACAATCGGCAAATCGGCCTGATCGCCGCTCATCAGATTTTCGGAGGTAAGGTTGATGATCACCCGGACGAATTGGTTTCAGTGGTGGTTATCGGTAGCCAAGAAAATTGTTACGGCATAGTGACCGAGAGGTTTCTAGGTGAGCGGGAGCTGGTTATAAAGCCATTGGATCCGCGCCTTGGAAAAATCAAAGATATAAGTTCGGGAGCGCTACTGGATGATGGTTCACCGGTTTTGATTGTGGATGTAGAAGATCTAATTCGCTCCGTCGAAAAATCCATTGAAGCCGGCACCTTGGGGGAAGTACACCGAGGCAACACGAATGGAGAGATACTGAAGAAGCCCAAGCGCGTGTTAGTGGTAGACGATTCGCTGACGGTACGGGAACTTGAGAAAAAGCTGTTGCGGTCTCGCGGGTACGAAGTCGAGATTGCGGTTGACGGCATGGACGGTTGGAACGTCGCTCGGACCGGCCATTTCGACTTGGTAATAACCGACGTAGATATGCCGCGGATGGATGGAATCGAATTCGTGACCCTGCTGAAAAAGGACGCGACTTTGAAATCGATCCCGGTGATGATCGTTTCTTATAAGGATCGCGCGGAGGATCGACGCCGTGGATTGGAAGTCGGAGCGGACTATTATCTGGCCAAAGCAAGTTTCCATGACGAGGCATTGCTCCAGGCGGTGTTAAGTTTGATTGGCGAGGCCAAACAATGAGAATTGGGATCGCCAATGATTCGCCGATGACAGCTGAGCTTTTGCGCCGACTCATCCACGGCTCTGAAGAGCATCAAATCGCGTGGGTTGCTCGCGACGGCGCCGAAGCTGTCAAGCTGTGTGAAACAGCTTTGCCGGAACTTGTCCTGATGGATCTGATAATGCCATACATGGATGGGGCAGAGGCAACCCGTCGAATAATGAGTCGTACTCCGTGTCCGATTTTGATCGTGACAGCGACCATTGGAGGAAACGCGGTGAAAGTCTTTGAAGCTCTGGGTGCAGGTGCGATAGACGCCATCGATACCCCGAAAGCTTTCGCCCCCGGGAAGACCGGTCGTGCGCTTTTGTTGAAGATCCAAGGCATTAGTCGCCAGCAAGGTTGCCGGGAACTTTTTGGAGACAAATTAACTTCAAAAGTGGAAAGCAAGGCTACCAAATTGGTTCTAATTGGGGCCTCCGCGGGCGGTCCGGCAGCCCTTATCGAGGTCTTATCCGCTCTCCCGGAGGATTTTTCTTCGGCGGTTGTCATCGTTCAGCATATTGACCGCCTGTTTGCCCCGGGATTGGTGGATTGGTTAAACGGGCGTTCTAAGCTACCGGTTCGTTTGGCTTGTAAAGGCGATTCAGTGAACCCTGGCAACGTTTTAGTCGCTGGGAGTGAAGATCATCTTGTTTTCAAGAATTCCCAGGAATTAGACTACACCTGCGATCCGCTGGAAAATCCTTATCGCCCTTCCGTCGATGTTTTCTTTGAAAGTGCAGCGCGTTTTTTTCCTGGGCCGATGATAGGGGTCCTTTTGACAGGAATGGGGAGGGACGGCGCTCGAGGGTTAAAGACATTACGCGATGCGGGATATCATACGATAGCGCAAGATCAAAGCACCAGTGTGGTTTACGGGATGCCGAAGGCAGCCGCCGCGCTCAGTGCAGCGAGCGAAATTTTGCCGTTGCAGAAGATCGGGGCCCGCCTGGGAGAACTTTTTAGTCTGAATCGAGTGCACCCAACAGAGAGAAAAGGCTGTTGATCGATAAGTTGAGTCCTCAAGACGAACAATCCTGACGGCGGCGCGCGGTATGGTCCGTGTTTTTGAGGCAGTCGGGCTCAAGTTGCCGGAGCGATGACCCAAGTTAGTAAGGAGCGGAAATGAGTTTAGTAATCAAAGATTTGGAAAGCAGGACCGAGAAAATCTTAGTGTTGTTGGTCGACGATCAGGCAATGGTAGCCGAAGGCGTTCGTCGCATGCTAGCGACCGATGCGGCGATTGCCTTCCACTATGTAAGCGATCCCCAACAGGCGATTGAATCAGCGATAAAAGTTGGCCCAACGGTGATCTTGCAAGATCTCGTAATGCCAGGGGTGAACGGACTTGATCTCCTTAAAGAATACCGCAACAACCCGCTCACTCGCGCGGTTCCGGTCATCGTTCTTTCCAGCAAAGATGAGCCTGCAATCAAACAAACGGCGTTTGAATCAGGAGCTAATGATTACATGGTCAAATTGCCGCATCGAATCGAATTGCTGGCGCGGATTCGTATGCATTCCGAAGCATACACGCATGAGTTGCAGCGTCAGAGGGCCTATCGAGCCCTGGAAGCGAGTCAACGGGAACTGACGGAAAAAAACTGCGAGTTAGAACTTCTGAACCAAAAACTAGAGGAGGCGACTCGTTTTAAGTCGGTATTCTTCGCAAACGTAAGTCATGAAATACGTACCCCATTAATCGGGGTTCTGGGCATGGCCGAGATTCTTTCGGATACAAGTCTTGACGTTCACCAGCGTGAGTCAGTCGAGGTTATTCGAACTAGCGGGGAAACTCTCTTGCACATCATCAACGATATTCTGGATCTATCCAAGATCGAATCCGGTAAACTGGAATTGGAGTCGATGGAATTCGTGCTCCGAGAGGTAGTTGATCAGGCGATAGAACTATTAGCTCCGATCGCCTTTGACAAAGGGCTTGAAATTAGCGCCTGGATCGATCCACGAATCGCTTCTACCGTGGTCGGCGACATCACCAGGGTGAGGCAGATTCTGCTGAACCTTTTGAACAACGCGATCAAGTTCACCTTCAGCGGTGAAGTCTTTTTGCGGGTAGAGTCCTCGGCCAATATCGATAACCTGATACGCTTTTGTGTGGAAGATACTGGCGTCGGGATTCCGGCGGAAAAACTCGACCGGCTTTTTCGATCCTTCAGCCAACTTGATGCGTCGACGAACCGGCGTTTTGGCGGCACGGGGCTAGGCTTGTCAATCTGTCACAATTTGACTGCATTAATGGGCGGCCGGATATGGGTGGAAAGCACGGTTGGAAAGGGCACTCAGATGTTTTTTGTAATTTCTCTTCCAGCCGCGGGGGGTGCGGAAACTAAGCTGGAATCCCAGCATTTACTACGGAAAGCGCATGGTGGCAATCGTCCAGAATGCTCGGCTGATTCGGTTGCTAACTGCCTGGGCTGAAGAGCTTGGTTTGGAATTGATTGTCCGAGTCGACCAACCGAAGAAACTCGACGACCTTCAGTGCGAATATTTAGTCATCGACGCCGATGGAGGTCAGACTGAGATTCCACACTCTAGCACAATGAAGATCCTTCTTCTGACTCGTTCCAAAAACCTTTCAGGAATGGCCAATCATTACTCTGGAACCACCGTGCTGTCGCTTCCGCTCAAAAAGCGACGTTTCCTCCAAGTTCTCGGGGTCTTGGCTGACGGCATCGAAATACCACGCCCGGTTGCCGCTTTTGGGGAAAGTCCGATCCTCTCCGAGTTGAATATTCTGGTAGTGGACGACAACATCGTGAACCGCCGCGTCTGCAGTGCGCAATTGCAAAAACTTGGTGTCTGGAGAATTTCGGAAGCCGAAGACGGCCGTCAGGCAATCGCTGCTGCCCAGAATGGAGCTTTTGACCTTATCTTGATGGACGTGCAGATGCCCGAAATCGACGGGTTGGAGGCTACGCAGCAGATTCGCCTTTCTTTGTCTAATCTCAAATCAAGGCAGCCGCGAATTGTCGGCCTGACCGCGAATTCCTTCAGCGAAGAGCGGGAAAGATGTCTGGAAGCAGGCATGGATGATAAGCTCACGAAACCAGTGCGCATCGGGGAATTGAAATCGATGCTAGAGGCGACTAGCAGGATCGGAACAATTGATCGCCTACATCCGACGGAGGATCCCGCTTTTCCGGTGTGCGACGAACGCCAATTCAATGAACTTTTGGAAGTACAAGGATCTGATGGGTTTGTCGCCGGGGTTCTGCAATTGTTCATCGATCAGGCCGAAGAATTCGCAAATCTGCTGCCCGAGTTGGAGAATGATCCGATCGCCCTTGGTTCGGAAGCTCACAAAATGAAATCCGCCGCTGGATACGTTGGCGCGACGCAGGCCGCTTATTATTGCGGCATCGCGGAAAACGCAGCGAGGCTATCGCAGCCTGCAACTCCGTCAGGCAGTTGTTGCTGATTTAAAAAAGTCACTAAACATTTCAATTGTTGAGTATCGAAAACGATTAAAAGCGCATCCAGTTCCAATATGATTCCGTTAGGCCGGTAACCTATTGCTTTGGCCAAAATGGCGAAATCTGTTTTGGCAGCATCGGCGTCTTGAAGAATATCGACGCGCTGTGTTCCGAGTGATAACAAGCTTGCTGGTTTCAGCTGCGTTTTGTCTCTTTCGGAACCTATGAAGCCTTCCTCACCCCAGATATCTAAACTGGAAATTGGCTTCGTTGCTGGTAGGGTGTTACTTGACGACAAGCATCCAGAATCTCAGATTCGTTGCTAGGGAAATATGACTATGCAGATCCAGCGCCCACCCTTCAACCTCCCAGGAATAATTGTCGCCCAAGATCGGTCGCGTCCGGAAGAAACGGTATGGACGCCAGGAACCTTCAATGGTGTCTAAAAGTGGAACCGGAGGACGAAACAAATCAGCTCCGGTCCAGTCTCCTGGAAACGGCGGCCAGTATTCTGCAAATCCGCCAGCGAGCCGAGCAGGAGATCCGTCGGACGAACGAAATCCTCGAGGGGCGCACCCGCGAGCTTGCTCACGCGCTGGTGATGATGCGCGCCACCCTGGAATCAACTACCGACGCGATCCTGGTGACTGATGAGAAAGTTAAGATCATCGACTTTAACGAGAAGTATCTCGCGATGTGGGAGATCCCTCGTGGGGTCTTGGAGGGTAGCACGGTCCGCAGGATGCGGGAACTAGTGAGTCAGAATTTCGCGAACCCTCACCGGTATATCGAGCGGATCGAGGAAATCGTCCGGCTCGGACAAGAGAGTTTCGACACCCTGGAACTGAAGGATCGGCGGATCCTCGAGCGTTATTCCAAAGTCCTGATTGTGGAAGGACAGAGCGCCGGCCGGGTTTGGAGTTTTCGCGATGTCACCGCCCGTCATTTAGCCGAAATCACTTCTCACCGTCTGGCGGCCATTGTCGCTTCCTCCGATGATGGGATCATCGGAAAAGACCTCAACGGGATCATTACCAGTTGGAATTTTGGGGCGGAACGCATCTTTGGATACCACGCCGACGAGATGATCGGCACGTCGATCATGCGATTGATTCCGCCCGATCGCCAAGACGAGGAACTGAAGATTTTGTCCGGCCTTCTGCGTGGTGAACGCTTCGATCACTTCGAAACCATTCGTCGTGGGAAGGATGGGCGGCTACTCAATGTCTCCGTCACCATCTCTCCGATCAAGGATTCTAATGACCGTGTGGTTGGAGCGTCGAAGGTGGTTCGAGATATTACCGAGCGAAAGAGGGTCGAGGAGGCCCTTAAAAAAGCGAAAGAACAAAGTGAAGCAGCCGACCGCGAGCGGTTGGAGCTCCTCGACAGCGAGCGAGAGGCGCGGGCGGAGGCCGAGCGGGCTAACCGTACCAAGGATGAGTTTTTGGCCACGCTAAGCCACGAACTGCGGACACCCCTGAATGCGGTCATTGGTTGGGCGAAAATCCTTCGACTCGGAAACGTCGGCGGTCGAGAACTTGCTCAAGGTCTCGAGACCATCGAACGGAATGCCAGCGTTCAGGCCCAGATCATTGATGACCTGCTCGATATGAGTCGAATTATCTCGGGCAAGGTGCGCCTCGACGTGCAAGCGATCGATCTTCCCACTGTTCTGCACGAATCAATCGAAACCCTGCGGGCTACCGCGGAAGCCAAGGGCGTTCGTCTGCAAGTCGTGGTGGATCCTTTTGCCGGACCGATCTCTGGCGACCCGAGTCGGTTGCAGCAGGTCTTCTGGAATCTCCTCAGCAACGCCATCAAGTTCACCCCCAAGGGTGGAAAAGTTCAGATCTTGCTCAAACGCGTGAATTCCGAGGTAGAAGTCCGCGTGATCGATACCGGAGAAGGCATCGCCGCTGAGTTTTTGCCTTACGTTTTCGAGCGGTTTCAACAAGGAGATGCGTCGACTACCCGTCGCCATGGCGGATTGGGGCTCGGACTGGCTATTGTCAAACAATTGGTCGAATTGCATGGCGGCCAGGTTCGGGTGCAGAGCGGCGGGATTGGGCAAGGGGCGACCTTTACGGTCAGTCTCCCGCTGATGGCCGTCTATTCCGAGCCGGAGCAGGAACGTCGTCATCCTCGAACCGCGACTCGTGACTGCCTGCCATTCCCGAAAATATCTCTCGCCAATGTCCACGTCTTGGTGGTGGACGATGAATTCGATTCCCGCGAGCTGGTAAAAAAGCTTTTGGAAATAGCCGGCGCCAGGGTTTCGCTGGCCTGTTCCGCTCCGGAGGCGATGAAACGTATCGTCGCGGAACGTCCGGATGTCCTGGTTTGCGATCTGGGAATGCCGGGAGAAGACGGCTATTCGCTGATCGGGCGTTTGCGAATTCTCGAGGCGGAACAACCAGAAAGCGCGTTGCCCGCGATCGCTTTGAGCGCCTACGCGAGATCAGAAGATCGCACCAAAGCCATCCGTTCCGGCTTTCAGAATCACTTAGCGAAGCCCGTTGATCCGGTAGAGTTGATGGCGGTGGTCAGCAGTCTCGCACGACGATCCTGAGGACGAAGGAGACTTAACCACAGATTTCACCGATTACACAGATTAGGAGATGGGGTTAACCTTTGAGGTAAACCATGAAATCTGCTGGGTCTGCGCCCCGATCCGCCAAATCGTTTACGCACCAAAATGCCAACCCCCCTCCTAATCTGTGTAATCTGTGAAATCTGTGGTTAGGTTTCCTTCGACGAATGACGATTGGCTGGCCTGCTGGCGAGTTTTTTTGCTGGTCTTTTCGGCTTTGGGGCTTCCAAGTTGCCGAAGAAGGATCTGCCTGATCTCCTCGACGGCACGGGGATGATTCATCGCACCGTGATCAGTCGGGACGATAAGTTCGGACTCTGCGGTGTTCAGATGGGAGCTCCAATAGGGGACAACGCCATCGGAACTGTTCGGCGTATCACCTCGTCCGCGATCTCCAATGATGGAATTATGCGGCGCTTCAATTGGCAGTCTGTCCAGGGCCAGGAGCATGGGGCTTTTTGGAGAGAGACCGGCAATACTGTTGGGCGGACGGAACTTTTTGGGGTCGTTGTCCGGAGTCAGCGCCGCGATCGCGGCCTTCGGTATGGCGTTGACCACTTTCATCGGCAAACGAATCAGGCGAATCCCAAGCGCTCCGATCCCGCCGGTGGAAAGTGAACTTCCGCGGTGTGGTGTAGAGACAAAGACGACCCGTTTGACGTCCGGATTGGCCGAAAATATAAGTGCTTGTTTAAGGGTGGAATCGGCCGGTTGAGACGCATAGAGCGCATCTGCTTTGGAACCAAAAATGCCGTCCCAGAGCGCACGGCCAGTGTTAGTGACCTGCAAACGGGAGAGGAGACCGCCCATGCTGTGCCCGATCAGAATCACCTTGGAGAAGTGATAACTCTGCTCGGCATAAGCAAGATCCTGCCTCAAGAGCAGGGCGGAGTAAGCGATCGGATTTCCAGTGGAATAGGAAAAAACCCAGAACTGGTAACGGCGTCGAATTTCGGGGTCGACACTTAATGAATTGGCGACATTGCGCCACGCATAGGCCGACGAAACAAGGCCATGGACAAAGATCACCGGGATTTTCTCGGGGTCGTAGGGTTGCAAGAGAAGTAGCCCGGCCGCTCCGCGCATATTTTCACCTCGCACCATATTGACAAAACCAATCCAAAGTTCGTTGATTCGCCCATAAGAAGCTTCGCTGGCGGTGTAATCAGCGGCCAGCGGAAAACGTTTTCCCTGCACTTCGACATGGTCGACCTTGGTCGGATCCAGCAGCCGAAGACGTGCTGGACCACCGCCCGAGCGGTCAAAATTGATCACCGCGGTGACCGCTGCGCGAACCCCTTTCAGCGGCTCCAGCCGAGGCCGAGCTGTTCCAACCATGGGACCGTGATAAACCCCAACCACCGGGCCGCCCAGCCCGGCACGAACGGCGTTATCACGCATCCCTTTTCTATCGATCCGGGCAGCCACCAGAATTTGTTGAAAATACGTGGGAGGATATTCCCCGCGCTTTCCGGATTCCAGTTGCAGTTGATTGGTCTGGCCCGACTGGGAATCTTTCAGGGAGATAGTCCCGGCAGTTTTTTCTTTCTGGATCAGCGCCGGCACGTCCGCCGCCAGATCTGCCGCGGCTCGATTGTACAGCGCCAGGGCTGAAGATTTTGTCGTCTCTGATTCGGTACTGGAGCTCAATTGTTGATCGGCGATTTTTGCCACCGCCAGAAACTCTCCAGATTGTCCTGGGACATCCAAACTCTGCTTCTCAGCTTTCGCCAAGCGACGTTCGGCCGTCAGCAGCGTCGGCACCGTGCTTTGTTTCTCTACATGGACGCAGGCTGCCAGCGTCAGAGAGATCCAAATGGTCAAGCCTATCCATGCCCGGGACCAGCCGGGTCCTGGCAAAGGCATAATCCGAGGGAGGGGAACGGAGCGAGGGCTCATGATGCGTTTGTATCATGGCGACCCGACCGGGCAAGCATTTACAAATTTCAGCGCTCGAGTTCGAGCGTTTTTCAGATCACAAACTTCGCCATGGGATCACCCAATTCCGGCCGTTTTCTTCTTTCCGTATCTGAACTCCGTGTCCTCTGAGTCTTTGTGGTGCACTGGATCCTCCGTGTTCTCCCTCCCCCTCCGCGACCTGCTCGGAAATCGTCGACGACGACGAAGGACGATTGAAAAACCGCTTTTGGCGCGTCAGGTGGGGGTTGAGGTCTCTTCCTCGTCCTCATTCCAGTTCGTATTCGTCTGGCTGGTTCGATCGAGAACCGCATCCGCAGACGATCTGCCAAAATAGTCCCAACCCCATTCAATGACCGTATCGATTTTCGCCCGGACGGTGGTCAGCAGTGCGGCGTGAACGCCCAGCCACGCCGTGAAAGCAATCGGGCCTTGGAGTTCATGGCGATGCGCCCCTAGTTCAGCTATCGCGGCGTTGCGACCAATCATGGCCATGATGCCCTTGTCCAGATAATGGAAAGGCTTACCTGGTTCTCCCGCGATCAGCCCGAGGAGACTTTTTCCGCAGTATTTGCCGGCCTGCTCTGCGACGGACGCAAGTTGTGGTAAAGGTTTCCCGTCGGCACCGGCGATGTTCGCAAAATCGCCCAATGCGTAAACTCCGGGGAACCCTTTCACACTAAGATCGGGTTCCACATCCAAACGGCCTCCGTGTCCAACCGGTACGCCCAGTTTGCTCGATAACGAAGCGGCTTGCAAACCACCTGCCCAGATAACGGTGCGGGTCGGGATGCTGGTTCCGTCCGAAAGCAACAGGTGACCGGAAGTGATCTCCTGGGCCGAGGTTCCTAATTTTACTTGGACCCCACGTTGCTCAAGCATCCGGGCGGCATACTCTTGCGATTTCGGGGTAAACGCATTCAGAACATGATGTCCTCGATCGACTAGGAAAACTTTAGCCTGGCTGAGGTCCAGATTCTTATATAAATCCTTGAGGCCCCTGTGGGTTATATCCCCAAGCGTACCGGCCAACTCGGTTCCCGTGGGACCAGCGCCGACGATGACAAAATTCAAAGCTCCTTTAGCGACCAGTGAGGGGTCGCGATCTGCGGCTTCCAAGACGGCCAAAATGCGCGACCGGAGCACCTCGGCGTCATGCAGGGAATATAAGGGATAGGCGTGTTTGTCGGCTCCCGGAGTTCCAAAAAAATTCACCTGGGAACCAGTAGCCAGAACCAGGTAGTCACCCTGGTACTTTTGTCCATTCGCCGTCTCAGCGGTGCGCGTCTCGAGGTCGACAGAGACCACCTCTCCCATCTTAATATCGACATTAGGGTAGCGCCGGAAGACGTTTCGCAGGGCAAACGCCGCGTTGTTGGGCGCCAACGCTGCCGTTGCCACTTGATAGAGCAACGGCTGGAACTGTTGATAGTTGTTTTTGTCGATCAACGTCACCCGGACGTTGGAATTCTGCGCCAGCTTGAGGGCACAGTTCAGGCCGGCGAAGCCGCCTCCGACGATTAGAACATGCTTTGCGCTAGATGACTCCATTTTTCAGCCTTACTTGTACCGAACGGATTTTTGCGGTGGAACAACAGACCTCTTAGCCTCAGTCATCTCTGAAATCTGCGCAATCTGAGGTTTATCCGGATCGACGGTTTTTTCAGTGCCAAGTCTAAGGCTGAACGGCCTGTAAAACGGAATCCAGGAGGCCGGGAAAGAGTTCATCTAATTCCTGACGGCGCAACGAATTGAGACAAACAACGCCGCGAGGTTCCATCCGAATAATGCCCGCTTCGCGCAAAACCTTGAAATGCCGCGAAGCAGTGGACTTGCTGAGATCGAGTTTAATGTCGCAACAGTTAACTTGATCGTGCTGAGCGATTCCTTTGACGATTTGCAGTCGCGTAGGATCGCTGAGAGCAAAGAGGACATGAGGCAGGGAAATCTGTTCCTTAGCCGGATGGAGCGGCACACGCATGAGAAAAGAATAACACAAAACTTGCCTTGGTCCAATTGTTCGCTTATATGCGAACAATGCATGTAAGCGCCTTTTTGCTCTTTTCTGCGCTCCACTTTTTTTATGTCCCGAGGTTTCTCCGTCCTATGAACGAACTCCGCGTTTTCAATCTTCTCAAGTCGTCCGCTGCACCCCAGCGCAAGCCAATACTAGGGCTTCGGATGGATCTTCTCTACCTCATTTCTTCGTCAAAGGCCCGCCCGGGTCATCTCGTCGTGGCAGGCTGGTTGGCATTGACTTCTTTCCTGTTGATCGTCTCGACCGGTTGCAAACCCAGCCAGACTTCCCAGTCGACCATTCAACCGCCCGCGGTAACCGTTTCGGCAGCTGAACAGCGAGAGATCATCGATTGGCAAACTGTCACCGCCCGGCTTGATGCGGTCGAATCCGTCGAAGTACGTCCCCGGGTTTCGGGTCATATTACCGAAATCCATTTTGCCGCGGGACAAATTGTCAACCGGGGCGATTTGTTGTTTGTCATCGATCGACGCTGGTACAAAGCGGATATAGATCGAGCGGCGGCGGAGGTTTCCCGAGCAGCCGCGACACTGGCGAACGCTCAACGGATCAGCCGGCGCTCCGACGAGCTACTGAAGACGCATACGATCTCGCAGGAAGAGGCGGACGGTCGTCGCTCGGAATTGGATGAATCAGCCGCGGCCCTGAAATCAGCCGAAGCGGCTCGGGATACCGCCAAGCTGGACTACGAAGAAAGCGCCGTCACCTCTCCGATCACGGGGCGAATCAGTCGGGCGCTGCTTACGGAAGGCAACTATGCCAGCGGAGTGGCCGGGTCCAATTCGTTGTTGGCGACGATCGTTAGTGTCGATCCGCTGTACGTTTACGCCACCCTCGACGAGGCGGCTTACTTGCGTCTGATGCAGGTTAAGACAGATGGAAAGCTGCCGGTGGATGAAAAAGGGCGATTACCGGTCGGAATGGAACTCACCGACGAGGATGGTTTTCCTCGACAGGGCTACCTTGAATCCTTCGACAATCGTCTCAGTCCGGATACGGCTAGTATTACCGTGCGAGCGGTGTTTCCCAATCCGGATGGCAGGCTAACCCCCGGCCTGTTTGCGCGGATCCGCATACCGTTGAGCGCGCATCACACCGCCCTGCTGGTTCCCGAAAAAGCGATCGGGACCGACCAGGGCCAGAAATATGTTTTAACCGTGGACGAAGGAGCTACCACCCAATATCGGCGCGTCACTCTGGGAGACGCGGTCGAGGGCAAGAGGGTGGTCAAAGAAGGTCTTAAACCGAGCGATGAAATCATCGTCGACGGTCAGGCGCGAGTGCGGCCCGGGATGAAGGTTGCTCCGCAAAAAGAATCGATCAACGCCTCGGTCCTGCCCAAACAGAACGAATCATAGAAATTTCCGATGAATATCTCTCGATTTTTTATTAGCCGACCGGTTTTTGCCTGCGTTCTATCCTTTGTCGTTCTGCTGGTTGGACTGATTGCTCTGAAGTTTCTGCCCATCAGCGAATACCCCGAGGTGGTCCCGCCAACGGTCGTGGTGCGAGCGACTTACCCGGGAGCCGATCCAAAAACCATTGGGGAGACTGTTTCCTCACCACTGGAGCAGGTCATCACGGGAGTCGAGAACAGTCTTTACATGTCTTCCCAAGCGACCACCGACGGGGTCATGACGCTGACCATCACCTTCAAGCTGGGAACCGACCTCGACAAGGCGCAAGTTCAAGTCCAGAACCGGGTTTCCCAAGCTCTGCCGAAGCTGCCCACCGAAGTCCAGCGCCTGGGAGTGACCACCCTCAAAAGTTCGCCCGATCTGGCGATGGTGGTTCACTTGTTTAGTCCGAGCGGGGTTTACGACGACATCTATGTTCGAAATTACGCTACCCTTCAGGTGAGAGACGTCTTGGCGCGGCTACCCGGCGTAGGCCAAGTTCAATTATTCGGTTCCGGAGACTATGCGATGCGGATTTGGCTCAATCCGCAAAAGCTGGAGGCGCGAGGACTGACCGCCGCAGATGTGGTCGCCGCGATCACCGAGCAAAACGCTCAGGTCGCCGGAGGTGGAATTGGCCAGGAACCGCAGAAATCGGGCTCTGATCTAGCACTCACGGTCAACGCTAATGGACGCCTGGTGAACGAAGAAGAGTTTACCCGGATCGTGGTCAAGACTGGATCCCACGGTGAAAATGTTCTTTTGCGCGATGTGGCAAGAATCGAGCTAGGCGCCTCCGACTATTCATTACGGAGTCTCCTGAATAACAAAGCGGCGGTGGCTCTGCCGATTTTTCAGCTGCCGGGTTCAAATGCGATCGAACTCTCGGACAATGTGCGCAAGGCGATGGCCCAGTTAAAACAAGATTTCCCGGTCGGCCTGGACTACGATGTGGTTTACGATCCGACAGTTTTTGTTCGCAATTCGATCGAAGCAGTGGTGCACACTCTTTTTGAGGCGCTGATTCTGGTCGTGGTGGTGGTCATCGTTTTTCTGCAGACCTGGCGCGCTTCCATCATCCCACTCGTTGCCGTGCCTGTTTCGCTGATTGGGACATTCGCGGTGATGTTACCGATGGGATTTTCGATCAACGCGCTTTCACTGTTTGGATTGGTCCTGGCCATCGGGATCGTGGTCGACGATGCCATTGTCGTGGTCGAGAACGTGGAAAGGAATATCCACCTTGGATTAAGTCCGCACGATGCCACGAACCAAGCGATGAAAGAGGTGACCGGGCCGATCATCGCCACCGCCCTGGTGCTCTGTGCCGTTTTCGTGCCGACGGCGTTTATTAGTGGGCTGACGGGGCAATTCTACCGGCAGTTTGCTCTCACCATTGCCATCTCCACGGTTATCAGCGCATTCAATTCGCTCACCCTTAGTCCAGCCCTGTGCGCCATCTTGCTCCGGCCCTCCGGTTCCCGGGCCGATCGCGCCACGCAGATGTTAAACTTTCTTTTCGGATGGTTTTTTCGACCATTCAACCGGTGGTTTAATTGGTCGGGCAAATGGTATGCGAATCTGGTCCGGATTCTCTTGGGACGCGCGACCTTCGCCTTAATCATTTACGCCGGGTTAGTCCTGTTAACTTTTAACCTTTTTCGGACTACCCCGACTGGATTCATCCCCTTGCAGGACAAACAGTATCTGGTCGCCTTTGCTCAGCTCCCCGAGGCTTCCTCCCTTGATCGGACAGATACCGTGATTCGCCGGATGAGCGAAATCGCCTTGCAACATCCGGCGGTAGAGAGTGCCGTGGCCTTTCCGGGATTGTCGATTAACGGTTTCACCAACAGCACCAATTCGGGAATTGTTTTTGTCACCCTGAAACCGTTTTCAGAACGGAATGCCCCTAACCTGGGGGGGGTTGCGGTGGCCAACGAGCTCCAGCAAAAATTTGGAACCATTCAGAGTGCCTTCATCGCTATTTTCCCGCCGCCCCCCGTGCAGGGACTTGGCACCATCGGCGGGTTTCGTTTGCAATTGGAGGACCGTGCCGGGCTCGGCTACGAGGCGCTCTCCAGTGCGACCCAGGAAGTTTTAAAAAAGGCCGCTGCCACACCGGAGCTGGGAAATCTTTTCACCAGTCTGACTATTAATGTCCCGCAACTGAAGGCGGATATCGACGTGGAAAAAGCCGCCAGTCTCGGTTTGGCGAAAAGTGATGTGGCCAGCGCTTTGCAAGTTAATCTCGGTTCCCTTTACGTGAACGACTTCAATCGGTTTGGGCGAACTTACCAGGTCATTGCCCAAGCCGACGAAAAATACCGAAGGGAACCGTCTGACATTGCGGCTTTAAAAGTTCGCAACCGGAACGGACTCCTGGTGCCTTTGGGATCTATCGTAAAGGTAGGTGAAAGCTATGGACCAGATCGGACTGAGCACTACAATAGCTATCTGACTGCCCCCATTAACGGGGCACCGAACAAAGGATTCAGTAGCGGGCAGGCCGAGTCCGCAATGACCCATGTGCTGGCGCAGACTTTACCCAAGGGGATGGCGTTTGAGTGGACCGACCTGACCTTCCAGAACGTGATGGCGGGTAATACCGCCATCTATATTTTCCCACTCTGCGTGCTCTTGGTCTTTCTGGTTCTGGCCGCCCAGTACGAAAGCTTGCGGCTGCCTTTCGCGATTGTCCTGATCGTCCCGCTTTGTTTGCTGTTCGCCCTGCTGGGAGTACAGATTGCCGGAGGAGATAACAATATCTTTACCCAAATTGGCCTGATCGTTCTGATCGGATTGGCCTGCAAGAATGCCATCTTGATCGTGGAATTCGCCAAGACCAAGAATCAAGAGGAAGGTTTGAGTCCGGAGAAAGCTGCTTTGGAGGCTTGTGCGCTGCGATTGCGGCCCATTCTAATGACCTCGACAGCATTCATTGCCGGCGTTTGGCCGTTGGTAGCGGCACACGGCGCCGGTTCTGAGATGCGCCACGCCATGGGAGTGGCGGTGTTTTCCGGGATGATTGGGGTGACCTTCCTCGGATTGTTTATGACGCCGATCTTTTATGTTCTGATGGCCAAGCTTCCGGCCAGTGTTAGTGACCTGCAAACGGGAGAGGAGACCGCCCATGCTGTGCCCGATCAGAATCACCTTGGAGAAGTGATAAGTCTGCTTGGCATAAGCGAGATCCTGCCTCAAGAGCAGGGCGGAGTAAGCGATCGGATTTCCAGTGGAATAGGAAAAAACCCAGAACTGGTAACGCCGGCGAATTTCGGGGTCGACACTTAATGAATTGGCGACATTGCGCCACGCATAGGCCGACGACACAAGGCCATGGACAAAGATCACCGGGATTTTCTCGGGGTCATAGGGCTGCAAGAGGAGCAGCCCGGCCGCTCCGCGCATATTCTCACCTCGCACCATATTGACGAAACCAATCCAAATTTCGTTGATTCGCCCATAAGAAGCTTCGCTGGCGGTGTAATCAGCGGCCAGCGGAAAACTTTTTCCCTGCACTTCGACATGGTCGACCTTGGTCGGATCCAGTAGACGAAGACGTGCCGGACCGCCGCCGGAGCGGTCAAAATTAATCACCGCGGTAACCGCTGCGCGAACCCCTTTCAGCGGTTCCAGGCGAGGTCGAACTGTCCCAACGGTTGGACCGTGATAAACTCCCACCACCGCGCCGCCCAGTCCGGAACGAACGGCGTTATCGCGCATCCCTTTTCTATCGATCCGGGCAGCCACCAGAATTTGTTGAAAATAGGTGGGAGGATATTCCCCGCGCTTTCCGGATTCCAGTTGCAGTTGATTGGTTTGGCCCGACTGGGAATCTTTCAGGGAGATAGTCCCGGCAGTTTTTTCTTTCTGGATCAACGCCGGCACGTCCGCCGCCAGATCTGCCGTGGCGCGATTATAGAGCGCCAGGGCGGAAGATTTTGCCGCCTCTGATTCGAGGCTGGAACTCAATTGTTGGTCGGCGATTTTTGCCACCGCCAGAAACTCTCCAGATTGTCCTGGGACATCCAAACTCTGCTTCTCAGCTTTCGCCAAACGACGTTCGGCCATCACCAGCGTCGGCACCGTGCTTTGTTTCTCTACATGGACGCAGGCCGCCAGCGTCAGAGAGATCCAAATGGTCAACCCTAACCCTGCCCGGGACCAACCGGGTCCCGGCAAAGGCATAATCCGAGCGAGGAGAACGGAGCGAGAGCTCATGATGCGTTTGTATCATGGCGACCCGGTCGGGCAAGCATTTACAAATTTCAGAGACCGCGGTCGAGCATGATCGAGGCCGGCTTTGTCGTTTTTCAGATCATAAACTTCGCCATGGGCCCACCCAATTCCGGTCAGTTTATTTCTTCTCTTCCGTGTTCTGAGCTCCGTGTCCTCTGTGTCTTTGTGGTGCGCTGGATTCTCCGTGTTCTCCTTCCCCCTCCGCGACCTGTTTGGAAATCGAGGACGAGGACGACGACGAAGAACCAGGACGATTGAAGACCGCCTCAGGTGGGCGTTGAGGTCTCTTCCTCGTCCTCATTCCAGTTCGTATTCGTCTGGCTGGTTCGATCGAGAACCGCATCCGCAGACGATCTGCCAAAATAATCCCAGCCCCATTCAATCACCGTATCGATTTTCGCCCGGACGGTGGTCAGCAGTGCGGCGTGGACTCCCAGCCATGCCGTGAAAGCAATCGGGCCTTGGAGTTCATGGCGATGCGCCCCTAGTTCAGCTATCGCGGCATTGCGACCAATCATGGCCATGATTCCCTTGTCCAGATAATGGAAAGGCTTACCTGGCTCTCCCGCGATCAGCGCCGAGGAGACTTTTTCCGCAGTATTTGCCGGCCTGCTCTGCGACGGACGCAAGTTGTGGCAAAGGTTTCCCGTCTGCACCGGCGATGTTCGCAAAATCGCCCAACGCGTAAACTCCGGGGAACCCTTTCACACTAAGATCGGGTTCCACATCCAAACGGCCTCCGTGCCCAACCGGTATGCCCAGTTTGCTCGATAACGAAGAGGCTTGCAAACCACCTGCCCAGATCACGGTGCGGGTCGGGATGCTGGTTCCGTCGGAGAGCAACAGGTGACCGGAAGTGATCTCCTGGGCCGAAGTTCCCAATTTTACTTGGACCCCGCGTTGCTCGAGCATCCGGGCGGCGTACTCTTGCGATTTCGGGGTAAACGCGTTGAGAACATGATGTCCTCGATCGACCAGAAAAATTTTAACCTGGCTGAGGTCCAGATCCTTGTATAAGTCCTTTAGGCCCCGATGGGTTATATCCCCGAGCGTACCGGCCAATTCGGTTCCCGTGGGACCGGCGCCCACGATGACAAAATTCAACGCTCCTTTAGCGATCAGCGAGGGGTCGCGATCGGCCGCTTCCAAGGCGGCCAGAATGCGCGACCGGAGCACCTCGGCGTCATGCAGTGAATATAAGGGATAGGCGTGTTTGTCGGCTCCCGGAGTTCCAAAAAAATTCACCTGGGAACCAGTAGCTAGAACCAGGTAGTCACCTTGGTACTTTTGCCCATTCGCCGTCTCAGCGGTGCGCGTCTGGAGGTCGACGGAAACCACCTCTCCCATTTTAATATCGACATTAGGGTAGCGCCGGAAGACGTTTCGCAGGGCAAACGCGGCGTTGTTGGGCGCCAATGCTGCCGTCGCCACTTGATAGAGCAACGGCTGGAACTGTTGATAGTTGTTTTTGTCGATCAACGTCACCCGGACGTTGGAATTCTGCGCCAACTTGAGGGCACAGTTCAGGCCGGCGAAGCCGCCTCCGACGATAAGAACATGCTTTGCGCTAGATGACTCCATTTTTCAGCCTTACTTGAACCGAACGGAATTTTGCGGTGGAACAACCAGACCTCTTAGCCTCAGTCATCTCTGAAATCTGCGCAATCTGAGGTTTATCCGGATCGACGGTTTTTTCAGTGCCAGGTCTAAGGCTGAACGGCCTGTAAAACGGAATCCAGGAGGCCGGGAAAGAGCTCATCTAATTCCTGACGGCGCAACGAATTGAGACAAACCACGCCGCGAGGTTCCATCCGAATAATGCCCGCTTCGCGCAAAACCTTGAAATGCCGCGAAGCAGTGGACTTGCTGAGATCGAGTTTAATGTCGCAACAGTTAACTTGATCGTGCTGAGCGATTCCTTTGACGATTTGCAGTCGCGTAGGATCGCTGAGAGCAAAGAGGACATGAGGCAGGGAGATCTGTTCCTTGGCCGGATGGAGCGGCATTCGCATGAGAAAAGAGTAACACAAAACTTGCCCTGGTCCAATTGTTCGCTTATATACGAACAATGCATGTAAGCGCCTTTCTTTTCTTCTCTGCGCTCAACTTTTTATCGCCCGAGGTTTCGCCGTCCTATGAATGAACTCCGCGTTTTCAATCTTCCGAAATCGGCCGCTGCATCCCAGGGCAGGTCAAAATTAGGGCTTCGGATGGATCTTCTCCACCTCATTTCTTCGGTCAAAGAGCCGCCCGGGTCATCGCGTTGTGGCAGGCTGGTTGGCATTGACTTGTTTCCTGTTGATCGTCTCGACCGGTTGCAAACCCAGCCAGACTTCCCAGTCGACCATTCAACCGCCCGCGGTAACCGTTTCGGCGGCTGAACAGCGAGAGATCATCGATTGGCAAACGGTCACCGCCCGCCTTGATGCGGTCGAATCCGTCGAAGTACGTCCCCGGGTTTCGGGTCATATTACCGAAATCCATTTTGCCGCGGGACAAATCGTCAACCGGGGCGATCTGCTGTTTGTCATCGATCGGCGCTGGTACAAAGCGGATATGGATCGAGCGGCGGCGGAAGTTTCCCGAGCAGCTGCGACACTGGCGAACGCTCAACGGATCAGCCGGCGCTCCGACGAGCTACTGAAGACGCACACCATCTCGCAGGAAGAGGCCGATGGTCGTCGCTCGGAATTGGATGAATCGGCCGCGGCCCTCAAATCAGCCGAAGCGGCCCGGGACACCGCCAAGTTGGACTACGAAGAAAGTGCTGTCACCTCTCCGATCACGGGCCGAATCAGTCGGGCGCTGCTCACGGAAGGCAACTATGCCAGCGGAGTGGCCGGGTCCAATTCGTTGTTGGCGACGATCGTGAGTGTCGATCCGCTGTACGTTTACGCCACCCTGGACGAGGCGGCTTACTTGCGTCTGATGCAGGTTAAGGCGGATGGAAAGCTGCCGGTGGATGAAAAGGGGCGATTGCCAGTTGGAATGGAACTCACCGACGAAGATGGTTTTCCTCGGCAAGGCTACCTTGAATCCTTCGACAATCGTCTCAGCCCGGATACGGCTAGTATTACCGTGCGGGCGGTGTTTCCCAATCCGGATGGCAGGCTAACCCCCGGCCTGTTTGCGCGGGTCCGCATACCGTTGAGCGCGCATCACACCGCCTTGCTGGTTCCCGAAAAAGCAATCGGGACCGACCAGGGCCAGAAATATGTTTTAACCGTGGACGAAGGAGCTACCACCCAATATCGGCGCGTCACTCTGGGAGACGCAGTCGAGGGCAAGAGGGTGGTTAAAGAGGGTCTTAAACCGAGCGATGAAATCATCATCGACGGTCAGGCGCGGGTGCGGCCCGGGATGAAGGTTGCTCCGCAAAAAGAATCGATCAACGCCTCGGTCCTGCCCAAACAGAACGAATCATAGAAATTTCCGATGAATATCTCTCGATTTTTTATTAGCCGGCCGGTTTTTGCCTGCGTCCTGTCCTTTGTCGTTCTGCTGATTGGACTGATTGCTCTGAAGTTCCTGCCCATCAGCGAATACCCCGAGGTGGTGCCCCCGACGGTCGTGGTGCGGGCGACTTACCCGGGAGCCGATCCAAAAACCATTGGGGAGACTGTTTCCTCACCGCTTGAGCAGGTCATCACGGGAGTCGAAAACAGTCTTTACATGTCTTCCCAAGCGACCACCGACGGGGTCATGACGCTGACGATTACCTTCAAGCTGGGAACCGACCTCGATAAGGCGCAGGTTCAAGTCCAGAACCGGGTTTCCCAAGCTCTGCCCAAGCTGCCCACCGAAGTCCAGCGCCTGGGAGTAACCACCCTCAAAAGTTCGCCCGATCTGGCGATGGTTGTTCACTTATTTAGTCCGAGCGGGGTTTACGACGACATCTATGTTCGGAATTACGCTACCCTTCAGGTGAGAGACGTCTTGGCGCGGCTACCCGGCGTAGGCCAAGTTCAATTATTCGGTTCCGGAGACTATGCGATGCGGATCTGGCTCAATCCGCAAAAGCTAGAGGCGCGAGGATTGACCGCCGCAGATGTGGTCGCCGCGATCACCGAGCAAAACGCTCAGGTGGCCGGAGGTGGGATTGGCCAGGAACCGCAGAAATCGGGCTCTGATCTAGCCCTCACGGTCAACGCTAATGGACGCCTGGTGAACGAAGAAGAGTTTACCCGGATCGTGGTCAAGACTGGATCCCACGGTGAAAATGTTCTTTTGCGCGATGTGGCAAGAATCGAGCTAGGCGCCTCCGACTATTCACTTACGGAGTCTCCTGAATAACAAAGCGGCGGTGGCGCTGCCGATTTTTCAGCTGCCGGGTTCGAATGCGATCGAACTCTCAGACAATGTGCGCAAGGCGATGGCCCAGTTAAAACAAGATTTCCCGGTCGGCCTGGACTACGATGTGGTTTACGATCCGACAGTTTTTGTTCGCAATTCGATCGAAGCAGTGGTGCACACTCTTTTTGAGGCGCTGATTCTGGTCGTGGTGGTGGTCATCGTTTTTCTGCAGACCTGGCGCGCTTCCATCATCCCACTCGTTGCCGTGCCTGTTTCGCTGATTGGGACATTCGCGGTGATGTTACCGATGGGATTTTCGATCAACGCGCTTTCACTGTTTGGATTGGTGCTGGCCATCGGGATCGTGGTCGACGATGCCATTGTCGTGGTCGAGAACGTGGAAAGGAATATCCACCTTGGATTAAGTCCGCGCGACGCCACCAACCAAGCGATGAAAGAGGTGACCGGGCCGATTATCGCCACCGCCCTGGTGCTGTGTGCCGTTTTCGTGCCGACGGCGTTTATTAGTGGGCTGACGGGGCAATTCTACCGGCAGTTTGCTCTCACCATTGCCATCTCCACGGTGATCAGCGCATTCAATTCGCTCACCCTTAGTCCAGCCCTGTGCGCCATCTTGCTCCGGCCCTCCGGTTCCCGAGCCGATCGCGCGACGCAGATGTTAAACTTTCTTTTCGGATGGTTTTTTCGACCATTCAACCGGTGGTTTAATTGGTCTGGCAAATGGTACGCGAATCTGGTCCGGATTCTCTTGGGACGCGCCACCTTCGCCTTAATCATTTACGCCGGGTTAGTCCTGTTAACTTTTAACCTTTTTCGGACGACCCCGACTGGATTCATCCCCTTGCAGGACAAACAGTATCTGGTCGCCTTTGCTCAGCTCCCCGAGGCTTCCTCTCTTGATCGGACAGATACCGTGATTCGCCGGATGAGCGAAATCGCCTTGCAACATCCGGCGGTAGAGAGTGCCGTGGCCTTTCCGGGATTGTCGATTAACGGTTTCACCAACAGCACCAATTCGGGAATTGTTTTTGTCACGCTGAAACCGTTTTCAGAACGGAATGCCCCTAACCTGGGCGGTTTTGCGGTGGCCAACGAGCTCCAGCAAAAATTTGGAACCATTCAGAGTGCCTTCATCGCTATTTTCCCGCCGCCCCCCGTGCAGGGACTTGGCACCATTGGCGGGTTTCGTTTGCAATTGGAAGACCGGGCCGGGCTCGGCTACGAGGCGCTCTCCAGTGCGACTCAGGAAGTTTTAAAAAAGGCCGCTGCCACACCGGAGCTGGGAAATCTTTTCACCAGTCTGACGATTAATGTCCCGCAACTGAAAGCGGATATCGACGTGGAAAAAGCCGCCAGTCTCGGCTTGGCGAAAAGCGATGTGGCCAGCGCTTTGCAAGTTAACCTGGGTTCCCTTTACGTGAACGACTTCAATCGGTTTGGGCGAACTTACCAGGTCATTGCCCAAGCCGACGAAAAATACCGAAGGGAACCGTCTGACATTGCGGCTTTAAAAGTGCGCAATCGGAACGGACTCCTGGTGCCTTTGGGATCTATCGTAAAGGTAGGTGAAAGCTATGGGCCAGATCGAACTGAGCATTACAATAGTTATCTGACTGCCCCGATTAACGGGGCGCCGAACAAAGGATTCAGTAGCGGGCAGGCCGAGTCCGCGATGACCCGTGTTCTGGCCCAGACTTTACCCAAGGGGATGGCGTTTGAGTGGACCGACCTGACTTTCCAGAACGTGATGGCGGGTAATACCGCCATCTATATTTTCCCACTCTGCGTGCTCTTGGTCTTTCTGGTTCTGGCCGCCCAGTACGAAAGCTTGCGGCTGCCTTTCGCGATTGTCCTGATCGTCCCGCTTTGTTTGCTGTTCGCCCTGCTGGGAGTACAGATTGCCGGAGGAGATAACAATATCTTTACCCAAATTGGCCTGATCGTTCTGATCGGATTGGCCTGCAAGAATGCCATCTTGATCGTGGAATTCGCCAAGACCAAGAATCAAGAGGAAGGTTTGAGTCCGGAGAAAGCTGCTTTGGAGGCTTGTGCGCTGCGATTGCGGCCCATTCTAATGACCTCGACAGCATTCATTGCCGGCGTTTGGCCGTTGGTAGCGGCGCACGGCGCCGGTTCTGAGATGCGCCACGCCATGGGAGTGGCGGTATTTTCCGGGATGATTGGGGTGACCTTCCTCGGATTGTTTATGACGCCGATCTTTTATGTTCTGATGGCCAAGCTCGGGAAGAAGGCACCCCCGAGGAAGCCGCGCGTGGAGCGGGAAGTTAGGCAGAGGGAGCTTGTCGCCAGCTAAAGCGGTATTGCCGCCAAATCGTCCTTCGTCCTTCGTCGTGACGTGCCGCTCGTCCTCGATCGGGGGTGAGGCTCGATTTGCTTGCCCATCACGCTCCCCCAGAAAATCGAGGACGGGACGACGACGACGACGAAGGACGATTGGGGGGCGGCCGCTTTGCCCTCCGGAGTGGCTCTTGACAGTGGATGCCAAGGGGCGATATCGGTAATCGACCCTTATGTTGCTCCGTCGTGAGATGGTTGCTTTCCTGATTCTGGTTCTGGCGGGGTCTGTGGTCTGGCTTGGACTATCTTCCTCGGCAAAATCAAGCAAACCGCTGCACCTGAAGCAACTCCGCCAGGTCCGCCCAATCCGATCGTCGATATCTGGATTAATCGAATGCAGGGGGTTTTCTTTGTTTTCCTGCCAGATAATACTGCCCGGCTATACGAGAGTTACACTTTTGATTTGGACAGCGTCGGAAGATGGAAAAGAGTCGCCGATCGGACGATTTACCCTGAGAGCCCTAAGATAGCTTTACCTTCTTACCAAGCGGAGTTTGAGGACCATCGGGTGGTTGAGATTTTCCTCTATCCTATTTTTCACCACGACAGCCTGGTCGTCGAAGACAAGCTAATCGGTCACCGCGGATACAATCGACTATCAGATACGGACGATCCCAACGGTTTCTATCGTCAGAAATTTGCCCGGGGCCTTCCGCAGGATTTATCGATCGTTAATGGCTATTGGGGATTCTATCAAGGGCGTCCCTCGCACTAATCCCCAAAATCGTCCTCGTCGTCGTCCTCGTGCTCGTCCTCGGTTTTCTGGGAAAGCCAGGCCACCAGGGGTGGCGTCGCCGCTAACAAAAATCGAGAACGAAGGACGACCACGACGACGAAGGACAATTGGGGGAAATAGCGACGCGGTAATTTAAGAATCAAATAAATCACCAAATGAGTCTAGATACAGTGTATTTTAATGTTATTGTGAGCGAATGGAGCTTCTTTTTGATCACGAAAAACTCGATGTCTATCGGGTCGAACTAGGATTCATTGCCTGGCTGGCCGAATTTATGGATGAGACCTCGCATTCCCCAATCCAGCATCGACGCGAGTTGATTGAACAGCTTGATCGCGCAGGTCTCTCAGTCCTTCTCAATACCGCCGAAGGAAACGGCAAACGTCAAGGGCGTCAACGCGCTAAGTTCTTCGATGACGCTCGAGGTTCGGCATTCGAGTGCGCCGCTTGCCTCGATGCGGCGGTCGCCAAGCGCTTCGCCTCCGGCGATCGCGTCCGCCTTGGTAAAGAAATGCTAGCCCGCATCGTGTCGATGTTGACCCGGTTAATCGATCGGTTCGACGAGGGGATTCCGCGAACTAGAAGGAAGGAGTCCGGCCAAGGCAATTAGTTACCTTGCCAGCGCACATCGAGCTTGCCGCCTCCGATCTGTAATCGTCCTTCGTCGTCGTCCTCGATTTATGGGACGGGTTGGCCACAAGGGTGGCGTCACCCCTAACAAAAATCGAGAACGAAGGACGACCACGACGACGAAGGACGATTGAACGATCCCCCGCAGCGCCTCACGCTTCGCGCATGGCTTGCCTTTTGCGAAACTCCGCTACCTTGTGCCGATTGCCGCAAGCCGCGGTGCTACACCACTGGCGCCGATGATTTTTGGTGATGTCGTAGAAATAGAGCACGCAAGAGGCGGTATTGGCGCACCGATGAAGATATTCCAATTTCGCTACGGCCAGAAAATGCGCTATCTGCCGAGATAAGAGAGCGAGGGCTAGTTTCTCTCCGTGGAGGTTGCCGGTCGAGCGCTCGAGATGAAACTGATGGTTCTCATTCTGAACTAGAGTTTCGTGGAAAGCATCTTCCGCCAAAAAGCGGTTTAGCTGAGTGACGAAGTGCGGACTGACTTTGCCGCCCGTCACGATCTCAGCTAACACCGCTTTCCAGGATTGACGCAGCCCGACCACGCTTTTAACAGCTTCAGCGTCGCGGGGAGCGGGAACCTGCAGGGCAGCGGATTTCTCCGACAATCCTGCTTCAGCCAGCCAGTCGACGACATCGGCCCAAACGCGGAGAAGATCTATGCCGGGCCCCGGCGCGTTCAATAAGGTGTTGGCAAAATCGATGGCCGGATGGTCGCCGATGAAAATAAAGGCAGAAAAACCAGCAGCGTTCCTTTCAGCAAGAGAAGACACGTCCGGAAATTAACCTTTTAAATAACAATTCACAAGTTACAGCGGGACAAATGGCAAAGAATTAGAAGAGAACTTTCAGAAATTTAATTGATATTTTCCATATTTAATATAAATTTTGGATATTAATCGAAAAGGGATCAGTTGGTGCTCACTCAAACCGCCGCTCTCTCGCAGTTCGGTTTCTACTCCTCTTTTATGGCGTCATTCGGCACTGCACTTGGTGACTCCGCTGGGACTTGTTCCGGCAACGGTTCCTGATTTCACCCGCCATCTTGCTCTGGCCTCGCGCCACTGGTGA